>JAFLBO010000047.1 GCA_017303475.1 Chitinophagales bacterium
TTACCATGGCGGAACGGGGATTGGTTATTTTTTTAGCAATCCAAAATTACCTCTCTGTTCCGTCTCTTTTCGACAAAATTTCAAAGAACTATACTTGTGTTAAAATCTCCCGAACGCCTATGCGAGTACTCGGGACCAAGTGGTGCGGGGGTTTGGCGTCAGCACATTTGCCTGGATGTTTTCGCCTGAATGGCGAGGGGAATATCCAATGTCCAATATCCAACACCCAATGTCCAATATCCAAGTGGTGCGGGGGTTTGGCGTCAGCACATTTGCCTGGATGTTTTCGCCTGAATGGCGAAAGGCTATCACCTGGCCTCGCCACTCAGGCGAGTAAAGCCCAACAAATGTGCTGACGCCAAACCCCCGCACCACTTGGACATTCGAAATTGGACATTGGATATTGGATATTGAACATTGGATATTCCCTACTGTTTTCGTCCAAAATCCGCCGGAATTTCGCCCCAGGCTTCGGTTTCCCATTTGTAGATGGGGTTGGTAATTTTATTGACGGCCAGCCAGTTTTCGGCGCGTTGAATGAGCTCAAAGATTTTTTTGTTGCGACTGGTTTCCTCCAGTTTGGTGTTGCATTTGCCTTTTTTCACCCAACCCTGCGCCGTTTTGGAGTCGGAATAAATGGGCATCTGGGGTTTATTTTGCTGTTTCAGCATGGCCAATGCATGAACAATGGCCAGAAACTCGCCAATATTATTGGTGCCATCCGGAAGCGGCCCCACATGAAACAGTTCCCGATGGTCGGCGGTCCAAACACCCCGGTATTCCATGTCACCCGGATTGCCCGAGCATGCCGCGTCAACGGATACACTTTCCTTGATAATGGAAGAACGAGGGGCCGGTTTAGCCGAAGTTTTGGCAGCTGGATCAGCCTTCTGGATGAACTTCCAATAATTGGTTTTTAGCGCGGCCTCCGCCTCTGCCTTGCTCTCAAAACTCTTGTATTTAGCCCCGTTATATCCGTCAACCTGGCGCTTACAGTCATCCCAGGAACTGTATACTCCCGGCGTATGCCCTTCCCAGACGACGTAGAATTTTTGTTTAGCCATTTTTTAGACGGTGAACGGTGGACGGCCTACGGTGGCCGTTTTAAATTTTAAGCAGATTCACACTGTAGTACAAAGACGCGCCCAGGAAGGATAGTTGGCCATTGCAAAGTGCGGGGTTGTAATCGCAATACCTGAAATAAAGATTGTCAATATTATTGAGGCCGTAGCTGGCGCGCAATCCGAGAATGCCGCCCAGGTCTTTTTTACCAAAATTCAACTTGTATTGGAAGCCCAGGTTAATTCCGAATTCGTTCTTTTTGAAATCGTTATTCACCTTAAACAGTTTATTCTCTTCCGTTGGCTCCTGAACGCCCTTGCCATTCAAACCTACTAGACGACCATAATATGGGCCTGCTATGAGCGACAGTCGACCGTCACGACGGAAGGTAATTTCCGGCATAATAGAAGCCACCAGCCAAACGGAATGGTAGTTCAGATCGCGTTTGTAATCTATTTGTGTAGTGTCAGGATATACAGTAAATGCTGATTGCGCATGAGCTCTTCGGCCAATAGCGCTAATTTCGGTGTTAATAGTGATAAAGCCCCCTCTGCCTTTGAAGCGGGCCTGAACGCCGGCCTCCCATCCTGGCTGCCAGCCAAATGTCGGCTGATCTGGCAAAGCAGGAAGCAAGCTACCTGTGCTGCGTAGGTTATGAGCATTTATACCCGCTCTGGCGCGGAATTCCACGGCGCCGGGTGTGAATTCCCGTTCAAATACGTATTCCGTTTTTACCTCCCTGCCATTGCGTTTGCCGATGGTTTCCACCTGCATTTCGCGGTTACCTAACAGCAAATAGCGGATTTTTTGCGGGTCGTCGTGCTTAGGATTGCTGAAAACAAAGAAGCCTTCATCATCAATTTCGGTAAGCACAAAAGGAACAGGCTGACCGCTGTTCTGATTGCGGGCGGTGACAATATAGGTAATGGTGGTGTCACGCAACTCAAGTCGAAGGCGCTCCAGCAACACAGAATCGCCGTTTTCTGGCTTGATCCGGATGCTTTTACCCACCATGGTAGAATCATTTTCTTTCCACCAGATTTCCAGGCGGTCGCCACGGTCGGTGGGCATAAACCAGGTACCGTCCAAGCCCCTGCGCAACTCACGAAATGCATCTTCAGGGTAGTCTATTTGTGCTTGAACCAAGGATTGACTCAGGAGTAAAACCAATACGGGAAGTAGTCTGCGAAATTGCATGGAGAAAATTTTTGAGCAAAAAAACGGCAAAAAATGGTGGCTACCTAAAAAAGAATACGAGCGTGGCGATTTTTTGCAAAAACAGACATGTTATATAGCCATTTTGATTGGGCGGTGTATGAAGTTTAGAGCTTGCTCCGCCGCAGGGTTAGACCTCGGACCTCGCAAGAGGTCCAACTTTAATAACAACAAGAGCCACCCCAACGAAGGGATGGCTCTTGTGATAAAACTTAGAGCGTGTTTAAAATTCCATTGCCTGGCTGCAAGCGCAAAATTTCATTTTATATTGCGTTACATTTCTTCATCGTAACTACCTGCTACGCCTGCAAAATGTGCCTTATCTAAAATAAAATTTTTCATCTTTCGCTCAGGCATGGAAATTTAAACACGCTCTTACTTTTAATCTTATCTGAACACTTCAATAAATCCTTTCAGGCCCGGATCATCCGGTGCTGCCTTGAAGATATAGAAGTAGGTGGCATCCGGCAATCCTTTTCCAGGCTCACCAAACAACTCGCCTTTCCAGGCTTTGTCAGGCGCATTGTCGTATGGCGCGGCTTCGTATACCCGGTCACCCCATTGGTTGTAAATAACCAGGGAGTTTTGCGGATACGGCTCAATATCCAGACATGGAATCACCAGATAGTCGTTGGTGTTATCTCCGTTCGGGGTGATGATGTTCGGAATGAAGCTGCAAATACGCTCACGCACCTGAATAGCTACAATACCATCATCGCAAAGGTCCGGACAGGTTTTGGAACACAGGGTGTATATAAAGTAGTTCACCGTGTTTTTGTTTCCTGCTTCAAAGGAGAAAATTCCGTTGCCGTGGTTGATCAAGCCCTGTATAGGACTAGATACAGTCAGGGTATAATCATCCGTTTCGTAAACATCGTTCAACAGGATATTGAAATCTGTCAGTGTCTCGTTTGTGCCAATCTGATAATCCAGATCGTCTATCGCATCCGGCAATTTACCTATCCGAACCAGCGCAGAATCAATTGGCGTCAAACAGCCACGTACATTGGCGTATACGCTGTAGTAACCGGTTAAATCCGCTTCCAGAGAGTCGATAACAATGTTGTTATTATCCGGATACGGTCCGGCAGGACCATTCCAAATGTACACCGCATCGTTGATCGGCGTAGCTGAAAGGGTAACCAAATCCCCTTTGCAGGCAATCACATCGCTTACCTGTGGATTCAGCGGCAACAGAGGCAGCACTTCCAGATTTACTACGCAGGTTGCTGTATTTCCGGCAGAATCTGTAGCCAGGAACGACAGCAGATGTGCCCCCAGATTGAACACCTCGTCGCTGAGCGGTCCGGTGGTTTGTGTTACCACAGGCGGCAAACAGTTGTCGGTAGCCAGTGGCAATCCGAAGCCAATTTCTACGCCATCACAGGTGCTGATGGTGTCGGTAGCACCAATGAAATCAGATGGGTCGAGTATCACTTGTCCGGCAATGTTGACACGGATTGGAGAGGCCGGGCAAACAAATTGTGGCGGTACAGATTCGGTTACGGTGATGGTAAAGGTGTGGGTAATCATTTGCCCCAGCGTATCCGTCAGGGTGTATGTCACCGGCGTTACTCCAATCGGGAAGGTATCGCCAGGCGCCCAGTTCGAGGTCAGTTCGTATGGGCCGCATACGCCGGTTGGCTTGGGTGCTATCCAGGTTGCAATAGCATCGCAACCAATGAACGACTGATTGCCGGGCAAATCAACCAAACCCAGGGGTGGACCAATCACATGCACAACAAACGTACAGGTGTCCTGATTTCCGCTTGGATCCACCACAAATACGTGTACAGTGGTAAATCCGGCTGGGAATGCATCGCCAGGTTCCGGAATGGAGTAAACCGTTGGGTCGGCATCGCAGTTATCGGTAGCCGTTGGTTGTGTCCAGGAAATTGGAATAAAACATACGCCAGCATTGACTTCAATGTCATCTGGACAACCGCTGAATACCGGAGGAACAAGGTCTACTACCGTTACATTAAAGGTACAGGTAGTGGTGTTGCCCCATTCGTCTACAGCAGTGTATTGTACCAATGTTGTTGTTTCCTGGAAAGTAGAACCTGGTTCAATATTGACAAATACAGTATCCAGGCCGCAGTTGTCGGAGGCGTTCGGAGGCGTCCAACTCACTACAGCCGTACAAACCGTGGTGGTCACGGTTATGTCGGTCGGACAATTCAGCAGCACCGGTGGCACTTCTTCGCGTACTGTAACAGTAAAGCTACACTGAGTACTGTTGCCTGTGCTGTCCACGGCGGTATACACCACGGGATGAATGCCGGTGGGCAATACGGTACCGTTTGCAATGGTTGGCGTTGGCGTAATGGCGTATTGATCGCAGGGATCTGTTACTGTTGGAGCAGTCCAGTTCACCTGAGCATCGCAGGTGTTTGGAGAAGTAGTTACGGTTATATCCGGCGGACAATTCAGCAGCACGGGCGGGGTGGTGTCGCGAACCACTACCATGAAGGTACAGGATGCGCTATTGCCCGTTGGGTCTGTCACCTGCATGGTTACAATGGTGGTGCCAATACCAAACGCCTGACCTGAGGTAGCTGTAGAAACTACATTCAATGTAGCGGCACAATTGTCGGCTGTCAGCGGATCGTTGAAGCTTACAATGGCTGAGCATGTTGCGCCATTGGCGTCTACGTCAATATTGTCCGGGCAGGTAATGGCTGGCGCCACGGTATCCTGTACTTCAAGCAACTGGATAGCCGTTGTCACGTTGTTGCACTCGTCGGTAGCCGTCCATTTGCGCTCCAGGGTGTAGCTGTCAGGACTCATGCTACCCAAAATGGTTTCTCCAACAAATGTAATCACCGGATTGGCGGTACAGTTATCGGTAGCCTGAGGATTATCCGGGAAAGGAATATCGTTACAGTTTACAGTGGTATCAGCCGGCACAAACGTGAATACCGGCTTGGTCAGGTCTTGCACTTTAATGGTTTGGAAGGCCGTTTTGGTGTTTCCACAATCGTCGGTTGCTACCCAGGTGCGCTTGAGCGTGTAGTTGTTAACGCAGTTGCCATCTGTGCGCTCTTCACCTGCATAGGTAATCGTTACATCTGCATCGCAGTTATCCGCAGCCGTTGGTGTTCCTGCGCCAGGAACAGCCTCGCAACTTACGGTCACATCTGCCGGTACCGTCAGGAACTGAGGCGGCGTAATATCCTGAACAGTAATAGTTTGGGTGGTGGTGGAGGTGTTTCCGCAGTTGTCGGTAGCCGTCCACTCACGCTTCAAGGTGTAGGTGTGGGTACATGGACCGTTAAATCTCACCTGCCCGGCATAAGCAATGGTTACAAACTGATCGCAGTTGTCTGCAGCCGTCGGGAATTCTACCGCCGGGATAGACTCGCAGTTTACCGTCACATCGGCAGGCACCATCGTGAAATTAGGTGCTGTAATATCTTGTACTGTAATGATCTGCGTAGCTACGCTGCTGTTGCCACAGGAGTCTACCGCGGTCCAGCTGCGCGCCAGGGTGTAGGAATCCGGGCAGGCGCCATCGGTTCGCACAGCGCCATTGTAGGTAATGGTCACATTGGCTGCGCAATTATCCGTAGCAATAGGGGTGTCTACTGCCGGAATGGCTTCACAGGAAACAGTTGTTGCCGCAGGAATAAAGGTGAAAGCAGGAGGCGTAAGGTCTTCTACTGTAATCACCTGAGCTGCTGTTGAAGTGTTGCCACAATCATCCGTGATGGTCCAGCGACGGGTAAGGGTGTAGCTGTTTGGGCAAGCGCCGTTTACCCGGGTAGCTCCATCGTATGTAATGGTTGGGGCGGTATCGCAGTTGTCGGTAGCGGTAGGTGTACCTACGGCAGGAATGGCCTCACAACTTACAGTAACATCTGCCGGAACGGACGTTACCACCGGTTGAGTGATGTCCTGAACAGTAATAACCTGTGTGGTGATGGTGAAATTGCTGCAGGCATCCTGAGCCACCCAGGTGCGTTGCAGGGTGTAGTTGCCCGGACAGTTGCCATCAATACGACCTTCTCCAAGGTAGGTAACTACCACAGCCGGATCGCAGTTGTCGGAGGCTGTAGGCGTGCCTACCGGTGGAATGTTGTCGCAATTTACCGTTTCTGGTCCTGGCACAAAAGTGAATACCGGAGCGGTAATGTCGCGTACGGTAATGATCTGAGTGGCTTCTGCAACATTGCCACAGTTGTCGGTGGCCACCCAGCTTCTGGTGAGGGTATAGTTATAAGGGCAGTTGCCATCGGTACGTTGCTCACCCAGGTATTGAATGGTTACAGCAATGTCGCAGTTATCGGAAGCACGCGGGAAATCTACCGGCGGAACATCATCACATTCTACCGTTACATTAGCCGGAACAAAAATGAACATCGGCGGCGTGAGGTCCTGCACGGTGATGATCTGGGTAGCCACCGTGGAGTTTCCGCAGCTGTCTACTGCCGTCCAGCTGCGCGCCAGGGTGTAGGAATCCGGACAAGCGCCATCGGTACGCACAGCGCCGTTGTAGGTAATGGTTACAGCTGCCGCACAGTTATCTGTAGCTTCCGGATTACCAACCTGTGGCACCGCTTCGCAGGAAACGGTTACGTCCGCAGGAACAAACGTGTACACAGGCGGGGTGGTATCTTCCACGGTCAATACCTGACGGGCAGTGCTGGTATTGCCGCAATCATCTGCAATCACCCAATCTCTGTGCAGGGTATAGCTGTTGGGGCATGCGCCGTTGATGCGGGTTGCACCGCTGTAAGTAATGGTCAGTGTAGCATCGCAGTTATCTATAGCCGCCGGAGTGCCTACCGGCGGAATGCCTGAGCAACTTACGGTGGTATCAGCCGGTACAAAAGTTACCACCGGAGCGGTTACGTCCTGAACCGTAATGGTTTGGGTAGCTGTGGTGGTATTGCCACATTCATCGGTGGCCTGCCAGGTGCGGATGATTTCGTAGTTGCTCTGACAAGCGCCGCCGCCGCTGCCCGGGATATTTTCTCCCAGATAAGTAATGGTTACAGCCGCCGTGCAGTTATCGCTGGCGGTTGGAGTACCCACTGCCGGAAGGGCTTCGCAACTGGCGGTTACATTAGCCGGCACGGAAGTAAACACAGGAGCTGTAAGGTCCTGAACCGTCAGCAATTGTGTTGCTGTTGTGGTGTTACCGCAATTATCGGCAGCCGTCCAGATGCGGGTCAGGGTATAGTTGTTGGCGCAGTTGCCATCTGTGCGCGTTTGACCATCGTAGGTAATGGTTACCGCAGCATCGCAGTTGTCTATGGCCAACGGAGTACCCGGAGCCGGGATATTGTCGCAGGAAACCGTTACTGCCACCGGAACCGAGGTAAAGGTTGGCGCTTCAATATCCTGTACAGAAATGGTTTGTGTTGCGGTAGTGGTGTTGCCGCAGCGGTCGGTGGCTCTCCACCTGCGCAGCAGGGTATAGGTATCTGTACACGGTCCATCCACCCTGGTTTCGCCGATGTAGGCCACTACCACGCTTGGATCACAGTTGTCGGTAGCCGTAGCTGAGCCCAACGAAGGAATATTGTTACAGGAAACCGTTACATCTGCAGGCACGCTGGTAAAGGTTGGATTTTCCAAATCCTGAACCGTCAAAACCTGGGTTGTGGTTTTGGTATTGCCGCAGTTGTCGGTTGCCGTCCAGGTGCGGGTGAGCACATAGGTAAACGGGCACACGCCACCCACCCGGGTTTCGCCATCAAACGTAATGGTTACATCGGTGTCGCAGTTATCCGTTGCCGTTGGTGTTCCGGGCAGTGGTACAGCGTCGCAGGAAACCGTTACATTGGCAGGGGTGCTGGTGATAACCGGCGGCACAATATCCTGCACTGTGATCAACTGGGTGCCGGTAGCGGTGTTGCCGCAATCGTCAGCTGCATTCCAGGTTCTGGTGAGGGTGTAGGAGTCTGTGCAGGCGCCGTTGGTACGGGTTTCGCCCACATAGGTTACCGTAACGGAGGCATCGCAATTGTCGGTAGCCGTAGCTGTTCCAACAGCAGGGATATTATCACAGGAAACGGTTACGTTGGCAGGCACTGCGCTGAATGTCGGTTTGGTAATATCCACAACCGTAATGAACTGCTGTGCCGTGGCGGTATTTCCGCAGTTATCGTCTGCGCGCCATGTTCTGGTGAGGGTGTAGGCTCCGGGGCAAGATCCGTCCACGCGTGTTTCACCGAGATACACGATAGAAACGTTGGCGTCGCAGTTATCGGTAGCACTCGTGGAGCCTGGCGCCGGAACGGATTCACAGTTTACCGTTATATTAGGCGGAACGGTACTGAATACCGGACTGATCACGTCCTGTACGGCAATGGTTTGGGTGGCCGTGGAGCTGTTGCCACAGTTGTCGGTAGCTCTCCAGGTGCGCGTGAGGGTGTATGTGTCTGCGCAAGGGCCGTTGGTGCGGGTTTCACCCATATAGGTAACGGTTACCGCGCCTGTACAGTTATCCACTGCAGTTGCCGTGCCGATGGCCGGAATAGATTGGCAGTTTACGGTGGTATTTGCCGGAACAGAGGTAAAGTTTGGTGGTGTACTATCGGCCACCTGAAGTTGCTGAGTCACCGTGATACTATTGCCGGCGGCATCTGTAACACGGTAACGACGGGAAATAATCAGGGGATTACCCGGACAGCTCAGACCGCCAATGACGCTTTGGTTGATGTAGGTAACGGTTGGTGTGCCACAGTTATCGGCCTCAGTGGTTACCACAGCCGGATCGGGAGCCGGCAGGTCGTCGAAACACTGGATACCAGTAATGGTGGCCGGGTTGCTGGCAGTAGGCAGCTGATTGTCGGTTACTGTTACGGTAAAGGTGCAGTTAACCGTATTAGAGCCGTCGCTCACCAGGTATTTCACATTATTCACCCCGGATTGGAAGGGGAAAACATTGGACAATTGGCCAGCGCCGTTAGCTGTGGTAGCTCCTGTAATTTCATAACTCAGGGCAGCTGCCGGACAGTTATCGCTAAAAGTAGCATCTATGCCTGGAATGGTGGTGGTACACAGTCCTGGCTGGGCAATACCTGCCGCATTAGCCGGGCAAGACAGCGTTGGCGGGATATTATCCTGGGTGTTTACTGTAACCGTAACCACTTTTCCGCAACCCCGTGCATCGGAAATATTACAAGTATAGGTGCCTGCGGTGAGTCCGTTGATATCCTGCGTGGTTTTGCCGTTAGACCAGTTGTATTTATACGGGGCGGTACCACCAGTTACCATCAGATCCACTGCACCGATTGCTGCACTGGCGCAAGGCACTGGTGTTACACTGGTGCTGGTATTGATGGTTGGGTTAACGTTTACGGTTACGGAGCCGCTACAACCCAACAGGTAGGCTGGTTCCGGTCCTTCGGGATCGAACAAACCGGTGATTTGTACGGAATAGGTAGTATTAACAAACTGCGGACGTTTGTACGGACCATTTTCCGGACCAATATTTGGTGTCCAGAGGTAATCATACATCAGTGATCCGCTACCGACTACCGAAATGGTCACGGAGTCGCCGGGCGTACACAGGGTTTTGTCGTTCGGAAAACCTGAATTTTCCTCTATGATAATGGCGGCATTACAGCATATACCGGAACCATCAAAACATCCGGCAGCGTTCACATCGGCAAAACTGTGCAGGGCTTGAGCGCCGTTGCAACTCGCCAGTTTGAACATGTCGAAGAAGATGGTTTTTAATCCGTTACAGCCAAGTTCGCCGGTCATACCCGGGAAAATGTGACCTCCGTTGAACATCAGGATTTTGGCCAGAGAGCCTAATCTGAGTGAGCAGTTGGAGGTAAAATGTAATACTCCACCGTCTAAAATCAAAAATCCATCGAAGGGAACGCCGTTGAAAAGGGGTTCGTAGTTGACGTCCATGATGAAGGTGTCCAGAATCACAATGGTGTCTGTACCAGGAGGGCAGGCAGCAAAGGGATTGTTGGAGGCAATGACGGTGCCGGAGAGTGTGCAGGTCTGGGCATGTCCTTCGGATTGGTAAAGGAAAACCAGAGATACTGCGAGGAGGGTCAAACGCGTGAGCTTGCCCAGGTTGGTGAAGAGTCTTGCAATTGGCGACATAAATTCGTCCTAATTCAATAGGTGAGAAGATGTTGGTGGTTTTTCCAAGAAACTAACGAGAAAAGCACCGAAAGGAAGGACGAAAAAAAAGAGATTAGTAACTTAACTATCCGTTAATGGCTACCGAAAAAGGGGAGAGATTAGCGTGCGCGACAAAAGTAAACAAAACTACGCAAGCAGCCACGGGACAACCAAACAGTCATTTTCGTCCAGATTCAATGCTTCTTTCAGATTAACAAATATTGTTCCAAGTTGCCGTGGGGCTAGCCTTACAAATCTTAAGCATTTGCAAAAGCCGCGGGCAAAGATGTAAATCATATGCCGAAACACAGATATTAAAAGAAAAATAAATGAGAAATGTGACAAAAAAAATTTGGCACAGACCTTAGGCTGCAACCTGCCCCAAATTTTTGTTGGAATTTTTTTTCGGGCCCTCTTGTTTTTTCCCGATTATTTGGCATACCTTTGCACCCGCTTTCGAAAAGCGTAAAATTTCGATCTCGTAGCTCAGTCGGTAGAGCACTTGACTTTTAATCAAGGAGTCATGGGTTCGAGTCCCATCGAGATCACTACACAACAAATCAGCCCTTGTAAGTTGCTCACTTACAAGGGCTTTTGTTTTTGGTTGTCGTGGGGGTATCGTTTTATTGGGGTTTAGAGAATAAACCAATGTTTCACGTGGAAAGAATCCGTTGAAGTTTGGCTTCAAAATCACCCTTTTTGATTTCGCATTCCCAAATCCTCACCACGTTCCAACCTCTCCGGGTAAGGGTCGCCGTTATCTCTTGGTCTCTCCTAACGTTCCGCTCCCTCTTTTTTGTCCAATACTCTTTGTTTTGCTCCGGGCGGGTATTCCGGCAATCGTGACCATGCCAGAAACACCCATCGGCAAAAATGGCGGTTTTCAATTTCGGGAAAACGAAATCCGGTTTGCCGGTAAGGGGGTAGTTTCGCCTCCAACCTTTTATGCCCTTGGCCTTAAAAAAGGCAATGAGGCGCATTTCTGTTGACTGGTTGCGCTTGGACTTGACTTTGCGCATTATCTCGCTGCGCTTTTCCGGTAGGAAAACGTCAGCCATTGTATTTTTCCAAATTAGAAGGAAGTTCAATCATTAAGGACTTGTCCACCTCGACGGCGTTTACCCGCTCATTGTAGATTTTAACGAGGCTAACAAGGTTATGTTTGAGTTTTTCAGCTGCGAAAACGCTAATTTCTTCAATATTTTGAGAAATGAACGATTCGAGCGATTCAACGGCAATATGTCCGTTACAATATTGTTCCCCTAATTGGCGGGCGGCTGCAAGTTTCGCGTCCGGGACAATCAAATATACCTTTAACCCCTCTTTTATGTTATCCTGACACTTTTTGTAAACCCCTTCCATTGGGGAAACAGTGACGTGAAAAACGGTGTTACCTATCGCAAAGTCCCCGGAACGGTTGGTAGGTCTGTCGGCTGTACTTGCCGATTCGTTCGATACTTTTTCGTTGGGAAATCGGAGTTGCAATTTAGCCCCCACCAAATGTTGTGCAACGTATCCGGCCTTCCCTTCGCTATGGGAAGTTTCAAAAAGGTCGTGAATGATCTGCCAAGTTGAAAGTTTCGGGTCAAATGCTAATGGTATTTTCCTTAGCTTACAGAGTTCATAATATGACTTGACCTCACCCGCGTCATCATAAAATTTATTAAAGTCAAGATCTTTTTTGGATTTTAATACATCCAAAATAAGTGTGGCCGTTTTGAGGAAGTCTTCACCATCTTCAATTTCTGGCTCAACAGATGACCAAAATTCTTCAAACATGTCTCTTATTGATTTCATTTTTCAATACTAAAAGCTTGCTGAAAAGCTAATCTGATTAATTAATTTTTCGGTTTTCATAAACCTAAGGGCTGATTTTAAAGGATTAAAAATTAACTTTGGGGTAGGCTTTTCTACAAAATTAGTTACTACGTAGAGGGCAAAAGCGTCACATAATTTCTCTGCCATTGCATATTCTTTTTCTGTAAATGTTACGGTGCCCGATTTGCCTTGAAGTCCTTTTACTTCAACACAATAATAGTCACTTTCTTTCTCAAGTTTAAAGTCAAACCCACAGGCCAACAGCGTAGCGTCCTTTAAAGTAAAATTTTCAAATTGAGGTATGGACAAATAGTTTTCACGGAAAAATTCTTCTGCGGCTTTCCCCGTTACTAAACGTTTAGCAACTGATTCAGAATGATCCCTCTGTAAAATTGAATCAACAAATTGTTCAACAGGGTAGTTTTCGATAAGATTGCTTTTAATCAATTCTGTAAATTCATTAAAATCAACATTTTGATATTCTTCCAAAACTAATTTACAATATTCACGAAGTGGTCGATTATGCCAGCCTTTTCTTGGATTATTAAAATAAGGATCAAACTCATCTCGATAATTTTTGATGGAGGCTGGTTTTGTACCTATGGCATAACCTAAAGTATTAAATGCCTCAACAGAGCCTTTGAAGCCTAAAGCCTGTATCGCCATTTCATCAAATTTTGAAAGGTATAGGCCCATTAAAATGGCAGTTTTGCGATTGGATAGCATGGACATGATTTACTGATTGTTTTTCCTAATTCAATATCTCTCTAAATTTTCAAATAAGCAATCGGAAGGTATCATTCTCGCATATCCTCAAAGCAGCCCCCATTCACATCCAGAGCACTAAACATTGGAATGGCTGGCTAACAATGAAAGGGCCAGATACTCCTTCCATAAAACAAGAAGAGCCATCCCAAAATTTGAGATGGCCCCCCCTTACCCCCTGGAATAATTCGGCGATTCCCGGGTGATAATGATGTTGTGCGGGTGACTCTCATTCATGCCCGCATTGGTTATCTTTACAAACTGCGCTTTTTCCTGCAGTATTTCCACCGTAGCCGCACCACAGTAGCCCATACCCGCGCGCAATCCGCCCACATACTGGTGCATCACTTCCTGCAATGTACCCTTGTATGGTACCCGGCCTTCAATGCCTTCCGGTACAAGTTTTTTGATATCGTCTTCCACATCCTGGAAATAACGATCTTTGGAGCCCAACTGCATAGCGCCCAAACTGCCCATGCCCCGGTAACTCTTGAACTTCCGGCCATCAAAAATGATGGTCTCGCCGGGCGATTCTTCCACACCGGCAAAAAGGGAGCCGGCCATGATGCTGCTGGCGCCCGCAGCCAGGGCCTTCACAATATCGCCGGTGTAACGAATACCGCCATCGCCGATGATCGGAATGCCGCTGCCGTGCAATGCCTTTGCTGCATTGAAAATAGCTGAAAGCTGGGCTACACCCACACCTGCCACAATACGGGTGGTGCAGATACTGCCCGGACCCACACCTACTTTAACGCCATCCACGCCGGCATCGGCCAGGGCTTTGGCGCCCTCTCCGGTGGCTACGTTGCCGCCTATGATTTGCAGGTTGGGAAATTTCAGTTTCAATTGCTTGATGGATTCCAACACACCGCGGGAATGACCATGCGCCGTATCCACACATACCACGTCTACTCCAACAGCCACTAGCGCTTTCACGCGGTCTTCCGCATCGGCCGTAACGCCTACCGCAGCGCCTACCACCAATCGGCCATAAGAGTCTTTGCAAGCCTGAGGGAAGTTCACTCCCTTCATGATGTCTTTATAGGTAATTAGTCCTACCAATTTGAAATCGGCGTCTACCACGGGCAATTTTTCAATTTTTTGCCGTTGCAGAATCTCGCGTGCCTGATCAAGGGTAGTACCCAGAGGTGCAGTAACCAGCCCTTTTTCCGTCATCAGGTCTTTCACCAAACGGGTATGGTCTGACTCAAAACGCAGGTCGCGGTTGGTGAGAATGCCCACCAGCTTGCCTTGCGGATTGGTGATCGGGATACCCCCGATGCTGTGTTTTTTCATCAATCCCAAAGCCTCCGATACAGTTGCTTCCGGATGAAGGGTTACCGGGTCCAGGATCATGCCGGCCTCAGAGCGCTTCACGGCGCGCACTTGTTCGGCCTGATCGGCAATGCTCATGTTTTTGTGGATCATACCGATGCCACCCTGCCGGGCAATGGCAATGGCCAGGTTCTTGTCGGTAACAGTGTCCATAGCGGCCGAAACCACCGGAACATTCAAACGGATACCACGGGTAAGCTGGGAAGAAATGTCTACCTCGCGCGGGAGGATTTCACTATAGGCGGGTACGAGCAGAACGTCGTCGTACGTGTAAGATTCGCCCAGAAATTTGGATGTGAACTTTGATTCCATGTGCAAAGGTCTTGCACAATTGATATAAGTTGGATGCCCCGGGGGCAAGATTTTACACTGTGTTCACAATTGACGCACTGATCAGGCCTTTTTCAGGCGCATCAAAGCAGAAAAATCAACCATTTTGAACCCCAATAATCCAAGGCCACCCAAGCCCAATGCCCCTATAAATTTCCATTCCCAGTCTAAATCCGTATACTTAAACAATGCCCCGTCTGCCATCAACACAAAAACCACAAACCCCAACGTTTGTACCCAGCCTCTGATACTTGGCCTGAATGAAAAAGTGCGCACACACAACCACACCAGACTGCCGGCCACAAACACCTGCGTACCCAAAGCCGCCATAGCCGACCCCAGCGCTTGCCAGTGCGGAATCAATAACAGGTTCAATACCAAATCTATCACTACACCCACCACAAAAAACTTGTTCATGCGCATCAGATCCTCCCTGGCTGTGAGCAGGGTGCTGAAAATATGGGTAACGCTCAACGGAATAAAGGTCCAGATCAATACTCCCAACACCTGAAACCGGTACTCACTGGCGCGCTCCGGCATCATTAATCGCAACAAATCTTCCCGCGCAAAAAAGATGGCCGCTGCCAGGGTAATACTGCCCGCCCAGATCAGTTTGAAACTCAATGAGGTGAGCGGCCAAACCGGCTCTTTATCCTTGAGCAATCTGGCAAACATGGGCAATAACAACGAGGCAAACAAAAAACCGAACATATTGCAGGCATCCAGCAACCTGAACGCACCCGCGTACACATCCGCGTGCGAAGCGCCGGCCATGCGCTCCAGCAACACCGCATCCATTCGCGAATAAGCAAACATGAGCAATACTACCAGCGCATAAGGCATGCTCTGCCGAAACATGGCATATACCGCCGGCCTGCCCGCCTTCCAGTTGCGGGCCCAACCCGGTTTGACCGGAAATTGGGCCTTCCGACGCAGTAAGCCAAAAACTACCAGCACCGTCAGCACCAATGCCAGCGTTTGCGCCAGCGCAAAATGCAACAACGAAAACGAAAACCAATTGGTCCAGAGAAAAACGCCGCAGGTGAGCAGCATCAGGAACTTATCCAGGCTCGACAGCAGACTATCCAGTCGGTAATAACCCAGGCCGGAGATGTTGGAACGCAGGAACAATACCAGTTGTACCAACACCTGATTGATTAGCAACACCAGCAGGATTTTCAGCGCTTCGGCGCCGTAGCCCAGTATGGCGCCGGCCACTGCCATGGTGAGCACCACATACACCAGCGCCAGCAACCATTTGATGGCCAGTAAATTTGGGAAATACTTGGGGAGCAGCTGCGGGTGCTGACTGATGTGCCGGTTATTGAAACTCTGAATCCCGAAATCGTTGAGTATCTGAAATAAATACGCCAGGTTGAGCAAGGCAAAATACACCCCGTACTGTTCGCCAGCCCGGTTCTGCACACCCAGGTCGATGCCGAAAATGAACGCCGGTTTGATCAATACATTGATAAAAACCAGCAGGAGGAGGTTGAGGATGAATTCGCGTTTCAAAACGGGAGTTAGAACTGGCCTGCAAGGTAACCAAATAAGACTACCTATTGCCGGATCACGGCATTATCACTGGGCGCCTCACTGAAATCATTTACCAGCTTCAATACTACCCGGCGGTTCCATTTGCGGTTTTTGGGCGCATCGGTGCGGTCGTCGCCTTCGTCTTTGTTGGCCATGAGTGGATTGGCCTCTCCGAACACCTCCATTTGCATCCGATCAGCTCTTATGCCCTTGCTTACCAGGTAATTGCGTGCAGCTCGCGCCCTTTCTGTGGAAAGTTCCAGGTTGGCTTCGGCGCTGCCTACACCATCCGCAAAGCCTGAAATGAGCAGCTTGAGTCTGGGGTTATCGCGCAGTTGTTCAAAATAAAAATCCAGGATCGGCTTGGCCTCTTCTGAAATACTAAACCTGCCGAAGTCGAAAAAAATAACATTAACCGGACTGTTGCTGTTAAACACAATACCATTGCGGAAATACGGGCACCCGGCGCCACATAATACCCGTTGTACCTCCAGATCTACCACATGCGCATGCGGGAAACCCTTGGCTGCTATTTGCTTGCAAACGCGCTCGGCTTCATCAAGGGTTTCGTAGGCTCCGGCAAAATACCGGAAAAGCCCCAACTGATCCGAAGACTCCGTATAAGTGTCAATACCGCGCTCCTTGAAAAATTCGGCAGGCTTTTGCTCGTTGTAAGCAGCTATCTGGACCCGGAAATTCTGTGCCGGTAATCTCGCGCCCAGCAGCAGAAGCGCTAAAAGAAGAGGAATATGGAGGGAGTTGAGCTTCATAGTACTTGTTGATTATGCGATGATGACGCTCACCACGAGGTAAAAGTCACCCTTTTTACAATGCAAAGATCAGGGAATACGCACCAGTTTCCCACTCGCCGATGCCTGATCAGCGCGAATCCTGTACATCAACACGCCCTGCGCCGGCAATTCACTTCCCCGTATAAGCAACGACTGCAAGCCGGCCTCCACTTCAAACCGATCTGTATGCAACAATTTGCCATTCAGATCAAATAGCTCCAGATATACCACGCCTGCCTGTTTTAACCACACATCAAAATGGGTTTCCTGTGTGAAAGGATTGGGCGCAGGCGGGAAAAACACGGCCTGTGTTCCTGTTTGGGCGCCAATATGCAATACCAGAGGTCTGCGCGACTGCGCTTTTTCCACACCCGATACGTACACTTCCGCACGCAGCGATTCCATGTCCAGCAACAAGGCTTCGGATAAACGGCAGTCCTGCAAAGCCCTGACTTTCAGGTAAAATACCGCCTGAGAGGGATCCATGGAGATTCCGTTGCCATCGGCCCAAAGCGCTCTCAGGGAATGGGATTGCAAACGGTAATGATCTTCCGGAAGTCCGATTAGTTCCAATAATTCCATTTTACCAGGTTCCACCTGCAACGACAGCTGCCAGCCTTCCAACTTCAGTTGTTCACCCATACGAACCGGAACCAGCATTTCTGCACCCGCCTCCATCCAGATATCGTCCATTTGCAGCAACACTGGCGGGGCGTTATAGCGGTCGTCTGCGCCGGGTTCGCCCTGAAGCAAGGCCGAGCCATTTACATCGCCATATTTGATACCAATGAAACTCAGCCCCTGATAATGCACATCGTCAATCAGGTTGGGTAAAAACACTTGAAAAGTATCCACCAGAGCATTAAAATTGGCAATATGTTCCGGATTACTCACCGGACGAGTAATGCGCCAGGCAGGAACAGCAGGAAAAGTATCATAAATACCCAGTATGAGTTTCCGGATTTCTACCACATCGAAGGTAGTCACGGATTTACTTTTGTTTACATCTGCCGCCACAGATTGGTACACGCTGGTGAAGGGTTCCAGCGCCAGAATGTGTTTAGACATGAGTACCAAATCATAAGTAGTAACGCCAATCAGTGGACCCAGTTTGCGCTCGCCCCGGATCACGGCCTTGTAGTCGCTGCCAAACGGGATATTATCCATCGTGAGGGTGTAGCAGGAATCCTCAATGGTTTGGGTATAGTTTTTTACCAGCGGGTTGGCGGCATTGGGCAGAGTTTCGAGCTTGGAGATGAGCTTGAAATTGCTCATTTCGGCGTTCGTGAAGGTACGCGCGCAACCGCTCCACAAAACATCAGCATCGTTGTTACAGATGCAATCCTCGTTGCTATCCTGGATCAATACATAGTTATTGCAAACATTGGATAATCCGTTTCCGTCGCGCACCCATATTTCTATACTGTTGAATCCTTTTTCACATTGGTCAAAATGAATGGAATCCTGAGTTGGGAAACCAGTGCCATCGCCTGCCTTCCGAATTCCCAACTCTATCTGATTGGTGGGTGTACAGTTGTCGTTCAACGTTAAAATAAACTGTTCTGGTGTAAATCCGATGGAACAATCGGGCTGATCCAGAGATTGGGTCAGGCCATTGATGCACAATAAACTGGGGGGCTGGCAATCTTTTACCTGGAATATATACGTACATTGAAGAAGGTTCCCGCAGTTGTCGGAAGCGCGCCAGGTAATTTTGTGGGTGCCCTTTTGGAAAGTTCCGGATACCGTGTCTGCAGACGACTGGATATCCACCACATTATCATTATTAAGGTCTATTTTATAGGAATAATTGATAAGCGGACTGCCGCAATTGGTAATCGCCTTTTCTGTCATAAACACCTGGCCTTGTGTACAAGCCCCCAGGGTCAGGCAAAAGTTTTTGTCGCTGCAATCAGTGATCCACGACATAGGTTGTGCCCAGGAGGTGATTGGCGTCAGGATCCCGATAGTGAGCAGTAGTAGTAATCGCTTCATGGTATGCAGATTCGGTTTGGGTACGGTATTGTGGGGATTAATCATATGCAAAAATAGTTCCAAATACGATTTTGGCGGTAAAACTGAATTTTGTTTAAATTTTTTTGAATAAAAGTTAAACAAAATTAGGTAGTCTGACGTTCAAATCGGATGTTTGTACCATTGATAGGCACTTTGAATGCTGGTCCCGAGTACTCGGAATAGACGTTAGGCATATACCTGAAGAGGCTGGCATAATCCTTCCTCCTCCCGGTAAAAGTCCAACATCTTAGAGTCAATCGTTCAAAAGTGCACTAATCTGCTTTAAATCCACTGGTTGCTGTTGTGAAAAAAGTCATTGTCATTGGTTCCGGATTTTCCGGATTATCTGCCGCATGTTTCCTGGCAAAAGACGGTTTTTCCGTCACGCTCCTGGAAAAGAATGAAGGCTTGGGCGGTCGTGCACGGCAGTTTGAGGCAGACGGGTTTGTGTTTGACATGGGGCCATCCTGGTATTGGATGCCGGATGTTTTCGAGCAGTTTTTTGCCCAATTCAACAAAAAAGTATCGGATTACTACCACCTGGTTCGGCTGGACCCCTCGTATCAGGTTATTTTTCAAAATCCTGAGCAAGCCGGCGCCCCCAGGGATGTTCTGGCGCTTCCGGCCGACATGTCGGAGCTGGAAAAGTTGTTTGAAAGCATTGAGCCGGGCAGTGCTTCAAAACTACGGCAGTTTTTAGCCGAGGCGGAGTACAAATACCGGGTAGGTATGGGCGAATTTGTGCATAAACCCAGCCACAGCCTGATGGAATTTGCAGATTTGCGCATCCTGAGCAGCATGATGCGACTGCAAATGTTTACGTCTTTGTCTAAACACGTCCGCAAACTATTCAAAGACGAGCGTCTGATCCAGATCCTGGAATTCCCGGTGTTGTTCCTGGGCGCCACACCCCAAAACACCCCGGCCCTGTACAGCCTCATGAATTATGCCGACATGAGCTTGGGCACCTGGTACCCGATGGGCGGCATGCACAAAATTGTGGAGGCCATGGCGGATTTGGCCCGGGAGCTGGGCGTGGAGATCAAGACCGCGCAGGAGGTTTCCCGGATTGAAACCAACAACGGAAAAGTAACCTCGGTTATCACAACCGATGGCCATCGTTATACCGCCGACGCAGTTGTGGGCGGCGCTGATTATCATCACATCGAAACACGCTTGCTAGACCCTGAAAACCGAAACTATGCCCCCAACTACTGGAAAAAACGAGTTATGGCGCCTTCCAGCCTGCTCTGGTATGTGGGGGTAAATACCCGGATTCCCGGTTTAAAACACCACAACCTCTTCTTCGACGAAGATTTCGGGCTGCATTCCGAGGAGATTTACACCAACCCGAAATGGCCGAGCAAACCTTTGTTTTATGCCAGCGCACCGTCGGTAACTGATCCATCGGTAGCGCCTGCTGGTTGCGAAAACCTGTTTTTGCTGATTCCGGTAGCTCCCGGACTGGAGGACACGCCGGAGGTGCGCGCCCGGTATTTTGACATGGTGATGGAGCGCCTGGAGCGTTTCACGGGCATGAATATCAGGCAGCATATTGTGTACGAGCGCAGTTATGCCCATGCCGATTTTGTACAAGATTATCACGCTTTCCGGGGCAATGCCTACGGATTGGCCAATACGCTGTTGCAAACCGCATTCCTCAAACCAAAAATGAAAAACCGCAAACTCTCCAACCTCTGGTATACCGGCCAACTGACCGTGCCGGGCCCGGGGGTGCCGCCTTCGCTCATCAGTGGCCAGGTAGTGGCCGCCGAAGTGAAGCAATGGAGCGCCCGATAAATGCTGTTTTCCGCCAACTACATAAACAACCTGTCGTCGAAAATGAATCATCTAGCATTATTCCAAAGTACCTGTACCGAGTGCAGCAAACTCATCACCCGTCGTTACAGTACCTCTTTCTCTTTGGGAATCAGGCTGTTTCACCCCAGGTTTCGTTCACCCATTTACAGCATCTACGGTTTCGTTCGGTTTGCCGACGAGATTGTGGATACTTTCCACGATTACCCAAAAGAGGCCTTGCTGCAGCGCTTCCGGGAAGACACCTGGAAAGCCATTGAAGAAGGCATCAGCCTGAATCCGGTATTGCAATCGTTTCAGGAAGTGGTTCATCAATACAATATTGACCGCGAACTGATTGAGGCTTTCCTCGACAGCATGGCCATGGACCTGACGGAGTCTACCTACGATGCGGCGCGATACAACGAGTATATTTATGGCTCGGCAGAGGTGGTTGGCCTCATGTGCCTGCGCGTGTTTTGCGAGGGCGATGATGCCCGTTATCAGCGACTCAAAGAGCCTGCCCGCCGACTGGGCGCTGCGTTTCAGAAGATCAATTTCCTGCGCGATATCCGCAGCGACCATGAAGACCGTGGCCGGGTGTATTTTCCGGGGGTGGATTTTTCCCGTTTTACCCAGGAAGATAAGTGGCGCATCGAAGCAGACATCAAGGAAGATTTTGATGCCGCATTGGAAGGTATCCGCAATCTGCCCAAAGGCTCCCGATTGGGTGTATACCTGGCGTATAAATATTACACCCACCTGTTTTTGAAAATCAAAAGCGCCCCGCCGCAACGTGTAGCCCAGGAGCGCTTCAGGCTTTCCGGGAAACGCAAGATGTACCTGCTTTGCAGTTCTGCGTTGAGGCATCAATTAGGGGTGTTGTAATGATGTAAGAACGCTTACCACTAAGCCACAAAGGGCACTAAGGAACTTAGATTTAAGTCTCTTAGTGCCCTTTGTGGCTTAGTGGTAACTCCTGCTTCAGAGATGGTAATTAGCCCCCAAACTCAAATACGCAATTCCCTGTTTATCCCAGCTGCCGCCGTTGTTGTAGATCAGGTTGAGGCCGGCTTCGAGGGTGAGGCCACGCCAAACGCGGTATTCCAGGCCCATGGCCATGGGGATATACCAGTTGCCATCTCGTTTGAAATAACGATTGACGCCGTTGGGTAAATACTCATAAGCATAGTTTCCCATAGTAAACCCGGCCTCCAGGAAGGCGCCCACGCGGTTGAGTAGTCTGTCTTCCGTTGGATGCGGATGGAGCAAATAGCCGCGGGTCCATACGCCAGCCATATAATACTGGTCGTAAGTTGTTTCATAATTGCGGGCATTAATGAGCCTGGTTTGGATACCGGCATACCAAAAAGGGGTCAGGGAAATACCGGCTCTGAGGGCGGTATAATGCTCGCGTTCAAATAGTTGATCTCGCGATATGACATAATCTTCAGAATAGCCATAATGAGCACCCAGAATGAAGCGGTCGGCGAAAGCTTTGCTTTGGGCAGAAAGCAGGAATGGGAAACTACCCAGCAGGATCAGGAATAATCGAAGAACGTTTTTCATGGCAGAGTGATGTTGGTTCAAAAGCCAGGATGGTCCGGGGGAAGACTGCGTTGGATGAGCATAGGAGCCTTAACGCGGTTTTAACGGAAGGGTTGAGTTTAGGTCATTTAAAAGGTCATTTAAGAAGTCATTTAAGGGGTCATTTAAGGGGTCATTTAAAAGGTCATTTAAGGGGTCATTTAAAAGGTCATTTAAGGGGTCATTTAAAAGGTCATTTAAGAAGTCATTGAAGGTCATTTAAAAGGTCATTTAAGAAGTCATTGAAGATGTCATTTAACAACCCAAGTTGATTAAATGACATCAATAACCAAAAAAATGACCCCTAAATGACAACCTAAATGACAACCTAAATGACAACCTAAATGACCCCTAAATGACCCCTAAATGACCCCTAAATGACCCTTAAAGCCCCCTAACCTCATACACTCACCTCAACACCTGCTTTAACGCTTTTACGCTGGCCTGGTTGTCGGCTGTATAAAATGCTTCAAAAATATCCAGTTTTTCCCGCCTGCTGAGGTGGAAGCTGAGGGATGCTTCGCGGTTTTTGCGCACCGGCCGGTAATGGAAACGCACAACTTCTACCATATTGCCGCCCAGTGCGTCGTTGAGCAGGGAAACGGCATTGTCTTGCTCAAAATCCTGAATATCGGTCATGTTGCCGCCGGCAGCTTCGGCGGGTGTAAGCAGGGCATCAATGACGCCCTTATCGTCGCTCGGGGCTATGGTGTGAATTTTGTTCCAGCAGCGGATCTGCACAAGCACCACGCCGGAGGTATTTTCCTTTATCCAGTCTTTAAACACATGCGCAAAACGCACTGCCAGACCAATGCCGTAGTTGTCACGGAAACCGGCATCCAGTACTTCCACAGATGGGTTGGTGGGCAGCCATACATTGGGCAGGATGAAAGGGTAGGTGGCGCTCATGCGCATGGCTGTGCTAAAGGCCAGACTATCAGCCTGCTGGGCAGCAAAAAATCGTCCGAAATCAATGCCGTCTATCTCCACTTGAGCCGCCAGCTTTCCGGCATTGGGCTGCATTAAATAACTGACGCCCTGCGGACTAATGAGAAGCCGGCGGGCATCATTCAACACAAACGGACTGGCAATGAGCATGGGCACCTTAGCCCGACGTTCCGGTTCGCGGTATTCCGAAAGTTTACGGGAGAAAAATCCGTGGGTATTTTCATTCAACTGATGTTCAAACAGGTAACCCCGGTCTTTCCGGTAGGAAAAATTGCCGGATTTGAAACTGGAAATCGGGAAAAATAAATCGTTGGCAACCACTGCAAAACTGACGGAATTGAGCAGGTCTTTGCCCATATCTTCCAATAATTCCGGTTCCTGTGGCGCGATGCGTTCGCCTTCTGCATGCCGGAGCATGGCCTCCCGTACATAAGCCGCACCCATCATACCTCCCGAAGCGCCTGTGATAAGGGCTGTTTGCCGCAATAGTTTGCCGCCTGTGGCAATGTCTGCCTTTTGCAGGGTTTGCATGGTCCACAGCGCTGCCCGGTGCCCACCGCCACTGGCACATACCAGCACCATTTTGGGTTTTGGGTTTTCCAGGGTACGATTTTTGGCCAGCCAATTTTCCAGTATTTGAAGGGTAGCTGCTTTATCGTCCTGAATTTGTGTCGGGGTGGCTATTTTTTCAAACGCATTGTAATCATACACTGCCCGGTTTTCGCGGGTGTAATCAAGCCCGTAGGCACGGTTACGGTAGTTGAACAAACCCCAGCCGGTGAGGATATTGACCATAAAA
This sequence comes from Chitinophagales bacterium, assembly GCA_017303475.1. Taxonomy (GTDB): domain Bacteria; phylum Bacteroidota; class Bacteroidia; order Chitinophagales; family Saprospiraceae; genus M3007. The sequence goes on from JAFLBO010000047.1 coordinate 24,100, forward strand.
ATGGTGCTCAGGAATACAGCCGTACCCCATTGTCTGAACCAAAACCGGATAGCGCCGTACAGAGCCATCACAATACCGGCCAGCATATAAATGGTGGCGCCGGCGGGAATACGAGCCCACTCTTTTTCCATAAAAATACCCTGGGCCATGAGGAAAAACAATCCTACGATGAGCACTACCACCGCATTCCAGTGGTTCTGGCGGAACACCTGTTCCAGCACCTTGGGGTCGTAGTGGGATACGCTGCGCACCAGTCGCGCATGACAGCGTTCGGTCAGGTAGGTATCCACCCGCCAGCGCGTGGCGCCAATCTGGATATCCTGCACACTGGGCAGGCGTTGCCGCAACAGGAGCCGGCCGCCCAGCCGCGGCGTCCAGTGAATATTGTATAAATCCTTGTTGGTGAGGTGAAAATAGGCGGCAAACAGCCCGGTGGTGATCAAGGTTCCGAGGATAAAACCGGCTATGTTCCAAACAATTTCTGCACTGGAGGTCAGCTCATCGTGCCACTGAAACCAGGTGGTGCATGTGAGCCAAACGGCCAGGAACCCCAGCGGAACCAGGCTGTTGTTGAGGCAGTATTTGGTAAAAGGCGCGCCCAATGTGGCCAAAAACGGAAACCTGTTGGAACACAACAGGTAGGTAGTCAGGTGCCAGATCATTACCAAACCACCAAATGCGATGCCGCTGATCAAAAAACTCAGAAAATTCACCTGCCCGTGATATTCGGGGGTGAGCATCAGGTAGTGCATCCCGAAAAAGCGCCCCGCCAGACCCGCACTGAAGGCCACCAAAATGGTCCATACTACCAATAAAATGAGGTGACTGCGCAAGTGCAGCACAAGCAACCGAACCGGAAAAGAATAGTATATTTGAAGTAAAAGGGGCATGAGTTATCCGTAGAACGCAATATTTGGAAAAAACGTTGCGATTTTTTTGGAAAGTTGGATTTTTAAGATGTTACCCCCTGCCCCCGGTGAGGCATTACCCCACAATGCCGGCAATAAAAATCAGGTAAAAAAGTAATCGTATCCAAAATCCAACGTCTATCCCTAGTACTCGGCACCAGCAGTCCAATGTCCAACATCATGCAATCCGCAACATACCGCCATTCCGCCTTGGCTGGCTTGTTTTTCATGATACTGACGTTTCAGGGAGAAGCGCAAAATCCGGCCCAAGCAGACAGCGCCGCTGTTCGTACAGACTCCGGCGTTGTCAGGTATCTTCGGGTGGCTATTCATTTTTTACTGCGGGAGGAAACCTATACAGAAACGCTTAAAGACGACTGCAACGCTGCCATTGCCCCCTATAATGTGCATTATTCCGGTCCGGGAAACTTTACCGAAATCGACGACGGTGTAGGGAATACCGACTACAACGGTTTTATGCACGCGGAAAACGTGATTTGGCTGGCCAATAAAATGTTGGCCAACAACCAACAGCAATGGCGGAAAACCCCGGGCCTAACCTACCCCGAAACCCCGCCGCTGCTCAACCTGCAATACCTCCTAGTTGGGGTGTATTTTCATCGGGATAATGCCGCTTTCAAGCCAGGCGCCGGACAAAACATCCACCGCAAATACGATATTGATTCCAATCAGGTCATTGATGTATATTGTTTGCACAACCCCAAATTTGGCCGTGATGGCGATGCGTTTCAGTTCGGAGGAGCCAATAAATTTGTGTTCCTGAATGATTACCGGCATTACATCAAACCTTTTTGCCGGGAATGGTCCAAAGTGAACACGGCGCGCAGTATGAACCATGAAATAGGGCACACCCTGGGCCTGGCGCATACCTGGGAAGGCTTTGACTACTGTGACGACACCCCGGAAGGTTTTACCTACGATCACATAGATGGAGACCGCTGTTACACCAGAAAGGCCAATTGCTGGACCTACGATCCATCGAAACCCGGATGCCCCAGAAAACCCTGCGACGACTGGTCGAAGGTTTCCAACAACATCATGGATTACAACCACTGGGATCCGGCCTGGACCCAATGTCAGGTAGACCGGATTAATCTGAACCTGCAGGGCAACGGGAAAACCTACCTCCAGGCCTGCCATGGCTGTGCGCCGCCTCAGGCCTTTTTTTACATCCAGAGTCCGCAAAACATCTGTGAAACAGGTTGCCATGTGTGGATGAACGCCCAGCCTTCGGTGCATGAAGACTTGTCGCTGATTGAAATCTGCGAGGTTTCCGCCAATCAACCGGAGGTTTGCATTGGAGGGTATTTCAGTTCAGGCTGGTTGAGCGGTTTTTTGGCAGAGATTAACCTGTCGGAATGGTACACTTTCCGGCCAGGCAAGGTGTACCGGGTACGACTTACGGTGGATAACACGGAATGCCCCGGGGTGGATGTTTATGAGCAGCTGGTGTACACGCGGTGAGTCAGACTACCGGACATTTGGACGTTCGACGTTAGACCTGATTCTACAAGAGTTTGACTTACAGCTTTTATAAAACAAGTCCAATGTCTATTGTCAAAATATCCAGTAGTCTGGATTTAGGCCCCTAAGAGCGTGTTTAAAATTCCATCGCCTGGCTGCAAGCGCAAAATTTCATTTTATATTGCGTTACATTTTTTCATCGTAACTGCCTGCTACGCCTGCAAAATGTGCCTTATCTAAAATAAAATTTTTCA
>JAFLBO010000048.1 GCA_017303475.1 Chitinophagales bacterium
GGCGGAAATGGTGGAAGAGCAGCCGTTGGCGTCTGTAACCGTAACGGTGTAAGTGCCTGCGGTAAGACCGGAAAGATCCTGCGGATCGGAGTCAGGATCTTGAGAACCGTTGTTGCTCCAATCGTAGGTATATCCAGCAGTTCCACCGGAAACCGCCAAATCAATAGCGCCATTGGAGCCGCCGTTGCAGCTTACGTTGGTTACGCCTGCAATGCTCAGGTTCAGAGCGGTTGGTTCTGTAATTGTGGCAGAAATAGTGGAAGAACAGCCGTTGGCGTCTGTTACCGTAACAGTATAAGTACCGGCATTCAACCCGGAAAGATCCTGGGGATCGGAGTCGGGATCTTGAGAACCGTTATTACTCCAATCGTAGGTATAACCAGCTGTTCCGCCGGAAACCGCCAGATCAATCGCGCCGTTGGAGCCGCCGTTGCAGTTTACGTTGGTAACGCCAGCGATACTCAGATTCAGAGCGGTAGGCTGGGTAACGGTGGCAGAAACGGTTGAAAAACAACCATTTACATCGGTAACCGTAACTGTGTAGGTACCGGCTGTAAGCCCACTCAAATCCTGTGGATCAGAATCTGGATCCTGAGAACCGTTATTGCTCCAATCGTAGGTATATCCAGCAGTTCCACCGGAAACCGCCAAATCAATAGCGCCATTGGAGCCGCCGTTGCAGCTTACATTGGTTACGCCGGCAATGCTAAGATTCAAGGCGGTTGGTTCTGTAATTGTGGCTGAAATGGTGGAAGAGCAGCCGTTGGCGTCTGTAACCGTAACGGTGTAAGTGCCAGCGGTCAACCCGGAAAGATCCTGTGGATCGGAATCCGGATCCTGAGAACCGTTGTTGCTCCAATCGTAGGTATAACCAGCAGTTCCACCGGAAACCGCCAGATCAATCGCGCCATTGGAGCCGCCGTTGCAGCTTACGTTGGTTACGCCGGCAATGCTAAGATTCAAGGCGGTTGGTTCTGTAATTGTGGCTGAAATGGTGGAAGAGCAGCCGTTGGCGTCTGTAACCGTAACGGTGTAAGTGCCTGCGGTCAATCCGGAAAGATCCTGCGGATCGGAGTCAGGATCTTGAGAACCGTTATTACTCCAATCATAGGAATAGCCAGCAGTTCCGCCGGAAACAGCCAGATCAATCGCGCCGTTGGAGCCTCCGTTGCAACTTACGTTGGTAACGCCAGCGATACTCAGGTTCAGCGGGGTTGGCTCTGTAATTGTGGCTGAAATGGTGGCTGAACAGCCGTTGGCGTCTGTTACCGTTACTGTATAAGTACCTGCGGCAAGACCGGAAAGATCCTGTGGATCGGAGTCTGGATCCTGAGAACCGTTGTTGCTCCAATCGTAGGTATAACCAGCAGTTCCACCGGAAACCGCCAGATCAATCGCGCCATTGGAGCCGCCATTGCAGCTTACGTTGGTAACGCCAGCGATACTCAGATTCAGCGCGGTTGGTTCTGTAATTGTGGCTGAAATGGTGGAAGAACAGCCGTTGGCGTCCGTAACCGTAACGGTATAAGTGCCTGCGGTAAGGCCGGAAAGATCCTGGGGATCGGAGTCAGGATCTTGAGAACCGTTATTGTTCCAATCGTAGGTATATCCAGCTGTTCCGCCGGAAACCGCCAGATCAATAGCGCCATTAGAGCCGCCGTTGCAGCTTACGTTGGTTACGCCTGCAATGCTCAAATTCAGGGCGGTTGGCTGGGTAACGGTGGCTGAAATGGTGGAAGAACAGCCGTTGGCGTCCGTTACCGTAACAGTATAAGTGCCTGCGGTAAGGCCGGAAAGGTCCTGCGGATCGGAGTCTGGATCCTGAGATCCGTTATTACTCCAATCATAGGAATAGCCAGCTGTTCCGCCGGAAACAGCCAGATCAATCGCGCCATTGGAGCCGCCGTTGCAGCTTACGTTGGTTACGCCGGCAATGCTAAGATTCAAGGCGGTTGGTTCTGTAATTGTGGCTGAAATGGTGGAAGAGCAGCCGTTGGCGTCCGTTACCGTAACGGTATAAGTACCTGCGGTCAATCCGGAAAGATCCTGCGGATCAGAATCCGGATCCTGGGAGCCGTTGTTGCTCCAGTCATATGTGTAGTTTGGAGTACCGCCAGAAACGGCCAGATCGATGGCGCCATTGGAACCGCCGTTGCAGCTTACATTGGTTTGGCCAGCAATACTTAGCATTAAGGATGATGCGCCCGGAACAGAAAATGAGTTAGTAGCCGAACAACTGTTGGCATCTGTTACGGTAACCGTATAGATACCGGCACTTAACCCGGTAAGATCCTGTGGGTCAGTGTCCGGATCCTGAGGTCCGTTATTACTCCAGTCATAGGTATAGCCAGGCGTGCCACCAGCCACATTTATATCAATTGCACCATCTGCTCCTCCGCCGCAAGATGCCCCTGTTATCAGTTGTTCTGTAATAGAAATAACAGCGGGTTCGGTTATAGTAGCCGTTACAGTTGTAGTACAACCAACATTATCTGTAATGGTAACGGTGTAAGTTCCGGCTGCCAGCCCTGATAAATCCTGTGTATCATTATCCGGATCATCCGGACCATCATTGCTCCAATCATAGGTAAAAGCTGGTCTACCGCCTGCCACCGTGAGGTCAATTGCGCCATCTGTATTCCCATTACATGAAATATTTGTGGCTACAGCTTTGTAACTATAAAAAACACCCGTAAGGTCTAATCCGTCCAACTCCTGATAATAATCCCCATTGTTGGCACTGGTCCAGGCATTTCCTGTAATCAACTCAAATGGACCATTGGCCGGCCCCGCGCTGTACTGCAAAGTGGCAGCTACATACTCCGTACAGGCATCCCAATCAACACCCGTAAACGGGAATGCAAACTGAAACCGATAATAATCGTAAGTACCATCATTTCCAACAGGTCCGGCAAATGTGTAGCTATACGGAGAACTAAAAACAGTCAGTGAGCCGCCCAAAGTGGACGGAAACCTGACGGTAAAAATACCTCCGGAATAAGTCAGATCAACAACATCTTCAGTAGCCCTTAAACGGACCTCCAGCTTGTCGCTGTTTGCAGGGAAGTTGACTATGCGCATATCCACCAGCAACTGTGCAGTTGCGTGTTGAGCACAAAACACCCCTAACAAAATTAGAATTGGGTAAATAAATTTTTTCATGCGGGAAATCTGTTTTTTGGCTTTTCAACGCGGATGGCAGTGTCATTTTTACCATGACACTGCCATAAACCGCTTCTCAAAATGATTATGTCAAAGAATGCTCTTCCTTCCTGTCATCTTATTGGGCTACGGCAATCTTGAACTTGGCAATTTGTTCGTCGTTCGACATCACCTTAAGAAAATAGGCGCCTGCTGCAAACCTGCTGAGGTCAATAACCTGATTATCATCTTTTACCTGATTGAATGCAATCACTTTGCCGCTGTTATCAACCAACTGGTATTGCAACCCAGCGCCGTATTTTGCCAGATTTCGGCTAATCAGGGTTACCGGACCTTTAGTTGGATTAGGGAACACACTGAAATCGGCATCCAAATCATCAAAATTGACAGAACGAACCGCTGAATATTCTACCGCACCATTGATATCTACCATTTTGATGCGGTAGTAATTCATGTTTGATTGCGGGGTGTTGTGTAAAAAATTGTAGGCAGATTCAGCACGATCTGTATTTGCGTGCGCAGATACGGTTCCAACCTGTGTAAACGTTAAGCCATCTGTTGAGTACTCTACTTCAGACAAGTCCAAATCTGCATCAGATTCATACTCCCAATCCAGCAACACATTACGACTTGGAAGTCCTGTTGCATAAAAAGTGTGCAGTTTGAAAGGCAATTTGTAAAAAGAACGCTGCTGCTCCTGTCCGTTTAGCTCCTGATAGTAATCTCCGTTCTGCTGACGGGTCCAGGGATCGTTGGTGACCAACTCGTAGTAAGCTTTAGCAGGTGGTGTACCAATCACCTGAAGGGTAATAACAGGGTACTCCTTGCCTTTCTCCCAATTAACGTTGTGTACTGATCCTGAAAATTGAAAGCGGTAGTAGTGGTATCCATCCAATTGGCCTACCGGACCAGCAAAAGTGTACCCATACTGAGCACTGTTTGGCGCTACGTCCAATACAATGCCATAAGAAGCCGGTACCTTAACCGTGAAAATTCCGGCAGAGTACACGCCATTCACCACATTTTCTGTTGGACGAAGCCGGACTTCCAGTTTTTTCCGGTCGTTGTTCTTTTTAAAAATGCCCAGATCTACCAAGGGTGTTTGGGCTATAGATTGTCCCCACGCCATGAGCATCAAAAGCATTGTGAGGAATTGGATTGCCTTTTTCATATTTTTCTTTTTTGTTTCTATGAAAGAAATAGACCAGGTGTACAGCCTTTCAGACCGTACACCTGGCTGGGTTTAGTTGTTGGGCTCCTGTGTAATGACGTTCAGAGGTGTACCAGAACCAACATTGTTCAGAATAATGACACGGTCGTTGTTGGCGCCATTATATTTCACCTGTCCGTTCAGATTTACATCTTCCAGGTAGTATCCGTTCACTACATTCAGAGGAGTAGTGATACCTACTCTGGTGAGAATTGGCAGACGGTCATTACTAGCACCATTGTACATCAGGTTAAAGTTTCCTGACAGGGTTTTGGGGAATGTATTACCCGCCCAAAGTCCGTATACATTGGTTTCAACCAGCCTGCGTGCACTGGTAGGAGTATTACCAAATGTGGCTTGTGCCGAAGTTGTGAAATCAACCAATGGCGGTGCAGAGAAGTTAACAGGAGCAGCTGTCATAGCGCCAAGGTGATTACGGTGCCTTACCATCAGGTAAAAATTATCCTGATAAGCATCCGGGAAAACAACCTCGGAGGTGCCATCCAAATCCACCACATCACCATCGCGTTGAAGCAATGCGCTGCGTGTGAAGAGCACATTAGTATGGTCGTTTTTATCGCGCAATTCCAGCCAAATCCAGTCTACAATAGCATTGTTTACATCTGCATTATCCCGTACTGCTGCCGTAATGGTTTCTGTTACGGAATTATTCTTTTTCACAAAAGACCCAGGATAATCCGTATTGATTTGGGTATGCGGTTCAGCAAGTGGGAAATCGGCCAGTGTGCGCAATACATCATTCATTTTATTGCTAGGCGTGTCGTACGGGCCCTGTAGATAAACCTTGGCCATTACCTCAACCGGTTGGAAGAAGCGTCCCAGACAAGCATTGTCAGGCTTATGGTACAACTTGGTTTCCAAGGTGTTGCGCTCGGTACTGGTCATATCCAGTGGCTTTTCCAAACCAGAACCAATGTCGAACTTGTTATGGGTGAGGTCTACATCTTTGTCCCAGCAAGCCATGGTGGTTGGCCACATGCCAGTGTTAGGATAGTCTGTTGGGAAGGTAGCTGGATCGGTTGAACCTAACTGATCGTCCAGACGTGCAAATGTGGCAATATTGGCCTTGAACTCATTTTCATTGCCATTGGTACCAATGGTAAAGGCGCCAATATCCGCAGCATCACTGTCGTGGTTGAAGAAACCAATCGCCGTACCGCCGGCAACACCGGAACCATTGAAGGTATTATTGGTAAACGTTCCGTTTATCTGGGTCTGCACATTGGTATTGGAGTTGGAATTAATCAACTTGGTATTTACACCCACATGCAGGAAGTTGGTTGAACCAGCTACCGGAGTGAAGGTATTATCGTCTACGGTCAGGTTTTTATAGTTCTCCACGCTCATAGCCCATTGAGCATTACTCAGGGTATTGCCGGATACGGTGGTTGGCTTATTTTGCTGGTTATTTTTCAGGCGCAAAACGGCGGTTTTAGGCGTAACAGCCGTATTAGCCATAGTTCCGTCAAACGTATTGTTGCTAACCGTAAACGTACCCGCTCCGGCATTGTGGTCAGCCAGTTCCAGACCACCGCCGTTAAAGGTGTTGCCGGAAACCGTCACATTTCCGTTGCTGGCAAAACGCACCAGAACATCATGGTTGACAGTCTGAAGGATGTTGTTATTAAACGTTCCTCCAACTTCATCTGCAGAAATACCAGAACGGAAAAATGCTGATGGCAGGGAACCACTCACATTGTTGCCTGTAAAAGTCACTGAGTTAACTCCTCCTGCCGCAACACGGTAGTTGGTAGGTCCGCCATAGTTCACACTCACGGCATTAAGGTCACCGTAACTACCCGCAGGGGTACCATATGCGTCGATATCATTGTCTTTGATCACCACATTATCAATGGTAACGCCGCTTACAATAATGGCGCTTCTCAACTTAGCCAAATCAACATTAAATCCGATATTTTCAATCGTTGCACCATCGGCCGACACATCAAACAAGGTGGGTTTGCCAGACACGGTTCCAGTAAAATCAACCAATGGACGGGCTGCAGGAGCCCCTGAGGTACCTAATACGGTCAAGCTCTTATTCACCAATACCTGCTCATCGTTGTAATTACCAATATCTACCCGAATGGTATTTCCATTGGATGCAGCCGTTATAGCTGCATTCATGTGGCGATAAGGACGGTGCGCAGTTCCACGGGTACCTGGAGCATCCAAACCTACAGCGTAGGTTATCAGGTCGCCCGCCGTGCTGTTATCATTCACATAATAATCGGTGAGGTTCACGCAAGTACCTGGCTGCGGCTGGAAGCCGGCAGAACCTGAGTTATCCACGCCGGAATTCAGGTAAGGCGCATAAACCACATTTCCGTTGATAAACTCATCAAAAATATTTGGATTGGTGTTGCCCCACCAGTTGCAATCTGCATCAATGAGTCCGGTGGTGGTAGACGCCAGTGTACCGTTTCCATTGCGCAGGATTGAGTTATCGTGTGCCTCAATGGTGGCAGCCGGTGCTACGCCTTCAAAGAGCGCCGTTACATTATATCCTACCTGTACAGCCGGATTGGCGATGAAGTTGTTCAGGAGCGTTACTGAAGAGCCAACGCCGGCATACACGCCATAACCGTTGTTGCCGCCGGTTCCGTGCGGATCAGCGCCATTGTTTAAAATACTGCTGGTATTTACAGCTACTGTAGCATTAGTGCCGCGTACTTCTACACCCCGGTTTTTGTTGTCTTCAATCGTGCTTTCATTCACCACTGCATTCAAACGGTTGCCTGCCCCTGTAGAGAAGTCGGCAAAGTAAAGGCCGGCGCTGTTGGGAGCGGTTCTGCCGGTGTTTTTCACTGTTACATTATTCAGGAGCAGGTCTACATTGTGTGCGGCATTGGATCCATCTGTAAAGGCATACACCCCGGCGTGGAAGTTGGCGGCAGGCATTGCCGGATAATCACCGCTAAAGCTGGTCATGCTCACATTGCTTACACCTACCGAGCTGGCCGTATAGGTTATTCCGTCCAGGGTATTTACTACTGCCACACCTTGCAGGAGGTTGGTATAGGTACCACCGGTTACAGTGGTCCTAGGCGTAGTAGCTACACCGGAAAGCAGATAACCATAGAATGCATCAATAATGCCATTGCCCTGAAGGGTAACATCATCTGTACCGCTGGCCGCAGTTACGGCGACACCTACGGTAGGCGCATTGGCTGTTGCTGCCGGGCTGCAGAAGGTATTCAGATTATCCCAATAAATATCGTAGGTCAAACCCGGAGCATGGTTGTATCCCTGAAGAATGACATTGGCAATAGAGGCTACAGAAGGATCTGCTGGAACAATCAACTCCAGATCACCCACATTGTACACCACATTCGTTCCCACCAGTGCAATATTCAATGTGTACCATTGGTCGTACACAAAGCCGGTTGGCAGGCCCATGTCTACCCATACACCTGGATCACTTTTCCAGCCACGGAAGCGCGGAACACCTCCATCACTGCTGAATTCGATAATCGGATAATCGGTAACATTATTGCTGTTATCCACCGCTGTTCCCCAGAAACCAGCCATACGGCGGCCTTGGGTACCCCAGGCACTTGGCACATAAAGCTGAATGGACATTGCTTTGGTCCCGGCAATATCATATTTCCGGCCCTGGGTATTGTAAAATGGATCACCCTGAGTATCCAAAGCATTAATGGAATGCTTCAACCGATTACCTCCGCTAAAGCTGGCAGAAACAAATCCGTTTGGCGCATAACGATCCGTATACCAAGCGCCAGCCAACTGGGTTGGACTGAGGGTTGGATTGGCGTTGAACGGGAAGGTTTCGTAACCGGCACACAACAAATCCACGCAGTTGTCCTGAATGGTATATTCATCTGTTCCGGAAGTGGTCATGCCAGCCGATGCAATGCCAAACACCTGAACATCTGCACGGTTGTTTTTGATCACCACATCAGTGAAACCTGTAGACGAAACACCTGTATGACCCACTAGTTGGAATCCCAACAAAGAAACACCATTGGAAGCTATTGTAACCGCAGTGCCACCACCGCCGGAAATGATACTTTCAGCCACGCGGGTACCGCAACCGGCATTCATTTCATTGCCACCCTTCAGTACCAGAGGGAGGTCAATCACCACATTCTCAGAGTATGTGCCTGCCGGAGCATAAATGACATCATTGGCATTAGCATCATCTACCGCCAACTGAATAGTGGGATAGGTCTGATTCTGCGTTTGATTCACTACCGGCCCCAAACCGGTGCAGGATCCTGGAACAGGCTGGAACCCATCCGCCAGCATGTTGTCTGTACCGTTGGTTGTAAACGGAATGTAGGTCAGCAAATGAGCCTGGGTGCCACGAATGTCGCGGGTAAGGCCCGGATCTGTACCACCAAATTGGGATGGCACCTGAGAGCTGTAGCCTGGCTCGCCGGCCGGGATAGCTGCATAATCAGGGGTAGGCGTGCCATACCAGTTACAGTTTTGATCAAATCCGGTGAGGTCGCCAATGGTGCCACCTGTTTGGTGCAGGGCCAGTTGGGCATACCAGTTGCCGGAAATATTGTTGTCGTTCAGTTCGTGGTTGGTGCCTATCAGGTTAGTACCTGAAAATACATTATACAGCACACCCAGCGTGAAGTTATTCCTGATGAAGTTGTTTTTAATCTGGCCGTTGCTGATGTTGTTCACCAGCTGGATGCCCGTGCGGTTGTCTTCAATAATATTGTTCTGCACAATAAAGCCCTGTGCATTATTGATGTACAAACCGTTGCGGTTGCCGGTAATCCATACGTTTTCTACCGTAACGCCGGTGGTACTATTGCCAATGGTTACCCCCTGGTTTTTAGGACAGTTGTACCAGTCTGTTAAGGTTGCGCCATAATCGCGGGTCACTTTAAGGTCTTTAAGTGTTGCACTGCTGGCTGAAATCAGTACCGAATGGCCCAACCCTGCCGCATACAAACCGCGGATAATAGCAGCATGTGATTCGCCGTCTACGGTGATGTCTTTGTTCACGTTCACGTCTTCATTGTAGGTGCCGTTGGCCACGTTCACGATGTCGCCAGCAGTAGAAGCGTCCACTCCTCGTTGAACACTTCCACTGTTTGGCGTTACAAAAATTTCACCTGCTTTTACCCGAACCAGACCCAATGCCAGGTTATCCACCTTGTGAAGAATTTTGTCCTCCGTAGCAAAGTTGTCGGTCAGGGATTTCATAGCGCCGGTAGTACCTGCATAAGTGGCGGTCATGCCGTTCAGGTTACCTGCGTTGGAAATTAATTCAATGTAGTTGCCGCTCTGTCCGGTAAAGGCAATGTTGTTTAATGTACCTCCAACAATAGAAGCGCTGGCATTTTCCACCACCAAACCTTTAGCGCCATTGGTCACTATTACGCCACTTCCTATCTGGAGCTGTACATTGGCATGCGTGCTGGAAGGGTTGTCCAAAACACGGATACCTGTTCCGGAAGCGCCTGGTGTGATGGAGAGACTGCTTACGGTTGCGTGTGCGCCATCCGTTGCATCGCTGTTGTAACCGTTAAAATTATTGACAAACAAGCCGGTTGACACATTGGACACACTACCACCGGAAATGGCAGTCGGGAAGGTGTTTTTCACATTCCATACCTCATAACCTTCGGATGGATTGCTGATGCCGCTGCCGTTTATTGTGTTATCCTGGGCAGTAGAAGGTACTGACAAAGATGCCAGCAGGATACCATCCCACACGGTTTCATTGGCATTGGCCACCGCTGTGATGTCGTTATTTTTCAGGGTAAGTCCTGAAGCGGCGGAGTAGTGGAGGTTGTGGAAAATACCTCTGCGGCGGGCTGCAATGGTGTTGAATTTGATTTCCTGGCAAATGGCTGCACCCGGATTAGCCATATGGAAATTGCCCGTCTGAACACCAATACGCACATTGGCCATACAGTTGTTTGTAACCTCTGCATACTGGTTATTGTACAGAAGGACCCCGCCTCCCCAGTAATCAATACCTGAAGTGTTGTCGTACGTTCCCAGGTCCTGAAACTTATTGTAAGAAATTTCGTGTCCGCTGGATGGTACTGCGGCAGGGTAATCATACAAGGTCACACCGAAATACGAAACGTTCTTTATGATGTTATTGGTAACAGTAAGGTTGTTGATACCTGTCTCGTAAACGGTAACACCTTCCGCAGCGTCAATATCGGCTGCGGTCGTACTGGTATAGCCACTGTTGATCAGGGGATTGTCGCCGTCAATCGTAAAACCTGCAATGGTCACATCACTTGCGGCAACATGGATAATCTCGCCTGTGCTAATAGCTGAAGTTGCCGGAACAATTATCGCTTCTCCTGTTCCGCGGCCCGGGTCGCATCCATCCACCGTGCTTTTTGGTCCATTGATGGTCAATTCTTTATCAACGATCAAGTTCTCCGCCCAGGTACCAGGAGGCACAGTAAGGGTATGACCATCCAGCGTCAGCGCCGCATCAATCGCCTGGGTAATGGTGGGATAGTATTTAATCGTGTTTTCATTTTTCACACAAGCTCCGGTAGCAGGTACAACCACGGTGGTAGAGGCAGTTGCTGTACAACCGTTACCATCCGTAACCGTCACATTATACACGCCTGCATCTGCCAGATCTGCCGTAAATGGCGCCGGATCGGCTACGTTATTAGAGTAGGAATCTGGTCCTGCCCACACATAAGTGTAGCTTGGAGAGCCATTGCTGGTGGTAGAATTGAGATCGATTTCCATAGTTTGGCACACCGGGCTGTTGCTGGTGGCCGTAAGAGAGACTACGGTTGGTCCGGTTGCACTGCTGGCATAAAATACCCCCTGAGCTCCAGGGTTGGTTTCGCCGCTAAGCTCCTGATAGAATTCACCGCCTATTGAGATGGCAAAGGCATCGTTCACCAATTCAAATGTAGCAGCACTATTGGTGCAGGGATAGGTTAGCGTTGCCAGGTTATGTTCAGAAGCGGCTGTCCAGTTTTTCAGGTCAGCGGTATCCGGAAGCGCCTCAAAATTGAAGACAAAATAATCGTAACCGCCACTGGATTGCTTGGAACCAATTTGCAGGTAGCCAAAATCTGATGAAATATTGGCAGGCGTAAAGTTTGGTACTGCGTTCGTGGAAAGAGTACGTAAAGTAAAAGTGCCCTGTGAGTAAGCGCCGTACACAGCATCCTTATTGGGTTTGGCTTTTATCAGAATTTTTTGACCGGCAGGGGCGCCTACAGTAGTGGTTGAAATGCCCAGGTCAATCAAAGCGCCACAGCATTTGGAAAGCACCACATCGTTGCCATCACCACCTTTATAATTTATGTAATATTGATTTTGGCCGTCGAAAGCGAAGTTTCCTTGCTTAAACATGCCCACTACCGCATCTGTACCATCATTTTCAATAATGGTAATCTGATCACCATCTTCCACCAGGAACATGCTTGCGGGCAGGCTAAGGGTTGCATTGCCGAGGGTGACTGTACCATTTACCGTGAGTTTGTCGTGCTGTGTGCAGGCAGTTAAGCCTTCTATTTCCATTTCCAGCACATCGCCGCTGTTAAGGGTGTAATTGCCGTTGATGGTTACGCAGCCCGGGCTGTTGCCGGGAAGGATTCTTACACTCTTACCCGGGGTAGCGGCATCTACATTTTCATTGTAAGTGCCGGAAGCTACTCTTATGCTGTATCCGTTCAGGGTAGTGCCGGCTTCAATAGCGTCTTGAATGGCATCATGAGCAGATACGAAAGTGCCGCCATTGTATACTTTTACCGGACCGCCTGTGCAGGAAGCGGGAGTTGGTTGAAATCCGGGGGTTGCAGGTGCATTATCCGTACCGTTTGCCAGGAAAGGTACGAAGTTGATGGTGCATCCTGATTTGGCAAAAACCTTTCCGGTCATGCCTACGTTATCCAGAATATCTCCATAAACAGCTGTTCCCATCCAGTTACAGCTCAGCGTAGCTGCACCGCCATTGGCATCTGTTACATAGTTGGAGACAGCATAACCCAGATTAGGTGTTCCATTGTTGGTAAAAGTATTGGTCTGAAAACTGTTATCAATAATGGTGCATGTTGATACATACCTGTTATTTTCAAACTTCAAGCCACTCAAATCCCGCCCTCCATTCGGACGAGTGTCGTTTTTGAAACCTGTCAGATTGGAAATGGTGTTGTTTTTGATCATGGCATTTTCTGTGTTACCTTCCAAACCAATACCTGTAGCGATAAAGCCTTCCAGATTGGAAATCTCATTGTCGCGTACCAGTGCATTAACAACTTTTCCATTTAGCAGGAAATTGGCATTCCCTCCCACGTTTATGGTGATACCATTGGCAATTCGTCCACCTAAAGTCCAATCTACATTCTTGGCTTTGATATTGGAAATGGCGTTGCGTTCAATGGTCAGGTTGGTGAGTGTACCAGTAGTGGTAGACTGCAGAATGCCAATAGCGCTGGTACTACGCTGATGATTGGAAAAGTTGCCGATATTATCAAAACAGTTGTCTGCTATCAACACGTCTTCCGTGGCAGCAGGTGAGTTGGCAACAGTATAATTAATGGCGTGCACATGACTGCCATTTACCGTGGTACCAATATCGTGGATATTATTGTACTGAATATTCAAATCGCTGGTGTTGCCACAAACAATAGCATTAGCACTTGCAGCACCTGTAATTTCAAAACCATTGATGGTAACGCCACTGGCCGTTACCGTAAATGGAACGCCACTGGCGGGAGAAATTACAGATTCTGCACCTCGCATCGGGTCACCACAGGAAATTCCTGCATTTGAGCCTTCAAGAATTAAGGCTTTGTTGATGGTGACGTTTTCGGTAAAAGTCCCGGGGGAAGCAATAAGCTTATCCCCCGCGGTGGCAGCATCTACCGCCTCCTGAATAGTACAATAGGTAACATTTGTGTTGTCGTTTGTTACCAATAGCCCGGAGGGACATATGCAAACACCGGAAGGCTGAAAACCCACTGCAGGATTCCCGTCAGTATTTGTATCCAGAAACTGATTCAGGTCGATGCCGCCACTACCGGCCGTTACAAACCTTCCTGTAATAGTGGGCACGTCTGTTGACCCATGCCAGTTACAATTCAGGGTAATATCATTATTAATCCGGCTGATGAGTTCCTTGTGAGCAAAACCATGACCCAGATTATTATTAGTCAGAGTTATATTTGACGGAGTAGCATTGATCTTTCCAAATTCACCAAACCTGATGCCGTTCTGAGGACCAGAAATGCGGCTGTTTTTGATTACGACATCGGTCAGGGTTGCCGGATTTGAATTATAGCTGGGAGCATCATCGCGAGCCTTGATGGCTACTGCTGCAGGATTTTCCGGATCCGCAGCAGTTCCGGTTACCCCAGAATTAGTGATATCACAATTTTCAATAGTGATATTGGAATAATCATCATATTTCAAATTGATGTCGATTCCGTTATTGAACCCGTATGTGACATCTGTACCATTGTTATCCATAGTAAGCCCTTTCAGCAAGGCATTATCCAATTTCTCAAAGTACATGCCTTTAATGGCATTATTGCTGATGGTACTGTTCTGAATAGTGATATCTGTGAAGGCGACAGGAGTGGTTGCCTGAAAAACAGAAATACCCTGATAGTTATTTGTGATTATACAGCCATCTACCAAAAGTCCATCAACGCCGCTTGCAGTCCCGGCACGAATACCTACGCTGGTACCAGGGGCGCCGGTACGGTTAATACTTGTGTTCTTGATGTCAATTTCTTCTGCAAGACTACCGGCAAAATTAATCCCATAAGTACAGTGATCTTCAATAGCCAAATCTTCAAGAGCGGCATTGTTTACTGCACTTAACTGAACTCCTGTTGCATAATCTTTTATATGCATATTCTTCAGCGTCACATTGTTCGCTGAAATAGTAAATGCAGTCCCTGTACAAGCGGTAGCAGCTTTTATTACTGTGTTGGAACTTGGATCACTTCCATTACCTGAACCAATAAGAGTAACCTCTTCGGATACTGTTATCGTTTCATTGTGAGTACCCATCCGGATTTGAATTTCATCCGCTGGGTCAGCCGCATTGATCGCATCCTGGATGGCTGTTGCAGCATTATAAGACAAATCCTTGGTGATATTATATGCTTTGTAGCTCCGCTGGTCGGAGATGCTGGCGCCACCATTATTTGCCACAAGATCTTCCAACGGGTCGTAAGGTGCTCCAAGAGAAGTGCCATTTAAAATAGCAATATCAAAGGCATTATTTCCCCATGTATTTCCGTTGAACTGTACATTCGATCCAGTGCCTCCATCAAGAACCCAGCCCCTGGTTTGATCCACATAGCAGTTGGTGATTTGCCCTGCACAGTTTGGATTCAGGTATCCCGGCTGACGAAGGTTTTTAATGGTACAGTCATTAATTAAAAATCCAGTCGTGCTTCCCGCTACTTCAAACGCTCTTGACACATCAGGGTCACCCAGTATATATTGCCCCTGGAAAACACAGTTATCAAATGTCACACCGTTGGCCTGCAAGCCAATAAGGTTCTGGACACCTGTTTTATCTGTTTTTTCAAAGGTTATATTTTGTATGGTTGCATTTGCACCTGCTCCTGAAATGAGCACAAAGTAGGTGCCAACGCTAAAGTTACCTTGAATCTTGGTGGTAGTTTTATCTCCACCATCAATTGTTACGTCCTTATTCAGGTTGATTTGCGATGTTATTACATACGTCCCGGGCGCTACCATTATAACATCACCCGCTACTGCAACAGATATCGCGTCCGCAATCGTAGGCTGATCCCCCGGCACGTTAATAATCCCTGCCCAAAGCGAACCGCTCCAACCAAATAATAAAAAAAGTCCAATCCCTATGGATCTTTGAAGGCTTTTTATTCGCCCAAGAGCCATCTTTTGAACGCCTGATAGTAGGGTAGAAGTTGTCATAAGTGAGAGTTTATGGTTGTAATAGTCAAACTGACCAGTTTTAAAAAGCACATAAAAAGGGCTGTTTCAGGTGTTACATCACCCGAAACCATCAGCATGTTGGAATGAAGAAAGGACTTAGGAAAAGAAGCTTTGCTTGCTTGGGGCAATTATTGGATACGGGAAAAAAATCAAATATCTAGGCTGCCACAAGCAGAAACTCATACTTACTTTTCATGCTAAAAAAAGGATTAAACATAAATAGACACTTAAAGGTACAGGGCTGCTGAAGCCCCAAACCGACTATTGTAAATCCGGAAAACTCAAATGTAAATCCGGTCTGATTTGTAAAAATTCGGCGCGCGGTTCAGGTCATCTGTGTATCATCTCAGCCGCAAAACCCGCAAATGACTGCTTTCAGCACCGGCAACCAGCGTACAAACATACCAACCTGCAGATGGGCAAATCCGCTCATCCAGGTGCCGAACATGAAGACCTGGCTCCTGCCTTTCTGACTGCTGGTACACTACCCTACCCAATTCATCCCGAATGAGGAGGGTTACCTCTTCTGCCTTTAGCAAAGTATACCACATCTCCATTCGGTCCGAAAATGGATTAGGACTCCCCTTTAGATCCAGCATTGCGCCATCTGCCTTCTGCCATTGCATGTGCAAAGCGGCAGACGCGCCCTGTTTACCTGCCCTGAAGGCTATGGAAGGGGTAATGGCATCAGACAAACGCAACATATCTCTCAGGTTGCCGGCAGAATTAACCTGAAAGGTTAGTGAAAACGACGGTGCTGCCAGACTTTGTTCCACCGATATCCAGCTGCCGGTTATTGCCTTATCAAAACGGGCTACATAAAGTTGGTCAGTTGCATGCATATCCAGCAAATCAAGGTCTTTCCATTCCAAGGTAAACTGAAATCCTTCCAGTAACTCTCCCTTTACGTCAAGGGTTAACGTTACCTGCTCACCCGGATAAAGCACTCTGTCAGGACCCAAAAAATGTATTACAACGGGCGCATCCTGAATACTATTCCGATCCGATAATACTGCGCTTACATTTGGGATAGCCGTTCCATTTACATCTCCAACTTTCACACCAATAAAATCCTCGGCAAGTGCATTACCCTGGATACCAGATTCCATGATTTGCTCTGGAATGGGTTGCGTAAACGGATTCAGTGTGTCCGGGAAAACATAGGCCTTGTCTACAAACCTCCAGGAATTGTTGTTGGGCAAAACCTGATATATCCCGAGAATCAATTTCCTGATTTCCACGATGTCGAACGTTGTAATTGAGCCGGATTTATTGGCATCAGCTGCAATCATTCTGTATGGAGTACTCAATCGCTCCAACCCCAGAATATGCTTGGAAATGAGAACCAGATCATAAGTGGTCACGCCATTCAGCGGATTATCGTTTTTATATGGTGTAAGTGTATAGGATGAGCCTGGTGGTACCGGCTGTAAAAATCGGTAGGCTCCGGTAGAATCGGTGAAGTCTGTTTCTCCGAAAGGCCCGTGCAGACTTGATCCTGTAAGGGCAACACGGGTTTCCTCTACACCAGTCCCATTTTCCGTCACCACCCTGCCGCCAATGGAAAGGCCACAATCTTCGTCAAATGGGTTTACTGTAAAATTGGCACTGAGTTGCACATTGGTTGTACACCCCGCCACGATCACCTGAGAAAGCATTACAGTGTAATTGCCTTCGGGAAATTCCGAGTCTATAAATACAGCTGTGCCCGTGGTTACCGTTTGTACTGTGGAAGAGCCTGCTAATCCATTAATTGAGTAAATGAAGGTTGCCTGGACATCAGGTGGTAATCCAAAGGCAACTATTTCGGTTGCTACCCCTGAACAAACGGAGGAATCCACTGGTGAAATGCCACCGATAGTTGGATTAGGCAATACAGTAAATTCAGCACTGTTAAACCCTGCAAAAAATTCAGTGCATCCATTTAACTCAACTGTTGGAATGGTAAGGGTGTATGTACCCGGCAACTGATTGGACACTGGAAAGGTAAAAGTGCCGGCAGCAGTCGACATACCCGTGATGAACATTGGCCCGCCTCCTGGTGTGAGGGTATATCCGAATGTCATCGTTTGCGCTGGCCTCAAACCCATTGCTGTAATCAAAACAGGTTCGCCATAACAGTTTTGGCTTGGTGTGGCTGTTACAAGGTTTAAAGTTGCTGGTGGCCTTATTTGAACGGTATCTTCCATAAACACCGGAAATACCTGGCAACCAAAGGCATCCGTCACGCGCTCGATCTTGTAATAGGTAGTCACCACCGGCTGATGCCAAACTGGCGTGTTGGTTACATACCCCATTAAAGTATCTATTGAGTTGTTTGCCTTATATATTATGGTGTAAGGACCGGTTCCACCTTGTATAAAAAACGTTACCGAAACAGAATCTCCGGTACAAATAGTATCCAGTGAGGCTTGTATTCCATGCACTGAGAGATTTGTTTGTACGGTCACTGTTTGCGTAGCAGTAGCAGTCAATCCTGTCAGG
This sequence comes from Chitinophagales bacterium, assembly GCA_017303475.1. Taxonomy (GTDB): domain Bacteria; phylum Bacteroidota; class Bacteroidia; order Chitinophagales; family Saprospiraceae; genus M3007. Next base: position 17,792 of record JAFLBO010000048.1, read on the forward strand.
TCTGTCGCCGTCCATGCCACTACAGTGGATCCCGATGGAAAAATGGCCGGAGCATTATTGGTAACCTGTACTCCCGGACAATTGTCGGAAGCTATTGCATTGCCTAATTGTACACCTCCCGCCGAGCAATTCCCCATATTTGGATTTAGTGTAATATTGGCAGGTGCAGACAGTATTGGGGCTTGTGCATCAGACACGCTTACCTGAAACATGCAAGTATCGCTCAAGTTGGCTCCATCTGTGCCAACAACCATTATTTCAGTAATCCCTTTCTGGAAAAGTGCCTGATCCAGACTACTGAGGGTATCAAGTGTTGCCCCAGTGAGAAAATAAGAAAGAATTACACCGGAGCAATTGTCACTGCCAACTGCATTCCAGTCGATCCCCAAATAAGTATAATTGCATTGATTGGTATCGCAATCCACCTGCCTGTTGACAGTGCAAGTAACCGTGGGAGGTATGGTATCCAGCATATTCCCTCCCAAATGAGTAGTTATTTGCGACTGATAGATACTATCCTGAACCTCCAATCCGTTCAGCTCCTGGTAAACATTGCCATTGTTGGCCAGCGTCCAGGCGTTGTTGATAATTTCAAAAACAGCATTGGATTGTTGGCAATCAGCGCTCAATTTGACGCGTGCAATGGGATATTCTACATTAGCAGTCCAATTAACCGTAAATGGAGAAACAAACGAAAAGCTGTAATATTTGTACGTACCGTCGTTTCCCTGATTGACCAAGCTGTACCTGAAAAGCGGGTTATTTAGTGCTGTTGGAGCTGTAATGTTAGCTCCGTACGAAGCCAGGTGGCGAATGGTAAAAACACCTGCGGTATATGCTCCTTGAACAACGACTTCACTTGGTCTGATCCTAACTTCAAGTTGGCTACTGTCTGAAGGAACCTTAAACAAGCCAATGTCCAGAATCCCTTGAGCGGATGCCAGTCTGGAAAACAAAAACAGGATAAATAGTACATTGTTTTTCATCATAATCTAAGCCAAAACAGTTTTTGAAATAAAAAATCTAACGGGAGTGAAGGGTCCTCTTCAGACTATGTCAAGAGAACGATCGGTTGTTTAAAGGTAGATACCAAACCCTATTTCGATAGCGTCAATGTAAATTCGGAGCCTTCCAGCGTAAATTCGGTCACAAGTTTTCACCGGATAAAAAACTAACTATACTTTTACCTCCGAGGTTCAGGTAGCTTATTAGTCGTCCCGAACATCCTGTTCTAAATAATCCTTTACAGAAGTGTCAAATCCATGAACATCCCTGAAGCACTTCTGTAGTCAATTTTGTTCCTAGCGCATTAAACAGACACCAACAGATCAGATCCATCTGTTGAGCTTGGTGTACATTGGCTCAATTGCAATTAGTTCATTGCAATAGTTTGGATCTGATTAGACGGCCTTATTCTACCACCATGGTACTATAAGACTGTTAAACTTGTTTTACCCTGGAAAATCGAAGACGTTGGTATCGAAGACATCAAACCAGCTATATGTATTCGCTTCATTTATAATTTACATACCGTTGTTATGCTAACTTTTCATTTGATGTCCCACGATATGCAATAATCGATGCTTAAAAAGACTGACGGCTTAAATTCAATTTAATTGTACCTACTTAATGAAAATGTTTAAACCTAAATGGAATGCCATCTTACTTGAATGTGAAGAACAGGAATGTAAAGAATTCCGATCCTTGCTTCAAGCACATTTCCCAAATGTAACCATCTCATCCACAGCATTTAAACTGGAGGAAGCGCTAATGGCTTTTCAAAAACCGGAAATCAACCTGGCCTTTTGTAATGTGCACCTCCGGGATGGAAACACCTTTGAAGTGCTGGAACAATTGGATGATCTTCCCTTCCCTCTCATTTTCCTTGCTCAAAACGAAGATTATGTTCTCCGGGCATTCCGATACCATGCTTTTGATTACCTGATCAAACCAGTTACGGAGAAGGCAATGCTCGATGTAATGACACGACTGGAGTCTAGCCAGCTTACTACTTATGCCTTAAAAACCGATCTAAAAAAAGAAGTAGGTCAGCACCTGAAATTTCATACCATAATCTTAAAAACCGCTGGTATGCAACATATTGTCAAGGTGTTAGACATAGTACACCTTGTAGGTGAAGGAAATTACTCCACAGTTCATCTGATTGAAGGTGAGAAAATAGTGGTGGCTAAACCACTGAAACATTTTGAAGATATTCTACCTGCCAGATTTTTTTACCGGGTACACCAATCACATATTATAAATCTCCAATACGTAAAAAGTGTACAAAATGGAGATCAACAACTCATTCACCTAACTAATGGCGATGTGGCGCCGTTGGCTAGAAGAAAGAAAGATCCTTTTTTAACCTGGCTTGAGCGTCAACACCTTCCCATATAATACGCCTCTAAGGCAAACGGCACCCCATTTCAACAAGTCTACTGAATAAAAAGATAAAAGCTGTCGACATGATCACTGATCACGCCGACAGCTAATACCTTTTCTCCATTAATCCCCCTGTACCATCTTTCTGGTTACCCTATCATTGGACGTTTCCAGCTGATAGAACAACACTCCTGTCGTATTGAGCAATGCCCGATCCAACACAATGGCATTTTCTCCCTTGGCAAAACTGCCTTTTTGCTGATACACCGTACGACCCGTTTCATCAAATACGCTCAGGGTTGCATCCGCCGCTTCCGGCAGGAAGAAGCCAATGCTCGTTTTGTTTAGGAACGGATTCGGCTGATTCTGATAAAGTTCAAAGCCGACTCCAGCCACCGTGTTGTGGTCGAAGCGGAGCGCTACATTCATCCGACCATTCTCGCCATAAGCCTCAGCTCGCGTGATCGCTCCGCTTACGCCGAGCATGTCGCTCAGCTTGCCCGCTTTTTCCGCGCGCATGCGCAGGGTGAACGACTGTGCTCCATCCACAGATACCGTAGTTGCGCCGTCGAATATGGTGCCGAAGTTAGCCGCTGTGACGCCCTCTGTTTCTTTCACTCCTATGGTTTTCAAACCATCCTGCAACAGGGTAAACTGGAAGCCCTGTAGCGGTTGGGCAGCGGTAAAGGTTACATCAAATTCCTCGCCGGCAGCCACCGTGCGGTCTACGCTCCCCTCCCCTCCTGCTGTGGGACTGGGGGTGAGACTGATATCCAGCACAGCAACGCCTGTTTGACGCTCCTCTGATGGCATGTTCAGATTTGGAATCACCGAACCGTTTACATCGCCAATTTTAACCCCCACAAAATCCAGTTGCTGTGGCGGATTCATTGGATCAGTCACTGTAACAACTTCAGGAAATGCCGTTTGGAAAGGGTTATTAGCTGCCGGGAAAACGAAATTTTTATCCACAAACCTCCAGGAGGTGTTGTTGGGCAATTCCTGATAAATACCCAAAATGAGTTTCCTGATTTCAACTATGTCAAACGTTGTAATAGAGCCAGACTTGTTGGCGTCAGCAGCAATCATTTTGTATGGCGAATTCAACGGCTCCAATCCAAGAATATGCTTGGAAATCAATACCAAATCGTAAGTGGTTACTCCATTCAAAGGATTGTCGTCCTTCTCCGGAACAATTACATAATCTACCACTGTAGGCAATTGGAGCGCAAAAATGCCATCAGCGTTGGTCGATACAGGTGAGCCCACACCAAATGGAGGCAGGAACATGGTATTAGCGTCAACATTGACATACACTTCCTCGACGCCATCCTGTGTTTCCGTTTTAATTTCGCCGCCAGCGACAATCATACCAGGTGAACTGCTACCGCAATTACCCAAATTATCTTGTACAATAATATACGTTTCGCAATAGTCTGCGTTTCCAGCCGCATCTATCGACCAAAGTTCCACACATTGGGTACCAGTTTCAGCGCAGGTAAAGGTAACATTCGTTATCGGGTTACCCTGTGCATCTACCGGGAAGACCGTGCCTGTGCCGCATTTGCGAATCCCTATTTTTAATTGATTGGCTGGCGTACAGTTATCTTCCGTGTATTGCAGAAAATCAGCCGCCCAAAGGGTGATCATACCGGTAGGCATGATATTAACGCTCAATCCATTGAGACAAACCACGGTTGGCGCTTTGCAATCTTTCACCGTGAAAGTATACTCGTACTCGGTGTTGTTGCCGCATCCGTCGGTAATAAACCATTTGATCTTGTGGGTGCCGTGCGGCAATTCAGGCACAACAAAGTTGTTTTGCTGCTGCTGGGTGTTCCAGCGTACGCAAGCCGTTTTGTTGTTGCCCACCACCGTTTCCTGAATGCTGAATCCGTATTTCTGATTTGATGGAACCGCGCGCTTATCAAATGCCCTTGGGGTGCCGCCACTGAAGTTGGGGGTGTTCAGGTTATTGTATAAAACATTATTCCAGCCCAGGCCGGCAATGCCCGTATTCACCGAGTTAACAACCGTTTCCATTACACCATCGCCATCCAGATCCAGGAATAACAGGTATTCTATATTCACATTGTTGCCAGAGCAGGCATCTGTGGCGGTAATGCACAAGTCGGTAGGCTCTTCACACAAGTCATGAATTTGCAAGCCGAGGTCCCACCAGTACATTTCATTCCACAATTGTGGCTGATTAGGGGTAGCCCAGTTTTGGTTGTTGCAGGTTGGAACCGTATATGTGCCCGTTGGCTGCTGGCCGTCAATGATCTTAATGATCTGTTTGTAACGGTAGCAATTGGCGTTTTTATCGTAAAACGTACAGAAATTGGTTGGCTGGGGATCGCCCGGGTTGATCCTCACACTGGTAGGCGCCCAGGGGGCAATAGTACCACAAGCAGAAACAGTGGGTCCGGGTAGGTTGGCCGCCGCATTGCTGATCGGGTTGGGCGATGGGTTTGGCACATCAATGCAGGAACCGTTTGGATTGTAGGTACACCAGTTGATAATCTGCCAGGTACGCTCTATTTTGAAACAGGCATCCGGTACCACGGTAAACACTTCATCAGTGTAGGAGACACCCAGCAATTCACAGTCTTCACCAAAAAACAGCGGCTCTCCGTAGTTCCCCGTACCATCACAAACAGTTACGATGGCATCGTTCGGGAATTTGATGAAATAATCCTGCTCATAGGTTACAAAAATCCGCTGGGTACACTGACTGGAGTTGCCAACACAGTCAAATGCACGAAACGTGCGGGTTATGGTACCCTTGTTACAAACGGTGTCAAAAAGGCTGTAATTGGCAGAGTGCGTCAGGCCTTCCTGGCCCTGATACTCCTTGGTATCGTCCAGGCAGCAGTTGTCTTCCACATCAGCCCGGGAATAAGCCCAAAGGCTCGGATCGAAGTTTTCGCAGTTTACCGTCACATTGGCTGGAGGCAAACAACTGGGTTTGATTTTCTCCTGAACTTCCACACTCACCATACACTCATTGGTATTGCCGTTACAATCTGTCACACGGAACATAACGGTAACAACTTCGCCTACATCATTACAACAAAATGGAACAGTGGAACTGAAATTGGTACCGCCACAACCATTAGACGACATCCTGGCTGCCCGGAAATTCTGCACACAGCAGTTATCATAAGAGCCGTCATCGAACACCGCGGCATCTACTATGGCATCCCCGCCTGCTGTCAGCGCAACGGTTGTAAACTCGTCGCACACGGCCACAGGAGGAATTTGGTCTTCAATCTTCATTTTGAAGGTGCAGGTCCGGGTATTTCCACAATCGTCCTCTACCCGATAGGTAACTGTCTGGGTACCAATTGGCAGACAAGGTGTTATACCAAAATCAGCCAGTGTATCGGCATCCCACCAGTTATTGCCAGGAAAATCTTTCAGAGAGCCGTCAAAAGTATACATCCCGGTTGGATCGCCGGTTTGTGGATCAAAGGTGGCTACCATGCCCTCCACTTTTTTGATCTGTGAGCAATTATCGCGCAGGATCAAATCAGGCATATCAATGGTTGCGCAGCAAGTCAGCGGATCTACCGAAACGGTTGTATTGGCGGGGCATGTGAGCGGGGGCGCTACTTTGTCCACCACACGAATTACCTGCATTTTGGTAAAACCTGTGCCGGTACACCAATCCTGAATGGTCCAATTTCGGAAAACCACATAAGTGCCCTGGCAAATCTGGAGCGTATTATCTACATACACCCAGCCAATATTGCATCCTTCAGGCAAACCAAATACGTAAGGAAAACCTTGGTTACCGGTTGATTCAATCCACTCAGGTGTAGGATAATCGCTGGTGGCACAGGAAAATGCCGGCGCCATAAAATCATCGTAATCCGGTGGGGTAACCACATCAGCCAAACCAGGACGATCAAAACTGATGATTTGCTCGCAGGTAGAAACGTTACCACTTTCATCTACGGCAGTCCATTTGCGCAAAATAGTTCTGGTAAGCCCGGAAGCACAATCGCGGGGTGTTTCCTGATCGATATAAGTCAGATCCACATCCTGGCAGTCCGTAACTGAAGGTACTGCAGGTACATTATAGTCGTCTACAAGCACACTAGGCGTCAGATCAGGCGCATTGCAGGGCACGGTAAAGTTTTCGCACAAGAGCACAGGAGGCAACTTGTCTTCAATTTTTATGCTGCCCTGGCAAGTATTTCCGCTGGGAATATGCGTTACCCGATAGGTATATGTAAAGTTAATATCTGCTTCTGTAACTAAAGCTGGCACCCAAGGACCATTGCCCATCGGCAAGGTTTTGTCCAGCTCAACCACGTAATCATTGTCTGGACCAATAGGCCCTTCCAATACCATATCGGGGTTGATGGTTTCAGAGCAGGAAATGTCTTCGATTGAAAGATAAACAAGATCGTTACAGATCAGGTTGGATGGCTCGCCATTTGAAATGTTTCGAGCGACAGAAGGGTATGCAACGAGCATACCAAGTGCAAATACAAAGGAGTAAAAACGTTTCATGAGCACCGAAGTGAGTAATACAAAGATTAAGACGACTGTTGCTACAAACAACAGTTGTCAGGATTAACAACTAAATTATAATCGGGAAAGGGATAAATCAGAATGTCCCGGGAGGGGAAACATTTATGGACTGCGAAGATAGGTGGTTAAATAATTTATGAAAATAAAAAAATCAGATATGACGTGAATTGTACGTAAATGAAAAAACCGCTGGTGCAGATAACACTACACCAGCGGTTTAGAATATTAACGTCGGAAGGGGTTTAAAATCCTTCCGACGTTTGCATTACTTCGCTTGAATCATCTTCTTCGTAGCGCTGTCCGTTGCAGTTTCCAGCTTGTAGTACAGCATGCCTGTGGTGTTGATCAGAGCACGATCCAAAGCGATCATGTTCTCACCTTTAGCAAATTGACCTTTCTGCTGGTAAACAACGCGGCCAGTCTCATCGAACACGCTCAATGTAGCTTCAGCTGCTTCTGGCAGGAAGAAACCAATGAACGTACGATTCACGAATGGGTTCGGCTGGTTCTGGTACAGCTCGAAGCCTACACTGCTGATTGTCATCCCCTCTGGGGACCTGAAACGGAAGGCTACACCCATGCGACCAGCGTCGCCGTATGCCTCAGCGCGAGTGA
>JAFLBO010000049.1 GCA_017303475.1 Chitinophagales bacterium
TAAATGATACCAACTCTAGAATTATCCGGTGGCAACTTGCTATGTCATTGGGTAGCTCCATTCAGGACACAAAAATAAACTTTTTTCAACAACCTGATAACAAATGGAAATCAGGCTAACCAGTTACCTTATTGTAATATGAAATTACTTTTTTAAGATTTTCGGTTGGGAAAAAGGAGTAAAATATTTTATACAGTATGAATAATATCGTCATTATTGTAAAAATATATGACCAAACTGTTGAGGGTATTCCTTTTTCAATGGTAAAATATGATAAATGGGGGAACCAATTCTCTTGAATCCAATCGAAAACAATTAAATAGTGTATTGAAATGAAACAAATCAACAATATGATTTTGTCAACCGATGAGAATTTTAAAAATATGTAATTTCTGTTTTTTTCAGAAATGAATGCAATTATCGTTAATATAATTCCGACTATCGCAAGAAGTTCTTCGGCACCCATACATTTGATATTTTATTATTTGATATAACTATTGCTTACCCGCAACTAACGACTAAGTAACTTCCTAAATTTTACTTAGTCGTCCATTGCGGGTAAGTAGCCTATTTGTCCAAGCCTTTTGGCCTCTAACCCCGACGGTTCTGAGCAAACCGGGTGGAATAAACTTTTTTGATTTACCTGAAGCAAAAATATCTCCTTAACCCCAGACCAACAGCCTAAGTATCCCATTTTATTTTTTGCCTCAAAACGTCCAAATGATTCAATGCTCTTTAGCGCTTCTACCAACTGATCGCCCACGGGGGAGTTTTCCCGCAGATTTTCGCAGATGAACCGCAGATTACCGCAGAAGGCGTTCAGACTGGCCGAAAATGAAACTTAGCCAGATCTTTCGCCGCGCTCATTACTCATCGCTGATTACCCGCTTCACCAACCTCCTGCCTCCCGCATCCCGCAATTCCAGAGTGTACACACCGGCCGGCCAGACGCTGCGGCGGATCCGGGTATTTTCCTGCCATTGATTCCCTGATTGATACACTACCTGTCCCAGCATGTTATACAGGGTGACTACAAAAGGCATTTCCAGGTTTTCAGCCTGAATATACAATTCCTTTGAAAACGGATTGGGATACACCGCTAAATCGGCCTGAAGGGGCGTTTCTGTGTCCGACATAACATTGGTAGCGCCTGGTGTGGGTGCCATAAATATGGTTTGCGTACTGCCGTCAGGATATCGGCCCCAGGAAATATCCGGATTTTGCTGGGCAAAACTCAGGCGCTCGATTTCTTCGTATCCGTCTGTACTGCGTTGGAAAATGGCCACCATTTCTCCACCGGCACTTAAACGAAAGCCGGCATGCAATACACCCTGCCCGGGCTGCTCATCGGCCCATAACAGCAAAAAACCATGCGGAGGAATGGCTGTTCTTGCCGGAAAATGCAAGGGCGTCTGCCATTTGCAGGGCTTTGCGACATCGTCGGTAAAACACAATCCGCCTATGTTCAGGGTGTCTGAAGTGCTGTTGTACAACTCAAACCAGTCGTCGAACTCACCCTGCTCATCCGGCAAAGTATGGGTATTGGAGGCCAAAATTTCGTTGACAAACAGTCCGGCAATAGCCTGGGGCTGGCTATTAGGCGCCCCGGGACTGCCCAGCAACACCTGACTTTCCTGCCAGTCTTCCGGTAAATTACCATCCAGGCCCTCCCTCAGCTCAACCGTTGCGCCCTGCCCATCGGCCAAAATTGGCCAGGGATACGCATCGGTATAACGGACGCTGTGCATCAGTTCGCCTGCTGGATTGTACAGTGCAATTTTACCGGATTTATTGTCTAAACCCCAGTGGGTATTGCCTGCAATGGCTTGTACTCCGGCATGAAAGGTGTGGAATAATGCCGTGTCCTGACAAAGCACCAGAAAGCCGCCCGGAGCTATAGCAGCCTGTTCATCAAATACAAACTGCTCCAGCCCATGCCTGATTTGCCAGCCCTGCAGGGAAATAGCCGTATCCGCACGGTTGCTCACTTCCAGCCAATCGCCGGTGTCATAATTGAACGGCGGGTGATATTGAAATTCATTGATGTGCACCAAAAGTCCGTACGCGCCCGTATGTGTATAGTATGCGCCCATGTCCGCGCGACTGCCATCGGGATCCGGTGCTGAAAACGGATCGCCGCTGTTGATGGCAGGCGATTGAGGAAGCAAGGCAAAATTCCCTGTAGATGGATGCACAAAAGCCGGGTCTCCAAGCAGGTTCCCCGTGCCCGGCAATAGTTCTTTATCGGATAAGGAATAGCTGACCAAAATTTCGGATTTTGTATCGAAGGATATTCCTGTTTCTGTGGAGGCCGATAGAATGGTGTTTCTAACCACAGCTTTTCCGCCGCCACGCAAGGCGCTTTTTTCGTAACAAGCCACCGCATTTCGGTTGCCATAAAAGGTGTTTTGGTCTATTTGCGCCATCGCCAAACTGTCTTTTACTGCCACACCCAGATCACAGTCGTATATTAAATTGCGCCGAATCAAAGCTGTTGACTGCGAACCGATGGAAATGCCTTTGTCGGAACAATCGTGTATCACATTGTATTCCAGCAGGTTATTCAGGGTGTAAATGCCCAGATCGATCCCGTCGCAGTTATCCCCCAAAAATCCCGAAACCTGATTGTTGCGTACTATGCCATTGGTAATGCCTTTCAGATCAATTCCATCGGTATTAATAGCTCGATTGCCTTTAAAAATACAATGCTCAATCAGGGGGGCGTCCATGTTATACAAACTTACAAACCCATTGCAGCTCACATACGTGTGAAATTCGGAATGGCTAAGCCGGGCAGTGCCACCTCTGGCAATAAGCGGGGCCTTGCCTCCGGTGATGGTGGAATGATCAACCACCAGATTACTGTTGTAGGAAGAAATAGTAGAAAAATGTCGACTTCTTTCTCTGCCAAAGCTGCCTCCCCGAATATCGGTATACCTGATGATCATACTATCTGTAGCGCCATCCGTCATCAAGCTGCCCCAAAATCCGGTCTGGCCATAAAACGAACGCCTGGCAGAAGGCGCAGGGTCTGGTTCTACCACAATACGTTGGTTATCAGTTCCGTTCAAAAGCAGGCCTCCCTGTACGTTGAAACAAATCCCGTCCGTTAGCCACAATGTTGCCCCGGCTTCCACCGTAAGTCGGGCGCCAGGCATTATCACTACATCCTCCAAACCGTACCAGGGTGATGCGGCCGCGGTTAAAAGTGTGTCGGTTGTTATTACCGGGGGAATAATGCTGAAATTTCCTACCGACTCAAATACGGCTGTAAAAACAGTATCTCCAGCCGGAATTAATATTGCCCCTGGCGTTGTACTGCTCAATCCTTGCCAGGCCACAAATCGAAATCCGGGCGCGGGTATAGCCTCCAACCGGATAGCAGCTTGTTTGAAAAACGGACCGCTCATACCTGCGGTAAAAGCCATGCCGCTTACCAGTACTTTTCCCTGACCAACCAGATGCATGGTTACCTGTGCACTGTCTTGTTTGCCAAACAATTCCGTAAGATGTTTCCGGTAATAGGCCGGTCGTTTTTCCAAAAAGGTTCGGATTTGCTCCACATTTCCCTGCCAGGCTTGCATGGAAGGCGGCGTATGCCAGCGACCAATATGCCGGGGCATTTGGGTTTGAAGTACATTTTTCAAACTGTCGAGGGTTGTGGTAGTAACTTCCGGCTGGTAAATCGTGTTGAGGTAGACGGCCGAGCGTTGGATGAATTCATCCCGGAATCCCTGATTTTGCAGCATTCGGTTGAACAACAGGGTTGCCCACTCGGGCAGGTTGCCGGAAAGGCCCGCCAATTTGCCAATGGTATTTTCCGTAAAGGGATCGCCGCCAAGCAAGCCAAAAGCGTGTTCCATATCCGCCGTTATCCAGCGCCATTTGCCCTGAGTATCGCGGTTACGCCAGTACCGATTGTTTAAATCAGCAATTTGATACCCGATAAAAGCCCTGTTTATCAAATAGTTGCAGAATTCGTGTACATCTACCTGTTCCGCTACCTGAGCAAAGGCAAAAGAATCGGCCAGGTTGTTTTGGCGCACAAAATCCATCAGGGCTGCAAAGGCAAAGGGAGTGCCGGAGGCCACCTGAAGACTGTCTTCCAGATAATCTATTTGATTGGCATTGATTTCATGGTTACTTGCCAGGTATGACTCATCAAGACGCTCGCGCAGCTCATAAATACCCTGATAGGCGCCATTGATGAACACCACACAGGGTTGATAATCCTGATAGTCTATATCCATTTTACCTTTCACCAGGTTCACCGCCAAACCATCTCTGAAGTAGGCTGTATTGTAATCATTCCCGCCATTCCGGAGTAAAAAGGCCGAATATTGGGTAATTGGTTTCCCTTTGAATAATGGATACCGAAGCGGTTCATCGCCAAATTTCTCCTTAAACCGCACGGAAAGCGGTCGCTGTGGCAGGTTAAAAATAGTAGTGCCGAATATCCGTAGCCCTACCCCAGACACAAAGGCTCTGTTGCTACCGCCGGGTTCAAAATATTCCATCGTAGCTGGCACTTCTCTGTCTTTGATCGCATTTTGCAGAATTCCATAGTCGAAACCATACAAATTGCTGGCATTGGAGCTAATAGACAACACCGGTAAGTCCAGCAATTCCTGAATAAAATACGATCTGGTTACCACCTTTCCCGGCATTTTTCCCGGAACGTAAAGGCGCGCCTTGATACAGAGGTTCAGGTTCAGGGGAAAACTATCTGAAAAAACCGGCGATTGCGCATTGGGGGTGCTTCCATCAAAGGTAAAATGGATTTGCGCGCCAGGCTCCTGAGTACTCAGGTAGAGCATTTGAGGTGTATCATAAAATCCCGCTGCCAGGGAAAACGAGGGCTCTCCGGGCGTTTCCATGATTGGAGAGCCATAATTTGTATTGGGCGCTCCGGGTGTTGGCTCGCTAAAATACCACCACAGACCGGGATTAAGCGGACTACGACCAAAAGAAACGTCATTGGCCTGAGTGCAATACATCAGTTCATCCACCAGATCTCCTTGCGCTCCAAACAGGCCGATATACTCGCCATCGGCGCTCAGTTTGAATCCGGCATGCGGAGCTGTCATGGTCTTAACCGCATTTTTAAAGGGCACAAAAGCTGTGTCGCCCGGGTATTTATCCAGTCCGTCTGCCCAGATCAAAAGGTATTGTCCCGGCGCTAAACTTACATTTGGCAAAGGCCATTTATCTGGCTCGGCGGCATCGTCGCTGAGGCTAAAACCGGAGAGTTGTACCGGAGCGGCCGATTCGTTATACAGTTCAACATAGTCGGCAAATTCGCCAAAATCAGGATCTGCAGCTATACCGGAGTTGACTGCCAGAAGTTCGTTGATCCGGATTTGGGCCTGGGTAGTGGTGGTTAATAAAAGGAGCGCTGCGAGGATGGTATGAGGGAGAGTCATGGTGCTTTGGGTGTTTTAGTGTTTTGGTGTTTTGGTGTTTTAGTGTTTTGGTTGGGCGGGGATTACCACTAAGCCACGGAGGGCACTAAGAGGCCATTCCCTTTGCGCACTTTGCGTACTTCGCGGTGAAACAAACACCTTGGTGGTAAAATCCAAAAGCCTGCCTTATCAGCTTATTCCTTCACAAATTTTCCGGAAAAAATGGTCTGTTCTGTAGCCAGTTTAACCCAATAAATGCCCTTTGGCCAGGCGCTCACGTCCTCCTGGATGAGGGCAACACCTTGTGCGTAAGTAGTTTGTCGCATCAGTTTGCCATCAGTTGAAAACAATTGAACCGTTACAGGACCTGATGCCGTTGATTTCAGGTGGAGGTTAATTTGTTGTGTAGCCGGATTGGGAAACATCAGGACCTCCATTACATCCGGCTCCCAGGGCAAACTGGAGGTATCCTTATCAGAAATACCTAAAAATCCCATGGTTTTGCGCACATACCTTGAAGGCATGAGGTGTACATACATTGAATCCAGTGTGCTGGTATTGTACAGGGAATGGTCGCCAAACTGTATGGGGTTGGATTCAAACATGCCGCCGAGGAAAACCCGGTCGTCTCCAAAAGCCAGAATGGCTGTTCCTTCTTCGGAAAGCACATCACCCACTGCCCGGGCCCATAATTCATCTCCTGAGGGGGAGTATTTACAGGCAAATATTTGTGGGTAGTAATAGTTGATATGGAACAAGTTGGGATAGGATTTTCCTCCAAAATGTAGTGTGTCGCTAAAGAAAGAGCCGGTTACGTACACATTGCCCAAAACATCCACACTCAGGCTTTTGGCCAAATCCAGGCTTTGGTTCGGGTTTTCGCCACCTGCGGTTTTGTGCCAGAGGATGTTGTATCCGGAGTCCATTTTCAGTACATGAATTTTGGAATCGGATAATGGCCAGCCCCATCCCAGGCCGCCATTTCTTTTTTCTGCGCAGGCATATAAGTAGTTACCTCTGATCTGGATGTCGTTGAACTTTTCGAGACTCCCATTTAAGTGGTGACTAACCAGCGTTCCGGAGGGATTGTATTGCATTAAAAAGGCAGCAACAGAGGTATCATTTTGTACTTGGAGGGCGCCAAATTTCGCGGTTCCCCACAGCCATCCGGCCAGGTAAACATCCTGATTTTCAGCCAGTGCCAGGGTATTGGCCGCTAAAATTCCGCCCCCTTCCAGGGTTCCCTTTTGTTCCCACAACAAATTGCCTGAGGCATCGTATTTGCGCACAAAAGTGAAGAGTGTAGATAAGGTCAGTTTATCTCGCACATACCCGGACACATAGATTTGACCACTGTTATCGGCCACCAGTCCGCTCACCTCGTCCACGTTAGAAGTGCCTACTTTTTTTACCCAGGCAATAGATTTATCGGCATGGTATTTAACCACAAAACCATCGGTTTCACCGCTGCTGAACAGGTTAGTGTTTCCTATACTTAGAGAAATACTGTTGAAATTACCTGCTATTGCAAAACTGCCATCAGGAGCAGCAGCGGCGCTCACCAGAGCATCGCGGTCTGTGCCGCCAAAACCGGCTGCCCAGAGGTATTGACCATTGGTATCTACCATAGCCACGTAGCCATCATCTTGTCCGGCGTTTGCCAGATTATGGTTACCAAGAGGTAGTGTGGCTGCTGAAAAGGCGCCGCATACAAGCGCTGTTGAACCGGTATAAGGCTTAATAGCAACAATCGTCGTATTGCTGTTTGGAACGCCCAGGTTTTGGGCTAGTTTCCAGGATTGTGTATGCCCCGCAAGGGCACACAAGAGGAAGAGAAAAATCGAAAAAATGGATTTAAGTGGCATGGTATAACTGTTGGATAATGGTATCGGAATTGTAATACCTGAAATTCAACAGCATGACGAAATGCCCGGCAAAACAGTTGGGCAGAATCCGGCAAATTTCCTTCTGACTTATTACATCAATACCGCTTCCACAAAAACTCCGATTGCCCAAGGCCTCTGCTGGCAACGACAAAAAAGCCGCTGAAGTTATCCTCCTGCAAGTCCGGAAGGTTTGTGCCGGGCCCCATGAGTTTATTAATCATACGAGGTACGGTATTAGAATGTCCTACCACCAATAAACGCTGACCGCGTTGCTCACTCAGTACGCTTTGCAGCCAGGCCGTCTCGGCGGCATCCTCTATGGGGTATAAAATCCATTGAGGCGTATGCGCGCGCACCACCACAGCCTCAGCTGTTTTTTGGGTGCGGAGAAATTTGGTGGCAAAAACCTGATTCAGACCTGCATTTTCCATAATTACCCCCAATCTGGCAGCCCGTTCATATCCGGCAGGCGAGAGGTCGGTATTAGAAGATTGGTCCAGTTTTTCAGCATGGCGCACGAAAAAGAATATGGTCCATTCCGGATCGTTCCAGTGCGGGATATCCTTGGTTTGGTAATCGGAAAAGTGCAGTTTTCCGTCGGCAACACGCACTACTTCGCAGGAATCGCAGCCGCAGAGCGCAAGCAGGGTGAGCATAATGAGGGCAAGCACAGTGTTTTTCATAAGTCATTGGGTTGGTGAACCTATCAATGACTTATGCAATGTGTTGCGTGAACTGAAGATGAAATTTTACCGCACCATACTCAGGAAAGCGCCGCCCAGCCAATGCGATTCTGCCTTGATCAATGCATCGAGGGTGGAATTTGCCTTGTGGGTAAACTTGCGGATATCGTTTACCACATTGCAAAAATGCTGAGACTGCGGACAAGATTCCTGCACGCCGGCAAGTTCGTCGAGCACTTGCAATACAGGCTCGAGTTCACGTTTTTTTCGGTTGAGGATAATTTGGCGAATGACCGTCCAGAGGTCTTTTTCGGCGTAATAGAGTTCTTTCCTACTCCCCTGAGCCGTTTCTTTGTACACCAGTCCCCAGTCCAATAGGGCACGGAGATTCATACTGACATTGCCGGTGGAAATATCGAGCTCGGATTTGACCTGATCTGCGCTGATAGGTTCAGGAGAAATCAGCAGCAATGCATGCACCTGAGCCATGGCAGGGCTGATACCCCAGCCGCCGGCCATTTTGCCCCAGGACTCGATAAATTTTTGTTTGCCTTCTTGAAGATCCATGATTCCGATGGGTAAATGTACAGGATATACATGAAATGCAAATTTCTCCTTTTTGTTCTCGGATTACCGTTTATTGGGAATAACGGAGAGAATACCAGGTACGAATGATGCCCGCTTACTCCCTGCAGAAATCCCGCCCAACTCTCGTACCTTTGCTTTTTATGCGGTATTTCATCACCCTATCCTACCTGGGCGCTCAATACGCCGGCTGGCAGATCCAACCCAATGCAAACTCAGTGCAGGCAACGCTGGAGCAGGCCCTGGGTACTATTTTGCAAGAGCAGATTGAAATTACCGGTTGCGGACGCACAGATGCCGGGGTACATGCCCGTTACTACGTAGCGCATTTTGATACTCAAAAGCCTGTTCCGCCAAGCTTCCTACAGGGTGTGAACAGCCTCCTGCCGCAAGACATAGCCATTCACCAGATTCGGGAAGTACACGCCGAAGCACATGCGCGATATGATGCCTTCGAACGCAGCTATGAGTACCATTTAAGCCTGCGTAAAGACCCGTTTTCCACCGGAACCGCATGGTTTTACCCCATGCACGCAAAACTGGATTTTGATAAAATGCAGGCCGTAGGCGCACTACTTCTATCGTTTGATGCATTTTATCCATTTTGCAAAACTGATAGCGGACTGGAACGTTACCATTGCAGCCTCCAAAAAGCATACTGGGAAAAACGACCAGACGAGCACCGCTGGGTATTCCATATTACAGCCAACCGATTCCTGCGTGGCATGGTCAGACTCATTGTCGGCGCCTGCATTCAGACCGGTAAAGGACAGCTGCAGCTGAACGACATCCAAACGGCACTTGAAAACCAGACAACCTTGAAAAAAAGCCTGAGTGTACCTGCACACGGATTGTTTCTGACCGATGTGAAGTACCTGTATTAATTTTGCCGCATGACCTTTTCCTCCAAACTCATCGAAAAAGCCGTGGAGGCCTTTGCTACACTTCCGGGCATCGGTCGTAAAACAGCGCTTCGCCTGGTATTACATCTGCTGAAACAGGAAAAAAGCAATACCGAACAATTTGCCAATGCCCTGATGGCTATGCGGGAAGGTATTCGGGAGTGTATCCAATGCCATAACCTCTCCGACGATGAAGTCTGCCAAATTTGCACCGATCCGCGTCGGGACAAATCGCTGGTTTGTGTAGTGGAAAACATACGGGATTTGATGGCTATTGAAGATACCGGCCAATTCAGAGGACTATATCACGTACTTGGCGGCATTATTTCTCCTATTGAAGGCATCGGCCCATCAGATTTGAACATTGATTCGCTGGCCATCCGGGCACAAAAAGGCGATATCAGAGAAGCCATTATGGCCATCAGCCCAACCATTGAAGGAGAAACCACGATATTCTATTTGTCCAAAAAGCTGCAACCACTGGGCGTTCAAATCAGTACCATTGCCAGAGGCGTTTCCTTTGGTGGCGATCTGGAATACGCCGACGAGCTGACTCTGGGACGGAGCATTGTAACACGCACACCTTATGCCGGCCGTTGAGTTCGCGCCATTATGGTAAATATTCCATCCTCAAATCGTACTTTTGCGCCGGTTAAACTTCGCTCCAAAACCGCCCCTTTTTTTCCCCTGCAACTTTCTCTGACTTTCGTCCTGACAGACTCGCGTTTATGAAACAATCCACCATTAAAGATTCCATTTCCGTGAGCGGTGTAGGCCTTCATACCGGTCGCAACGTAACGCTTACGTTCAAACCGGCAGATGCCAACCACGGCTATCGCTTCCAGCGTATTGATTTACCGGAACAACCCATCATTCCGGCGGATGTTAAGCTGGTTTTTTCCACCAACCGTGGCACCACACTCAAAAGCGGCGAGGCACAGGTTTCTACCGTGGAACACGTACTCTCCGCCCTGACAGGTTTAGGCATCGATAACGTGCTGCTGGAAATTGATGGTCCGGAAATGCCCATCATGAATGGCACTTCGATGCCCTTTGTGGAAGTATTGGAAAAAGTAGGACGGGTGGAACTCAATGTGGAACGTGATTATTTCGAAATCACGGAACCCATTTCCTATAAAGATGAAGTCACCGGAACCGAACTGCTGGCCCTGCCTTCAGATCACTTCGAAGTGACCACCATGATTGACTTTAACTCCACCGTACTGGGGCCGCAGTTTGCTGCGCTGAACGATTTGAGTGAGTATGTGAGCGAAATTGCTCCTTGCCGCACCTTTGTGTTCCTGCACGAACTGGAAAAGCTGCTCGATCTGGGCCTGGTGAAAGGCGGCGATCTGGACAACGCCATTGTTATTGCCGACCGCCGTATGGATCAGGACGAGCTGGACAGCCTGGCCAAAAAAATGGGGAAACCCAGTATTAAGATCGAAACAGAAGGCGTGCTCAACACCGTTAAGCTGCATTTCCCGAACGAACCGGCCCGCCACAAATTGCTGGATGTGATTGGCGATTTATCCCTGATCGGAAAACCGATCAAGGGGAAAATTGTAGCCACCAAACCCGGACACACCGCAAATATTGAATTTGCCAAAATCCTGAAAAAACAACTTCTGGAGAAACGCAAGTTGATGGGTATTCCAAAATATGATCCCGACAAAGAGCCCATACTCGATGTCAACGGCATTATGGAAATACTCCCTCATCGTTACCCTTTTCTGATGCTGGACAAGGTGATTGAGCTTTCCGATACACATATCGTTGGTGTGAAAAACATCACTATGAATGAAGGACTTTTTCAGGGCCATTTCCCCAACAATCCGGTGTTCCCGGGTGTTTTGCAGATTGAAGCGCTGGCGCAAACGGGGGGCATCCTGGCCCTGCATGCTATGCCCGACAAAGGAAACTGGGATACTTATTTCCTGAAAATAGACAATACTAAATTCAAAGCCAAAGTAATGCCCGGCGATACCCTGGTCCTTAAAATGGAACTGCTGGAACCCATCAGAAGGGGTATTGTGCACATGCAGGGCACAGCTTACGTTGGCAATAAAATCGTATCTGAAGGAGAGCTGACCGCTCAGGTGGTACGCCGCACCAAAGAATCTCCTGCCGGAGAGTAAAACACTTAAAAACCACGCTCAACCATGATATATACCGATGGCTTCCGCGACGTACACCCTAAGGCCCGGATCGGCAACAATGTGCATATCGGCAATTTCACCACCATTGAAGAAGATGTAACGATTGGCGATAACTGCTGGATCGGGCCTAATGTGACCATAATGAACGGAGCCCGGCTGGGCGACAACTGTCGGGTGTATCCCGGATCGGTGTTGAGCGCTCCTCCACAAACCAAAGTTCACCTGGACGAAGCTGCCACGCTGGAAATTGGTTCCGGCACCATCATTCGGGAGTGCTGCACCCTGAACCGGGGCAACAAAAACTTTGAAGGCACCACCATTATTGGCGAAAACTGTCTGGTAATGGCTTATGTGCATATTGCCCACGATTGCAAAGTGGGGCACGATAGTGTTTTGGCCAATAATGTAACGCTGGCCGGCCATATTGAAGTAGGCGAATGGGCCACCCTGGGTGGTATGGTAGCCGTTCACCAGTTTGTGCGCATAGGCGCGCAGGTGATGGTGGGCGGAGGCTCGCTGGTGCGCAAGGATGTGCCACCCTTCATCACTGCTGCCCGCGAACCCCTGTGTTATGCCGGCATTAATTCCATTGGTTTGCGCCGCAGAGGCTTCAGCAAGGAAGAAATGCACCACATTGAAGATATCTACCGGATCCTGTATGTACGCGGAAACAGCGTTAAAAAGGCGCTGAAAATCATTGAAACAGAAATCCCTGACAGCCTACACAAGTCTACCATTGTGGATTTTGCCACCCAAAGTAAACGAGGCATTATCAAAGGATACCGCGCGTGAGCATTCAAGTGCAAAATATCGGGAAACGATACCGGCTGGAATGGATTTTCAGAGGAATCAACGCGCATTTCCAGGCCGGAGAACGCTGGGCCATTCTGGGGCCAAACGGCTCCGGGAAATCCACCCTGATGAAAGTACTTTCCGGCCACCTCAGTCCTTCCAAAGGCGAAATCAGCTTCTTCCAAAACGGAGTGAAAATCAAGGAGGAAGAGGTGTATAAAAAGATCGGGTATGCCGCGCCCTATATCGAACTGATTGAGGAACTGACCCTGGAAGAAGCGCTGCGATTTCACGCCAAACTCAAGCCATTGTTACCCGGATTTACCCCGGCAGCGCTGTACGATTTGCTGGCATTACCCAAAACACGGCAAAAAGAGATACGTTTTTTCTCCTCAGGCATGAAACAACGCCTGAAACTGGCTTTTGCGATTTGCTCAGACACACCCATTCTCTTGCTGGATGAGCCCGCTACCAACCTGGATGTACAGGGAATTGAATGGTATAAAAACCTGATTGCTACCTATGCCGCCGAGCGCCTCGTGATCATTGCCTCCAACGATCCCCACGACGCAGCATTTTGTCCTAATCACCTGAATATTCTGGAATACAAATAGCCCTACCGCTCATTAAACAGCTTGCAGGTCAAAACCGTAATATCATCCGGCCATGGTTCGCGGCCCCGGAACACCTCCAGGTGATTGAGCAGCTTGGTATTGAGTTCTTTTGCGCCTTCTGTGGCGTGCTCACCAAGAAATTGCAGCAATTTTTCCTCGCCAAATTCTTCTCCGGCTGTATTGCGTACCTCGGTCAAACCATCGGTGTAGGAAAAAATAAGCGCCTCGTCGTTGATCGTCAATTCACCGATTTCCAGAAAAGGCAATTCCGGCAACCATCCTAGGGAGGTACTGCCATTTTTGAGCAAAATGGTTTTGCCGTCAGATAAAAGCACCGGGGGGGTATGACCTGCATTGACGTAATGCAACACACGGGTGTTAATATCATAGCGGGCAATGAACAGGGTGATGAATTTATCACCCTGGGTAACGTTATACACGGCTGCGTTCAGCTCGTGCACTATTTCTTCCAAGGTAGGGCGTCGCGTAATCAGCGCCCTGAAATTTGCCTGGAAATTAGCCATCAACAAGGCTGCCGCCACCCCTTTACCCGTTATATCGGCAATACAGAAAGCAATTTGACCGTCTGAAAACTCAACCACATCGTAGTAATCGCCCCCAACGGCAAAGTGCGGCTTATAAATACTGGAAAGCTGGTAACTGCTGCCCGACGGGAGTCGCCAGGGAACCAGAGTACGTTGAATTTCTGCGGCTACTTCCAGCTCGCGGTTGACCACCTCCTGGCGCATGCGCTCCTTGAAGAGGCGTTTATTTTCAATGGCTACCGCAATAACGTTGGTGATGGTGGTTACGAACTGAACTTTGTTGTACACATCATCATCGTCCTTAAACCCGCCGATGAAAGCATAGGCGATGGCTTCGTTCTTGTGGAGCACCGGAATCACCAGGTCGAATTCCCGAACCAGCGGATGGTCCGATTTTTCGAGCCCTTGTGTGGAGCGGTAACGATCAAGCTCCTGACTCACATCATGTTCGAGCAGTTTTTCATCGATGCCGAGGTGTGTTTTGCACTCCCAGATGCCATTATCACGCAAAAAGAGGCACATTTTGCGGAGTTCCATTTCCCACCGCAAAAAAGTGTTGTACATATTAAACAGGTCGGCAGCAGCTACGTTATCGTTAATTGCCTGCGTTATGGCCAGCAAACTGTTGATTTGCAGTTGCTTGAGACTCACATCCCGCTCCAGTTTTTCTATGCGTGACAAGGTTCGTTTTATTTCGTGCAATTCAGGCATGAAACCGCTTCAGTAAAAAATATCACCGCCAAGGTACACAGGTACAGATTTTCCGCATCTCTTTTCGTATAAAAACGAAAACTTAGTGACATTTGCACCCGGAAATCATTTCACCCATTGCCCAATTTAACCATATTCACCTCATTCCACCACATTCACCTCATTATATGGAAGACGTACAAGCAATAATGGCCGAAGCAGAGGCCCACATGAAGAAAGCGTTGGAACACCTGGACCACGAGTTGGTCAAAATCAGAACCGGTAAAGCCTCCACCAACCTGGTGGCCGACCTGATGGTTGATTACTACGGCTCCCCCACCCCGATTACGCAGGTGGCTAACCTGCAGGTGAGCGATTCCCGTACCATTGTCATTCAGCCATGGGAACGCAATATGGTTGGCCCGATTGAAAGGGTAATTATCAACTCCAACCTGGGCATGACGCCTCAAAACGATGGCGAATGTGTACGCCTGTCGGTGCCGCCACTTACGGAAGAGCGCCGCAAAGAGCTGGTTAAAAAAGCCAAGCATGTTGGGGAGGAAAGCAAAGTGGGTATCCGCAATGCCCGCCACAAAGCCCTGGAACACCTGAAAAAGGCGGTTAAAGACGGCTACCCGGAAGACATGGGCAAGCGTAAAGAAACCGAACTCCAAAACCTCGTAAACAAATACGTGGAGAGCACCGACACAGTTGTTGGCGCCAAGGAAAAGGAGATCATGACCGTGTAACCCCCAAGCCCCCAATACACCATCGTTAATACAAACATGAACCTAGACAAATATCTCGTTATCCCCGGCGCTCCGGGCGTACACAAACTGATCAACAGCCGTCCGAACGGTGTGATCATCGAAGACAAAAAAGAAGGTCGCACCCGTTTCGTACCGGTGCGCCAGCAACAGATCACTCCACTGGCCACGGTAGCGGTGTACACCTTCAACGAAGAAGGCGAAGGCACGGTACCACTCGTAGAGGTATTCCAGAAAATGCTGGACCTGCACGAAACCACACCTCCGGTGGATCCCAAAGCGGCCAGTGCCGACCTGCGTGCGTATTTTACGACAGTGCTGCCTGAGCACGACCGCGACCGGGTACACATTGGCGATATCCAGAAGTGTATCAAGTGGTACAACTACATGCGCGAGTTTGGCGTATTCGAAGATGCCCAACGGGAAGCGGAAAAGCTTGCTGCGGAAGCTCCAGCCGAAGAAACGCCTGTGGTAGCTGAAGAATTTGCACCGGCGGAAGAGGTTAAACCGGCAAAAAAAACGGTGAAAGCGAAAAAATAGGGTTCAACTTATCGCTTTTGACTATCGGGCATCCCGATTTTTCAAGGTTGCTCCTGTTTTGTTTGCCTGAACAAAAACAGGAGCAACTCCAACATTTAAAACGTACCCATTGAAGGCTTTACCTTCTTAACACGAACCTTTCTTCCAATGGAGCCTGCGATGCCGGGGTATTAAACTGC
This sequence comes from Chitinophagales bacterium, assembly GCA_017303475.1. GTDB lineage: Bacteria > Bacteroidota > Bacteroidia > Chitinophagales > Saprospiraceae > M3007. The sequence continues at coordinate 15,745 of JAFLBO010000049.1, forward strand.
CGAAGTACAAGCAGGCTGTCGTTGATAGAATGAATTTGAAAATTGAATACCAGAAAATCAGGATCAACCTCAACATACAATTCGGTATCATTATTTCTTAACTCCCAGGTTCCCGGGATTACAACTACAGAATCTACATCTGAATCACAATATTCAATTTCATCCCGTAATTCAAAGGTGTGATCTGCATTGAATTTCCAGCCATCGTATAGCTGACAAGGAAGCGATGCATCCGTAAAAATGCCATCAGCATTGTCATCTGTCAGGTATTCATACTGAATCCATGTTCCATCAATCAAAATGGATTCAACTTGTTGGGGTGTTTCTTTTTTGCAAAATGCACTCAAAATGAGCAGCACAGGTAAAAAGTGATGTATCTTTTTCATATTTAAGAAGTTTAGTGTTAACGAACGATTGCAAGATTGGTTTGTATAGTAGGCAGATCAGAGGCAGTTGCCATTACTGTGTACAATCCATTGGGGATATTACTCGTATTAAACACTTGGCCGTTGCTATACAAAAAGCTGTCCATCAACGTATAAGTGCCTCCACCAGACGGATAAATGCGGATTCTTACGCCATTAGGGTCTGTTGAAACAAAATCCTGGGTTTGATCCTGAGTAATTCGGACTGATATTTGATTATTTGCTGGATTGGGTGTAATCAAAATTTGGCGACCCATGTTTGGGCATGGATTACAATCAACTACGGCACTTTTGACAATGTTTCCGCAGTCTGAATTGATATGTAAAGTTAAGGTTACAGTAGAGCAAGGGTGATGTGGAGGTGGAATCACATCGCCAAAATCAAACTGACGCCCGGTTCCAGTCAAATTCCAGCCATTGGTATTATTAACAGCTGCCCATGTGAAAGCACTCTCGGGTAGCGGAATTTCAGGCGCTCCAATAGCACGGATTGCCTCTGCATGATATTGCAACAAACACGCATCCACATCGAGATCAATGAAAAAATTGGGAATTTCGGTTATAATCGGCTTTCGGTATGAAAAATCACAATTGTCGGCAATGGTAATGGGTGGTCCCGGTATCCAAATAGGTATTGGTAGATTTTCAAAATATCCCTCATCTTGTCCAATGCCGTTATAAAATTGTTGCTTTTGAATTTGCTCTTTAAATGACACTCCAATATAGGAAGGTGTTTTACTGGTGTTAACCGTTGCTATAGTTGGGTTTGTTGAGGTGCTGGAAAGGCTGATATTACTGCTACTTTCCCAAGCTATTTCTTGAAGTGTAGCCGGAGCTGGATTAGTTTTTTTCAAAAGGTAGGATCCTGATGCTCCCGGGCACAAGGTTGTGGGGCCTTCTATTTTGGCTTCCCCTAACAAATGCCCTGTTGTGGTTGGTTCCGGCCTTTCAGGATTATAATATGGTGTTTGTTCCTGCGGGAAACAGAGCATATATGTGTTATAAAGCGCCATATAATCCAGGCCGTTAAACTGCCGGGCAGCATACAATGCTGACCATTTTTTCGGTGGGTAACCAGCCCCCTCCCATCGCTGGCCTATCCAGTGCGGCGTATTAGCACAATTAAATTCCGGCCAATCATCAGTTTGATTATCATATCCTTCAGGCTTAAAACACGGCCCATCGCAAGGAGCGGAGCATAGCATTTCTTCAAAAAGAGCCTTCAGATCGGCATTGGCTTCATCATCCATGATATTGGGCTCTGCAGGATGAAGCAGGTCATTCATGAGCACCAGAATTTCCATTTTATCATCAACGCAGGCATTTATGATCCTTTGTTTTGCAATATCTGATCCATAAGAGCCAATGTCAAATCCTACACTCATGGCTTGCGCAAAAAAAGCACGTCTCCCTATACTTTTGCCCCATGACCATCTATCTATAGAGCCAACATGGTGTTCATTATCTTCTATTTCATTGATGTAATTATGCATATATTCCAATCCGGCATAGGTTCCAAATAGATTTCCGCCAGCACATTCACCAAACTTAACCGGTTTCCAGCAGCAATCATCATCTGGAGAACCTGGCCAAAAAACATGTCTGGATGCATTTTGAGGTAGTTTTACTATGCCATTAGAAATTTGCTGAACAATATCAAACGGATGGTACACGGCGCCGTCACAAGTAGTCACGCTTGCTGTTGGTGGAACATAACGTTTAACCATAGCCAGGCCTGTCATGATGGAAAACGTTTGATCCTGGCTCAAAAAATTCACTTTTTTTTCATTGTAGCAAGTTGGGCTAAAATTGTCGTCGCATGGGGGTATCTGCGACATGGCAAAAACCCCTCCAACTAAATCAATATTCCATTTATCCTCTGAGGGATCATGTAAAGATTCCTGCTCCTGTACTGCATCTTCCCTGATGTAAAAGCCGGAGTAGCCGGTTACATCAGGTGGCCAGGGGCAATTGGTTTTGCATGGAATATCAAAATGCCATTTGCCGTCACCTGGGCATTGTTGGTTGTGGTATTTTTCAGCGCAAAGACAAGCATCCTCAGTATAGTGATGGTTGGCTACCCAGATATCACAATTTTCTACTTCAAAACCATCGGTAATTTCATCATATCGGGCTTTAACGAGGCAATTGGCTGCGATATCCAGTCTGCGGTATGCTTGTAAGGCAAGAAAGATATCCTCCAGTGTGCGCTGCTGCTCCTCAAATTGCCCATTCTTTCCAAGCAACTCATACTCAGTAGCCAAGGTCACCAGATACCAACCGATTTGGTGTGGCGTTTCAGAGCCATATTCGAGGAAATTGTATTTTCTTGGTCCTGTATGGTTAAATGTATAACCTGGAGAAGGTCCTGCATTGGAACAATTTGGGTTATAAAAAGGATTATCAGGATCATCGTCAATCCTATCGCTCCCCATTCCTGTCCGCCCACCATCTAGATCCATCCAAATACTGGTTGCTGGAAGCCCGTAACCATGAAGCAAGTCAGATCCGCAATCAAGCTGGGAGAAATCGGATTCTGCCCTGGTAATACCATTTCCGATACAACCTTCAGGCTTCCGATCATTCATAATAAAGTGTTTATTAAAATTCTCGCGGTATTGCCAATACTTGGCAGTCAGCGCATCGTGGGAACATTGTTGTGCAGCCCCTATCATTACATTCCATAAAATGAAAAGGCACACCAACTTTAGTTGGAAACAGGTGTTTTGTGTCATAAAAATATTGTTTAAGTGAATTTTCCTTAATGAAAGACATCAAAAGAACTTTCTTGGCGCTGCATATGGCCAAGAAATCTATACTTCAGAAAGCTTGAACAGAATTCAATCAAAAAGCGCAGCTACAACTAAAAGGAAATGGTAAATGACGTAGTATCATTCCGGGTTACAGACACATAATCATGGAATGGAAGGTCCTTTATATCAAAAGGCAAAGAAGTAAAACCCCAATAAATACCAATAGAATCCTCTGATGCTAAATTTATGGCACTATTTATAGAAGTCAATTCTGAAACAACAAATTGCTGTCGCAACATCACTCCGTTGGATATCTCATATTCTTCTTTTTGAGAAGGACTATAAATTCCTATGTACAAGGTATCAAGAAAATTTGATTGATTAACAAGATTTAGCTTAAGCACACCATCCATCGGTGTCATAAATATTTCAAAATAATTGACCTCTTCTTGTACAACTACAGGTATCCCGGGCTTTGAGCCTTTTGGGAGGTATCCAATTTTCTGTATATCGTGAATCCGAATCGGTTTAGTATTACTAAAACTGAACCCTCCATTAACATTGGTTATTATATCCTCATAATCAATGTTGGGAGGCAAATCTGAATTCAATGAAATTTGAAAAGCAATACTCGCTCCCGGAATCGGCTGACCAGTAATTTTATCCAAAACAACCCCATTAACTGTTGTTTCCCTAGGTGTTTTATCACAAGCCATAAAAAACATAATCCAAACAAACAAGTAGTGTAATCTGAAATGAAGCAGCATGGTATTAAAGTTTTATAAAACAAAGGTATATACAAAATCTCAAACAAAAAAGGAAGACTTTATGTCAAAAACGGGCCAATTAACGTAAAAACCGGAAAAGAATCCTCTAATTAGTGTAACTTGCGCCAAAAATCTACCTTTATATGAACTTTGGAAAAGCACTTAAAACCGTTCGACTTATCAAAGGCATGAGCCAAAAGGAAGCAGCCGCTCTCCTGCACATAGACGACCGAACGCTTCGCGATATTGAAGCAGATAAAACCCGAGTTACTGCAGAACAGGTGGAGCAATTTGCCGCCGTGTATTTAGTTGACATTACTCTGATTTATGAAATGGCCAAGGAACAAGTCCCCTTACAAAACATCGTTCATGAGGCTAAACGCGATGGAATAGTAGTAAATCAAAATCAGGATGTTGGGAAAGGGATAATTGAATACTTAATGTCACGTGTAGAAACATTGGAAGCCAGGGTAAGGCAATTAGAGCAAAGATATAGCCACCGCGAAGTGGTTTTGAAAAAAAAGTGGTCCACGGATCATTTTTTGGTGATTTTGCGGAAGCAATTTATGGGAAAATTTAATTTTGCTTCATGAATAGTCATCTGTTGGGCAAACCGG
>JAFLBO010000005.1 GCA_017303475.1 Chitinophagales bacterium
GTGTAGAACTGTGGTCAATCGACGCTGCTGGCAACGCTGACTACTGCGAAACATACGTAATCGTACAGGACAACCTGGGCAACTGCGGCAATGGCACAACCATTAACGTAGCAGGTGCACTGAAAACTGAAATGGTTGAAGGTGTTGATGAGGCCCTGGTTTCAGTATCGGGCACGAGCAATCTGGCAGTTCCATTTAGTTTTATGGATATGACAGATTCTCAGGGAGTGTATACTATCCTCAATAGTGTGCCGGTAGCATCTACGTTCGTGATCTCTCCTGAGAAGGACGACAACCCACTGAACGGTGTAACTACTTATGACTTGGTACTGATCAGCAAGCACATCCTGGGTCTTGAGCCACTCAACAGCCCGTACAAGATGATTGCAGCAGATGCGAACAAATCTGGTTCTATCACCACGTTTGACATTGTGGAGATCCGTAAGTTGATTCTCGGTATCTACACTGAGCTTCCAAACAACACCAGCTGGCGCTTTGTAGACAAGTCATTCTCGTTCCCGAACGCGAATAACCCATTCCAAACGCTATTCCCGGAAACCATCTCTGTGGCTGATGCCTTGCACAACCAGGTAGATAAAGATTTCGTGGGTGTAAAAGTGGGCGATGTCAATAACTCGGTGGTTGCAAACGCCAATATGCATGCTGAAGAGCGGACAATAGGTACCACAATCTTCGACGTTAGCATCTCATCTCCCCTTTCCGATTGGAGAGGGGCAGGGGGAGAGGTTAAGGCAGGCGAGGAATTTGAAGTCACTTTCACTGCAGCCGATAAGTTGAAAGGCTTCCAGTTCACGATGCTGCAGGATGGCTTAAAAACGGTAGGCGTTAAAGAAGAAGACGGCATCACGGCCGGCAACTTCGGAACGATCTTCGAAGGAGCTACGACAGTATCTGTAGATGGTCCGCAGGCATTCATCCTGCGCATGCGTGCAGAAAAGGCCGGTAATTTGAGCGAAATGCTGGGCGTAAGCGGCGCCATCACCCGCGCTGAAGCTTACAGCGAAGCTGGTCGCCTAAACATAGCGCTCCGCTTCACGTCCCCGCAGGGGACCAACATAAATAGCCAGGGTTTCGAGTTGTATCAGAACCAGCCTAATCCGTTTGTGAACAAAACGACGATTGGGTTCTTCCTTCCGGAGGCAACCGAAGCTACCTTGAGCGTATTTGATGAAACGGGTCGTACGGTGTATCAGCAAAAAGGCAATTTTGCCAAGGGAGAAAATGCCATTGTGTTGGATCGGGCATTGCTCAATACGACAGGAGTGTTATTCTATCAGCTGGAAACGTCCAATGATAGTGCAACCCGTAAGATGATACAGGTGAAGTAAATTAAGGTGGATTTTAATGTAATGTAACGTCGGAAGGGTTCAAAACCCTTCCGACGTTTTTTTACCGGTCGCAGGCTGACTCACTCCCGTAAGCCGGAATGGTATTCCGGCCTGGAACATTCCCAAGTCAGCGGGCAACGTGAGTTGTCATCCCGCGCATTGGGGCCTAGACAAGCCGAGTTGCACGGGTTCTTTGCGACAGATTTTCGAGTATCCTGGCTTGTTGTGTAGGTCTCGTTGCGGGTTCCGCCCGTATGCCGGAATGATATTCCGGCCTGGAACATTCCCAAGCCAACGGGCAACGTGGGTTGTCACCCCGATTCTCGGGATGACAACCCACGTTGAATTAAAGCGAGTGAAATTGCTTAGCAGAATGCTACCTAAATGGTGCGGCTGAACCCGCCCACCCACTTATTTCTTCTTCCCTTTCACAGCAGCTTTTTCAACTTTCTCCTCCTCCATATCACTCAAATTCGCCGCTTCACCAACCTGGGCTCCATTTTTATACCAGAAAAACAGCGCCACTGCGCACAACAGCAAAGCCAAAGCCGATGCTGCATACGATACTTTTTCGCCGGTGTAGAAAGATTGTGGCTCAAAACGCATTTCCAACTTCTGTTTCTCACCAGCCGGTAAACGCATACCGCGCAGCAGGTAATCCACCTTGATCATATCCGGAGCCGGCTGCCCATTGAGGTAGCATTTCCAGCCCTTGGATGGCGGATACCACATTTCAGAGAAAACAGCCAATTGCTCCGTTTTAGCGCTGTATTCGTACTCCATTTTGTCAGGGTGATAGCTGGTGAGCTTGATGTAATCGTTGCTGTCACGCTGAATGTTCAACCCCTGGAGGGTAGAGGCATAGGCTTGTTGCACCACAGCAGAATCCTTAGGGTTCAACGGTCCCAGGGCTTCCAACTCTTCGTCGCCATTGGCTACCACACTGAAATGGCTTACAAACCAGGCATTTCCGCAGGCTTCAGGGTTGGGGAAAACCTGCCCTTTGTCGGTAATCAGGTACTTACCGTTCATCATACCAATCAAATGCAGGTTCTGACCTAATCCTTTGGTCAGATACCGGTCCATTACTTCCTGGAAGCGTTGCAACTTGGCGGCATGGTAGCCACTCAAACTCTTATGGAAATACGATGTGGTTCCATTAGCCGTGATACTTCCGCGACTCAAATCCAGTACACGGTAATGAGGATCGGGGTCGGCTTTGATTTGATTGTCGTAAGCCTCTGGTTTGGGTGGCGCCGTGGCAGCCTGCTTGGTTTCGTATTTGCTGGAATTAATAGAGCGTGTACAAACAAGCCAAATATCTGCCAACGAAAGCCCTGCAACCAATCCAACCATCAGAGCTGCCTTCATTTTGCCTCCCAGGTACATATAAATGATGCCTGCTGCAGCAAGGATAAACGCCAATGAGCGAATCATATCAGAACGCAACATGCTGGCGCGATCTTCTTCTAGGAGTTTAAGCAATTGCTGGTTGTCGCCCAAAGCAGTGTCGTTAGGACCACTGGTATTGGCACAAAGCATTCCTATCACCGAAAGCAAAACAGTAACGCCTACACCAACCCACACGCCACGCATTTTTACTGCCTTATCTACCGTCGGATCGGTGAGTCGCTGTACGCCCATGGCCGATAATGCTGCCACACACAACAAACTTGGTCCAAGCGCCATGGATACCGCCCTGAACTTACTGAACATGGGCAGGTAATCGTACAGGATATCGTTCAAAAAAAAGTGTTTGCCCCAGGCCAAAGAAAGCATGAATAAACCGCTGAGCGCCAACCACCATTTGATTGGACCTTCTACCAGGTAGGCGCCCAAAAAGAACAAAAAGCACACAATGGCGCCAAAGTAAATAGCTGTGCCTACAAAGGGTTGATCCCCATTGTAAAACAATGACGCCGCCTGGGCTTGCATCTGAGCCTTGGAGGTATTGGGTGGCAATTGCCGAACCAATGCTTTCACCAATTTGGAATCGTCATAAGATTCTCCACCCCCGCCTCCGGCAAAGTGTGGAATCAACAACGTCATGCTTTCACATACGCCATAGCTCCAGCCAAAAAGGTATTCTTTGCTCAAACCATCTCCTTTATCAGCGCTGGCCTTAAGCTCGGATTTACCGCGTATGGTTTCCTGACTGTATTCATAGGAGGGCCATAGTTTAGACAGGTTGCTGGCAAAACCAAGCGCAACCGCCAGTCCAAAACCTACCACGGCCTTACCCCAGGACACAAAAGCGCCATTTTTAATAGCATGAGCCAACTCTACCAACACCAGAATACCTGCAATCAGCAGCGTATAATAAGTAATCTGGACGTGGTTTACGTACACCTGCATGGAGGTTAACAAGGCTAAAAGCCCGGTTCCAGCCAACCACCTGCCTTTAAACAGCATAAAAGTTGCTGCCAACATTCCCGGTGCAAAAGCCAATGCGGCCATTTTAGTGGAGTGGCCTGCTTCCAGAATGTCTATATTATAAGTGCTTATGCCATAGGCTGTTGCGCCTATCAAAGCTACCCGCCAATCGGCCCCCAACGTAATCACCAACAAGTACATGAACATCATGGCAGCAAAAACCTGTGCCCAGATACTGGTTACATCGGTAAAGAAAAAAGAAGCCTTGGCCAGGGGTTTGGCCAGATTTCCCTCAATAGGCGAATAAATCTGGTATCCCGGCATACCGCCAAAGGTAGAGTTGGTCCAAAGCGGAGCCTTGCCGTCCTTTTTTAAATATTCCTGAATTTCCGTTTGAATGCCTCTGGCTTTGTCATTATCAGGTTGTGGAAGCACTTTCCCGCCAAAAAAATTGGGGGCAAAAAAAACAGCCGATACTGCCAACAAAACCGCAGCGGCAATCAGATGGGGTAGGAATTTTTTAAAATCCATGTGTGGTTTGAATTAAAGTCATTTTTAGGGTTATTTGGGGGGCATTTGGGTCATTTAGGGGTCATTTAGGGGTCATTTAGGGGTCATTTGGGTCATTTAGGGGTCATTTAGGTCATTTAGGGGTTATTTTTAGGAGTCATGACTCAAATGACTCAAATGACTCAAATGACTATCAAATGACCCCTAAATGACCCAAATGACCCCTAAATGACCTAAATGACCCCTAAATGACCCAAATGACTATCAAATGACCCAAAGGTAGCAATCAATTCAGGTTCAACAACAACTCCCGCAAGGTGTCGGGCAAAATCTCGTGCCCTCCATCAAAAGGACGTTCCCCGAAATCAATGCCGTTTTTATCTTCTATCTCCTGCACAGTATTCATGCGGTCCGGTGTAAGAAACGGATCACTGGTTCCATATAGCAGGTACAGTTTTTTACTCGACAGATAATCTTTGTGCGCCGCATAATCCAGATCCTCCGGAGGTAATCCCGCCCAAAGCAAAAGGTCATGAAACTGCGGCTTTTTTTCCAGCATCCACCTGCAAACCGTAGCCGTACCCTGCGAAAACCCAAGTAAAATGATCCGCACATCTTCGGGCAACTGCGGCACATAATGGTTGTATAAATCCTGTAAATACCCGGCATAATCATTAATCTCACTCAAACGCTCATGGCGGGTCATCCAATTGGCGCCAATGGGGCCGTCAAATCCCTTGCGGTAAAAATGATTCAACCCCTCAGGCGCTACCACAAAGGTTTTTTCATTCTCCAATAACCGGAAATTTTCCAAAAACTCACTCGCTAACTGGGCGTAACCATGACAAACAATCCAAAACTGCCTGACCTCAGGACCAGGCGTCCCCAAGGTGTAATAATGGGCTGTACGGGTTACCGGAAGGGTGTGATGCTGCATCGGTTCGGATTTGAAGCGGCTAAAGTACGGTATGCATGCTGAGTGACGGCACTTTGAGACGTCAGTTTTCTTTGCAACTTTAATTTACTGTGTCACCTTTGTGGTAAATTTCATACTTTGGAAAAGATTCTCATCATCGACGACGAGGTAAAACTGAGTAATCTCCTGGCCCGAATTGTTGGCCTGGAAGGATTTGAGGTCTTTGAGGCCCCCGATTGTAAGAGTGGTTTGAAAAAACTGGAACAACAACCTGGTATTGCAGTGGTGCTGTCGGATGTCAAGCTGCCCGATGGAAATGGCGTTTCTCTGGTGGAGGAGATAAAAAAAGGTCACCCGGAGGTAGAGGTTATTCTGATGACGGCCTATGGAAATATTCAGGACGGTGTGCAGGCTATTAAAAATGGCGCCTTCGATTATATCGTAAAAGGCGATGAAAACAATAAGATCATTCCGCTTTTACACCGGGCACTGGACAAGGTCAAACTGACCCGCCGGGTTTCCCAATTGGAAAAACAACTGGGCGAACGTAATTCTTTCGATCATATTATTGGTAAAGCCCCTACCATTCAGGCTGCTGTTAAGCTGGCGCAAAAAGTAGCGCCAACAGACACCACAGTGCTGCTGACAGGAGAAACAGGAACTGGTAAAGAAGTTTTTGCCCAGGCCATTCACCAGGGCAGTCAAAGACGATTGCAGCCGTTTATTGCCATTAATTGTGCCGCTTTTAGCCATGATTTGCTTGAAAGCGAATTGTTTGGACATAAAGCGGGAGCCTTCACAGGCGCCATAAAAGATAAAAGAGGCTTGTTCGAAGAAGCCAATGGCGGTACCCTTTTCATGGATGAAATAGGTGAAATGCCCGCCGACCTGCAAGCCAAAGTACTCCGGGCTTTAGAATCCGGTGAGTTTCTGAAGGTAGGAGAAAGTAAAGTCCAGAAATCAAATGTGCGCCTTATTGCAGCTACTAATCGTGATCTGCAGGCGGAGATCAATGCCGGACATTTTCGGGCTGATCTTTATTACCGGATTGCAGTTTTTCAGATTGCATTACCGCCACTGCGCACAAGAAGCGCTGATATTGAAGCGCTGGCAACCTATTTTGCAGATAAATTCGCCATTAAATCTGCCAAAAAACTCAAATTTATTGAAGCTGAATTCATGTCTGCACTCCAGCAATACTCCTGGCCGGGTAATATCAGAGAACTCAAAAATGTGATCGAACGTAGTGTGATTCTCATGGGCGAAGACGGGATATTGCACGTGGAAGAACTTCCGCTGGAACTCCTGAATTTGGCATCCGCTTCTCCCACGGCAGGACAGTCACTTGACCTTGCTGAAGTAGAAAAATTACATATCCTGAAGGTGCTCCGACAAACAGGTGGCAACAAATCTGAAACAGCCCGACTCCTAAATATAGCACCGGCTACGCTGTACCGGAAACTGGCTGAATACGGCTGGTAGTCTCTCAAATTTAGCCATTAACTCTCTCATTTTGAAACACCATTGCAAGCGCTGCCATGCCTTGCAATGGTGTTTTTTATTTGTATTCTATTGAAAAAGAATGTGTTGTGATTTTTTATGCCAAGCTTATTTAACGTGGCACCTGCTTTGAATCCGGTATTGGCATACTGCTTCACCAATGTCATAACATGTTAACTACCATTCTTCTCCTCGTTGGCCTTGTTTGTTTCCTGGCCTTTTTTGCTTGCATTGATCACTTCGAAAAAATCTGAATTGCCATGATGATTCTCTTTTTGCTCTGCATCCTGGTATTTGCATACCTGGTGTATGTATTGCTTAAACCTGAAAAATTCTAACTGGATTCCAGCAGACGTTCACAGGATGTCTCCAACCTCCTTTACTACAAAAGCTTGATTATGAATACTGAATTACTTGGCGTGCTCGCCATATTCCTGCTCTCTGTCCTGTTGGCAATACCATTAGGACGCTATGTTGCCCGGGTTTACCTGGGAACCCCCACCTTGCTTGACCCGGTGATGGGGCCGCTGGAAAAACTCCTTTTCCAAATCAGCCGAATTGATGCTCACCGGGATATGGACTGGAAAGAGCAGTTGAAAGCCATGTTGTCCATAAATCTGATTTGGTTTCTTATTACCATGGCCGTTTTGATGAATATGAGCTGGTTGCCACTGAAACCCGACGGAAATCCTTCCATGTCGGCGGATCTGGCTTTTAATACGGCCATTTCTTTCGTGGTGAACTGCAACTTGCAGCATTATAGTGGAGAATCCGGCCTTAGTTACCTGGGCCAATTAATGCTCATGTTCCTTCAATTTGTAAGTGCAGCCATCGGTATGGCAGCTGCTGTAATCGTTTTTAACAGCCTGCGCGATCAGCAATCCACCGGCCTGGGTAATTTTTGGAACTATTTTACCAAAAGTATTACACGCATTTTGCTCCCTGTTTCTGTACTGGGCGCTATCATTTTTACCTTTCAGGGTATGCCCGTCACGTTAGAAGGCAAAGACACCATGGTTTCGCTTCAAGGAGATACGGTTCAGGTGAGTCGCGGACCTGTGGCGCCTTTTGTGGCTATCAAACACCTGGGTACCAATGGCGGTGGGTTTTTCGGAGCAAACTCCGCGCATCCGCTCGAAAATATCAACTACCTGACGAACGAACTGCAACTGCTATTACAGTTTCTGATTCCACTTGCCATGGTATTTGCTATGGGTTATTTTGTTAAAAAAAGGAAGTTCGCCCTCATGATTTTCGGGGTTATGACCTTGGGTTTCCTGATACTGGTTATTCCTAATATCTATACCGAAATGCAAGGTAATCCGGCCATTAGCCAAATGGGCATTGACCAAAGTCTCGGCGCTATGGAAGGCAAGGAGGTCAGAAATGGCGCCGCTTCTTCCGGATACTGGTCTATTCTTACCACGGTGATATCCACCGGCTCGGTAAATGCCATGCACGACAGCACGATGCCGCTATCTGGCATGAATGAATTACTGGCCATGATGGTCAACGGATTTTTCGGTGGTTGCGGCGTTGGGATTCTGAATATCTACATATATATCATTATCGCAGTGTTTATCAGCGGATTAATGGTAGGAAGAACTCCTGAATTTATGGGTAAAAAAGTGGAAGCCCGGGAGGTCAAAATAGCCATGCTAACAGCACTGCTCAGCCCTTTACTCATCATGGGAGGAACCGCACTCGCTGCATGGATGGTGGTGAACAACCCTGATTTGCCCTGGCTGAATAACCCATCTTTTCATGGCTTTTCAGAAATGCTGTACGAAATGACCTCTGCTAATGCGAATAATGGCTCCGGCTTTGAAGGACTTGGCGACAATAATCCATTCTGGAACATTTCAACCGGGATCGTGCTGTTGTTTGGCCGGTTTATACCCATCATTGGCCCGGTAGCCATTGCTGGTTTACTGGCCGGGAAAAAGTTTATCCCGGAAAGTGCCGGCACGCTCAAAACGGATACCCTCACTTTCGGCGCCATGATCTTCTCAGTGATAGTGATCCTCACGGCATTGTCTTATTTCCCTGCCTTAACCCTTGGGCCTTTGGCAGAGTATTTTACCATGTAAACCTTTCTCGTTTACGCACAATTTAATTGATCATGAATGATAAAAGAAATAAGGGCTTGTTCCAAGCAGCCCTGGTCCGTGCCGCTCTTTGGCAATCGGTTGTAAAATTAAATCCGGTCCAATTGTTTCGCAATCCGGTAATGTTTACCGTAGAAATTGGAACCTTCATTATGTTGGTGGTGACCATACTTTCTATGCGGGACGATGCTAATCCCGGGCTTATGGGAACACCAGGATATAATTTCACCATTTTCCTGCTCCTTTTGCTCACCGTTCTTTTCGCCAATTTCGCCGAAGCCTTCGCCGAAGCCAGGGGCAAAGCTCAGGCAGATTCTTTGAGAAAAACACGAAAAGACACTCCTGCCAAGCTGCTTTCAGGCAATACCATAACACAGGTTTCTTCCTCTTCACTCAGAAAAGGAGACAGGTTTGTCTGTGAAGCCGGCGATACCATTCCCATGGACGGCGAAATCCTGGAAGGCCTGGCCTCTGTGGATGAAAGCGCCATTACCGGCGAATCGGCGCCCGTAATCCGGGAGGCCGGTGGCGATAAATCTTCTGTTACAGGGGGGACTAAAGTGCTTTCAGACCGAATTGTTGTGGAGGTTACTGCCCAACCCGGCGAAAGCTTTCTGGATAAAATGATCGCTTTGGTAGAAGGCGCCAGTCGCCAAAAAACACCGAATGAAATCGCATTGACCATTTTGTTGGCCGGATTCACCATCGTATTTGTCATTGTTTGTGTTGCCCTGAAACCTTTTGCAGACTACGCCCAAACACCCATCTCTATTGCCGCCTATGTTTCCTTGTTTGTTTGCCTGATACCAACTACCATTGGTGGACTCCTTTCAGCTATTGGTATCGCCGGAATGGACAGGGCGCTCAGGGCTAATGTGGTGACCAAATCCGGTAAAGCTGTGGAAACAGCCGGAGATTTGGATACCTTATTGCTGGATAAAACCGGTACCATAACCATTGGAAACCGCAAGGCCACCAATTTCTACGCTGCGGAAGATATATCCCGCGATGAACTCATCAAATTCAGCGTGCTCGCTTCTTTGGCAGATGAAACCCCTGAAGGTAAAAGTATTGTAGAATTGGCCAGTCCTGAACTGGTGAAAGGATTGAGTATTCAGGGCGCTACTTTGATCAAATTTACCGCCGAAACCCGCACCAGTGGCGTTAATATGCCAAACGGGACCCGCATCCGCAAAGGCGCGCAAGACACCATCAGGAAACTGGTGGAACAGGCAGGAAATCATTTCTCTGAAAAAACGGCTGCAGAAATCAAACACATTTCAGCCAACGGCGGCACTCCGCTGGCCGTTGCGGTGGATGAAAAAGTGGTTGGTGTGATTGAATTACAAGATATCATCAAACCCGGTATTCAGGAACGTTTCCAGCGTTTACGCCAAATGGGTGTGAAAACAGTTATGGTGACCGGCGATAACCCGTTGACAGCCAAATATATAGCTGAAAAAGCTGGTGTGGATGATTTTATTGCCGAGGCTAAGCCGGAAGATAAGATGAATTACATTCGCAATGAACAGGCCCAGGGTAAACTGGTTGCCATGATGGGTGACGGCACCAACGATGCCCCCGCCCTGGCGCAGGCCGACGTAGGTGTGGCTATGAATTCAGGTACGCAAGCTGCCAAAGAAGCAGGTAACATGGTTGATCTTGACAACGATCCTACCAAACTGATTGAAGTGGTGGAAATCGGTAAACAGCTGCTGATGACCCGTGGTACTTTAACCACGTTTTCAATTGCCAATGATGTGGCCAAATATTTCGCCATTGTGCCGGCCTTGTTTATTTCATCTATTCCGGCATTGCAGGCGCTCAATATCATGCAACTTGCCTCCCCGGAATCAGCCATCCTCTCGGCAGTTATTTTTAACGCTGTTGTGATTCCGGCTTTAATTCCGCTGGCATTGAAAGGCGTTGCCTATAAACCAATTGGCGCATCCGCCTTGTTACGGCGTAATTTGCTGGTGTATGGCCTTGGAGGTATCGTTGTTCCGTTCATCGGAATCAAGCTCATTGATATGATCGTGAGCATGTTTCTGTAATTTCCATAGATTTTTCATCAATCAGAAATGATTGAACAACCAATTTTAATTCATGAAAACGCACATATTTTCTTCAATTGTCCTCACATTCAGCTTCATGTTGATCACCATGGGAGGATATACAGGACTGGTTTGGGGCATTGGCCAGTTAGCGCCAAATCAGGGAAAAGGCATAACCATTCAACAAAATGGGAAAAGTTATTACGAAAATATCGGTCAGACTTTTTCAGACGACCGCTATTTCTGGTCCCGACCCTCTGCGGTGGGGTATAATGCAGCCGGATCAGCTGGTTCCAATAAGGGACCAAGCAACCCGGATTACTTGCGGCAGGTGCAAGATAGAATTGATACCTTTATGGTGCACCATCCGGGCATATCCAAGGCTGAAATTCCAGCCGATCTGGTTACAGCCTCAGGCTCTGGTCTGGACCCGCATATTTCACCTCAGGCTGCCTATGTTCAGGCTGGCCGAATTGCCAGGACACGTTCCATACCGGAAGCGGAAGTTCAAAAACTGGTAAGCAAACACATAGAAGGTCCCTGGCTTGGTCTTTTCGGTCCTTCGAAAGTAAACGTGCTTGAACTTAACCTTGCGCTTGATCAACAATAACCAATTACCTCCTTTCATGAAAAAGATTCTTATTTTCCTCATGCTGACTCTCCCACTGCTTGCAGTGGCTCAATTAGATAGTGCTGATTTGACTGTTTCCGTCAATGGTTATGCAGAACCTTATTTTGGATACGACATAAATCAACCAACCGACGGAAATCGCCCGGGATTTGTGTATTCACATAACCGTCATAACGAGGTTAATTTAAACCTGGCATACCTCAAAGCAACGGTTAACGCCAAAAGAATGCGCGGCAACCTGGCTTTGATGGCCGGCACTTACGCCAATGCCAATCTTGCTGCCGAACCGGGCACCTTAAGAAATCTGTTTGAAGCAAATGCCGGGATCAAACTTTCAAAAAAACACGATCTATGGCTGGATGCCGGCCTTTTTGGATCACATATCGGGTTTGAAAGCGCCATTGGAAAAGATTGCCGGACGCTTACCCGAAGCATAGCTGCTGATAATTCACCTTATTACGAATCTGGCGCTAAACTGACCTATACCTCCGGAAATGGCGAGTGGTTACTCAGCGGACTGGTGCTCAACGGATGGCAACGTATTCAGCGGGTTCCCGGAAACTCCACACCCGCGCTGGGTTGGCAGGTTCAATACAAACCAAGCTCGCGAATTACCCTGAACAGTAGTTCATTTTTTGGTTCAGACAAGCCGGATGAGGCATCCCTTTACCGGGTTTTCCATAACTTTTATGGCATTTTTCAGCTCAACAATCATTGGGGAATAACCCTTGGTCTGGATACCGGGTGGGAAGAAAACCCGACAGAAGGCGAAGAGGCTTTTGTTTGGTATACCCCACAAATGGTGGTCAGATACGCGCCAAACAACCGTGTTGCCCTTGCCGCCCGGGCAGAATATTACAGCGATGAGCATGGCGTGATCATTTCAACCGGTACAGAGAATGGTTTTAAAACCATGGGTTTTTCCGCAAACCTGGACGTACAGGTACATAAAAATGCAGTTTGGCGACTGGAAGGCAAACTTCTCAGCAGTGAAGACGATATATTCAGGGATCAGGATGGTAACGCTACCAACAGTAATACAGTGCTTACTACCGCTCTTGCTATTTGGTTTTAATTAGTTGACTTCCTGTGAAAATGATTTGGGTGTCTGGTTCATAACAATTGATCAGACACCCAAATAAAATTTTCAAATTATGCCTCTATCCCGGGAAGAATCTGCACAACATTTCCTCGACCTGATTCAAAAGTCTCGTCGAGGAAAATTTAAAATTTACATAGGCATGAGTGCCGGTGTAGGCAAGTCATACCGTATGCTTCAGGAGGCACACGCACTGTTGAAAAGTGGAATTGACGTAAAAATTGGCTATATTGAAACCCATAAAAGAAAAGAAACAGAGGCATTGATGGAAGGCCTTCCGCTTATTCCCCGCCGAAAATTGTTTTATAAAGGTCGCGAATTAGATGAAATGGATACACAGGCCATTATCAACCAGCGCCCTGAAGTGGTGATTGTTGACGAACTGGCACATTCCAATATCGAAGGCAGTAAAAATGAAAAACGATGGCAGGATGTAATGGATATCCTTTCGGTGGGAATCAATGTGATTAGTGCGGTCAATATTCAGCACATAGAAAGCCTGAATGAAGAAATCAAATCAATCACCGGTGTTGAGGTCAAAGAACGTATTCCGGATAGTGTGCTGGCGCAGGCAGATGAAGTGGTCAATATAGATCTAACTGCCGGTGAACTGATTGCCCGCATGAAAGAAGGCAAAATCTACCACGGAGACAAGATTGAAGCGGCTTTGCAAAACTTTTTCAAAAGCGATCATATTCTGCAATTACGCGAACTGGCACTCAAAGAAGTGGCCTCTCAGGTAGAACGAAAAGTAGAAACAGAAATAGCTCCCATCACACCGGTCCGCCATGAACGTTTTATGGCCTGTATCAGCAGCAACGAATCCACAGCTAAACATGTGATACGAAAAACAGCCCGACTGGCCAATTACTATCATTCCAAATGGTATGTACTGTATGTACAAACACCAAAGGAAAGCCCAGATAAAATCCCGCTCGACAAGCAGCGTTATCTGATTAATAACTTCAAGCTTGCTACTGAGCTGGGCGCCGAAATCATCAAGGTGGAGCATCAAAGTGTCAGCACCGCCATCATTGAAAAGGCGGAAGAGCGGAACATTACGACAATATGTATAGGTAAGCCGCACCTGAATTTGTTTCGGGTTATACTGGCTACCAATGTTTTTAACGGATTGCTCAAAAAACTCTCCTGCAGTAACATAGACCTGGTCATTCTGAGTTGATATGAAAATTAAGGCAAAACTTAACCTGGGCGTGGGTCTCCTGTTCGCACTCATTATTCTGCTGGCTTTCGTCAGTATCAGGCAGGTTACCCTGTGGGCTCAGGACACTAAAAATATTCTGAAAGCGAATTACAACTCGCTGGAGTATTCGAGAATAATATTGGATGCTATGGCTGGAAAAATGCCTGAAGACCAGACTATTCAGCTGATTGAACAAAATATTAGTCGCCAAGAAGCCAATATTACCGAAACGGGAGAAGCAGAACTAACCCAAAACCTTAGGGTTGCTTTCCAACAATTCAAATCAGATCAGCAGGATACGGTTGCTGTAACTAAGATGCAGGAGGCCATTCACGGTATTATGAAGGTTAACCTGGATGCCATCCGGCTCAAGAGTGAAATTGCCGAAAAAACAGCTGAAGGCGCCGTTTTCTGGTTGAGTATTCTGGGTACTTTTTGCTTCCTTATTGCCTTTGTACTGGTATTTAATCTTCCATCCAATATTGCCGATCCCATCCAGGAATTAACAGAACGTATTAAAAATATAGCGTCAGGGGATTATTCCCAGCGCGTTCATTTTCGAAGCAGCAGTGAATTTGGCGAATTAGCCGGCTCTTTCAATACCATGGCTGAAAAATTGCAGGAATACAACAACAGCAATTTATCACGTCTCATGACGGAAAAGCGGAGAATTGAAACCCTGATTGATAATATGTATGATCCGGTAATGGGGCTGGATGAAGAGAAAAAGTTTCTTTTTGCCAATGAAGAAGCTTTGAAAATATGCGGACTGACTTCTGCGCAGTTCATTGGCAAACCAGCGCTTGAACTTTCCGTAACCAATGATCTTATTCGATCCTTGATGAAGGAAATATTGTCGGAAAAAGACGATCTGCCTGGAACACGGCCTACCCTGAAAATTTATGCCAATGGCCGGGAAAGCTATTTTGAAAAAGAAATTCACAGAATAGCCATCACGCCCACCGGTGAAAAGTCGCCCAGAAATATCGGGTATGTAATTTTGCTCAGAAATGTGACAGCCTATAAAGAGCTGGATTTCGCCAAAACCAATTTTATAGCCACCGTGTCCCATGAGTTTAAAACCCCCATTTCAGCCATCAAAATGAGTCTTCAACTGCTGGAAAGTGAGCATGTCGGACCAATGAATGAAGAACAAAAACACTTGCTGGCGGGTATTCGGGAAGATGCAGAACGGCTGTTGAAAATTACCGGTGAATTGCTTGTTATGGCACAAGTGGAAACAGGCAATATTCAGTTAACGCTATCGCCTTCTGATGTGCCATTGATTTTTTCCAGAGCAATGGACGCCAACCGCCTGTTTGCGGAACAAAAATCCATTCGATTTGAGGTTGATTGTCAAGCGGACTTGCCTCAGGTACTCGCTGATAGCGATAAAACAACCTGGGTACTGGTGAATTTAATCTCTAATGCTATCAGGTATTCTTACGATAATGCGACCGTGTATCTTTCAGCCAAACAGCTTGATCACCAGGTTGAAATAAAAGTCAGAGATACCGGTCAGGGAATTCCACCACAATATGTAGATAAAGTTTTTGACCGCTTTTTCAGGGTGCCTGGCTCAGCTAAGGAAGGAACAGGGCTTGGGTTGGCTATCAGCAGAGAGTTTATGGAGGCCCAGGGCGGCCAAATTTCTCTAACAAGTGAATTCGGGGCCGGCACTACATTTACCCTGCTTTTAAAAGCAAATACTTAGGAAAAATAACCATAGATATTTTCTTGTTACCTATATTCGCCAAATTGTTGACTGAAATTACCTAAAATCATGAAAAAACACACTACTACTTGCCTGTTCATACTGGCATTATGCCTCTCCTATGTGCCCGGCTCCCGTGCCTGCGGCTTCAATTGGGTAGGAGACTGCTCTTCCAGCGTTCACCTGCGTATCAATGGCACACTCGACAGCTTCAACATCGCAGCTTGTCCCAGCGGTTTCAACTATGATGGTTTGTATCTCGGGCAATTACAAACCCTCTCACTGGCCAACGCAAAGGCCGTTACCTGGGAAAGTTGCCAAAACAATGTCACAGATGTCAGCCTGAAATACCGCCTTTATGAAGAGGGTGGGGTAGCGGGCAGTTTTTTGGACTACCTTCTGATAGAAGATTTCAATAAACTTGAAGGTCCTTACACCACCCGATACCGAAGCAAACCCGGGAATCTTGACCTCACAACCGGGCTGGTAGTTGGCAAAACCTATGTACTTGAAGTATACATGCTGGCCCTGGTGGATACCATTGGTGATGATTTTGTGCCGGAAACACAACTCCTGAAAGACAACAATGGCCAGTTTTACCGCATCTCTTTTACATACGGGGGACAAGATGCACCACCTTTTGTGGCCATACCAACCATTGCCCAGGCGCCAAAATGCCACGGAAACACCAATGGCGCCATTCATATCAGCGTATGGGGTGACCAAACCAATTTGAGTTACCATTGGTCCAACACGCCCGCTAATTTTTATGAACAGCTCAACCTGCCCGGCGGAACCTACACAGTAACAGTTACCGGCGCCAATCACGAGGAGATACTCACCCTGGATTTGCCTGATCCTGAGATCATTACCATCACGCCTCAAAATATACTGGCTGTAGGATGTAACAACGTCCTGGGCGAGGCTACCCTGGAGGTAACTGGCGGGGTTGGCAGCTATACCTACAATTGGTCTCACGGCCAAACCACCCAACAAGCATTTTTTGCCGTTTCTGGCACTTTTTCAGTCACTGTACAAGATGCTAATGGCTGTACGGCCCAAAAAAACATACCAATAGAAAAAGCTGATCCTGGATTTTTATTGATTTTTTTGCCGGATGGCGCATACCTAACCTGCCAGTATCCAATCTCCATCTTATGCGTTGCTGAGGTGCCAGGCGCCAGCTATAAGTGGTTTCACAATAATATTCCAACCTCAACCACCCATTGCGATACCATTAGTACTGGCGGATCACACAAACTGACCATTAATTGGCAGGGATGTGTGGCTTCCCGCACTATGAGTTTTATCGATGAAAAAACCTATCCAACCGGCAAAATCCTGGGTGCAGTGACCATTCCGTGCCAGTTTGACTCTATTGCGGTGCTGCTCACCGCTCAAACCAATGTGTTTAACCCCTCTTTTTCCTGGGTGTATGAGGGGCAGGAAATTTCTACCACCAATACCTGCCCATTCGTCATTACGGAGTTGGAAACCGGGCCAAACGGTATGCCAACGCCTGTTCTGCCAGAGTTATTCATCACCGATGTGCCTGGATGCACAGGAGAGGCTTCGAATGCAGTTACCTTGTCGCAGGGTGCTCCGCCTATCCTGTCAGCAACTATTACACAACCTGTTGGCACAAATGGAGCCAACGGGGCTATTCAGGTACAGGCTATTGGTGGAACAGGGGCCTTTGATGTGCTTTGGAGCAATGGCGCTACTGATTTATCAATTAACGGCCTTACAGCTGGAGAATACTGCATTACTGTTACTGATGACCTGGGTTGCTCAGATTCCGAGTGCTACAATCTGGTGGGAGTATCAGCTACCGATGATCCGGAAGAGCCTGCTATTGTAATATACCCTAATCCAGTTGCAGGTGGCGCAATGCTGCAGATAAACCTTGAAGCGGGGATGGTGTCAGACATCCGTCAGATCCGTTTGTGGAATCAAGATGGTACAATTTTGAGGGAAATAGATCCCGCTTTAGTAACCGGGAATGGCAAACTTGAGTTGACTTTAAACGGCGTTTCCGGGATTTACACCTTGGAAATTATGTTAAAAAAGTCGGTAGTTCGTAAAAAAATTGCCGTTTTAAGTGACAATTAAGCCGCTTTTACGTCGTTTAGAAAGTCTGCAAAGGAATAACGTTTCGTTAGTTTTCTAAGACGAAGGGTATTGTTTACCTTTGCGGCGAACAATTTCAACCATTCCATTACCTTTCACAAACATTTAAAACATGAGCAAAAAACTCTTTTTTATCCCAACCTTCATTTTGGGCGCATTCTTGTTGTTCACTCCTTCTTGCGCTGATAACTGCAAAGATGTTGATTGTGGCACCGGCGTTTGCGTAGACGGTACCTGCGAGTGCGGCGACGGCTTCGAAGGCACCAACTGCGAAACCGAATGGTCTGCAAAATTTGTTGGCTCTTTCCTGGGCGCTGACGTAGTAACTGCTTCTACTGCAGGTACTGACCTCGGTACTTACAACCTGACCAAACCAGCGGTAGTTACCCGCAAAAGCGAAGTTTCTATCTCTATCTCCAACTTTGGCGGTTTTGATTCTTTCGTTGATGCTACACTGACTTCTTCTGACGAGATCTCAATCAACTACACTGATCCAGCTGGCCGTAAATTTGTAGGTACTGGCAAAATCAGCGGCAACGTGTTGAGCGGCAACTACGTAGTAACGTACTCTGACAACACCACCGACACCGCTACTTTCAGCTACACGAAATAATTCGTTGTTGCCAAAAGTGCATAAAAAAATTGCCTGCGGGAATTCCCGCAGGCAATTTTTTTTATAGTGGCTGTCTAAGGACAATTATTTGCCGCCGCCTTGTTTAGCAGCACCACCGCGCTTTTTCTGCTGCTCAGGAGCTTGGGTCGGGCTTGCAGCGCCGCCACGTTCTTTTTGCTGCTCAGCATTGCCAGGTTGAACTGCACCGCCACGATTTTTCTGTGGATCAGTTGGAGCTGGTTTGGTTGGCAGTGGATCTACTTTAGGACCTTTTGCAGTACCTTTTTTAGTGCCACCTTTAGCAGGAGCTGGAGCCGCAGCTTGTTCTGCTTTCCATGCTTCAAAACGTGTGGTAGCTTCAGTTTGAACGCGTGCATCACATTCAGCAGCTTTTTCGGAACGCAGGGTTTCCAGCTTTGCTGTTACGGCAGCCGCGATTTCTTCTTTTTGTTGAGCAAGGGTTTTGCCGTCAAAAGCCGTCAGGCCAATGAAACCAGCAACAGCCAGTGCGCCGGCGAAGAGCATTTTTTTATTCATTTTGTGGAATAATTTTCGTGAGTGGTTTGAATTGAATGGATCGGTTTCCCGGGTTTTACTTTACTGGGCTGGAGCTGCAGCCTCAAGTTCTGCTTTGAGGCGGTCAACCTCAGCTGTTACGCGACCTTCGAATTCAGCATCGCACTTGGCAGACATTTCCTGCTCAACAGCAGCTTTACCGGCATCGAAACCTTTGGTGATTTCAGCCTGTACCTGCTCTTCAGTGAGCAACTTTTCGCCGCAAGAGGCCATGGAAAACATCAGGGCTGCGCCTGCAAGAATTCCTAAAACAGATTTTTTCATGTTTGAGAAAACTGATTTGAATGGTTAAATAATAATGTGCAAAGGTAGTGCTTGTGAACGTTTCAAGACTTTGAAAAAGACAGAAATTCCGTTCAGGAAAAATTGTCCTATAAACGAAACTTTCGCCCTAACATTGTTTTCGAAAATTCCCGCTTATGACGCACGAGTATGGCTTTAGTACACACATTTGGACACAAAAAATTTTCTTAAAGTTTTTCGTCCTGCTCCTGACCTTGGTTACTCCCCACCTGGCAGTAGCCCAAAACGACGATGAACTGCTGGAAAATTTCTTCCGCGACAACGAAGGCGCCTCTGAATCGGATGCACAGTTGTTCCTGGAAAACCTGGAACAATGGAAGGATAAACCCTTGAATCTCAATACGGTATCCAAGGAGGAGCTGTTGTCTACCTTACTGCTGAATGAAATTCAGGTGGAAAATTTCATCCTCTACCGCGATCGAATGGGCCCCTTTCTCAATGAATATGAATTACAGGCCATTCCTAACTGGGAACTCAGCGATATACGCCGCATTTTACCCTACGCCAAAATAAAATCCGGGCTCGATGCCCGCAACAGTCAATTGCAACGGGGCTTTTGGCAAGGCGACAATGAACTTTTTTTGCGCTGGGCCCAGCCAAGTCCTCCCAATTACGACCCTGAAGATGTGGAAGGACAGCCCAATGCCTGGGCTGTGCGCTACAGGCATAATTACGACAACCGACTCCGGTTCGGGTTTACTGCAGAAAATGATGCCGGTGAAGCCTTCTTCAACGGGAGTAATAAACATGGCTTCGATTTTTACAGCGCTCACCTTTTTGCCCAAAACATCAACCGCCGCATCAAAACCGTTGCTCTGGGCGATTATTCTGCACGTATGGGCCAAGGACTCTTGCTGCAAACGGGTTTTGCTCCCGGAAAATCAGCCGAAACAGTGTCGGTGGCCCGCGGTGGACGAAAACTAAATGCCTATGGCGCTTTTGGAGAGGCTTTTTTCTTCCGCGGGGCTGCCACCACGCTGTCTTTTGGCAAACATCTGGATGTAACCATGCTCTATTCCCGTCGGCGCAGGGATGCCAATATTCTCAAACCGGATACCACCGACGGTGAATTTGCCGATCAATTATTCTCCTCTCTGCAAACCTCTGGCCTGCACCGCACCAATGCCGAAATCGAAGACGAAAAGAAACTGGGCGAACAGGTAGGCGGACTTTCTGCAACCTGGACCGGAAAACATGGCCAAATTTCTGCCAATGCCCTGCATATACACTATGACCAAGCCTGGGACCCCGGGAATTTGGCATATAGAAGGTATGCGTTCCGGGGTAGAAACCTGACCGGTATGAGCCTGGACTACCAATATCGCTGGCGAAATCTGTTCATGTTCGGGGAAACAGCGCGCAGCGACAACGGTGGCATAGCCGCAGTGAATGGACTGTTGTTCTCCGCCGACCGGCATGTGACGCTCACAGCAGTACATCGCTCCCTGGGAAAAGCTTACCAATCTATCTACGGTAACCCATTTGCTGAAGTATCAGGCGCCTCCAATGAGCAAGGTCTGTATCTCGGCGCCGACATCCGGTGGGTGCGCCGGGTACAAATTAACCTGTATGCTGATGTTTGGCGACATCCGTGGCTCCGTTTTGGGGTAGATGCTCCTTCAAATGGAAGGGAGTTTTTAGCGCGAGTACTATGGACCAAGAGCAGAAATTTTTCTGTGTATGCCCTTTGGCAAACGGAAACCAAACAACGAAATGATGAGTTGTCACGGCCTTTTGGCCTGGTTGATGCCCAAAGAAACCGTTTCAGACTGCACGCCATTTATAAAATCATCAAGCCGGTGGAATTGCGCAGTCGAATAGAATGGACAACATACGGCATTGGAAATCAATCCAATTCGAGGGGATTTGTGGCTTATCAGGAAGCTGTGATAAAACCATTGAGTAGTCCGGCATCCTTGGCATTTAGGTATGCTGTATTTGATACGGAAGACTATGATTCCAGGGTGTACGCCTTTGAAAGTGATCTGTTTGCTGCTGTTTCTATACCTGCATTTGCTGGAAGAGGCACACGCTGGTACCTCAATGTGCATTATCGGGTAAATAAGTGGTTGAAGCTGGATGCGAGGTTGGAAGAAACCAATACGCTTCAGGCGGCAACAGACTCCGGAACAACAGGCAAAGAAAGAATCTGGAAACTACAGGCGAGAATAAAAATGTAGTAGCGCTTTTCAATTAACCGCTTCCACGCCAACGATTTCGGGAATTTTACTTTGAATGGCTTCCTGAATGCCCGCACGAAGGGTCATGCCCGACATAGAGCAGGATTGGCACATGCCCATCCAGCGGATTTTAACATGCATGTCTTCTGTTACTTCTACTAATTCCACATCACCGCCGTCAATGCGCAGGTGCGGTCGAACTGTGTCCAAGGCAGCTTCAATTCGTTCGTTCAGGTTGTTTGATTCAGCTATAGCCGTCATTTGTATGATATTTGTGGCAAATGTAGCAAAACACAGCTATTTGCCGGACTTTTTGTAGTATAGGAAATAAACAAGCAGATCGGCAAATAGTTGGAATAGGTGTATTTGCTAACAAAACAAGAGCCAGCCCGGGTTACCGGACCGGCTCTTGTTTTTTGTAGCTACAGCGCAAAACCTAGTTTTTGCTGCCGTCTGTTGGCTTTTTTTCGCGTTTTTCTACACGCTCAATAACAATGCTGGTAGGACCTGCCGTGATCTTGAATTCAGTACGGCGGTTGAGCTGGTGCTCCTCTTCGGTGCATTCCACACCATTAGCACATTTATTGAGCAGTTGTTTTTCACCATAACCTTTGGCTACAATACGATCAGCGCCAATGCCTTTTGCAACAATCCAGGCCACAGCGCTATTGGCACGACGTTGGGACAAATCTTCGTTGTAGGCATCGTTACCGCGCGCATCCGTGTGTGAAGAAAGCTCGATCTTCATTTCCGGATACTTTTTCATCAGATCAACTACACTCTGCAGATCTGGTTCTGCGTCCGGACGGATATTGTCTTTATCGTAATCGTACAGGATGTTGTCCAGGCGGATAGGTTCGTTGATACGGAGGGTATCGTATTCTGGTTCCTTTTTCAGGAGACGCAGGGTGAGTTTCTTTTCAACAGTCGTGGATTTTTTAACACCGTTGGTATTGAAGGTCAGGGAGTCTGGTTTGTAACCTTCAGCATTGGCAACGATCAGATAGGTGCGGTCTGGCTGGAGCGTGAATGGGAATTCGTTGGAAGCCAGATTGGTTTTTTCATCAACCGGCATGGCTTTTTTCTCCGTGATATCCAGCATGGTTACCACAGCGCCTTTAAGCGGTGGATTTTCTTTCAAATTCTCTTTTTTGAGGCGCACACGGAAGGTTTTTGCCAACAATTCCACTTTGATACGCTCCAATTCCCACTGGTAAACATCGTCGCAGCAGGTTTTACTTTTCAGGTTGTTTGGACCCGGGCGATTGCTTTGCAGGAAGCCAGTGAAGCCGTCTGCTGAGCGGGAGTAGTGAAGGTCATCAACACTGGTGTTGATACCCATTGGCAGAATTTTGGGCTCACTCCAAACGGAACCGTTCCACTGAGATTCGTATACATCATAACCGCCAATATTCGGGCGACCATTAGAGCTGAAGAACAATTTGCCATCCTGGTAGAAAGGAGAAGCCTCATCGCCATCTGTGTTGATCACACCGCCCAGGTTAACAGGCAAACCAAACATGTTATCACCTTTTTTAGGTGCGTAGTAGATGTCGAAACCACCTTTGCCGCCTGGCATATTAGCTACGAAAAAGAGTACTTTTTCGCCGAAAAGTTCGCCTTCACAAGGGTGTTTGGCAATGAAATCGCCGTTTACACCGGTTGCTTCATTGGCGCCAGCCCAGCCGTCAGAACCCTTCTGGGAAACAAAGATTTTGCTTGCGCCAATATCCTGGCCCTTTTCAGTTAGTTCAACCCGGGTAAAGTACATGGTTTTGCCGTCGGCAGAAACACTTACGTTACCCTGGTGCCAGCCTTCGCGGTTGATTTGTGTGCCCAGTGGTTCAGGCTCGCCATATTCAGAGCCTGACTTGGAGGTAGTGTAAACCTTGGAGTGCCAGTCGCCCTCTTTACCGTTCAACACAACCACCTCTTTGGAGCGGATGGAAGTAAAGTACAGTTCTCCTGCACTATAAGATGGGGAACCGTCTGTTTGTGGATTATTGGCTGTTTTACCGAGGTTGGAAACGATGATGTTCTCAGGTTGTTTCATTTTGCGGGCCAGTTCACAGCCTGCAATTTCAACTTTCGCCTTTTTCTTCAGGTTTTCATCAGCGCCATTTTCAATATACTGGTTGAACATGTCGGTAGCTTCAGCATACTTACCATTGTATTTCATGCTGAGAGCCAGCCAGTATTTCAGTTCAGTGAACTCCAGCTTGCGGTCGCGGTTTACCAAACGGGTAAATCCTTTTTCCGCTTTTTCATAATCACGAAGGTCAAAGTTCAGCTTGGCAACTTTGGCCTGGATTTGTTTGTCCTGCTTGTTTTCAGACAGGTATTTTTCATAAAGTTCTGCAGCGGCGTACGGATTGCCGTCTGCTTCAGCTTCCTGAGCAGATTTGAGGTTGGCTTCCGGGGTGGAACGATTGAGCGGTTGAGCCTGAAGACCAACAGCCAAAAATGCGGCGCCTATGATGAGTGCAAATTGTTTTTTCATTTTTATACCTGCGGCAATTTGCCGAATTGGTTTCAATTTTTGTGAATATCAATGAGTTAGCCGAATCGTGCCATTAGAAGCGCGGGCACAACACCTTGGTTTTGATTTTGGCCGGTTTGTAAATCTTCACGATGTAGTTGGCGGCAATCTCAAAACCACCACGGTAATTACTCACAGAGTTCAGGTCGCTGACATTGACATCATAAGCCAGACCTACCCGGAGGTTTTTATACCGTGCGCCCAGCATTGGATACACAGCGTCGCCACCTGTCAAACGATAGCCCAAACCGAAGTTCAGGTCAATATCTTTTTCTTTATTGAATACATAGGAACCCAGAGCCTGCAAGCTGATTTCATCAGCGCCGCTCATGGTTTGGTACATGAAAGATGGTCCAACACTCAGTTTGTCGTTGATCTTGATGTTGAACAAACCCGTAACCACGGAACGACGAGCAATTTCGTCGGAGCTTGTAGAACCGCCTGTGCTGGTGCCGCCACCGCCGCCGCCTGAAGTTACCAGACCATATTTGCCTTTACCAATGTGGTACATGGCGTAACCGATGCTCATGTCCATACGTTTGTTCAATTTGGCGCGAAGGGTTACGCCACCATCAATGTCGCTCCAGTCTGCTTTGGATTCAGTGGTGTTCAGGAAGTCGCCCTGAGCGCCCGGGTTGTAACCGCCGCCTGGTGCAGGATTCAAATAACCTTCCTCAAAGAAAAACTTGGAAGGATCTACATTCCGACCTGCCTGGCCGTATTGAGCTCCAATAGTCAGATAAGCCTTGCCTTTTTTGTCCAAAGCGAGGTGGTAAGAAGCGCCAAGCTTGGCTGCAGTGTGAGTCAAACCACCTGCACCGGCTTTATCGGAGAAAAATACCAGTCCAACACCAACCCAGTCGCGTTTGCGGAAGCCGGTGATGATGGGTGCATCTACCCAAAGGGAAGGTGTTTTGTACTGGCCTTTGTTGCCAATCACACTGGCCCACTGACCACGGTAGATACCTCCAATACGCACCGTTCCTTCAAACGCGCCAATATTGGCGGGGTTGAGTGTCATGGGCGACATGTTGTATTGTGAGAAGTGGATGTCCTGAGCGTTCAGGCTGGTGAGGCACCATAAGGCCGCAAGAAGGAAAAGTAGTTTTCTAACGTGCATAATCGTAGATATTGGACTGATTGACATTGGATTTTAGCAGAAAAAACGCATTTGCAGAGACAATTGCTGGTTGATCATATTGCCTCAACTTGCGTGTTAAGTTGTTTCTCGGCGAAATGTAGAGCAAAATACATATTCCATGCCAAAGCTAGGCAATGCTTTTTCTGAAAAAAGTAGAATTTAGCATGTATCGGGCATTTCAATGAGTGAATGAGTGAGTGGGTGAATGAGTGAGTGGGTGAGTGAGTGAGTGAGTGAGTGGGTGAATGATTAGGGTTGGAGAGATTGGAGGATTTTGGGAATGTCCTGATTCGCCATGCATTTGAAGTGTCCTTTGGGGCATTGGGCATGTCCAATTTTGGAGCAGGGTCTGCAGCTTAGTCCTGATACCTCACATGACGTATTAAGGCCTAATCCGGTTGGGTAATACGGATACATGCCAAATGCGGGCACAGTGCTGCCCCAGATTGAGGTGATGGGCTTGCGCAATGCAGCTGCCATATGCATAAGTCCGGTATCGTGGGTGATCACATGCTCTGAACGCTGGGCTACCATGGCGGATTGGTGTAAACTGAGCCTGCCACAGAGATTGTACACGTGAACTCCGGCAGCTGCTGCAATGCGTGTTCCTTCCGCTTCTTCCTGTTTACCTCCCAGCAGTACTACAGGCTGACGAATTTGTTGACAAATGCGGATAATGCCGCTTTCAGGCATACGTTTGGTAGCGTGGGTAGCTCCAATGGCAAACGCAACAAAGGGTTGTGCTGGCAGTGCATCCGTCGGCAGAGAAGTGCCTTGTGGAATAAAATAATCGAGTCCTTCACCATCATTTTGCACGCCTAAATGTGCCACCGTGGCCAGGTAACGATCAACAATATGTTGCTCAGGCATCAGGTTCCAGCCCAGATTCACCAGCAGCCACTTTTCCAGGTTTAACTTGTTGAATGCCCGTGACGGGCGTCGCAACGCCCATTTTAACCGCATACTGCGCAAATTGTGGTGCAGGTCTATCACCCAATCAAAGCGCTCCGATACCAGTTCTGCCAAAAGTGCCTGGGAAAGGTCCTTATCGAATGTATGCACCCTATCGCAGTAGGGATTTGCCTCTAGGATGGAGGCAAAGGATTTTTTGGTCAGAAAATGTATTTCTGCCCCAAGTTGCATTTTCAGACATCGGACTACGGGTGTAGTCAGCACGATATCGCCAATAGAAGAAAATCGAAGAATCAGGATTTTCAAAGTAGAAAACGGGTTTTTGATGAATCAAAAAAAGCCGGCTGCAGAAATTGCGGCCGGCTTTTTTACATCAAATGATAATTCTGCGTCGTTTATGCGTCCGGAAAGGCAATGCTTACAGGCGACCAAGCGCACCGGCCAGAGCGGTAAACTGGAAAGGCCAGGCTACCCAGATCCATTCAGGAAGCCAAATCAGCAAAGCGATCATACCGATGGTGCTAACGATGAACATCATCCAGTCGCGACCGGGTTTATCTACGTATTCTTCGTTCTTTTTCATGTTGTGCGATTCTTGATTTGATGGGCAAAAGTAAAAACGTTTTGGAAAACCTTCACGCAATTCCTACAATTTGGATCGCGTTCAAATTTGATACCATCTCTTCCGGGCATTTCCGGGCAATTTCTTTCCTTTGCACCCATGATTCAAGTATTTGTTACCGGCGGTACTTTTGACAAAGAGTACAATTACCTCACCGGAGAATTGTTTTTTAAAGACACACACCTGCCGGAAATGTTTCAATTGGGCCGCTGTGGCGTTGATATCGACATCCGGACCCTCATGATGGTAGATTCTCTGGAAATGCGTGATGAAGACCGGGCGCTGATTATTCATAATTGCTCCCGTACTCCCGCTAACCGTATCCTCATCACACACGGAACAGACCGGATGGTGGAAACTGCCCGTCACCTGGCCGAGGCTGATATCAAAGGCAAAACCATCGTACTCACCGGAGCTATGATCCCTTATGCTTTTGGCACTTCCTCAGATGGGTTTTTTAACCTGGGAAGTTCATTGGCTTTCGCTCAGGTATTGCCACCGGGCGTGTACGTAGTGATGAACGGACGGTTTTTTAATTGGGACCGCGTGAAGAAAAACCGGCAAACAGGCATGTTCGAAGAGCTTCCTGATGACGCAACCCAGGTGACTATTTGAAGCCATTCATGGGCGAACCACCCTTACCGCTGCAAAAATTCCAGGGTTCCCCCGAATAAGACCATGTAAAGGGCTGCGCTGAGTATGGGGGCAACCACACTCAGCCACATTACGTGAAAATATTTGCGTGGCACTTTGGAGCGCTCCATCAACTCCGAAATTAGCGCGATGACCAATACCGCCAATACAATAGACGTCACAATCAGCGTTAATAGAGTAGCCAGGTAATCGTTTGCCAGCCATAGGCCCAGCCAAAGGACCAGTTCCAATAAAAATATTTCCAGTAAAGAGAGCCGAAACTTATTCATCCTGAAGGTTTTATGATGAAAAACAACCGTTTTTTGCTTTTGATCCTGCTTCTTGCAGGCAGTGCCATCTCCCATGCTCAGAAGGAAGAGCCGGAAGGAGGCCCGCCAAGTTCAGAATCTGAATTTGACAAGCAGTATAAAGAGAACATCCGCAAAGAAGTTCTGAACGGCGTGTACATTCCAAAGAATTTGGAAGATGCCATGCTGGAATTAGACAAACGCATTAGCGAGGAGGCCAGAGCCAAATTTAAAATCATTCCGGAAGACAGCGTTTGTACGGTGATGCACCTTCGTTTGGGCCAATGGATGATCCACAACTGGGGCTTCTACGGCGGGTCAAGGTTATCACATTACCTGCGCAGCGCCGGGGTGACTTTCCCGGATGACATGGCTGATTTTTTAATTCTGGCTTACCATCGTCGGCAAAACGGTCGACCCATTGAAATCAAGCAACTGGCCACCGAATTTAAGGAAAAGCGCAAAAAAGAATACCAGGACAAGATGAAAAGGGGGAAAGTGATTCACGAAGAAGTCCGAAAAAGAAACTAGAGCAGCCTGGAATTAACCTAAAAAAGATGAGCCACCTCGTGATTGCGGGGTGGCTCATGCTTTAAATACTGAGTGTGTGGTTTGTTCACAGCGGTATGGTTCCGCCCATACTATTTCTGAGACCGGATATATCGGTCAATGATTTCTTGGTGTCTTTGCCTCCTTCTACTTTGCTTAGATCTGATTTGTTCAGAACGTTCAGTTCAGATTCCAGGTCTTCAAGGGAGATAGGTTTCTTTTCTGGCACGTTTTGAGAACGGTCTTCCTTCTTTTTAAAAGCTGAAAACATGGTTAACAGAAGCTTGTAGGACTAAATAAGGTGAAAATCAGGTCAAAGGTAAATATTTTTTTTAAACAAGCAAGTAACTGGGGCAAAATTTAAGAAAACGGTCGGGTTGACGCCATTTCAGGAGGTGATTTTAAAAGAACAGGCTTGTTTCTAATCAATAAAAAGCTCCCACTCCTTTGCTGCATTTACGCTTCGAGACAGCCTGAAAAATACACCTGCATCCGTCGCCAGCAGGCCAAAAGAAATTTTTGTTGAAGTTTTTTTGTAAAACATTTAACAAGATCATCTGTTTGAAGACCTTTGTGGTAAACAGGCAAGTATCCATGGCGATTTACTCCATCAGAGATTTGGAGAAACTAACGGGAATTAAGGCCCATACCATCCGTATTTGGGAACAAAGGTATGGACTCATTACGCCTGCCCGTACTGATACCAACATCCGTTACTATACTGACGAGAACCTTCGGCACTTATTCAATATTGCCTTACTGAACCGCAACGGGATCAAGATCAGTAAACTCGCCAAGATGACAGCGAATGAAATTGCTGCAAAAGGCGCTGCGCTTGCGCAGAATAATCCCAATCCAAACTCTCAGATCGACGCACTTACGCTCAGTATGATCGATTTGAATGAAGAAGGGTTTGAGCAGGTGTTCGCAGAATATGTCAGCCTGCATGGCTTCGAACGTTGCATGCTGGAGTTGATTTATCCGTTTTTGGATAAACTCAGACTTCTTTGGCTTACCAACAGCATCAGCCCGTCTCATGAAAAGTTTGTTGGACAAATCATCCGCCGAAAACTGATGTGCGCTATTGATCGGAGTTTGCCCAGGCATGACACCCCGGTTTTCCTGCTGTTTTCTCCGGAAGGCGAATCGCAGGAGCTAACCCTGCTGTTTATTCAATACCTGCTTCGTTCCAAAGGGATGCGGGTTACTTACCTGGGAGCAAACGTAACCATCAGTGATATTAAAGATTCCTGCCAGACGTTGCGCCCTTCCTATGTGTTTACCATTTTGCAGGAACCATTGCCCCGACAACCTCTTCAGGGATATGTAGACCAGCTTTCAGCAGCTGTGGGAGATAGCGAAGTCCTGCTCAGTGGTCAACAGTTCTTTGTTGGTCCGGTACAATATCCAACCAATGCGCATGTACTGAATGGCCTGCCCGGTACGCTTCAGTTTTTGGATAGCATAAAAGTAAGGCGCTAATAGCCTACTTTTGCGCCTGCTTTCCCAATTATGCAATCAATCATTGTCAAAACGCTTGCAGGTCTGGAGCCTGTACTGGCGGAAGAGTTGCGCCTCCTGGGCGCTAAAGGAATCCGGCCGCTCAAACGCGCCGTTGGGTGTGAAGGAGATATGGAGCTGGTGTACCGCGCCAACTATGAACTTCGCACCGCGCTTAGGGTGCTCCTGCCCATCAGATCATTTTCTGCCTACAACGAACGGAGTTACTACGATGCCCTGCGCGACATCAACTGGACCAAGTTTATGGGTGTCAATGATTCATTGGCCGTGGATGCTGTAACACAAGGCGAGGTGTTCAGGCACTCCCATTACCTCGGTTTATTAACTAAGGATGCGATAGTTGACCAGTTTCGGGATCGCTACAACCGCCGCCCGAACGTCAATACAATTGCACCCAACCTGCGCGTGAATGTGCACGTACAAGGCACGCATGTGGATATTTCGCTGGATTCCAGCGGTGATTCCCTGCACAAACGAAACTACCGCAGGGATACAGTGGAGGCGCCCCTCAACGAGGTGCTGGCTGCCGGCATGATCCTGCTTTCAGGCTGGAATGGTAAGGGGCCTTTCGTTGACCCGATGTGCGGTTCCGGAACCCTGCCTATTGAAGCTACCCTGATTGCCACCCAAACTCCGGTACAATTCAAACGTGAGTCTTTCGGATTTTTTAAATGGCCTGATTTTGATGCCAAGCGCTGGAATGCGCTCAAATCTGCTGCTGATGCACGTATTCAACCCTTTGAGTTTCCTATTCTGGCCTCAGATAAAGAATCCCGGGCCAGAAATGCCACGTCTCTGAATCTGATGTCGGCTGGTTTGGAAAAATGGGTCAGGGTGGAAAAAATGCCTTTCGATAAACTGGAAGCGCCTGAAGTGCCCGGTACCCTGATCATGAACCCGCCATACGACGAAAGGTTGAAAGTGGAAGATACCCTTGCTTTTTACAAGAGTATCGGGGATGTGCTTAAAAAACGCTGGACCGGTTGGAATGCCTGGGTCATTTCTTCCAACCGCGATGCACTGAAACATGTAGGCTTGCGTACTTCCAAACGGCTTAGTTTGTTTAACGGCGCCCTGGAATGCGGTTATCACCAATTTGAAATGTTCTGATCATGGACAGAAAACGTTATGCGCCTGGATTGCTACTGATTTCATCAGTCATCTTGCTTGGGCTGGGAGCCCGGTATTATCTGGCGCGCATGACTAATCTGGATATGGCATTTCAAACATTCCTGATCCTTAAAAGTGGTAGTCTGGAAATTCAAAGCGGCCGTTTTGGCGCTATTGTTACCCAGATTTGGGCCTGGACAGCACAGGAATTGGGTTTGTCCTTGAAATGGGTGTTGCGCAGTTATTCCATGGGACATGTTTTCTGGCCGGTTTTGCTGGCCGGATTGGCCTGGAAATGGGGGCAATGGCGCTGGGCTTTTGTTATCCTGCTGACTGCTACCTTGCTCACCACCCACACTTTTTTCTGGTTGTCAGAAATGCCACAGGGCCTGGTGTTTATTTGCGCTGTTTATGCCTGGATGCACACCAAGGGTTCTGTACGTCAGTTGGTTTGGTGGGAATGGGGAGGATGGATGCTGGCCTTGTGGACCGCTTTTTATTTCCATCCAATGGTGTTGTATGCCAACCTGTTTATCGGGCTGTTTTTTATTTTGGAGCCTGGTAAAAATACGGATTGGCGCATCATGCACCTGATACCCATGGGTGTTTTTGTATTGCTGGCTATTTTGAAATATAAAGTGATGAAGCTGGACTGGTACGATGCTGCAGCTTTGAAACGCCAGGATGCATTTGCCCAATTATGGCCCAATTGGTTCGATATTGAAAGCAATCACCGATTTTGGGAGTGGTGCAGCAGGGATTATTGGTTGTTAATACTGGTCTTGCTGGCCGGAATAGCCTGGCAAATCTGGCATCGGAAATGGGCCAGGGCCTGGCTGGTGGCAGGCTGGTCATTTGGATTTATCCTGCTGGTAAACGTGCCTTTCCACTCAGATATGGGCAAACAGTTTTACATGGAAAATCTTTACCTGCCCCTGGCTGTTTTTGCCTCAGTGCCATTGATGTTTGAAGTGTTGCAAAAACCTGTGAATCATCTCTCCGGCTTTGGTTTGGGCATTCTATCACTCATTTTCGCACTCAGCTTTGCTCGTATTATAAAAGCCGGAGAAGACTGGCAACTTCGCATGTTGTGGGAGAAACAAGTGCTGCATCAAACAGCCAATCTGCCATCCAGAAAAATACTCATGACAGAAGGCCAGGCGCCTATGGATCTGCTGAAGATGTCGTGGGGCAGCCCATACGAGTGGTTATTACTTTCATCTCTGGAACATCCTGACAGTGCGCGCTGCCTGATTATCACACCTGAACCGGCCAAATACGATACCCTGATGACCAGGCCGGATTTATTTCTGGGAACCTTCCGCAATTATTCCCTTGATTCTCTCCCTGTCCGCTATTTCAACGTCAAAGACAGAACCAAGGGCTACACACGGATTCCTAATTGATGCTGAGGTCGTAAGGCATGCGGAACAAAATGCCGTTGTTTTGCTTGATGCCTTTTACCGTTTTGTATAATGGATAAAATTCGCCAAGCTCCTGACGAAGCGCCCAGGCGCGTACATTGTCGTCGCGGTCTTTTTTATGCGTAATTTGATCAATGAATTGCTCCAAACCGGATTTGGTTTGTGGATATTCCGAAGTGCGGTATTTTTCCAGATTGGCCAGTTTGGCTGCAGCTGCAATGGCACGGTCTAAACCGCCCAGTTCATCTACCAATCCAATTTCCTTGGCTTTCCCGGCCGACCAAACCCTTCCCTGAGCAATTTCATGAATTTGTTCCGGGCTGCGTTTGCGACCATCCGCAACTTTTTTCAGGAAATCCTGGTAAATCCAGTCCACCCGACTTTGGATAATTTGACTTTCTTCTGGAGAAAAATCATACACAGCACTGCCAAAAGCGGAAAATTTTTGGGTACGCACCGTGTCGAACGTAATGCCCAGTTTGTTGCGCATGGTTTTATCCAGAATAGGAATCATGCCAAATACGCCGATAGAACCGGTAATAGTGGCTGGTTCAGCGAAAATACTATCTGCATGACAGGCTATGTAATAACCGCCGGATGCTGCTACGTCGCCCATACTTACCACCACAGGTTTGCCCGCTTTTTTACACAAATCGAGCTCTCTGAGAATGTTTTCGCTGGCCAACGAACTGCCGCCAGGTGAGTTTACGCGCAAAACGATGGCCTTAATCTGTGGGTCTTTCCTGATTTTTCGCAGCATCTTTACATATTTGCCATCGAGAATAGTTCCGGGTTCACCCTGATCTCCGTCCTGAATTTCACCTTCGGCGTATACCACCGCAATTTTATCTTTAACAGAGAAGTTGGTTTTCTTTCCTTTTGCTTTAAAGTAGTCTTCCACATCAACCCGGTTGAGCTTGTCTTTTTCCTCCAGACCAATTTTGGCTCGTATCATGGTGAATACTTCATCTTCATAAGCAAAACGGTCTACCAGTCGGTTTTGCACCGCTTTTTCAGCATTGAAACCATCAAAACGTTCTGCAATCTGGCGCAGTTCTGCTTCCGGAATATTCCGGTTGCGGGAAATATCCCTAATCATGATATCGTAAAGCGGATTGAGGTATTCCCGAATCTGCAAGCGATTCTCATCGCTCATGTGATCTGTACGGAAAGGCTCTGTTGCGCTTTTGTACTTGCCGCAGTAAAAGATGCGCATCTGCACGTCCAGTTTGTCCAGCAGCCCTTTGTAATACGTTATGGTGCTGGAATAACCCCGAAAATCCACCACACCCTGCGGACTCATCCAAACACTGTCGGCCACAGAAGCCAGGTAGTATGCTCCCTGAGTGTAGTAATGGGCATAAGCCACTACGAATTTGCCAGACGACTTGAAATCTTCCAATGCATTGCGCAGGGAGGCAGAGGTAGCTTTACCCAGCATGACGATGGAAGAGTTTAGGTAAATTCCTTTGATATCCGGATCATCTTTGGCTTGCCGGATGGCAGCTACCATATCTGAAAGGCCAAGAATATCCTGTTGCTCCAGGTCAAATGGATCCATGGGCAGGTTATTGGTCTTTTCCGGAATGGGCATTTTGAAATCCAGCTCCAAAATGGAGTTGCGGCTTACCTGGACTTTCTCCTGTTCATTGGCAGATTCGGCCATGCCTACGATCCAACTGATACCAATGACAAATAAAAGTCCCAGGGCCAGAGCGGTACCAAGACAAGAGGCGAATAGGAATTTGATAAACTGGTTCATGCTACTGAAACTTAAGTTGTTTGGTAAAATGGGACAAGTGCCGGAGTAAATCCGAGCCTTGATTTGTTTTTGTTTGTACAGCCTCCTTTTCCGGATACAAAGACAAAGAGACTACAGCTCAAGTTTCAGCATATTAGATAAAAGCCGCTTCCCGGGGGAAGAGTGGTGAAGGAAAACGGATGAATGGAATCGGCTAATTCGATTTTCGGACCTTTTTTAAGGATAAAAGATTGATGGCATTTCCCGGCAAACCACTGATGTTGCGTCGGCTGAACTGGGCTGTTTCATCATAAAAGAGGAATACCACGGGCGCTTCTTCAATCAGTATTTGGTCCATTTGGCGATACAATTTAAATCGTTTGCTTTGATCCGTTTCCGCCAGCGCCGCTTCGTAATATTGATCATAAAGCGGGTTTTTAAACTGGGTGTAATTTGGTGGCGTTCCGTTTTTACTATAAAAACACGTCAGGAAACTTTCCGCGTCCGGATAATCTGCAATCCAGGATGCCCGGAAAAACGGAGCCTGACCGTTGCGCATGCGCTCGCGCAGGAGCGCCGTTTCCTGTAATTCAATGCGAACCTGAATGCCTAAATCTTCCCATTGCCGGGTAATAAATGTACAAATGTCCAGGTATTCATTATTGCATAGAAGTGTAATAACAGGCAGATTTTTCCCCTTTGGAAAACCCACTTCTGCCAGTAATGCAGCAGCTTTTTCCGGGCGATATGTATAGCCCTGGACTTCATGCGGAGCATAAGAGGGCAGGCCTCGCGGGGCAAAACCAGCATCTGCCGGTTTGCCTACCTGATTGCGCAAAACCCGCAACATCTGTGCACGATCCAGGCCATAATTCAGCGCCTGACGAACCTTTTTAAACTGTAAAGGGGTAATCGAAGCTCCGTTATGCGCAAATTCAGACATCTTAATACCCAGATATTCTGTGTTCAGGTATGGATTTTTTGTGAATTGAATTTCGTCTGCCAGATTGGGCTGTATGGTTCCGTCTTGCGTAAGTAATTCATGTATATAAGCGCTTTCAAGACCAAAAAAATAGTCCAAGCGACCTTTTTTGAACTCTAGAAAAGCAGTTTTTCTGTCTGTAATAAAAGAAACCCGGATGGCATCCAGATAGGGCAGGGGGGCGCCACTGGAATCTTTTTCAAAGTACCGCTCGTTTTTCAAAAGCACCAATGCCTGATTTTCAACCCAGACCTTGAACCGAAATGGCCCGGTGCCCACCGGATGCCGGCGAAATTCTCTTCCCCAATAGGAACAAACCTCATGAGGCACAATACTGGCATATTGCATGGTCAGAATTTGCAACATTGGCTGGAACGGGCTGGATAACCTCAAAACGAAAATGGAATCATTTTCAGCCGTAAAGGCAGAATCTTTGGCTACCCGTCCTTTGAAAATCCAGGATCCCGGTTTGGGCCAGGTTTCATCCAAAAGCCGCTCAAAGCTGTATACTACATCCGAAGCCACCATTTTCCGACCTTTGCCATCGGGTACAAAGGCCGGGTCATCGTGAAAAAATACGTCTTGTCTCAGTAGAAAACGGTACGTGAGTCCATCTGGTGATATAGACCAGCTCTTGGCCAGACATGGCTGAACCAAGAGCTGGTCATCGAGCTGAACAAGGCCGTTAAAAAGGCAATCTACCGCCCAGATGTTGTTTTGTGTGCGTGCAAACGCCGGGTCCAGGGAGGTAATTGGGTTGTGCTGGTTATACCGGAAAGAGGTTCGGGTTTCATTTTTTTGCTTCTCCTCGCCACAAGCCTGGAAAAGGCTGGTAGCCAGCAAAAAAAGAAATATTTCCTGAATCCGGTTCATTGGATAATGTTTTCTCATGATTTACGACCTTTGGTCGCGATGACAGATCAATCTTTTTTAGCTTCTTTTCCGAAATGGTTTTCTCCTGAGCAATGTAGTTCCTGGGCCGTCCAACTGCAAGAGCCTGAGCGATCCGTACAATGGATGGTCAAGTCCCTGGTTCCGGTTTGGGACATACTTTGGCAGGAAAAGCACCTGTTTGTTCAGACTGATCCGGATATTCAGGCGGAACAAGTAACAGAGCAACTATTGCAGATTTGGGCTCAAAATCCTGCAATTTCACCTGCATTGGTTGCTTTTTCAGGCATCCGGTCAACATCCATTCAGCATCTGGCGCCTGATATAGCGCATATTTTAGGCCAGTGGATTGCAGCAGAAATAGCAGTACAATCCCTGGAGCAATATCAAAGGCACCGTAAAAGCCAGCGCCCTGAATTGGATATTTTGACACCTCAGCAAATCCGGGCGGTACTGCCTGAACTCTACACCGTACCTGTTGTATCTAAACGCGAAAACGCCAGGCAAGACCTCAGGGCATGGCTTGGTGGTTGGTTAATACTGCTGGCAATGGCCTTGCTTTTTTTCTATTGGTTGCAAAGGCCTTAAAAAGTGCCTAGCACCGAAACGGCTTTTTTAATCCGTTTTACTGTGCCATCCGGAGCAAACAACTCCACGTAGAGCACATGAATACCAGGCCTGGTTTTTTGCCCATTATCGGTATCGCCATCCCAGCGCACAGATCCGGAGGTGCCTATAAGGTTGTTGCGTACCAGGGTTTTAACCGGGTTCCCATCAGAATCAAAAATTTTCAATCCTGCTGCATAGCCTTCTTTGGGCAACTGGTAATATATTTCCAGAAAATCCTCCCGGCCGTCACCATCAGGAGACAAACGGGAAAGCGGCAGGCTGATCAAATCTTCATCCGGCTCCAAATCAGCCAATGCCTGCGAGTTGGGCAGGGTAGGGGTGCCATAAGCGCCAGTAATGCGCGGAGAAGCTGAGCTCCAATTAGAGGGATCCTGTGTTGGCCCGGTAATCCGCAGTCGTTCCAATGCAACACCTTCCTGTTCTCCGGTGCTAAGCAAGGCATTGTGCAAACCCTGGTAGTAAAAGAACGAGTCCACCACCACCGTTTGGCCATTGCCAGCCCAATACACCTTGATACTGTCGGTCCGGTCATCGAGGGAAGGCAACTGGTTGTGCAGCACATTCTTTTTCACAATATTGGCATAATGTTCCCGTATGTAATCCGCATCTGTGCTAAAAACATGATACTCGCCTGGTAAAAACAGGCGCTCCTGAAAAATCTGTACCACACTGGTTGTGCTGTCAGAATTGCTTGCCAGAAAAAACTCCGACCAGTCAAAAATTTTATTGCTGCGGTTGTAAAACTCAATGTACCGCGCGCCACCTGAAACTGGATTGGACAAAACCTCGTTGATCACAATATCGTGTGGCGCAGGTTTTTCGGAAATACCTAAATACAGGGAATCTGTCAGTAAGTAAGTATTACCGCTGCAATCCAGCACTGAGTTGTCTACCGTGAGCAAATACAGTATAGAAGGCTGCAAATCAGACGCCAAGTCTAATTGGACCGTGGAAAGATCGTTAGGTAAAAAATCTACTGAGGCAATGGCAACTGATGGAAACAGTTGGTAGGCTGCAGCATCTGTAACGCTGGCAGCGTCCATGCCCTCCGTAAATTGTACTAAAATTTGTTGAGGCGACAAAGGAAATACCTTAAAAACCCTTGGTTGAGTGGTATCGGGTTGGTTGGATGCAGAGGCATTTACAGCGCCCGGAGTACCGCCAACAGTTGCCGGACTGGATTGCCAGTTTTCAGCGCCCAGACAAGGTAAATTAAGATTGATCCGTTCCAGCGAAAAGCCGCCATCATCCTTGCCAGGGTCAGTATGCCATAATATATTGTAACCCACCCTGTCAATTACATCGCCGGCAGCATTGGTGATGGAAATAACATCACTATCGTTGTTCAATACGCTGGCACTTACCCCAAGTCCTAATACCGGGCCAGTTACAGCAGGTTGTAAGGTACTTTGGTTTACCTGTGAAGTGAGGGTTACATATTCGCCGGGCTGAATGAGGTAAGCTGGCAGTGCAGTTGGCCCGCTTGTAGCATCGGAGAAAAAGATGGTCGACAAATCAATGATCTTAGCGGATCGGTTCACCACTTCGAGCCATTCCACTTCAGGCAAACCTACACCCGGACTTGGATCGGCCATGATTTCACTGATGAGCAGATTAAAGGGAGCAGCCGGTTCAACTTTGACATAGTTGAAAGATTGCTGCTGCAGGCCACTTTCATTGCCCAGTAAATCTTTGATCTGGTTAGTTTGCAAGGTGTAATTGCCCGTGCTGAGAGATTGCGAAAGACTGAGTATCACCGTTTTAAGATCAGCCTGTAAACTGGCAGATTGGGGCGTGCCTATACCGTTGCTGATCGAATAATGTTGTACATCCTGAGCCGAAGCTGCATCAAGTGGCTCATCGAACACAGCTGT
This sequence comes from Chitinophagales bacterium, assembly GCA_017303475.1. GTDB lineage: Bacteria > Bacteroidota > Bacteroidia > Chitinophagales > Saprospiraceae > M3007. Next base: position 38,138 of record JAFLBO010000005.1, read on the forward strand.
AACCTGGGTGGCTTGCGTTGCCGAAGCCTGTAGGAATATCGGGGCCTGTGTATCTGGTATGTCCGGACGAATATTCACATTGTCCAGGTAAAAACGGGTAGCATTGCTGACAGTATAAATGCAATGAAATCCGAAGTATTGATTCAATCCGCCCGGCCAGGTACTTTCCGAAAGGGTAAACTGTGTTTGAAGCGCATTACCTACCGTTCCGGCTTCTATAGTCCATTCGCCAGTCTTGGTTCTTTTGATGTAAAAATGCAGATTAGGCAAACTGGCTGCTACCCCGGGTACGCCTGTGGCCAATTGGGTTTTTACGCCGTTATCCAATCGAAAAAATCGGATGGCATCTGCACTGCCTGTTTCACCCATTTCCAGGTAGTAACCATTGGCCTGGCTAAGGTCTGTCTTGTCAGATTGTAAATATATCCGAACCTGATTTTGTCCGGATGGATCAAAAGTTAATCGGACGTCAAACTCCCAGATACAGCTGTCCGGCAGATTTCCACTGGTCCATAAAACGGATTGCCCGGCTGCAGTGGCATTTAATTGCAATTCTGAAGCAGTATTTACCTTGAATTGGGCAGCATCGCCGGTCCAAACAGGATTTTGATCAAAATTTCCATCAGAGAAATTATCCAGAATCTGCCCGCTCAAAGGGTGAGTCTGCATCCAGGAAAACCAGAGGATAAAAACAAAACGTAAAAAATTCATGCGAGTTAACTGCCGTAGATTTGTGCGTAAACTTAGTTGGAATGGGCCATTATTTAAGTAAAATTTTCCTCCTGATATCAGTGCCATGGTTAGCATGTACTGGAAATAATACTGATAATCAGCTGGTTGTGCGAAAACAAAATGCCATACTTCGTACAGAACCAGATGAAAAAAGTAAAGAGGTTAAGAAATTAGAGCTTGGAGACAAGTTGCTGGATCTTAGTCAGACTGCCACGCATGAATCGGTTCTCAGAAACGGAGAGGAGTTATATCAGTCTCCCTGGATTAAGGTAAGCACACCTGATCAGGAAACTGGCTGGATATTGGCATGGGCGGTTAAGCCGCTAAAAGAAAACAGGGCGTGGCTGTTGGAAAAAAGAATGGAAACCTACTGGGGCAAATCTTTGTACGAACAACGAAACCAATGGTGTGCATCCCTGTCAAACCTGAAAACTGCGGAAGAATGGCTAAGTACGTGGCGACAAGCTATTCATCTGCGCGATACCATGATGGAATTACTGGCGCGGCGACCAAAACAGGAAAAGCAATTAACGTATCAATGGATTGACGGGGTGTTGCCCGGATTTGTGTATCAACAGGCACAAGAGGCCGGAACTCCAAACCTTTATGCCGATTTTCGGTTTTGGCAAGATAAAGCATTGACTACCAATAACAAACAAGATGATGTGCTGGTGGAGCTCTACCTAAGTATGTACCCGGTAGATAGCATTGAATCTGCGTTTCCTGTTTGGACCTTTCCTCTGGATGAACAGGAATTTGCCAGTCAACTGGGTCAGGGCAGACATTTGGTTATGTTGCAAAAGTTGGATTTGGCTATACGGGAAGCCCCAGTTTTGACCAAGGAAATTCAGGAAATCAAAAACATGATTTTGGAAGATATTCTGGACCGAAACCGACAATACTGGCAGTCTGTTTCGCTTATCATTCGGGAGTTAGATGCTATGCTGATCACCCCGCCTGCAATACTCACAGCTGCCGAATTGGATGCATTACGTATCCGAAGAGCGATGTTCATACAGGCTGCCGAAAATGGCATTCGGGTGGATATGAGAAGTGGATACTAAAAAAGCCCCCGGGACTATTCCCGAGGGCCTTTGTTAAGCTTTCCTACTGTTTTTCTATTTGTTTTCCAGTGCCTTCAGGCGAGCCTCAATGGAATCAAAACGGGCTTTAAGGGCCTCATTTTCTTTTTTCAAGGCTTCAATTTCAGCCTGCTGTTCCTGGATTGCTTTGATTGCCAGAACCGTCAAGCCATTGTAATTTACGTTCAGGTATTCTTTATTGGTTTCCCGTTCTTTGAAGCTACCCACCAATTCCGGGAACACCGCTTTCAGATCCTGAGCCATGAAGCCAAGGCTACGCTGTGCATCGGCTTTTTCTCCAATGTAATGGTAGCTCATAGCCTGCAAAGACATCATTTTGGTTAAAACACCGGTAGAAATAAGAGAGATGTCTTTTTTCAGGCGACGGTCAGAAATAGCCATATACTGACCATTTGGAGCAAAAACGCCCACTGGAAAGCCAACGCCAAAGTTGTTATTGAACAGTTCCAGCGAGCCATTCAACGGGCTTGCAGAAAACTCCCACGCGTTGCCATTAGCATTGTTTTGAATCATAATACCACCTTGTTTTTGCAATACACGCAATGCTGCTAGGGAAGGTGTAGCATCCCCGATGCTCACATAGCCGGTAGCGCCATGGGCTACAATAGCATTGTTGCCATTAGGCTGAATGTGAATATTGGTGGCATCGGTGGTTGTCATACCAAACAACTGGTTGGTTTGGCGTATGAATGAAGGCGCCCCACCTGTACCAGAGAAGGCAATGCTAGGAGTGGTGCTTTGCAAACGAATGCTTTCACCATTTCCGGCAATATGCAAACGCGCAGTAGGCAGGTTGATGCCAATACCCACATTTCCTACATTGGAATTGAAAATATGGTCGCCATTGTTATTCCAATCATCGCCAATCATAGTAAGAAGTGGTGTAAGGTCAACTGTGTTGCCGTTGCTGATTTCCAGGTTTGTGCCATTCAACGACAGTGCCTGCAACTCATTGGAGGAGTCAAGATCGCCGGTGTTAGTCACCACATTACCAGTCAAATCAATGCCTGCGCCTGCACTATACGTAGTTCCGGTTGGAATATTGATGGTATTTCCATTGGAAATAGTCAGTTGATTGCCATTGATGGATAAGTTCTGAAGTTCGTTAGTAGGACTGGCATCTGCATCGCCGGTATTGGAAATGGTGTTGCCGGTAATATTAATACCTGCTCCTGCAACGTAGTTGGCGCCTGCAGGCAGGTTTACCGTGTTACCATTAGAGATGGTTAATTGATTGCCGTTCACAGACAATAGCTGCAATTCGTTGTTCGGATTGCTATCTGAGTCACCGGTATTGGAAATAACATTCCCTGTGATGTCAATACCTGCTCCTGCGGTATAGTTTGGTGCTGCAGGGAGGTTAACCGAGTTCCCACTGGAAATACTCAATTGATTACCTACCAGTGTGAGTGTTTGCAACTCGTTGGTCACATCCAGGTCGCCGGAGTTGTTGATGGTAAAGTTTGGAGCTGTTCCTGTGATGTCGATACCGATACCTTCGTTGTAGATATCGCCAGTGCCGCCACCGTTATCCGGACCTGGCACCCAGGCTGCGCCATTCCATTTCAAAACTTCACCTGCGTTGGCGCCCTGTGGCGCTAAATCAAGCGGGTTGCCTGCTGTGCCATTACCGATGAGGCGTGCTGCAACGTTGGCTGTTTGGGCGCCCCAGTTATCGCCAGGAGCAGGAGGGATATTGGCCGGGATCCAGTTAGCGCCATTAAATTGAAGCACCTGACCATTGGCTGCGCCTTGAGCAGCAAGTTTCAGCGGGCTGCCTGCTGTACCGTTTCCAGAAAGTTCAGTGCCTGCAATTTGCACGTTTTGTGTTCCCCAGTTATCACCTGCAGGTAAGTTGGCCGGAATCCAGTTGGCGCCGTTCCATTGCAGGATCTGGCCATTGGCGGCGCCTTGCTGAGCCAATTTCAGCGGGTTGCCTGCTGTACCGTTACCACTCAGCGAGGTGCCGGCTATTTGTACGTTTTGTGTACCCCAGTTATCGCCGGCAGCCGGTGTGGCCGGCGCCCAGGCTGCGCCATTCCATTGTAATACCTGTCCGTTGAGTGCGCCTTGTTGAGCCAGGCCCAAAGGACTGCCTGCTGTACCATTTCCGCTGAGTGAGTTGTTACTCACTACGCTTTGTGCACCCCAGTTATCGCCCTGAGGTGCAAGGGTAACAGGCGCCCAGGCGCCATTGTTGAACTGAAGTACCTGACCATTCAAGGCATTCATGTTGTTCAACTTGGCTGCGGTAACTGCGCCATTAATGATATTATTGGTGCCAACAGCATTGGCAGCCAGTTCCTGATTACCTACAGCCGCTGGTTTGATTTGCAGGCTGTTGAAGGGGCCGGATACGTCTCCATTGAATTGGGTAGCGTCCGTGAGGTCATCGCCGGCATTGATGTCTCCGCCGTTGTTTACAACGAAGGTGTTGCCGGAAGGAGTTACATCAATACCAATGCCACCCAGGACATTGAAGTTGCCGGTATTATCTGCTGCAGGAGCCCAGGTAGTGCCGTTCCATTTCAGCACTTGTCCGTTAGCCGCATTCATGTCGTCGAGTTTATCTGCGGTAACTGCCTGATTGGCCAGATCAGCAGAGCTGATAGAACCATCGGCAATTTTGATGGAGTTAACCGCATCATTGGCCAGTTTAGGTGTTAGCACTGCACCGTCTGCTAGTTTTACTGCTGTAACAGCATTGGCTGCCAGTTCCACAGTACCTACAGAGCCATCCAGGATTTCAGAGCTGCCCACCGCATCATTGGCAATTTCTGCGCCGGTAACTGCATCAGCTTTGATTTGAAGGTTGTTGAACGGTCCGGTTACATCTCCATTGGCCTGAGAGGCTGTGGTGAGGTCGTCGTTAGGGTTGGTATCCCCGCTGTTGGCAATGGTAAAATTAGGTGCTGCGCCAGTAATGGTGATACCTGCACCACTGTTGAGGTTGATGGCGCCGGATTCGTCGGCAGCAGGAGCCCAGGCTGTACCATTCCATTTCAGAACCTGGCCGGCATTAGCGCCCATATCTGATAGTTTGGGAGCAGTAACAGCGCCGTTACTGAGTTCGTTCGAGGTAACGGTATTGGCTTTCAGTTGTAGGTTGTTGTACAATCCGCTTACATCGCCGTCATGCTGGGTATTTACGAGTACATCGTCGGTGCCGTTGAGGTCGCCAGTATTGTTAATGGTAAAGTTATTGAAGCTGTTGTTTACCACCTCGATACCATTTCCGCTGTTGATGCCCACGGCGCCAGGTTGTACAATTACTTTTTCTACATGTGTAATACGGCCCTGAGCGTCTACGGTAATAACCGGAATTTCGGTTGCGCTGCCATGAATACCCGGTTGAACACCGGTATTTGTCAGGCTGATCGTTCCGTTGGTGGTAATCGGGCCACCTTGCAAGCCGGCGCCGGTATTCACCTGGGTTACCGTGCCGCCGCCGGTTCCGGTGCCCTGAATATCATCTGCAGGAGTCCATGCAGTGCCGTTCCATTTCAAAACCTGACCATTTTGCGCTCCTTGTTGGGCCAAGCCGATCGGGTTGTTGGCCAAACCATTTCCGGTTAGACCGTTGTTGGTAAAGGCTGTCTGGCTACCCCAGTTATCTGCACTGCCGCCACCGCCGCCGTTTTGGGCGTAAAGCGCAAAAGGCACGCTCAGTAATTCAGAAGAGCCAATTTCGTCAAATACATTGGGAGAAGTTTCCAGCAAGACGGTCAGAAATTTGGAGCCTGCTGCCCAGTTGATGCCTGCGAAGTTGCTCACCTGAGGTTGACCACGGCCGATAACCATACTGACCAGACCAAAATCGTTGGTGGAGGTTACATGCTTTTCCTGATAGTCTACAGAGCCGGTAGGGCTGCCGTTTCGGATAGCAAAAAGCAGTGTGACAGTTTGATTGGTAATAGGGTCTCCTGTTTGATTGTTCCGTACAATGCATTGATAATTAATGCCTTGTGGTACATTGTTCTGGGCAATTACAGTAAGGCTGCCAGCCAGAAAAACCAACAGAAGAAGTAGGAAACGCTGGTTCATAAGTGTGTAATCGTTGTTGGAATGAACGGTAAAAGGGATGTAAAACGGTATAGACAAGCTGCGTTTCAGCCTTGCCTTTCACGAAAATCAGACGTCAAATACCTCAAATGCGCACTACACGAAGCGTAGTGGAGGCTTTGGTTACAGGATCCTGCAATTGAAGCAGGTAAACGCCGGGAGGCCAGGAGGAGGCATCCAGGAGGTTGCCTTCCGGACTGGCAAGTTCCTGCCGGTCCAGCACCAGATGTCCGAGTAAATTGTAGGCAGAAGCCAGTAGGACACCTTTTTTGTCCGGATCGAACCGGAGCGTCATAAACCCATCTGTAGGATTTGGGAATAAAGATAGGCCCCAGTCGGCTAAATCATGCACGCCTACCAGAGACTTCCCGCAGGGATCTGGCTGATGAAATCCCTGGGTAAACAGATAGCCGTTATTGGCTATAGTGGTCATGAACGGTTCGCCAATAGTCCAGGCAAAATATCTGTTTCCCTGGAAGCCAACTCCTCCTCCGGAAGAGGTAACATCCATACAAACTTCAAATTGCTGGGCACGCAAAAGCGGGACCGAAAACAAGAAAAATAAAAGTGTAATGTGTAATCGGCTCATGGACAAAATTTTGAATGATTAAAAAAGTAGGTGGACTAAATAACCACCTTTGCCATGGTTTGAATGGCAATGATACTACAAAAATCCGGCCAGAATTCCTGCTGAATTTGTCGGATTTTTGTCACTCCGCCAAAAAGAAGTCCTGTACGACGCTCTGGCCGAACATCCCGTTAACTGCAACAATCTAACTTATGTACAAAACAATTTTTCTCCTGATCCTGTCAGGGTTTCTGCAACAATCCGCAATTGCTCAAAACAAACTGGCAGATGCGGTGCTTCAATTCGAGTCGAAACGTTTTGAAGCCATGACCCGCGCGGATACCGCTAGCTTGCGTACAATGTTGTCTGATGATCTGATTTATATACATTCGAATGCGCTTACAGAACACAAGCAAGACCATCTGAATGCCATAGCTTCCAAAAAACTGATCTATAAATCCATGAAAAGAGAACAGGCTGGTGTAAGACTTTACGGCAAAACAGCCATAGTTAATGGCACCGTTGCCGTTCAGGGTATACTACAGAACAACGATTTTTCACTTCGACTGTTGTATACTGCCATCTACCGTAAAAAAGGGAAACATTGGCAATTGCTCAATTGGCAGAGCACTAAAATTCCATGATCCTGCAGAAACATACGTAGCTTATTCAAACAATAAGACCTTCGTACTGACTACTTTTGCGGCGCAATAACAAGGCATGCTATGCAATATATTGGTGAACATCTTCTTCCGGGCCAAATTGGGCATTTTTTGGCCATTTTGACCTTTGTATCAGCACTTCTGGCGGCAGTGGCGTATTTCATGGCTACCAGACAAAGGGAGACTGATACTTTTTTAGGCTGGCGTAGTCTTGGCAGGTATGCCTATTTGCTGCACGGATTGACTACATTTGGCGTTATTGGTGTCCTTTTTTGGATTCTGGTAGGTAAAATGTACGAATACCAGTATGCCTGGGCTAATATTTCCGACGATCTGCCGGTACAATATGTTTTCTCTGCATTTTGGAAAGAACAACAAGGTAGTTTCCTGCTCTGGAGTTTCTGGCACATCATCCTGGGCGTAGTCCTGATGTTCAGGGCAGGAAAATGGGAAACACCGGTATTAACCGTTATTGCACTGACCGAGGTTTTCATCAGCTCCATGATATTGGGTGTTTATTTCGGCGAGTTTCGATTTGGTGCGAGCCCTTTTGATTTGCTGCGGGACACAATGGATGCTCCGATTTTTGCACAAGCCGATTATCTGGGCAAAATCAAAGGGAATGGCCTCAATCCACTCCTTCAGAACTACTGGATGACCATTCACCCGCCAACCCTGTTCCTTGGTTTCGCCAGCACCATTGTACCATTTGCCTTTGCCATTTCCGGACTTTGGCTTCGGGAACATAAAACCTGGCTCAAACCGGCCCTGAATTGGTCGCTTTTCTCCGGCGCTATACTCGGACTTGGTATCCTTATGGGTGCAGCCTGGGCTTATGAAGCGCTTTCCTTTGCCGGTTACTGGGCTTGGGACCCGGTAGAAAACACCTCACTGGTACCATGGCTTACCATGGTAGCGGGCATACATACTAACCTCATTGCACGACATACCGGATATTCCATACGCAGCACCTATGGTTTTTACCTGATTTCGTTTGTGCTCATTTTGTATTCCACCTACCTCACCCGAAGCGGTGTATTAGGTGACACCTCTGTTCACTCCTTCACCGAAATGGGATTGGGTGTGCAGTTGATTCTATTTATTGGGGTGTTCTCCATTCTGGGGCTTTGGATGTGGGCTTCCCGTTACAATGAGGTGCCGGAAATCAAGGGCGAAGAAAAATCGAACAGTCGCGAGTTCTGGATGTTCATCGGTTCACTGGTCTTGCTGTTTTCTGCGATTTTGATGACGGGAGCAACTTCCTTGCCGGTAGTGAATAAACTTTTTGGCACAGATTACGCCTTAAAGGATCCCATTGTGCACCACAACAAATACCAGCTCTGGATAGCTGTGTTTATGGGAATACTCACCGGAATAGCCCAATGGATGCGCTATGGTGAACGTAACTGGAGCGTTTTTGGTCGGAAATTTGGCCTGCACATAGGTGTGGCAGTGGCACTTGCAGCCGTACTGACTTACCTCAATACTTTGTGGATCGATGTGCGTGCCTGGCAATTGTTTGCCTTCCTTTTTGCCGGCATGTTTGCTTTAGTGGCCAATCTGGACTACCTGTTGTCTATGCTGAAAGGCAATCTGAAACTGGCCGGTTCCGCTATTTCTCACGCGGGTTTTGGTATATTATTGCTGGGTATTCTAAGCACGGGCCTGGGTAAAGACTGGATTTCAGTCAACACTTTTGCCATGGAAGGACTGATTGAAGGAGCCGATGATGAAGCATTGCGTAGAAGTGTGATTCTGATGAAAGAGGCGCCTATGCCGATGCGCGGTTTCAATGCCATTTATACTTCTGATACGCTAGAGCGGCAAACCCGTACATTCAAGGTGCAATTTGAACGTCGCGGGAAGGATGGTAACCCTACCGGCGAACAATTCACTTTGTATCCCAATGTGATGTACGACCGTCAGTTCAGCAAAGTGGTTGCCAATAACCCATCCACGCAGCACTACTGGAATTACGATGTATTCACCCTGGTGTCGTCGCTTCCCAAGGGCGAACTTGACCCTGAATTTGCCAAACGTCAGGATGACAGCCTAAAATTTGAACAATACGAAGCCAGGGTAGGGGATACCATCTTTACCAAAAGTCACTATCTGGTGGTAGAAGGTGTAACCAAATCGCCAAAACACCCTGAATACAGCCCTGAACGGGGCGATCTGGCTGTGGGGCTGAAAATGAAGGCGTATGCCCTGGATCAACCTAAAGGCTATGAGGCCAATCCTATGCTTTACCTGCGCCCGGCCAAAGGAGGCTTTTCGCTTCAATCAGACATTGGCCCGCTACAAATGAAAATCCGCCTTACGCAGGCATCTATGGATTACATTTTCAAGGCAGAAGAAGCATTAAAATATACCAATACAGGGGTGAGAGAAGGTGAAGAATTCACTTTTAATGGCTATAAAATCCGCTTTGCGCAGGTGATTAAAGATATCCAGCACCCTTCTTATGTGGCAGAGCCAGGCGATATTGCCGTAGCTGCAGGACTGGAAATTACAGCTCCGGATGGTCGGCAGGCAAAAGCTGCGCCTGTATATTTGATCCGGGAAAATCAGCCTTTCAGCCTGAAGGATGAAGCACCGGAACTTGGATTGCATTTCAGGTTTGAAAATATTGACCCCAAAAATGGCATTCTGACCATAGGTGTAGCAGAAACTCCCGCCGGACAGCCTGGTATACCTGTTGAAATCGCAGAAAATGCGGCCCGTTCGGATTATATCGTGCTGGAAGCCATCATTTTCCCGGGAATAAACCTGGTTTGGATGGGTAGTCTGATGATGTTGCTAGGTTTGGCCTTCGGATTGTGGCGTCGGTATTTTGAAGCTTAATGAGGGTAGACGCATGGGATTAAGCTTTTGCTGGTACTGTGCTGTTAAACTTTTGCAAACCAAATATTTAGAATAAACGTCACGTGGTCAGATCATCCTACTTTTGACCCAGCATTATCCATCCACACACTCAAATTAATATCAAAAGCATGGAAAGGAACAAACAAGTACAGATTGGCCTGCTCGCTTTGCTGGCTATTCTGTTGGTTGCAAACCTCGCAGGAGGCGGTTTCAAAAACTGGTTCGGTCAATCCGAAGCTGAAAAAATTCATGAGTCTGCCGCTTCTTTTGGCGGAAGTACTACCCAATCCGGTAATATCCCGGGCACTAACCAAAATGTTGCGCCAGTACCTGCCGGACCGGCTACCAGCATTCAGTACGCACAACCAGTGTACGATTTCGGTACTGTAGATGAAGGTGAAATTGTAAAACACGCTTACAAATTCAAAAATACCGGAACTGAACCTCTGGTTATCAGCAACTGCAAAGGTTCTTGCGGCTGTACAGTGCCAACCTGGCCAAAGGAGCCAATCCCACCAGGCGGTGAAGGCGAAATCAAAGTGGAGTTCAACTCCAAAGGCAAACCAGGCCCACAAAGCAAGCGCGTAACGGTAACAGCTAACACAATGCCTACCGAAACCTTTATCGAAATCAAAGGTGAAGTTCGCGGCAAAGAACAGCCAGCTGTAAAAGGTCAATAATATTTACCAATCAGGTAAGAAGCGTCTGGTGGCAGTACCTGCAATCAGACGCTTTTTTTATGTCTCAATCTCATATGCCTACCATTCCAATGCCCCTTCGATGGGCCGATTTTGATGCCAATTTTCACTTGCGACACTCTGTTTACTACGATTTTGCTGCCACTGCCCGATTGGAACTCATGGGTAAAGCGGGTCTGAGTTATGAAGCCATGCAGCAACATCACTTCGGCCCCATTCTCTTTCGTGAAGAATGTATATTCAAAAGAGAAGTCAGACCAGGAGATCAGGTATTTATCAATCTGGTGGTTACAAAACTGCGCCGGGATTACTCACGTTTCTCTTTCCGACATGAAATTACCAGGGCTGACGGTACAATTTGCGCCATTCTGAATGTCGACGGCGCCTGGATTGATACTCGTCTACGCAAACTGACCGTTCCACCAGCATTTGTGATGCAAATGTTCCAGGAACTGCCTATGTCAGATGATTTTCAATGGGAAGATCCCCGGCCAGCCTGAATAGTTCAAACGCCGCTCCACTCCACTACATTAACCTCCGGATCGAATAACCATCTTGCCTGCTGCAACTGCTGCAACCTGATCTTGCCTATCCAATAGCGCGCGTTGGCAGAGCTGTAGCGTTCTTCAATGGAGATGAAATCTGCTTCATCAACTTGCCCTTCAAAGGCATGGCGGACATAAACTTTTAGCTCTGTGTCTGTGATGTCGAAAAAAGTGCCGTTCTGACTGAATTTTCGGTATTCATACTTGTACTGATACCTCAATGCCGAGATGTCAGACAATACCGCACAACCAGTGGCCTTGTCGCCGGCGCCTTTGCCTACAAAAGTCTGATGCTCCGAAAAGGCGCTTTCCAGCGTTACTGCATTGTATTCATTTCTGACATTGGCATACCGGTGTTTGCGGTGCACAAAACGAGGAATACAGTAGCCACCTACCTTGTCGGATTCACGGTAACAGCGGGCAATGAGTTTTATCACCTGTCCCCTGCTTTGGGCAAACTGTATATCAAAATCATTAATCCTGCCAACCCCCAGATTCAACACTTTCTCCGGCGCTACGAACACACCAAAAGCATGTAGCAGCAGGATACAAAGTTTGAATTTGGGATCAAATGCGTCAACATCCAGGCTTGGGTCGCTTTCTGCAAAGCCGTTAGCCTGAGCATAGGCAAGCGCCTCCCTGAAACTGATGTTTTCATCAAAAATCTTACTCAGAATGACATTTGTGGTGCCGTTGAAAATGCCCTCTACTGAGGTGAGCAGGTCGTTGTCGTAGTATTCTTCCAAATTCCGGATAATGGGAATACTGGCGCAGCAAGCGCCTTCATACAAAAAAGGTGCACCAGTTTTTTGCTGCAATGAATACAGCTCCGGCAATCGGTGCGCAATCATTTTTTTATTGGCCGACACCACCGCCTTACCGCGTTCAAGCGCAGCAGATACAATCGCAAAAGCCGCTTCCGCATCGTCAATCAATTCCACCACAATATCCACTTCCGGATCGTCCAGGATATCCAGCGGATTAGTAGTGAAAAAATGCCCGGGTACCGGTCGCTGTTTGTCCGGATGTTTGATACAAATACGTTTAATGTCAGCCCTGATGCCCTTGGTCTCGTGTAATACTTTCCAAAGTCCTTGTCCAACACAACCAAATCCGAAAAGTCCCAGTTTCATGAGTGTGTGAATGAGTGAGTGAGTGTGTGAGTGAGTGTGTGAGTGAGTGAGTGAGTGAGTGAATTAGTGGGCGATGAGGGTGTTGGTGTGCTTTTGGATGGACTGGAGGCTTTGCAGGATGTCATCCGTGAGGTCTTGAGCTGCCTCAATACCACAGGAGAGTCTGATGAGTGAATCTTTAACGCCTGCCTGCAGACGCCGCTCTCTGGGTATACTTTTATGCGTCATGGTGGCTGGGTGGGCAGCCAGACTTTTAACTCCACCCAGACTTTCAGCCAGGCGGAAATAACGGGTTTGCTGCAAAAATGCCTTCGCCGTGGCTTCAGTGTCTTCTTTCAAGGTAAAAGTTACAATTCCACCGAATCCTTTTTGTTGTATTGCGGCCACTTCATGACCGGGATGTTGCGGCAGGCCAGGATAATAAACTGTATCTACCAAAGGGTGAGATGCCAGGGTTTGTGCCACAGCTAGGGCATTCCGGCAATGGGCCTCCATACGTAACGGGAGGGTTTCTATGCCTCTGATGGTCAACCAGCTGTCCCATGGACCAAGGATATTTCCGCAGGCATTTTGCAAAAACTTGAGCTGCTGCCCCAATGCTTCATCCCGTACAGCCAGTAATCCGCCAATGACATCGGAGTGTCCGGCCAGGTATTTGGTCGCAGAATGGAGTACGATATCAGCGCCAAGTTGCAAGGGCTTTTGAAGCGCCGGACTGGCGAACGTATTGTCCACTACAACCCAGGCATCAGCGGCGTGTGCATAGCGGGCTATGGCTGCTATATCCGCAATTTTGAGTGTAGGATTGGTAGGCGTTTCCAGCCAAACCAATTTGGTTTGTGGTTTAAGTGCATGGAGGATGTTGGTTGGGTTACTGGCATCCAAGTAGTGAACTTTAATACCAAACTTCTCGTACACATGGGTAAACATGCGAAAAGACCCGCCGTAAATATCATCCACTGCAATAATCTCATCACCGGATTTCAACAGCTTCAATACACAATCAATAGCTGCCAGACCTGAAGCAAAGGCTAAACCTTTGGAGCCGTCCTCCAGTTGTGCGATCAGGTTTTCCAGTACCAACCTGGTAGGGTTGTTGGAGCGTGCATAGTCGAACCCTTTGTGGACTCCGGGAGCTTCCTGCACAAAAGTGGCAGTTTGGTAAATGGGAACGGATACTGATCCGGTGAGCGGATCGATGGGCAATTGCTGAATAATTTGTGTGATTTCCTGCATTTTTTCAGTGTTTTTAATGGTGAACCATCAAAACTTACCGAAAAAGCCGGTGCCGGGTGTTGCGTACTGCTTGCCAGTGGGGAGAAATAAAAAATCCCCTCCGGCAATCCGGAAGGGACTATTTCTTGCGCAAAGAAACAGGCATTGCCTTCCGACTTATCTATTCTGATTGTACAATCAGAACGGAATTGGCACCTTAATCGCATTTGCGCTAAATGCGGTCAGGTTGCCAAGGCTTCAACGGGCCGGTCCCTCTGCCTTTCTGGATAAGTCATCCCTGTTTTACCAGGGTGTTTTGAAATGAACTGCCGCAAAGTTGAGGAGCTTGAAGGGAATTTTAAAAGCTCCCAAGCAAATTTTATGGAAATATTAACGATTGACGGAACGCATTAACCATGGCAAGACCACGTTTCCAAATACGGTAAGCCGTATTTTTGCACACTCTAATCATAATCAACTCATGAAAAAAACGCTCCTGATAGCCGGTTTTTCCTTCCTTTCCCTCACGCTGTTTGCTCAAAACAGTCAAACACAATCCTTCAACCTGGACGATCAGATCACGCTGGTTTCCCTGTTCTTTGACGCAGATTCTGTGGCGCCAAATGGTGAAGCCCTCTGGGAACCTATCACTTTTGCCGACGAGTTGTCTGCAGATATTTCAGATGATGGCTGGATGCACACCCGCCTGGATACTGTTCTGTATTATGAGGCCTACGGTATTGAAAAGGCGGTGGCTATTTTTGAAACGCTGCATTATCAAAAAGGGGAGATCAGCGACTGCCATAGTTGTGGCGCGGTACTCAGTTTTGCCTTTTTTGAGAAAAACCCTTTTGGCGACTGGGGCATTGAACGTTTTGCCAAGCATTTTACTGCCCTTGGATCTTTTGGTCAGAGCGGCGAAGTGGGCTTGGCCAAATTCGGTGAAAACCAGGTTTGCCTGAGCCTGGAAATGAGCTGGTCAGGTCAGGGGATTTACGCAGAATACCTTACTTTTCTTAACCTGGAAAGTCTGGAACGGGTATTTAACCTGACCATTCATGAAGATAATCAGGGCGCCTGGGAGGAGGAGTCAGACCGGGCTTATTCTTACGACAAAGCTATTCAACTCCTTCCAACAATAGAAACTACTACCGGGTGGTGGGAGTTTGATTTGGTTACCCAGGGAACGCAACCAGACGACGATGTGGAGCGCGCAGTGCCAGCAAACCTTGTGGAAAGATATGCTTATAACTTCGACACTGGCACTTACATGAAGGTGTGTCCTTAGAAAATCTAACTTTAGTGATGGTTTCGGTGGTTGCCATGGTGATGGCCACCGCCGTGGTGATGATGCCCGCCGCCACCATGATGATGGCCGCCGCCATGGTGGTGACCCTGGTGTTGATGATGGCCGCCGCCATGACCCTTCTCTTTTTCCTTCTCTTTTTCTTTGATTTCAACAAAACCAAAGCCAAGATGAGGGTATTCGCCATGCCCTGCGAAGTAGCAAAACTCCATAAGAGGTTGTGACATGGCTATTTCGAAGTCGTACACAAAGCCGCGAAGTTGCTGAATACCATCGGTATTAGGTTTCAGGTGGATAAGCCTGGATTTGGATTGTCCAAAAAGCCTGAAATTCATGGCAAAGGAAGGATCAAGCAATTTCAGGGCTGCTAATGATTTGTACAGGTTAGCTGCCTTAAATCGCCGAACTGCGTGGGTAAAGAAACTTACGTCGTATTCCGGGTGATCCGGCATCAAATAAGGATTGGCCATAGGCTTTTCCTCATCCACATTGGTTACAGATATAGGAGAACTGGCTTTGAACTGCATCACCTCCTTGAAATTGGGATGCGGCATTACTTGCCAGTGTTTGACCTCAAATTTAGCAGGCTGGTTCTCAAAAATGCCAAGACTTAAAGGCATTTGTCGGAACAAATGAATGATTTGCTGCTCAAACGATGGGTCGATGTAAGCGGAAAAAGTGAGTTTAACCTGATTACCCTGAAGCTTGAACTCTTGCTTAACCTGATCCATTTCGTATGGATAGATGGCCAGGGGGCTGAAGGTAAACAACTTGAATGTGCGGGAACCAAAGTCGTAACCGCGTTTTTGGGCCCAGGCAGACATTTCGGGGCCAGCTTTAGCCAGGACACTAAATACCCAATTGGAAATTTCCGATTGATAGTTGATGGGAATTATGGTCCCCTTCTGGCAAGAGAGGGTAAATTGGATGCGCATAAGTCGCAGTGATTAAAAGAAGATTAAAGTTTCCCCTAGTGTAGTTTGTAATATTCGTTTTCGGGGTGCAAAGTACACAACCCTCTGATTTTTTCAAGAAAAAATAAAATTTTAGCGGAATTTCAGCTTCTGTGCTTGCTGGCGCTCATCCTTTTAGTATCCACAAGCCAATGAGCGCCACTAAAAAATAAGCGACCAGAGAAGCAGCTCCTGCATAATCTTTAGCCAAACGCTGCCCAAAAAACAGGCTCAGGAGGGATATGCCAGCTAATGCAGGACTGTACAAGGCAAACGAACACTGACCTTGAGTCAGTAATAAAACAAATGCCACCGCCGAAACCAGTCCGGTTAGTACTTCCAGCAAGGTAATAACGGGCATCAGTATACCTACCGTGCCGGCTAGTGGACTGTCTTTAAAATGAGATTGAAAATAGGCGTGGTTGCCCTTGTAATCCAGGACTTTGTCCAATCCGGATTGCAGGAACAAAATGGCGAAGAAGGCCGTAACGAACAGAGAGGGAAGATTTTGCAGCAATTGATCCATAAGGCTAGGCGTTTTTTGGCCGGCCGAAAGGTACGCTGCAAAAAAATCAGTTGCCTGAGCTTGCCTCCGGTTTTTTATCCACCTTGCCAACCAGGGCAAGCGGAATGCTCTGCATGGAGTCAAAATTGGTAATCACAGAAACGATTCGGTAAAAATCTCCTTCCTTTTGGGCATCGTAGCTGATCTTGATCACACCGGTTTTGCCTGGTTCTACCGGATTGTGGTCCCATTCAGCAACCGTACAATGACAACTGCTTTTTACCTGTAGAATTAACAGGTTCTCAGAACTGATGTTTTTGAAACGGAATTCCCTTGTTACAGGTGTGCCAAACGGAACATTCCCGGTGGTAACCTGCCGGTCCAGCCATTCCACTTTGCCGGCATTTTGGGAATTATCTACAGCTTTTAAAGTTTGAGCCTTTACACTGGAAGCAGTCCAAAAACTCAAAAAAACAATCGAAAGTGTGATGAGGTGTTTCATAATTGAACCTGAAGGTCAGTGCGTGGATAAACGAAAAACGAAATGATATAGTGTAGGATTCAAAAACCAGGCCGAAAAATAATAGACCTCTACCACTTGTCAGCAAATTTTACATTTTTTCAATAGATATCCACTTCTAAACCAATGGCTCAGGCAGCCATTTTCTCATTGCCAGGTACACTCCCCAACCCAACAATATACCTAATAAAGCGCCCGCACTTACATCGCCCGGATAATGAACACCTACATATACCTGGGAGATTGCAATGGATGCTGCCCAGCTCAGTGCCATTGGTTTTATCCATTTTCTGAACCTACCAAATACGCCTATCATAAAAACCGCTGCTGCGAAATGATTGGCGGCATGACTGGAAGTGAAACTGTAACCGCTGCCGCATGGCACACGAAGTATGATCTGTTCCACTCTTTGCGGGTCGTTACAAGGCCTTAGTCTTTGTACATTTTTTTTGATCAGCGTACTGCTCGTAAAATCTGCTACACCAGCAGCAAGCACTAGTCCCAGAATGATAATCCAGCCCTTTTTCCCATAATTTATCAGAGAAAAAGCTGCGATAAACCAGTAAACAGGCGCCCAAAACCATTTTTCCCGGCACCAGGGTAGCAACACATCGAATACAGGATTGGCCAGCCCTGTGTTAATCCATTGAAACAACCGGACATCCAGTTGCTGAAGCATTTCTAGCATAGGTCAGTTTGAATGCCCAAAATTACCGCAGATGTTCTCATTTTTGGCGTTGAAAAACACATCGCGCATTTTTTTGCGTTTTAAACTTCTCCCATGCACATTCTACTGGTTTCCGCAACACCTTTTGAAATAGCCCCGCTACAGTCCTGGTTGTCCAACCGTTTTCAATCAAAAGCAGAAAACGTGTACCAAAAAGACTCGCTTACCGTGACTATTCAGGTAACCGGTGTTGGCATGACGGCTACGGCCTTTCAACTGGGGTGGTTATTAGCCAGGGAAAAACCTGATTGGGTAATAAACGCAGGAATTGCTGGCGCTTATCAGGAGGATTTACCCATAGGATCAGTTGTGCAGGTAACTGAAGAACGATTTGGCGATTTAGGAGTAGAAGAGGCCGATGGAAGTTTTACTGATGTTACTGAAATGGGATTATGGCCGCATGGTGTTTTGCTAAATCCACATCCGCCACTACCATCAATGCCAGTTTGTAAGGGATTGACAGTGAATAAAGTACATGGATCGCAACAGTCGATAGCACAAATATTGAGCAAATACCCGGATGCTCAGGTAGAGTCTATGGAGGGTGCAGCCTTTTTTTATTCCTGTCTGGCTGCAGGTGTGCCTTTTGCGGAAATCAGAAGTGTTTCCAATCGGGTGGAGCCGCGAAATCGGGAGGCCTGGAATTTGCCGCTGGCTATTCAACAACTCAATCAGCTGTTAATTGAGGTGTTGGAGGCTATTCCGCAATGATTTTAACACTTTCCTGCTTGCTTCGGCCAGCCACCAGATCTATGGTTTGTTCCTTAATTCCATCAAATATCAACACCATAGCAGTATTGGGCTCTGCCTTGCCAAAATCATCAGCATACACAGTGAGATAATGCTCTTTTCCGGCAGGTAATTCTATGTCGAATTCCTGGGGTTTCAGGGTCAGGTAGATCCGGTCAATAACTTTCCGGTCGTCCAGATAAATGGAAATGATATCGCCATCCTGCACCTGACTATCCCAAAGTCGGATCTTGATTTTCCTGTTTTTTACCTTTATCTCTTCACCAACTTCCACTTTCCGTCCACCAATTTGTTCAGGTGCAGGTTTGGAAACGATGGCAGGGGTTGGTTTTGGCTTTGGTTTGGTGGGTTTTGGCGTTACCGTTGCCACTGGTTTCTTTTTTTCGCAGGGCAGGAGGGCTGTTCCACCAAACTCAATATCAAAACCGGGCCCTCTGGTGGTCACATTACTAACCAGCAGGATGTACTTTTCTCCTTTTAGCACATTCAATGGGGCCAACCAGGCATTATCATCGGAATCGTTGCAGCCGGCATCCTCGCTGGAGTCGGATTCTCCATTTCGTAGTCCGGTTTTACCCAGACACTTACTGTGAGATGCCCAGTCGGAGGGATCGCCAGCAGCATTGCAACGCACAATTTTCATGTTTTTGCAGCTGCCGTCAATGGAACGATATACCACAAAATCAAGATCATCGCCTTCTTTATGCGGGGTAATGGTGAAGCTCAGGGTGCCACTTTCAGCTATGTCGAACTTGATCCAGGTGGAGTTTTCTTCTGCCTGGCCCTTGTTTTCACTGCTCATGAAGCAGGCAATGAAATCTGCCTCTGTCCGATTGGACCCCTCGCCTCCGGCACTGGAAATACTGAGCTTTTTTTTCTCACAAATATCTAAAGCTGAAATACAGTCGGCATTTGACTGTCCAGAGGCAACAGTCCCAAAGCAGAGTAAAATAAAAAACAAACCACAGCAACGTGCCATGAAAGAAATAGATGGGTTCATGATTGTTTGGCTTTTCGGTAAACCTTTAATGCATGTAACGCACAAACAGCCAAAATGATTTTACCAGGATCGGGCTGTTATTTGCCGGTAGTTAATAACGACCCGGCTTCGTACACTTTATTAACGTCCCGTTGGTACAAAACGTAGTTGAATCCAGGCTGAATGGCATATCCGCCATGTCGCCCTTTTTTATCTACAGCTATAAAACCTACCTGCGCTTCCTCGCTCTGTTTAGGGTACTTGTGCACGATGCGTTTTACGGCAGTTTCAACTGCCTTTTGGGGGTGCGCGCCTCTGCGCATCTCCTCTACCACTAAAAAGCTTCCGAGGGTGCGTAGAACCATTTCGCCTAATCCGGTACTGGCAGCACCACCCACTTCATTGTCTACAAACATGCCGGCGCCAATAATGGGACTATCGCCAACTCGACCATGCATCTTAAAGGCAGCGCCACTGGTGGTACAAGCGCCTGCAATTCTGTTTTGGGAATCAATAGCTACCATGCCGATGGTATCGTGGCGTTCTACATTGATAATGGGCTTGTATTTGGATTCAATTTTCCATTCCTCCCAGGCTTTTTTGGCCACATCTGTCAGCAGGTTTTCTTTTTTAAAACCTTGTTCCAAGGCAAATTTCAGCGCGCCATCACCCACCAACATTACGTGCGGCGTTTTTTCCATCACCAATCGGGCCACACTAATAGGGTGCATAATATGTTGAAGAAAAGAAACCGAACCTGCCATACCCTTTTCATCCATAATACAGGCATCAAGCGTAACATGGCCGTCCCGATCAGGGAAACCGCCGTAACCAACACTGGTATCAAGCGGGTCTGCTTCAGGAATACGTACGCCGGCTTCCACGGCATCGAGGGCATAGCCTCCTTTGGAAAGAACTTCCCAGGCCGCAGCATTGGCTTTCAGGTTTGGGCCCCAGGTTGCAATTACTACTGGCAGCGCACCAGCAGGAGGGGGAGGGGAGGCCGACCAAATGCCGGACCAGAAATCTACACTTGCTGCAGCTGCTCCACCCAGTATGGTGTTTTGAAGAAAAGAACGACGAGTACTCACAGGATGTTTATTTATTAAATCAGAGGAATGGCAGAACTGCCTTAATTTGGCGCAAAATATCGCTAAGGAATGAAACGATGGATTCTTTTAGCCGGATTGGCAGTTTTTATGTCCTGTAGAACAGAAAAAATGCCGGAGTCGCCGGATGCCTGGAAAAAAATCAAACTGGATTTTAAGCAATTGGATGCTGAAGGACTTACCGGTTCTGGGAAGGGTAAGGTGGCTATGAACTATGAATTTTGTATTCCGGCCAATGAAAAAAGCTGGAAACAAGTGCAAAAGCTGGACCCCACAGCCAGGAAGAACTCCGGAAAAGGGCGTGTAGGATGCGCACCAGACCAATGGTTAGTGATAGGTTCCACGCACCAAAAAAATTATCAACGCGTTTTGTTTCAGTTGGCCAACCTGCCCTTTGTAAAGGTCATACAACCCACCTTCTGGGAATAAAACACATTGGGTATTCTGCTTATGAACAAGGCTGCTTTGGCAAATATAAGGGTGCAAAAATGGGTGGTTTTTGCGTCTATTGTCCTCTTTATCCTCAAGGTGTTAGCTTATTTCCTTACGCATTCTGTGGCTATTCTGACAGATGCGCTGGAAAGTACTGTTAATGTGGTAACAGGTTTTACCGGGCTTTACAGTTTACGACTGGCTGCCAAGCCCCGCGACGATAATCACCCTTACGGCCATGGAAAAATTGAACTGATTTCGGCATCTTTTGAGGGAATCCTCATTCTGGTAGCTGGAATGATCATTCTGTATGAATCACTGTCTAATCTGGTGCACACCCACGAGGTGCGACAATTGGACGCGGGCATTATCATTATAGCCGCTACTGCGCTGGTGAATTATTTGTTAGGCTGGTGGTGCATTACTACTGGTCGTAAACATCACTCCCTTGCGCTGCAGGCAAGTGGCAAGCATCTGCAATCAGATACCTGGTCTACAATAGGGATTATTGTTGGGCTTTTTATGTTGCGGTTAACCGGTTGGAGTTGGATTGATAGTGGAGTAGCCATGATTTTTGCCCTGCTTATCATGGTTGAAGGAGGCAAAATTATTCGCACCACCATTGCCGGCCTTACAGATGAAGCTGATGAAATCTTGTTGCGACGACTGATTGAACTTTTGAATACCAAAAAACGTCCAAACTGGATTGATTTGCACAACCTGCGCATCATTAAATATGGCTCCGTTATGCACTTGGATTGTCACCTGACGGTACCCTGGTATTTCAATGTCAATGAGGCGCACGTGGAAATAGAAGCCCTCGGCCAAACTATTTCCGACGCTTTTGATCAGGATTTGGAGAGCTTTGTCCACACAGATGGATGTGTTCCACCAAAGTCTTGTGCCGTTTGTCCTTTGACTGAATGTTCGGTAAGGCAGGCGCCATTTATAGCCCGTTTGGAATGGACACTGGATAATATTACCTCAAATCAAAAACACGGAATTGCCTGAACATATCCATGCAATAGGTATTGTGGCACACCTTTGCAAAGCTAATTACACATGATCAAGAACCTGCAACGAATATTTCGAAATACAGCTCGCTTATCCAGGGAATTGGAGGAAAGCAAATTTTTGTCGGCGCGACTCCTAAGCCTGGAGCATCAAAAGAACGCAACTAACATTCTGCAGGATTTGCATAAAGCTGAATTTCGCGTGTTTTCTCAATGGAACGACGACGGAATAATCCAGTTTTTGGTGCAATACCTGGATATTCGTCCACATACCTTTGTAGAATTCGGCGTAGAAGATTACCGGGAAGCCAATACCCGGTTTTTGCTGATGAATAATAACTGGAGTGGTCTGGTGCTGGATGGGTCTGAAAAAAACGTGCAAAAAATCCGGGAAGACCGCATATACTGGCAACACGAACTCAACGCCCAGGCGTCCTTCGTAACCGCAGAAAATATCAACGATTTATTGCGCAACAATGGCATGGCCGGTGAGCTGGGCTTGCTGCATATTGATATTGATGGTAACGATTATTGGGTTTGGAAAGCCATTGAGGTAGTTAGCCCGGTGCTGGTTATCATGGAATATAACAGCGTTTTTGGACCAGATAATGCCTGGACAGTTCCTTATGCACCGGATTTTTACCGCACTAACTACCATTTCTCCAACCTGTGTTGCGGTGCATCTCTCACTGCTTTGTGCGATTTGGCAAAAGAAAAGGGGTACTCATTTGTAGGCAGCAACAGTCATGGAAACAATGCCTACTTTGTGCGCAACGACAAACGAAAGGATTTAAAGGTATTGGAACCTTCTGAGGGTTTTGTGGTTTCTAAGTTTCGGGAAGGCCGTAACAGAGAGGGACAGTTAACCTATGCTACCGGCCCCCAGCGTTTGGAAGCTATCCGGGGCTGCAAGGTTTGGGACACCAGATTAAACCGGGAAGTCATTATTTGAGCGATATACCCATGGCAGAGCAAAAAGAGCAAAACAAGGCAGATCAGGCATTCGTTAACCCGATCGACAAGGATAAGGTGACAGAAACTCCTGGTTTATTGCCCTATGCCCATACCGCAGGAGGGGCTGTGATACGGCCGGAAGATAAAGGGCAGATCCGTGGAAATGCCATGACCGCCATGTACGATCAAACCGATCGGCAGATGGAGCAGCTTCGGCAGCAGATGGAAACCCTTATGGGACAGGCGAAATCCCTGCAAAACCGTATGGCCGTTTCAGAAATTATTTATCAGGCTGATGTACCATTCCAGCCGGTAATACACCATATATATCATCTGTATCAGCGAAAAACCGATGGCAGGCATCTGCTTTCCATGATTGCGCCTGAAGAGTGGGGGAGAAGGAACCCCTACGAGCACCTGGCTTCAGTACGGCTCTTGGGCGACCATACCTGGGAAGTGCTCGCAGGGGGCGTATAGCGGGGGTTACAAACGCTCATTAGCCGCTTTTTGAATCAGCTGCTTGCCGCGTCCTGGCCAAATCGGATGCATTTTTTTCATAGCTTCTCCGGCTTGAATCATGGCCATTTCCTGTGGAGAAATATTCCGGCTGCGGGATTCCTCCAACAGATGCACGGTATCTTCGTAAATCTTGACTACCTCTTCCTGCAGGGTTGTTTCCAGCCATCCGTATTGTTCATTGGCGCAGTTTATGATGCCCATACGATTGATGAAAAAATCGGGCAGATACAAAATGCCTTTGGCATGTAACATGGCAGCATGGCGCTCCGGACGTTCCAGCTGATTGTTGGCGGCGCCAATAACATAGCGGCACTTAAGCCACTGAATGGTTTGATCGTCTATGACTTTACCCCCTGCGCATGGTGCAAAAATATCGCAGGGTTGGCTGAGCAAAGCCTCCTTGCTGGAAACGATTTCTACCACATCCGGCGCCCAGGATTTGACTTGCTCCATACGCTCCTGCATTAAATCAGTAACGTACAACCTGGATACGCCGCTTTCCAGCACATACCTGGCCAGGGCGCCGCCAACGTTGCCCAATCCCTGAATTGACACACTCATGCCACTCAAATCGGATTTGCCTTCCAAAACCCTGGCGGTTGCCAGCATGGACTTGAATACGCCTTCAGCTGTAAACGGGCTAGGGTTGCCGCTTCCGCCGGCAGTTTTGGGAATGCAGGTTACAAACCGGTTTTGCGACAAAATCGTCTGCATGTCTTCCGGAGTGGTATTCATATCCTCGGCAGCTACATAAGCGCCGTGCAAACTGGCTATAAACTTGCCAAAGTTGGCAAAAATCACCTTTCTGCGTTCAGGTGTTGCATCTTTAATGCTAAAGCCTACCGGGCAAATGATGGATTTGCCACCGCCCCACCAAAGTCCGGCTACTGCGCATTTTTCAGACATGGCTTTACTGAGTCGCAAGCCATCGCTCAATAAATCCTGCATGGTTTCATAGCTGAAAAAACGGGTTCCACCCTGCGCCTGGCCGCGATTGGTGTGGTGAATAAAAGCAAAGAACAGACAACTGGATTCGGCGTCTGCACGGAAAAAAACGCCTTCGTGGTTGTCATAATCAGGCATTTGCTCCATCCCAGCGAGCGGACCGTTCGCCGGATTGCCGGTGGAAATAGTATTGCCGCAAAGGAAACTTTCCGGATGGGTAAATGCGTTTTGTTGAAAAAATTGGGCTGGGGTCAGGGCTGCAAATGGTTGCATAACAATGGTGGTGGATGGAAATCTGGTTAAATTCTTGCCACAAAGGTAGTGTTCGAATAATTGTAATGCCTCGAAAAATTTGCACGCTGACTACGCCATTTTTGCGCTACTTTTGCCCTTCCACTTCATCCCTCAAGCACATTGCTACGCTTTTAACATATGGAATTGTCTGCTCGCTACACCCCATCCGACATTGAAGAAAAATGGTATTCCCACTGGGAAAAAAGTGGTTATTTCCGCTCCGTTCCCGATGAACGTGAACCGTTTAGCATCGTTATCCCACCGCCAAACGTAACCGGCATGTTGCACATGGGGCACATGCTCAACAATACCATTCAGGATATTTTGATCCGAAAAGCCCGACTCGACGGCAAAAATGCCTGTTGGGTGCCAGGTACCGACCACGCCAGTATCGCCACAGAAGCCAAAGTGGTGCGCTGGTTGCGTGATGAGAAAAAATTGCGCAAGGCCGACCTAACCCGGGAGCAGTTCATGGAATACGCCTACCAGTGGAAAGAAAAATATGGGGGGATTATCCTGCACCAACTCCGCAAACTCGGCGCTTCCTGCGACTGGGAACGCACGGCCTTCACCATGGATAAAGGCTATTACGAGGATGTAATCAAGGTATTTGTTGATCTGTACAAGAAAGACAAACTGTACCGGGGCCTCCGTATGGTGAACTGGGACCCGGAAGCCAAAACCGTGTTGTCAAACGAGGAGGTAATTTACGGTGAAGAAAACGCCCAGCTTTTCCATCTCCATTACAAAAGTGAAAACGGGGCTGATGGAGTAACCATCGCTACCCAGCGTCCGGAAACTATTTTTGCCGACGTAGCCATTGCCGTAAATCCAAAAGATCCGCGCTACACAGCATTGGTAGGTAAAAAAGTGCTGATTCCACTCATTAACCGGGCTATTCCGGTTATTGCAGACGATTATGTAGATATCGAGTTTGGTACAGGCGCATTGAAAATCACCCCCGCGCACGATCCTAATGACTATGAAGTTGGTCAGCGCCATAAGCTTGAAGTGATTGATACCATTGCTGACGATGGCAAAATCAACGATAAGTGCACCTTCGCACCGATTGTTGGGCTGGACCGCTTTGAAGCAAGGAAGCAGATGAAAGGCTTCCTGGAAGAAAGTGGCAATCTGGTTAAAATAGAAGATTACCGCACCAATATTGGTCGCTCGGAACGCACCAATTCTGTAGTGGAGCCCAAGCTTTCGCTGCAATGGTTTGTAAAAATGAGCGATCTGGGTGCTCCCGCATTAAAATCAGTCCTGGAAGAAGAAATCAAATTCTACCCGCCCAGCTTCCAAAATCTTTACCGAAACTGGATGGAAAACCTGCGCGACTGGTGTGTGTCCCGTCAGTTGTGGTGGGGACAACGTATTCCGGCCTGGTATCTGAAATCTGAAGGATTGAGTCAGGAAACGCACGTTTTTGTGGCAGAAACTGCCGACGAAGCCCTGGCTCAGGCCCGGGCAGCTACCGGAAATCCACAACTCAGCATAGACGATCTCCGTCAGGATGAAGACGTGCTCGATACCTGGGCATCTTCCTGGCTTTGGCCCATATCTGTGTTCGATGGTTTCAATAAACCCGACGGCGAAATCAATTATTACTACCCAACCAGCGTATTGGTAACGGGCTGGGATATTATTTTCTTCTGGGTAGCCAGAATGATCATGGCCGGGTATGAATATCGTCAGGAAAAACCATTCCAGGCGGTGTACTTCACAGGCATGGTACGGGATAAACTCCGTCGGAAAATGTCCAAATCATTGGGCAACTCTCCGGATGCATTGAAGTTGCTGGAAGACTATGGCGCAGATGGGGTTCGGTACGGACTCATGTCGAGCGCAGCAGCGGGCGGTGATATTTTGTTCGACGACAAGTTGTGTGAAAACGGTAGAAATTTCTGCAACAAACTCTGGAATGCCTTGCGTTTGATTAAAGGCTGGAATGTGACAGAAACTGCTGAAAGTGAAGAGGTTGCACGTAAAAATGCCCTGGCGGTTGAATGGCTCGATCAGAAATTCCAGCAGGTTTTGGCGCAAATGGATTCTGATTTTACCCAATTCCGTCTAAGCGAGGCACTCCTCGGGCTCTACACCTTCATCTGGGATGATTTCTGTTCCTGGTACCTGGAAATGATCAAACCGGGCTATGAGCAACCAATTGATCGGGAAACTTATGAGTCAACCCTCGATTTGTTTTCCCGTGTAATGGTGGCCTTGCATCCGTTTATGCCGTTTGTAACAGAAGAAATCTGGCATCAATTGCGCGAGCGCAAAGCGGGCGACGACTGTTGTGCCCAACGTTATCCAAAGGCCGGTTCAGTCAACGAACAACTGATTGCCCGGGTGGAAGCTGCCAAGAATATCATTTCCGGTGTTCGTGATATCAGAAACCAGAACCAGATTAAACCACGCGATCCTCTGGCTGTTACCGTACAGGACAGCGCCACCGCTCAAGCCCTTTTTGCCCAAGCCGGGGTGCGGGAAATGGTTACTAAAATGGCTGTTCTGGAGTCGCTCACCGTATCAATGGAAGAACCGGCCAACGCCAAATCGTTCATTTCAGGAACTGACAAATATTATGTTGCGCTGAACCAAACCATTGATGTGGAGGCAGAACGCAAGAAGCTAACAGAAGAGTTGACCTACCAGCGCGGATTCATTAAGTCCATTGAAGCAAAGCTTTCAAACGAAAGATTTGTAGGTGGAGCGCCTGCTCAGGTAGTAGATAACGAACGCAAAAAACTGGCAGACGGACTGGCCCGAGTGCAAATACTGGAAGACAGTTTGGCTAAATTGTCCGTCTAAGGGCTCTTTTCCAATACAATCAGCCTATAATTAGCGCCGTAAAATGTCACACCAACGCTTGATATTCACCATACTAGGCTTTCTGGTTGCAGGTTGTGCCAAGGAAGTGATTATTGACTTACCGGAGGAGTCTCCGAAGTTGGTGGTGGTGTGTCATTTTACGGAAGGGCAAAATTTCAGGGCAAAGATTACCCTCAGCAAATTGGTGAACGATGGTGGCAAAACGGAAATAGTACGAAAAGATGTAGATGCCACCATATCTGAAAACGGACAATTTTGGGATAAGCTGATCCCAGACACGACGGTTACAGACAAGATTATGTACTGGGAAAGCAACAAAGACCAATTTGCAGAAAAAGGCACCAGATATTCCTTTAGTGTAAGGGTGCCGGGTTACCCGCCCATTCAATCATCCAGTGAAATTCCACCCCATATCAAACCGGCCCCGGTTTCACTTAAGCCCACAGATATCTATATTGTGCCATCTTTGGACGGGCTCAGTGAGTTAAGAGTGCCTATTTCGCTCAGTTTGCCCTATTTGCCGGTGGCTGACCGTTATTTCGCGTTCAATTTGACGCATGAAACAGATGTTTACGAATCCTTCGATCCGCCTTTTATTGATTTCTCCGAGCAAGGTCAAACTAACTTTTTGGCAGATGGACGTACATTCTCGCTCTTACACGATATACCTGAACCTGTTGTGCTGATCAACGAAAATTTTTGGGCGGATGGCCGGAAAACCCTTGATTTGATAGCCAGAATACCTTTTGATCCGGAAAATGAACGGCCCAAAAAGATTTTCGTGGAATGGCGTAGTTTGTCCAAAGAGTTTTACAAATACCACCTTTCTCTGTCGAGGCAAACCAACAACCTGCCATTGAGCGACCCAGATGCGGTATTTAACAATATCGTGGGCGGATATGGCAACTTCTCCGGTTATGCTGTTTCAATAGATACCATACAGATACCTGGCTTCTGAGTAAAAAAGCAGTATTACGCAAAATGCTGCTTTTGGGCAGCTTTTTTTACGCACTTATGTCAAGAAAACCGCTTGCGGTCTCTATTTTTGCGGCGCATTTCCGCACAATTCTTTTACAACATCATTCTGTTGAACAGACAGAGTACAACAGCCTTAACGAATGAGCAAAATAACAGTAGTAGGCGCCGGTAATGTGGGCGCTACTTGCGCTAATGTTCTGGCGCACGCAGACATCGTGAATGAGGTGGTTCTCATTGACATTCAGGGAAATATGGCCAAAGGGAAGGCCCTGGATATGTGGCAGCAGGCTCCGGTAGACGGTTACTCCACCCGCGTTAACGGTGGTGATGATTATGCACTTACCGCAGGTTCTGATATTGTTATCATTACAGCTGGCATTCCACGCAAGCCAGGCATGAGCCGGGATGACCTGATCGCTACCAATGCCAAAATCGTGGTTTCTGTTACAGAAAACATCCTGAAATACACCAAAAACCCAATCATCATTGTGGTATCTAATCCACTCGATGTAATGACTTATGCCTGCTGGAAAGCATCTGGCCTTTCGGACAAACGCGTAATTGGTATGGCTGGTGTTCTGGATACTGCACGTTACCGCGCTTTCCTGGCTGAAGCCCTCGACGTATCTCCTAAAGATATTCAGGCTATGCTCATGGGCGGTCACGGCGATACCATGGTTCCACTGCCACGTTATACCACCGTTAGCGGTATCCCTGTAACGGAAATGATCAAAAAAGACAAACTGGATGCTATCATCGAACGTACTAAGGTAGGCGGTGGAGAGCTGGTTAACCTGATGGGAACTTCTGCCTGGTATGCACCAGGTGCAGCAGCAGCTCAAATGGCTATCTCCATTTTGAAGGATGAAAAGCGCATTTTCCCATGCTGCGTTCGCCTGAATGGACAGTATAAACTTAAAGATATCTTCGTTGGCGCGCCGGTAAAACTGGGTAAAAAAGGCGTTCAGGAGATTGTTAAGCTGCGTCTGAAAAAAGACGAAATGGAGCTTCTGCACAAATCTGCCGCTGCAGTTAAAGAAGTGGCAGATGCACTGGACAACATGAAATTGATCTAAAATTCATTTAAGTGGATGGTTTGTATATTTTCCCAATGGTAAAATCCGCAAGCCATCCACTTTCTATCCTGTTCACTATTTGATAAACACATGCAGGCGCCCTCATTTTGGAGAGAAATGACTTCGGCCACCACAGGTGAGTCACTGGCTGAAATGACAGAAAAGCAGCCTGTTATGTTGGTTTTTTTGCGCTTTTTCGGCTGCTCTTTTTGCAGGGAAGCCATAAGCGATGTGGCCCAACGCCGCAAAGTATTTGAAGAAAAAGGCATCAGGGTGGTGTTCGTTCACATGGCGCCTACCCTGGCAACTGCCGAGAAATTTTTCAAAAAGTATAAGCTTTTTCCAGTAGATCATATCTCAGATCCTGAAAAGCGCTTTTATCAGTTGTTTGGTTTGGGAAGAGGTACACCTCAGCAATTGTTTGGACTGATGAACTGGATACGCGGCTTTCAGGCCAGCGTGCTGGAAGGCCACGGCGCCGAACTGGAAACGCCGGATCTGGGTGATGGATTTCAAATGCCGGGAGTATTTGTGTTGCACAAAGGCGAAACCATTCGCTCCTATATACACCGCTACGCGCATGACCGCCCGGATTATGAGGAAATCTGCCAGATTTAAACTAAAGCGGATTCCCTTATTTTATCTGTTGCTCCAGTTGCCGGGCTCAACTTTGCCCGCTCAAAGCCCTATTCCTGATTCCCTGGCCGGGAAAACATTACCCGAATTTTTAGTGCTGGACCGCCAACCGGAATTGAGCGGTTATAACACCTGGAAACCGGATTCCATTCCTCAATTCATGGCTGTTTCTCTGGCTGATAGATTGCTCTGGGAAAATGCCATTGATGTGCGCAGCAATGGCCCGGGCGTATTGTCTACACTTTCTATCCGCGGCGCCGGCCCAAACAGAACTCCCATTTTCTGGAATGGTATCAGCCTGTTAAGTCCCATGAATGGGGTTATGGATGCTTCCCTTGTACCCGTTTGGCCCACTGATCAACTGGATGTGCAATTTGGCGGTCAGAGTGCTCTGCAAAGCAGCGGAGCCATGGGCGGAAGTGTAAAAATTGTACAAGGTTTGCCATGTTCACTAAAAGGTTGGGAAGGCAGTCTGCAAACTGCTGCGGGCAGCTTTAACAGGTGGGATGCGGGTGCTGCATTGGGCTGGAATGGTCCCCGGTTCAGTAGTACAGCAAGGATAATGAGGGTGTGGGCTGAAAATGATTTTAGCTTTCTCAAGCAAGGGTTGGATGGTCGGTTTTATCCAGCTAAGCAACCGAATAATGCAGTTCAAAGGTTTGATTTTCAGCAGTTTAATACATGGAAAATTCATCCTGCCCACACCCTGGGTACTTCTTACTGGCGTCAGGATGCCTATCGGGAATTGCCTCCAGCCAGTACAGAAGCACCCAAAAATACCTGGCAAACGGATTGTTCCCACCGATTTATCCTGCATTGGGATGCTAAAACCTCAAATCGCAGTTCTTTACAAAATAAGCTGGCCTATTTGCACGATGATCTGGCCTTTTACCTCAGCGGCGATACCGACACCAGCAAATCCCGGCAGCTCATCTGGATCACTGAATATAGCTGGAAACAAAAATTCATTTCCTGGAAAACCGGCGCCAATGCCATGCACCAATGGGTACAGGTTGATGGTTATTCTGACAGTATAAAATGGTTCGGACAAACGAGGTTGTCTGCCTACGGTATGGGCGCCTGGCGCCTTGGAAAATTAAGCGGCGCACTATTGCTGCGGCAGGAATATGCCGAATCTCAGGCGGCTCCATTCAGCGGATCATTAGGGGCTGTTTATAGATTAGCCGATGCCGGCGCTATTCAAATGCACTTGGCCCGAAATTTCAATCTTCCAACCTTAAACGACCGTTTTTGGCGGAATCTGGGCAATATTAACCTCAAACCGGAACAAGGCTGGTCGGCTGATTTGGGCTGGGAGTATAAACAAGAGTCTGTATCCGCTGGAATTAGGATGTATCATTTGGTAGTTGATGACTGGATTCTTTGGCAGCCGGATGAAACAGGTTTGTTCAGGCCCGGAAATCTCCGAAAGGTATGGGGTAGGGGACTGGAAGGTACGGTTGGCTGGCAGGTGAAATGGGATGATTTAT
The DNA here is from genome assembly GCA_017303475.1 of Chitinophagales bacterium. GTDB lineage: Bacteria > Bacteroidota > Bacteroidia > Chitinophagales > Saprospiraceae > M3007. The sequence continues at coordinate 69,742 of JAFLBO010000005.1, forward strand.
CCTTATCAATGTCCAGTAGATGGCAATGGTCAGCTACCACACATGTGGCAGTATATGGAGGTTCCGAAAATGTATTGGGCAAACAATTACCCTACACTTCCCGGTTTACTGCCGGCAATAACCTCAGTATGAGGTACAAAACCTATTCGTTGACCTACCTGCAACAAATCACCGGAAAACGGCCCGATGTGGTTGGAAAACCCTTGCCCAGCTTCACTACGGGAACGTTGTTGGCTTCAATCAGTTGGTTCAGACAACGATTGATCCTGGATATTCGGTGTGAAAATATTTGGAACACCCGATACGAAATCTTCAGGTATCGGCCTATGCCTGGCAGAAGCTGGAGGCTGGGTTTAGCGTATCAGTTTGGCAGAGGTAACTGATTATTCCAATTCATCCCAGCGCCTGATTCCTTTGGGCCTTTTTTCAACGTAATTAAGGATGATACGAGGTGCATCCGGATCATTGAAAGTACTTTTTAGCAGCTCCAGTAAGGCTGAAACGGTTTGGTCGCCCTGTTCTACATCGACAAAACCGTAGCCCATGTATTTTCCGTTTTGTACTCCAACTACAGCTACTTCGGCATCAGACCGACCTTTTTCTATGAAGAAAAAATTGCCGCTCAGGCGTTTGGAAACTTGCCGGATAGCAGTCTCCACCCGCTCGTTATAGGATTCAGCAGCTTCTTCACCAACACAGGCGCCCAGGCATTTTTTTATTTTGTAATGAAAGCAAGCATGTTCAGAGGCATCCAAGTGAGTTAGCCGATGGCAAAGTTCGTGTTGATACACAAGCGCCTGCAGGTAATTGCGTGCATTGTCAGTTTTGGGAAACTCAGCTACCAGCTCAAGGTTTTTTGCATTTTTGGCCGTGTTTTTTCCGAAAACCAGATTTTTATAACCTTTTAGATCTGTGTAGGCATAAATAGCGCCTGCGTATTGTCGTGTTCTTTGTGCCCGATTTACAGGTGGCAACAACCGTTTAATCTCTGCGCTCTCATGCAAAAGCGCAACCAGCTCACTTCCTGTTACTTCCCAGCTTACATCAGCCACACCGGTTCTAAGTTTGTCTCCTTTCGGGGTTTGATCTGCAAAATGTTCGAACAACCGTTTGCGGATATTTAAACTTTTGCCTACATAAATGACATTCCCGGCTGCATTGTGAAAATAATATACTCCGCATTGATCAGGTACCTCATGCAGCCGATCGAGGGTAATAGCAGGTGGGAGTTTGGTTTCTTTTACGCCATGGTTGACCAACTGTTTTACCTTGCCAGTGCCCTCCTGTTCTGCCAATATCAGTTCAAAAAGCCGGGTGGTAGCCAGGGTGTCGTCCAAGGCCCGGTGACTTTTTTCTGCGTGGATATTGAAGTGTTTTTTCAGGTTGCTCAAACTATAGCTAGGCAAGCCGGGAAAAACTTTTCTGGACAGCCTTACGGTGCACAACTGTTTGCGTTGAAAATCGTAGCCAAGGCGTATAAATTCTTCCCGAACAAAGGAATAATCGAAGTTGACATTGTGTGCCACAAAGATTTTTCCCTCTGTCAGCTCTACAATCCTTTTGGCAACCTCAAAAAATTTAGGCGCCTTGGCTACCATCTGATCTGTGATACCTGTTAATTGGGTAATTTGTCTGGGAATGCTTCGTTCCGGATTGAGCAGGGTGGCAAAGGTATCCACTACCCGTTCACCATCGTGCACCACAATGGCTATTTCAGTAATGCGCTCGTAACGGGCTACTCCTCCGGTTGTTTCTACGTCAATGATAGCGTACATATTTCCCAATAACAGGTGCTCAACGATTTACATTTGCCAATCCAGGCGCAAGGTGTAATTTCGAGGCGCCTCAAGCAATGCCGGTCGAACGGTGTATTCCTCATTCAACAGGTTACCACACAAGGCGCTGATTTTCAAATGATTATTTAGTTTGTAGGATGCACGAAGATCTACCAGGGTGAATCCTTTGTTATTCGCTGTACGGAATTTGTTTACACCCGGCAAACCATATTCAAAAATGGCATCAATGGATTGCATATGGCTGTTGTATTGGGTGGAAACGCCCACTGAAAAGTTCTCTACATTGTACTCCGCATCAATCTTAAAGGTGTTACGGAACCGATATTTGAGCACATTTGTAGTATCGGATGCCTTGTAAACATTGATCCTGAGTGAGTCGCTAAACTCCTTGTATTTCGGATCAGTATGGGTAAAACCGGCAAGCAGCGATAAAGTTCCAGGACCGAGTTTGCCCTGGCCAAGAACAGAAACCTCCCAACCGGTAATACGTGTATCACCGGTATTTTGCGATTGGAAAAGTGCAGAGAGAGCAGGTGGACTTGCTGTAAAATCAAAAAAGATGGTATCCAGTACAAATTCCATCATTTTCTGGTATTCAGACACAAATCCTGTCACGTCTGCGTAGCCTTGCCAGCTTCCGATGCGGAAACCTTGTTTTAAACCGACCTCGGCTGTCCAGCCTGTTTCAGACACCAAATAGGGGTTAGGGATAACCGAGTTGCCCACACCAAAGTCGGTGCTCACAAACTTCTCGGCAATGGTTGGATAGCGATAGCCTTGCCCCAGTGATGCTCTCAGATAGGTAGCTTTTGCCGCCTGAAAGTTGGCGCCGAGGCGATACACGGGCTTGGCCTCTTTAGTTTCTCCGTTTGGAATGACGCCGAGCAGGCTATTGCGGAAAAACAGGCTGTCCGGACTTTTTTGCACGTTTTGCTCATAACGCACCCCGGCTGAAAGGTTCAAACGATCAAATGCTTTGTAATCAAGCTGGAGATATCCGGCCAGATTGCGGGCCTTGAAAGAAGCGTTGCTGTAGATTTCTGCATCCACAGTATTGTACATACCCACTACACCGGTAGTAAGCACCAGACCAATGTTGTCCATCGGACGCTGGAACTGATATTCGCCGTAGTACAGGCGACTGTCGTTACTCTGATTGCCGGAATTATTGTTGTGGATATAGAAATACCGGCTCAAAACCTTGTGTCGGTTGCCAAAACGGTCGAAATATTGCAAGTTTGGGTCAATATTAAACCGCAGCCGGCCTTTGGTATACGATGCAGAACCTACGCCGGCTTGTATGGCCAGGGTATCGGCGCCGCCCCAAATAAAAAAGCTTCCGCTGCGCCCAAAGTTTATGTTGGAATTAAGGCCAAGTGTCAGCCGATCATTTACCCGATAACGCAGATTTGGCGTGATCCGACCATAACGGCTATAGGTATCCCGGTTATAGCTGTCCCGGTAAAGTCCATATGCACCAAGTACAAAATCAAGTTTGTTGAATTTTTGCCGGTGGGCAAAACTAAAACCGGTTTCAATAGGTTGGATGATACCGGAGCTATCTGTTCCCCACCATTTTTTAACCGGATCTTTTGGGTCGCCCCAAACTTTGGTAAAAAAGGCTGCATTGGTTTCGGGTTTGTCTTTGGCAAAACCGGTGCGGATATTGATAATGCCATTCATGGCTGAAGAGCCATACAAAGCTGATGCGGCGCCCTTGAGGACTTCCAGTTGTGAGATGTTCTCTACCGGAAAATCATCCCAGTTTGGCAATCCTGCATCTGGTTGAAGCGCCGGGATATCGTCTACCAGTATCAGAACTCTGGTGCCTGCGCCATAAGAAAAGCCTGCTCCACCGCGAATACTTGCCTGCCCGTCAATTATGGTAACACCGGGTACTTTCACCAGAACCTCGTCTACAGAGGTCGTATTGGTGTTTTCAATCAGTTTGGGCTTGATAACGTCCATGGAGACGGTAACCTCGCCAAGTGGTTTTTCAAACTTGCCTGCCGTAACAGTAGCAGTTTGCAACAGGTTATCTGCATTGTCCAGTTTAATATCCAGTTGGCGGGTTTCTCCGGCCGCAACACGGATTGTGGTGGTTTTAGAGGTATAGCCAATATAACTGGCGGTTATTTCATAACTACCAGCTGCCAGGCTCAGGGAAAAATTGCCATTCGCATCGGTAGCTGTGCCAATTGTGCCGGATTTGACCGTTGCACCCAGCAGCGCTTCTCCGGTGAGGGCATCGGTAATGGCGCCCTTAATGGTGGCATTTTGTCCGTAAATTTGGAGAGAAAAGAGAAAAAAGGCAAAAAGGTTAGGAAGGGTAAAGCGATTTAGGCTCATTCTCATGGTTTTGTTTTTGGTAAAAATAGAAACAGAAAGGGCGGTAAAAATAGAGAAATTTGCAGCCCCGCTTAATTTTTCCAGTTACGAATGAATCGACTTTATTTCTTCACCCTGCTTCTTTGCCTTGGTTGTACCCTTATGCCGAAACCTTCAGATACCCTCAGCATACATGCTATCCGATTGCTTCCCGGTCAGGATTTGAAGCAGGAGTTGGATAAATTTGCAAAAACACATCAATTGCAGGCTGCATTTATACTCACTTGCGTGGGCAGTTTGCAAAAAGTATGTATCCGACCAGCCAACCAAACTGTGCCTTTGCGATTGGAACAAAAAATGGAAATTGTTTCGCTCGTAGGTACCATTTCGCCGGATGGCATGCATCTGCATATTTCCCTGTCTGATGCAGAGGGTAAAACCATTGGCGGTCATTTACTGGATGGAAACGAGGTTTTTACTACGGCTGAAATCGTTATCGGAGAGGCAAGTCAACTGAAATTCAGAAGAGAAACGGATTCTCTGACTACCTTCAAGGAATTGACTGTTTATCCCAGAAATAAACCAAACCCCTGATGCGAAAAAAAGCATCAAAATCGTCTGAATGTGGATAAGTAAGCCATCATTTCCCACCATCAAACGCGGATAATTCGTATCTTCGCGCGGCGAATCAGCCTTTTTCCCCAGACAATAAAACTACATCAACACATGAAACTCGTTTACCCCCTTTCATTGCTTTTTATGGGCATTGCACTCACTTTTTTTGGAGCTTTGTTCAAACTGGAAAGCTGGGAAGGTGCCAGTGAAATGCTCATTTTTGGAACCATCAGCACGGTGGCAGGTATTGGATTACTGATCTATCGCGCCATTCGATTAAATGATAAAGCCTGACTCATTCCGAGCGGACAAAAAATCTACTATTGCGTTTAAGTTCTGCACATGCAAGATTCGAGAATTATTTCCATCAACATTGAAGACGAACTAAAAACCGCGTACATCGACTATTCGATGTCGGTGATCGTCAGTCGCGCACTCCCTGATGTTCGCGATGGTTTAAAACCCGTTCACCGCCGTGTTTTGTACGGAATGCTGGATTTGGGATTAGCTTACAACAAACCCTACAAGAAATCTGCGCGTATCGTGGGTGAGGTGTTGGGTAAATATCACCCGCACGGCGATGCCTCTGTTTATGATACCATGGTACGTATGGCTCAGGAATGGAGCCTTCGTTATCCTCTGGTGGATGGCCAGGGTAACTTCGGTTCCATGGATGGCGACAGCCCAGCTGCCATGCGTTACACAGAAGCCCGCTTCCGTCGGGTAGCCGATGAAATTGTAGGCGATTTGGACAAGGATACCGTTGATTTTCAATTGAACTTCGACGACTCATTGGAGGAGCCCAGCGTTATGCCTACCAAATTCCCCAACCTGTTGGTTAATGGAGCAAGCGGTATTGCGGTAGGTATGGCCACTAATATGATGCCACACAACCTCACAGAAGTGTGCGATGCAATCATAGCTGCTGTAGACAATCCTGCAATTGATGTGGAGGAACTCATGCAGTTCGTTAAGGCGCCAGATTTTCCCACCGGAGGTATTATTTACGGATTAACTGGTGTGAAAGAAGGATTTAGAACCGGACGTGGCCGGGTGGTGGTGCGCGCAAAAACAGAAATCGAAACCGATTCCAAGGGTCGGGAAAGCATCATCGTCACAGAAATACCGTACCAGATCAATAAAGCCATGCTGATTGCAAAAATTGCAGAGCTGGTGAATGAAAAACGTATTCTGGGTATTTCTGACGTAAGCGACCAGTCTAACCGCGAAGGCGTTCGGGTGGTGATTGAAATCAAACGCGATGCCGCCGCCAATGTTATCCTGAGCCAGTTGTTCAAATTGACACCACTGCAGACCTCTTACGGGATCAACAACATCGCTCTGGTAAATGGTCGCCCGCGCACACTGAACCTCAAAGATCAAATTGATGAGTTTGTAAAGTTCCGAATCGATGTGATCGTTCGCCGCACCAAATACGAACTGCGGAAAGCGGAAGAAAGAGCGCATATCCTGGAAGGCTTGCTTATTGCACTGGATCACCTGGACGAAGTGATTGCACTCATCCGGGGTTCCAAAGATGCTGATGAAGCACGTGAAGGATTGATGACCAAATTTGGTCTTACAGAAATTCAGGCCAAAGCCATTCTGGCCATGCGTCTTCAACAACTTACCGGCCTGGAGCGCGATAAGATCAAGCTCGAGTACGAAGAGTTGATGAAACGCATCGCCGAGTTGAAAGCTATTTTGGCCGATGAAGGTTTGCAACGCGGTATCGTAAAAAGCGAAACCAAGGAAATTAGAGATCGTTACGGCGACGAACGTCGCACCTCCATCGAGATAGATGAGGCTGATATCAGCATTGAAGACCTCATTGAAGACGAGGAAGTGGTGATTACCATCAGCCATGCCGGATATATCAAGCGTACACCTATTTCCGAGTATCGTGCCCAGGGGCGCGGCGGTAGAGGCGCACAGGGCGTACGCACGCGCGACGAGGATTTTGTGGAGCATATGTTCACTGCTACCACTCACCAAACCTTGTTGCTGTTCACTGAAAGCGGCCGCTGCTTTTGGTTGAAAGTTTACGAAATTCCGGAAGGCGCCAAAGCCACTGCCGGACGGGTTATTCAAAACCTGTTGAATATTCCTAAAGAAGATAAGGTTCGCGCTTACATCATAGTGCGCAAGCTGGACGATGAAGAATTCCTCAACAACCATTATATCACCTTCTGTACCCGCAGAGGTCAGATCAAGAAAACCCTGCTGGAGGCCTATTCCCGTCCGCGTCAGGGTGGTATCAATGCCATTGAAATTAATGAAGGCGATGCCTTGATTGAAGCCAAACTCACCAACGGCAAAAATGAAGTAATTATGGCTGTGCAAAGCGGTAAAGCCATTCGCTTCAACGAGCAGGATGTACGTCCGATGGGCCGTACAGCAGCAGGTGTGCGTGGTATTTGGGTTGATGATGAAGGTGGAGATGCTGTGGTTGGCATGGTTTGTATTGATCCGGAAGATACCACCACCTCCATACTGGTTGTATCTGAACATGGTATGGGTAAACGGTCCGCACTGGAAGATTACCGCGTACAAAGTCGGGGTGGTAAAGGGGTGAAAACCATCAACATTACACCAAAAACGGGCAATCTGGTAGCTATTAAAACGGTTACGGATAACGATGATCTGATGATTACAACCAGTTCCGGCATCACCATCCGCACCGCCGCGGATGAACTTCGTGTAATGGGACGTGCTACTCAGGGTGTTAAGCTAATTCGTCTGGAAGATTCGGACTCTATCGCTGATGTAACCGTAGTGGCAGCAGCTGAAGAAGAGCCAAATGTTGAAGACGGAGCAACGGATGAACCAAATAACGCTGAATAAAGATGCCATCTCCGAAACCTGTTGTAAGGCAGGTTCCGGACTTTGTTGGCATATTAACAAGATGTTGTAAATCCTTTCCTGGGTTTCTGCGTCTTACTATGGAATTCAATTCATTAAATTTTGACCAAGACAATGAAAAAAGTCCTTTTCGCCCTTGCTGGCATTCTTCTGACAATTGGAGTGGCCCAAGCTCAGGAAGACGGCGCTAAACTTGCCAAATCTGCCGGTAAAGCCCTGGCTGCATACAACCAGGATCCATCAGGCAACGGATCAAAACTGACAGAAGCCATTACCAAGATTGAACAGGCTCTCCAAACGCCTGAAGCACAGGCATTGGCGTCTGCATGGATCATCAAAGGCGATGTGTACAGCACTCGTTTGACCAACGAACTGACCATGAAGTCTATCAACCCCGCTGCAAAATTGTCGGGTGATAATGACGCGCTTGAGGCTATCAATGCTTACAAAATGGCCATTGAAATTCCTACCGCTAAAAAATACGAGAAAGAACAAGCTATTGATGGCATCACAGCCATGCAGCCGCAGGTTGTAAATATTGGCGTAGGGAAATACAATAACAAAGAATTCGATAAAGCATTCCTGGCTTTCAAAGCTTCCATCGATGCACACAATGTGCTGAAAGCCAATAAGAAAAAGAGTATCCTGGACGACGCTAAAGAATACAACGACCAGGTTTACTTCACTGGTTTGCTGGCAACCCTGGCTAAGCGTTACAACGATGCCCTGCCTTTTTACGAAGAGTTGTACAACAAAGGCACAGACAGTGTGGCTGTTTATGAAGGCCTCTATAACTGTCGCACCGAATTGAAGGATGAGGCTGGCGCATTGAAAGTACTTCAGGAAGGCCGCAAAAAATTCCCGGATGAAGGTTCTCTGCTTTTTGCAGAAATCAATTATTACCTGGGTAAAGGCAAATTGAACGAACTGACTGGTTCACTGGAGCAGGCTATTCGCAAAGAACCAAATAATCCGGGTCTGTACCGCGTGTTGGGCGATGTGTACAATAATCTGTTCACAACCATCCTGGAAGATACCACTCAGGCTCGTGAACAGCGTGCACCAAAACTCAAGGAATACGGAGATCTGGCCAAGAAAAACTACAAAATGGCCATCGAGAAAGATCCAACCAATGTGGATTTCAACTACTCTTTGGGTGCTTTGCTGTATAACGAAACCAATATCCTTGCTCAGGAAATGAACGCTACCAGCTTTTCTACTTCTGCCGGACAAAAGCGTTACCAGGAATTGAAAGCGCAAATGCTGGTTGGTGTAGACGAAGCATTGAAGTATTTTCAAAAAGCAGAGAGCCTTGATCACAACGACCAAAACGTACTCGCAGCGTTGCTTCAGGCATATGGCCGTAAAGAAGACGATACGCTGTATATGGAGTTCAAAAAACGCCTGGACGTAGTGAAAAAGGGTGGCAAAAATCCGGCGCCATACTTCAAAAATTAATCTTGATTTTTGAAGAGGCAAACAAAAAAGCCATCCCGATTGCTCGGGATGGCTTTTTTGTTTGCCTAGTTTGGCTGAATCAGGCGCCGAGGTAAGTCTTCAGCAATTTGCTGCGGCTGGTAGCGCGCAGTTTATTGATTGCTTTATCCTTGATCTGACGAACCCTTTCGCGGGTAAGCCCGAATTTATCGCCAATATCTTCCAATGACAGCGGGTGTTCAACCCCGATGCCGAAGTACAATTTAATCACATCTGCCTGACGGTCTGTGAGCGTACCCAAAGAACGTTCAATTTCACGACGCAGAGAGTCAGCGTAGTCCAAATGGGAATCAGTGCCTGGCATGGTATTGTTTTCCAATACGTCAAGCAGAGAGTTGTCTTCACCTTCCACAAATGGGGCGTCCATAGATACGTGGCGGGCTGCTACACCGAGTGTGGTTTCCACCTCGTCGGTTGTTATTTCCAGCATTTCTGCCAGTTCCTCTGCGCTTGGTTCGCGTTCGTATTGCTGCTCCAGTTCGCTGAAGGCCTTGTTGATTTTATTCAGTGAGCCTACTTTGTTGAGAGGTAAACGCACGATACGGCTCTGCTCGGCCAAGGCCTGCAGAATGCTCTGACGTATCCACCATACAGCGTATGAAATGAATTTGAAACCCCGGGTTTCGTCGAATCTTTGCGCAGCTTTAATGAGGCCGAGGTTGCCTTCATTGATCAAGTCAGACAAGCTAAGACCTTGATTCTGATACTGTTTTGCAACAGAAACCACGAAACGAAGGTTGGCCTTAGTGAGCTTTTCCAGGGCTATTTGGTCGCCTTGTTTGATGCGTTTGGCAAGATCAACTTCTTCTTCCGGAGTGAGGAGGTCCACTTTGCCAATCTCCTGCAAATACTTCTCGAGCGATTGGCTTTCCCGGTTGGTAATGGACTTCGTAATTTTTAACTGCCTCATGTATATAGTGCTGCTGAGTTATTTTCGGCGCAAAGTTATATTTTTTAAGCCATTTGCGACTTATTTTTTTCAAATAAGACAAAAACGGATTTCACTGGCCGAAAAATTTTTAGGAAAGGGGTGTTAAAACGGCTTTTGATAAATTTTGTTCAAGACTGATTGCCAGTGGGCAAACAAAAATAAATTTCATTTGCCTTACTTTGATGGTTATTTAGGACTACTAAATCATTTTTTTAACCATAAATGTCTGCTTACCGCAACATTCTGGAGCACAATTGAACACAATAAGCATCCAGGCGCTTGATTTGTGTTATTTCCAAATCCAGCAACTCCGGAAATTCCTGAAATGCAAAGTCCAGAATTTGTTTTTTTAATGGTGCAATGGAAGCATCCTCCGGCGCTTCATTTTCTCGAAGTGGAATGTCTTGTCCCTTTTTTAAGGCCTCAATATGCCGGAAAAGCGTTTGGATTTCCGATTTGATGGCTTCGTATTGTCCTTGAATATCGTTGGAATTTCCGTGCTGATGTTCGCCAAGATGCGCCTGAATGGCCCGGGATAGCTCGTTGACTTTACCTTGCTGACTGATGTATTTTCGATTGGCCTCCATCTCTTCGTCCAAAGAGCCATAAGTGCCTCTTTCGCCTGATCTTTTGTCAATCCAAGCGCCGCTTTCTTCGTAGCGCTCTTCCTGAATCCACTCTTTTTTCGCTTTTTTGCGGTTTGCCAGTCCCCACACGAGCAACACCAACACAACGATACCAAATAAAATCTCCATGGACAATTAAGTTTATGATTTGCAAATATCTGCGCTTGTCGGGCTAAGCAACAAGCTATTTATCTTAACTTCGTCATTTTCAGGGTAAAACTTGCAAATACAGGCAACCCAATCGTACTTTTTGGCACAAATACTGCGTTAATTTGCAGCGCAAATCCTTTTATGTCATCCACGTCCAGAACACCCCAACAACCAGACCCGGCTCAGCCGCCAGTGCCCTACTGGCTGGCCTTGTTTCGCAAGGTGCTAAGGCGTATTGAAAATGTACTTTTCGTTCTGGTACTGTTGTTGGTGGCGCTTTACTTCATTCTGCAATCTCCCTTTGTGCAGAACTGGCTGGTACATAAAACTACCACTTTTCTATCCGAAACGCTTGAAACCAGGGTGGAACTAAAACGGGTAGATATTGAGTTTTTTGATAACGTGGTGTTGGATGGTTTGTACGTGGAAGACCTTAATGGCGATACCTTGTTGTATGCTGAGAAGTTCTCTGCAGGTTTGAGCGGTAATTTTTTCTCCGTGCTCTGGAACCGTCTCGAATTCAGTGAAGTTAGCTTGTCCCATGCAAGGGTTTACCTCATCAAAAAAGCCGATCAGCGCAGGGGTAATTTCAATGCACTGTTGGCAAAGCTGGAAGATCTTTTTGGTTCAGGCGGCCCTAAAAAGAAAAAGAAATCCGCTCCTTTTTACCTACGGATTCAGAATCTGAACCTGCATGACGTGGTGTTTTCAGAGGACCGGTACTCCTTCAGAGATGGCGAGATACGCCGAAAATTGATGAGTTATCAAGTGGCTGAAGGAAATATCAAAATCAATCAGCTGGACCTGGCTAACAACCTCATTGACATCCGTTCGGTTGTTTTCGACGGCTTTTATTTTGTTTTTGAAAAAGAACGTATGGCGCCGCCTGAGGGTTTTGTGCCATACTTAAAGCCTGTTGCCCTCAAAACAGACACCTTAAAACTCATGCCTACCTTGCAAATCATGGTTGGGCAGCTTTCTTTGCAAAACAGTGGATTCAGGTTTGATAATTTCAGAAATTCTGCTGAAAAACAAACCCCGGCAGAGGTTATGGATTATGATCACCTCGATATCCACCAACTGGATGCACAGGCGGAAAAACTTGAAATATATGTAGGTGAAAAACCAGCCGTGGATGAAAAAGGATTGCCAACAACGGAGGATATCCTGGATATTTTTGGCGCAATTAAGCACCTTTCAGCAGTTGAGAAGTCAGGGTTTACGCTGTCGCATGGCGAAGCGCGTAAATTAATGCTGACGGATTCGCTGGCGGCACTGTTTGATACAAAAATTGAAACAGCCGGAGGATCTTCTATCGGAGACACGCTAATATTCAGGTATGAAGATACCCGTGCTGATGATCAATGGTTGGATCAACTGGCTGATTTCAACAACCAGGTAACCATGGACATACGCCTGTCTGAAGGTTCCAAAATCAGGTTGGGTGATGTTCGTCACTTTGAAGAAACAGTCTACAACAACGAATTTTTTACCTCCAACAAAGACCTGATTGCCGATGTGGCCGGTTATGTTAGCGGCAAGGTAAATGGCAAATTAAAACTGGATCAGTTTGATATCCGGGTTGGAGAATCCACCCGACTCAGGGGAGATTTTGATGGTCGTGGCCTGGGTGATAATGATGAACCTATGGTGTTGAATTTTGATTTTGAGGAATTGCTCACCGATATGAACACCATAGCCAGAGTAGTGCCAGGTTTCAGGCCGCCCAGGCAGTTCTTCAAACTGAATCAGATCTCATTTAAAGGAAGTTACCAGCTTTTTGACGGTTTTGACCACGTATTGTATGGTAAGTTCAATACCAGCCTTGGACCGGGCAGGGTGGATATGCAATTGAACCTAAAGGATGGTACTGCCAATGCCATATATCGCGGTGACCTGAAAATGAGCGGCTTCGACATGGCCACCTGGACTGATGACCGGAATTTTGGTCCGAGTACTTTTGAGGTTAATGTGGCTGATAAATCCACCGGACTTACGCTTCCCACCGTGAATGCCAGGGTGAGTGGTAAAATAGACACCTTTATGTATCGCGGCTATCCATACAGGGATATCACCTTGAATGGCAAGTTCGAAAAGTATGTGTTCGACGGTAAAGTAGAGAGCGATGACCCTAATGTGGATTTCGTTTTTGATGGAAACATCAACCTGAAAGATACTATTCCCGTGTTTGACTTTACAGCCAAAGTCCGGCGCCTGGATCTTGGTATTTTGCAATTGGTAGATAAAGACTGGGTACTTATTGGAGACGTCAAACAACTGCAATTGCGGGGACGAAATGTTGACGAAATTGTGGGTATGGCTAATCTGGAGGACTTCAAGATACTGGAAGACCGGGAAACCTGGTATAACCTTGATTATCTGAAGTTTAACTCCTATTTCAGGCCGGATGGCAGCCGTTATTTCGGTATTGATTCGGATGTGGCCTATGGACAGATGACAGGATCATTTAGTCTGGCCAGTGCACCACAAAATCTGTTGCGGCTGCTGGGGCGCCATCACCCGGAAATTGTCAAAAAACTCGGCCTGCCTGCACGGGATTCGTTGCCTTTAAACGATTATTACGACCTCAATTTCCAGATCAGAAACTCCCGAAATCTGGCCCAACTGTTTGTCCCCGATTTGGACACCCTGCGCAATGTACGTGCAAACGGACACGTAGATGCGCGTAAGGGAACCTCCTATCTGGTGGTAGAAACTCCCCTGATCAAATTCGGGGATGTCTCGCTGGGCGACCCCAGTTTGCGGTGGAACAGTGATGGTGATTCCGCCTGGCTGTATCTGCGACTGCCTGAAAACGCATCAGGGAAAAAGAAACTCCCGGCCATTACGCTGGGCGGACCGCTGATTGGAGATGTGTTCCATCTGGTACTTGAAGCTAAAGACGAAACCCCTAACAGTATTGTAGAGAGCATTTACCTGAACGGAGACTTGTCTGTGGCAGACTCTCTTTGGCAATTAAGTTTCAATGCTTCTAAAATCAAACTTTTTAGTCAGGAATGGTTGATTGAGGAGGATAACTATATTCGTTTTGGGGCCAAGGCCTTGGAAACCAAACAGTTGGAGTTGTTTAATGGAATAAGGCGTATATCTCTGGAAAGCTTTAATAATTCCCGGGGATTAAAATTTGCCTTAACCAATTTTGACCTAAGTGAGGTGAACCGATTCCTGGATCCTGAGCAGATTCAAATCAGGGGAAAAGCTTACGACTTTGAAATTGCGATAGGTGATGTATTCAACATGCGGAATTTGAGGGCCGATATGCTCTCCGAGATGTTGTACATTAACGAAAAACCATACGGAGAGGTACTCTGCAACCTTGAACTGGAAGATTTATCCAAACCAGTAACCGGAAAAGTCTTCCTGTTGGAAAAGAAAACACAAAAACAATTGCTCCGGGTGGCTGGCGGCGTGCAAATTCAAGGCAAAACCGAGGAGGAACTTGAAATGGAGCCGGATTCAGTTAAATCGTATAGGACTGGCGAATTCTGGGCAGATATCAGTGCCGACCAGTTCCCTTTTGAAGTGATTGAAACCATTGTACCGGATATTTCAAACACGGCAGGTCGTTTTGGCGCTCAGTTGAAAGGATATGGAACCCTGGAACACCCGTTTGTGGAAGGGAGTCTGAAAGTGGATGAAGGGCAGTTTATGATAGATTATTTAAAAACCCTGTATTTTATTAAAAATCAGACAGTTACGTTTACAAAAAACAAAATATCTGCCGATGGTGATACCATTTTTGATGGTACCCGGCAGCATCTAGCGCTGGTTCGAGGAGGGCTTGAGCACGAGCATTTCAGCAAATGGCGCATCAATTGCAAGATAGAATCAAAAGATCCGGGCTTCCTGGTACTCAATACTACATCTACAGATAGCGACCTGTATTATGGCCGGGCGGAGGGACGCTTTGCCATGGATGTGACCGGCTCTTTTAGTCGAACAAATATCAACATTGAAGCCACCACCGGTCCTGGCACGCGGTTATACATTCCATTGTATACTACATCAGATGCTAAAGAGGCAAAGTTCATCAACTTTGAAAGGAATAAACCCAAGACTGAGACTAGAAAAAAGGATTTTGTGATCAGTGATTTGAAAGGCTTGAATTTTGAAATGGACTTGACGATTACAGATCAGGCGGAAGTTCAATTGATTTTTGATGAACAAACGGGCGATATCATCAAAGGAAGAGGGGAAGGCAATATCAAACTGGCCATTAACCGGGAAGGGGAATTTACCATGTATGGCGGTTATCAGATTGTACGTGGTGAATACCTGTTCACCTTGTTGAATTTTGTTAATAAACCCTTCGTTGTAACCAACGGCGGTACCATCAACTGGTATGGCGACCCCTATGGCGCACAAATCAATCTGGATGCCACCTACGAGGTCAATACCTCGGTGTACAATTTTGTGAAAGAAGAGCTGGAATTGCTGCGCTCTGTACGCCCACGCTTGCTCGACGAAGCGGCCAAGGCAACCAAAGTCATTGTAAGTATGCACCTGGCTGGTGATTTGATGAAGCCAAACATCACATTTGGACTGAATTTCCCAAATATTACCAGCGAGTTGAAATCTGTTACCGACACCAAACTGCGTTTACTGCGTCAGGACCAGGCAGAAATGTCGCGTCAGGTTTTTGGTCTGGTAGTGATAGGTTCCTTCCTGCCCCCGGCCAGCGCAGGATTTATTCAGAGTTCTGATTATGTGGCCACTGCGTTCAATACATTGACCCAAATGATCAGCAACCAGTTTGCCAATTATCTGGCGGGACTGGCTTCAGAATGGTTTGGAGGCGCAGTATCAAGTCTTGATTTTGACATCATTTACAGCGATTATCAAAACGATGTGCTATCAGACCCTAACCGGCTCGGTGGCCGCGAGGTTAATGTACGCCTGAGTTCCGGATTCATAAACGACCGTGTAACCGTGCAATTGGGTTCACAGTTTGGTATTGGCGGCCCGGGCATCACCTCTACCGATGGATTCCTGGGTGAAGACGTTACGGTACAAATTGCCCTTACCGAGAACCGACAGTGGCGCCTCAAAGTTTACCAACGCACCGAACCCGATGTCTCCGGCCAAAGCAGCCTCCGGTTTGGTTTAGGTATTAACTTCCAGAAAGATTACGATACTTTTGAAGATATGTGGCGCAGCTTTGGAAAGGCAATTTCCAAAAAACGCCGAAACCCCGGCTAACCCACTCACTCACTCACTCATTCACTCATTCACGCACTCACTCACCACATGTCCTTTCTCCAGCAAGTCAATACTCCCTGGAAAATGCAGTTCTACATGTTCCTGAAGCTCCCTGCGGCTTGGTTCATGGGGGTACGGGTGAAGTCTTGCACCACAGAAGTCTGCGAAGTTAAGTTGCCTTATGGTTGGCGCTCTCAAAATCCATTTCGGTCAACCTATTTCGCTGCTCAATGTGCAGCCGCTGAAATGTCTACCGGACTGATGGCATTGGCTCATATTCAGGGAGAAACACCGGTTTCCATGTTGGTTACTCATATAGAGGCTGAGTTTCACAAAAAAGCTGATAGTACCCTGGTATTTACCTGTAAGGATGGGGCATTATTGAAAGAGGTCATCCAAAAGGCCATTGAAACAAGGGAGGGGCAAACCTTTCGGGCTACCTCCGTTGGAACCTTGCCCGACGGACAAATAGCATCCAAAGTGTATGTACTTTGGTCATTCAAGGTTAAAAAATAGCATAAATGGCTTCAGTTTTTGGACACATCGCGGCGTCTACGGCAATTGGGTATGCATTTTTCCCCAAAGAAGTCCGGCCACTTACACTGGTCATTGCGGGATTTTGTTCTTTTGCCCCAGACCTCGATGTGCTGGCTTTTAAGTACGGTGTTTCATATAGCAGTGAATGGGGGCACCGCGGATGGACCCATTCCGTGACCTTTGCCTTCTTTTTAGGATTGCTGGCCAGTTGGATAGTTCAGCGTAGTTTTCGCTGGAACAAACTAACCTGGTGGTTGATTATCAGTACATTATCGCACCCAATCCTGGACATGATGACCAATGGAGGGAGAGGTTGCGCCCTGGGATGGCCACTTTGGAAAGAACGCATCTTCCTGCCATTCCGCCCAATACAGGTTTCACCCCTTTCTGTAGCAGATTTCTTCACACCTTGGGGGTTGTCAGTCCTGGCCAGCGAGGTTATCTGGATAGGTATGCCGGGGCTATTGATGATAGGTTTGGCCAAATGGTACAGAGAATATCGGCAACTGACTTAGGCGCCTACCGCTGGATAGCCAGTAATTTGCTTTCCGAATTGTTTTGATAGGTAAACCTAACATAATAGCCGGCTGGAGCCAAGTCGCTCACATCTACTTCCACAGGGACTTCCAGCCAATCGGCATCCACAGTTTTTTCCCAGATTTTCCTGCCCAATACGTCAAACATCTCCAACAATCCAGCGGTTTCCATCCTGCCAAAAAATAGGATAAAGACTTCATCATAGGCCGGATTAGGATAAAGTAACAAAGAAAGGTCTTCCATATTCGTTCCCTCCGGAGCATCCGTACAAGATTGGCAGGGCCCCAAAAAGTCTCCGTGTGCCAAATGTGCGTTTACAGCATGGGGTGTCACACAGATGGTGATGCCTTCATGACAAACCTTTATTTTTGATGAAACATCTCCGCAAAGCCAATTAGATGGCAGGAGCGTGATGGAGGGTGTAGTTGCCGCATTGCAAGGCCCTGAATCATCCGCTCCCGGGCATTTATCACATGGGTCGCCAATGCCATCGCAGTCGGAATCAGGAGCGACGGCAAACGGATCAGCATCTATAGCGTCCGGACAGCCATCATTGTCGCTGTCTGTATCGCAGGCGTCTCCCAGGCCATCTCCATCTGTATCAGATTGTGCGGGGTTGTAATGTTCCGGACAATTGTCCTGATCTGCGCAAAATCCATCTTGTTCCAGATCGTTATTCGGGTCGAAAGAGCAAGGATCGCAGATATTGGGTATGGCATCGCTGTCTGAATCACCGGGAGAAAATTCCACTACATATTTTCTGGGGAACCCATCAGGCATATAGTTCCACTTACCCACACTGTTCCGGTTGATTTCAACCCAGTTTTCGGTGCCGGCATTATTTGGTTCGCCAGCTCCCCAGCAGGAATAAAGCACTGGCTCTCCATTAGTCCACTTGAAATTGCCCTCTGCATCTGCATCGTTCAAGCCAATCCAGGCCAGCTCTCCATTGGCCACCTGAGTTGCCACGAATGTATTCTCCGCCTGGCTGGAAATCGCAGCCAGATATCCTCCCATAGAACGGGCAACTGAATCTGCCGCTGGCCAATTCAGGGCTGACTTACTGTAAAAATAGGCATGTCCCTGAAAAAAACCTTTAAAATCATAGTCGGGTATACATTGGCCGGAAACTCTTTCAACCGACAGAATACTGATACCCCAAAACAGCAACAGGTAAATGTACTTTTTCATAGGTGATTATATGATTCGATAAACCAATGGTTAAAAT
Source organism: Chitinophagales bacterium (assembly GCA_017303475.1). GTDB lineage: Bacteria > Bacteroidota > Bacteroidia > Chitinophagales > Saprospiraceae > M3007. The sequence goes on from JAFLBO010000005.1 coordinate 88,069, forward strand.
TACAGTTTAAACGAAAGGAAATAAGAAAAGGGTTGGGTTATGCGATGCATTCTGGCAAACCAACCACTTTCACAGCAAGTCTACTATATTTCTGACTACCTTTGTCGTGGGAATTTAATTTTTGAATTTAATGCACAAACTATTGACCGGCAGTCTGTTAGCTGCCATTGTTTTGTTGGTGTTCAACCATTGTGTGATTGCCGACACCGAGTTCAGCAAGGTTGCGCCTGGTATGTGGCGAGGAGTTCTTGAACTGGAACATTTTAGCATACCAGTGAATAAGAAGGATACGGTAATGATCCTTTATGATCAGTTCAAACCCGGTGAACTGCCCTTTAATTTTGAAGTTAAGTACACAGATCAGGATAATTTCTACCTGGAAATCATCAACGGCAGTCAGCGCATTCGTCTGGATAGTGTTCAATATGGTCGCGACCGCACCACAGCCCGCGATACCATGAACGTTTGGTTTCCGGAATACGCAAGCTACCTGCATGCAGAAATTCGTGGTGGCGTAATGCAGGGTGAGTGGATTGTGACCACAAAAAACAACTACCGCATACCATTTTATGCGCATGCCGGCAGGGGATATCGGTTTACCAATCTGGCCGAAACCCCAATTAAGGATTTAAGCGGTCAATGGCCGGCCATTTTCAGCGTGGAAAAAGAGGCAAAAGACCAAAGCAAAGCCATAGCCGAATTCAGGCAGCAAGGAAACCACATTGAAGGAACCTTCAGAACAGAAACAGGTGATTATGGGTTTCTGGAAGGTACTGTCCAAGGACGCAAATTCTGGCTTTCCGGGTTTGATGGCGCTCATGCCTTTCTTTTTTCCGGAAGTATGCAAGGCGACAGCCTCCAGGGCGAGTTCAGGTCAGGCCATCTTTACCGCACACTTTGGACCGCATGGAAAGATGATGGCTTCCAACTTGGCGCTGCAGATACGCTTACGAGGGTAAAAACAGGTCAAAATATCCAATTCTCGGTTGCAACTCCCGAAGGCAAACAGCTGACCTTTCCTTCGCCGGAATTTGACGGCAAAATCAAGGTATTCACCGTTATGGGGACCTGGTGCCCGAATTGCCGGGATGAACAGATTTTCTTACGGGACTTTATCAAAGAGAATCCTGAGCTGGCCAGGAATATGGAAATAGTAGCTTTTTCTTTCGAACGGCACAGCGATGTCGCCAAAGCCAACACGCATTTGCAGCGTTACAAACAAAAAATGCAATTGCCATTCCCGGTCGTGTACGCAGGAAATGCCAGCAAAGACGATGCCGCCAAATTTTTTCCCGCACTGAACCACGTGATGGCCTTTCCAACCATGATGATCCTGGACCGGAACAATCAGGTTGTACAGGTTCATACCGGTTTTGATGGTCCTGCAACCTCCAAATATGCTTCTTTCAAAGAAGAATTTAAAACTTTGGTGCAGCGTTTGCAATAATGTAATACCCCGCTTGAAAAACCGTTAATCAAATACCGCCTTAACCACCTTCTTTCATGAATCGCATTATCCTGGCATATGCACCGGAAAATCAGTCTTTAGCTCATTATCTGGACCAAAGACTCAGCCCCATAGGTATTCCGTTTGACCATGTCACCAGTCAGCTTACCCCTGTTGCTGAAAACGGCGCAGATCCGGTAATGGTGTTGGTTACGGATCAGTTTTTGACTAATAAATCCAACATGGAAGGCTTTTTGCCCGCCTTGCAAGCCCTGCACCAACAAAGGCGGGTATGGATTATTCTGGCAGATGGGGCTAATCAAAACGGTGAAACTGTGCATTTACAGATTGATAGAATGGCCAATGTGCTGCATTATATGAAGCACTGGCAGGACGAATGGATTGCCCTCAGCGATCGGCAGCAACATGCTGATGCCTCGGAAAAGCCAGCTATCAATACCACCCTGGATCAAATCAGGCAAATAGCTAATCAAGTGGGGGATACTATCGGGCTGATGCGTGAAATTGGATACACCTATTGGGACCAATTGCTGGAAAACGATATGGAAGCCTTGTTCCAGCGGTATGGACTTATGGAATGGCATGGGCAATTCCGCCGCCAACATACCCAGACAGCCACAAACGATACATCCGACAAGCCTGGTTTTTTACCCGAAGTGCACCTTTCAGAAGGCTTTTTGGCGCCTGAACCTACCCCTGATGTTTTACCACTCATGCCGGCCGAAATTCTGGAGCAAACCGCTGATATAACACCGGAGCGGGATCCACAACCGGAAATGCCACAGGAAGACCCCGTTAAAACCTCAGCGCAACTCCTGCAACAATCGGTAAAAGATGCATGGCTATGGCTGGAAAAAGGCCATATGGAACGCGGCCTGGAATTGTTTCGTATTGCCCTGGAGCAGGCGCCGGAGGATGCCTGGCTGAAAGAAGAATACCATAAGGCTCTGGCGCAATACGCTCCAGCTTCCACCTCTGCAGAACCCGAAGCGGAAGCCAAGCCTGAAAAAGAAAAAAGCAACGACAACGAAGCCAAATCATACGAACTGATGGGTGATCTGGCTGTAGAACGGGGCGACTTTCTGTTTGCCAAATACTGCTGGGACAGGGTGGTAGAACTGGATCCTGGTTATCCCAATATTTTCCGAAAACTGGGATTGATGACTGCCGAACACCTTCGTGATTACCGCGAAACTGCCATGATTTACCTGCGTAAAGCGCTGGAAATGAATCCAGATGATAAAGAAGTGCAATCCTCCCTGCAAGCAGAAACGCGCACAGACCAATCCAGAGCAACCAATCTCAATCCTGTACAAACTGAGCCTCAAACGCAAAAAATACCTAACCTGCAAAAGACCAGCAAAGGACTGGTCTTGATTACCGGTGCAACCTCCGGAATTGGCAAGGCCACTGCCGAGATTTTTGCGCTCAATGGTTACCGACTGATTTTAACGGGAAGAAGGGTTGACCGGCTGGTTGCCCTGAAAGATCACCTGGAGACTTCTTATGGTACCGATATACTGCTCCTGCCTTTTGATGTGCGTGACCCGGGTGCAGTGGAGGCTGCGCTGACAAGCCTTCCGGATACTTTCTCGGAAGTGGATATTTTGGTCAATAATGCGGGTTTGGCTAAAGGGCTGGCCCCAATTCATGAAGGCCAACTGGACCATTGGGAAACCATGATTGATACCAATATCAAGGGTTTGTTATATGTTACCCGCTTGATTTCTCCCGGTATGGTACAGCGACGCAGAGGCCACATCATCAATGTATGCAGCAGTGCCGGCCGCGAGGCTTATCCGAACGGCAATGTATACTGCGCTACCAAATTTGCGGTCGATGCCCTAACCAAGTCAATTCGGTTTGACTTACACCCTTATGATATTCGGGTGAGCCAGGTAAGTCCGGGGCATGTGGAGGAAACGGAGTTTGCCCTGAACCGTTTTGACGGCGATGCAGATCGAGCCAAAATCTATCAGGATTTTCAGCCGCTTAAATCCAGTGATGTTGCTGATGCTATTTTCTACCTGGCAACCAGGCCGCCGCATGTCAACATCGTTGATATTCAAATGTTTGCAACACAACAGGCCAGCAGCATGGTCATTAATCGCAACGGTAGACGCTTTGAATAACTGAATTGTTCCAAGACTAGATTCCTTTCCGCTTGGATTTTGGAAACAACTCTGCTAACTCGGCAGGCAGGCTCAGGCGTTCCGGGAATAATTTTGTGAGTTCCCTTATGATCTGAATCACCATTTCGGTTTCTCCCTTAAACAACAAATCCGACAAACGCAGTCGGATATGTTGGGCAGCCGGAGTCCCAAAATGGTCTTTCAAATAGATAGACAGCATGTGTACGTACATTCGCTGAACAAAAGGCTTTTGATCAGCCAGGAATAAATCCTCATAACGTTGCAACAGGTTCAAATCGCCCGACTCTTCCAATAGCAAAGCAAGCCGGTCTTTCTCCATTTCGGTTGCCAGCAAAGCCGCCATTTTAGCCGTGTCTTTACGGACTTCAAGTTCCTGCAGCAAAAGTTGTCTTTCTTTAGGCCAGGAATCACCGGCAGCTGTTTTAAGTTTATCGAAAAGTTCCTGGTGCCCATTAATCAGGAATCGGTGTCGGAGCCAATGGACTTGACGTTTTCTGTCGCCTTGTTGTTCAGCCATATACAGCAAAACATTCTCAACCTCGCGTATTTGGCCGGCGGAAAAGGTTTGATTTTGCAGGAAATGCTCACCAATTTGCGTTGCAGCATCCCAGTGTTTCAGGTAATACAACTGTAAAAAAGCCTCCTTAACCATGTCGGGCCGGGGAATATAATCGGCCAGTACCCTGACGGTGGCTTCCGGTTGGTTCCGAACAGCCAATGAGGTGAGGAATAATTGCAGGATAAAATTGCTGGCAGGGTAGGGGGATTGATCAAAGAGTTGGTTGAGTCGCTCAAACCTGGCGTTGTCTTTGGCTGTTTTGCTTAAAAAATGAATGGCATCTCTACTCAATTCTGCAGGAAACTGTTCTTTGGCGCCCAGTTCAAACAGAGTATTCCAAAGCGTTTCTTTCAACTCGGGAGAAGGGGTGCTTTCGTCTATTTTTTCCCAAACCTGAAAAGCTTTTTGACAAAAATGCAGCAATGTTGCCCGTCTGTTTCCTTCTGTTTTGCTAAGTAAAAAAGGGATTTTAGCAAAAATAGCCGTAGAAATCAGGAACATATTCCTGTAGTCCAGTTGCGCCACGGCAAAATCCTGCTGTTCTTCCAGACCATCCAGTGCTTTGCGCAGTCGGCGGAATTCAGGTTCTCTCAAGTTGGAAAGCGTCCCTGGTTTGGGAATAACCGAATCCAGCACCAGTGCATATGGGTTTTCAGAAGCCGTTACCAATGCAGCAAAGCGGGTTTTTAGCGCCAGGGCAAAATCCTTGTCTTTTCGGGCATAATCTTTTACGAAGGCAACCAGGGCCTCCGGACCGGCGTTCTCCAATGCCGCCTGAACCGTAAAACGTGTCAGTTCTGACGAGGGCTTTTGCTCGGCCTTCAGGCGTTTAGTTTCGGCTCTTTGCTCCAAAAACTGCCGCAACCTGATCAAAGTGGCGGCAATATGCGCACACATCAATCTTCGGCCTTCTCCAAAACACTCACAGGCATAAGCCTTGATTTTGTGCGGGGTAATCATCACCTCTGCTTCGTAATCCCCTTCATCTGTTTCCACCAGCGCAACCCAAAAATGCCGCTCAATTTCCCGCAGGTTTTTGACTTTGCCACTTTGTACCAATTCATCAGCAGTTTCCCAGGTGGCCGGGTTAATGCTGTGTTCAAAGTCACTCAGAGAAAGTTTTTGCATGATTTGGGCAAAACAGAACCTCAAAAGTAATCATATTCTGCAATAGACCTCCTGCAAAAGTGCAACTCAATCAAAAATTACATAGCGAGACATAAAAAAGGCCGTCTCTCCTATGTGCCCATAGATGAGACGGCCTGTATGTTTGCTTAGGCGCAAATGTTAGTTGATGCCCAGTTTGGCTTTAACCAGTGCGGTTACATCATCTGTTTCGTTGGCAAACAGCATGGCGCCGGTGCTTGTATCGAAAATCATCAGGTAACCATTTTCTTTGGCTACAGTGCGAATCGCTTCATCTACTCGGGTGAGGATTGGTTTGAGCAGCTCTTCACGTTTGGTGGTAACCATCTGATTGGCTTCCTGCTCAAATTTTTGCAGAAATTCCTGCTGTTTTTGAAGTTCAGCCTGGCGTTGTTGCGCCTGAACCGGTGTGAGATTGCCCGCATCGTACTCCTTTTGGAGCAATTCTGCAGCAGATTGCAAGGCGCGTGCCAGGGAGTCGTCCTGAGCACCTAGCTTGTCTGCAAAAACTTTTAGTTCATCGTTGGCTTTTTTGGTATCGGGAAGCATTTCCAGCAAATTTCCCAAGTTCATGTGGCCATATTTTGGTGCGTTTTGAGCGCTGAGTGTTGCGCCGATGAACAGCGCAATGAATAAAAAGGATGCTTTTTTGAACATTGAAAGTATGTTTTTATACACTGAAACGGAAAAACGTGGCAAAGGTAATGGTTTGATCTTGTTAAAAATCGGTTAACTGCTACTAAACGCTCAGAACGAATCGACCGATATTTTCGTTCTTACACTGTATCTTTGACTCACGACATGAAAAAACTATTTTTTTGGGGGCTCTGCCTGCTCTTTATTGGCCAACTTAAGGCCCAAAACGACAACGAACTTATCCAGTTTTCAGGCCTGGTGTTAACAGAAGCTGATGGCCGACTGGTTCCTGTGCCCTATGCAACCATTTCCATTCCACTGAAACACCGCGGAACGTATTCCGACTATCGTGGTTTTTTTACTCTGGTTGTGGAAAAAGGAGATAAAGTAAGGTTTAACTGTATTGGTCTGGAAACCGTGACCATCACAATACCGGACACCCTTACGCAGGATCGGTACGCTATTGTGCAGTTGATGTCGCAAGACACTATTTTGTTGCCTGAAGCAGTGATTTTTCCCTGGCCATCCAAAGAGCATTTCAAAATTGAGTTTCTGAAAATGGATGTAACCCCGGAATTGCAACGTAGGGCTACAGAAAATCTCGCCAATGAATACCTCGCAGAAGCGCGCAAAAACCCGGACATCGTGCCTTATGGCGGTCGTGAAAGTGCCAATTTCTACCTGCGCCAACAAGCCCGCGAGTACTACTATTTCGGACAAACACCTCCTATGAATATCTTCAGCCCATTAGCCTGGGGACAGTTTTTTAAAGCCTGGAAGGATGGTAAATTCAAAAAACAGAAAAAAGACTAAGGCATGAGGATCTGGTTATTTGTTAGTCTTTCCATATCAGCGCTTGTTGCCTGCGAAAATCCCGCACCTGCAGAACCCAGGGCCGATAAACTGGCAAAGTCCCTGTGTCAATGCACCACTGAGCTGCTGATTTTGAATAAAAAAGCTGAATTTACACAGGACAGCCTCGCTTTTCAGCAAATTGCCCAGTCTTTTGAAAAGGCCAAAGCCTGCGCTCAGGCCCTTGGTATCAAACCGGAAGATCAACCCGCCCTGGAAACATCGCTGAAAGCATTCTGCCCTGAATTGATTGTTTACCAGGATTTACTGACGGAACTTCTGGCTCAATAAACTTAGTATGACGATTTTTCCCATAACATTCGGTACACCGGAATACGATGAATCGGTTGCGCTGCGCAATGAGGTACTGCGCAAACCATTAGGTCTGGAATTTAGTCCGGAACAACTGGCTCAGGAGTGGTCTGACATACATTTGGCCGGATTCAACAACGCAGGTAAGATGGTGGCTATCCTGATCCTTACTCCCGCCGACGAACATACTGTCAAAATGCGCCAGGTGGCTATTGCGCCAACTTTGCAGGGACAGGGGCTGGGCGCCAAACTGGTTCAAACCTCTGAACATCTGGCCCGTTCACACAACTTCCGCCATATGGTGTTACATGCCAGAGAGACCGCCGTTCCTTTTTACCTGAAATTAGGATATCAGATAGTGGGAGAACCTTTTGAGGAGGTTACCATCCCGCATGCTAAAATGGAGAAAGCGCTCTAGGGGTTGGAATTTTGGACAAGCACTAAAAGTCGGTACCCAATGCGATGTGCAGTACCGGCTTTTGGACCTGCCTGGATTCTACACCCCAGGCATAATCCGCCCTTAAGTACATACCAAAAAGTACCGTTCTGATACCCGCTCCATATCCCATCACAATTGGGTCACGGAAGTAATTCACCTTCATGATGGAAATAACAGGGCCCTCTGTCGGGCGAACCAGTGTGGTTGTATTGATTGGGTTGTCAAAAGAATAAGGACTACGTCCTTGCCAGGCAGTTCCGGCGTCAAAAAAGCCTACTATCTGGAAATTCCGCCAAAAATTGCCAATAACAGGCTTCCTTATCAGGTATTTGAACACAGGAACGCGTAATTCCGCATTCAGCAATGCAAAAGTGTTGCCATTTCGTATGTTTTGCTGGAATCCTCTCAAGTTAACCGCTGGCGCCTGATAAGCGAAAACATCTTCAGATGGAAGCGATATATTGGAATTGAATTTTGGAAAAATCCAGTTGTCCACGCCCCCCATGATGTACAGCATTTTTTCAGAGCCAAAGGAGGTAGCGCCAGCCACACGAATAGCCAGCTGAGAACGTTTGTCCAGCATTTGATAATGCCTGGCATCAATACCCACCACCGTCATAAAGCCATTATTAAGTTTCAGACTCCAGTTGGGTTCGGTGTTAAAGGCAAAGCCTTTGATCACATCGGTATAAATCTTGGCGCGTGTACCTTTTTTGAGGTTTAAATCCACATCCAGCGTGTTGTCGTACACAGCCGCTAGTCGTACAGATGCTCGTTGTTCTGCCCGATCGGGTGTGTTAAGGGTCACAATATCCGAGCTGAGCGCCCGCACTTTATCTTCACGCAAGCCAAAAGTAGCCCTCAGGCTGGTGAACACATCTATGGGATACCGTAACTCATATTGTGCCAGCAGGGTATTGGTACGCTCCTGAAAATCCGGCGGTAAACTGGGCAGGCTTGGCGCTTCACGCAATCGGTTGGACACAATGGTGCGTCGATAGAGTACATACCGCTTGTCAAGGCGCTTTTTCTTATCGTCCATCCACAAATAATATTCGGCTCCGTTAAAGGTGGTTGGCAGCCTGAATCCAGCCTCAATCACGTAATTTTCGAGTAGATCCTTGAAGTTAGCCCGGAGCAAAACACCCGGAGGTGGCTGTTGGAGCCTGCTTTCCGGACCTTCGTACAGTTGCAGCCCTTCGAACAACTGATTGTTGTCCATGGTAGTAGAGATATAGTCTGTACGAAAACGGGTGCGATAAGGAATGATCTTAAAGGAATACATTCGAATAATCTCACCTGGCTTTCCTAATTGTACCAATGATCGCTTCAAAGGCCTTCTGGGAGGCGTTGGCACCATGGTATCTGTCGTCATGGTGATTTCTTCAGAAGCAGGCTTTTCCGTTGGCGCTTTAGGCTCATCATTTGACTTGGGGCCAGGTATGGCCAGATAATCCGGAATCTGTATCAGCCATCCTGGTTCTATGAACGGAAGTGTATCCTGAACCGGTGCGTCTGGTGTATCGTTTTGATGATCAGTTGGTTTGGGGGTGTTAATTCCCAAAGGTGTTTCTACAGCTGGTTGTGGAGGTATGGGCAAGCCTGCTGCACGCAGGGTTTGCACACGCCAGCGTGTGGTTTTGGCGAGTGCCTGTTGATCAGCCTGTATGTTCTTTTGTACAAACACCGCTTTCTTATCCCGCATGATACGGAATACCATTTTGCCGGCCCTGGGAGCGGCATGCTGACTCAGTATATTCCGGTCGTAATTACTGATATTCCAAATTTTGGGTTTTTTCTTGTAAACCGGCACGCTTCGAATGCTGTCAATGAGCGTGGAGTCAATGTTTTTCAGCACTGTGTCCAACGGCGCCAGGAAGGTTAAGATCCTGCTGAGTGGCCATTCTGTTGGCTGGGTCATATCAAGTGCTTTGACCTCTGCGCCATCCTTGAGGTAAATAGTAGACTGATGATATGCTACAAAAGGTTCCAGTTTACCTGCCTGCTGATTGATTATCCCGCTTTCATCACTCAAGTAGGTGAAGTGACTGGTGTCTACTCCTATCGGGTTGCGTTCGTTAAACAGGGGAGTATTGGTAATGCGCACAAGCTCGGCGCTTCTGGATTCCAGATCGTACAGGAAAATATCAAAACTGGTAATCGGCAGGATACTGTCCAGGCGTTGGAAAGAGAGGGTGTCCGTTACCCGGTTGCTGGCAAAAAGCAGGTATTTTTTGCCATCCAGTGTGGTAACATGCGCATCGAGGTCGTCCCAAAAATCGTTGGTTAAACGCTCCATTTGCCGGGTTATCGTTCGGTAAACAAATAAATCTGAATACCCTTTTACAGCCGCGGAAAATGCCAGCTCCGTTGGACTTACGTATTCCATGCTGAATACCCTTTGGAATTCCGGCGACAGATCGCTGATCTCGGTTTTTTTAGGCTGAAGGTCAATCACGGCCAACCTGGCCACATCCCGACGTTCGTACAACACGGCAATGCGCTGATTGTCAGGATTCCAGGCCAATTGCGGGTAATTGTAGTCGGTGGCTTGAAGTGCATTGCGGGCGCCACCTTTAAGGATACACTTTCGTTTTCCGGTTTCCAGGTCCTGGGTCCAAACCTTCCACTTGCCAATATCGTTGCTCACCCAGGCAATTTTTTTACCGTCTGGGCTGATTTTGAGTTGGGATAATGGGAGCTTACTTTTATTTTTTATGGCTATTTTACCTGTTTCTTCCGGTGTTTTCAGGCTTTTGGCTTCTTCCAGATAGAGTTTTTTATAATGCTCCAGCATGGCATCGGTAGTGCGCCTGTACCCGCTTCCCAAAATATAGAAAAAGCCATTGTCTACGCTGCGGTTAATACGCGTGAGGTATAATAAGTTGCTCACAGTACCTTGCCCGAAATGGGTGCTGATGTAGTGCCAGAAGGCCTGGCCGGCAAACCTTGGGTATTCTTTGGCCAGTTTATCAAAGTTCTTGTATTTGCCGGTTTGAAGCAGGTTTCTTAATTTATCGTCCTGCTCCGGGCCCCATTCTTCACCACAATAAGCCGTTAGTCCGTTGGTGTACCAGGGAGGAAGGTTGAGTAATACCGCATTGGATACGATTTCCTGAAGATTGGCTCCATACAGCATAGAGTTGATCAATACACCAGCGATACCTTCTCTTATTTGTGCCCGGAGGTGTTGGTGGTTGCCATCGAAGTATACAAAAACCTTATTACCTACCACTTTGGTTTCCCCGCTGCTCAGCATGAACACATCGTCTTCTCCAATATTGCTTTGCTTAAGGTCTGTAAGGTCGCTGAATACCAGTAATTCTACCTTGTCAGTGAGCTGATGTTCCAACAATTGTTGTATCACCGGGAAATCGTATTCGGCCATTTGTAAGGCAGCATGCGCCACACTTCGGGCATCGCCATACCAGTAGGTTGTAAGGTTAGGGGTTTCATACAAACTCCATTCCTCAAACTGATGGTGGTATTGTACCCTGTTCTTCCCAAAGGATGTTTGAGTCGTTGTTTGGGCCATAACGGTGTGCGGGCAAACCAATGTCCAGATGGCTGCCACCCAAACAAACACGCGAGCGGCCACCAGAAGCGCCGGCGCTGATATACCTTTCGTCCAAACCTTGATGGAATTTCCCATGAAATCAGTTTTTGTGTTAGAACGCTCAAATATGGGGTAAATTTTTTAAAAAAAGAGACCCTGTAAGTAAGAAACCTACAGGGTCTGCCAGCTATTGGCTAAAAACAACATAAGCGAACAACTGTTGCCTGAGTTGTTATTTTTTACTGAATTATTTCCACTTGCTCATCAGGGCATCCGCTGCTGGCAGGTGACGATGGTGGTACATATCCAGTACCTTGCCATCTTTCCAGATCACCAGACCGGGGTTGGCCCGAATGATGGTTTTCAGCAGCTTGTCGTCGGCACGGTAGAAATCGTATTTAGCGCCCACCTTTTTGGCAAAATCGGCTGCAACCTCTGAGTCGCCAAAGGTGGTAATACAGTAAACTTTCCAGCCTGCTTTTTTGGCTGCCTCTGCTACCGGATTTACTTTTTCCTGGAACATAGCGGCGTATTCAGGGGTTGGCACAAACACCATTCTTTCAATCTGGCGTGGCGCCACAGAAACCACCCTGCGTTGCAGGTTGAAGGAGTCGGCTGTAACTGCTAAAGTATCCACGGCCCAGGTGGTATCCTGTACTGTGTAGGTTTCTTTTTGTTTTTCGCCCTCCAAATGGTAAGCTACAATCATCAGGCTGTAGTTTTTTTCATTGAGGATATCTTCGGTAACCTCGCCGTTGTCGGCGCTCTCTACAGCAAATTCACTGATTTTTGTCTTGGTGATTGGAACCTTTACGCTGTCTTTCAACACATAGAAGTCTGTTTTGATCTGTTCGCGCACTTTCCAGCCCTGTGCGGCAGGATACTGTTTGTAGTAGGTAATCTTGCCGGGCTCAGGTTCCATGAACTTGAGTTTTACATGGTTGATGGTGTCTTCCAGCACCCAACCCAGGATGTCAATCTTGGCGCTGGATTCCAGCTCTTTCTGGGCACGTACGTCGGTGCCAATTTTGAATGGACGGAAATCAACCATAGGCAAATCCCAGTAGGTATTGCGCACGCACATCCACAGGGAAAGTACAGCGGAGGCGCCAACAATAAGGTTGCGGATGGTTGGAGTCCATAATTGGTGCATATTGCGTGAACGCCACATGAACAGAAGCGCAGGAACCATCAGGCCCAAATCTTTGAAGAAAGAAATCTTTGGATCGAGCTTGATAAAATCACCGAAACAACCGCAATCGGTAACGCGCATGTGTTCTTTTACATATGGACCCCACGAAGCAAAATCGAAGAAATTGGCATCTGTAGGCACATAGCCAGTCAGGTAGGTGAAGCCGGTAAGGATGGTAAAGAAGAATACAATGAGGAAAAACAACCAGGCAGTCCATTTGCGGGTGTAGCCTACCATCAACATAACCCCGATGGCTATTTCCAGCACGATCATGACAATGGAAAAGGTCTCGGCAGACTTGGACAACCAGGGGAACAAAGGAGCAAGTCCTTTCATAAAGTTGTCGAGCCCGGCGAAGGTTACCTCAAACGCTGCAAAATAGTCTATCATTTTATAGGCTGTTCCAATGGGGTCAACAGCCTTTACCAAACCTGAAAAAACAAACCAAACGCCACAAAAATGCTGCAAAAAGGTCCAGAAAGTAGAGTTCGTTTTTTTCATCCAGACGGTCAGGGCTGTCAGGATCATGCCAACAACGGCAAACGTAATGAGCAGGGTAGGTAGTGATGTCATGATATGAAGTGGAAAGGGAGGAGTTAAGTATTGGGGGTGGTTTCCAGTGTGAGTCGGATTAACGCAAAAACGGAATAATTGATGATATCCCGGTAGTTAGCTTCTAATCCTTCCGACACCTGGGTTTGTCCCTGATTGTCCTCTATTTGTTTGATTCTCAATAGTTTTTGTAAAATGAGGTCGGTCATGCTGCTAACACGCATCAGGCGCCAGGCTTCACCATAATCGTGGTTTTTAGCCTGCAGCAATCGGATGTTCTCTTGAATATGCTCGTCGTAAAGTCGCGCTACTTCGGCGGGTGGAAGATCCAGTGTAGTTCCTTCCGGAATGGTCATTTGAATCAAAGCCAGCACGCTATAGTTCACCAGACCAATGAACTCGCCTTCTACCGGATCATCAACTTTCTGGGCGCCTTTTTCTTCAATACTCCGAATACGAAGCGCTTTGATGTATAGTTGATCGGTAATGCTGGATGGCCTTAAAATGCGCCATGCAGTACCATAATCGGCCGTTTTTTTCAAAAACAAATCGCGGCAACGATTCACGACATGTTGAAATTGGTCGAGCGTTTTTTTCATAAAAACAGTTCATTTGTGCATCCGAAATCCATATCCCAGCCGCATTTGAGGCGGACAAAAGTAGAACACCTAATCCCGAACGCCCAAATACGTTCAAACCTTTTAAATATTATTTGCTACTGAAATGTCGCCCCGATGGGACTTTTGAGGACTTCGGCCTCACTCATTCACTCACTCATTCACTATGCGAATTATTGGTATTGGAGGCATATTCATCAAGTGCCGCGATGTAGAAGGCACCAAAGCCTGGTATGCCAAGCATTTAGGAATTTCCATGGAAAGCTGGGGCGCCATGTTCCCGTTCAGGGAGGATCCCAACCTGGAAGCCTACGCTAACCTTAGTTTCTTTAAAGAGGAAACCAGGTATATGGCGCCTTCCGAGTCCAGGTTTATGATTAATTTCAGGGTGGATGATCTGGATGCCCTGATTACTGAACTCAAAGCATCGGGTATTCCCCTTATTGGAGAGCCTGAAAATATTGAATTTGGCAAATTTGCCTGGATTCTGGACCCGGAAGGCAATAAGATTGAGCTATGGGAGCAACCCAAATGACCAGCATTTACTGAGCCAGGATATGCGCCATGCGTAGCATTTCCTTATTAAGGGGTTTGCTTTTGGATATAGCCTCCTGGAATGGTGTATAGTGCACGTTATTGTTCCTTATGCCTACCATGACCCCTGATTTGCCAGCCAATAAGGCCTCAACTGCAGAAAAGCCCAGAATGGAGGCCAGAACCCGGTCAAATGCGCTTGGGGAACCACCACGTTGCAGGTGTCCGATTACGGTTACCTTGATATCGTCGTAGAAATCAATTTTCTCTTCTACTTTTTTAGCAATATCGTAGACAGTACCCATGTGATTGCCTTCGGCAACAATTACGATACTGAATAATTTAGCCCGTTTAGCGCCTCTTTTTAGCAGCTTAACCAGATCTTCTATGGAACTTTCTTCTTCTGGAATCAGCACGCCTCCTGCACCTCCGGCAATTGCGGTATGCAAGGCAATAAAGCCGCTGTGACGTCCCATAACCTCCACGAAAAACAAGCGGTTATGTGAATCGGCGGTATCCCGGATTTTATCCACTGCCTGCACGGCTGTATTCAGAGCTGTGTCAAAACCGATAGTGAAGTCGGTGCCGTACAGATCGTTGTCTATCGTGCCGGGTAATCCAATGATCGGAATGTCTGGATACTCCTGTGTGAATTTGGTTGCTCCGGTAAAAGTACCATTACCACCAATAGCAATCAGTGCGTCAATATCGTTGTCAATCAGGTTTTCATAGGCCTGTTTCCTGCCTTCAGGAGTTATAAACCGCTGGCTGCGCGCTGTTTTCAGCACTGTTCCCCCACGGTGAATGATATTTCCTACATCAGTAGTTTCCAGGCGTTTGATATTGCCGTCTATCATGCCTTCATATCCACGCATGATGCCGTAAATATGGAGATCGTTGTTAAACGCGTTTCTTACAATTGCACGAACGGCCGCATTCATACCAGGCGCATCGCCACCTGAGGTAAACACAGCAATTCTTTTTATGTCTTTCAGTTCTTTAGCCATAATGTCAAATTCAGTAATGACCCGGGAGCCGGGTTGGCAGCACGCCCAAATCGTTGAAATCGGGAATTAATCTGTCATTCCCGTATGGAATTCGGCCAGTGGATAGATTGGTTTACGAACCACCCGGCCC
This sequence comes from Chitinophagales bacterium, assembly GCA_017303475.1. Lineage (GTDB taxonomy): Bacteria > Bacteroidota > Bacteroidia > Chitinophagales > Saprospiraceae > M3007. Next base: position 103,222 of record JAFLBO010000005.1, read on the forward strand.
AAGTGCAGTTTTCGATCGTCCATAGCCTTTACCAGTACTTCCTGAAAATGGTGGGCAATAGACCCTACAAAATGTACAGGTACATGCTGGTGTCCCTGATATTTACAGACGTGACGATCAAGGAATTCGCCCAAACATTCTGCTACCAGTTTTTTGATAAACGGGTGCTGAATATTGTCACCCAAAAAGCGGGTAAACGTGGCCAGATAGGCATTAGCACCTTTTTCGTAGGCCCTGTCTTTGATGATATCAGCGCCTTCCGGGTGCGCTACGCGGAACGCAGCATCAAGATCGGTAGGGAGTTCCCGGTAGAACCATGCCCTGAGCAGGGCTTTTCCCAGATGGGTTCCGCTGCCTTCATCGCCCAGTAACCAGCCAAGAGAGGGGACATTGTCCAGAATTTTGGTTCCATCGTAATAGCAGCTGTTGGATCCGGTGCCCAGGATACAGGCTATACCTGCATCGTGGCCACATACTGCTCTGGCAGCCCCTAGCAGGTCGTGCTCTACCTCAATTTTTGCTTTGGTGAAGAAAGAGCGCAGGGCAGCGGCAATGATTTCCGCTCTGTGTTCATCATGTACACCAGTGCCATAAAAATAGATCTCTGTTACCAGATCAGGTTGAAGTTTAGGCAAAAGCTGGTCTTCGATGATGTCCCTGATTTCAGCAGTGGAGTGGAAAAAAGGACTGAACCCAACGGTATTTTCCAGTTGCTGGTCGCGTCCACCATGGGATAGTAACCAGTCACATTTTGTAGAACCGCAATCGGCAATGATGACCATGATACAGCAGGATGATGTTTTAAGCGTCTAAAATTTGCAGCCCGGTATTAGCGGGGAAAAGCAAACTCCGGATGGTCCGGGACTTTTTGTAAAAAATACACTTTCGCCGCAAAAGTAGTTTTTTCTCAAAAATGGCAACGATTTGTACAACAAAAAAGCGTCGGCGCTTTTGTGGCGCCGACGCTTTTGAAGCGTTTTATGCGATGGAAGTATTATTTCAGGTTGAAGTTGCCTGTACCAACCAGGTAACCTTTATTGAAAACTTCTACCTGGTATTTACCTTTTACGAAATTTTGGCCTGGCTGCCATGCACCACAAACCTGTGTTTCGTTGTTGCTGTAGCTACATGTAGCAGTGGTGGTGTAGCGGAATTCGCTTTCATCACGTTTGTTCTGACCAACACCTGAGCCCAGGCTTTCGATAGCCAATGGAGCGCCGGTTGGATCTACGATGCGGATGTAGAACGTTTCCTCGCCGGAAGGAGCTACTTCATTGGCTTCGGTCATGAAGCAGATGCTGAGCTTGTCTACTTTTTTAGCTTTGGTTTTGGTGCGCTCTTTACCGTTGCCACGAACATCTTTAGCTTTTACTTCGATGTTTTTAACACGGATAGCAGAAGCCACGTCTACTTTTTTGCTCAGTTGGTTGCGCTCAGATTCGAGTGCCGTTTTTTCTGAAATCAGGGCAGCCTTTGCGGTGCCTTCTTCCTGCAAACGGGTTTGAGTTTCGTTCAGGGTAGAAGTTAGCTGCTGGTTCTGAGAAGTCAGCTGGGTGTTGCTTTCCGTCAGGATGCCCACCTGCTTTTTGAGGTCGTCGATTTCAGCCAGGAACTGGTCTTTCTGACGTTGCAGGCTGGCCATACCGCTTTTGTAGTCTTTGTTGCTGCGGATCAAACCGGCGATCTGGTTTTTGCTGGCTTCGAGTTCAGCCAATTGCTGATTGATCTTGGCATCCAGTTCGGCATTGATACCTTTTTGCTGTTCCAGTTGCGTTACAGCCTCATTGTATTTTGCATCCAGTTCGGTGAACGCTTCTTTTTGTTGCGTCAGTTCGAGGGTGGTTGCATCCAGTTGTTTACCGGTATTGAGTTTGCTCACCAAAAGGAATACACAAAGACCAAGCAGAACGGCGATGGCCACGCCCATGATGGTAGTTACACGTTTTTGGTTGTTGCCACCTTCTGGTGCGCCATAGTTCGGGGTTGCGGGCTGATTGAAATTGGTGGGTGTGCTCATAATGAGAAAAAAGTGAAAGGTTTACGAAATGAGAGAGGGTGAAGTTGAACTCAGTACATAGACACCTTTCGCAGTGAAGAATGTTGGTTAATTATTGTCCGCAAGTGTAGCGGTTGTTTGTGTGAATTGTTTGCCTATTAAACCGATTCCTTCAACCCTTTATTGCCCGGCGATTTATTACTTTTTTTAGTGATTTTTTTTGAAAAAGTCTTATGTTGTTGATTTTCAATGTTTTAAATTTATTAAAGTGTTAAAAAATAATTGCTTCGAGCCGCAGAGCCGCTTCAAAATTCGGGGGAAACCCTACCTTTGAGCCACCGGGTTTCCCGGAGCCAAACTTGATAAGCTATGTCAGCCTTTGATGCCTTTGATTTGTACAATACCCTGTTTCTGGACATAGAAACAGCCCCCTGCGTTCAAGAATATGAAGAACTAAGCGAAGAATTGCAGGAATTGTGGGCACTTAAATGCAGCACCCTGCTCAAACGCCCCATGGAAGAGATCGAACACGATGAGTTGGACGAACTTTTCAAGAGTCGCGCAGGTATCTACTCTGAGTTTGGCAAGATCATTTGTATCTCTGTTGGGTTCCTCACTAAAAACCCGGATACCAACGAAGCTTTATTGCGCCTTAAATCCTTTGCCAACCATACCGAAGCAAATGTGATTGATGATTTCGCCGGCTTGTTGAACAAACACTTCAATAACCCGGACAAATTTGCCATCTGCGGCCATAATATCAAGGAATTTGACGTGCCCTATATCTGCCGAAGATCACTGATCAATCAGCTCCCTTTGCCGAAAATGCTGGATATAGCAGGCAAAAAGCCCTGGGAGACCAAACACCTGCTGGATACCCTGGAAATGTGGAAATTTGGCGATATCAAAAACTTTACCTCCCTGCGACTTCTTTGTGCTGTATTTGACATCCCGTCTCCCAAAGACGATATAAGTGGTGCTGATGTAGGCCAGGTGTACTGGGAGGAACGAGATCTGGACCGAATCGCTACCTATTGCGAAAAAGACGTATTGGCCACTGTGCAATTATTCCTTCGACTCAAAAGGCTACCTTTGCTGCGACCGAACCAGGTGGTGTCTGTCAGATAGCCTCAACATACTATGAAAAAACATCTCATTGCTCCCTCCGTGCTGGCAGCCGATTTTTCCCGCCTGTCAGAAGAAATTAATATGGTAAACGGCTCTGAAGCCGACTGGTTTCATCTGGACGTGATGGACGGCCGTTTTGTGCCCAATATCACGTTCGGCATGTTCATCGTTGAGGCTATTGGTCGCCTGGCCAAAAAACCGCTGGATGTGCACCTGATGATTGTGGAGCCGGAAAAATACATTGAACAATTCCGTAAAGCTGGCGCTGAAGTAATTACGGTGCACGCAGAAGCCTGCACGCATTTGCATCGTACTGTGCATCAGATTAAAGAAACAGGCGCCAAGGCAGGAGTGGCACTCAACCCGCATACCCCAGTTTCGGTGCTGGAAGAATTGATCGAAGATATTGACCTGGTCTGCCTCATGTCGGTAAACCCGGGCTTTGGCGGACAAAAATTCATATACCAAAGTTTGCCTAAAACGCGAAAGCTGAAGGAGCTCATCATTCATAGCAATTCTCAGGCCCTGATTGAAATAGACGGCGGCGTGGGTTTGCACAATGCCGAAAGTTTGCTCCAGGCCGGTGCAGATGTGCTGGTGGCCGGCAATAGTGTTTTTGCTGCCAAAGACCCTGTGGCAACTATTGCGCAGTTAAAAGCGTTTGAAGCCAGATTCGATTTCTAATTCAGACGTTTAAGCGCAAATATTGGCATGAAAAAAATTGATAAACTACTACTAACCAGTTCTGTCGGACCGTTTGCGGTAGCATTTTTCATTGCCGTATTCGTACTGGTAATCCAGATCATGTGGTTGTATATCGATGAGATAGCCGGCAAAGGGGTTAGCTTTTTCATTATGCTGGAACTGGTGGGCTATATGTCTGTCACCGTATTCCCCATGGCTCTGCCTATTGCGGTGCTGATAGCCTCAGTGATGGTAATGGGTGGTTTGGCAGAGCGTTATGAACTGTCGAGTATGAAAAGTGCGGGTGTACCACTGATCCGGGTCATGCGCACTTTGATCATTATGTCGGCCGGTATTGCTCTTTTTAGTTATGTCTGTTCAGATTACCTTATTCCTATAGCCAACCTTAAGTTCCGGACCCGACTTTTCGATATTCGCAAGGCAAAACCAGCCTTGACTATGGAGAAGGGGGTGTTTAATGAAGATTTTAGGCAGTTTGTGATTCGACTTGGGGATAAATTGCCGGATGGTGAGACGATTCGGGATGTCATGATTGAAGATCAGAGCAATTTGGGACAGGTAAAGTTCAATCAGATCCTGGCCGATAGCGGTCAGATGTATACCACTGCCGACAAGCGGTTCTTTGTGATGAACCTGTACGATGGAATGCAATATCAGGAGCCCGGCAACCAGGGGCCCAACAGCAACCAACGGAAATTTCCTTTTATCCGAACGCAATTCAAATCCTGGTCTAAAGTGTGGGATATGCGGGAGTTTGAGTTGGTGCGTACAGATGAGGACCGGCTAAGTAAGCAGCGTACCTTCCTCAGTATGAGTGAATTGAGGTCAAATATGGACTCCCTGGCGGTCAAGATTAAGGATGCAGGTCAATTGGCGGTAAGTGATATGCTTATCAATGTAAAACGAAAGCCAACACCGCCAATACCGCAGATAGATACCAGTAAGAGAGTAGACGCCCGCACCAGAGAAGGGCTGAGGGTTACAGAAGAACTCAGGCGTGCCAATAAGGCCGCCAATTCCGGACCCAATCTGCCGGTTCAGGAACTCAATAAACCACTTACACAATACAGCTCTTTGCTGGAAACCTTCCGGGACAGGGACAAAAGCACCCTGATGAAAGAGGCCAAAACCCGACATGGACTTGCCCGAAACATCGTAGAAACCAGAAAAAACCAGGTAATTGCGCGCAGGCTGGAGTGGGTTAAAACCGGGTATGAACTGTACAACAAGTATAGTTTTGCATTGGTGTGTTTTATCTTTCTGTTTGTTGGGGCTCCCATGGGCGCTATTATCAGGAAAGGTGGTTTTGGCTATCCTATTCTGGTATCTATCATCTTCTTTGTCACCTTCGTATTTCTGGCCATTCTTTGCCGAAAACTGGCAGAGGCCTACATTATGTCGCCATTTTGGGCAGCCATGACTCCCTGCGGCATTCTTGCACTGATAGGCATTTACGTTACCAGAAAAGCCATGAACGACTCACAACTCTTTAGCATGGAGCCACTTGAGCGTTTGATCAATCGAATCAGGAAATGGACAAGTCTCAAAAAGCTGGAAGCGGCATAAGCTATCTGTGGGAGAACAAGTGGTTTTTTGTGCCCATGCTTGTTTTCTTTGTGGGTGGGGGATTGCTGGCCTGGCTAGTGCCATACGGCCAGGAAATTGTGTGGCTTAACAGCGCCCGCGTGGAGCCTTTCAATTCGTTGTTTCATGGAATCACCTTTGGCGGCGAAGCCTGGGCGTATTTGCTTTTTGGGGCGCCGGTATTGTGGCTAAAACCAAGATTTGGCCTTATTCTGGCATTCACAGGTTTGTTGTCCATGCCGTTAATGTATAGCCTCAAAGATGCCATCGGCGTGGATAGGCCGGTGACTTATTTTGAAAAGAGATCAGCCCTGCATGAGGTGGTATTGGTGCCAGAGGTGGAAATGAACCGGGGACAAACCAGTTTTCCTTCAGGACACAGCATGGCTGGTTTTGCTTTGTTTGGTATGCTTTCCCTGATGCTTCCCCGAAAACACCAGAAATGGGGTGCTGCTTTCGCTTGTTTGGCCATACTGGTGGGGATTTCCAGAATTTTTCTGGTGCAACACTTTTTGGTGGATGTGCTGGCTGGTGGCTGGTTGGGACTGATGATGTGTAGTCTGGTGTGGCTGGCTGCGAGAAGAGTGAGTGAGTGAGTGAGTGAGTGAGTGAGTTGACATGTATTATTTACGCAGAATACTTTATGGACTTTTGGTAATGATCCTGGTGGTGTGCATCATCACTGGCATTATCTTTTTAGCTCCGGTTGATCCGGCTCAGTTAACTTTTGGGCAGCGCAGTGATGTGAGCACCGTAAAAGCTAAAACTGCAGAACTTGGGCTTGATCAACCATTATATGTGCAACTTGGACGCTATCTGACTGATGTTTCCCCGATTGCTGTACTGGAAATAAACCCTGAAAATGCCCGTAAATATGGCTATCAGGTGATTTGGCCATGGGCAGATGGTCGGGCATTGGTGGGTAAAGTCCCTTATCTGCGCGAGTCGTTTCAATCCGGCAGGCCGGTTTCCGAGATTCTGACTGATGCCATTCCGACCACTGCGTTGCTGGCAACTGCTGCCATGTTGCTGGCCATATTTTTAGGAGTACTTTTTGGTATAATCTCTGCTTTAAGGCCTAATAGCTGGATAGATCACTGTATTTCTGTAGTTTCGGTATTTGGCTATTCTTTGCCTTCATATGTAGCTGCCATGCTTTTTGCATTGGTATTTGGGTTTGCACTCAGTCATTGGACTGGCCTGGAGATACAGGGAAGCTTGCGGGTAATTGATGATTTTGGTGAATGGCAATGGCGCTGGCAGAACCTGATATTGCCTGCATTGGCTTTGGGTTTGAGGCCTGTGGCCTTGATTACGCAACTCACCAGAAGCACCATGCTGGAGGTTTTGACGCAGGATTTTGTGCGTACTGCCAGGGCAAAAGGGTTGTCTGAAAAGGTGGTATTGGTCAAACATGCTTTGCGAAATGCCCTAAACCCTTTGATTTCGGCCATTTCCGGTTGGTTTGCAGCATTGCTCACCGGAGCATTTTTTGTAGAAAGTGTATTTAATTTCAAAGGCCTGGGAGATGTTACTGTTCAGGCATTATTGAATTTTGATATTCCGGTGGTGCTGGGCAGCGTATTATTTACCTCTTCGGTATTCATTGCCATCAATATCCTTTCAGATATTCTTTACGCCTGGGCCGACCCCAGGGTAAAGCTGTCTTAGTCACTTCAATAAAGGGTAAAAAAAGAGCCGCTCTGGATCATCCGGAGCGGCTCAAAAAATCTTTTTTCAGCTCAGAATTACTTCTCGGAGCGGGCGTTTTTGGTGTCCAATACGTCTTTACGCAGATCGGTAGCCAGGCCTTTCAGTTCCTGCATAGCCTTGCGTACGCGAGCGCCTGCAGCGTTGTTGCCGGAATAGAACTTGTTTACGTCAGCTTCGATTTCAGCTACCTTTTGTTTGATGTCGTTGAAGATCTTACTCATGATTTTGATTGGTAAAATGTTAGCAATTACGGCCGTAAAAGTATGATTTTATGCTAACTTCCAAGCGATTTGGTCTTTTTTGATCGATTTTAAGGTAAAATTTTCAAACAAATTCGGTTGAAGCGCAAAATCCGGCTGATTTTCAAGTGGTTACGCATAATAGGTTGAAGGGTACATGAATGGGCTTGAAATGTGAAAGAAATGTTGGCTATCCACTTCTTCCATGCATGTACCCTTCCTTGTGCTTAATGCCTTCTACCGCGTGTTTTTGTAGTAGTCGTTTTTTTAACGCCTACATTGCCATTACGGCCTTTTTTACCCACGGTAGTAGTTTTGGTTTCTTTCACTCTGCCATTGCGGGTTTTGGTAGTGGTAGTAGTACGTTTGGCTGCAACTTTACCGCCATGAGGTCCACGCGCCTTTACCACTGTGGTGGTGCGGGTATGTACCACGGTTGAGTGACGACGATGTGGAGCATACACCGCATGTGCGCGGTGAACCCGGTGTACATGCACAACATGACAGTGGGCACGATATGGACGTACACGAACATGATAAACAGCCCATGGGTGCGGACGCCAAGGGCGCCACCAGGTTGGATAAAGTCCCCAGCGCCATGGAGATACCCACACCCGATAGGCAGGCGCATACATGAACCTCACCGGACGCCAAACCCATACATTGACCACAATACGCACAGGTGCGCGCTGGGCCTGAGGGCCTTTGTTTCGGCCATTACTGGCAGCTTCCTCTTCAAAAGGTTCGGCAAAGGTTTGTTCTCCGTAGAGGTCTTCGTCGCCCACAATTTGCAGGATTGCGGTTTCCTCGCCGGTTTTTTCAATTTCAATAACGGCCACATCCTGCACCTCGTTTTCGCTCATAACGGCTTGAAGCACAAGTGCATGAACGTCGCCGCTGTTACGGTCTTCCACCCGGATGTAATCAATTTTGCCGTCTTCGTTCAAGTCCAGGTTGTTAACGTCGCTGTTTTCAGAGTTGAGCCGTTTTTCAAAGTCTTCCGGCGACTCAGATTTTTTAAACAGTTCAATGGCTGCTTCCAGACTGAAATGATCGCCTGGCAGCCCGGTGCTGTCCATTTCCATTTCCTCCGCCTCTTCCTGGGCTGTGAGAGGGAAAGCAACGAGCGCAAGCAAAAAGGCTGCTGCGATGGGGAGAAATTTTAGTGTTTTCATGATCGGTGGTAAAATTTGATTGTGAACAATGTCGGTCTGGGTGTTAAAAAAACAGGGAGCCTGCCGGCAGTTAGCAGTTTGGACAGGGTAGGGGAGCATTGGTTTAACGCTACCCGGATATTTTTATTGATGATCTTTTTTACCTGAGCTTCATTGGCGGGTTCTGTGCATCTTTGCCCCACTATGGTGAACATGCCGTTGCTACAACTGAACGATGATTTCCGGTATGCCCTGGATATGCTGGAAAAAACAGAGTCCAACCTGTTTATTACAGGTAAGGCGGGCACAGGTAAAAGTACCCTTTTGCAGTTGTTTCGCAATACATCTCGCAAGAAAATAGCCGTATTGGCTCCAACAGGAGTGGCAGCATTAAATGTTCAGGGACAAACCATTCACTCTTTTTTTGGGTTCCCGCCTAGAATCATCACCCCGGCCGAAGCTTCCAGAAAGGTTACCAGAAAAGACTTGTTGCGGGTATACAAAAATCTGCAGGTGTTGATTATCGATGAGATTTCCATGGTACGGGCGGATATGCTGGATGGGATGGATAAGTTTTTGAGGATTAACAGAGAGAATTTTCAGCCATTTGGCGGGGTGCAAGTGGTGTTTTTTGGCGATTTGTTTCAGTTGCCGCCAGTGGTTACCCGCGATCCGGTGGAATCCTCCTATTTCAGCGATTACTACGAGTCGCCGTATTTTTTCTCAGCCAAAATATTTCAGGATCAGGATTTTAGTTTGGAACCCCTGGAGTTGCGTAAGGTATACCGACAGGAATCCCGGCATTTTTTGCGCCTGCTGGAGGCAGTTCGTGTGAATCAGCTGGATTATGATGATCTGGAGGACCTGAATGAGCGGCACGACCCAAAGTTTGCTGTTACGGAAGGTTTTATTACCCTTTGTGCCCGCAATGCGACTGCCGACCGCATAAACCAAAAAGAACTGTCGCTCCTGGATAGTCCGGAATTTGAGTTTACAGCCGAAGTAAAAGGTCAGTTTGACCCGGCCTTGTATCCTACAGAGTTTTCCCTGCGCCTGCGCAAGGGCGCACAGGTGATGTTTGTGCGCAATGATATTGAAGAAAGGCAGTTTGTCAACGGAACCATTGGTAAAATCACTCAGTTGAAACAGGATACCATTGTAGTAGAAACAGAAGACCCGGCCACAGGGAAAAAACGGAAAATCGAGGTGTATAAATCAGAATGGGATGTTATACGCTACAAAGGTGGCGCCACCGGAGGGATTGAAACTGAAACGGTAGGCTCTTTTACGCAGTACCCATTAAAATTGGCCTGGGCTATTACCATTCACAAAAGTCAGGGTAAAACTTTTGACAAGGTGCTTATTGATTTAGGGGGAGGAGCTTTTGAACATGGCCAATTATATGTAGCTTTGAGTCGCTGCCGAACCCTGGAAGGCGTAGTATTGCGTCAACCCATTCGAATGCAGGATGTGATTACCGACGAACGTGTGGTGGTATTTTATGAAACTAAATTTGACCGTTAATGGCAAAAAAACAACTTGAATGCGCCAACCTTTTGCCACAAAACGACTTTCTTTGAGGCAACCATATAAACCCGAATAGCTTCATTTCATGCGTACATTCTTTACACATTATCCAAACATGAAAAAAACTACCTGCTTTCTCCTGTTTTTATGGCTTGCCGGCGGCATCCTTCAAGCTCAAACACTTGCTCCCGAGCGCCGTTCAGGCGAGCTTATTGTGCAAATTCAGCCTGGTAAGCAGGTGGGAACTGTACTGGCCGACCTTAACCGTAGCACAGGCATTACATTCACCGTAAAACAAACCCTTGCTGCCGATTGGCACATGTACCTGCTCCAGTACCCGGAACAGCAGGATCAGGCCGCGGATGTGCTGCAAAAAGTACGCCGTGTGCGGGATATTGTGCTGGCACAATACAACAGCAAGGTCCAGGAGCGCAGCCTGGAGCCAAACGATACCGAATGGTGGCGTCAGGGCGATATGACCTTTATCAAAGCCCCTGAAATGTGGGCGGCAACTACCGGCGGACTTACCCCGGCAGGTGATACCATAGTAATCGCGGTATTGGAAAAAGGTGCGCTGATGACACACCCGGACCTGGCGCCAAACCGTTTCTGGAACTGGCATGACATTCCAGGCAATGATATTGACGATGATGGAAACGGTTATACTGATGATTTTGGTGGATGGAATCCACAAACTTTCGCTGATGATATGGGCACCAAAGGCTATCATGGTACTGCTGTGAATGGTATTATTGGCGCCAGAGGCAATAACCAGCAGGGTATCAGTGGCATAAACTGGACGGTTAAATTGCTTAACGTAGCTGGTATGGATTACGAAAGCGAAATCATTCAGGGCTATCAGTACGTGGGCAAAATGCGTAAGCAATACAACCAGACCAATGGCGCTAAAGGCGCCTTTGTGGTAGCCACCAATGCTTCTTTCGGTTTCGATGAGGAGTTTGCCGAGGATCACCCGGTATGGTGCGCTTTGTACGATTCTCTGGGAAAACTGGGCGTACTTAGTGTAGGTGCTACATCCAATGCCAATGTGAATGTGGATGAAAAAGGAGATATGCCTACTTCCTGCACCAGCGAATACCTCATTACCGTAACCAATATTACCAAAGCAGGTTCCAAAGTGTTTCTGGCAGGATATGGCAGTATGAGCATCGACCTGGGAGCGCCAGGCAGCGATACCTATTCTACCTTTAACAGCGGAGGACAGAACAATGATATACCTTCTTATGGAATTATTGGGGGCTGTTCGGCAGCTGCGCCGCACGTAACCGGTAGTATTGGCTTGTTGTATAGCCTGGATTGTGAACCATTTACCAGTGATGCTACTTCCAATCCAACTGTTTGTGCGCGCAGGGTTAGGGACGCTATTTTGCTCAATGTGGAACCTAACGAAACCCTGAACGGGATAACCAGCACAGGCGGGCACTTGAATTTGAGCAATGCTTTAGCGAGTGTAAGAGAGCTTTGCAAGGGCGCTAAGGTGGGTCCACTGGAGATTCTGGAGGTTCAAACATCTGCAGAAGGCAACAAATTCCGGGTGTTTTACCAGACGCCCTTGTTTCAGGCCTACAATTTCCGGGTATTCAATATGCTGGGGCAGTTGATGTATGAGCAGGAAATAAATCCACAGCAATTTTCGGAAAATTACATTGATTTTGAAACTTATTACTGGCCTGCAGGCGTTTATGTGATGTCGATTGGCAGGGGAGATGTGGTAAAATCAAGAAAATTTCCAAAAATTTAAAATCAGGTTTGGATTTTAGATTGCAGTGGTTTTACCTTTGCGACCCGAAATCAAAAGGGATTGGCTCCGTAGCTTAATGGATAGAGCATCTGACTACGGATCAGAAGGTTAGAGGTTCGAGTCCTCTCGGAGTCACCAACTACTGTTAAGTGTTTGAGTGTGTGGGATTCTTCTCGCACACTCATTTTTTGAAGGCAGTATTCTCAACTAGAACACTTAAATTTTTTCTAATGTCCAGAATTTGTGACCTGACGGGCAAAAAGCCGGTTTCAGGAAACTATGTTTCCCACTCCAACCGCAAAACGCGTCGCCGCTTTTACCCGAACCTTCAGACCAAGAAGTTTTTCATTCCGGAGACGAATGAATGGGTAACGCTCAAAGTGAGCACTTCCGCCATCCGCACTATTTCCAAACTCGGAATTTACCAGTACATCAAGAAATTGGAGAAAAAAGGTGAGATCACCTATTATCCGACCAACGAGTACGGCTGCTAATTCCCCATTCCTTCAACATTTTCCTTTCACCGGTTTTTCCGGAATAGAAAAATAAATCGTTTTGCATCATGGCAAAGAAAAGTAAAGGCAACCGTATCCAGGTGGTTCTGGAATGCACGGAGCACAAAACAAGCGGTCTTCCCGGCACTTCCCGTTACATTACGGAGAAAAACCGCAAAAACACGCCGGATCGTATGGAGTTGAAAAAATACAACGCCATCATGCGTAAGTACACTGTACACCGCGAAATCAAGTAATTTTTTCACCGCTCAATATTGAGACACCATGGCAAAGAAAGTTTCTAAAAACGCCCGTGTAGCACAACGTGCCGCCAACGCAGGCTCCGGTAAAGACCATGTTAAAGTGGTGAAAGCCGTGAAAGATCCTGTAACAGGTAAATACACGTACAAGCAAATGATCGTACACAAAGACAAGGTTAAGGATTTTTTCGCCGACGCGAAGTAAGATCCGCCTACCTCGTCCAGTTTATATCATGCATCAGGGTGTACCGCGTTTGTGGTACACCCTGATTGTTTTTTTAATGGACTTGTTGCGAAGTGGGTCAATGACGTATACTTTACATTTTTTATGGATTAGTACGAACTTCCTATTCTGTTGCCCTTGTACACACCCATATCTTTGTAGCATAATCCTTCACCTGATCAGACACGCCCCAATTCATAGGCATGACACCACTGCGCTTGGTTATATTCGAAGACAACAACGATTTTCGGGAGAGTCTTTTACATCTTTTTCGTTTCACGCCGGACGTAGAAGTGGTGGCAGCATACCCGGATTGTTCTGGTGTGCGCAACGCTGTGGCTCAATGGAAACCGGAAGTAGTACTTATGGACATAGATATGCCCGGTACGAACGGTATTGAAGCTACGGCTGCGGTGAAAGAAGTTTCGCCCACTACACAGGTGGTAATGTTGACGGTGAGTGAAGAAGAAGACCGGATTTTTCAGGCGCTGCGCAATGGCGCAACCGGTTATCTGTTGAAAAAATCAGGTCCGGACGAACTCGTTGAGAGCGTCCGTCTGGTACATAAGGGTGGTTCGCCGATGAGCCCGGCGATAGCCCGAAAGGTGCTGCAGTTCTTTCACTTGAATCTGCCTGCACCGCAAGCTGCTGCTGCTGTAACCCAAAAAGCCTTGGAAACTGACGATGATGATGCACTCGCCACCGGACTAACGCCTCGCGAACAGGAAATTCTCGAGGCGTTGGTGGACGGGTTGTCGTACAAAATGATTGCAGCCAAACACTTTATCAGTACGGATACGGTGAAAAACCATATTCAGGGTATTTACCGCAAGTTGCATGTTAATTCGAAAGGAGAGGCTATCAGCTATGCACTGAAAAAAGGATTGGCTGGAAACAGATAAGAACCACTGTGTGACCGGGACAAACGGATCACAGACACTATACCTTCCTTATTCCCTGCCCTAATCTGAATATGAGGATGTTTGGACAAATCAGGGCAAACACTATGACTCACGGCGAGCAAGCCGCACCGGAACGGGCGTTGTGTGGAGCATGACCACCATAACTCCCATTGAACCCTCCACCCCCTGCCCGTTCCGATTTTTGCAACCCCGATAGGTATTTGATGCCCGTCGGGGTTGCTGCATTATAGAAACCTTTTACCTTCGCCGCTGTTTTCATTCTTTCAACGATTTTATGTTTACGATCAATATCTACTTGCGTTTTGCCCTGATTGTGGGCGGTATTATTGGGGGCATCGCACTCTGGGCGGCTTTTGGTTTCTGGTACGGGTTCCCATTTCTGTTAACCGGCGTGGTTTTGCTGGCCGGCTATCTGATGCTCGGAACCATCTTGTCTACCAACCAACTGCTTTCACAACAACGACTGGCAGAAGCTGAAGCCCGGTTGAAACTGACCTTTTTCCCACAAATTCTGCTCATGGGTTATAAAGGCGTGTACTACATGACCCACGGCGCTCTGGCCATGCAAAAACGCGATTTCAATACGGCCGAAACCTGGATTAAAAAATCCCTTGCTTCCGGCCTGCCAACCGATAACGAACGTGGCGCAGCACTCTTGCAGTTGGTGATGATTGCCGCAGGTAAAAATAACCTCAAAGGCGCCCAAAATCACTTCGCAGAGTTGAAAAAACTCAATATCACGGAAGGCATGCTCAAAGAGCAGGTGAAAGAGGTGGAAAAACAACTCAAACAAGCCTCCGGCCAAACCATGAACCCTGCCATGATGGCTATGATGGGCGGTAAAGGATTTCGCCCGGGTGGAAAACGCCGGCAACCACCGATGCGCTAGGGAATATCCAATATCCAATGTCCAATGTCGAATGTCCAATGTCGAATGTCCAAGTGGGGCGGGTGCTTAGCGTAAGCAAATTTGATTGGCATTTATACGGGCGACTGGCTAAAGAGTTCAACTCTTTTAGGCCATTCTTGTTTCTCCTCAAACATCCGCTTAATGTCGTGCAAATGTGCTTACACTAAGCACCCGCCCCACTTGGACATTCGACATTGGACATTGGATATTGGATATTTAAACAACATGTACAGTTCACTTAGACAAGCAGTTAATGATCTCGAGCGCAACGGACAACTGTTGCGGATACGGGAAGAAGTAGATCCTAATCTGGATATTGCTGAAATCCACCGGCAGGTATTTGATCGGCAGGGGCCCGCCATTTTATTCGAACGGGTAAAGGGCAGTCCGTTTCAGGCGGTGAGCAATATTTATGGCACTTTCGAACGTACGGCTTTTTTGTTTCGACATACCCTGGATAAGGTGAAACGGGTAATTGAACTCAAAAAAGATCCCGCCAGTGCATTGAAGCATCCGCTAAGGTACGCCGGGGCGCCCTTGACGGCTGTTTCTGCACTGCCCATGAAAAGCTGGTTTGGAAGTCCGGTTACCTGGGGGCAAACCACCATTGATAAATTGCCACAGATCAAGAGCTGGCCCATGGACGGCGGCGCGTTTATCACCATGCCGCAGGTGTACACGGAAGATCCGGACCAACCTGGGCCCATGCACGGCAACCTGGGCATGTATCGGATTCAACTTTCCGGGAATGATTATGTACCCAATGAAGAAATTGGCCTGCATTATCAATTGCACAGAGGCATCGGAGTACACCATACCCGCTACAACCAGCTGAATAGGCCTTTCCATTGCAGTATTTTTGTTGGCGGACCGCCCAGTCATGCGTTTTCTGCCATCATGCCTTTGCCTGAAGGTCTGAGCGAACTCACTTTTGCCGGCATGTTGGGCGGACGCCGTTTCCGCTATGCACATCGCAATGGCCATTTTCTGAGCAGCGATGCGGATTTTGTGATCACCGGAGAAATTCTGAAAAACATAAAAAAACCTGAGGGGCCTTTCGGGGATCACCTGGGGTATTATTCCCTCACGCACGATTTTCCAGTGATGAAAGTACATCAGGTGTGGCACCGCAAAGATCCGCTCTGGCATTTCAGCGTGGTAGGCAGGCCTCCCATGGAAGACAGCAGTTTCGGCTGGTTGATTCACGAACTGGTGGCGCCGCTAACGCCCGGCGAGTTTCCCGGGTTGAAAGAATTGCATGCAGTAGATGCCGCTGGCGTACACCCGCTGCTGCTGGCCATCGGACATGAGCGCTACATGCCTTTCCGCGAACGTGTGCCAGAGGAAATACTCACTATTGCTAACAGGGTTATTGGAAGTGGACAAACCTCTCTGGCCAAGTTTCTGTTCATCGCGGCATCAGACGATGATCCAAATCTGGACACGCACGATATACCGCATTTTTTCAGGCATTTTCTGGAACGTGTGGATTTAACCCGCGACCTGCATTTTCAAACTAAAACTACCATTGATACCCTGGACTACTCAGGCTCGGGCTGGAATGCCGGCTCCAAGCTCGTAGCGGCCTGCAGGGGCGAGAAACGAAGGGAGCTGAAGTCTGAGTTGCCAGACAACTTTAGTTTGCCTGAGGGCTTTTCTGCGCCCAAATTTTGCTTTCCGGGAATTTTGGCTGTTCAGTCGCCCAGGTTTGAGGCAGAAGTCCCTGCGCGTGCCCAGGTTGATGTGCTTTGCCGGCATCTGGAGAACTTCGATTTGCAGCATATTCCATTGGTATTACTTGTGGACGACAGCGCTTTTACGGCAGCCAATCTTAACAACTTTGTTTGGGTGGCCTTCACGAGGGCCAATCCGAGTCATGATGTACATGGCGTAAAAGCCTTTATAGAGCATAAACATTGGGGTTGCAAGGGGCCGCTGGTGTTGGATGCACGGATTAAGCCCCACCATGCGCCAGAGTTGGTGATAGACCCTGAGGTACAAAAGCGGGCCCGCGTGTTACTGGAACGTTATGGTTTGGGAGAATAAAAGAGGCGGCCCAACCCTTTTAGGGGCAGGCTCCGTTATCTGCATGAACCAAACATTGTAACACATGAAAAAGCTATTTTTTGCAACACTCATTTTGTTTGTATTAGTGGGTAATGCCTGCAAGGACCAAAAATACGAAGAGGTAGAAACCATTATGATTCGGTTTCAGAACCAGCTGAGTAAGGACATTACAGAAGCTTACTATGATTTTGATCCGACACATCAAACGACTATTGGTTTGATTCCAGCAGGTGGTATGACAGATTACATTGAGTTTTCCTATTTCCAGGTTGGGGATGGTATTCCAATGGGGCTTTTGCGAGGTAAAAAGGCAGGAGAGGAATTTTCAGCCTGGGCGGGATTGTGGTGTGGTACCGGGGTAACGTTCTACCAACTGGAGCCAGGGAAATACACCATTGAAATTTTGGATGAGGATGCTGTCGTGACTAACGCATATATGCGATTCAAATAATGGGGTAAAAGCGGGGCAAAAACCGGTCTGGAAATTTTTTTTAAATTTTTTTGAAACATGGTTTGGAAAAACCGTTCAGGTGCTTTTATCTTTGCCCCGCTTTTGAAAGATGGTCCGTTCGTCTAGGGGTCAGGACGCGTCCCTTTCACGGATGAAACACGGGTTCGATTCCCGTACGGACTACCATCTAATTGACCTAAGCCCTTGTAAGTGAATAACTTACGAGGGCTTTTTGTTTTGGGTTTGGTAAGTGAGGGGTAAAGTGAGGGGTAAAATTTGGACAGTTAATCCCTTTTAGGGATGGAAATTTTTCAAAAATCTTTTTGTGAATTACCTTTCCTCGATGCCTTGTCTGCAATAATCGAGGGGTAGGGGAAGCAAAAGAAATTTTGCTAAACCATTTCTTTTACTTGGATGTGAATAAATTGCCTAAATATTTAAAAAACTAAATTTGAAAACTGTTGCAATTGCAATTAATGTAAAAATGCAAGTAATCCATATTTGAGTACCATGACTCCAGCTGGTAATAATGAAAGCTGAAGAACCAGCCCTGCGCAATGAATTTTGGTGCCCAATCCCAAAATTCGATCTGCTTAGGTTTTGCATTTTTTCTTCATAGTGGAAGGCTTTTGACCGATCCTTTTTATTTGCCTTGGCCAGTCCATATGTCCAATTGAAATATAAAACGAAGGTCCAAATTAGACCAATAATCACTCCAACAGCAAAAGACTTGTCAATTTTGAGGGTGTCCTTTGAAAGTAAAAAGCCCGAAAACGAACCTAGTGCTGTCCAAACTGCAAGTGAAATTTGAAATTCATATTTTCGCCTTTCATTGAATTGATCCCAAGATCCTTTCCAAAGGGTTGAAAGAGCATCGAACTGATTTTTTTCTGCTTCAGTCATTGCAATATTGTTTTTTTTGTTAATTGAATTGAAAAATAAAGAAATCACATTATGATTTTACTTTATAATTGTTTCCGCAATTAGTGCATTTATAAATCGGATTTACTTTTATGTTCTTGGGTTTGATGAGTTTGGTGGAGCCGCACTTTGGGCAATTTGTGGTGTTTTGAATATCCGGATAATTCTGAAGAATCTGGAATGAATTTTTTTGCCCCCAATCTGTAATGGCAAATTGATCTTTTCTCCCCCAAATATCAAATCCTGAAGGAAATGTGGGCTGGGGAAAGCCAATACTTTGAGATGGAAAATTAATCAAATTTTCTAGGTGTAAGGAGTGTTTTTCTTCTTCAATTATCGTTTCCAAAGACTCCTCAGTAGGTAAATTGTGGATTTTCTTAGAGATTATGCTATTGTAGGACCTTAAGCCTTCTCCTAGTGTGTTAAAACAGTGCACATTAAGGTTACTATTCTTTGCTTTTAAGTCTTTTAGTAGCAATGCATTGAGGTAATGCGTTTTCTTGAATTCAGATGCAAAGTCTCGGTCGTTGGTGATAATCCACAAATTGTTGACAGAATCAATATTGTCCAATAATTGCTCCCAAGAAAGCTGATCGCCGAGAGGGTCATTTTTTTTGCCTGGGGGATTTCCGATTTCTTTCCTTTTCCTTGCGCGGTCGAGTTGATCTTGAGTTTCTTTTTGCGCGTTTGCAAATAATTGACTCAAAACTATGGAGACTTCGTCCTTATTTTCAATTATCATTTGGACTAGGTTAGTCACTATGTCTTCAAGCTCTCCCTTCAATTCATTAATAGAGGTATTGATTACTTCTTTTTTTTGATTCCATTCGTTCAGTTTTTTTTCTTTTTCATCAAGATGTTCAGGCAGGTTAACCTTTAGACCTTCGATTTGCTTTATATATTGGTTGAAAGTTCCAAGAAAAACAATCATTTTGTTCCTTAGTACCTCATTTTCAATTTGATCTGTGATGAAAATATTGTCCTTAACCTCAAGAATAGATTTTAAAAGTTTTTTATACTCGGAAGAATTAGTGTCAAAAAAGCGCAAGTACATATTTGCGTCTATAAATATGAGATTTTCCATGAATGAAAAATTGGTTTTTGTATTTTGTTTGTTAATAATGTGACTACCCTAACTCCTATCCCTCCATCCCTCCAAAATTTTCTGATAAACAGGTTTCACCAAAAAGCCGAACAACTCGCTTGCAAACTGTTCATCCGTCAAAATCTTGGTGAAAAACTCCGGGTTCTTGTTCATCCGTTCAATCACTTTGTTGTTGAACACTTCTTTGCTGCTACCTTGCCGGAAAACCTCAAAGGAATTGTTCAAAGCCTGTTTAATCAGGACTTCATCCTTCGCCATTTCGTGTTTAATCTGTTCCACGTTGAAACGCTCGGCTTCTGTGAAGTCAGTCCCGAAACGCTCGTTTAGGACTTGGATGATCTCCGAAAGTTGGGTGTATTCATCTTGTCCAATCGGAAGCCCGGCGGTTTTGGGGGGCGATAATTTAGCTTCCTGATTTGACTCTAAAATGATGCTTCCTTCGCCGATCTTTTGCAAACGGTAATACTCCATCGAAATTTCATCTTTTAGCCTAAAACGGTCGTTTAGGCTCTTCTTTGGCAGCTTCAGCAAAAGGAAACGGCAATAGGTGTAGAATTTTTCCAACTCCACATCCTCAAAGGGCATTATTTGGGAAAGGTAGGCGTAGGCATTGACGAAACTTGTCGTGCTGTTTTTAAAATCTTCCTTTTGCTCTTCCTCACCCAATGATTTGAACCGTTGCACCGCCGGGTCAATAAAGGCATTCATCAAACCATTGATTTTGTTTTGGGGTAGGTTCGGTTTAGCATAGTATTCGCGGCAAAAATTGTTCACCTCTGATTGCCAAATGACTTGCGCCTGTTCAATTTCCCTTTTCAGGTCGTACAAACGATTGGGGTCGGAAGGCTCAGCCAGGGAAGTGATTTCATAATAGGGTTGGAATGATTTAAGAATTTCTTCCCGGTCGTTGGCAAAGTCCAGCACGAAAGTATCATCCTTGCCCGCGTGGGTGCGGTTGAGCCGGGAAAGGGTTTGTACTGCCTTCACCCCCGAAAGTTTTTTGTCCACATACATTGTATGGAGCAAGGGTTGGTCAAAGCCTGTTTGGTATTTGTCAGCCACCAAAAGCAATTGAAATTCGTCCGTATTGAAACGCTCCGGCAGTTCCCTTTCTCCAAAACCGTTTAACTCCGTTTCGGTGTAGGTTTTGTTTGGGATGTCGGGGTCTGGCACTTTTCCAGAAAAGGCAACTAAAGGTTTGATGTCGTTGTACCGCTTTTCTTTCAGGTACTTTTTAAACTCAAAATAGTACCGTACCGCGTGAAGCCGCGAACCTGTCACGACCATTGCCTTTGCCTTGCCGCCAATCTGCTTTGAGGCGATTTGCCGGAAGTGTTCAATCATCACTTCCGTTTTTTGTGCCAGGTTGTAGGGGTGAAGCGAAACAAAACGCGCAATGGCACGGCTCGCTTTTTTCTTGTTCACGTTCGGATCATCTTCAATGGCTTTGGAAAGTTTGAAGAAGGTCTGGTAGGTCGTGTAATATTTCAACACGTCCAAAATGAACCCTTCTTCGATGGCTTGCCGCATGGAATAGACGTGCGACGCTTTCCCGTTTTCGCCGAACACTTCCAGGGTTTTGGGTTTCGGGGTAGCCGTAAAAGCAAAAAAACTGATATTGGGCTGTTTGCCCCTGTCCAAAATGGATTGCCGGATGAAATCTTCGCCGTCCGTTTCGTCTTCGGTTTCCTCGCTTTCCTTGCCCTCCAATTTCTTGCCGCCCAAAACGCCTTTCAAATCTTTGGCACTTTCCCCGCCTTGTGAACTGTGGGCTTCGTCAATAATGACGGCGTATTTGTTTTGGGCAATTTTATTACGGGCCGCTTCACCATCCGCCCCGGTTTCCTTTGCCAGCCGTTCAATGCTATCTAGCACAAACGGGAACTTTTGCAGGGTGGTGATAATGATGCTGTTTCCTCCTATCAATGCATCCCGTAGCTGCCCGGTGTTTTGGTCAATCTTTTGCACCACACCCGCTTTGTGTTCAAATTGGTAGATGGTGTCTTGCAATTGCTTGTCCAGCACCCGGCGGTCCGTAATCACCACCACTGAATTGAACACTTTTTGATTGTAGGCATGTAGGCTGTAAAGCCGATAAGCCAGCCAGGCAATGGAATTACTTTTGCCGCTTCCTGCTGAATGCTGAATCAGGTAGTTTTTGCCCGTGCCGTGCGCTTTGGCGTCCTTTTCAAGTTGCCGAACGGCATCTAATTGGTGGTAACGCGGGAAAATGATCCGCTCTTCTTTTTTCTTTTTGCCGCCTTCGGTATTGGTTTCAATTTGCAGGTGGATGAACCGCCCGACAATATCCAGCCAACTATCCCTTTGCCAAATTTCTTCCCATAGGTAGGCGGTTTTGTGGCCGTGTGGGTTTAATGGATTGCCCGCACCTTGCTCAAAACCTTTGTTGAATGGGAAAAAACGGGTCTTGCCCCGGTTCAAAAGGGTCGTGAAATAGACTTCATCCGCATCTACTACAAAATGAACCAATACCCGTTTCTTAAATTGGAAGAGCAGTTCGGCGGGGTCGCGGTCTTCCATGAATTGCCGTTTTGCGTTGGAAGCATCCTGCCCGGTGAACTGGTTTTTGAGTTCCACCGTAGCAACGGGCAGCCCGTTGAGGCTCAAAAGCAGGTCAATCGAATTTTCATTCTTCAGGCTGTATTTTACTTGCCGGGTCACGGTCAAGCGGTTGAGTAGGTAAAGCCGCTCCGTGTCCGGGTTGAGGCTGTGGGCGGGCTTGAAGTAGGCCAATTTGAATTGCACCCCGTTGTCTGTAATGCCGTTGCGCAAAACGTCGAGCATCCCGACGGCTGCCAGTTCCTTTTCGAGCCGTTCCAAAAATTTCTGCCTTGCCTTGCCCCGGTGGATGGCTTCAAGCCGTTGCCATTCGGCTGCCTGGGTTTCTTCCAAAAAAGCAAACAAGACGCTTTCATCCAATGCCAATTGGCGGCTGAATTGGGAGGGGGCGCCTTTCTGCCAGCCACCTTCAGGGGAAAGTAGGGCTGCTTCGATGGCTTCTTCAAAAGCCTTTTCAGTGTGGAGTTTCATACCTATTGGGTAAGTTTCTTCATCAAAATATCACACTTCTCTTCTATAATGAAAAGCCTGGGTACTAATTCCATCCCTAACGGATTGAGGAACCAATTTTGGGGATCTTCCCAAAATCTTGATTTATCATAAAGCATAACCAGAAACCCATCATTTTTTAGAGCCTGAATTTCCAGTGAGGTTTTGTAAGCGTCAAACCACAACTCGCTAATTCTTTTACTTGGAGTATATCCTTTCTCTTGAATGAATAATCTTGTTTCTCTTGTTGCTGTTCTCATAGCAGTGAGCGCTGTTAGATTTTTTTCTCGCTCATTAAGTTCCTTTGGAATGGAAGCAATTTCCTGTCCCGAAATCTCATAAATCCTTAAAATTTCACTTATTGCTTGAATTAATTCCATAAATAGGTTATTTTAATTGATTAAACAAATTTTACCCGTTACCGCCTCAAAAATCAGGGCTTGGCGGTACTCTTGTAGCAGGGCGATTTCTTGCTGAATGCCGGAAATGGCGGCATCTATTTGGGTGGTTTTTTGGTTAACGTAAGATGTGATGGCGGTTTGTTCCTGAATTGGGGGCAAAAGGATTTCAAAATTATTGATGTCAGCTTGGAAGAGGTGAGGAACTCCCATTCCTGCTTTCAAATTTTGAATGACATTTTGGCAAAAATCGGATTCAATAAAATACTTCAAAAATGAAGGAAGCAATTCTGTTTTTTCAAAAACCCGCAAAACGGCAATCGAAGAATTTACTGTGCAGGGGAAAGGCAATGTTTTTACAAGGTTTACAATTCCAAGAGTTGAGCCGTCCTTTGCCAAAAGCACATCTCCCTCTTCCAGCATGATTTCCGGCGATTCTTGATACCGTTCTTCTGTGATAAAATTGATTTTCTCAAAGTCTATTTCAATGCCTTTGATGTTGGGGGTGGAAAGAAAACCATATCCTGATTCGACATACTCTTCTGCCTTCAAACCCTTCCAGCCAAGCCGTGCTTTTGTACGCACATAATATTTGAACTTGCTCAATGCCCATCCCTCCGGCACATCCCCAATCCACTCCACCCCCGAAGCCTTCATTTTTACCCCCGCCCGGATGCCCTTGGTCACGGCATGGTTGATGATGGCTTGGCGTTCTTCCCGGAAGAGTTCAATCAGCCTTTCTTTTTCGGAAATGGCTTGGTTTATTTGGGCGGTCTTGCGGTCGAGGTAGTGGGCGATGGCGGTTTGTTCGGCAGCTGGAGGTAATAAAAAAGGATTGTTTCCTACTTGCTGAACGGTAATTTGCGGGATTGCAGTTCTGTCAAACTGGAATAAATGGGGCTTCAAACCCTTTAAAAAATGAAAAGTAAACCGGGTTTGAATTTCTGCATTTGTCTTCCTTGAATAGATAGTCGTTTGGGTGCAGGTACATTTTTCCTGAACTTCCATAATATGTCCTATAGAGTTTCCTCTGGCAGGAATTACAAAATCGCCTTTGCCTAAAAGTAGCTTTGCAGTATTTACAAAACCAAATATTTCGTCTTGCTCTGTGGCACTAAAAACAGGAATGGTACCTTCCTCAACAAGGTCTTCTTTTAGAATTGTCTCACCCATTCCACTTCGATAGAAGTACTTGTATCGAGCAACCTCCCAATGTTCCGGCACCTCCCCAATCCACTCCACCCCCGAAGGTTTCATTTTCGGATACTTTTTCATGTTTCGATGGCTTTTAGGAGGCTGTTATGGTTTGTGGCTTCGAGTTTCAGAATGTCGGCGCGAATTTCTTCCAAAGAGCGCAAGGGCTTGTACTGGTAGAAATAGCGGGTGAAGTTGATTTCGTAGCCCACCTGGGCTTTGCTTTCTTCTATCCAGGCATCCGGCACATGAGGCAACACTTCGCGCTGGAAATAGGCTTCGATGTCTTCTTTGAGGGGCACGTTTTCAAAGTCGCGCAAACTGCCGTCGGCTTGGGGTTTGCCTTTTTTCAGGACGGGTTTGCCTTTTTCGTCCAACAAAGGCCGCTCCACCGTTATCCGGGTGTAGCCAAAGTCTTCGTTGTCGAAGATTTTGCAGCGTTCCCCGGCTTTGAAATCACAGTAGATTTTGGTGATTTCCTCGATTTGGACTGGGCTGATTTCATTGCGTTTGTTGCCCAAACTGCGTTTCATCTTCTGAAATAAATCCCCGGCGCTTACCAACTGGATTTTGCCTTTTCGTTTCGGCTTTTTTCGGTTGGTCAATACCCAAATGTAGGTGGAAATGCCCGTGTTGTAAAAGAGTTGGTCGGGCAGTGCGACAATGCCTTCCAGTAGGTCGTTTTCGATGATCCATTTGCGGATGTTGCTTACCCCGCTTCCCGCGCTGCCCGTGAACAGGGGCGAGCCGTTGAACACAATGGCAAGCCGCGTACCTGTTTCCACTTGCAGCATTTTGGAAATCATGTGCTGCAAAAACATCAAAGAACCGTCGGAAATGCTTGGCAACCCCGCCCCGAACCGCCCGCCGAAGCCCTTCTTTTCGTGTTCGGCTTTGATTTCCTTTTCCACCTTTTTCCAGTCCACACCAAAGGGCGGGTTGGAGAGCATATAGTCGAAACGCTCGTTTTCCAGCCCGTCTTCGGTAAAGGAGTTACCCAATTTGATGTTTTCCGGGTCTTGCCCTTTTATCATCATATCAGCCTTGCAGATGGCATAACTTTCAGGGTTCAGTTCCTGCCCGTAAAGCCTTAGCACGGCGCTTTTGTCGGGGTTGTGTTCCCGGAAGTATTCGTCGGCCTCGGATAACATCCCACCCGTTCCACACGCCGGATCGTAAAGGCTTTTGATGATGCCTTCTTTAAAAATCTCGTTGTCTTCGGCAAAGAGCAGGTGAACCATGAGCTTTATCACCTCCCTGGGCGTGAAGTGTTCGCCCGCCGTTTCATTGCTGCTTTCCGCAAATTTGAAAATTAGATGCTCGAAAATGTACCCCATTTCGAGGTTGCCCACCCCGGCAAAGTCAATCCCGGCAAACTCTTTGGTTACTTTGAAAAGCAGGTTTGCTTTGTCCAAACGTTGGATTTGTTCAGCAAAGCGGAAGTTCTCGAAAATCTCTTTGACGCTATGGGAGAAGCTGTTCAGGTAATATTGGAGGTTTTCGGCGATTTTGTCGGGTTCGCCCAAAAGGTCGTTGAGACTGATAAAATTGCTGTGGTTGTGGAAAAATTTGAAGCCCGATTTAGCATTCAGGATTTTGTCCACCACATCTGAATTTTGTCCCTGGAGGGATTGGTAGGCTTTCAACACTTCCGGCTTTCTAGGCTCTAAAAGGCAGTCCAGGCGGCGGAGTACGGTAAAGGGCAAAATTACTCTACCATATTCGGATTGTTTGAAGTCGCCCCGAAGCAGGTCTGCGATGGACCAAATGAAATTTGCGCGTTCTTGAAAGGTTGCCATTAAGAAATGAATTGCCTAAAAAAGTAAGAAGCGGCGAAAATAGGAAACAATTTAATCAATCCAGAAACAGCACTGTTAGGATATTTCGAGCTTTGATTTGATTATCATACTAAATAAGGAGGTTGCTTATTAGTTTTGAATAACTAAATGGATAAATTTTGATGTTAAAAATTTACGGACTAAATTAGGGCGTTTTTAAACCTCATTCTAACTTGTTCTAAAATAGAAAGCTATGCCATTTGAAAAGGGGAAAATTAAAACTGGAGGTCGGAAGCCGGGTTCTACAAATTTAATTGGAAAAGATTTGCGGGGGCGTGTGCTGGAAATTGTTGAGCGCAACCTAAGTGGGTTAGAAGGAGTCTTGGAGCAAATGGAGCCGAAGGATAGGGTTGCTGTTATCCTTAAAATGATGGAGTTTGTTTTGCCCAAAGGGGGTAGTATATCCTATCAAGAACCTTTAGAGGTTTCATTTGGAGGAGCGATAAGCCCCGAGAAAATCGAGGTAATTGAAAAATTACTTTCCGGTCCTGAATTTGTTGTAATTAATTCAGGTGGAAAATGTGGCACTGTAATACTTGACCCGGCCAGTTTATCAATTGAGCAGTTAAAAGCATTGACTGAAATTAGGGATCAGCTTCATTTGCCTGTGGGTTTCTAAAAGCAAATGGATTAACTATTTCAAAAGTTGATTTGCTGTCCGTGGCAATGTGAGTGTGGGCGGGCGATGCAGTGGAAATAGTTTTAGAAATTGAACGGCATACTCCTTAGCAGGTCTTAGAAAAACCCCGGGCCGCTTTCATTTCGACGGGCCCGGGGCAAATACTGAATGAATGATTCATGCCGCGAAGGCTAATTTCTTCTTCTTCTTAGAAGGGGAGAAGTGCGATTTTAATCGCGCGCGCCTCACCCAGAATCTTTTATTATCTATTTTATTATCTAATACTTACCTATTAATGCAGATTTCTACAATCATGTTTGATGATTTCTACAAAGAAGATTGTAGGTTTCAACAATTAGATTGTAGTTTTCATCAAACTAATTTCAGGTTTGTAGATTTCAACTTACTTGTAACCATAGGTTAGCTTAAAAGCGTTAAGGCACTCCCTAAATACTGGGAAGTCATTGTCTTCTCCGGCCGTTAAGAAGTAGGACAAAATACTGACTTTAATTTGCCGCTTTTCATTAAGTACTTCATCAAAAAAAACCATGAGTGCATACTGGATTGCATCAATATCCTTATCAATGGATGCATAAAGTTTTATTAGGTTGAACTTTTCAGTCTTACTTAAATGAAATCCCGTTACTGTTTTTTTTCGCTTATCTATTTGAGGGCTCTCTTTAATAGCATCATTGTACATCCTCACTCGCTGTGCGTAGACATCATTTATGGCTTTTATCAATTCACTAATTTCCCAATTTTTGACTCCAAGGGAGTTTTCACTTCCCTTGGTTGATTTCTTTGATGATTGGGCTGCCAACTGATTCATTGATTCTTGCTTAAAAAAGTGTATTAATTCATCAAGAAATACCGGTTTCGTTAGCTGCCTTGCAATTTCAGGTGTAGCCAGCTTTTTGAAATCCACAAAATAGTTTGTTGGGTTTTGGATTCCTTTTGTTCTTGTTGTTAGAAATCCCATTTCTTCAAAACGTTTGGTTAGTGATTCAAGTTGAGTTCGTTTAATTCCACACTCATCTAAAATAATCGCATCAGTTATGGGAAACTCACCATAATTTTTTCCCCGAGCTCTAAAGATGAGAAAATTGAATAATACTACACCGGCTGCACCTAATTTTGCAGTGTCATATTGACGGAATTTGGAAAACCAAATTGCGAAGTCAGGTTTTGAGTCATTCATTTCAGTATATTTTTAAGTATTTGTTTACTTCTGTTCTGACAAATTACCAGTCAGAAATTTGTTTTTTCCCATAATTGGCTAAAGCCATCTCCACTTCTGAACGTTTGTACCGCTGAAACCGTGTGCCTTCACCGTACGTCTTCAGATGCCCCGTTTTGCGCAATTTGCGCAGGGTAGGGGCGCTGATCCGCAGGACGGCCAGAACCTCATCGGTGGTCAAGAAATCATCTTTGGGTGGTGTTTGATTGGTGCCTGTTAATTCAGCCAGCACAATACTCGCTACCCTCATTGCCAATTCTTCTTTGAATTGCTCCTCTGGTATCACAACCATTGATTCAAAATTTAATTATCACTCACCCCAATGCGGCGTGCATGGGGCATTTCTCTTCCAACAAATCGATTAAGTGTGTGAATTGGATGCTGCTTTTGTAAGCACTAAGGTAGGTAGGTGAAACGCAAAATCTTTCCGCTCAAATCTGTTACAAAGTTAAGAAAAGATAGGGAAAAAAACAAAAAGTATTTTTGGGAAAATATTTTGTATTTTTCTTTAGGCAATACGCAAGTGGTTTGAAAGCAAACCGGGTGTGTCTACCTGGTAGCGTTCATTGTTCTGTCTGAACCTTGCCGAATTCTCTTCCCCTTCAATACACAGGTATTTGTAGAACTCCTTTTCGGTCCGGTGGCCAGTTATCCGCATAATGTCATAAACGGGATGGTTGTCTTTATAGGCTAAAGTGGCGAAGGTTCGGCGGGCCGTGTGGGTAGCTATCTCTTTTGAGATCCCGGCCAGGGCTGCAAGTTCCTTCAAGGTAGCGTTCATCTTTTGGTTTGAAACCGGCTTTGGCATGTTAAAGCCATATTGAAGCAATATCCGTATGGCATCCAAAGAAAGCGGAACCGTAACCCGGATTTTTGAAGACTTCCGGGTTTTGTTAGGCACATAGGTAAAATCGTATCCATTGGCCACCTCTTTGATATTGCTTTTGGTCAGTTGCTTGTAATCATTGTACCTCATGCCGGTTTCGCAAGCGATTACAAACCAGTGCCGTGTAAGATTCACCGAAGGCCGTTTGGATAGGTCCAGGGCCGCAAGTGCGGTTACTTCATCTCTTTCCAGGTAGACATTCTCCACAGGCTGATCCAGGATTTTGAAATCAGGGTGGTGGTAATACTCGAATGAATTCCAGCCGTTACCCTTTGCCCAATTCAGGAACATTTTTAGCTTTTTGACATAGTTTCCAACCGTGTTGTCTGTATATGTCTGGCCGGGGGCAAATTGGTAGTTACGGAGGTATTTTAGGAATTTACCGTAAAAGTCCAGATTGATGGCTTCATAGTTTAGAACCACCTTTTGTTTCCTCGAAAAGTTGGTTAGATGGGTATGCAGGTTTTTGATGTGGGTAAAACTGCTTTTAGTGGTGCCTTTGGCCTCATGGTACTCCATAAATGCCAGGTAGTCTGTGAGGAAGTCCCGCTCCAGCTTTACTTTCTGTTTCTCATGCAGGATCAGGTCTTTGAATTTGGCGGGCTGTGGGAGCCGCTTTTGCATCAGGCTATCATTGTAAATCTCTTCGACCCTTGCCTGGATTGCCTTCAGCCGGTCATTGATTTGGGAGGAAAAGTTTACCGTATGGTACACCCTTTGGCTTTTGAAATGTTTGATGGCGCATTTTTCACCCGTGGCGAATCTGAACCGCAGCCACTTGTTTTCTACTTTGTAGACCACTTCGCAGTTGATCGGGGCCACTGAAGCGGTAGAGAGTTGTTTCTCATTCCGTTTATTCTGGTAAAAGGTAACATTGATTCCTTGCATGTGAAACCGCTGATTTGTGGAAGCAAAAGTGAGGGGTAAAGTGAGGGGTAATTTTTCTCCTTTTTCTTTCTTTTGCTTTCCGTTACGTTCCACAAATATAAGATAAAGTGTTGAAATAGTGCAAATTATGGAAAATAAAAATCACATGCAAAAAAAGGGTTCGATTCCCGTACGGACTACCATCTAAATGACCTAAGCCCTTGTAAGTGAATCACTTACGAGGGCTTTTTGTTTTGGGTTTGGTAAGTTGTTGGTAATTTAATTCCATAATTGCCCTTTGGACGGTTAATCCCGCCGGTATAACATCTGTCTCCGGAAAAATTTGTATATTTGTTTATATCCATCAACCCGTTAACATGCCCAACACCCTGCAAACCGGCATCATTGGTGAAAACGCAGCCACAGTATTCCTGGAAGCCAAAGGCTACCGGATTGCAGAACGCAACTGGCGTTTCGGAAAATCAGAACTGGACATCATTGCCTGGGCCAATGATCGTTTACTGGTGTTCGTGGAGGTGAAAACCCGCACAGGGCAGGGTAGGGGATATGGCGGTCCGGAAGGAGCCATAGACGCCAGGAAACAGGCACGGCTGTTACATGCAGCAGGAAATTACATGGAAGTTATTGGGTACGACTGGGAGATTCGCTTCGATACCATAGCCGTGATTCTTTCCAAACAACAGCAGGTATTGGAAATCAGGCACCTGGAGGATGTTTTTTATCCAATGTAGGGTCCTTCTCAGTTGCCTCTTCTTCCGTGTTGTCAGTGGCACTCTCAATGATTTCCCGAAATTGACTGGGAAGAAGACGGAATTTATTTCCGAGCCATTTTTCCAGGGTTACAGCTACTAAAGCATAACCTTCTGTAACACCCGGTACAGGTACAGCTACTACCACAAAGAAAGGAAGAAACCTAGGCAAGTCTTTTAACTGCTCGCTGGCTTCCTTAAGCTCTTCAGGGGTTGGTTTTTTATGCTTGGGAATAATGCGCAATTTCCCGGTTCCGTGACGCGCATACACATGCACCATGCGGGAAGTTTCTACACCTTCCATCACCAGCGCCCACAACATCCGTTTGGGTAACTTTATGACTTCCCGAAATTTCATGAAATATTGGTCTGGGGCAAAATTACGTCTATCCAGAGTGGATTGACGTGGAAATATTCGACGAGCGTCTTCAGGATTTCTGTTTGCTCAATAAAATAGCGCGATATCTGGTGGGAATTACCCTGATTTTATCACCTAAATAGCGCTCCAGTAAAATAGCCATGAACACATACAGACCCACAAAACCTGGTACCGGCATCAGAAAAACCAGCAGCAGCAACAGTAATCTGGGCAGGTCTTTTAATTGATTGGCCGCACGTTGCATCTCCTCCTCCGTGGTAGCCATGCCCTTTATTCGAAGTTTTTCGCCCCCATATCGCAAATAGGTATGCACCATTTGGGTGGTGCCAATGCCATCGCCAGCAATAGCTTCAAAAACGTGTTTGGGCGCTTGTATAAACTTCCGAAGATCCATGATTATTGCAGATGATTGTTTCTCTGCAATAAATGTACCAAATGACAGTGGACGAATGTTTGAAAGTGAGAGTCTCACTCTGAGTGAGACTCTCACTTTCAAACATTCGTCCACCACCGTTACACCTTCTTCTTCGTCACTTCTTTGCCGTCTACCATGGCTTTTCTTCCAAAGGTTAAGCCAGCTGCATCGGCGTCAATAAGGACCGTGTCGCCTTTTTGATAATCGCCGGCAAGAAGGTGCTTGGCCAGTTCGTTGATCAGCTCACGTTGCAGGGCACGTTTGAGCGGGCGGGCGCCAAATTGCGGGTCAAAACCTTCTTCCACAAGTGTTTTGGCGGCATCCTTGCTGATCTCGAGCTTTAATTCCTGTCTGGTGAGCATCTCCCGGATGTCTTTCATCAGGATTTCCAGGATTTGCGACATCTGGTCTTTTTGCAGCGGATGGAATACCACTACCTCGTCCAAACGATTGAGAAATTCCGGCCGTAGATTCATTTTCAAAGCATCCATCACATCTGCTTTGGCCTTTTCAAATGCTTCTTCCTTGCGCTTGGCGTTAAGTTCCTCATAGCCTTCAAAAGCCTCCATAATCCGGTCGCTGGCAAGGTTAGAGGTCATGATAATGATGGTATTCTTGAAATTGGCCGTTCTGCCCTTATTGTCGGTCAGGCGCCCATCGTCCAGCACCTGCAGGAGTATATTGAAAGTGTCCGGGTGGGCTTTTTCAATTTCATCCAGCAACACGATAGAGTAGGGGCGTCTGCGTACCGCTTCGGTCAATTGACCACCTTCATCGTAGCCTACATATCCCGGGGGAGCTCCTACCAGTCTGGAAACGCTGTGTTTCTCCTGGTATTCACTCATGTCAATTCGGGTAATGGCCTTTTCGTCATCGAACAAAACATCTGCCAGTGCCTTGGCCAATTCGGTTTTACCTACGCCGGTGGGGCCACAGAAAATAAAGGAGCCAATGGGTTTGTCAGGATCACTAAGTCCGGCTCTGCTCCGACGAATGGCATCCGACACCACGGTTACAGCTTCGTCCTGACCCACCACGCGCTGATGCATTTCAGTTTCGAGGTGCAGCAGACGTTCGCGTTCTCCGCGCATCATTTTAGCCAAAGGAATACCGGTCCAACGTGCCACAACCTCTGCAATATCGTTTGAGGTAACCGTTTGGGTAGTCATACGGTTTTCCGGCGCGAGATTG
Source organism: Chitinophagales bacterium (assembly GCA_017303475.1). Lineage (GTDB taxonomy): Bacteria > Bacteroidota > Bacteroidia > Chitinophagales > Saprospiraceae > M3007. Next base: position 135,247 of record JAFLBO010000005.1, read on the forward strand.
GCCAGTTTTTCCTCTGCAGCCCGCAGCATGGCTTCGCGGGTTGGAATATCGTCGTACTTAATACGTGATGCTACCTCCAGATTGCCTTCCCGTTCTGCACGCTGATATTGAATTTGCAATTCCTCCAGCTTTTGTTTGTTAGACTGGATGGTTTCCACAATTTCTTTTTCAGAAGTCCATTTTGCGCGCAAATCATCCAACTTTTCCCGGAGCTCCTGAATTTGTTTATTCATGGCATCCAGTTTTTTGGTATCATTCTCCCGCCTGATGGCTTCCCGTTCAATTTCCAGCTGACGCATCTGCCGGTCTAGTTTGTCTACATCCTCTGGCACAGAATCCAGCTCGAGTCTGAGTTTGGCGCTGGCCTCATCAATGAGGTCAATGGCTTTGTCGGGCAGCTTGCGCTCGGATATATACCTGTGAGAGAGTTCAGCGGCTGCAATCAAGGCTTCGTCTAGGATCTGAACTTTGTGGTAGTTCTCGTATTTTTCCCGGATACCGCGCAAAATACTGATGGAATCCTCCACGCTTGGCTCGTCTACATACACTGACTGGAAACGACGCTCCAGAGCCTTATCGCTTTCAAAATACTTTTGGTATTCATCCAGTGTGGTAGCGCCTATAGTGCGCAATTCGCCTCGTGCCAGGGCTGGTTTCAGGATATTGGCTGCATCCATAGCGCCCTGGCCACCGCCAGCTCCTACCAGTGTGTGAATCTCATCAATGAACAGAATAACCTGCTCATTGGAGTCAATCACTTCCTTAATAACCGCCTTCAAACGTTCTTCGAATTCGCCTTTATACTTGGCTCCTGCAATGAGTGAAGACATGTCCAGGCTGAAAATTTTCTTTCCTGCCAGTGTTTCGGGTACATCCTGCTTAACAATACGCCAGGCTATACCTTCTACGATGGCTGTTTTGCCTACACCGGGGTCGCCAATAATGACCGGGTTGTTCTTTTTCCGACGGGAAAGTATGTGCAGTACGCGCCGAATTTCTTCGTCACGACCAATTACGGGGTCCAGTTTGCCCGACTCGGCCTGTTCTGTGAGGTTCACAGCATATTTCTGAAGGGCGTTGTACACGTTGTCGGTGGTTTGCTCGGTCACGGTGCGCCCTTTACGCAGCTCTTTAACGGCAGCACTCAAGGCATCGTAGGTAGCGCCGTTTTCCCGCAGCATGCGTGCCGCTTTATCGGAGCCTTTAACAATACCCAAAAGCAGCAATTCCAGGGATATATATTCATCCCCGAAGTCTTTCAACAGGGTTTTTGCGCTGGAAATAGCTTTGTTGGCCTCGTTGGTAAGGTATTGTTTGTCAGAGCCCTGCACTTTAGGGGTTTCCCAAACCAACTTATCGAGTTGCTCATTGAAAACAGGCAGGTTGACGCCTGTTTTTTTCAGTAAAAAGTCGGTTACTGAGTCGTCCACGTTCAGCATACCCTTGAGCAGGTGTGCTGTATCGACGCTTTGTTGTTCATATCCGGCGGCAATTTGCTGCGCCTGGAGGATGGCTTCCTGAGCCTTGATGGTGAAATTATCGTATGTCATGGGAGGGGTTTCGATGGGTTCGAAGTACCGGCGGGTTTAGCCGCCGCTGTGTGAGGTTTGAGGGGTTTGAAGTACCGGCGGGTTTAGCCGCCGCTGTTTGAATGGTTTGAATGGTTTGACGGGGTTTAGCCGCCGCGGTTTGAGTGGTTTGAGTGGTTTGACGGGGTTTAGTCGCCGCTGTTTGAGAGGCCTCTGCAAATTCTTTTCCAAATCAAACAGGGTGCAAAAATGGCAGAAAATATGGCAGGTGTTGCGTCAGTTTGTCGGAATGTTAGGAAAAGAGGTGACGAATTGTCGGGAAGGGTGTTGGGGTGCTGACATTGTCTACCTTTGCGCCATGATTATTTATCCTGGCCAGTCTTTTCCGGAACCTTTTCCAAAGGGTGCTATTTTATTGATTAACAAGCCATTGGCCTGGACCTCGTTTGATGTGGTCAATAAGGTCAGGTATTTTTTATCGCGAAAGGTGGGGCAAAAAAAACTGAAAGTAGGCCATGCAGGCACCCTCGACCCTTTGGCGACTGGTTTGCTGGTTATTTGTGTAGGCGATTTTACCAAACGCATTGAGGAGTTTCAGGCGATGCCAAAGGCATACGAGGGTAGCATTGTTTTGGGCGCTACTACACCTTCTTTTGATTTGGAAAAGGCGCCGGACCAGTTTTTCCCAACTGATCATATTACACCTGCCTTAATGGAGGCGGCCAGGCTTTCATTTTTGGGAGATATTGAGCAAATTCCTCCGGTTTTTTCTGCGGTTAAGGTGGATGGCAGGCGTTTGTATAAAAATGCAAGAACCGGCGAGGAAGTGGAATTGCCTCAAAGAAAAGTGCGGATAGAATCGCTGGACCTGGTGGGTGATCTTAAAAAGGTTCAATCATCCGGTAAAGAAGCCCATGTGGCCAGTAAAAAAGGCGCCCCGATTATGTTGCATCCGGATTATCCGGAAGGCCTTCAAATTGATTTTCGGGTGGTGTGCAGCAAGGGCACTTATATTCGGTCGCTTGCTAAAGACTTTGGTGAGGCTGTGCAAAGCGGCGCCTACCTGAGCCGGCTTGTGCGCACAGGAACAGGTGGTTTTGATCTGAAAGATGCCTGGGAGCTGGATGAGTTGATTGCCTGGATTGGCGGCAACTAACTAACTGTAAATTTCATTTCTGCCTCTGCGAATATACCGTTTTACGTTCATCCAGAACGCCACAAACAAGTAGATAATCAAAGGCGAACCCATTCCAATGAATGAGGTGTAAATGAAGTATTTGCGCACTTCGGCTGGCGCCAAATGCATGCGTTCGCCGAGATGCTGACATACGCCAAAGGCATGTCTTTCTACCAAATCTTTGAACCAGTTTTGCAACATATGCTTCTAAAATGAAGGTTGGTTAAGGGGAAATAAAGGGGCATAACGCAAAGTTAGCGTGGTTTGTTCGTAATGAACCGGAATTAATTTTTAGTTGGGCTGGTATTAGCCAATCCACCCCCAATCCCCTGGGGCTAACGCCCCTGGGGATTGGGGGGTGCTTAAGGTTGTCCTTTTAAGGTTTCGATCATAATGCTGAGTTCATCGGCCAAACCCTGGTCACTTCCTTCAAAACCAACGGTTTTGAAACGGATTTTTCCGGTTTTGTCGAGGATGAACTTGGTGGGGATGCCTGAAACGCCATAGGAGGTAATCACTTTGTCTTCGTTATCCATCAGCACATTAAAGGTGTATCCTTTGCTGGCGATGAAATCGGCGGCGTTTTTCTGTTTATCTGTTCCACGTTCCCAGGAATCAATAAAAACGAAGGCTACATCAGAGTCGCTTTTATATTGATTAACAGCCAGTTGCATACCAGGGAAAGACGCTTTGCATGGCCCGCACCAGGTGGCCCAGAAGTCAACCACTACCACCTTTCCACGAAGGCTTTCCAGGCTGACATTTTTGCCTTCCAGGTTCACCAGATTAAAAGGTATAGCAGGTTCGTTGAGCATTGAAGCGATAAGCTCCTTTTGCTTGTGCATTCTGGCCTCTTTTTCCAGTTTGGCCAGATAAGCTGAAGCACCGGTTTCGCCTTTGTCTTCTGCTATATAAAGCTTTTTGAACTGATCTTTCATTTTAGCGGTAGCGTGTCCGCTGAGTATAAAACCTTCCAGTCGGTAGCGCAGGTCTGGTGAGCCGGATGCTTCCAGATAGGAAGTGAACCTTTCGTTCATTTCTGCCTCTTTCCCCTTGGTGATGTCTACAACTTCAGCCTGGATGGCAGCCGCTTCTTTGGCATTGCCAGCTTTGCTGAGTACAAAAGCGTAGGTATCGGCAAACATAGCAAAAGCTTGTTTGCGTTGAAATGCCCACTCTTTATCGGTATCCAGCGGCGGACGTTTTCCGTCAGGATTGTCCATCTCCTTACGAGCCCAAGACACTGCCTCGGAAGCCATCATGCGCATTTCTTCAATGCTTTCACCCTTTTCTGCACGCTCCCATGCAATGCTATTGTAGGCTGCTGCGCGATCTCCTTCCGGTAATTTGGCTGCGAGCTCCTTGAATTTAACCATATTGCCGGAATCGGCCACCTTGCTGGCCAGATTAGACCACAGGTTGGTAATGGATTGTTTTTCATCGTCAGTCTGCGGCGCAAATTCCTTTTCGTATGCAAGCAGCAACGACTCCGCTTTAGTCAAATCGGGTTCGTTTTGGATAGAGCGCCTTTTCTCCTGTTTAACCAAAGTACCTTTTGGGAAAGAGGTTTTAATCCGCTCTTTCAATGCTTTGCTCCGATCCGGTTCGTTGTTGCGGTCGTAAAAACGCATAGCTACGATCAAATCATCTTCGCTGGCCTTTGCATCTGCTTCTATTTCTGCCAGCAGCCGCAAAGCTTCTTCCTTAGCTTCCGGACCTTTCTTTAAGGCCATCAAACTATTAATGTAAGAGCCAAAATACTTCCTCTTTAGCTCGGGTTTGGCGGCAAAAGCCTGATTGAGCAGTCCTAGTGATACACTTGGCGTACGGTTAAGGTTCATTAAAGCGCCATAATCCCGGTAAAGCACGGCAGATGCCGCCATACTCTCTGGATCTGGTTGCCCCTGAGCATTGTGCAGGGTAATAAAAAATCCTTCTCCAGCATTATTTTCCCATTGTTCAGCGCCGCCTTTGATGTTTACAACGGCACTCTTTGCATCCTTGTTCAGGGTGAAAATACCAACCAGGTTATCGCCTTCTTTCATCACTGCAGGCTGCACAATGGTAGCCTTGGTTCCTGCATACTCCATCACCACCACTTCCAGATCAGTCACATTTCGGAGTTTGCTTTTTGATAAATCGATAGAGAACTGTACCAACTCGCCAGCTTTAGGCTTGGCTGGTTGTGTGCTGAAGGTTTGCGCACTGGACACAAACGGTAGCAACAAGAGGAGGAGTGTTATTTGTTTCATGGTAACTATGATGTTAGTTATTAATGGTCATTTGGGGGTGTAGGGGGCACAAATGACCCCTAAATGACCTCAAATGCCTTAAAAATTAGGACAAACCACCCTGGAGCGCTTTTCCCCTGGATGGAAATAGGTTAGTGAAACCTCAAATGCGCCGCGGGAGTTGTTGGCCGTTGCCAGGGAGGAAACTGTGATATCGTAACTCAGGCCGAGCATCCAGCGCTCAAGTTCCAACATGCCTACAATGGTGATGGCGTCTGCCTGCAAACCTTTGTTTAGCTGATTGCCGATGCGCGCCCAGGCGCCAGCGCGAAGGGCAAGTTCTTGATAATCGTTGTTGGAATAACGCAGATTGAGGCCCAGGTCTGTTTCAAAAGCTGGTCCCTGACTCATTACCAAAACGCCGGGAAGCAAACTCACGTTATTGTTGAGCGGGAACTGACCGCCGGCATGACCTGTATACCTGGTGTACAGGGTTTCGTTATCGTCTTCGATCAGGGAAATTTTGGGTTTGTTCAAATGGTGCATGGCGCCACCCATGTAGAAAAAGCCGTCGTTTTCAAACACAGCGTACCACAATAATCCTGCATTGAAATCCAGGTATGCCTTGGATTGGGCATTGGCGTTGGGTTCGTTGGAAGAAAGATTGGTGTTGGGTGTTTCGGAGGAGGCGTCGAACTGGCGACTGAACCACAGTTTGCCCCAATCAATGGAGTTTTGGCCAAAGCCAAGTTGCGCGCCGGCAGATAAATAATGATCGGCCTGGCGGCGTCCACCGGTGAGTTGTTTCAAAAAAGCGCCGCCCAATTGTACTTTATTTTGGGCGAAACGAGCCGTTCCAGCTTCATCGTGCATGGCGCCTATGCCGAAAGAGGCATAATCGTCGCCATAACCTACCTGCAAACGGTGCTCAAAAGAGGCTGCATAGGTGCGAAATGGCACTGGCGCCAGGATACTTCCCCATTGGTCGCGATAATTAACCGTAGCCCGCCACTTGCCATTGAAAACCCCGTTCAGAGCAGGATTTAGGTTCCATGGAGAGGCATAATACTGTGAAAAACGGGGGTCTTGTGCGTTTGATTCAACAGTACATGCCAACAGGAACAAGGCAAGAAAGAGGATCGGTTGGGTAAATTGCTTCATGATTAGTTGAGTCTAAATGGTTACAAATGATTTTCCAGCACAAATGTAGCAAACGAAATCCCTACCTTGTGCCGCTTTTTTGAACAATAACACCATGGCAAAATCCGGCAAGCCCAAATCCCCAACCACAGGCACTACCAGTGCTAAATCCGTAGAACCAGTCAAAAACTGGCTCGAACGTCCAGCCCTCCCAGAAACCGAACCGCTCCTGAATAAAATTTTCTGGGGTGTTGCAGGACTTGGACTCTTGTTAATCATCGTTTTATCCCTGGGTTCAGGCATCAATGCCGACGATAAATTCCAGGTAGATTACTCTCAAAAACTGGTTAATTATTACGGAACTTTCGGGAAAGACACCACAGCCCTGAATATTCCCGACGGCAATATGCACCTGTACGGCGGTTTTTTTGAAACCGTAACCGGATTTGCCAATAAAGCCCTTGGTTATCAGCCTACAACGATTGGCTACCACAATGTTCGACACGTTTCCAGCGCCATATTGGGCTGGGTGGCTATGCTTTGTTCGGCCTTGTTGGCCAGTTTAATAGCCGGTCGCAGGGCCGGCATTGTCACTTTTGTCATTCTGCTACTTTCACCCCGTTTTGTAGGCGATTCGCTCATGAATCCCAAGGATATTCCTTTCGCTGCGGGATATGTGATGGCTTTGTACAATATGGTGGCTGTTTTGAACCGTATGCCACAGCCTGGCAGGTGGAATCTGGCTGGTCTGGCAGTTGGCTTGGGCATAGCGCTTGGAACCAGGGCTGGTGGTTTGTTGTCATTCGGTATACTGGGCTTATTTGCCGGACTCCACTTTTTAGCTCAAAACGGTGGTTTTAAGGCTTTTGCACAAAGTCAGACGCTTAAAAAATACTTGTTTGTGGTGCTGGGAACCGCTATTGCAGGATATGTTTTTGCCCTGTTGTTCTGGCCTTACGGCTTACATGCTCCGCTCAAAAATCCGTTCATTGCCTTGTCCAAATTCGCAGATCTGGAGGTGAAAATTCGGGTGCTGTTTGAAGGACAAAATATGATGTCGGATAAAACCCCCTGGCATTATCCACTCACCTGGATTATCAATACCATTCCGCTGGCCTGCTTGCTTGGTTTTGCCGGTTTTCTGGCCTTTACGCCGCGATTAATCAAGCGTTACAATCCACTTTGGGTTGGTTTGGTGCTGTTTGCGGCTGTTTTCCCGGTTTTTTACGTTATTTACAAAAACTCCGTCATCCATGATGGATGGCGTCACTTGACCTTTGCCTATCCGCCCATTGCCATTTGTGCAGGACTATTCTGGAACGAACTGGCTGAATATTTTGCCACCAAAAAGCCTGTTCAATGGGCTGTTTATGGCGTAATGGGACTGTTGCTGGCAGATGCCGGTCTTTTTATAGCAGCCAATCCTGCCATGCCTTATGTGTATTTCAATCCAGTGGCAGGCGGAACTTCCGGCGCGTATGGCAAGTTTGAAACAGATTATTGGGGAATCAGCACCCGCCAGGGCATTGAATGGCTTGAACAGCAGGGTATCCTGCGTCCGGACATGCCGGAGGTGGTGGTGATTGCAACCAACATGTATTATTCCACCAAGCAACTTTGCGCCAAATACGGCGATAAAGTAAAGGTAAAATACCTGAAATGGGAACGCCGGTACGACGATGCCTGGGATTACGGCCTGTACCCCACACGCTTCCTGGATGGCAGCACCCTGCAAAAAGGCAAGTGGCCACCTGACAATGCCGTGCACATCATCAAAGCTGGCGGTGCACCTATTCTGGCAATTTTGAAAGATACAGATAGAAACTGCGCCCTGGGCATTGCAGCCGGCAAATTAGGCGACTGGCCCACGGCTATTGATCGATTCAAGGCTGAGGTGGCTAAAGTGCCGGATAATGAAATAGCCTGGGTAAACCTGGCTCAGGCATACCTCAATACCAGTCAGTTGGAGGAGTCCAAACAAGCTGCTGAAAAGGCTTTGGAAATTATGCCGGACGATGCCCAATCCAACAACCTCATCGGGTTATACTGGTTGAACAAAAATGATGCAGGCAAAGCCAAAGCGCAGTTTGAACTTTCTATCAAAAAAGAAGCCTCCAACCCCGGCGCCTGGTATTACCTGGCCCTGATTGCCCGTTCACAGGGCGACAACCAGACGGCATTAAGTAATTTGATGAAAGCCATTCAAATTTCGCCAACTTTCAAGCCTGCCTATGAGTTGTCTGCACAAATTTACGAAGCGCAGGGCGATGGCGCCAATGCTCAACGTTTCCGTGCAGCTATGGGACAGATGAAATAAGCACATTTTGACGTTATGCCCTGAAAACCTATATTTGCAAACAAAATCAACTACTTATGGCTCCAACCAAGCAAGAGATCATTCGCCAGATCCAGCAGGGAAAAGTAAAAACAGCGCTCGAAGGCATTGTACAACTTTCAGGTTTGGCGCGTGACAAGGAGGTTCAGCAGCGATGTCTGATTCTGCAAAGTCAGTTATCGCAACTGGATTCCAACTTTGGTATGGGCACATTTGATCAGAAGACCTACCAAATGGAGTACAACCGGATCACACAAGCCACTTTAGAGCTCGTGTATATGTTGCCGGCAGTAGTGGAGGCGCCCCCGCAATACCGGGCTCAGGGGTCTGCCTACCAACCTCAGACTACGGCAGGGTCCGGCTGGAAAACCTGGGGGATATTACTGACCGGCGGTGTTGGCGTATTGGTTATATTAATGGTGGTTGGGTTGATGATGAATAAGGGCCAGGATGGTTCCAATACAAACATCCCCGGAGCACCAACAGGCAATACACTGACTCAGCAAAACCAGCCATCTACGGCGCCCATGACCTCCGCGAAGGAGGTGGCGCCTGCTCCACAAGAGCATCCGCATGCCAAGTTTGTGGCCAGCTGGTCAGGGAGTATGATTATTGCCGGGATAGTGCTCGGTGGGTTAAAAATCAAACTGATGGACAATTACAGGTATAAATCCAATATGGCTGATCCAACCTCCGGGCAACAATTAGCATCAGATTCAGGTACCTGGAGTGTGTCAGAGAATGGTACACTGGTTTTGCAATCAGATCAGGGCGCAAATGAGGAATACAGTGTTCTTTGGAACAGTGCTACTCAGTTTAACGCAACACTCGTGAATGCTACAAATCAGGAATTGATAGGGCTTACTGTTTCATTTTCTAAATTGTAGGCCCTAAAATCCAACCGCAAACTCAACATTTGCCATTTGAAAAACGTTTTAAGAGTAAGGTTTAACCAAGTTTGTTTATGAAAAAGTCGCACCTGCTTGCCATCATCGTTGTGGCAGTTGCCATCGGAATATTGATCAGTGCCAGTAAAGACGTCACTACTTACGCCAACTTTTCCCAGGCTTCCAAAACGGAAGATAAGGTAAAGCTGATTGGTCAGTTGGTGAAAGAACGTCCGGTGGAATACGATCCGGAAAAAGACCCAAACTTCCTGGCTTTTTACCTCAAGGATGAGGCTGGTGAAGTCCGCAGGGTAGAACTCAAAGCCGCCAAGCCGCAAGACTTTGAGCGTTCTGAATCCATTGTACTCACCGGCCAGATGAGCGGGGAGGTTTTTGCCGCCTCGGATATGTTGCTCAAATGCCCTTCCAAATACAAGGATCAGGAGATCTACGTACGGGAGAAAAACGGGTAAAAAACGAGGGTGTCTCAAAAGTAATTTTTACCGCAGAGGCGCAGAGGCGAAGAGGTTTAAATGATTGATTTTCAATCCCTCTGCGTCTCCGCGCCTCTGCGGTAAAAATAAATCAGCGACTTTTGAGACACCCTCGTCCATCGTTCATCGTTCATGGGAGTTATCCGGAGGCAAAGTCTGAAGCACAGTGCAGTCAATCTGGTTGGATTGGGTGTGGGTGGCCTGAGCACTTTTTTTATCTATCCGCATGCATTGGAGGCGTATGGGCTTGCGCAGGTATTGTTGTCGGTAGGTATGATTGGATTGCCGGTGCTTTCTCTAGGCGCAAATACGGTAGTCATTCGCTTTTTCCCCAAATTTCAGGATAAGTCCAGCGGGCATCACGGGTTTTTGCCCTTGCTGATGCTGATGTGCGCTATTGGCTGTTCCCTGGCGTTAGTATTGGCCTGGATCTTTTGGGATCCGTTCACGGCCATGCTGGAATCCAAATCGCCCCTGCTGCGGGATTATCTCTGGATGAGTTTTCCCATTGCGTTTTGTTATATCACCAGCAGTGTGCTTTCCAGCTATTCGGCCAATTTCAAACGTATTGTTGTGCCATCTCTATTGCTGGATTTTTCCCAGAAAATGGCACTCCCGGTGGTCTTAATTGCCGTTTGGCAAAACTGGATCAGTCTGGATTTGGCCATGTGGGGATTGGTGGCACATGCTGCACTGGTTACGGCTGGACTGGTTTTTTACCTCAAACATATAGGCGAATGGCATTGGAAGCCCGATTGGGATTTCATTCAACCGGCGCTGCGCAAGGAGTTGTTGCAGTTCATCGGGTTCGGCGCTTTTGGTGGTTTTGCCCTGCTGGTAGCTGCCAAATCGGATTTATTTATGGTAGGTTCGCTGCAGGCGGTAAAAGCCGCCGGGGTGTATGCTATTGCGGCATATCTGGCTACAGTGATCGAAATACCTACTAAAAGCCTGTATGCCGCCAGCGCCTCTTCCGTAGCCCAGTACCTGGCCGACGACAATCGTTCGGCTATGGAAAAACTGTATAAAAGCGTGTCTATCAATCTTTTGGTGGCGGGCTTGCTTTTGTTTGGCAGCATCTGGATTTCCATCGACAGCCTGTTCAACCTGCTGCCCAATGGCGAAGAACTGGTAGAAGGCAAATGGGTGTTCTTATTTATTGGTTTGGCCCGGGTGGTAGAAATGGGCACTGGTTTGAACAACTATATGGTGTATTACTCACAGTATTACCGGTATTCGCTTCTGTCGCTGGGTATTCTGGCTGCTACCAATATTTTATTGAGTATTTGGCTGATTCCGAAAATGGGCATCACAGGCGCTGCTGTTGCCACTATGTTGAGTATTGCTGGTTACAATGCGATCAGTATTGGTTTGGTGTGGTTAAAATTCGGTTTGCAACCTTTCACTTCCAATACCCTCAAAACGATTGGCCTGGCACTTGGCGCTTTTGTGATGGCTAATTTGATTCCTTTATCAGGTTATGATCTGCTGGATTTAGTGTTACGTTCCGGCTTTTTTGCCCTGATATTTGGGGTGCTGGCGTTGAAGTTCAGGGTTTCAGAGGATTTGAACGGGTTGGAGGTGTTGGTGAAAAGTAAAATGATGAAAAGGCGTAAAGGCGGGTAATAAAGGGGCGAGGCTTTCCTGTTTTAATACTTTGTACTCTGTTCAAGGAGCCAAAAAAATGAGTCATCCCGGGTCGGAATGACTCATTTTTTATAGTTTATTAGTTGTTGTCGCGAGTTACCTCATCAATGTCACATCTCCGCTTTCCACTACTTCATCGCCATCTGTCAGTTTGACGCGCATGCGGTACACGTAAACATCCGATGGGGCAGGGTTGCCGTTAATGGTGCCATTCCAGGTATTGGAACCTTCTACCAGAGAGTCAAATATTTTTTCTCCCCAGCGAGACCAAACTTCCAGCTGCAGCAGGGTGTGGCCCTCAATGACTGGTCCAAAGGTGTCGTTTGCGCCGTCGCCGTTTGGAGTGAAGGCGTTAGGACGTTCAAAACGAGGTTGTTTAACCGTGACAGTCACAGCACTGGTTGAAATACAACCGTAGTTATTTACAGTAATCTGGTAGGTGGTTGTAGAATCAGGTGACAAAGCCTGAACCGGCCCGGTTAGGATGTTGCCCTCCTCGTCGGTCCAGGTAATGGTCAGGGAGTCTGTGGGGTTGGCCACAACACCCAAACTGATGGTTTCACCCTTCTGAATGGTAGTGTCTTTTGGGAAGGTTGCGGTTACATCCCATGGGGTAGTTACCTGAAAAGAAACGCTGTCTTTACAGCCATTGGCGTCTTCTACAATTACATAGTAAGTGCCTGAGCTATCTATATCAGCGGGGTTGGTAGTGGCGCCGTTGCTCCAATTATAGCTTACGGGCGCCAGAGCGTTGGTGGTGCTTGCAGTGGCTTTTGCCGGTGTGTCCGGATTGCCCGGACAGCCAGGGTTTACAGCTACCTCTGCTTCCATAGAGCAGCAGAACTCTACGAGTACAAAAGCTGTATCCAGACCTACGCAGCCGGCATCCGTAATTACAGTCAGATAAATGCTTTTTGGTCCAACTGACTGATACTGAACCGTATGCGGACCCGCACCTCCAATGGTGTCAGGTAGTGCATCTGCGCCAAAGTCCCAGTGCCAGCTAACAATCACACCTTCAGTAGTAGTGGAAGAATCGGTAACAGTTAGCTCTTCACCCAGACAGATTTTTTTATCAGGTTGATCTGTAGAGAAGGTTGCATTGGCAGAACCCTTGAACAGGGCATCTCCGCCCCATTCCAGGGTGAAACCGTTGCCAACAGAAGTGAAGTTGTTGATTACCAGCGCGTAAGTAGCGCCGGGAGTCAGGGTTAAAAACCGCAGGAAATTATCCTGACCAGGCGCACAACCAGCAGGCTGGTTGATATCTGTTGCGGTGGCGTTTAATCCTGTTGGACCCATGCAAGGACTTGAGGCATCAAAATCGCCTGCAGCCATACAACGTTCAGATATCTTACCCGTGCAATCGCCGGGGCCGTTTGGCAGGCGGTACAGAATGAAGTCAATATCGTCGTTGGGCTCATTAGGCGTGATGGTGAATTCAAGTTTGCCGTTGTTGGCAGCTGTGAACACATACCAGGCTGAACGGGATTCAATGTTGGTGAAACCAGTTAGGCAAGGAGCACCTTCCATTTCTGAAGCATCCAGTCCGGCATTAAACACAGATTCCACTTCAATGGGATCTTTACTGCAAACGAAAGTTGCCGTCGGACAGTCGCCAGATACCACATTGATCACTTCTTTGTTTTCCACGCAGAGTTCGAAAACGCCCGGGAGTACGCCATCCACCCGGATGAAGTATTGTTGGCCTACCACCAGATCGGCAGCGAAAAGGGGCAGGTTGTTGGAAAAGTTCTGGTCGAATGCGCAGGCAAGTTCGGTCAGGTTGTTGCAATCGCCGCTATACAGGGCAATTTGTGGTCCGAACATGGTGCCGAATGGATTGGATGGTGTTTGTCCACGGACGATGATTGCAACATCGGGCGCCACTGCTGTAAACGTGTACCAAACATCGGTATTTACGCTGGAGAAGCAACTAGGGAATGGTTGCGGACTCTGACTGGCAAAAGTGTTGTCTTCCCCGGGTTGATCTGTGCAGAAATCTGTGGGGTCGCTGATCACTGTAGCGTTGGCACATTCGTCGTTTGTCTGCGCAAAACCTGCGGCCGACAGGAACATACAAAACAGGAAAGCAAGTAGATTGTAAAGTCGAGTCATTTGTAAGGATATTTGTCTTTTCGAAAAGTATGGCAAAAGTGGGAAAAGTTTGTGTTTGGTTGTTCCCTTTCTTTGCATTCGACGTTTAAAAAAATTAGAAATGCTTATTTTAGCAGCAGGGTTTGTGCTTAGCCTGATTGGTTCTTTGCCCCCCGGAATCATTAGTCTGACAGTTTCCCAAACCTCCATTCACCGCGGCTTGCGTGCTGCCTGGTTTGTAGCGGCCGGCGCTGCGTTTGCGGAGTTTTTTCAGGCTTGGATTGCGGTTGTGTTTACAGATTGGTTTATGCAGCATCCTGTTGCGGAAAAAGGCTTTCAATGGGCTGCCATGCCTGTGTTTTTTGTTTTAGGCATTCACCTGCTGTTTTTTGCCAAAGCTCCGGAAGTAAAAAACACTACTGTTTTACCGTCATTACGCAACCAATTCAGGAAAGGTTTGCTCATTAGCGTGTTTAATTTACTGGCAGTACCTTATTGGTTTGTGTATTGTGGTTGGCTGCGGGTGGAAGGTTGGTGGCAGGAAGGCGCCATTTACACCCTGATTTTTGCGTTTGGAGTATCATTGGGTACTTTGTCGGCACTTGGATTATATGCCTGGCTGGGTCAACTAATTCTCCGACGTTCAGCCGCTATGGCCCAATATGCCAACCGATTTATCGGAATACTGTTTATTGGCCTTGGATTGAAGGTGTTGTGGGGGCTAATGCATTGAAGATCACTACTTTTGCCGCATGTTTCAGTTTGAGCATCCACATTATTTATGGTTATTACTGACAGTTGCAGTGCTACCGGCGTTGGCCTACAGTTATTGGCGCTGGCGCAAACAGGCTATGTTGCAACTGGGCCAAACCGACAGGTTATGGAAAGGTTGGTCGGCGACCCGCTACTGGTGGAAAACGGGCTTATTGACGTTTTCGATTGGCTTGCTGATCTTTGCCTGGGCTAATCCGCAATGGGGCACACGCAAACAACAGAGCGTTCAGGAATCTGCCGATATTTTCATCGCGCTTGATATTTCCCAGAGTATGCTTTGCCGCGATGTGTCGCCAAGCAGGCTGGAACTGGCGCGCATTTTTACCCAAAAGCTGACACAAAATCTGGTTGGTGAGCGCATTGGAGTGATTTTTTTTGCCGGTAACGCCTTTCTCGCCGTTCCGCTTTCCACAGATTATACCTTCGTTCTTCAAACCTTACAAAGCGCTCACCCTGATTTATTGACAGAACAGGGAACTGCCATTGGTCAGGCGCTTGAACTGGCTGAAAAATCTTTCCATGCCGGCGAAGGCGGCGGCAGAGCCGTGATACTCATTACCGATGGAGAAAACCACGATGAAGAGGCTGTCAATGTAGCTAAACGCTTGTACGACAACGGAATATCCATCACAACAGTTGGCGCAGGTACACCTGAAGGCGGCCCCATACCATTGGGCGATTGGGAGGGTGGACAATACAAGCACGACGAAAATGGCGAAGTGGTGCGGAGTAAATTGAATGAAGACCTGTTGCGTAAAATTGCCCAGGCCGGCAATGGCAGCGTCTGGAGTTTGCAACAGGGTGATCGTGCCGTGAAAGCCATCACTCAGGAAATGACTCAATTGGAAAAACGCGCCATTGAGGTGCTTTCCCTGGATGAACTGGAGTCCTGGTACCAATGGTTGTTATTGCCGGCGTTGCTGCTTCTGGGACTGGATTCTTTTATTGTATATTGGCAAAACAAGCAAAAAACCTGACATGAAGCGGGTAATATTCCTTTTAATAGCTCTAATTTCCGGTTCAATGCTCCGGGCACAGTCGGATCATCCGCATTTGCGCAGGGGGGACCGTGCTTATAACCGGGATCAGTACAAAGAAGCCGAACAACATTACCGCAACGCCGCTGATCGGGATATCCGCAACCCTAAATCTTTTTACAACCTTGGTAATGCGCTGTATCAGCAAGGTAAATTTGAAGACGCCAGCCGGAAATACGAACAGGCACTGGAACGACCTGAGACACAAACCAAAACAGAATTGGCCGATACCTGGCATAACCTGGGCAATGCTATGCTCAAACAACGCAAATACCAGGACGCGGTTAAGTCATACCAGCAGAGTCTGCGTTACCGTCCGGGAGATGAAGCATCGAAAATGAACCTTCAGATAGCCAAAAAAAAGCTGGAAGAAGAACAGCAAAGGGAAAAGGAAAAGCAGCAACAACAACAGCAACAACAGCAAAACCAGGATCAAAACAATCCTTCTCAGCAGCCCAATCAGCCCCCGCCTCCAAATAATAACCAAAACCCTGAGGAGCAACAACAACCGCAGCAGCAACCTCAGCAACAGTCCTCTCAGCCTAAACAACAACAGCAACTCAAGCAGGAGGAAGCCAAAAGATTACTGGAAACGGCCATCAACAACGAGGACCGCAAAAATGCCCGCAAGTACCGGGCCGCTGATCAGGCCAGTCCAAAGAAACGATCCAAAAAGGATTGGTAGTCAGTGATTTACAGCGTGTATGTTTGGGTTGATGTCTTCCGATAAAATGCGATAAATCTCCTGCCACTCAGGGTGTTTTTGCAATAATTGCATATGCCGGCTTACAGTATCGTTGTCGCCGCGCATGGCCGGACCGGTTTGCATGCGTTCCGGCGAATCCTGCAGCGCTTTGGCCAGGGTTTCTTCCATGAGCGGGTGCAGGAGTTCAAAAGGAAGATCTTTTTCGTCCAGAATTTTTTCTGCAATGGCAAAACACCTGTTGGCAAAATTATTGGCAAAAACAGCCGCCACGTGGAGCAAGGCCCGCTGATCATCGGTTACACGGTACACCAGATTTCCGATGGTTTTGGCAATTTTTTTCAGCATCAGGACATCCTCCGGGTGGGCTGCATCCACGCAAAAAGGTATTTTTGACCAAACGGGGGTGTGCTCTCTGGAAAAGGATTGAAGCGGATAAAACACGCCATAACGCTCGTAAAAACGCGCCAAAACTGCCCCGGCCGTGCCACCGGAAGTATGGGTTACGAGGGCGTGGGCAGCATATGGCGCAAAAGCTTCGGCTACCTCGGTAATAGCATCATCCTTAACAGCCACGATAACCCAATCGGCATCCGGAAGAATTTCGGCCGGAACAACAGTCCATTGCGCATGCAAAATTTCTGCCAGGGCTTCGGCATTTTCAGCCGTGCGACTGATGACTTGGGCTACAGGCATGCCTTTGCTCCGCAGTCGTTTGCCCAGATGCCAGGCAATACGGCCGGCGCCAATTATGACGATCTTCATGAATCAATCGATAGTGTTTTGAGATAGGAATAGCAAATGTACTGATTTCCTATGCAAGACTACCGCTCATACCTCATGCCTTTAACGGTATCGACAAATACCCTTACGCCATCCAGCGGTGTATCCGGATATACCCCATGACCGAGGTTTACGATGTGTTTACCCTGGAATGCGCCTATCATCCGCAGAGTTTCCTCCCGGATGGTTTTGGCATCTGCGTACAGGGTACAGGGATCGAGGTTACCTTGAAGCACTTTTTGTGGTCCTACTTTTTCCCTTGCAAAGGCTGGCGAAGTATTCCAGTCCAAACCTACCACCTGGCAGGAGGATTGACCAATGTCTTCCAGCGCAAACCAGGCTCCTTTAGCAAAAATAGTTTTGGGTACCTCTGGCAGGGCATCGCAAATCTGGCGCAGGTAAGGCATGGCGAATGCCTGGTAATGAGCAGGCGCCAACTCCCCGGCCCAGGAATCGAACAACTGAATAAGGTCTGCGCCGGCCGCTACCTGTTGTTTCAGGTAAGCAATGGTGGTATCCGTAATTTTTTGCAGCAATGCGTGCGCTTGTTGAGGTTCGGCGTACAGCATACGGCGTGCCTTGGAAAAGGTTTTACTACCCCCACCTTCCACCATATAGGCCAGGATGGTCCAGGGGGCGCCGGCAAAGCCAATGAGTGGCACCCTGCCGTTTAGTTCTTTTTTAGTGATGCGCAGGGCCTGATAAACATACTCCAAATTGGCCGCAGCTTCTGTTCCAGAGCGGAGAATATCAATATCTCCCTGATTTTCAATGGTTTTGGGAAATTTAGGCCCTTTGGCTTCAATCATTTCATAATCCAGTCCCATAGCTTCCGGGATAACCAGAATATCGGAAAAAATGATGGCCGCATCTACTTGTAGTTCATCGACGGGCTGTATGGTAGCTTCGGCTGCCGCTTCAGGGGTTTTGACAAAGGCTTTGAAATCCGGAAATTTTTGGCGCAATGCCCGGTATTGTGGGAGGATACGTCCGGCCTGACGCATCAACCAAATGGGAGGACGTTCGGTGCTTTCGCCGGCTGCGGCGCGGAGGAAAAGTGGTTTGCTGGTAACAGACGACATGTTGTATTTCAAGTGATAAGGCTGCAAAAGTAGGGCAGGGGAGTGCACTGCTTAGCCATTTGAAGAGTTTGTGACCGGAAAGTGACGAGATGTGATGGTGAGTTGGTATTTTTGCCATGTTATGCGACAAAAAAACGATTTTACCCTGGCAGAGGCCATGAAGGCCATGATTCAGGAATACCGGCTTGGAACGCAGCTCAATGAGGTGCGAATCCAGGGGTTATGGGCTAAACTGATGGGCAAAACCATCAGTACCTATACGTCGCAGATAACCGTTCGCAAAGGCGTTTTATACCTTACAATTATTTCTGCACCGCTCAAACACGAGCTTTCCTACGCCAAAGAAAAGATCAGAGACCTGATTAACGACGAACTTGGCGAGGAATATATCAAGGACGTAGTGATTCGGTGATTCCTGCAACATTCGATACCCATCGTTGTTGTGCAGCCATGCAAAAGCCTGTTTCTATCTTCTGGTTTCGTCGCGATTTGCGCCTGGACGATAATGCTGCCCTGTATCATGCCCTGAAATCCGGGCATCCGGTCATGCCGATTTTCATTTTTGACCGGCATATTCTGGATGATCTGACCGATAAAAAGGATGCTCGGGTAACGTTCATACACCAGGCATTGTCCAGTCTGAAAACGCAGCTGGAAGAGCTGGGTAGTTCCCTATGGGTTTTTGATGGAAAGCCAGAAAAGGTGTGGCAACATCTGATCGCCACAGTGTCCATAGCAGGGGTATTTACCAACCATGATTTTGAACCATATGCCCAGCAACGGGACCAACAGGTGGCTTCTATGTTGTCAAAAAAAGCTATTCCGTTTCATACTTATAAAGACCACGTTATTTTCCAAAAAGAAGAGGTAGTAAAGACGGATGGACTGCCTTACACAGTTTTCACTCCTTATTCCAGGAAATGGCTTGAAAAACTCCAATCCCGGAAGAGCAGCTTTGTGGATGAATCCGGAAGTAAGCAGGAAATTTCTTTTTACCTGAAGCCATATCCCAATAGCCGATATTTCAGCCGGTTCGCACCCAGGGAGCATATATCTTTATCACCAGCAATTCCCTCCCTGGCATCACTGGGTTTTGACCCAACGGATATCAGCTTTCCTCCTTCAACGGTTACCAGAGGTTTGATTCGCAATTACGACAAGACGCGTGATATTCCCGGTATTGCCGGAACATCCAAACTGGGCATACACTTCCGTTTTGGCACTATCAGTATTCGTGAGAAGGCCCGGCATGCCCTGGAGCTGAATGCAACTTATTTAAACGAACTTATCTGGCGGGATTTTTACAGTCAGATCCTGGCCCATTTTCCCCACGTTGTTGGTCATCCATTTCGTCCGGCATACGACCTGGTGGAATGGCGTGCGGCTCCTGAAGATTTTGACAAGTGGAAGGCTGGTAAAACCGGCTACCCGCTTGTGGATGCAGGTATGCGCGAGTTGAATGCTACGGGTTATATGCACAACCGGGTGCGGATGGTTGTGGCCAGTTTTTTAAGCAAACATCTGCTACTGGACTGGCGTCTGGGTGAGGCATATTTTGCTGAAAAGTTGCTGGATTTTGATTTGGCCAGTAATTCCGGAGGCTGGCAGTGGGCGGCTGGTTGCGGAACAGATGCGGCGCCTTATTTCCGGATTTTTAATCCTATGGAACAGGCCAAAAAATTCGATCCTGAGTACAAATACATCCGCAAATGGGTGCCGGAATTTGGTACGCCACTTTACCCGCGCCCAATGGTAGAACATACTTTTGCCCGGGAAAGATGCCTGAATGTGTATAAAAAAGCACTAAAAAACGAGTGAGTGTACACTCACATTGGCTTAGGAGTGAATAAACCAGCCCCTTGGATATTCATTGAGGTTCCACTGGTGAAAAGCTTCCAATTGCTTCCAGGTTCTTTGTCGAAGGTAATCCAGACTTGGGGAATTAAAGGCCGGGTGCCCTTTGACTAATACCGGTTGGAGCAGGTTTTGGAACCGCGACATCTGTACATTTTCCATTTGTCCTTTTTGAACGTTTTGGAAAGCTATATGTGTATGACTCACACTGGCATCTGTTTCCTGTTGTGCTGTTAACCACACATCGCCCAGCGGTTGTTCCCCCTTGAATAGCCGGCGAATTTGCACCAGTGGCTGTCCTTGTTCGGACTCAAAAACACGAAGACCCGGCCAGTTGTCGGCTCCAGGTCTGGCTGTTTCCATATCAAAATGGCCTCCGCCTATGTAACTGGCGCGCGTATTCCAGCCCTGTGGGTTGAAGGGCAACCTTGGCGCGTGTGGGGTGTCTTCTTCAGAAAAGTGTCCTTGTTGCCAATGGGTTATTGCAGCCCGGGTAGCGTAGGTGCAGGAATCCCAAAACAGCAACCGGATTGCTGACTGAAGCAGACGTAGCTGTAACTCAGGAGCAAAAATAGTCAGCACTGGTTCGCCTGGGAGTAGCAGTGTACCTTCTGGGGCTGCGCTCACATGTGCGCGCAGGCGTATGCGCTGAAGGTGATTTAGGAAGCTCTCAGAAAAAACCGAGCGACCTTTATTGTCTGTCACTTGTCCCAGTCTTTGAATTACCTGTGGACTAAACCGAAATCTGCGAACATGTTCAGCCAGCAAATCTGCACCACAGGCAATGGTAAAGGGGGTATCCTGACTACTTAGCAAATGAGCAGCTACAGGTTTGCCATAAGATCCATCGTGCCAGGATTCCTGCGCATCGAATAAGGGCTGAAGGTCGGAGAGCCAGTCGAAAGACATGTGGGAAAGGGATTGTGGTTAGGGATTGGATTTGGGAAGTACTCCGAACAGGTTGTAATGCACTGCCAGGTAAAACAATTCGCCCCGAAGGTACTCATTGCGGTTGCCAAAATTGAGTCCATTCCAACCTAATTTCAATCTGATGCCGTGGTAGGATCCTTTTGGGGTGTTCCAATCGCGGTTATCTTTGGTAAAAAGTTTGACATCAGCTGTCAGAGCAGCCGCCAGGTGAAATTCTGTGAAGTAAAAATTGTCGTAATAAAGTGGCAATGGCTCTTCGTCCTCATCCGGCTCAGTGGGTTTCAGGATACCCAGTCCGGCGCCGACACTTGGAAATACCCTTATTTTTGGCCGATTGATCAGGTCGTAACCCAGGTTTAGTCCCAGCGATACAAAGGTGGTTGGGTCATCCTTGGGCCAGATATCTCCATTGGAAACAATATCTCTGCGAATGTACGGGCCTGCAAAGGTGGCATCGAACAGGACGTTCCAGCGTTTGGTCCAGTAATAGAGGTCAAACTGCATGGCATAAGGAATACCCAGATTCCGTTCCAACTGGTCGCTCCAATTGCCCAGACAGAAGCCTCCGGATATGCCCAAAGCATGTTTAGATGGCTTCATGATGGCTGGTTTGATGCTATGAACAAATGGTTTGAAGCGAGATGCCGGATAGTGGACTTCAAATGATTGCAGGCGGGATGCCCATTCTTCTTCGTCGTGGTTCATCCGAAGCAGGTACTCCAGCAGTAGGGTAGTGAAGGCTTTTTCTTCTTCATTCAGGAAAGCCGTCCGGATACTGCCGAAGATATCATACTTCCGTTCGTTGAGGGCAATATCAATATAGTCGAACAAACTGTCTTTGGGGGGCTGGATTTTCCAGGATTGAAGGGCTCGCTCATCTTCATTAAAGGTGGTTACCTCTGCCAATAGTGTACCGTAAGATTCTGTCCAGTAATACAACAGCCAACGTTCATCCCAAATCAAGCCGGCATACTGGGCATCTTCCAGTCTGGTTAAGGAATCCATCCAAAGGCCCGCGCCGGCGGGATCATCCAGGAGGAAAGAGGAGATCAATTCCTGGCGTGAATCAGCAATTTTTTGGGCTTTGGATAATACCTGTACGGAGTCTGTAGCAGGGGTAGGAATAGAATCTGTTTGCGACCAGAGTTTAGTGGTAGCAAACCATAACAGGGGCAGGATAATTGTTTTTTTCATGGCTTATCATTGAATGGTCCCTTCAAAAACACGTACAGCCGGGCCACACAACCAAATTTGGGAAAAACTTCCATCAGTTTGGGCTGAAAAACGCACCGCAAGATCGCCTCCTCTGGCATGAACAGGTATCTCAAAGTCGCCCAATGGCGCTTTCTGGCGGATGAATGCAGCTATGGCAGCTGCCGTTACACCAGTTCCGCAGGCCAGTGTTTCGTCTTCCACTCCCCGCTCGTAGGTCCGAATCTGCAAGGTTCCATCCGGATTGAATTCAGTAAGGTTTACATTAATTCCTTCTTGCTTGAAACGTTCGCCATATCGAACCGCTCTTCCTTCACTGACCATGTCTTTTTGGTCCAGCCGACTTACAAACTGAACGTAATGAGGCGATCCTGTGTTCAGGATAAAGGCGTCTTTGTCTTGTTCCACCTGTTGTACGTCTATCATTTTCAGCTCAACCCAGCAATTGTCGGCATTTTCGGCGCGGATAATGGCTTCATGTGGTCCATCAATGGCATGAAACAGGCATTTTTCGCCCACAATGTCGAGGTGGTGAGCAAAGGCTGCAATACACCTGCCTCCGTTGCCACACATGGTGCTTTCCCGGCCATCGGCATTGAAATAGATCATTTCAAAATCGAAGCCGGACTTCATTTCGAGTAAAATAAGCCCGTCTGCTCCAATGCCGAATCTTCGGTCGCACAGATGAAGAATACGTTCGGTATCAGCCCGGGTAAGCCATTGCTTTTCCCTTTGATCGACCATAATGAAATCGTTGCCGGCGCCTTGATATTTCCAGAATTTCATGGCGCAAAAATAACTGGATTAGGCCTGGTTTTTGGATTGATTTGGCAGGTTTGACATACTTTTAAGAATCTGATCCAACAATTATTAAATTTGTGTCGTTCTAGTTTACGGATCTAACATGACGCTATGAAGAAATACCTTTTGCTTGCTTTGGTTTGTGTAGGCAGTTCGTTACTTTCTGTTTACCTGTATAGCCGATGGATTGCTCCAAACCAGGTGGTGTGGGCCAGCTCCAATGGAGAAACCCGCCTTGCCGGACTGGTTGATCAGCTCTTTGAGCGTCGAGCCAGTGCGGAGTTTCGTTCTTCCTCTCCCACTAATTTTATTCAGGCTGCAGAACTGGCTACTCCATCAGTAGTAAACATTCGTGCGCTTATAGAAACGGGCAATAGCTTGTGGGGGAGCAGCTCTTTAACCGGTTCTTCCGGTTCTGGTGTGGTGGTAGCTCCTGAAGGTTACATTGTCACCAATCACCACGTGGTTGAGAAAAGCAAGGATATCAAGGTGACGTTGGCGGATAAACGTACTTATCAGGCTAAATTGATTGGTTCAGATCCATCTACAGACATTGCCTTGCTGAAAATCGAAGAAACCAATCTGCCTTTTGTCATTTTTGGCAACAGTGATTCCGTACGGGTTGGGGAATGGGTGCTGGCTGTTGGTAATCCGTTTAACCTGGAAAGTACCGTTACTGCCGGTATTGTCAGCGCCAAAGGACGAAATATCAATATACTCTCGGGCGCTGCAAGTATTGAATCCTTTATTCAAACAGATGCTGCGGTAAACCCCGGCAACTCAGGTGGCGCATTGGTGAATACTGCGGGCGAATTAATAGGTGTTAATACAGCAATTATCACAGAATCAGGAAGTTATGAAGGATATTCCTTTGCTGTGCCTTCCAATTTGGTGAAAAAAATCGTATCTGATTTGAGGGAGTTCGGGATTGTTCAAAGAGCCTTCCTTGGAGTGGGTATACAGGATCTGGACAGCGAAACCGCCAAAGAACTTGGTTTGCCAAATGCAGAAGGGGTGCTTATTAATCGGGTGACCTCGGAGGGAGCAGCCTCGGATGCCGGACTTCAACCTGGGGATGTAGTGGTGGGAATAGATAACACTGGCGTACGCAGCACTTCCGAGCTTCAGGAATACATTGGCCGCTTCCGACCCGGCGAATCGGTTCAGATTGATTACTGGCGTGAAAACAGGCGTCAGCGCACGAAAATTACGCTCAAAGACGTCAATAATTCCACCAAAGTAGCCAAAGCTATTGGCAATGAAATGGAAGAAGAACTTGGATTGGCAATGCGGAACCTTAGCAGGGATGAACAACACAAATTACGCCTCCAGGGGGTCATGGTAAGCAGTGTGCGCAGGGGTAGTCTGGTGTTTGAAACCAATATGCAACCTGGCTTCATCATCACCAGTGTCAACGGCAAACGTGTGGCTAATGTGAGTGAGGCCATTGAGGCCATGGAAAGCGCCTACAATAACCTTTCGCTAGACGGCTACTATGAAGGTGAATCAGATTTGTATTCCTACCGGTTTAAAAAGGGCGGGTAATTACCAGATCAATTCTTCTTTTAAATACCGCTGAACATAATCTGTGATACCTTCTTCCAATCCGATGAAGGGCTCCTTGTAACCAGCTGCCCTGAGTTTGGACATATCAGCCTGTGTGTAGTATTGGTAGGTGTCGCGGATATCGGCTGGCGTATCCATAAATGTGATTTGAGGCTCCAGGTCAAGTGCATGAAAAGTGCCTTTGGCCAAATCCAGAAAGGTCCTGGCCTGGCCGGTACCGAGGTTGTAGATGCCTTTTTCCGGTTTCTTTTCCAGAAAATGAAGCAACACCTCAACCACATCTTTTACATAAATGAAATCCCGGCTTTGCTCTCCGTCTTTAAAATCAGGTCGGTGTGAGCGAAACAACTTCATGGCTCCGGTAGCCTTGATTTGGCGCGCGGTATGGAAAATAACAGATGCCATCCGTCCTTTATGGTATTCGTTCGGACCGTAAACATTAAAGAACTTGAAGCCGGCCCATTGCGGAGGTTGACCGGCAGAAGGGTTGGCATAAGCTGTTTCCAATACCCAAACATCAAAATCCTGTTTGCTTTGACCGTATGGATTTAAGGGCTTAAGCAATGGAATAGAAGTGTGATCGTCTACATAACCATGTTCTCCTAAACCATAGGTAGCTGCACTGCTGGCATACAGGAAGGGAATATCATAACCGGCACATATCATCCAGAGCGCACGGGAGTATTCCAGGTTCAGTTCATTGAATATCTCAACACTTTGTTCAGTGGTATCCGTTCTGGCGCCAAGGTGAATCACAGCATCCACATCAGTGTGGTTTCTTTCCAGCCAACGCACAAAATTGTGCCGGTGCATTTGTCCCCACAGCTGTTTGCCTTCCAGATTACGGTTTTTATCAGGCCGTGAAAATTCATCTACTGCCAAAACATCTTTATATCCGGCGTCATTCAGCCGTTTGATCATGCAGGAGCCAATAAATCCTGCGGCGCCGGTAACTACGAGCATAGAAGTGAGTGAATGAGTGAGTGAGTGAGTGAGTGGGGCTGAAAGCCCCATTGGGGCCACATTCTAGTAGCTCAGGTTGATTTTGAGATTTGCAGTGAAAAGTCCGTGGTCACGGGTTGTGGTAAGCTCGTGTTGATCCGGATAAATGAGGGCAAGTTGTCGTTGTACATTTCGGAGGCCAATGCCACCTACATCTGCTGCAATGCCAGTGGCTCCTTCGCCATCCGGATCCATGGTGTTTTGCACCACGAAGGATAATTTTTGTTCGTGGAGGGAAATACGAATCGAGATGGCTACATCGCCTGTGGTTCCGCCAGCGCCGTGTTTGAAGCTGTTTTCCACAAATGGCAGCAGGAGCAGGGGGGCGATTGAAGTAACCGGATTGTCTATTTCCTCGTGATAATCAACGGTTAACCGTTTGCTGTAGCGCAATTTTTCCAATTCAATATAGTCCTGAATAATTTTGGCTTCGTCCATTACTGAAATCCTGGGCGCTCGGCACTCATACAATACAAAGCGCATGATTTTGGACAACATCATGATGGCGTCCGGTGTTTTATCGCTTTTTTTCCGTGCCAGTACATATAGGTTGTTCAGGGTATTGAACAGAAAATGCGGGTTAGTTTGGGCGCGCAGAAAGCTGAGCTCGGATTGTAATTTTTCTCTCATCAATTCCTGCTCAAATTCCAGACTCTTATAGTGTACCCGAATCATTTTGATGGTTACCGCTGCGGCCAGTGTAATGAACAGATCGAATTCGGTAAGCAATAATCCCTTGGGATTCAAAAAGTTATAGGTTTCTCCGGGTCTGAAAATTGGGAAATACACGTATGCTATTTCCAAACGGTAAACCACTGTAGCTACCACAAAGGCAGCGAGCAGCAATCCTACCAACTTATAGATTTTGCTTCGGTCCAGGTACAAGGGAATTACGTAGTAAAACACGAAATAGGTGAGCAATAATTTGACCGGAAGCGAGAAAAACTCGCCAATCAAAGCTTCCCGAAAGCTTTCTTCGAGTGGTACACGTTGGAGTATACAGTTTAGCACAGCGTTCAGTGGAACATACACTGCCCAGAACAGGATGTGCAGGGAAATTCTTTGCCAGTTAAGTTTCATACAATAAGAGATGGATAGGTTTAAGCAATACGTTGTCCGTTCTTCACCGGGCGTTCGGGTTGTAATAGGGTTACCACCTTTTCTGCGCCAACAATACCCAGTACCAGACATTCCGAAAAAAAGTTGGCAATCTGTTTGGGTGGAAAATTCACCACTGCAATAACCTGCCGGCCTACCAGGGTTTCCGGCGTGTACAATTGAGTGATTTGCGCGGAGCTTTTTTTAACCCCCAGTTCTCCAAAATCAATCCAAAGCTGATATGCCGGATTCCTGGCGCCTTCGAATGGCCTGGCCTCCTGAATAGTACCTACCCGCATGTCTACTTTTTCAAAATCTTCCCAGCTTAGCACGATGAAATACGGTTAAAGGTGATCATGAATGGTTTATTAGCCTTCCCATTCAATTTTTTCAAATGTAGGATGTAACGTCAGGGTATACAATGACCGGTCGCGGAGTTTGATTTCCTTGATGGGCATTTCAACCCCGTCTACGCTGCATTTTTTCACAAACATGGGGAAACCAACCAGGTATAGCTTAATTTTTGTGTATTCCGGCTCGTAGTTGCCCTCTTTACGTACCCGCATGGTAAAGGCATTGTTCCGACCTTCTGTTTCCAGGATTTTCAAACTGAACTCCCCGTTTTTATAGCCAAAGCCTTCTCCTTTGTCCTCGTATAAATGACTGGTTTCCAATCCGTTTTTATAATATACATACAAGGTTAATTCCTCAATTGGCTCGCCGGTATGCTGACGCGATGGGTACACAGGCATGACGGCGCCTTCGCGCACAAAAAACGGAATCTGATCGGGCATGGTATTAATAAAAACCTCACCATTGTGCCATTGGCCGGTCCAGAAATAATACCAGTTGCCTTTAGGCAGGTAAACTCCCTGGCGCTGCACCTTAGGTTGTATCACCGGACTTACCAAAATGTGTTCCCCAAACAGAAAATCGCGTTCATGGTCCCACAGCTTTGGATCGGATGGGTCTGCAAAAGCCAGGTGCCGCAATACCGGCAATCCATCAAGGCTGTGCAGCCACATGGCCGAGTACAGACAAGGTAGCATGAAGTATCTCAGCTCAATGGCTTTTTTCGCTAAATCAGTCCATTTTTCCCCGAAAGACCAAGGTTCCTGGTCTAAAAGGTGCAATGCCGGATCTGCCAATTCTGCCTCTTCAGCCGGCAAAGCATCGCCGGCACTGTGTTTTCCAATGCTATGTACCCGCATGAGCGGATGGAAAACACCCAGTTGTAGCCAACGCACAAACAGTTCTCCGTCGGCATTCCCTGCAAAACCTCCGATATCTGTTCCACAAAAGGAAAATCCTGATACAGACAGGCGTTGGCATTGAATATTGGCTATTTGCAAATGTTCCCAATCCGAACAGTTATCACCCGTCCAAACGGATGCGAACCGCTGACCGCCGCTGTAGGTAGCCCGGGTGAGCAGGAATGGGCGTTTGTCAGGTTGCAGTTCCAGGAATCCTTCAAAAGAAGCCCGGTTCATTTGTTGTCCGTAAATATTGTGGGCCTTCCGGTGGCTACACGGATAACCTTCGTAGTGATGCATTACATCATCTGGAAGGGTTTTATGATGCACATGGAAAACTGCAGGCTCGTTCATGTCGTTCCAAAAACCGGCAATACCCAGGTTTTTGTACATGTCTTCATACAATCCACCCCACCATTTTCTCACATTTGGATGGGTAAAATCCGGGAACGCACAAAAGCCCGGCCATACCGGAGCTTTTACCACATTGCCATCAGAATTTCGGAGAAACATTTGTTGCTCCATTCCTTCCCGATACACGGCGTAGTCAGGATCATCCTTGATGCCCGGATCAATCATAACTACTGTTTGAAACCCTTTTTCCCGAAGATCGTCAACCAGAAGTTTTGGGTTTGGGAACCCTTTTTTATCCCAGGTAAAGCATCGGTACCCATCCATGTAATCAATGTCGAGATAAATGGCATCGCAGGGTATTTTCCGGCTTCGGAAACCCTCTGCAATCTCTCTAACATGACTGTCCGGATAATAACTCCAACGACATTGGTGGTAGCCAAGCGCCCAAACAGGAGGCAGGGTATGCACACCGGTAAGCCGGGCATAATTACGTGACACTTCTTCCAAACCCGGTCCCATCAGGAAATAGTAATTCAACTCACCACCAGCCGCTGAGAAGGTAGTTACCCCTGTACCCTGAGTATCGAAATCAAAAGTGGTCTTGTAGCTGTTGTCGAAGAAGATGCCGTAAGCTATGCCGTGATTAAGGGCATAATAAAATGGGATGGCGCGGTACAGAGGATCTGTTTCACGACCGTATGCATAGGAATCGGAGCACCAGTTTTCAAACTTTTTACCCGCCAGATTGGCGCCGCAGGACTTGTCGCCCAAGCCATAAAAGACCTCCTTCTTGTGGCATATTTTCTCCATTCGGAGCTCATTCCAACCTTTAAGGATGGTTCTTTTGGCCGAAAAACCGCCTTCATCTTCACAAAGGGTACGGTCGTCGGAGTCATAAAACTTTACTCTGAGATCGAGCTTGGAAACTACTACCTGTAGAGCGCCTGAATCGAGCAGGTATTCACCGTCGCGCTCTTCGAGTCGTACGGTTACTTTTTCCGTTTCAAAAGCCGGATCGAGGGCGTAGGAGAAATCTGGTTGAAAAAGCCCGTCGGGAACATATCGGAGCCGGAAAATGCCGGCTGCCAGGACATAGATGCGCAAACAAACGCCGTTGTGGCATACGAATTCGTAAGCTCCATCGCGCCAGCGCACATCAGACACCTCATTGGGGCGAATCCATTGATATACATCTTCGTAGCGTTCACTGACACTCGCTTCCGCAAAATCAATCTCTTTGGGTGGAACGGGTGATTCAGGTTGTTCAGGTAGTTCAGTCATGCTGCTTTGATTTCCGCGCTAAGGTACAAAGCAAAAAACCGAACATGGTGTTTTGAGCATCAGAAATAGATGGTTCCGTAGAGTGCCAGCAAGGGTGTGCGTTGTGTACGCACCCGAATGCTGTTGTAATCCGGAACGCTGTTGTTGTCGTTGCCGATGCCTTCAAGGCGTTTCATACGTTGGAAGGGCAGGGTACCGTTCAATCCAAGTTCGAATACCGGACTAACCCGCCATCCAATGCCCGCAATAGCCTGTACATTCCAGGTGTTGAGGCTGTGGGCACTCAGGCTGCTCACGTCTTTTTCGGCAACCTGATCGTACAGGTTAATCTGATAAACACCTGAATAATTGAAGCGATCTGCTTTGGTAACCAAGGTTTTAGCAACAGAAAATCCTCCCAAAACTTTCAAGGATCTGGTTGCCTGCCAGTACACAGAAACGGGTAACTCTAGTCGTTGCAGGCGACTCACGGGCACGTAAACATTGCCTTGAAGGTTGTCTGTAAGGGTACTTGTTCCGGGCGTTTGCCGAATTTCCTGTCCGGTACTCATGTCAATCGCCCATAATTCACCTTCAACTGTGTAGTTTTCAGCAATAATGGAAGCTACCGGCCTGCTTTCTTCCTGTGGGGTGTGGATATTGTACAGGAAGCCTGTTCTCAATCCCCATTTTTTGGCAAATGCCCAATCCACTGTTACACCCGTGGAAAAACCGTTAATGGTTTCAAATTTTTCGGTGCTGGCCATGGATGTTGCGCCAACAGACCAAAATGGTTTGAATGAGGTGGCAGGTTTTGTTGGAAGATTAGCCACCTCCCTGGCTTCTGGAGTTACCGTGGTGGGATAGCTAAGGGGTTGCGATGGCAGGATATAAATCCTTGCGAGGTCAATTTCTTTTTGGGGTTGACTGGTGTTAGAAGTTTGTTCCTGATTTGTGGTAACAATAGGGGTGTTTGAAATGGACTTTTGGAGATTTTGTCTGCGCTTTTGTGTGTATTTAGTGGATACGGCCGATCCTTCATTATTCTGGTAAACAGGATTTGACCGATTATCGGTGTTGCTTTCCAGCGCGGTGCTTGCTGTGGAAGAAGGTGTTTGGTGATTTTGGGTAATTGGCTGGCTGGTTAAGGGCACTGAAACTGTATTGTTTTTTTCCAACATGTACCACCATCCGGCCAGTGAGGCTACAGGAATCAGCAACAGACCAAACCACCACCATGCAGCACGGCGACGCTTTTTGACCGGCATTTCCCGGTCTAACATTTGTTGCATGGCTACCCAGCCTTTATCTACAGTGTTTTTTTCCATGACGTAATGCAAGTAAGCTTTGGATGTTTGGGGTGTTTAGTTTTTGCTCGCTGCCAGGGCAAATGATGGATATTGGTATTGCAATAGTTCACGCAGTTTTTGTCGGGCGGTACTCAGGTGCCATTTGGAAGTGCCTTCACTCATTTTGAGGTTTTCGGCAATTTCCGCGTGGCTGTATCCTTCAATGGCATACATCCGGAAAACATCCTGAGAAATGGGGGGCAGGGTTTTCAATACTTTGAGGATGTCTTCTTCGTAAAAAGATTCCAGTCCACGTTCCGGAACACTTTGATCATGATCATCCAGAACTAAAAAGTGCAAATACCGTGCGTTTTCGCGGTAGAAATCGGCCATACAATGGTACACCAAGCGGCGCACCCAGCCCTCCAAAGAACCTTTATTGGCATAAGTGTGGATCTTTTTAAAAACCCGCATCATGCCATTATTGACTACCTCGATGGCTGTATCTTCATCCTTGGTATATTTGCGCACCATACGCATCATTTCAGGAAAAAAACGACGGTACAGTGCCTCCTGGGCACGCCGGTCGTTGGCGATGCAGCCCGCCACCAACTCTGGATCCGTATATTGTTTTTTTCCAAAAATAGCCACTACCAAATGGATTTAGAACAGGTTTCCTGTATGAGTGATTTGGAGTAGCCGGATATCATTCGTACGACTTCCATCCGGGAATTTCTTCTAAGACACTGCATTAATCGAAAAAGGTTGGGTCTGGTGCACACAAAAATATGACCTTCCTTCCATAAAATTTCAGCTATGACCATTCTCGATCAACCAACTTACTCAGAACCAGCCCTGGAGTACGCTAATTTTGGAGAGCGTCTTATTGCCCGATTGATAGATGCTTTGATTATACTTATCCCTTCCATGTTTTTACCCTTCATTGCACCATGGCTGTATTTTGCCTTGCAGGAGGGAAGTGCCAATGGCGCCACGGTAGGAAAAAAGATCATGGGTATCAGGGTATTAAGCGCTGATTATCAGCCTATTGGATTTGGTACTGCCACAGGACGTTTTTTCTGTCACTTTATCAACCTGTTTACGCTGGGCATTGGTTATTTGCTCATGTTATTCAATGCCCGAAGTCAGGGTTTGCACGATCTGATTACGAGTACCGTGGTGGTGCGCACCCGATCTGTTGCTCAAAGTCGCCCGGCTGTTGCCAGACCTCAGGGCAGAGATCACCACAGCTGGACCAAAATTGTAAGTGAAAACGAGGCACATTATGTAGAAATCAGGCCTGATGGTGGTAAACACCGACACCGGGTGTCGGGAAGTGAGCAGGTGCGGAATTTTACGCTTTGGCAATTAACTGATGGCCTGGTTGACTTTTCAGACATTTTTGATCAGGAAGTAACTGCAGAAATGAAGCAATTTGCCGAACGCTTGCTAAAAACCAAGTATCAGGGGTAAAGAGGGCATCGTAACTTCGCCGGCATGAAAAGATATTTATTGAGTTTGTGCCTGGTGCTGAGTTGCTGTGGCGTTTCATTGCAAGGACAATCCTTGTACGATGATGGTAAAGTTTCCTCCATTTATCTGGAATTGCCACCCGACTCCTTCCAATTGATTATCAGCCAATTGATCAATGATCGGTACCTCCGGGCACGGATGATCTTTGATGATGGGGTGAAGCGTGACACACTGGAAGATATTGGGCTGAGGTTGCGTGGCAACACGTCTTTGGGAGCGGCTAAAAAGTCGTTCAAAATCAGCCTCAATGCTTTTGTACCGGGTAGGGAATATCAGGGTGTGCGCAAGATTAATCTGCGTGGCCAGCACAACGACCCTACCATGGTTCGGGAGAAACTGTTTTATGAGGTTTGGAAGGAGGCGGGTATGCCTGAGCGGAGAGCTTCTTTTGTACGACTTTTCATCAATCAGCAATACAGGGGGCTTTACACCAATATTGAAGAACTGGATAAGCAATGGCTTGGCCGGCATTATGCAGATAACGACGGCAATTTATACAAATGCACCTGGCCGGCAGATTTGGTTTATCTGGGGCCTGATCAGGCAAGCTACAAGACCATCATGAACAACCCCGAGGAGCGGGCTTACGAATTGCAAACGAATGAAGCAGCGGATGACTATGCTGATTTGGTTAACCTGATTACCCTTTTAAACCAGCCGGTTGATGCCAGTTTTCCGGAAAAAATCCAGGAGGTATTGGAGGTGAGTCGGGTTTTAAAAGCCTTTGCTATTGACGTGGTCAGCGGGAATTGGGACGATTATTTTTACAACAAGAACAATTACTACCTGTACCACAATCCGGAAACAGGCAGATTTGACTTTATCACGTATGATACCGACAATACCTTCGGGGTGGACTGGTTGGGTAAAGACTGGGCCAAACGAAATTGTTTGAACTGGTTGCCTTCAGAGCCCAGGCCCCTGGCAACCAAATTGCTGGCTGTGCCAGCTTTCAAACAGGAATACCTGCGGTATTTGGACACCTTAAGTCGCTTTATTGTTCATCCTGATACCATATTTCCACGCATTGATGCCCTGGAGGCCCTGATTGCTCCGGCGGCCGGGGATGATTTTTTTCGTACGCTGGATTACGGCTATACCCTGGATGATTTTCATCAGGGTTTTGACCAAACAGTAGATAGCCACACACCTTATGGCATCAAGCCATTTTTGGGAACGAGGTATACCTACACCCGAAACCAGATTACGGGTGTATTATCCGCTCAAGATCAGACTGATGAGCCATACGGGCAGCCATATCCCAATCCGGCATCTGATGCTGTAAGAATACCTCTTGCCTTGTTTCCGGATGCAGGCTCATGGACCCTGCGATTGCTTCATCCATCAGGCAGGGTAATGCACCAGGTATCTGACTCAGGAGCAATAGTTGATCAGGACATCCCGCTGGTGGATTATCCACCGGGCGTCTATTTCCTGCAACTGCAAGCAGCCTGGAAAACGCGCGTTTGGGCCATTATGAAGGCGCCATAAGGCCCTGCATGGGGCAACATGCACTTACCGTACCCTGGAAGCCATCATGAGGGATTTTACCCTTTTGGCAGCCTGAGCTTTGGTATCTGGATCAGCCAGTTTTTGCATGCCTGCCCAGGAAGAAAAACCATATTCTTTGGCTACCATTGATTTAAAACCTTCTTCAATCGGGTTGTTTTTAGCCACAGGCGCTGTGCTTTTAGCAATACCCTTGGCCACTGTGCTGTGTTTTTCAGCAGCCTTGCGGGATGGACTGGCAATAGATGCTGCGGCTACAGGCACCTCTTCCGGGAAGTATTTTGCCAGGTTAAAGTCCTGAATCAGCTTTTGCATGGTCCAGCCGTATTGGTAGCCTTTTACAGTGGTATTTACCGGCTTCAGGCGTTCTCCGGCATGACGAGCAGCATCGTTGTATAAGTTTGAGCGATTGTATTCGCCCAGGTAAGATTGTACCAACACGTGAGCCAGTAATACCTGTGGTTTGAGGTTATATTCGTCGGCTGCGTCTTTTACAAGGCCTTTCCATTCTTTTGCGGTTTGGGCAATATAGTCCTGATCTGCGTACAAAGCCTTCAGTTGTTCTTCTGCGGAAACAGCCTTTTCAGTAGGTTTAACTGCTTTGTCGCGCTTGGCGTAACCTGCACCTGATTTAGAGGGGCGGTCTGAAATAGCTCTAGGGGCATCCGGAATTTCAGAGCTTGCGCCCATTTCAGTGAGGAAACCGTCGCGTGATCCGTTGCTAAGCACATCTTTTTTGCCTCCAATAAAAATGAAGATCAGGATGGCAGAAATGCAGGCCATGGATACAAAACCGAAGAATTCGAAAAAGTTTTTCATGCTAAGTAAAAATTAAAAAAGTGAAGGGAATTTTGTGTGGGAGGGGGGGGGAGGAGGTCATTTTAGGGGCGGGGCAGTGACGGCCTCGTAGTCTATTTTCCAGAGTTGATAGGTTTCGATAATGAGGGTGAGTTTTTCTGCATAAAAGCGGGCGGTGGCATAGCCGGATTGTTTGAGTCCTACGGTCCATGCAGCGTAATATGGTACCCGGTTTTGCCCAAAAATTTCCTTTTTGATATCATAAACCCCGCCAACTTCGTAGGTTCGGAGCATCCAGCCATATCGTTGATCCTGTAAAAGAATGGAGTGTCGCCGGTAGCTTTCTCTGGCTGAGGGATATACCTCGAACCTGTCCCAGGCGTAGTCGTCGTGCATTTGCATACAGTCTACAGCCAGGGAGTGGGCGTTGAAATCCTGGTCATTGATCACGCCATCTTTGCGAAAGCCTGCCCGGGCTTTGCATTTTATACCAAAATGATTGTTTCCCTGGGTGGCCAGAATACTTTGTCCGGCATTGGTTTCCAGGATTCCCTGAGCCAGTGTGATAGAGGCCGGGATCTTGCTTCTACGCATCTCCAGCTCCGCCAGGTCTCGGTATGTTTCTATATAATCCAGGTAACGGAGTGCATTGGCCTGGAATTTTTTACCCATTTTAGCGCGAAGTTGCGCTTCTACCTGTTCACGTTGCCAGTAGGTGTTTTTCCTGGAAAACGTTTGATTGGGGCGGAATGAAAAGGAAGAGTCGGCATAAAATTCCTTTAATTCCGCAGCAAAAGCCGCGCCAGCTATGTCGGCGCCTGTTTTAAAGTCCTGGGAAAGTTGTTGGAATACGGGCATTTCGCTCAGGCCTGAGAGCCTGGCTTCAATAGCATCGCGATATTTTAGCACCACATAACACGGAATAGTCACTACCAGAAGGGCAATGAAACTCCCTCTGCCAAAGGCTTGAAGACAGCCGCTGCTGGAATCGGTTTGTGGCTGCACAAAATCTGATTTTGGGGGCAAAACCAGCCTAAGAGCATGAGGCTTACCCGTTATTCATCTACCCTGAACTTGAAGCCTACGCCGTGAATGTTCTCCACTTTGATCCGCTCATCCAGGCTCAGGTATTTG
The DNA here is from genome assembly GCA_017303475.1 of Chitinophagales bacterium. Classification (GTDB taxonomy): domain Bacteria; phylum Bacteroidota; class Bacteroidia; order Chitinophagales; family Saprospiraceae; genus M3007. The sequence continues at coordinate 170,756 of JAFLBO010000005.1, forward strand.
CGCAATCTCGAAATGAAGACATCCAGGCTTCTTCCCAAAAAGTAATCGTCTTTGCCCCAAATGGTGATCAGTATAAATGAGCGTTTTACCACCTGATTGCGGTGCTCATTTAAGAGTTTGAGCAAGTCTGCTTCTTTTTGTGTAAGCGTTTCGGTGTAACCATCAGTGCTCAGGCTCAGGTTCTTATAATCGAACTGGTAATTGCCTACCATAACTGGTTTGCCTGGCTTCAGTATTACAGCGTATTTGGTGCGGCGCAGGAAAATATCGATTTTCAGCAGAAGTTCTTCAATGCTGAAAGGCTTGGTCATATAGTCGTCGGCGCCAATGGTAAGCCCGTGGATCTTGTCCTGTTTCATGCTTTTGGCTGTCAGGAAGATGATGGGAACATGGTCGTCTATCGAACGAATTTCCTGTGCTATGGTAAAGCCATCTACTTCCGGCAACATAACGTCCAGAATGCAGAGGTCAAATTTTTGGCCTGCCTGGATGACATCCATAGCCTGTTTCCCGTCGCTGCAATAGGTTACATTATAACCATTCAATTCCAGGTTGTCGCGGGTTACGAAGCTGAGGCTTTCATCATCCTCAACGTAAAGCAAATTGGCTTTTGTATCGGTCATGGTAGAAGGTGTTTAGTGTGGTTAATAGAGGGGGAATTTTTTCATATATTCGTTCACTGCGCCACGCACTTTTGCCTGTACGGAGGCATCGGAAGCATGGGTGATGACTTCGTCGATCCATTCCACTACCTGTCGGCAATCATCCTCCCGGAAACCACGGGTGGTAATGGCTGCTGCCCCTACACGTATGCCAGAAGTGGTCATAGGTGGTTGAGGATCAAATGGAATCATGTTTTTATTCACCGTAATATCTGCTTCGCCCAGCACATGATCAGCCAGTTTGCCGGTCACGCCTTTGCTGCGGAGATCCAGCAACATGAGGTGGTTGTCTGTGCCTCCTGAAATCAGATCGTACCCTCGGTTGTTGAATTCTGCCGCCATGGCCTGAGCATTTTTCACTACCTGCCTGCAGTATTCTTTGTATTCAGGCTGCAATGCCTCCTGAAATGCGACTGCTTTGGCCGCAATTACGTGTTCCAGCGGGCCGCCTTGCATGCCCGGGAATACACCACTGTCCAGAATAGACGACATCTGAATGGGTTCTCCTTTTTTGGTGGTACGTCCCCAAGGGTTATCGAAATTCTTACCCATCATGATGATACCGCCACGTGGTCCGCGCAGGGTTTTGTGTGTGGTACTGGTAACGATATGGCAATGCGGAATTGGATCGTTGAGCAATTTGGCAGCAATAAGACCGGCCGGGTGGGCTATGTCTGCCAGCAAAAGGGCTCCAACCGAATCGGCTATTTGGCGGAAACGGGCATAATCCCAGTCGCGCGCATACGCGGAAGCGCCACAAATAATCAGTTTGGGCTTTTCTGCATGGGCAATAGCTTCAACTTTGTCCATATCAATCCGGCCTGTATCAGGCTCAACGCCATAGAACACTGGATTGTAAACCTTACCTGAATAGTTCACTGGCGAACCGTGAGACAGGTGACCGCCGTGAGCCAGGTCGAAACCCAGGATTTTGTCGCCGGGTTGCAGGCAGGCGAGGAACACTGCGGCGTTGGCTTGTGCCCCGGAGTGCGGTTGCACATTGGCCCACTCTGCACCGAATAGCGTTTTTAGCCGGTCAATGGCCAGGTTTTCAATCTGATCTACCACTTCGCAACCTCCGTAATAGCGCTTGCCGGGATATCCTTCTGCGTATTTATTGGTTAAGCAGGAGCCCATGGCGTCGAGTACCGCCTGGCTGGTGAAATTTTCGGAAGCAATCAGCTCCAAACCCCGACGCTGTCGGTCGAGTTCTTGATTGATGAGAGAGAAAACAATATCAGACATGGGGCAAATGTAGAAAATGCGGAATGTATTTGCAGCAATATGTTTTGTTTCAGCGGAGCAGAAATAAAGAAGGGTTCCAAAGTGCCCGGTTTTACCACGCAAAAAGCGCTATTGCCGGAAACTTTGAAACCCTTTCAACGCCTGGAATCTGCGTTTACTTCTTGATGAGGGTTTTCAATACAGCCTCATCAATCACCACCGGATACTCCTTGCGCAGGTCTTGTATCCATTTCTTTTCCAGGTAGTCCTGGTAGTCAGCTACTGCATAGCCACGTGCTTCTGAAAGTTGTTTAGGTGCTGGGGCAACCAGCTCTTCAATTTTCAGGAAAGAGGCTGTTTTGGTACCTGCGTCGGTTTTGGTTTCGGTCATGTCACCGGCTTTCCACAGGGCGCCGAGGTCTTTGTTTTTATCTTTTTCGTAGAGTTTTTCCATTACGGTAAGCACTTCTGGCTTGCCTTTTTTATTGAATTTCTTCAATACCTCGGCTGCAGGCTTTTTGGCAGCCATGGTACGAATTTTTTCTACTACTTTCAGATCGTCTGTTTTGATGGTGTAGAAGGTTACTCGGGCGCGTTCTTTCCACATATATTTCATTTTCAATTCCTCTTCGTAGTACTTCTGCAGGCCTACAGAATCGGTGTTTGCCTTGTCCCAAACGTTTTGCTTAAGGGCTTCAAAAAGCAGAATGCCTTCTTCGTACTCGCGCATGAGGGATTTAAACTCAGGATATTTTTTGTCCAACTGGCTTTCTTCGAAAGACATGGCAGTTTCATCGCCCCATGCTTTATAGAGTTTGTTGATGGTTTCCTGCAACGGATAACCTGCGCCGCGCATACGCTCGCGTCCGGAACGCTGGCAGTAGTCTTCAAAATCTGCAAGGGTGTATTTCTTGTCGTTGCCGTAGCTGAAGAGAACGTCTTGTGGCTTGGCCGGGTCAGGCTTCCATTTAAAGGTATGGAAAACGGTATCGGCTTGTTTAGCAGACCAATTGGCCAAAACTTTAGGGAATTCCATGAATTGGCCTTCCTTTTTGATACGGCTGATCATGGATTGGCGAGCTACTTCGCTACGGCCATCGCGTTTAACCCGTTCTGTCAGGCCTCGCTTGAGCTGTTCGAAGGTGCCTACCGGGCGACGGCTCTTGCGTTGCACGATGTGGAAACCCAGAGTGGTTTCTACAGGTTTGGAGTAGTCGCCATCGTTTTGCAGGTTAAACGCTGCATCTTCAAAGGCTTTTTGGTAACGGTTGATGCCGAAGAATCCCAGGTAACCTGCTTTGGCGGATGTGGTTTTGTCTTCAGAGAATTTCTGGCAAACTGCTTCCCATTTTTCTCCGGCCTGCAGGGCAGCATATGCGCTGTCTACCCGCATTTTCTTTTGCTGGTGTTTTTCAGGGGTTTCGCCTTTGCGGATCAGGATTTGGTTTACTTCCACTTCACCGCGGGCTGGGCGGGTGCCATTCACGCGGAGCAGGTGGTAGCCTGCATTGGAGCGTACCGGGCCCACTACGTCGCCTATTTTGGCGGAATAAATGGCGCGTTCTACATCATAGTAGCCATCCGGGAGCATGGCGGTGATAAAACCGAGGTTGCCTCCGTTTTCTTTTACAAACTTGTCTTCAGAACTATCGCGGGCGATGGTGTTGAAATCAGCGCCTTTCTGGATCATTTTCAACCAGTTGGCGGCGCGGTTGTAGGCACGCAAGGTGTCGGCCGCCGGGCGGTTGCGGTCGCAGTTTACCACCATGTGACTTACGTCAACGTCCAGTTGCATCCGGTCGTATGCTTCTTTGATCAGCTTGTCGGTAAGTTCTTTGTCTTCGAGGTATGATTTCGCGAGTTGTTTTTTGTACCCTTCCAGCTCACTTTTCAGGGATGCAATGGTATCCAGTTGCATATCCCGGGCTTTTTGTACCTTAAGTTTGAAGTTGGTGTAGAGTTCCAGATACTCCCGCAAGCTTTTTTCGGAGAAGTCGGCTTTGTCCTGGTTTGTTTTAGCATAGATGTATTTGAACTCGGAAACAGGAACCTGTCGACCGTTAACGGTAAAAAGGGAAGGATCTGTTTGAGCGTGCAGATTGCAGGCCAACAGGATGAGGGACACTGCAGCAATCAAGTTTTTGACCATATAAGGAAGGAATTAATTGGTGTTTTTGTGTAAAAAGTGGGCAAAAGTAGGAAAGCCGCATGGAACGGGCTACTGCAGTGCGGTTTTTAAAAAATGTTAACAGCGAATAGACAGTAATTGGCCAACTGGCGACCAAAAAAACGAAGCCCGGTCGTGGGTGACCGGGCTTCCAGCCTTGTATTGTGGCTGCAAAGTTCAGGATAAAACCTGAAACGTGTTTTAATACCCCTGGCTAATCGGTAATCCGTATATGCTGGTGGGTGGTAATCCTGTCTTTGTGACGGAGCAATTGTCGTTTAAGCGTGTCAGTGGAAGCGGTAATAGCCGACTCAAACGTGGTTCCTGTTTTTTTATCGATCATCCAACCGCCTGGGACATTGAGTTTAACTTCGATGATTTTTTCTTTGATGGATCTGCCTGTATCTTGTAGTTTAAGGTGAACTTCTGCTTCGATGGGTCTGTTTTTGTCGAAAAAGCGATCAAGTCGCATCAGTTTCTTTTCAATAAATTCAATCAGCTTCGCATCTGCATTGAAATGGATTGACTGCACACTTACTTTCATCATAGCGTAACAAACGTTTAATGGTTAAAAATGTGAAAGAGCCGTTTCATTTTGGTCCTGTCAAGACGCTTGGCGGCTCGTTGGGGTTGTACGTACTAATCAAATAATCACTGCATTTTGTTTTCTGGAAACAATGTTATGACCAAGATATGTTTCGAGCAAATTTTTTAACTTAATTTTTTGTCACAAATATTTTACGGATTAAAATACTGATAAACGGCGGTGATTCATGCAATAAGGGTAATAAAAATTTATTGTGCAAACTATGTTAATTTTGATAATTTGTAGCAAAATAACTCTTTTTGGCTTCGTTACGCCCTGTACTTTTCTGTTCTTCCGCATCAATTTCCTGAAAATCCACACCTTTGCCTCTACACTCATTCGCCATCAATAATTCCATACTATTTATGTCGCCCGAAACGGTTATTCCGAGCTTGACCCCCGATTTGAAATCCGAGATCCACAGGGTCTTTGCTCTGCAAAAACAACATCAGTGGGAGGTAGGGCGCACTACTGCCAGGCAACGAATTGCCAAATTGAAGCGCTTGCATCAGGTTATACTAGATCACAGGCCTCAGCTGGTAGAAGCGCTCTGGGCCGACCTGCACAAATGTGAGGCAGAAGTGAATGTGTCGGAACTGGGGGTGGTACTGCACGAAATCAGGTTTGTTATTCAGCATCTGGCATCCTGGATGACTCCTAAAAGGGTAGGAGCGTCTATTCCGCTTTTTCGTTCGCACAACGAGATCATTTATGAGCCCAAAGGGGTTTGTCTGATTTTGTCGCCCTGGAATTTTCCGTTCAACCTCACATTTGATCCATTGGTGTCGGCTGTAGCAGCAGGAAACTGCGTGATCCTGAAACCTTCTGAGTATTCGCCGAATACCAATAAGGTGATGCAGCAGATTGTGACAGCTTGTTTCCCTCCCGGTGAAGTAAGTATGTTTGAAGGGGATGCCTCCGTAGCACAGGAGCTGCTGGGTTTGCCATTTAACCATGTTTTTTTTACTGGCAGTCCTTCAGTAGGTAAGGTGGTAATGCGGGCTGCCGCCGAACACCTGGCCTCAGTTACCCTGGAACTTGGGGGCAAAAGTCCGGTTATCATTGATGAAACGGCCGATTTGGATACTGCAGCAGCTAAAATTGCCTGGTTGAAGGTGATCAATGCCGGGCAGACCTGCATAGCGCCTGATTATTTGCTGGTGCACGAACAATGCCACGATGCTTTGCTGGAAAAGCTGATCAATAAACTGCAACAGTTCTATGGTACCACACCAGAGGCTGTTAAAGCCACACCGGATATTTGCCGGATGGTTGGTTTGAGACATTTTCAGCGGGTAAAATACCTGCTCAATGATGCGCTACAGCAAGGTGCACGGTTAGTTTATGGCGGGCAAACAGATGAGTCGGAGTTGTACATTGCGCCAACCATACTCGCAGATGTGCCAGACACCGCCAAAATCTGGGAAGAAGAAATTTTTGGACCCATTCTGCCGATACGGAAGTATCAACAACTTGCGGAAGCCATTACCTATGTTAATGCCCGCCCCAAGCCTTTGTCGCTGTATATTTTTTCCAATGCCGACAGAAACATCAAGCATATTCTGGCGGAAACGCGCTGCGGTGGGGTGACGGTCAATGATTGTGGTCCACACTTTTACAATCCGGAACTGCCATTCGGTGGTAGCAACAACAGCGGCATTGGCAATTGCCATGGCGAGTTTGGCTTCCTGGAATTTACGAACCAAAAAGGAGTACTTTACCAGGCCAAGTGGTTGCCGGTTACGGATTTTTTCCACCCTCCTTATGGTGGAAAATTGCGCGACTGGATGTTGGATGGCCTGGTAAAGTGGTTTTAGTGGTGAACCAGAGTTTACTCAATAGCTCATGAGCGACCGGATGACATCGGTTACCTTTTCAATGGATGGTATCATGGTTTGCTCCAGGGTGGTGTTCAAAGGTACCGCAGGCATGTTTTCAGCACCCATAGTGCGCACTGGCGCATCGAGGTATTGAAATGCCTTTTCCTGGATGCGGGCGGCCAGGGTTTGGGCAAATGAGCCGTTTACCTGTTCCTCTGTTACCACCAGCACACGCCCGTGCCTGCGCGCGGCAGCGTACATAGCTTCTTCATCCAGGGGCGACAAGGTGCGGAGATCGATGATCTCAATCTGTCCCGGAAAGTTTTCAGCAGCATTCAGCGACCAGTGTACGCCCATTCCGTAGGTGATTACGGCCAGGCTTTCTCCTTTTTTGATACATTCGTCTGAGGCTTGCAGGGCTGTACGTGCTTTGCCAAACGGAACAACGTAGTTTTCGTCGGGCTCAACGGTTCTTGCTGCATCAGTGCCGCGCACCTTACTCCAGTACAGGCCTTTATGTTCAAAGATAACCACCGGATTTGGGTCGTACCAGGCTGCTTTGAGCAGACCTTTCAGATCAGCACCAGTGCTTGGGTAGGCAATTTTTACCCCTCGAATCTGGGTTACAACGCTTTCCACACTGCTGCTGTGGTAAGGTCCGCCACTCCCGTATGCACCTATGGGCACGCGCAGGACGCAGCTCACCGGCCATTTTCCGTTACTCAGGTAACAACTGCGGGCAACCTCAGTGAACAACTGGTTCAATCCCGGCCAGATATAATCGGCAAACTGAACTTCCACGATGGGTTTCAAACCAACGGCGCTCATGCCGGCCGTACTTCCTACAATAAAGGCTTCCTGAATAGGTGTATTGAAAACCCGGTGATCTCCGAATTTTTCTGCCAGAGTAGCTGCTTCACGAAAAACACCACCCAGTCTGCGCCCAACATCCTGGCCGTAGAGCAGACAGTCGGGATGTGTACGCATCAGTTCCTCAATGGCAAAGAGCGCACAGTCTACCATTACCTTTACTTCTCCGTTTTTCGGAGCTCTTTCACCCTTTTCCTCTGTAATAGGGGTAGGGGCAAAATCGTGCGTGAATAAATCCTCCGGTCTGGGGTCTTCTGCATTTTTAGAGTCCTCAAAATCGGCTGCTACGGTTTCGGCAGCCTTGTTTTCGAGTGCCAGTATTTCTTTTTCAGTAAACCCGTTTTGGGCCAGAAGTTTGCGCAAGATAGGGTAGGGATCGCGTTGAGCGTGTTCTTCCAGGTCGTCGCGGTACCATTCTTTGCGCACCCCTGAAGTGTGGTGGTTCAGCAGGGGCACCCGTGCGTGCACGAGGAAAGGCCTGCGTTCTTTGCGCATGGTATCTATCACTTGCTGGATGGTATTCCAGCATTGCACAAAATCATTGCCTTCAATACTGATGGTTTCCAATCCTGGAAAGCCTTTGGCATATTCGGCGGCATTGGCAACCCGGGTTTCGGCGGCATTGGCGGAGATGTCCCAGCCATTATCCTGTACGAGGTAGAGTATGGGCAGTTTTTTCAATACGGCCATCTGGAAAGCCTCGGCCACTTCACCTTCTGTTACAGAGGCATCGCCCAGTGAACAAACAACTATGCCGGGAAGGGAATTAGAAGCCTGACCGTTTTGTTTCCGGAAATGATATGGATACGGGTTTTCCAGGTCCACTGTTTGTCCACCATGCCCTTCATGACCTTGTGCCCGTTGCATGGCTTCACGGTACCAAAAACCCATTGCGGCGCCGGTAGCTGGTATGGCTTGCATACCTGTAGCGCTACTTTGATGGGGGATTTTCGGGAAGTTATCTTCTTTAAGGGATGGGTGGCAATAATAGGAGCGGCCGCCGGAGAACGGATCATCCCGTTTGGCCATGAGTTGAAGCATCAACTGGAATGGTCTGAGTCCCATACCCAGCAACATGCTGTCGTCACGGTAATAAGGATAGGCAAAGTCCTGAGGCTTGAGCTGCATGCCTACAGCAATTTGAATGGCCTCGTGACCGCGGGAGGTGGCATGCACGTATTTGCTGACAAATTTGAAATTTGCCTCGTAAATTTCGGTCATGGCTTTAGCCGTAGCCATGAGCAGAAAAGCTTTTTCCAGAACAGTTTTCTCCGGAATATGGGAAGCGGTATTACTTTGAACTTTTTTACTGGTTGCTGTTTTGGTAGGCACGTGGAGGTAATTTAAGCTGTGATTAGAGCATATTAGGCCATCACGCTGGTTAGGCGCGCAAAAGTACACAAACATGAAACAAGGTTTTATTCTGGGAACATTTGATCTGTTGCACAAAGGTCATGAAAGGCTGATTGAGGCTGCCCGCAGTCAATGCGACAAGCTTATGATTATGGTTTGTCAGCACCCCGAAGCGGTTGTGCCTGGCTGGCAGCGCTATCATTGGGTAAAAAACAGCTGGCCTGACCTGGAGGTGGTGCACTGCCTGGGCGGGGCAGGGCAGGCTGTGGCGCGTATGGAAGCGCATATGGCCGAGAAAAAGATTTTGTTTGATGGCTTGGGAAAGTGGTCGAGCATGGCCCATAGTGCTCATTTTCAATATGTTTCGTGGAAAGACCAAATGACTGGGCAGGGGCCGTTGACCTCGGCACTGAGGGAAGACCCATATGCTAATTGGGAGCAGTTGTTGCCTTTGGTCAGGCCATTATTGGTGCAACGCATTGCATTGGTGGGACCAGAAAGTTGTGGAAAAAGTTATTTGTCGGAAAAGCTGGCCGAGCACTTCGATACCGTTTTTGTGGAGGAATATGGTCGTACTTATTGTGAAAAATTCGGCATGGATTCCACTGATCTGGATTTTGCCCATGTGGCCGGCGGACAATTGTACAGGGAGGATGAAATGGCGCTTCAGGCCAATCAGCGGCTTTTTTGCGACACGGAACTGATTGTTACGCAGGTTTGGAGCGAAGTTTACTTTAAGGGAAGGTGCCAGCCCTGGATTTATTGGGCCAACCACGCGAGGCGTTATGCGCATTTTTTGTTGTGCGCTCCGGACATACCCTGGGTGAACGACGGGTTGCGGGAGTTTGAAAAGGAACGCAGCTGGATGTTTGAGCGGCTTAAGGAGGAGTTGGAGTGCCGGGAGTTGCCATATACCCTGATTAGCGGATCCTTTGATGAGCGCTTGAACAAGGCAGTGGATGCCATAAATAAATTACCCGAACTGAAAACAATTGCCCCTCAAATCAGTTCTTTTTAATTTGTCTCTAATGACTAATTTTAGCAGAGATTTTGTGCCTTTTGAATATGGCGGTATTTCAAAGGTATTTATTTTTGAAACTAGATTTTTTTGACTGCCTAATACACCAATAAGAAAATGTCGCTTTATTTGCCCCGGTGAATAAACTCGTTTTTTTGATAATCCATTGATAGTCAATAGTAAATGCCCCAAAATGGCCAAGTGTATTACTATCATTCTTTTGGCATTTACTAATTTTTAACCAAATCAAATTTCATTGTATGAAGCAATTCCTACTCGGGCTTGCCTTGCTCTTGCTGAGCGCTTCGCAAGTGTTGTCACAAAGAGTTGTGACGGGAAAAGTCTCCGATGATCAGGGTGAACCGCTCATCGGTGCAACAGTTACCTCGCCTGGTTCCGCTTCCGGAGCTACAACCGATGTAAACGGTATGTTCCGTTTTTCGGTGGCTACTAACGCCACGGTGTTGAAAGTTTCTTACACCGGTTACCTCACACAGGACGTACCACTTACCTCTGCTACAGATTACACTGTAGTGATGCAAGTGAACCCTAACACCCTTCAGGAAGTGGTGGTAGTGGGCTATGGTACCCAGCAAAAACGGGCTATTACTGGTAGCATTTCTTCCATTAAAGGGGAAGATATTGCACAATTGCCAGCACAGAGCTTCGACCAGTTGCTGCAGGGCCGTGCTGCCGGTGTTAACGTAAGCCTGCCAAATGGCGTGCTCAACAACCCACCAGTATTCCGCGTTCGTGGTATCAACTCCATCAACCTCAGCTCTTTCCCGCTCGTGGTTATTGATGGCGTACCAACGTACACAGGAAGTTTTGGTAACTCTGCTGCCAACAACCCGCTGTCTAACCTGAACCCAGCCGATATCGAAAGCATTGACATTTTGAAAGATGCTTCTGCAACGGCTATTTATGGTTCACGTGCAGCCGCAGGTGTGGTACTTATCACTACCAAACGCGGCCAAAAAGGCAAAACCCGTGTGAATTACGATGTATGGACCGGCTGGACTCAGGCTGTTCGCGTACCGGAAGTATTGAATGCACAGCAATATGTTGAAATCAAAAACGAAGCTGCTGCCAATGCAGGATTGTCTGGTCCTCAGTATTTCCTGGATACCATCAATGGCAAACAGGTAGACACCCGTTGGGCTGACTACATCTATCGCAACGCTTTCCAGCAGAACCACGCACTCAGCTTTTCCGGTGGTGGCGATCAAACCACCTACTACATGGCTTTGGGTTACACCCGCCAGGAGGGTATGATCGTAGCCAACGAATTTGAGCGTATGTCTGGTCGTTTGAATCTCGACCACAAACTGACTGATCGCATCAAACTGGGTGGTACCATTGGTTATGCCAATAACAACAACGCCGCTCCAAACACAGGCTCTCTGCCTGGTGAAGCATTTGCTACATCCGGTATCGGTCGTCTGGCATTTGTTCTTTCTCCAGTAGTAGATCCTTACCGTTATGATGCCAATGGCAATCGTTTGGAAGGCACTGCTCAGTACAACATCACCAGCACCAACGCTTTGGGTCTGGGTAAAAACAAACAGGCAACAGGTTTCGTAAACCCAATTCCAATCATCGATCTGAACCGTTACACTTCTGAAGCAAATCAGATTCAGGCTTCTGTTTACGGAGAATTGGAAATCCTGAAAGATTTGAAAGTGAAAACCATCTACGGTATCGATAATCTTTCTGTGGAAAACCTGCAATACTGGACCCCGCTGCACGGCGACGGTTTCGGTCAAAACGGCTTGGCTGCCAACAGCTATATCCGCAACAACCGCTGGAACTGGCAGAACCTCCTTACCTATGATCTGAACCTGAACGACAAGCATAAAATTGGTTTGCTGGCAGGTAATGAACAGCAATACACTGTAGCTGAAGGCTGGGGTGCTTCCCGTACAGCGGTAGCAGATCCTTTCTTTACTACTTACCAGGGTAACTTCACCACCATCAACCCAACTGGTACATTCCAGGGTGAAAACTACCTGCTGTCTTACTTCGGTCGCGCAACGTATGAGTTCAACCGTCGCTACTACCTGACAGCTAATATTCGTCAGGACGAATATTCTGCCTATGCTCCGGGTAAGAAAAAAGGTACTTTCTGGGGTGTTTCTGCCGGCTGGAGCCTTTCTGAGGAAGATTTCTGGAAAAACTCTATTGGTAATACAGTTAACTTCTTCAAACTCCGTGGCAGCTACGGTACAGTTGGTAATGCCAACGGTATCAACGATTTTGCTTCCCTCAGCCTGTATAGCTCTGGCTTGTACGGCGCAGCTCCAACCTTCTTCTTCAGCCAAGCCGGTAACCCGGATCTTGCCTGGGAATCAAGCAAAAAGTTGGACGTAGGTGTGGTATTTGGTTTGTTTAACGACCGTCTGCAAGGTGAATACACCTACTTCAGTAACGTTATTGACGGTCTTATCCTGGCTGCTCCTCAGGCTCCTTCCAAAGGTATCCCTGGCAACTCCATCAATATCAACGTTGGTTCTATGGAGAACACTGGCCATGAGTTTGGCTTGAGCGCTACTGTATTGCGTAAGGGCAAATTCAGCTGGACTACCAGTGCGAATATCACGCTGATGAAAAACGAAGTGACTGAGCTGGCAGAAGGAAATTCAGACATTCTGGCACAAACTTCTGGTTTGGAAACTACCAGCATCATTCGTGTAGGCGAGTCTATCGGATCTATCTATGCGGTTGAAACACAGGGTATTAACCCGGAAAATGGTCGTCGTATCTTTGTGAAATACGAATATGACGCTGATGGTAACCGCATTGGTTCTTACCAGGTTCAGTACAACCACGCAGCAGCTGCCGGCCAACGCTGGACACGTGTTGACGATGGTTCTATTGTTTCTGCTCCTTCTCAAATCGCAGATGGTAACGTTTATGGTCCAACCCTTCCAAAATGGTTTGGTGGCTGGGATAACACATTCACCTACGGCGCTTTTGATCTGAACATTCAAATGAACTATGCTGGCGGTAACTACATTTACAACGGTAGCAAAGCTGGTTTGCGCGACCAGCGCTTCTGGAACAACCACGTAGATATCCTGGACCGCTGGACTGAAACCAACACCGATGGTAAACTGCCACGTGTGGTATTTGGCGACAACGTTTCCAATGGTTCTGCTCTGGCTATCTCAGAAAACGTAGAAAAAGGCGACTTCCTGCGTGTGCGTAACATCACACTGGGCTACCGTGTGCCTGCAAACATTCTGGATAAAGCTAAAATTGCTAACCTGCGCGTGTATGGTTCAGTAAACAACGCACTGTTGTTTACCAACTATTCCGGTACTGACCCAGAGGTTTCTACCAATGGTAACAGCAACTCAGCTCCAGGTGTAGACCGTAACACGGTGCCAATGGCGCGTACTTTCGTGGTAGGTCTGAACCTCGGTTTCTAATTCCAATGTCTAACCATTCATTTTGAAAAATATCATGCAAGCATATAAAAAACTTTCCATCTTGCTGATTGCTGCGGGCACTCTTCTGGTTCCCAACGCATGCCAGAAGGACCTGTTGGATCCGGCTCCGCAGAACAACCTTTCTTCTGCAACTGCCTTTTCCACTCCAGACCGTTTCGTGAGCTTGTTGAACGGTCTTTATGACAATGTGAAAAGCGGCGCTTTCTATGGCAGCCGTTTCTCAGTGTATGGTGATATTCGTGGAGAGGAATTTCTGAACGAAACCACCAACAACGTAACCGGTTTTTCCGTTTGGAACCACACGGTTGCTGAAACCAATATCAACGACGTAAACAACCTTTGGAATGCAGCTTATTATGCAATCAATAGCTGCAACATTTTCATTGAGGGTGCAGATGCCAATCGCGCTGTAATCAATGACGATGCCAAGGTGAACAGCTACATCGCTGAAGCTCGTTTCCTTCGCGCACTTTGCTACCACAGCCTGCTTTCTCTGTACTGCCGCCCTTACGCTGATGGAAATGGTTCCAAGCCAGGTGTTCCATTGCGTTTGCGTGCTGAAGTAGGCCCCGGTAACAACGACCTGGCTCGCAGCTCTGTGGCTGAGTGCTACACTCAAATTTTGACCGACCTGGACTTTGCTGAGCAAAACCTCCTTTCTACACATGGCAGTGCGGCACTGAATACAGTTCGTGCACACAAAAACACGGCTATTGCCTTCAAAACCCGTGTGTACCTCAACATGCAGCGTTATGCAGATGTGATCACCGAGGCGAATAAAATCGTTTCTGCATCTGCTCCGTTCAAAGCATCCAGCGGTGTGGCTCATGAATTGCAAGCCGATATCAAAAACGTGTTTGCTACTCCTTACACCACATCTGAGAGCATTCTCTCTATGCCTTTTACTGTGAATGACCTCCCAGGCACTCAAAACGGTTTGGGTAGCTACTACAACCCTGGTCCACGCGGTATTGGCGACTTCTCGCTGAATCTGGCCGGCATTGTTGGCGACTCTGTGAATTTCACTGTTTCTGATGCCCGTCGTCAGTTTGTGTTTTTCAACTCTGCCAACAGCAAATGGTACATGAACAAATTTGCTACAGGCCCTCAGCACACCGACTACGGTCCGGTGATCCGCTATGCTGAAGTACTGTTAAACCTGGCTGAAGCTGAAGCACGTGCCAACGGTTTGAATCAACGCGCTGTAGACCTGCTGAATGCTGTTCACGGTCGCTCTGAGCCAACCAAAGTATATGCTTTGGCAGATTTTGCTGACGCAAATGCGTTCATCAACCAGGTATTGACCGAGCGTCGTATTGAGCTGTTGGGTGAAGGTTTCCGCAACCAGGACTGCCTGCGTTTGCTGGCTCCACTGCCAGGCAAAGGCAATATTGGTGCGGTAGATCAGACCAGCTCTGATTACATCTGGCCTATCCCATCTGGCGAACGCGCTGTAAACAAGCTGTGCGAGCCAAATCCTTAATGGTTTTGGGATGATATAAAAAACTGCCCGGTGCGATTCGTTCGCTACCGGGCAGTTTTTTTATATCCTCATCAGGCGCTTAGCTGATAAAGCAGCACGATATTGAGCAGATACAACAGGAAAATGGTAAAAGTATCTAAACCCATGAACCACTTTTTTTCTTTGGTTGGAAAAATCAAACCTACAATGGCAACGGCTGCCATCATTAGTGTGAAAAACACTGAACTTAAATTTGCATCTGATGCATCTTTAAGTAAATGGCCGGATGTGTAAAAAACATCATCCAGAAACAAGATGAAAATATTAAAAATGTTGCTACCCAATAGATTGCCTACTGCCATGTCTGTAGCTCCTAAACGGATAGCGGCAAGAGACACTGCAATTTCTGGCAAAGAAGTAGAAATAGCCAGAAACAAAGTACCCACAAAAGATTTACCCAATCCGGTAGACTCCGCTATATGATCCGCAAAATAAGGCAGAGTAAGTGCTGCAGCAATAATAACCAAAGCAAAGCCGATATAACGCAGGATTACTGCCCGAAGGCTCAGGCCATGCGTATGATTATGCTCATTATTTTCTGAAACAGGATAAGTCTGCTGGTAGTTGTACAACATCTTTACGGCTAAAAAGTATATAACCGCAAACGAGAAGCTGGTAACTCCAAGAGAAGGAGTTAAAACAAAATCCTTATCCAAAAACAAGCCCAATCCAACTACTGCCATGAGCATCATGCCCAAGGCTCCGGCGAGGATATGACTTTGTGATACACCACCTAAAAGCGGACTCTTTTTTGGGGTAAACATGTCCATAATGGATAAAATGCCCAAATTGAAGGCACAACTTCCCAGCACATCTCCCACCGCAAGATCAGCATTCCGCACAATGGAAACTGAACTAATTCCAACCATTAGTTCAGGTAATGAGGTAACTGCAGACATTAGAATTAGGCCCATAAAAGCCTTTCCCATGCCGGTCATATCGGCTAATAAATCGCCGTAATAAGAAAGTCGTTTGCCGGCAAAAAATATGACGGCTGCACAAATGAAAAATCCAACAATAGGTATAAGCATGGCGCTAAGGTAACTACCGAACCACTGTTACATCTCCTTTGAACAGCACTTTTTCGCCATCTATGAATGTTACAACCGCCGCGTACACATAAACGCCTGGATTTACCTGCTCCCCTTTAAATGTCCCGTCCCATCCATTGGCCGGATCATTTGGCAGGAAGTTTTTACGCTCCAGGATGGCATCGCCCCAACGGTCGAAAATCAAAAACGATTCAATACTGGCAACGTCCGAACCGGCATAAATGAACAAGTTTGGTTCGATGCCACCGTCGGGCTTGAAAATATTGGGTATGTACACCTGATATGGTTTCTTAACCTGCACCAAAATGCGGTCTTGCCCCACACAACCACTTGAATCTCTTACTGTTACACCAATTTGCCAGGAGTGAAACGGGAAGAAGTGTTGGTATGGTTTGCCAGCTGCTGTAGTGTCCAAAAGTGGATTCCATTCGATGGTTAATCCGTCTGTTGGCACACTGGACTGCAGGATCACGTGCGCAGAATCAGAAAGCTGAATGCTCAGATCATCTCCTAACGATACTAAGATAGCCGGTGGCTCCAATACTTCCAGGGTATCTGTGGTACTCTCACATCCATTGGCATCCTGCAAGGTGATTACATACATTCCTGCCGACAATCCGGAAAATACCGGACTAGAGCTGAAGCTGGAACCATCCAGGGAATACAAAACCGGAGGATGTGAGGATTGAACGCCCGTTACAGCCACTGAACCATTGGCTTCTCCGTTGCAACGAATATTCCGAGACACGATACCGGTAGCAAGTGGCACTTCTGTATCTTCCTCAACCGTTACCTGATCTGTATCGGTACATCCTTCTGAAGAAACAACCATCAGGGTATACACCCCTCCTTCTTTGGCCAGGAATTGATTATCAGTACCAATGGTGTCGCCGTTCAATATCCACCTGTAATCCCCTGCAGAAGTACTGGGGCCACCCAGATTGCTGGTCAGTTGATTACAATTCAGGGTTTTGTCTATACCGGCATCAGCATTGGGTTGTGGGTGCACCACAATAGTTACCGTGGTTTCATCTGAGCTGCAAGGGGCTGCACCGGTTAACAAATATCTGAAGGTATAAGTGCCAGGGGCTTGGCCATAGGGTTGGAAAGTCCCGGTCGAAGCATTGAATGCATTGCCCTGGGATTTAATCACAGAGGTTTCCTGCCATTGTCCGCCGGCATCAGCTCCATTGAGCAGGTTGAACAGTGCAACATTGGCGCCAATACCTGGACAAAATTCCAGTGGAGGATTGGCGGCTCCTGCTTCAGGAGGCAGATTCACGCTAACTGTCACCTGTCCGGTCAGATTTGTGGCGCACTGCGGATTAGTACCATCGGTTACCTGAACAAGGGTATAAGTGCTTGTTGAAGAAGGACTTACGCCCAGTGTGATATTTTGTGGACCGGTGATTACCAAGTTGGTTGGGGTGTTGTTTTCCAAATAGTTTACAGTGAGTGGGTACACGCCGGAACCCTGGAAGGAAAGCAATGTGGCGCCGCCTAAGCATATCGTTGCATCACCACTGATGAGAGCGCTGGGCAAAGGTTTCCATTGCACCGGAGCTCCAGGGGTTACAGAAAGGCACAGATCGTTCAAATCAACATTTCCGCTGCTGTTATTGCCTGCAATAGCTGAAATGTAATAGGTTTCTCCCGTTTGCAGCCCCGGGCCGAAATTGAAGACTGGTTGTGCATTTACCGCATAAACCGTATTCCCTACCGCTGCTGTTGAACCATTATGCAGGATAAACTGCACCATATCGTTTGCATCCAGCGTTGCATCGTTGTTCCAGGTTGCGGAGGCCGGACTATCAGCACAGAAAATGGCTGGACTGGTGGCCATGGTGCCGGCATTGGTGGCACAATCGCAGTTTTCAACTCCTGAAATCAGTGGACTTTCGCAGCCGTTCGCATCTGCCAGTACAAAAGAATAAGTGGAATTATTAGGGAGAGGCGAAGAGGTGAAAATATTGCCGGTAAAAGATCCTGGTAAACCGCTCACCGTAAATGGCGCCAAACCGGTTGTGGCCGTAAAACCAACCACATATTCAGTATTGGTACCATCGCATACCTCATTCAGCTGGGTAATTTGTGGCAATGGGTTGAACTGAACATTTACCTGATCAGCAGCTGTACAGTTGCCATTAGCTTCCTGCCATTCAAAAACGTATGTCCCTGTTGCTGAAACACTTACATCGCTGGCGGGATCTGTGGGCGCCTGGAAAATGGCTGTGCCCGGGCCAGATACCAGACTCCAAGCGCCAGTGAAAATGCTGTTTACGGCGTTTAGCTGTATGGTTTGGCCACAAATAGCTGCGTCTGTTCCTGCCATAGGGCCCGGGTTTTCCAGCCAAACCACCGGCTGACCCGGGGCTACAGAAAAACATGGGTCCGTTGGATCCGGGAAATTGCCGGCCGGATTTCCTGCCACCAGGGAAATATAGTAGGTCACCCCAAACTGCATTTGTCCACCCACAAACGAGAACTGGCCGTTCAGATTTTGACCGTATACCTGACCTAGTGCCGGTCCGGCGCCATTGTGCAGCACATATGCCGTGATATCATTGCCATCCAGGGTTGCATTGCCGGATGCTGTTGCAATAACTGATTGTCCTTGGCAAACTGTCAGGGTTTGCGCTGTCATAGTTCCTGCATCGGTAGCGCAGTTGCAACTGTATGCTCCGGTAATTTGAGGCATGGTGCAACCATTTACATCCGTTACGGTAAAGCTGTAAGAGGCGCCATTGGCAAAGCTGGCTGAAGTAAACGAGTTGCCGGCAACCTGCAGACCATTTACTGTATAAGGAGCCGTTCCGCCGGAAATATCCAGCGTAATGGTAAAATTCTGATTACTGGCATCACAGATTCTGGTCAGATTGGCGAGCACTGGTGATTCATTGAACTGCAGAGTAAGCTGATCTGTACCTACACAACCATTTTGTGAAAGCGTCCAGGTAAGTTCATAAATCCCGGTGGCATTTGCTGTTACCGAGGTGGCTGGCGCCTGGTTGTTGGAGAAGCTCAGATTGCCTCCCGCGGGTGCTGTATTTACTGTCCACTGTCCGGTGCTGTTGGCTGGCTGATTAGCCAAGAGACCCATTATAGTTCCGCATGTGCTTTGATCCAGTCCGGCATCTGCAACAGGATTTTGGTAAAAAATTACGGGTTGGCCGGCGGAAACAGCCAGGCAGGCATCCTGAAGATCCAGACCGGTACTGATTTCATTGCCTACTACATAGGAAATGTAATAGGTAACGCCATACGTCATGCCTGGCAGGAAGCTAAAGGTTCCGCTGGTGTTTTGATCCAAAACCTGCCCAAGTGTATTGCCCGGCAGAGTATGCAAAACATAAGCGGAAGTATCATTTCCGTCCAGATTGGCGCCGCCGAGGTGGGTTGCACTGAGGCTGCCGCCTTCGCAGGTGGTTAGAGTCGTATTGTCCATCTGGCCTGCAACGGAAGAGCAAAGGCAGGCAAAAGTGCCTGAAGCAGCAGTGGAAATGCAACCCGCACTATCAGTTACCTGATAAGTATAGGTACCGTTGTTGGGTATCGGTATAGACTGGTAATTGTTGCCGCTACCTGCTCCTGCCGGGGCGCCTGTTACGGTATAGCCAGGTGTTCCATTAGCGATATCAAAGGCTACCGTATAATTTTCATTCGCGGCGTCACAGGCATAGCTGATGTTCTGAATCGTGGGGGTAGGGTTGAAATCCAGTACAAGAGTATCCGCATCCGCACAACCAACATTTTGTAAACTCCAAACCAGGGTATACAAACCGTATCCACTGGCAGTAACTGTTGTGGTTGGGGTCTGGTTATCAGAAAATGCCAGGGTATCCGGCGCTGGCGCTTGAATAACCGACCAATGGCCAATCCCTACGTCTGGAGTGGCAGAAAGAACCTGGGTCAGGCTACAAGTGTCCAGATCCAGACCTGCATTGGCAACCGGGTTTTGAAAGAAAACCACAGGAGTACCTTGTGCAACAGACAAACAAGGGTCTGTGGGATCAGGCAGGCCGCTGTTGTTATTGCCGGCCACCAGAGAAATATAATAGGTTTGGCCATATGCCATGCCAGCCTGAAAACCAAAGGTCCCGGTTTGATTTTGTTCAAAAACTGGAGGTGCAAGGCTGGTTCCTGATCCACTATGCAGTACAAATGCCGTTACATCATTTCCATCAAGGGTTTGACCGCCCAGGTGGGTGGCTGTGACGGTTTGGTCTTCGCATGCGCTCAGTGGATTGAGGTCCATTTGGCCGGCGCTGGTTGCGCAGGCACAGTTAAAGGAGCCAGTCAGGGTATCTGAAACACAGCCCAGGGTGTCGGTAAGTAAAAACTCAAAGGTCTGTCCGCTGGGTATTAGGAAAGACTGAAAAACGCCATTAGACACATTACCCCCTGATACAGTATAAGGGGCCACTCCACCACTAACCGGAATCGTTAGAGTATAAAAGGTGTTAGTGCTATCGCATGCATGGTCAATTTGCCCGAAAGCAGGCTGTGAAACACCAACCTGAATACAACGGTTTGGACTAGTGCCACAAGCATTGACGGAGGCTGCACACACTTGTCCGGCCTGATTGGTGCCCCATACAACTTGAATAGTATTTCCTTGTGCGTTGCCTACGATAGAAACGCCTACTGGTACAGTCCAATTGTAGGAATTGGCGCCGGCAACAGGTGTGGCTGTGTAGGTAATGGTATCGCCCACACAAACGGTAGCAGGGCCAATAATAGCTGCCGGGGCCACAGGAGGAGCGCCGTTGTCTATAATGGTTATGGTTGTAGAATCGCAGCAAAAAGCTCCGCCACCAACTCTGCATACACGCAGGGAGTAATCGCCGGGTTCATCTACCAGCACGTTTAATCCACTGTTGGAGCCCACAATATGGCCACCATTTGAGGCGGTCCAGAGGTAAGTTACGGTACCGCCGGTACTTGAACCAGCACCGGAAATTTGAATGGTTGGTGTATTGCAGTCCAGGGATCCGTTCGGGTTAGCAACTGCATTCACCACCAAAACCTGGAGATTTAATGAAACCAGACTGTCACAACCGTGTTCCGTTTGGTAAATTTCCTGGTAAACACCTGCAAAACAACGGTCTTCAAAACCTTCAGTAGTGGCACATTCGTCTTCACAAATTACTTCTGTGAGATTGGTAATGGCAGGTTGATGTACGGTCAGGTACAAAGTAGCCGTGTACTGGCATCCCTGAGGGGTGGTTAAGCTTCTTACATAAGTGCCTGATTGACAATAGTTAATGTTGTAAAAACTATAGCAGGCAGGAGCGCATACTTCTGCAAATTCTTCTTCATCAGGTGGCGCTGCATTTATAGTCACCTGAACACAGTCATCACTCACGTCGCCGCAGAAAGGTGGATTGCCGCCCTCAAGTTGGTTGGATAGTTGTGTCGTGGTGAGTGATCCGTCTGGCGGAGGAATATCTCCTTCCTGGTCGGTGAAATAGGATAAACCACAGATATTGTAAACACCCGGATCATAGGCAGTCAGATCAGGAGATTGTTCATAGGCCAGGATTACACCACCTGCGCCACTAATGATGTAGGTGTACGAATATTCTGAAGAAGGCGGAGCCTGAAATGGCGGAGGGTATGTAGGGGGCAGATTCAGGTTTAGGTTAGGGCTTCCCTGACAAGCAATTACATTCTGCTGGTCCAATTCGCCAGCTTCAGCAGCACAGGAAAAGCAGGAAATGCCGGATGGATCGCAAAAAATGATCTCATAATCATAAAAATTACCCACGTCGTTCCCTTGCCCGTCAATTACGGTCATGGTCCAGGTGCCATCAACGGGGCCGGAGTTGAAGTTTTCCAGGCAACCTGCTGATGGATAATAACTGCCTGAATAAAAGTTGCCTATTCCCCAGTTTTGGTTATTATTCCATTGATCCGTAAAGCCAGGATCCGGGTTTGCCTGATCATTGCAAGGCACAAACGATATATCCCATTCTGTGCCGTCAGTAGCGCCAAAAAAACCGATAGGCCCAACCAATGTAACCGATTGCCCTGAAGGCGAAGTGAGTGTAATGGAA
Source organism: Chitinophagales bacterium (assembly GCA_017303475.1). GTDB lineage: Bacteria > Bacteroidota > Bacteroidia > Chitinophagales > Saprospiraceae > M3007. Next base: position 192,538 of record JAFLBO010000005.1, read on the forward strand.
AGGTCGCCAATGTACTCGTGGTCAATGTGCAGGTTAACCCCGCAAACACCCTGGCCATTTTGGCCAAGCGTGGGGTTGTCGGCGCCCATAACGTTGATCAGGAAGTCGCCCTGAAAATTGTCCGGCATGAATTGCGGACAGTTGGTACAACCACATCCTTGTGCGTTTAGTTGGGGAATGCCGGTCAGGCTAACTCCTAAAAACAGAAAAAGCAGGGCAGTAACTGAGTTTCCCAGTCGCGTGTAAATTTTTGCCATCCAAATGTTGTTTGATTGAAAATATCAATGCCAAATTAAATTCCAAGGCGAGGTGGGATTATGGCTAAATTTGATCGATTGTTTTTTCGATCGCAGATACATGCCTGGCTGCAAGATATTCATCCCAGGTTGTAAAAAAACGGAATATGACTACTTTCTGGAAAAGAGTCTGAATTGCCGCAATTTGCTGCCTGAAACCCGATTTTTTCAGGGTGTTTTTTCCAGCGCCTCATCGTAGGGCGACTTCAGGCCAGGGTTCAGTAAAAGGGCCAGCACCAGCAGTGCCAGTGGATAGGCCAGACCAACGAAAGGCGCCAGAGATGCCTGCACCATCCAATGTGTTTTGAGGTATTCTGTTACCAGCGGGGTAATTCCTCCCAATACACCATTCCCGAAATTGTGGGTGAATCCCATGCCGGTGTACCTGGTACGACCCTGGAAAAACTCCATGACGTAGATGCCCATTGGCCCGTAAACCAACGCACTGGCCAGGGTGTTTAGCCATGCAAGGAAAATGAATAGCATGAGAATGGGAAAACCGATGCCGTGGGTGGTAGAGAGTTGTTCCGGATTGCCAAAAGCATGAAACCCATAAAAAGACAGTGGGATGGAAATGGCGCCAAGACATAAACCGGCGTATATAACTTTTCGCCTGCCATAGCGATCGCTCCACTTGGCTGCCCATTGAAAAAATGGTGCGCCAAGCAACAAAGCCGCAGCAAGTATGATCAAGCTGGTGTGTTCTTCCAGCTTCATAGCTCGTTGTAAAAAATACAAGGTAACAAACTGGGCGGTTTGCATCAGGGTGCTTTGGGCTGCATTTCCGCCAAAGATGATGTGCAAAATTTTTCGCCAATTGCTGAGAGAACCCAGTGACTCCTTCACCGGATTGGCGGATAAACTACCACTGGCCTGCAAACTGGAAAACTCCGGCGTTTCCTCCATTTTCCTGCGAATAAAGTAGGAAAAAATCACCAAAATAGCGCTGCTCAGGAAAGGAATACGCCATCCCCAAGCCTGAAAATCTTCTACCGACATCAGGGATTGGATACCAATAACCACCGATAAACACAGTAACAAGCCTACCGGAACCGTGGCCTGAATGAAACCGGTATAATACCCCCGTTTATCCGGTGGCGCATTTTCTGCTACATAAATGATGGCGCCAGCATACTCGCCACTGAGGGCAAAACCTTGAGTTAATCTGAGCGCCAACAATAATACCGGCGCGAACCAGCCAATTTGCTGAAAAGAAGGAAGCAGACCAATCAAAAAAGTGGCGCCTCCCATAAGTAACAGCGAAAGTAAAAAGGATCGTTTCCGGCCTTTCCGGTCGCCCATGCTGCCAAAAAACAAGGAGCCAAGCGGTCTGACAAAAAACGACGAGCCCACTATAGCCAGTGTTTCCAGGAAGTAAATACTATCACCTCCCGGAAACAACTGGTTACTCAGCACCTTGGCTAATATGATGGCGAGATATAAATCATACCATTCCAGCAGGGTTCCTGCTGCAGAGGCCGTAATGGCCAGGCGCATTTTTTTTGGGTCGTACGACATGCTCTAAAGCTCTACATCAATACGGTTGTCTTCAGGCACCCGGTCTATCAGTTTGTTGTATGGGTCAATGCCTGCTTTTTCCGGTTTGCCTTTCACCCGTATGGTAATGGTATGTTCACCGGCTTTGAGCTGGTGTTTTTTCAGGTAAAGCGGAACAGTTAGTTTTTTACCGCTGTCTTCCACTTTATCCGGGGCGAATATGCCAATATCCACATAATCGTTCATGTTATCGGCCTCAGTTTCTACCCCTTTTTCATCGGCATACCATTTTTTGGCTTTCACCTTGAGCGTTACCTCATACTCCTCGTCGCTCAATTTTTGCGCTTTAGCCTGTACTACGCGGTTTTCATACAAGGTTAGTTTTAGCCAGCTGTCTTCCATGTAATATTTCAGAGAATCCGGCACGGCCTTGTTGATGAATTCGTACAAATCGTAACTACCCGGGAAAGGTGGTTGTTCTTTTAAGCCAAAACTATCCCGGAAAGCCTTGATGGATGCGTTCAGGTTTTGTTCTCCCACATAATCCTGCAGGGCATACAAGATAATACTACCTTTTTGATACCACTGGTAGGTGCGGTTGCAGTTGATGAAGACATTCTCTTTTTTGCTTTCTGTAGCACGCCCGCGCAGGTATCGGTCGAGGTCGTATTTCAGGAATTTTTGTACGTTATCCGGACCATATTTCTCCTTGGCAATCATCAGCGCAGAATATTCTGCCAGCGATTCTGAGATCAGGTTGGAGCCTCTGGTCATGTTGGGTACCACCTGGTGCCCCCACCATTGGTGGGCTAATTCGTGGGCCGTTACGTAATAGGCGTAGTCGTAATCGTTCGGATCGCTGAAATCTGCATACCAGCCAAAATCCTCGGAATATGGAATAGTATTCGGGAAGGATTGTGCGAAGGCTGCATAACGCGGGAACTCCAGAATGCGCACCTGCCGGAATTGGTACGGGCCAAAATTGCGGTGGAAATAGCTCAGACCATCCTTCAGGCCCGACACGAAGCGATCCAGGTTGTAGGCGTGTTCGTGGTGGTAGAAAATTTCAATATTCACCTCTTGTCCTTCCGGAGAGGTCCACTTGTCGCGCAGTACCGCATAGCGTCCTGAAACGACGTTAAAGAAATAGTCCGTTCGGGTATCCTGCTTGTAGTGAAAATGACGTCTGCCATTTTCGGTCCACTCGCGTTGCAGGTAACCTGGCGCTACGGCAATCTGATCCGGGGTGGTACTCACAAAACATTCAAATGAGATGAAATCTGCATCATCGTTGAAAAGCAGCGTTTTTTCCCCATACGGATCATGGTGCGGCGGCAAATCATCCGGTTTTTCCGGCAAGCCATAGTCTTTGCGGTCTTCATCGCTTTCCAGTTCAAAATTAGGATCATATCCGATAGACGGAATGCCGCCACTGGTAAAGGTGCCGTTGTGTAGTATTTCCCTTCGGTAACCTTCATTTACAAAGCCAGGATTTGAAATTCTGGTTTGGATTTCCAGGGTAGCTGAATCGCCGGGCATAAGCGGCCTTGGCAGGGCGAAAATCCGGTATCCGGCAGTATCCGGTTCATCGTAAAAAAACGTCAACACTGGTCTGGGTAACAAATCGAACTTCGAAATACTTAACAATTGCCCGTCAAATTTCAGGGAATATTGTTGGCCGTTGTCAGACAGCAAATGAAGGGAATCAATTCGTTCGCTCGTTTTGTTCTGGATTTTAAGGATAGCGCGCATGTTCAAACTGCGGTTTTCCGGATACACATCGGCATATAAAACCATATCCGTTACCTTGGGTTGCGCCAGCCGTTCGTACTTTTTATAGTTCTTTTCATACAATGACTGGAGCTTTTTGCCTTCATCCGGGCCCCGGTAATGATTCAATACGCTCACGTTGTAGTAAACAAAACCTCCGCTACCCAGCCAAACAGCGGCCAGACCAATAATTCCCCGGATTACGCCGGGTTTCCAGCGGTTACGGAAGGCTGCCCAACGGGTTTTAAACCCTTGTTCTGTTCCGCGCGACCAAAGCATGGATGCCAATACCAGGAAAATGCCGCCCAATGCCGTCCAATACACATTAAACCAGAACAGCGGCTCGGCAAAATGCCCAAAATCGTTCATGTCGGAAATCAAATACCCTGGCTTATAGCTAAAATACGCCATGTTGTAGTTGAAATCCATGAAATTACGCAGGATGAACATGGCAATCCAGATCCCCAGCCCCACGAAATGTCCTAAAAACTTGTTGTTTACCAGGGTATGTACAAAAAAGGCCAGAAGCGCCATTTGCCAGTAATCCCAGAACGTAATCAGGTACAGGTCAATGAAATAATAATGCAGCTTGATGTTGAAAAAACCGTGGAGTACCTGCACGGTAATGCCCACCAGCATTGGTATGGTGGCCAGCAGGAAACAAATGCCGGTTATGGCCACAAACTTGGAACCAAGCTGCACCCAGTTGGGCACCGGCAGGGTATCTCCAATATTGGCAAATCTGGTGGCTTTGTCCCGATGAACGGTTTCGCCTGTGTAAAACATGATTAAAATGAACACAAACAGGCTGTAGTTATAGGTTTTAAACAACAGCATATTCATGGTCACTGGCCTGTCCGGCACGCCGTATTGTAAATTCCCAATCCAGTCATCAATGAACAAAAAGATCACGGCGCCCAACATGATGGCTATGAAATAAGCATCCCTGGTGATGTTGCGCAGCTCCAGCTTGCCCAGATTCCAAAGGTTGGACCACTGACTTTTGAGGGAAAAATGCCGGACGGAAAGCGGCAAACTGACGCGCAGGTTTTTGGCGGGAGACTTGTCTTCTTTGCGCACTTTGCGTCCGCCTGGGCGCTCAGTGGCAAATTTTTGCAAACTAAACCGCGAGTAAATACCCACAACAAAGATCAGACCGATACCCAGCCACAACAAACGGTTCCAAAGCAGATTGCCTGAAAGGGGCGTCATTAAGGTGTTTTGCTCAGCCGGGGTCAGGTACTTGGTGGCATTTAGGTACGTATTTAAGCCAAATGGATCCAGCATGTCTACCAGATCCCGGTTTTCCAGGTCGCGCACCAGGAAATTGGACAATAAATACAGGATAAACAACAAAATGGAGGCGGAATACAGCACCCGGTTGTTGCGGGTCAGGGCTACCAAACCGTAGAAAATAGCGCTGGTAAACAATAGACTGGGCAGGAAAATGGTCACAAATGGCCATATATAATGCATGCCCAGATTTGGTCCGAATCTTTCCGGTTTCGACCAGTCAAATGTGGGGCCGAGCCAGCTTCCGAGCAGGTAACCCAGCAGAGCGCCGGTGGTAATACCAACTAATATGAGAAATGAACCCCAAAAGCGGCCCCAGTAATAGGCGCTACGCCCCATGGGGGTTGCCAGAAGATATTCTTTGGTATGATGCTCCAGATCCCGGTACAAGGGCACACCCATCACTGCCGAGGTAATCAGCACGCAATAAATGCCCAGAATGGTCATGTACAAACCAATGGTATATGGAGCGTTGTAGTAAACTTTTTCGCTGATTCCAATGCCGCCGAAGCCTACAATGAGCATGGTGAGCAGGCAGAGGATGGCGAAATAGATATAGGTAGCGGGTCGCCGCAACCGGTATTGAATTTCAAAGGAAAAAACAGACCAGAACATAGCAAATAGGGTTTACAGTGTTACGAGATCCATTTTTTCAGAAATTGCACGGAAATACACGTCTTCCAGGGTTGGTTTTACAGGTGCAAAACCATTGCCCGGGTCTTCGTCGGAGGCAATACGAATGAACAACATGCCTTCGCTGAGGTTGGTGGCAATAACCCGGTATTCTGCCCTGTATGTGTCTACGTCCTGTTTAGGAATAGACTTGGCCCATACCTTGCCTTCCATCATTTGAATGGCTTCTTTGGGTGTGCCAACGTACATAACTTCTCCTCCACAGATAATAGCGAAACGCTTGCACAGGGTTTGAACATCTTCTACAATGTGGGTGCTGAGAATAACGATGGTAGTTTCACCGATTTCGCTGAGTAAGTTGTAAAAACGATTGCGTTCGGCCGGGTCAAGTCCTGCGGTTGGTTCATCAACGATCAGTAGTTTAGGATTCCCCAACAAGGCCTGAGCTATCCCAAAACGTTGTTTCATGCCGCCGGAATAAGTGCCCAGGTTTCGTTTTCTGGCCTCCCAAAGGTTCACTTTTTGTAAAAGCGCTTCCACGGCGATCTTGCGTTCCTTGCGGTCGGAAATACCTTTCAGGCGGGCTACATGGTCAAGCATTATTTCCGCACTTACCCTTGGGTAAACACCAAATTCCTGAGGCAGATACCCCAATAATTTGCGCACGGAATCGTGGTCTTTTAAAACGTCCAGCTCACCGAGTCGGATACTGCCGGCGGTGGCATCCTGCAATGTTGAAATGGTACGCATTAGGGTGGATTTTCCTGCTCCATTGGGGCCGAGCAGTCCAAACATACCCTGAGGAATTCGCAGGCTTACGCCATTGAGCGCATGTACGCCATTGGCGTATGTTTTTGTGAGGGTGTCAATAATGAGTTCCATAAATAAGTCATTGAGCCGGATATGATTTGGCCAGATGTTGGCACTGCCAAAAGTATTACGCTGCTTTTGGATATAGGGAAAATAAGACGAATTGATTTTTTCCCGGGATAAATCGTATGGTTTTTTAGCCCGTTGAGAAAATCCTCAACAAGCTCTAACCTTGAATAATAGCCCAATAAAGCGGCAATCCAATGGTAATATTGAATGGGAAAGTTATACCCAGTGCCATCGGAATATACAATCCCGGATCAGCTTTGGGAACCGCGAAACGCATTGCGGCTGGAACAGCAATGTAAGACGCGCTGGCTGCCAGAATACTGAGCATCAGTCGGTTGCCAGGCTCAAAGCCGAGTATCCCGCTAAGCCAGGCAGCCAATACTCCGTTCACCAACGGAATGATGATACCGAATGCTGTGACAAACAATCCATAACTCAGGAATGCTTTAAAACGTTTGGCGGCCAGCATGCCCATATCCAGCAGAAACACGGCCAAGAAACCCTTAAATATGTCTGAAGTGAAGGGCTTGATGCCTTCTGCTTGTTTACTGTCGGCCACAAAACCAATGATCAACGAACCCATAACCATGATCACTGAGCCATTGGTTAGCGACTCCCGAACCCATTTCCAAAGGTTATTGCCTTTAGTCTTACCGGCCTCCGATGGTGCAAACTGGCCAATCAGCAACAAACCGATGATGATGGCAGGTGCTTCCATCAGTGCCATAGCCGCTACGGTATGCCCGCCATAATGTACCTTAAGGTTGTCGAGAAATGCTGCGGCAGAAATAAAGGTTACTGCGCTTACTGATCCATAGGATGCTGCTACGGCGCCGGCATCGTATACATTCAGCTTTTGTTTCAACAGGAAAAACGTGTATAATGGTATGATAACTGCCATTCCCATAGCGAACGCCAGGGTAGCATAGAGCTCGCTATTAAAAGCTTCGTGTGAAAGCTCTTGTCCACCGCGAAAACCAATGGAAAACAAAAGGTACAGTGAAATGAATTTCACCGAGCCAGGCGGGACTTCCAGATCACTTTTCAGAAAGGCGGCTATTACACCTAAAACAAAAAATAGTAGGGTGGGATTGGTCAGGTTGTAAACTAGAATGTTGGTGTCCATGCGGAAAAAATTTCGCAAAGGTAGACAGTGATTTCAACAAATGATAGTAAAACTATTAAAAATGATAATAGAGCAATTGTTTTGTGTTGGTGTCCATTTTTTTTATCAAAAGTATAATTTGCCAATTTTTTACCTAAAACCTGTTCTTCCCGAAGTGGTTGCACTACAAACCCTACTTTTGCGGTGATGAATAAATTGGGTTTGAACGGGTTTATTTGGTTCGTGTTGGCTTGTCTGTTGCCTTCAATGGGTCAGGCACAGGGAATGACATTTGTCAAAGGAGAATATTTAATTGCTGTAGACTCTGCTATAAGGTTAGACGAATTATGGCTCAGGCTGGATTCAAAGTTCAGGTACAAACGAGTTTCGGAGATGCAGAACATTTGGCTTTTACAAGCCACGGATATGGCCGAAACCGACTTGTTGAGTTGGTTGCGACAGCAACCTGAAGTGCGACTGGCTCAGCATAACCACTTATTGGAATCCAGGGAACAGGTGCTCAACCTGCTTCCCAACGATCCTCACTTTGCCAAGCAATGGCACTTGTTGAACGATGGCAGCCTGGGCGGATTAACAGATGCAGACCTGGATGCGGAAGATGCCTGGAACATCAGCACTGGTGGTTTAAGCCCCGCCGGCGATACCATTGTACTGGCTGTCATTGATGGTGGAATTGATGCTCAACATCCCGATTTGACGGCTAATCTTTGGCGTAATTGGCTGGAAATTCCCAATAATGGTCTCGACGACGATCAGAACGGATTTGTAGACGATTTCAGAGGCTGGAATGTTTTCAACCAGAACGATGCCATTGAAGGAAGTGTAACCACCCATGGTACGCCCGTCAGCGGCATAATAGGTGCAAGGGGTGATAATGGAGTTGGAGTAACCGGGGTCACCTGGAATACGCAGATGATGTTCATATCCGCCCTTGGCACAGAATCGGAAATACTGGCTGCGTATGATTACGTGTGGAAACTGCGTAAACTCTATAACGAAACAGCTGGAGCAAAAGGCGCTTTTGTCGTGGCGGTAAACTGCTCTTGGGGTATCAATTACGGCCAACCTTCGGAATCGCCCATTTGGTGTGAAGCCTTTGATGTTTTAGGCGAAGCCGGCATTCTGAGCGTGGCTGCCACCGCAAATATTCCGGTTAACGTGGATGAAGTAGGCGATTTGCCCACTGCTTGTCCGAGCTTGTACCTGCTAAGTGTTACCAGTTTAAATCAGCAGGATCTAAAGGCAGAAAATGCTGCCTGGGGATCCGGGCATATCGATATAGGCGCTTACGGACAGGAAGTATTCACCACGGCTAGCGGCAGTGGTTATGGCTCCTTTTCCGGCACTTCCTTTGCTACTCCACAGGTTACAGGAGCAGTTGGCTTATTATATGCTTCTCCTTGTCCTAGTCTGATCAGCCTGGCCAAAACTCACCCGGCGGCTGCTGCTTATTGGGTAAAAACATTGATCCTGGATGCCAAAACCCCAAATCAAGCATTGGAGGGTATTACGGTATCCGGAGGTCGCCTCAACCTCAACCAAACGCTGTTGCATTATGAAGGACAATGCAATGATTGTCCGCCGCCATTTGCCCTGAAAGTCAGCAACCTTTCGGATTCATCTGCTTCTCTTTCATGGACTACGCCTTCGGGAGCAACTTCTGTAAATCTACGGTGGAGGAGGGCAAGGCAGGGCCTCTGGAAAATCCTAAATCAGGTCAATTCGGGCATAAATCTGGACGAATTATGGGCTTGTACTGCTTATGAGTTTGAAATGCAGGCGGTTTGTGCCGATTCCCTGTTGAGTGCATGGACGGCCCCACTGGTATTCGAAACAAAAGGCTGTTGTTCCGCACCCGGAGATATTTGGCTGGAGGACGTCGACAATGCAAGTGCCAGATTAGCCTGGGACGCTGAGAGTTTTAACAATACTTACAGGCTTCGCATTACCAATTTGATGAGTGGCGTTGGCCAGGTTGTAGAAACCGATACCAGCGTTTGGACGTTGGAAGGCCTGGAGCCTTGTACCGATTATCAGGTACAGGTACAAGCCAGGTGTGAGGATTGGTTAACACCTTTTTCTGTTCCATATTTTTTCAAAACCAAAGGTTGTGGCGCCTGCAATGAGATGAACTATTGCAGTGTCAACGGGGTAAGTTCTGCGCAGGAATGGATCAGCACCATACAGTTGGGATTGTGGTCGAATGTATCGGGTATGGGAGGGAATGGCTATCAGAATTATTCACTGGGCCCGGTAGTAGCGCCCGTATTGTTTGAAAATACACAATTGCCATTGTTGATAATTCCCGGGTTTTTAGGCATTCCAACCAAACAGTATTTCCGGGTGTATATTGATTTTAATCAGGATGGTGAATTTCAGGATAACGATGAATTGGTATACGATCCGGGGTTTGCTTTTATTGGCACAGCGGAAGGGCTGCTTTACGTTCCGGCATTTGAACAGGAAGGTATGACCCGAATGAGGGTAGTAATGCGCTACAGTACTCCGAACGACCCGCCTCCAGGGGCCTGCGGCGGCTTTGATTTCGGTCAGGTGGAGGATTACTGCGTGTTACTGCAAAAGGACTCTGTTTTTACCGAAACTACGCAGCCGGAGTCGGAGAATACACTGAAAGTATTTCCGCAGCCGGCTACCAATTGGGCTGTTGTGACCTGGAATGAGCATGCTGACACCGGGCTGTCTTCTGTTCGGGTTTTTGACATGTCTGGAAGAGAAATTTTCCGGAAAGCAAACATTTCCGCTCCTGACCAGCAGTACAGATTGGATACCCAACTTTGGCCGCCAGGACTTTATCTGGTAGAAAGGCAAAGTGGCCAAGTGGTCCAGAGAGCTAAACTTTTGAAACATTAGTCCGTCTGTTCTTTCCGGGATGCCCAAAAAAAGCAGGACAACTGTACGTCATCCTGCTCTCAATTAAACCAATTCCGTCTTTCTGTTTTGTTGTTAAAACATTTTCTGAAACAAAGGTGCAGGTAAGCGCCTTTGCCCAACAAGCGTATATTACCCTGATGTTGAAAATAGGTATTTTTACGGGGTATGATGTTTCTTTCTATCAGAGATTTGTTGAAGGCCCTACATTAGCCCTTTCTAACGGTGTTTAGATCAGGCTTATATCTTGGAAGTCGCTTTCCGTTGGACAAACAAATAATCTGAAGGTGTATGACTTTCCTCTTGATACTTCTATTACTTGCCGCATTGGTATTTGTGGGTTGGATGTTCCTGCAGCAACGCCGAAAGTTGAAGCAGCTTAGCAAGCTCTTGCACAATCAATCTATTGAAATGAAGCGGCAACAGCAACTATGGGAAGGGAATTTGTTGGCACAGGAAGCTGAACGTCAGCGCATTGCAGCACAATTGCATGATGAGGTTTGTACAAAAATGGGGGTTCTGCATCTTACCTTTCACCGACTCCGGCGTACCGAACCGGATAAGCAGGAGTACGAAGAAATGTGTGATGAGATAAATGAACTGATTGGTGAAACCCTGGGTATGACCCGGCGTATCTCACACGAGTTGGTGCCACCCACGCTGGAAGGATTTGGTTTGGTTGAGGCCCTGGAAGAATGGTGTGAACAGATCAGAAACACAGGCTCCGCAGATGTCAGATTGCAGCATAACCTGGAAAGAAGTGACCTGGGCGATGTTAATAGTGAATTAAACCTGTTCAGGATTATTCAGGAGTTGTGTAACAATACCCTGAAACATGCCTCAGCCAGCTTTATCACCATAGATCTGCACAAGGAAGAAGAAGTGATTGCGTTTCAATACTGTGATAATGGTATCGGTTTTGATCCTGAAAACCTATCGGATAAAGGATTTGGCCTGCAAAACATTATGAACAGGGCCAAAATGATTGGCGCAACAGTAGCTATGAGTACCGCGCCTGATCACGGCTTTGAAATTCGCCTAACCATCCCGGTGATGTCCGAAAAACAATAAAACCTATGACACCTGCTATCCTGGTTGCTCTAGCCGACGATGAAGCCCTGTTCAGAAGGGGTATGCGGCTTATTTTGGAAGATTATTCCGACATAAAAATTGTGCTGGAAGCCGAAAACGGTGAAGAGCTGCTTAATCGCATCAGACAATCCGATGAATTGCCTGAAGTGTTGCTGCTCGATCTCAAAATGCCCGGTATGACAGGCATTGAGGCCGCTGAACTGATCCGGAAGGAGTTTCCATCTATCATGATCGTTGTAGTATCCTCACATGTATCCAAAGCATTCATTCTCAATATGATAGAAATTGGTGCAGCAGCCTATTTGGGTAAAAATGCCCACCCCAATGAGGTGGTGGAAACCATCAGGATGGTGCGTGAAAAAGGGTTTTATTACAACCAGATGGTCATGGAAGTTATCCGCGACAACATAACCGGGCGCAATCCGGTAAAACCACAGCGCAGTTTCGATATTGAGTTGACAACCAGAGAGAAAGAAGTGTTGCAACTGATTTGCGCTGAATGCACCACTCAGGAAATTGCCGATAAACTCTTCATCAGCAATAGAACCGTGGAAGGCCACCGAAACAATATGCTCGCCAAACTTGGTTGCCGAAACACTGCCGGACTAGTGGTTTATGCCATTCAAAACGACCTGGTTCAATTGGGTTAACTTCCTCAAAAAATTAGCCCCTGTGATCTTCCGACCAACAGGGGCTTATACTTCCTACCGTGTAATAAAATTAATGTTGAATGATCAGGTGTTTCACTGATCTCAAATGACCAGACAGACATTCCAACAGGTAAAGTCCTGCAGGCGCTTTGCGCAAATCCAGATACAAATGATTGTTGCCTTTAGCGCCTAAATGCTGTTCTTCCAGCATCAAACGGCCAGTTGCATCCAATAAATTCACCCTGAACCATTGCTCTTCCGGCAACTGGAATTGAATATTCACCTCTCCGGAACCAGGATTAGGATAAGCAGTAAGATTCAGCGGGTCATTTACCGTGAATTCTGGCTCAGTAGGATCCTGGCTTTCATTTCTTACCGGGCTGTTTTGGTTTACGGTAATGACTGAAACACAGGTGGCTGAGTTTCCACTCCAGTCTTTCACCGTAATGGTAAGGTTGTAAATGCCTGCTGTTGTATAGGTTTTGGCAGACGGCAGATAGGTAGTTACCGAACAGTTATCGAAACTTGAATCTGCCAGGATGGAAGGATATACAGTGGCACTGCCATTGACCAGTGTTACTACAGCATCGTTACATACAGGAGTCGGCGCCAGATTGTCTTTCACCGTAACCTGACCAATACATGTGGATGTGTTGCCGGAAGGGTCTTTTACGGTGAGGAAATTGTTTACCGGCGCTGCAATATCGCTACAGTTGAATTCTGTGCGCTGCAAACTGCGGGTGCTGATACTACAGTTGTCAAAACTGCCATTATCCAGGTCTATTGGATTTATGGAAACCTTACCCAGACCGTTCAGGAATACCGTAATGTTTTTACAGAGGGCAGTTGGCGCCAGGATATCTTTCACCGTTACACGAGCTGTGCAGGTTCTGGTATTGCCAGCATTATCCGTCACACGAAGTGTTACTACATTCACCCCAATATTTACACAGGTAAAGGTGTTGGGGTTCAAGCTCAAAGTGAAACCACAATTATCAGAGCTTCCATCGTTTACAGCGTCCGGAATAACGGTCACGGTTCCATTAGCACCCAAATTAGCAATGGTGTTTTTACATTTTGCTGTAGGCAGAATCAGGTCACGCACCGTAACTGTTGCGGTACAGGAAGCTGTATTGGCGCTTTGATCGCGCCCGGTCAGGGTTACCTGGTTATCGCCCAGGTCTGCACAGGTAAATTGTGTTTTGCTGAGAATAAACTGCACTATATTACAATTGTCAAAACTGCCATTGTTAACATCAGCCACAGTCAGTGTTGCCACACCCTGCGCATTCAGGTTGATGGTGGCATTTCTGCAGATCATGGTTGGCGGAATATTATCGATCACCGTTACGGTGCCCTGGCAGGTAGCGGTATTGCCGCTTTGATCTGTACCGGTGAGGGTTACTGTGTTTACGCCAAGATTGCCGCAGGTGAATGCATTAGGCGTCAATGACAAATTGGTTAATGTGCAATTGTCGAAACTTCCGTTGTTTATTTCGGCAGGGGTTACGAAGGCAGATCCCGCTGCATTGAGGGCTACAGTAATATCCTTGCAAAGCATGGTAGGCGGAATCAAATCCACCACCGTGACTACCGCATTACAAGAAGCCGTGTTGCCATTGCCGTCATTAACAGTCAGGACCACGGTATTGGGGCCTAACTGACTGCAATTGAACGTGTTAGGCGTCACTGAAACCTGATTCACCACCCCACAATTGTCTGAACCACTTTGGAAAACGTCGCCGGTAGTTACTGTTACAGTACCCGCTGCATTCAGAGCAGCAGTATATGGCTTGCAAACCACCACTGGAGCTGTAATGTCTTTGAGTGTAACCGTAAACGTGCAGAATTGTGTATTTCCATGACCATCATCGGCGGTTAGGGTTACAACTTCCACATCGTTATGCCCATTCAAAACGGTGGTTGGCGCCGGACTTTGGGTAACTGTTGGGTTGGCGGTACAGTTGTCGCTAACGGAAACTGCGTTGTAAGAACCCAACAGACTGCTACAATTGGCGTCGGCATTCAGTGTAACGTTGGCCGGGCAGGTAATGCTTGGCTTGGTTACATCCTTCAGCGTCACCGTTAAACTGCACGACGCTGTGTTGCCATTTCCGTCGTTAGCCGTGAGCGTTACCACTTCAAAATCATCGTGTCCGATAAGTACAGTGCCTGGAACAGGGCTTTGAGTTACGGTTGGCGACGGGTTGCAATTGTCGCTCACGGATACAGGTGTGCGCACACCAACCATGCCGGAGCAGTTGGCATCGGCGTTTACGGTGGCGTTTGGCGGACAAACAATACTTGGCGGAGTTACATCTTTCAAGGTAACCGTAAAGGAACAGGACTGGCTGTTGCCATTGCCGTCGTTGGCGGTGAGTGTTACTGTTTCCACATCATTATGACCACTCAACACAGTGGAAGCAGCTGGGCTTTGCGTTACTGTTGGACTTGGATTACAGTTGTCGCTCACGGATACGGGTGCGTGCGTGCCCACAGTACCCTGACAGTTGGCATTTGCTGAAACAGTGGTGTTGGCAGGACAGGTAATGGACGGCGGCGTTACGTCTTTGAGTGTAACAACAAAAGTACAATTCGCTGAATTTCCGTTGCCGTCATTGGCCGTAAGGGTAACCGTTTCGGTGTCGTTATGACCAACCTGGAGCGTAGCAGGAGCCGGACTTTGTGTAACCGTTGGAGAAGGGTTGCAGTTGTCACTCACACTTGCCGCCGACCAGGCGCCCAATACACTGCTGCAGTTGGCGTCGGCATTGAGGGTTTGAGGCCCAGGGCAGGTGATAGATGGCGGTGTTACATCCAGGAGGGTAACGGTGAAGCTGCAATTGCTGTTGTTGCCATTTCCATCTGTGGCATTCAGGGTAACTGTTTCTACATCGTTGTGACCAACAAGCAGGGTACCAGGTGCAGGACTTTGGGTAAAGCCAGGATTGGCAGCACAGTTATCAGTTAAAGAAACAGGCTGGTAACTACCCAGGGAGCCACTACAACTTGCATTAGCCGATATAGTGGTATTGGCAGGGCAGGTAATAGTTGGTGGAGTTTGGTCCAGCAGGGTAACGACAAAACTGCATGAAGCAGCATTGCCATTGCCATCATTGGCTGTCAGCGTAACAGTTTCCGCATCATTATGGCCGCTCAGCAGGGTAGAGGCAGCCGGACTCTGGCTAACCATTGGGTTCGCAGTACAATTGTCGCTCAGAGTTGCCGGCGCCCAGGTTCCCACAATCCCTTCACAAACACTGTTGGCTGCAACTGTTTGGTTGGCCGGACAGGTAATGACTGGCTGGGTAATATCTTTCAGTGTCAGGGTGAAACTACATGAATTCGTATTGCCATTTCCGTCATTAGCTGTTAAGGTAACGGTTTCTACATCATTGTGACCATTCAGGCTGGTATTAGCCGATGGACTCTGGCTAACCGTTGGCACAGGATTGCAGTTGTCGTTAACAGATAAAGGAGTCCATGTGCCAACTTGGGAACTACACAAGGCATCAGCGGCCAGGGTGGTATTGGCAGGACAGCTTATAGTAGGAGGAACAGCATCTGCAACGCTTGCTGTTACAGTAGCAGAATTGAAACAGCCGTTATCGTTAACGGTCACAGAATAGGTTCCACTGGCTGCCGGACTGGCATTTGGAATACTTGGATTGGCGTCTGTGGAACTAAAGCTGTTTGGCCCCGTCCAGTTGTAACTTACTCCCTGACCACTTGGTCCGCCGGAATTCAACTGTAAGGTGGAACCCGGGCAAACCGGGCTGTTAGTAGTAGGCGCCAGACTTGGACCAAATACGTTGACAGATACGCTGGCTGTTCCTTTACAGTTTTTGGTATCTGTTACTGTTACCGTATATATGCCTGCACCGTTCTGGAAAATGGTGAACGGAGTTGGGTCTTCCATGCTTGAGCCGTAACCATTTGGGCCAGCCCAGGCAAAAGCGGTGTATGGTGGCGTTCCGGCGTTGGGCGTAGAGGTAAGCACCAGTTGGCTGCCAGCACAAAGCGGACTGTTGCTGCCGGCAGTTATGGTTGGTGCGTTGTTGGTGGAAATAGACAAGGTGGTGGAAGAGGTTCCGGTGCAGCCAGCATTATCTGTTACCGTTACGAAGTAGGTTCCAGCATTAACCAGCATGATGTTGGAAATCTTCGGGTCTTGCAGGCTTGAAGTAAAGTTGTTCGGACCAGTCCAGCTAAAGCTGCTGTAATTGCCAGAACCACCTGATGGATTAGATTTCAGATCAAGGGTTGCACCCAGGCACAATGATCCATTGTTGGTGGCTGCCACCACTGGTTTGGCGTTTACGGTCATTTGTGAAGTGGCTGTAGCGGTACATCCCTTTACATCCGTCACTTTTACCGTATAAACCCCTGAAGAAGCAGCGGTGCCGGTGAACGGCGCCGGATCTTCCACGCTGGCTCCAAAGAAGTCGGGACCTACCCAGGAGAATGTATACCCCGGTGTGCCGCCAGATGGCGTTGAAGTCAGAATAACGTTTGAACCAGAACAGATTGGGCCATTGTTTTGGGCGCTGATGGATGGGTTGGGATTGACCGTAACGGAAACCGTTGCGGTAGCCACACATCCCAGGGCATCAGTTACGCTCACCGTGTAAGTGCCATTGGCCGACATGCCTGCCGGGAACCCAGCCGGGTCTTCCACATTGGCGCTGTAATTATTCGGGCCAGCCCAGGCAAACGCTGCGTAAGGCAAAGCTCCGCCTGATGGCGTGGAGCTGAGTACAATGTTTCCGCCTTCGCACACCGCACCGTTCACTGATGCAGTAATGGTTGGACATGCTACTACCGTTACCGTTGTGCTGGCTGTTTTGGTACAGCCATTGCCATCGGTAAGGGTAACCGTATACACACCGGAAGCTGCCTGAGTGGCCGGGAATCCGGCCGGGTCTTCCACGTTGGCGCTGTAATTGTTCGGTCCAGACCACAGGAATGTATAGCCGGAACCGGAGCCACCTGAAGCAGTGGAGCTGAGCTGAATAGTGCCGCCCTGGCTCACCGGACTGTTGCTGGAAGCAGTAATAACAGGCAGGTCATTTACTGTAACCATCGTAGTGCCGCTGCCAGAGCAGCCTGCGTTGTCGGTTACCACTACAGTGTAAGTGCCTGCAGCTGCCGAAGTGGCCACAAATGGCGCAGGGTTTTGGCCGGTAGCTGCATACCCATTTGGACCAGACCAAAGGAAGGTATAGCCTTGTCCGGAACCGCCCGATGGGGTTGAGTTTAGGGAAATATTGGCGCCCACACAAACCGGAGAGTTGCTGCCTGCCGTAATGGTAGGCGCCGGATTGGAGGAAACGGTGATGTTTACACTTGCAGACGCCGTACAACCAGGCACATCCGTTACTACAACGGTGTAGGCGCCTCCAGAGCCGGCAGTTGCCGCAAATGGCGCCGGATCTTCCTGGCTGGATTGGTAGTTGTTCGGGCCGCTCCAGGCAAATTGCACGTATGGAGGCGTGCCGCCAGCAGGGCTGGAGCCTAGCGTAATGTTGGTTCCCAGGCATACAATGCCGGCATTACCGGTGGCTGTAATCGATGGCGGTGCAGACACTACCACTGTGGCGCTGGCCGTGCAGGAACCAGTGCTGGTTCCGGTAACTGTATAAGATCCGGCAGCATTTACCGTGATTTGCGGCTGGGTAGATCCAGTGCTCCACACATAACTTACTGCGCCAGAGGCAGTCAGGGTAGCGCCTGCATTGCTGCAAATGAGGTTAATACCACCGTTAATGGCTACCGCAAATGGCTCGTTGGCCTGATTGGTAACGGTAACCACCAATGAAATAACATCGCTTTGGTTTCCGGCATTGGTCACCTTGATGTTTACTTCATATTTATTGTCGGCATTGGCATCCTGTGGCGATTCAAAATCCGGCGCAAAACCGGCTGCCCAGCTCAAAACGCCATTTTGGGCATTGATGGAAAATCTGGATGCATCTGCGCCGCCATCAAGGGAGTAGGTCAGACCGTTGCCCTCGGTGTTGTTCGGATCGCTGGTTTGAGTATCGTACAATACATAACAAGCGTTTTCCTCAAAGTTTACGGAAGAGGAAGAAGTTATGTTTGGACGGATATCGGTCTGGATGGTGAATACCACCTGCTCGGTATCTCGCCTCAAATCCGGATAATCACAGTCAAAGGCAATGATATCCACTGGATAACTTCCTAACCAGTTGGGATCATCAATGGCAACATTCACCACATTGCCCGGACCAATGCTTGGGATAAGCGGGGAAAGTTGGATCAGGTACGGATTGGAAACACTGCCAATGGAACCTCCGGAAACGAAAGTCAGGTTAGAGTTTTCGGTATAAAGATACTGATTGTCAGCATCATAGAACTCAAAGCTGATGTTGCCGGCGCCTACGTTTTTCAAACTGAGCTGGTAGGTAACATTCGGCGGAGCGCCGGAGGCGGTTGCCCAGGCTGCCCGGGTTCCGTTCACATAAGCGGCCAGTTTGGAACCTGCTCCAGCCAGTTGAATATCCACAAACTGGGGCCGGGCAATGATGCTCATGGGCTGGTTGCCAGGAACAATAGTGGGCCATGCCGGATCATGCGCCGTGCCATCAAACGGATATACCTGCAGTTCATATACCCGACAATCACCGTTAAAATTCAGGTAGTTATCCAGATCAAAATCGCTGAAGTCATCACCCTGAAAGATGTTCTGGTCGGGTATGTTTTGCCATACCGGCGGACCATAATCCGGCAATACCGTGAACCATCCGGTGATGGTATCGGCCAACTGATTGGGTGTGTTTTCCTTTACGATGATGCGCACGGAATCTGTGCCAATCCACTGGTTGGATATCGGCGTAACAGTCAGTACGCCATTCACGATGGTAGCTGTGAGGTTCGGACCCGGCTGAGCGCTCCAGGTAACCGGATCGCCGTCCAGACTGATCAGATAATCCGGCAGATTCACCGTTTCAAACGGAATGCCTTGAAGGGTGGTGTCGGCCAGCAATGGCTCCAATTCCGGAGGAAAATCTGCGTTGGGGTCAATATTGATCCAGAACGGCAGTTCTGAGGTGCCAATAGAACCATTGTGTACAAAAGAAACCTCCTCAAATGCCGGATAAACAGCATCATCAGGTTGGTAATACACCTTAAAATTCACCGTTTCACCAAAATATTCATTGGAATAAAAGGTGATGAAATAATAGGCGCTGGATCCGAAAAACAGGGGCGTTGCCACGCCACGGAGTTCGTTTCCAACAAAGGCGCCTACCAGATTGCCGGCCTGGTTAGCCGGGTTGCCCACATAGTTCACCCGAATTACGGCGTTCATGTTGAACTCATAATCTGTTGGGTTCACCGACCAGTTGGGCGGTGGCTGTATGGTCGGGTTGGCGTTTACTGCGGGTATCAGCAGCAACAGACATGCCCAGAGGCAAAGCTGAAAACGCCGTTGGGAAATATATAGCCGATTCATTGTTGTTAAGTTTTAGGTCACTTATTGCAGGACAATTTTCTTCACGATACTGCCCGATTCTGTTTGCAATCGAACGAAGTACACGCCTTTGGCCAGCGCTGCACCTTGTTCAGATTGAGCCTTCCAGGGTAGCGTGTTCATACCTTCTTTGCCGACGGTATTGATTTCAGCCACCTGTTTGCCGCTCATGTCGGTAACCGTGATGCGCAGTTCCTGACTTTTACGCAAGGCAAAGCGGAGCATCGTTTCCTGTTGGAACGGGTTAGGCTGCACATCGAAGGATTGTACAGAGGATAGTTCGTGTGTGCCACTGCTGAGCAGGGTGAATGGAACCGGCGCATCAATACTTCCCTGGTGCAATTCCGGAGAGAAATACATCACTTCCTTAAGTTCCTGTATGGCGCCCGTGCTGCTGTCGAACAACTGATAACGAACCTGTTCGCCGCTGCCATTGGCATACACCGTGAGGAAGAACAGGTAGGATTGCAGCGGTGGAATGTAAATGGCTTGCGCCGACCCACGCACTTGTGCGCCCACAAATGCGCCCAACTCCATGGTAGAGGTGGTAGCATTCTGATCGCTCATCTTCAGCATGCCAATCAGGGTCATGCTGTGTTCAAACTGCGTTGGATCAACATTCCAGAAATTTTCCGGTGTATCGCCTGGACCACGTTCTTGGCTGCCAGGTTTTCCGGCCTGATCGGCGCCACCCTGGTTGAGGTGACTGGAAAGCGGTGGATAAATAAGGGTGCCCGGGGCGCTTACTTTGAGCTGATAACCGTTTGGCGCACTCATGTACTGTAAGTTGCCAATCCAGCCGAAAGTTGGGTTGATATACTGGGCAAAGGAAATCTGGCTCTTGATCAAATCACCCGTTTGAGCTGGTACGGAAGACAGGGCTTCGTTCACAGGCAATGAGTAGTTCGGGATATAACCAATCCAGTTCCAGCCCTGTACCAACGGGATAGGTGTGGTTGCCGGATCCAGGGTGGTACCCATCATCATCAGGGTATCGGAGATGTTGGCCCGGTAAACATACATGCCTGTGTTGCCCAGATTTTGGAGTGTGCCCAGCCAGCCTCCGCCGTTGAAATAGGTAGAGAACTGATTTTGGCTTTTCATCAGATCGTTCTGTGGATGACTCAAAGAGGACAGGGCTGCATTAATAGAAGGATCCGGGAATGCCAGGTTAAATGACATCCAGTTCCAGCCAAAGCCGAGTGGTACCTCGCGGAGCACCAGATTGTAGGTATGGACCACCTGAGGATTCAGCGGATCACCGATCACATCGTCAGGCTGGAACAGGAAATAATCTTCCAGCACAGCATAACGCAGGCAGGCAGAGGCGTCCCAAATTTCCAGACGCAATGGCTGTAATACGTGGTTAGGGTTGCCGTAGATGGTCAGGTATGCCAGGTATTTGTTTACCTGCGGCACGTACTGAACATTGGCGCGGCCCACCAGGGTGTCGCCGATGAATGCCACCACCATATCTTCCACATCTGTAGATACTTCGCCCTCAATGTTGAGCTCCAGCACCATGTTTTCGGTGTTCTCGAAGAGACTTCCGTTCAGGTCCCAGCCTGGAGGACGGCAAACCACACGCACGCCAAATGGCAAACTTTCGTCGCCGCCCATAAAGAATGGGTTTTGACCAGTTTCCGTGTGCAGAGTGATAGAATCAGACCACAAGCCGAATGCCAGGGATGAATCCACGGTAAAGGTGATGGATCGGATTTCGTTTGGCGCCAGTGTGCCCTGGTTAGGCACTACATGAACATAAGTTGGGATATCTTCAATCGTAAATGGAACCGGATAACCGCCGCGGTTATGAATATTTGCTGTGATGGATTTGCTCTGATCCTCATATTTGGTCATTCCAATACTATCGGTCAGCCAGGCCAGTTCGTTGCGGTCTACGTAAAACTCCCATTGTTCGTACACCAGCTTATTGCCTGTTTTGTCCTCAATTTCGTGCAGTTCAGCGCGCAGGATCTTGTTTTCGAAGAACTGATTCTGGAAGTTAGGATCCAGGATAATTTTGTTCTCGTAACAGGTAATGTCGATATCGATCGGCTGATTGGTAGTTGCATCAAACAGTTGCACATTATCCACCGGATTGATTTTGGCGCAGTTGATGTGCTTGTTGAAGGAGAATGAAATTTCGTCTCCTACCTGGTACACACCATCAGCCGGTTCAGGCACACCAATAAGGCTTGGCGCCTGACGCTCGATGCGACCTTTGATGACATGAGAGAATCCGGGTTTGTCGGATGCGTCGCCGGAGCAAACGGCCACTGCGCGGATTTCATAAGGGCCATCTGCTAATCCTACAGTATTCCAATAGAACTGTGTGAACGTAGCACCAAGATTGTCTTTGATGATTTCAGCTCCTGGCTGAATCAGGTTGATAAGTGAGTCAACCGGAGGTACTATATTTATCCAGGCGCCGTCTCCGTCCGATCGTCGGTACTGCAGTCGTATTTTCTCAAATTCTGCATTGTCCTTATCATATTCAGAGACAGTAATCCGCATTACATCATCCGGGCCTTGGGTAATGGGATCAGGAAATATTACCCAGTCCTGTTGAGGTACATTGATATCTACCTCACTGCAAGGTTTTATGAAGTGAGCGCTAATATATACTGCAGAATAGGCAATGGTGTCAGCATCCGGCAGCAATCCAAGAGCGTTAGCACGGTCATCTTCGCAAAGCGAATATAACACCAATTCCAGGCTATCGTAATCGTATTCTTCAGGCCCTCTTTCAACTGTTACAGTAATTGGAATTACTTTGTCTTCCCATGGTATGGCATACATCACAGCGTGATCTAAGGCAGCGCCGTTTAGGTAAATTTTCGCGCCGTGTGGGTTGCTTTCGGGGCCGGCCGTGAAAGCATAAGTCCAGGTCTCATTGGTTTCACTCTGATTACCCAGGTTTAGTTTAAAGACAGCTGCTTCGTTGGATGGGACATCAACAGCTACTGCACTGCTACCATCTCGAAACTCCAGACTGGTTCCTTCACGGTGAGCTGTTTTGGGCTCCCATGGACAACTGCTTTGCCCGGATACGGTGCGGAAAACCGGAGTTTTGTACACGGAGTCCATGGCTATATCAATAGAAAAAGCGTCGCCTGGATCATCATCTGAAAGCACATACCCGGTTGTTACCCCTTTTTCCTGTGTACCTTCCGTATTTTTGCTGGTAACAGCTTCAGTAGCAACATTAATGATACCACCGCCACCTACACCAAATCCAAAAATCAGGATATTAAAATTGAACTCAAATGCTTTAGTTGTTTGAGTTCCGGAACTGTTTGAACTGGTTGTGTCACTGGTTTCTGCATATTCATACTCAATGCCGGCATCAAATGACAAGTTCCTTTTAAATTTGGCTGCAGCAATTTGTTTTTGATTATCCTCCAGTATTTTTTCCCACATTAGGATAGATGCTTGACACGTATCTTTCTTTGCTTGACTCGTGTTGGGATCATCCATAATGGCATTAAGGTACCTTAGTACATTATTCCGAATGTGGTAATCCGTATACATGTAGGTGGTTTGATAGTTTTTGGGCGAAACTGAAACCACCTCTTCCAAGGCGCCCTCACATAGAGTAGTATCAAAATCAACTTTATCAGCAAAGCCAAAATCAACATTTAATCCACCACCTACAAAAAGATCTCCTCCCTGAATCCAGCCACCTAAATGGGGAATATTGTATCCTGGACCAACTATCAAATCGTCTGATCTGGTTGAAATTCTTTCACTGTAACTATTACAAACCTCAAGTGCATTTTCCGAAACTTTGGTAACGGTGGTAGAATTAATGATTTCTGGTCCAACGTTTCCTTCAAAGGGCACCAGGGTGTTAAAGATAAGCAGGTCGTAATCCGGGAAAAGATCAATAACTACTGATCCACCCGCGGTGACGCTGTTATCCTTGGTAAAACTTACTTTTTGGCAAATGTTTTGATTTTTTTCCAGGTATGCATAACTGCCATCGCCAGGAGGGTCACGCAAAACCATACTTGGCGTAGAAGGTAATTGGGTTGTGAAAGTGTTTGACTTGGCAAAAAGCCCGGTCACAAGTACCTGCTTGGTTAGGCTGCTTTCATTTCCCGCCAGTGATTTGCCTATAATTTGTATGTTCTGTAAAAATGGAGGCGTAGAGTTTACAATTGCGGCTCTGAAATTGGTAGTCAATATACCATTACTCAAAGGATAATCCACCACAGAACCAGCCACTTCATTGATAATTCGGATGCTTCCTGTATCCAACGGGCAACCCTCACCAAGATAATATTCCTTGAGTGCTATACTCATGAAATATTTGGCGTTTTGGGTCAATACAATGGTTGGGCAATTATTACTATATGGATCCAGACCGCTTACAATTTCCACTTGCGGCGGAGCATAGTAAATGAAATTGAGTGTGGTGTCTGGTTTAATGCGTAAATCCACCTGGACGCCGCCAGAAGTTTGAAAGGCATTTTTTATGGTAGGGTCAGAATGTTCAATTACTGCAACAGTGAATTCAATTGGAGGCAGATTCAGAAATTCATATTCCCCGTCAATATTGTCTATTTCAATTATGCGCTCAAAACACCCGTCAATGGATTCTACCTTCACAATACAAACGGTGCCACTGGGCGTTCCCGGATTAGCAATAATGGGTAATTTGCAATCGCCTCCGGCTACCACACCTTTAATTTTACGAGTTGTTACATCATTGAAGACAATGCCTGCAATGGGGCTGGTAACATTGTTAACATCCCAACTAACCGGCAAAAATTCATGATCTTCATATTTTGGGCTTAGATTGACTGTAGCGCCGGGCTCCAAATCAATGATGAATTTTCCGGTTGTGTCGGTGAAAATAGGAGGAGAAAAGGACTCGCCATTGACCAGTATTTCCACATTTTTAGCAAAGCAATCAGTATCCTTATACCGCACAAAGCCCGAAACCGGAATTGTAGAACGGTCTGTAAAATCTACCTGATCTACTGAGGTTACGCTAGGATTAAGGGTTACCTGTCGCGTTGCAGGAGCAAATTCATGGGGCGTCGTACTTTGATTTGGCGCCATTATGGTCCAGTCGGTGCCGAAGGTCATACCTCTTTCGCCCAATAAATTAGAGCCAGCATTGTTTAACCTGTTTCCAGTACCTTCATCCAAAGCAAAGTATATCCTCAAGCCTTTGGCTTGAGGGTCCCTTGAAGCTGATGCATGTTCTAAAATTTTAGTAGAGGATAAAATGGTGTCATACAAGGCAATTTCATCAATTAAACCGCCAAAATGATCCACATAATCTGTTCCAGACTTTCTGGCGCCTAGTACCCAGGGCTCGGATGGCTCAAGCCAGGTGCCTGTATAGGCAGGAAGCATAACTTCGCCCAGGTCTACACCGTCTTTGTATGCACGAATTTTCGTGGAAGAACCTGTACTGTCGATGGTAAAGGCTAAGTGGTGGTAACCAATGCCCAATACACCAAAATCATGTGCCTGATTGTTCAGTTTCACTATGATATGATTGTCGATACCAACTGGCTCCAACATGAGTTGGAAAGAATTGCTCAGGTTCCAGCGCTTTGACAGGATGGTTTGTATGCCATCAGGGCTTGCGCTGTTAACCCAGGTTTCCAGAGTTGCTTTAGGAGTTACTGAGAAGTCCGGCAAAGTGGCATAATCCATATCAGCGCGGGTAAATTTCAGAGCCCTGTGCTGATAGAAAAATTTCATGGGCTCTGCCAAATAAGTGATACCCGTGCCATAGTTAGCAGATTCAATCCGATAATACCCTTCCTCATTAGTCATGCCGGATGTTCTAACAGGTGGGTGATCATTATCAAAAATCGCTCCGCAGAAGTAAAATTTAGTACGCTGAATAACATCAAAGGATTTGGATCCTTTTTGCTCATCCATTTTCCAGTAATACTTCAATCCTTCCGTCAGAGAAGAAGCTGTGCCTTCCATGATTTCAGGAATATCTAATTCGTCAATCCGTTTATGGTATATACGCAATTCATCCAATCGACCAATCCAATTGCCAGCACTTGCACGCTGTCCAACAAGCAGTGCATTGCCGTTGAGAATGGCTGCACCTGGTTTCAAATCCTTGAGTGTGCCATCCAGATACAGCCTGTAAGTGCCATTAGAATAAGTAAAGGTAATTTGGTGCCATTCGTTTGGAATGGCATCATACATTCCCGTTAAAGTAGCGCCACCCGCAGCTACCTCCATTCCTCCTGCTGCCAATGCCTTAATGCTCAAACCAAAGTTGTTGACGTTCGGCGTCATGGTCATCATGGTTGGATTGTTGGATACATCAGTGCTCTTAATCCAAAAGGTTAGTGCCCAAGGAGCATCTGTGGTGGGTAACAACTCAAGGTTGGTAGCGCTGTCTGCTTCTACATACGCTCCATCATTTGGGCCAAAATAAGCCGAATAGCCCTGCATTGGCATAAGGGTTACCAGTGCATTGGGCACCGGATTGTCGTTCTGCGTCCGCACCCATCCCGTCACTACACCATTAGGAACCTGAAATCCCAGTGCTTTGCCGGGAGAGCCTTCACCATAGGCATTGATGCCTCTTACTTCATAAATGTAGGGCCGACCTGCAATCACGTTGAAGTCGTTGTAGTTCCGGGTGCTTTTGTCTACCTGAGCCAGGTAAACCCCGTCGCGGTAAATTTTGAAACCGCCAACAGCGAAAGGGCCAAGCGGGTTAGGACCCCAGGAAATCTGGATACGATCCAGTAACTCGCCTTGCGTGGCTGTTACAAATGGCGGGAAAGGCGCCACCAGAAATCCGGCCCAATAACCGAAGTTCATGTTGTTGTCGTCGCCTACTGCCGGACCAACCACCAGCTGACCGATGGTTAATTTGGTGCGGCGGGTAGCACTTTTCATACGAGCGCCATTGCCATAATTGATAAAGGCAGAGCGTATAACCGTATCTTGAGCTACAGCAGAAAAACAACCGGGATCCCATGGCTGTGTGGGTTGCTGCCCCCAAAGCTCCGGTAGCGCCAAAAGCGCGCATATTAGCACGGCTATTAGCCGGCTTTGCATGATATTTTTCATGAAAAAAATCGTTAGTGGATGGAAATAGTATTACTCAAAGGAGCCTGAATTTCACGGCTATTTCCCTGTTCCGCTTATTTCCATGGCACTTATCCGTTTTGACAAGGCTTCCAATTGGGCGCTGAATGCTGTCTGTTGCTCCAGCAAGGCATTGTTTTTGCCTTGAAGACCAGCATTGGCGGCTTGAAGCTGTTGTAGTTCCTTATTGAGCGTATTTACCTGAGCTTTCAACAGTTCTATCTCGTTGTGCTGCATTTTTACGAGCTCATTGGTGTAAATCACGAATTTCTTGTAGATCAAACTATTAGGTCTGCCTTGCTCGTCATAAAGCACCAAATCTTTCATGCCAAGGCTGTCAATTTCTTCAGCGATATATCCAATTTCCCACTTGTCGTCTCCTTCAGATTTCCGGTTGTATATTCTGGGCTGGACTTTAAGCATACGGGTAAAGTCAACCTGCAATGGCTGAATATTGTATTTGTACCTGCGGGAAGATGTATTTACCCCAACTCTGCCTCCCTGAACATTTGCCCTCCATTCCAGATTGTCGCCGTCTGTCATGTTTGGAGCAGACGACAAATAGAGATCCTTAAGGATGTTGAAACCGCTTGTATTGGCAAACATGACACCCTGGTTATTGGCACGGAGAGAGATTGTTCCATTGCCATCCGTAAACAAGCCAGAGTCATCATCATTGATAAATGTATATGAACTTCCGGCATGGACATATCCGGGTATAGCTACTCCTCCATTGGTTGCTTCAAGTGCCTTTGTGGCATTTGCATACAGGCATACATTATTATCAGCAAGAGAAAACAAACCGCCATCCGGGTCGCCACCGGAACCAAAAGTATAACCTCTGTTAGCAAAGCTTCCCGCGGGAGCACCACCCGGAGTAACAAAATAATTTCCATTCACAGCACCTGCAGCACTTAACGAGTTCACATTTGCAGCTCCTGTGGTACTTAAAGTACCTGTGATAGATACATTGCCAGAGTTAATCGTACCTGCGTTTATGTTACCATATGATCCGGCGTTTACTTGCCCTGCAACGTTGATGGCATCACATATAACCGCCCCTGTACTTGGAAAGGTGTTGTTCTGGCCCACTAATCCCAATGCATACGGTGCGTGGGTAAGCCTTGGCCTTGGCAATAACTCTACGCTGGAGGTACCCACACTCACTCCAAGCCAATAAGGCTGATTGAACGGGGCCAACAGTTGAAATTGTGGATCTGGATTTAAACCAAGAACCACGCTATACACACCACCTACAATGGATATGTTTTCAATCGTTTCCTGGTGTACTTTGTCAGCAGGTGCTGTACCGGATTCGCTTTTCCACAAACGAAAAGTGAGTACATAGTCGTTGCCATCGTCTACCGCAGTACCGTCCGATTTGGTCAATACACCCTGAACAGAAAGGGTGGCTACCTGGGCTTGGGCCACCAAAGCCATGCCAAGCGAAAAAAAGACGGCGAGTGAAAGTTTTAAGGAACGGAAGGAGTACAAAACACTTTTCATAGTGAAAGCAGAAATTAAGTGGAAGTTATTGATTTGCAAGAGAATGGCCAATACACAGGCCTATTTGCAGTCAAAGCTAGGCGCATTTATCCGGCAGCTTTTGGCAGAATCAGTGAAGCCGTTCGGATATACAGGGAAGAGGCCATTTTTTCCAGTGAAGAAAAACACCAGTGTTATGCTGTAGCATTACAGCAGGCCTTCAGGCATGATTGCAGTTGCGCCCGCGAAAAAGGTTTGTATAATACGTGGAGACGGCTGTCTGGCGTA
The DNA here is from genome assembly GCA_017303475.1 of Chitinophagales bacterium. Taxonomy (GTDB): domain Bacteria; phylum Bacteroidota; class Bacteroidia; order Chitinophagales; family Saprospiraceae; genus M3007. The sequence continues at coordinate 221,014 of JAFLBO010000005.1, forward strand.
CTTTCAGATTCCACCTCTGCTCTGCCGGCGCCGGTAACGCACAATATCTTAGCTGAACTTTGGGCCAGCAGACTCCTGGCTAGTTCCATGCCATTCGGACCCTCCGAATAGCGATAATTGAGGATAATTAACGAGGGTTGATAAGCGCTATTAGCTGCTGATAATTCCTCCGGGCCGTCTAATTCCACTACCTGAAACGGAAACTGTTCCAGATTTTCCATCAGATCCAGGGCTATTATCGGATCGTCTTCAGCTAATAAAATGACAGGGCTGTACATGGAATCCTCTAAATTCCAAATAACCACCCAATGCCAGACGGCTTTTTCAGGGAGCTTGTCCTAATTTCCAGTAAAATAGCCTGAAAAATCAGTCAACTATAGCCCTTTCAAAGCTAATCCGGGTGGCATATCCGGCAGCACTTTGTTGTACCTCCATATGCCCTTTGAGCTTTTTGCTCAACATTTTGATAAGGTTGCTGCCAAATCCGGTTCCGCCGCTCGGTTCTGCACTTTGTCCGGTTCCATTATCAGCCACCTCCAGATGCAAAAGATTTTTGGCATCTTTATGCAAACGAATCCGAATGGTGTTGGGCTGATCTGCCGGCTGCTTGTTACGGAAGGCATATTTGAGCGAATTGGTTACCAATTCATTGATAATCAAACCTAAAGGAATGGCAGTGTCTACATCCAGGTACATTGGCTCTACATCGTATTCCATGTGTATATTCCCTTCTTCCACACCAAACGACTCAAGCATATTTTGCCCGAAATGCTGTAAATAATCCTTCATTTCCACCTTGGCTACATGATCGCCCATGTAGAGTTTTTGGTGTATCAACCCCATGGCATCCACCCGGTTTTGTCCCTCCCTCACGGCATCGAGGGCGGTATCGTCGGTTATTTGTCTGGATTGCAAATGCAACAGACTGGACAGTATTTGCAAGTTGTTTTTTACCCGGTGATGGATTTCCTTGATCAGGTACTCTTTTTCTTTATTGCGTTTGCGCAATTTGATAATTAGCACCATCAAACCTATACCAGCCAGTAAGGCCAAACCCAGTCCTCCTAACAAGGCCCAAAAACGTAAACGCTCTGTATTGAGCTGTTCTTCCTGCAAGCGGATTTGAGCATCCTTTTTTTCTGTTTCGTATTCTGCCTTTACTGCTTCAACCTGCTTGATTTGTTGCTCCGGAATCAGGCTGTCCTGATAAAAATCAGCGTACCTGGTCATGGCCTTGTAAGCTGCCTCAAAATTCTTCTTATGGTATTCAATCAGGGCTGCATATCGCAAACCATTGGAATATTCAAACTTTGCGTTCAAAGCTTGGGATAACTGCAATAATTTATCATTGTGAAACTTGGCCTTGTCAGGCTTTTCCTGGTAACAATAGTTGGCTGCCAGGAAGATATTGGCATTCATGTGTGCATAAGAATTGGGCTGATTTAGTGTAGCATCATAATAAGGTAAATAACACTTTTCAGCTTGTACGTAATCTCCTGCCATCTCATAGGCGTTGCCCATCTTAGCCAATACGCCAACCGCAGCCATAGTATCCTTTAAAGCCATAAACAAGTTTTGGCTCAGTTGGAATTGCACCAGCGCTGAATCCAGCTTCTTAAATTTAAGGTAATAAACCCCCTTCAATAATTCTATTCTGGACCAACCACTGGTGTCTTTGCAAGCCTGGCATTGTGGAATGCCCTTGTTTATATTCTGAAGCACCGCATCATAATTATTGGTATTAGCCGAAATTTTCCCCAGCTGGAAATATATACCACAAAGCAGCTTGGCATTGTTCTCTTTTTCAGCCAACGACAGACCTCTGAGCAACACACTGGTTGCGCCATCCCAATCTCCTGCTACACCTTTTTCATAGCCCAGCCGATACAAGCTATCAGCTTCGCTTTTTTGACTAAACAGGCTGCCCGAAAAAAACAGAAGTAAAATAAAGGTCAGATTGCGTTTCATATTTTGTGCAAAAGAGTCAAAAGCTCGTCCTTGGCGGCCTTATTGATGGGTATTTGTTTTTTGGAAACAACCACAAATTGATCGCCAATTTCTTCAATGTGCCGGATATTCACGATGTATGATCGGTGGATGCGCATGAAATCTGGTATACCCGACAGTGATTCAAACATCTGTTTAAGGGTTTGGGTTACCAGATATTCCCTTTCCCTGGTAGCCATTTTGCAGTAATAATCATCCGCTTCCAGCCACAAAATTTCCTGCAAATAAATGCGCACCATTCGGTCTTTGACGCGAATAAACAATCGATCAGAATACAAATGTGCATCTGATTCTTCTTTTTCCGTTTTAGATGGTTTTTCTGTAAGCGCCAACTTTTTGGTAATGGCCAGCTCTATCGCATGTTTGAGGTCTTTCCCCCTGAATGGTTTCGATAAATAAGCAGCCGGCTGAGTAGATTTAGCGCGGTTGAAAGTTGCTTCATCCGCATTGCTCGTTAAAAAAATAATGGGAACAGACCTGATTTCAAGCAGTTTGCCCGCTGTTTGTATACCATCCCATTCTCCCTCAAGTTGTATATCAAGTAGAACGAGATCGGGCAAGTGTTCCCGGAACGCAATTAACGCCTCTTCTCCACTTGTACAGCTGTACACCACTTCAAACCCCATTTCATCCAATCTGTCTTCTAAATCAGCCGCAATAATGGGCTCGTCTTCTACCAATAAAATGCTTATCTTTTTCATGCTGTGGCAAAATTACCGTGTTTAACGTGGCAACAATACTACTATCTTGCCCTTCTATTCAAATTAAATCAGCGTAAATGTGAATTTGCTTTTCAAATGGTTTCAACCGGCAAACGGAATCCTGTTTGGCTTGCTTGCTATTGCCTTAAATGCAGCCGCACACCAGTTTCCAGACCAAACCGAAGCCTGGTATAGTCGCGGTTTTTACCTCTGGATCCGCAAAGCCTGGGAACTGCTTTTCGCCTGGATGCCCTGGCCTGCGTTCTACTTTTTTTGGATGGTAGTGGTGACTTACCTTGTATATCTTGGCTACAGAACCTGGAAACAAAAAAGCACCGTGTCGCGCCTGGGGTATTTATTGGTACGATTGCTTGCTTTTACGGGGTTTATGGTGGGGAGTTTTTTGCTTCTTTGGGGTTGACTTGTCCTAAAATAGGTTTACACAAAAAGTAAACTTAAAACAGGACAAAGATGAAAAAAGTAAACCACTACTCGGACGAGTTCAAAAAGCGAGTTGTTGAGGAGGTATTAAATGGCTCAGAAA
>JAFLBO010000050.1 GCA_017303475.1 Chitinophagales bacterium
TTTCTGAGCCATTTAATACCTCCTCAACAACTCGCTTTTTGAACTCGTCCGAGTAGTGGTTTACTTTTTTCATCTTTGTCCTGTTTTAAGTTTACTTTTTGTGTAAACCTATTTTAGGACAAGTCAAACTTTCCCACCCCACCCTGCCATCCCGCCCCAACCGCACCCCGGCACTCCACCGCCGCGCCTGGGTCTTTTTGACCCAGCGCCACGTCCGTGAGTGGCTGGGCTGAGTATTCATCAATCTGCCCGAGGAGCCTATCGCCAAGCCTTTAATATCACGTGGGTACAAGCCTGGCCTAATACCCCCACCTCTATCAAAATACAGACAACTTTTTGGCAGATTGGGCATCGTGCTGTACTTTTCTGCTTGTTGAAAACACCAGACAGGACGCGCTTGGGCATGGGATAAAAGTTGGGGGCGGTAATTGGGATACCAGGCAAGGCCTAAAAATTGCCGTGCAACGCTAACCCGTTAACCCAAGCCACACAAGATGCAAGGCCGTCGAGGCTGCCTGGCACCTTGAGTGGCTTATATTTTTCTAAAAGTATGATTCAGTTCCCTCTCCTAATAGCAATCTCGCTGCTTCTATTTTTTCCTCAAAACATCCTTTCTGCCCAACAAAACTGGGATGCCATCTGGATGATTGGATACGGAACGCCCAGTGGCGATTCTATCATCGCGCATACAAAATTCGACTTTAATTACAATCCAGTAGAAATTTCCGGGGTGAAACAGAGCGGGGTGAATTTTACAGATGGTGCAAATACTGCTATTTGCAACGCAGAAGGAATCTTACAATTTTATACAGACAAGTGCAAAATTTCTGACCGGGATGGCTGGCCACCCATGCAAGGAGGAGAGAATATGGCCGTTGGCAAACCAGATAGCACCAACTGCACTACGGGTGGGGGCTATGGCCATCAGACGGTATTGGCACTCCCCTGGCCTGACTCTGCCGACCAGTACATTTTATTTTACCATAGTGAGTATAAATATGTAGCCAATGACTTGAAGCCGTTTACTTTGTATTGGGCGCGTATAGATATGCGGCTCAACAATGGACTGGGCGCAGTCATGGAAAAACATAACATCCTTGTGCAAGACACCATGCCATCGGGCTACCTTCAGGCAGTGCGCCATGCCAACGGGCGCGATTGGTGGGTGCTGGCTCCCGAAGCGGGAAGCAATTGCTACTACACGATAAAACTTACTACCGCCGGGCCTCAAGTAATATTCAAGCAATGTGCAGGTCAGACATGGCTTATGAATACAGACTGGATTGGCCAGGCCGTCTTTTCCCCCGATGGCGCCACTTATGCGCGCATGAACTGGTATTACGACCTGCACGTATTCGACTTCGACCGCTGCAGCGGGCTGCTCTCCAACGAACGTACAGCGACCTTCCCCAACGACCCTTACGAGACAGGCGGGGTAGCCATCTCCGCCAATTCCCGTTATGCATACGCCACCACCACCACACGGCTCTGGCAGTTGGATTTGCAAAGCCCAGACTTGGATGCGAGCAAAATCCTGATTGACACTTACGACGGGCAGCCCTTCCCGGACTATGGAGTGTTCTATCTTTCCTACCTCGCGCCAGACAATAAGATTTACATCGCCGGCACCTCCAGTCATCGACATCTCCACGTTATCAATTCGCCCGACAGTGCAGGGCTGGCCTGTGATTTTGCGCAGCATGGAGTGCCTATTCCTACTTTCAACTATGTCAGCTTGCCCAACTATCCGTTTTTCCGGCTTGGCGCGAGCTCGTCGCCGTGCGATTCGATTAGTGGAGTTGGGATGGAGCCGAAAGAACGGGCGCGCGGCTTTGTCGTGTACCCCAATCCGGCAAGTGGTGCGGTGGAAATTGCGTTTGACCAAGCAGCCAGTTCAGGTTGTAGAATGGAGGTTTTTTCAATGATGGGTCAATTGATTGGCTCTCAAAACGTACCGGAAGGCACTGTTACCGTCAACTTGCCTTTGGACAATTATCCAAACGGATACTATTTTCTTAGAGTGATTGATGCCGGGCTGAAAAATCCCGGTCAAATAATCACCATCATACGTTAATTTTATCACCCACTTGGCTATACGCCCTGCGCCTGGGTCTTCCCGACTTCTTCGGGACAGGTCTTTTCGACCCGGCCGCCACGTCCGTGATTGGCTAAGCTTAAGTATTCATCAATCTGTCCCATGAGACAGAGAAGAACGATGACAAGAAACGACTCAAAGAGCTGGAGACTGAAAACCTTCGCTTGAAGAAAATGGATGCGGAGTTAGAGCATGTTAGGGATTTTCTGTCGGAGTCAAAAATTTGAGCTTTTTTCGTCAGTTTTTGCGTTTTTGAAGAAGCATAGCCTGAGTTACGTGACTGAAAAAAGGTGAAAAATGGCGGAAAAAGGACAATTTTGGGCCCGGCAAGAAAATCCCCAACATGCTCTTAAAGTTCAATCATCCCTCCGCTTCGTTGTTGCCAGATTTTCACTCGAAAATGAATCTTGTTGTGGGCTTTGGAAACTTAAGTGAAACAAAACGTGTTGAAAAACACCTGGAAACGCGCACGGCACACCGCTATTTTCCGTATTTTTGTTCCCAAAAGATCGTTCCATGGCACTCCAGGACAAATATATCAACCCTTTCACTGATTTTGGCTTCAAAAAACTGTTTGGCTCCGAGCCGAACAAAGACCTGCTCATAGATTTTTTGAATCAGGTATTGCCTGGAAAGCACAAAATAAAAGACCTGACCTACGCACGGACGGAGCAACTCGGAAACTCGGAAGCAGACCGCAAGGCTATTTTCGATCTGTACTGCATCGGCGAAAGCGGCGAGCGTTTCATCGTGGAAATGCAGAAGGCCAAGCAGAATTATTTCAAAGACCGGAGTGTGTACTATTCCTCTTTCCCCATTCAAGAACAAGCAAAGAAAGGTGACTGGAATTATCAGTTGGCCGCCGTTTACATGGTAGGGATCCTGGATTTTACTTTTTCAGAGGACGAGGCTGAGCAGGAAGTACGCCATGAGGTGCAATTGAAAGATCAAAAATGCCGGGTGTTTTACGACAAGTTGACTTACATCTACTTGGAGATGCCCAATTTTAACAAGGCAGAAGGAGACTTGCAAACCAATTTTGACAAGTGGATGTATGTGTTGCAACATCTCCCTTATTTGCAAAACCGACCACAGGCGTTACAGGATCGGGTATTTCAGAAACTGTTCGAGGCTGCCGAAATAGCCAAATTCACGCCCGATGAAAAAAACAAATATGAGGAGAGTTTAAAGTACTACCGGGATTTGAAAAATGTGGTGGATACTTCGTTTGATGAAGGTAAGGCAGAAGGTAAAGTTGAAGGCAAATTAGAAATCGCCCGTCAAATGAAGTTAAAGGGGATGGATTCAAACCTAATATCCGAAATCACCGGCTTGCCAGTTGATGTAATAGAAAAGCTGTAATAATATCTCCACTTCCGCCTCACCCGGTCTTTCCATCTCTACTGCACCCCGGCACCCTACCGCCGCGCCTGGGTCTTTTTTACCCCTGTGCAAACAACGTGAGCAATTTTACCACAGCCAGCCCAGATCTTTCGCTACGCTCAAGATGACAACCCACAGGCTTTTGGCATAATCACGTTTCGTATATGCCGCATCTGGTCTTCACCAATGGATGAAATAACAGGGTGATTGCCAGAACTTTACCGCATCTCATTAGCTTTGCCCAAAACAAGCTTATCCTATGCCGCACATCCCTGCCAACCGCTTCTACCTGATCTTTCTTTGTCTTTTATTTTCCTTCTCCGCTTTCACTCAAGGTCTTCAATGGACCGCAGACGGCAACGCCTATTGGGTGGCAGATAAGGAAGGTATTGCACAGGTAGACTTTGCCACCAATCAAAAAACCATACTCGTTACTCCAGCCCAACTCACCCCCGCCGGAGCAGCCAAACCACTGTCGGTCAGATCCTTCAAACCTTCCGCCGATGGCAAAAAGATCCTGATCTTCACCAACACACAGCGGGTATGGCGCTACGATACCCGCGGCGATTATTGGGTGTACGATCTCCCGTCGGCAAAACTCCGTCAGTTGGGAAGCAGCCTGCCGGCAGCCTCTCTGATGTTCGCCAAAATATCGCCCGATGGTTTGTCGGCAGCTTATGTGAGCAAGCACAATATCTACCTGGAAGACCTCGCTTCCGGGAAAATCACCCAGCTGACCAAGGATGGCACGGATAAAATCATCAACGGCACTTTCGATTGGGCCTACGAAGAAGAATTTGATTGCCGTGACGGCTTCCGATGGTCGCCCGACAGCAAGTCCATCGCCTTTTGGCAAATAGATGCCAGCGATGTGAAGTATTTCCTGATGATCAACAACACGGATTCCATCTATTCGTACACCATCCCGGTGGAATATCCCAAAGTGGGAGAAAGCCCTTCTGTTTGTCGCGTAGGGGTGATTAACCTGAAAAACAAAAAAACGCTGTGGATGAACGTTCCAGGCGATCAAAGACAGCACTATATCCCCAGAATGGGCTGGGCCGCCAACGCAACCGATATTATTCTGCAGCAATTGGACCGGAAGCAACAGGAGAGCAAAATTTTCACCTGTAAGGCAGCCACGGGAGTCGCCACCCAAATTTATACCGAAAAAGACGAAGCCTGGGTAGATGTACAGGATGTTTGGGAGAATGCCGGCGGGTTGGAATGGATAAACATGGGCTCAGAATTCATCTGGGCCAGTGAGAAAGATGGCTGGAGACATTATTACCGGGTGTCCAGAAACGGACAACGGGAAGTGAATATCACACCAGGCGATTACGATGTGATCAGCTCAAGTTTATTAGATGAAGCAAACAACACGTTTTATTTCATGGCGTCTCCCGACAATGCCACCGAGCGCTACCTCTACCGGGCCTCGCTGAACGGCACCGGGAAAGCTACCCGGATCACGCCAATGGACCAAAAGGGAACCCATAGCTACCAGATCTCTCCCAACGGCCAATGGGCATTCCATAGCTTTTCCAATGCCGGATTTCCCAGCGTTCGCGAACGTATTTCGCTCCCGGATCATCGCTCCTTAGATGGAGATGATGGCGTAGCGGCCAAATGGGCCAAACATGATCCAGGCAAAAACAAGGTGGAGTTTTTCCAGGTAACCACCTCAGAAGGTGTCACCATGGATGGTTGGATGGTAAAACCGGCAAATCTGGATACTACGAAGAAATATCCGGTGGTATTTTATGTTTACTCAGAACCGGCCGGCGCTACTGTTAAAAATGCCTGGAGAACGGGATCCAACGGACTGTATGATGGCGATATGGCAGCGGACGGCTATTGCTACATCTCGCTCGACAATCGCGGCACACCTGCGCCCAAAGGTCGGGCCTGGCGAAAGGCAATTTACCGGAAGATCGGCATTGTCAATATCCGGGATCAGGCATTGGGTGCACAGGCCTTGCTAAAACGCTGGCCATGGCTGGATGAAAACAGGGTGGCGGTGCATGGTTGGAGCGGCGGCGGCAGTGCCACCCTCAACCTGCTTTTCCAATATCCGGACACCTACCAAACCGGCATCTCCGTTGCAGCGGTTGCCGATCAGCTTTGTTACGACAATATTTACCAGGAACGTTACATGGGTCTGCCGCAGGAGAACAAGGAGGATTTTGTAGCCGGCTCGCCCGTCACCCACGCTAAAAACCTGAAAGGCAATTTGCTGTACATCCACGGCACCGGCGACGACAATGTGCACTTTCAAAACGCCGAACGTCTGGTAAACGAACTGGTCAAACACGGCAAGCTCTTTCAATACATGGCCTACCCCAATCGTTCCCATGGCATTGGGGAAGGAGAAGGCACCTCAGAGCACCTGAAACGTATGTTTACCCAGTATTTACAGGAAAAATGCCCGCCTGGGGGCAGGGAGTTTCAGTTGGGTATTAAACCTTGAGCAGAGCTCATGTATCCCGGAATGGTATTCCGGGAAGTGGCATTTTCAAAATGTCACGGCTACGCCGTTCTGCCACAACAATAACATCCTTTCGTACTTTGGGCTACTGGAATGTCACGGCTACGCCGTTTTATGGTGTTGCCGCAATGCTTTGTGGGAGTCATATTTGAGAAAGCCGATCCAAAACACACATTCAACTTGTGTACATACCTCGGTCGGATTAAAATTTTGCTCGTATTTTTATCGGCAACCTTTTTACAAAACCCCTTGTTTCTTTCATTTGTATCAAAAAAACAGTCCCCATCACATGAATATACGCATTTTCCACCTCTTTGTTTACCTGCTGCTTGCCAACGCAACACTGGCGCAGAACACCATAACAGGCACCATCCAAAGTGGTGGTCTTACGCGGGAATACCTCTTGTATATTCCGGCTGCATATACCGGCAATACAGCGGTCCCCCTGGTATTCAATCTGCATGGCTACACTTCCAACAATTTGGAACAGATGTTCTATGCCGATTTCCGGCCGATTGCCGACACGGCCAACTTTCTGATCGTGTTGCCTAATGGCACCATAGATGCCCAGGGGAATCGCTTCTGGAATACCTTTTTGGGCAATTCCAATGTGGATGATGTTGGCTTCATGCGGGATTTGCTTAATACCCTGCAAGCCAATTATAACATAGATGCTAACCGGGTGTACAGCACGGGCATGAGCAACGGAGGCTTCATGAGTTATTCCCTGGCCTGCGAACTCAACGACCGCATTACCGCCATTGCCTCCGTAACCGGCAGTATGATCGAGTCCAAGCTGAATGCCTGCAACCCGGCGCGCCCGGTACCTGTCATGCAAATCCATGGTACTGCCGATAATACGGTGCCTTATAACGGATCCCCGGTAGCCACATTTGTATCCATACCCGTATTAGTGAACACCTGGGCAGGATTCAATAATTGTAATCCAACACCTGACATTACCCAGGTACCCAACACCAGCACCACAGATGGTTGTACCGCAGAGCATCATGTATATACCGGTGGCGACCTGGGCAGCACCGTGGAGTTTTACAAAGTAAATGGCGGCGCACATACCTGGCCTGGCTCGGCGTTCAATATTGGGGTAACCAATCAGGATTTCAGTGCCAGTAAAGAAATCTGGCGGTTTTTCAGGCAATATCAGTTGAACCAGCTTTCGGATACCCATACCCCTGAATCGTTTGCGGCGTCCTGGACCGTCTTCCCCAATCCGATGCAGGATTATTTTGTCCTGCAATCCACGGATCAACGTCCGGTGAAGCGGATTCAGGTTTTTGATGCCATGGGTAAATTGCAGCAGACTCTTTTCCCCAACACCATCGGTCAAATAGACATAGCAACCAGTCATTGGGCCAATGGTATGTATTGGGTGGTTATTGAGGAGGAAGCAAATGTGACGCAGTTGAAAGTGGTGAAGAGCAGGGGTTAAGAGGGATGACCTACACTACTATTTTGGGTTCAGACCTATGAGTTTTTTGGAAACCTTATAGGTCTGAAACCAAAAGGTCCAGTAGTGCGGGGGCGCCCTTATACGTGAGTAGCGCCGGCCGGGGCAAAAGCATCGGTGGCAAAACACTTAGTGGTGAACCAACTTAGTTATTACATAACTAAAGGTTACTTTTGGGACCTGTATTGCGTGTCTTTTTTAGCCCACAGGTCACCGCTATGCCCCAAAAAAGCTACACTTCATGAGGATGCAAATTCTTTAAAGCAAAGGAAATAAGAAATTATTGATCATCAACCAACAATATATTAATATGAAAATTACTTTATCTCTTGCCTTTTTATTTTCATTTATCCAAACGAAGACTTTTGGCCAAAGTGGAATTTTCGACTCAGCACATAGAGATTCTCTAATGTTTGATTCCTATGCATTTCAAGTAAAAAATGACACTATGTACTTTTTTACCGAAAAAGAATTTCTAAATTTTACAGGATTTGGAAAGACATTGTTTTTGAGCTATCCGCAACATTCACCTGAGAAATCAATAAATTCGACTCCAAAAATTTTAACAACAGATACCACTAATAGATGAGCTCAGTTCCAAATTCTAGCTATACTCAAATTTATACAATATACAGTAGGATGGATAATGTACCAGATAAAATCCTGAATTACTTAAAACAATAGATAATGCCCCAAAACCTGCGCACAACCAAGGTATTCACCAAATGCTCTAATACTTGTACAAAATTGGGAATACTATTACTTTAGTGTCCATTTCCAGTTGTTTAAGGGAGCTTCCCTTTTCAAATATCTTTGTAAATACAGCTTCACAATGATCAAAAACTACTTTTTACTTGCAATTATTTGCAAACTGACTCTGCTTATTACCCAATCCTTACCTGCTCAAATCCCCGGTTGGAACTGGGCTCAAAGTGTTGGAGGCACTAAAACTGATGTGGCAAATGCCATTACTTCAGACCCGGAAGGAAATATCCTGATGGTTGGCTATTTTGAAAGCCCAAGCATCATTTTTGGCTCAGATACGCTGAGCGGCTCAAGCGGCACAAAAAAGATGTTTCTGGCCAAATACGATTCATCAGGCAATCTACGCTGGGCCAAAACCGTTGGCCAGAATGCAGAAGGCAATGCCAAGTCTGTAGCCACAGATACAAATGGCAACATCTATGTTTCCGGGTATTTCTCAAGTCAGAGCATTACTTTCGGAAACTCAACATACCTGAATCAGGGTCAGTGGGACATGTTTTTAGTGAAATTTGCCCCGGACGGTCAGGTGCTCTGGTCTGTAAGCACCGGCGGCCCTGCACATGATGATGGGCTGTGTGTTGCAGTGGATGCAACCGGCAACGTTGTAGTAGCAGGTTATTTTAAAGGCGCCACCCTAACTTTTGGCTCTACTGTTCTAACAAGTTCATCGCCGTCTATCAGCCTGACGGAAATGTTTGTAGCCAAATTTGACACAGAAGGCCAGTTAAAATGGGCCAAAAGTGCCGGCGGGAATAACTATGATCAGGCAAATAGTGCAGCCATAGACACCTCCGGCAATATCATCCTAGCCGGGACCTTTAGCAGCAGTACCATGAGCTTCGGCAACCTTTCGCTGAGCAATTCCAGTAATTTATCTGAAGCATTTCTGGCCAAATATGACCCCGATGGCGAAATACTGTGGGCCAGGAATGCCGCGGGCGCCAACTTTGACGATGCCACATCAGTGACTGTCAATCAAGCTGGCGACATTTTTGTGGCGGGTAAATTTTACAGCACCACCCTTTCATTTGGCAATCTTACCATCTCAAATGCCGGCGCGGACGATATTTTTCTAGTCAAATATAATGCTGATGGCAATCCGGTTTGGGCTAAAAGCATTGGCGGAGACAAGAATGATAGTGCAAAATCTGTTTTTGCGGATAAGGAGGGTAATGTTCTTCTGGCCGGAGGATTCCAAAGTACAACTATTGCTTTTGGATCCACTATTTTTACCAATGTTAGTGCATTTACCAACACTGATCTGTTCCTGGCCAAATTCAATAGCGCCGGCAATGTACTATGGGCTAAAAGTGTTGGCGGGGAAGCATTTGAAATAGCAAATGGACTGACAATCAATAAACTAGGCCATATTTATATTGCCGGTGAATTCTCCAGCAATGCTCTTTCCTTTTCCAATACAACGATTTCCACTGCCGGAGTTACGGATATATTTATTGCCAGCATTGGAGAGACTACTAATACCATAGAAATTCCTCAATATCAATCAGCACTTGTTTTTCCCAATCCAACTACCGGACCAGTTTTTTATCTTATCCGGGCCGATTGGGAGGGCACAAACATCTTTGTATGGGATGTGCTCGGAAAGCTTCGCATAACGGAACCAATTACCAATCAGTTTGGTCAAATTGATTTGACTGGTCTGGAAAATGGCGTTTTTGTACTCAGCATTCAATCAGCAAACAAGGTTCTGCATAGTCAAAAGTTGATTATCCGGGATTAAAAATACTCCAATCCAGGGAAATCCTGTGCCATACACCGTGTTGAAAAACTACCTCATTTTATGCCCTGCCATAAAAGCTTCGATCCCTACAAAATCAATTCTCTATGCCACTCAATCTCCTGCTCTTCCTTTTCCCGGCCGTCTCTTTTGCCGAAACTGCTGACTACGCTATTTCTCAGGATTCTATACCCAAAATAACTGTGCGGTGCACGGCTGATTTGGTCAATGGCTGGGAATCTCAATTATTTCCAAAAGATGAAACATACTATGGAATTTACGTTGACGAAAAAGTCAAGAATAAGTGCACAGCGACCAGAATAACCGGAAAAGACACGCTCGTGAACATAACGGGAAAAGCCTTGACGCCAATGATTATACCGGATCAGCAGAACCAGCCGGCGTTCATCGTTACGAATTTACCTCTCAAAGACGGTCAGTGGCTCATGGGTAAAACCTTTCCCAACAGAATGCTCTTCCCCGGAGAAAGTATTCCATTTATGGGCTTCTGGCTATATGCTACCGATTATAAGTGTTTCGATGTAATCCTGTTTCTTTCCTCAAAAGCAGAGGTGAGCAGATTACTCGGCGAGGCAGCCCGGCATAGAACATGTAGGTGTTAGCGCATTTTGGTCAAGCAGCGTCGGGCTAAGGTCTTCAATATTTGATCAAAGATCAATTCAAATTTAATTAAGCTAAGAGCATGTTGGGGATCTTAAGGCAAAGTCACCCGCCGCATCACCTCCAAAACTGCTCGGTCTTCGGCATGTCCTCCAAAAGCGCCCGGGTTTGCTGATACCCCTTATCAATCACTTCTTTCCATTTCGACCAGTCGAGCAGTCCGTAGCCGCGCAAATCCATTTCTATGTACAACGACACCTGCTTTTTGGACACTTCCTGCCGTTGTACGCTGTTCAAGGTCAGCGAATTCATCAGCAATGCCGGCATTTTGGGCAGGCGATACCGATGTTTTTTGGTGAATATGTTTAAAAATATTTCCCAGGCAGATGGCACGGTCTTGATATCCACCGAACGCGGCGATTGGGCCGACAAGGCAATGGCAATGACATGGCGAACAGGTTTTTCATACATGGCCTCAATGGGCAGATTGTCCAGCACACCGCCGTCTACATGCAAATGTCGGTCGATGATTACCGGCGGGAATACCCCGGGAATGGCAATACTGGCTTCTACTTTTTGCCGTGCCAGGCCGGTATTGTGCACTTTTATGGCCGCCGCAGAATAGTCTGTTGACACGCAATACGTATTCACCCAGAAATCTTCCAGGTGTACGTCGTTGAGCATGTTTTTCAGGTATTTCCGCATGTTTTTGCCTTTCATCAGGGATAAAAACGGGAAATGATAATCGCTGGAGGTCACCTTGCAGTCAACGCCGTGCTGACAGAAATCGCGCACCTTTGGAAAGTCAAAATCAGTCACCGTAAGGCCCATACCATACAGGGCTCCGGCGCTGGTGCCGCCTACAAAATCAAACTCCAAACCAGCCTCCATCATAGCCTTGGCTGCGCCAACGTGTGCAGCGCCTTTGGCTCCGCCGCCGCCCAGCACCAAACCAACCGCCTTGTGCGTGATGATGCGGCAAAAACGCCGGATGTCGCGGTCGTTGTGTTTGCGTACGTGCAGATGTAAATTAACGGGGCGTTCTTCAAGCCAGCGCTGCGTTTGACTCGGAGCATCGCCGTTTTCGGGATGCAACAGCAGCAGATAGATTTTCTTATTGAGTATATTCTCGTTGTAAATTTTCAGCTTTTGCTCAATGGCATACAAACTGCTGGGAGCGTAAAACTCGGTTGCTACCACCACCAGATCGCAATAAGTAAGGCACTGATTGGCCCATTCGGGGTTGTCTTCATCACAGACGAGGATATTCAAGCCTTCGCTGTTTTCCATTTCCTCAAAAATGGCGTGATGATCCTCTTCCGAGCGGTTTTCGGAGCCATAAACACTAACCGGCACATTCATGGCAGTCAGCTCCTGCTTCATATGGTCTGTCCAGGGCGTAAAATCGTTGTCTGGCTGCAACTTAATCAGCGCTACGTTTTTCGGGGCGGCCTCCAATCGCTGTTGAAAACCTTTGCGACGCATCCGGTTGATGACGAACTGGGGCAAATTGAAAGCAAACTGTGGATTGTCGGTTACCAGTTTTTTGTAATCTTCCTCGTAAATTTCCAGTACGAGTGATTTCCGAATGGCCACCACCGATGCCGTGCGGGGATCTTTGGTAAAGAGGGCAAATTCACCCACAGGTTCGCCTGCCGCAATATCGCCCAACAAGCGGGTTCCAGCCTCGGTTTGTTGTATCACCCGAAGTCGGCCCGACAATACAATGTACAGGGTGTTGTCGGTATCGCCTTGCTGGAATAAAAATTGCCCGGTTTCAAACTGATGAACATGGGACGCAGCAAATACCTGTTCCAATTGAGCATTCGTCAGCTCGCCAAAGAGCTGGGAAAGGTATGGGCGATAGTGCTGGAAGTGATCAGCTAAACTTGTTTGTCGTGTTCCAACTAAAGGCTGGTTAGTAATGGCAGACTGTAATGACAATAAGTGATGCATGGTAATGTAGGCTGTCCAATGATGCCACAAAAATGGAGGAAGCCTGCAACAGGTTCGTTGCCCTGATGTTTCAAAAGCATGCCCTGTTGTTACATTTTGGGCAAACATGCCCTCTGGTAACAAGTGGATGCCCTGTTGTTACAGCACCTGACTGGGAGGAACGCCAAATCTTTCCTTGAATGCGCGGGAGAAATAACTCTCACTGCCAAACCCTACCCTGGAAGCAACTTCGTACACCATGACATTGCCTGCTTTAAGCATGCTCATAGCGCGATCAAGCCGGTAATCGCGCACAAAATCCGTCACACTTTGGTTGGTAAGGGCTTTCAATTTCCGGTAAAGTTGTACTCTGCTGACAAACATCTTTCGGGCCAATTCTTCGACGCCTATGTTTTCGTCAGACAGATGTTGTTCCAAAGCGCCCACAAAACGCAGCATGAAATCCCGGTCCAGGTCGCTCGGGAGGGAAGCCTCCTGGATATTTTCCCGGCTTGCAACACTGGTTCCCTGGCTGTAGCGCTCTCGCAAACGGCGACGCGTTTCCACCAGATTTTCCATGCGGGCCAGCAGCTCTTCTGTATGGAAAGGCTTGGCCAGATAATCATCGGCGCCGGTTTTGAGTCCCTTTATTTTGGATTCAATGGCTGATTTGGCTGTCAGCAAAATAATGGGGATATGCGAAGTGAGTTCGTTGTTTTTTAAGGCATCGCACACCTCGAAGCCATCTTTACGAGGCATCATCACATCAGAGATGACGATTTCGGGTAAAAGTTCGAAGGCCCGCTCCAGGCCTTCCTCTCCATCGGCGGCTTCTACAACCTGCCAGTTTTCACCAATGGAGGTTTTAATGAACCGGCGCAGTTCTGGATTGTCTTCAATCACCAAAACGATGGGCGTTTCTGCACCTGCTGCGCTTTCCAACCTGAGCGCCGGGACTGTCGCAGGCGCGCCCGTGCGTGCAATGTCCACAGGTTGGGCGTTAGCGCCCGGGATGGCCTCCAACCAAAAGGTAAAGGTAGAGCCCTGCCCCTCCGCCCTACTTTCAGCGCGGACACCTCCCCCCATCAGCTCAGCCAATTCTTTGGAAAGGGCGAGACCAATGCCTGTGCCTTCTGCAGCGCGAGTATTAGATCCGTCTACCTGATAAAACCGCTCGAAGATTTTCCCCAGGGCTTCTGGCGGAATACCGATACCTGTATCTTTTACCTGAATCAGGATTTGAGAATTGTTGGTGGCAGGCGACGCAGTGGTGGTCAGCGACACCTCTACCCTACCCTTTTCCGGGGTGAATTTTAAGGCATTGGAAATCAAATTATTTAATACGAGTTCCACCTTGCCTGCGTCGTATGCTATATCAGATAACTGCTGATATGTTTGGGCATCGCAGTTGCGGAGGGTCAAGGTAATGTTGCGTTTTTCAGCCAAGGGTAAAAAGCGTTCAAACACCTCGCGGACTGTTTCCACGAAATTCCCACTGCGCAAATCGAGGGTCATTTGTCCGCTTTCAAGTTTGCTCATATCCAGCAACTGATTGACCAGGCCGAGCAGTTTTTGGCTATTTGTTTCCGCCAGCCGCGCATTTTCCAACACATCCGGGTCTTTTGATTTTTGTAAAATACGGCGCAGCGGCTCAATCATGAGCGTAAGCGGGGTGCGGAATTCGTGGGTAACATTGCTAAAAAAATTGGTTTTTAATTGTTCCACAGCCTTAACTCGTTCCGTTTCCCGTTGCTCAAAAGCCAGCTGCTCGCGTTCTCTTACCCGTTGAATCTGAAACTGGTAAAACTGCCAGGCGCCCCAGGCCAACAGTAGTGCATAAACTAAATAAGCCCAGTTGGATCGGTACCAGGGAGGATGAACAATGATAATAATCGGATTGGATGCCTCCTGCCAGACGCCTTCGCCGTTGCTGCCTTGCACCCGAAATTCATAGCGCCCGGGCCCCAGGTGTGAAAAATGTGCAAAACGCGCGCCATGGGTTTCCACCCAATCGTCGTCAACGCCTACCAGACGGTAGCGATACCTGTTTTGAGCAGGGTCTGTGAAATCCAGGGCCGCAAATTCAAACGACACATTGTTCTCCTCGGCATCGAGGTGTAGCTTCTGCAGGCAGTCCAGCGAAGTTTTTAATCCACGATTTTCCAGGTTGAGCGGTTCGTAGTTGATAGCAATACCCACGATGAACACCGGCGGCCTGGCTGAGTCTGCCAGCACCGCCTCCGGGAAAAAATGGTTCAATCCATTGGTTCCTCCGAACAGCAATTCGCCATCTGCAGCCTTAAAAAAAGACTGGGTATTGAATTCGCTTCCCTGCAAGCCCTTGGCCGCGGAAAAAACAGTGATTACCGGTTTATCATCAGCTTGCTCCGGGAAAGCCAATTTAGCCAAACCGCGGTTGGTACTACACCAAAAACTTGGCGATCCTTTGGCCGGGCTTTCATTGCCAGGCAGAATGCCATACACCACCATATCGGGCAGGCCATCTGATATGGTAAAATGCCGCACCTGTCCGGTTTTGATATCGAGGCGATTGATCCCACCGCCTTTGGTTCCGATCCATAGGCGTTCGCCTGGTTTTACCGGGTCTGGCAGCAAGCAGGCGATGGTGTTGTGATTGAGCCCATTTGGGTTGTTGGGATCTGTTTGCATCAATTGAAACTGAGGCGTACCGCCATTCATACTGCTTTTGACAAGCCCTTGCTGGGTACCTATCCAAAAATCCCCGTTTCCATCCTGAGCGAAGGCAATTGCCTGCACCTGGGCTGATTTTTCTCCAAAAATATGGCTGTAGTCAAAACGCCGGAGCTCTCCCGTGCGCGGATTGAAACAGCTCAGGGAGGCGCCTTCTTCTGTTATCCAAAAATTGCCATCGCGTGCGCGCTTGAGAGTGGAGTAATAGGAGGCGTTGATATCAAACTCATAAGTAGATTTGATTGAACCAAATGCTATCAGGTACTCTTTCGAGGTTTTTTTGTGGGTGCTCAACAGCCATAATGTGCCATCCTCATCAAAAAACATGTCACGCTTCCAGGTTTGGATTAATTCCGGGAAAGCAACCGCGTCTTTAGCGCCTGTTCGCGGCTGATAAGTATATATTTCAGTGAAATCACGCCAGTAGTATGTGCCTTGCGGGCTACGCCACAAACGCCAGATACTGTTGTTGGAAACGCCGGTGTGGAATGCTTTGCGTTTGGGATTGATTTTACGCAATCCGTAGCCTAAACTTCCGATCCAAATATTCCCGCTCCGGTCGGTGCTAAAGCATTTGACGTCCTGATCAATTGCCCAGTCAGGGTTTGCCGGATCGAGCAGTTTGCCGGGTTCCAGTTGCCAAAGTGCGCCCTTGAAAGTGAACCAGAATCGGTTGTTGCCATCCTTATCAATGGTAGCTGTGCCGCCCCGGATCCCGTTGTCCGACAAACAAAGGGTTGTTTTTCCCTGGTGTAAATGGTATACAGAACATAAGTCGGTGACAATCCAAACATGACCACCTTTTTGGTAGGCGCCATACGTTTCGCCAGAAAAAGGAGGGCCGGGTAAAGGCTGGGCTATGTTTTGCGCACTTGAAACTTCGTAGTGTTTGACCGAAGAGAACAATACAAAATTGCCATCTTCCTTTGGCCAAATACTGGTGAGTCGTTCTTTCGCAGCCTCAAAACCAGGTATGTTGATCTGTTGTGCGGGAACCAGTGCGCTCAAATCAGCCTTCGCGGGCATGGCCTCCCGCCAGTCATTCGGAATAGCTAATCGAATCAGGGATTCCTTCGTAACAACCCATAAACTACCGTCCTGTCCTTCTGAAAGCCACAGCGCTTTAATATTTGGGAAATGGTGAAAAAAACCACTGCGGTGATCATATACATCCAGGCCTTTACTTTCGGTGGCCACCCATAAAAGGCCACGGCTATCTTCAAACAAGGCTATGATGGTGTTTTCCGCGAGGGTGTAAGGTGCAAAAGGATTGTGGGTAAAAATCTTGAAGTTGTAGCCGTCATAGCGGTTCAGTCCATCCTTTGTAGCTGCCCACAAAAAGCCGTCGCGGGTCTGTACCAAATCGAATACCATGCCCTGCGAGAGGCCTTGTTCTATGCCGATTTTTTCAAAAGCGACATTTTGCGCCACGGAGTTCGCACAAATGAGGTAAAAAAGCAGGCAGGATAAAAGGCGTAACATGGCACAAACAAGGCGTGAAAATATGGATTATTTGTTATGTCATTATGTCTGTAAGGTCATTCGCTGAAATCAAGGTGACAATCTATGGAATTCTTCGTTAGTGTCTTGTTTTAGTCGGATAATTTGTCCTGAAAGTGCAGCAACCCTAAAAAAGCTGATAGCGCAGGTGGGAAATCTGTGAATAAGTTAAGGTAATGATTAGCTTTGCCCCCTTTCTCCCAACAATGACGAGTGAACTGAATTCCTGCTGCCGGGAACCAAGTGTTTTTCACCTACTACTGGACATTTTGGCTTCAGACCTATAAGGTTTTTTGGAAACCTTATAGGTCTGAAGCCAAAATGTCCAGTAGTAGGTTTTTTCAACCTAAAGTTTAACTCTGTCGCTTTTCAGCGCCAACAATTTTGCCTCCTTTCATGGCGCTACTCAAGCCAATCCGTTTTGTCAGTCAAGATAAATCTCAGTTTCACCATACATTACACGCCAGGGTAGATTCTTACTTTAAAGAAAATAACCTGTCCAAACACGCCAATGCCACGGTTGTAGTCAAGACCATTGTTCTGCTCTCCGCTTACCTGTTGCCATTGGTTCTGATGTTGTGGTTTCAACCGGCTTTTGGCTGGTCATTGGCATGCTGGGCCTTAATGGGCGTTGCCATGGCTGGTATAGGCATGAGTGTTATGCACGACTCTATTCACGGTGCTTACGCGGCCAATCCACGCATCAACGAACTGCTTGGATATTCGCTGGTGCTTCTGGGTGGCGCCGTCAGCAACTGGAAACACCAGCATAACAACTTGCACCATACCTTCACCAATATCACGCATTACGATGAGGATATTGCCGACAAGCCAGGCCTGCGCTTTTCACCACATACACAGGTTAGGCCTGCTCACCGGACTCAGTGGTGGCACGCTATTTTTATTTACGGGATAACAACCTTGTACTGGGTGTTGGTAAAGGACTTTTTACAGTTTGTCCGATACCGCCGAATGGGGCTCAATAAAAACACCGCAGCTCAAAACCGGGTGCTTTTGGCCCAAATTATCGGCGTAAAAATATTCTACTTCTCCACCTTTTTAGGTCTGCCATTGCTGGCCGGAATACCGGCTATGGAGGTATTAGCCGGTTTCCTGCTGATGCATTTCATTTGTGGACTCATCCTGACAGTCATTTTTCAATTGGCGCATACCGTGGAAGAGACTGCCCATCCGCTGCCCAATGACAAGGGCCAGATTGAAAATGAGTGGGCTCTACATCAGTTGCAGACTACAGTTAATTTTTCACGTTACAACCGCATTTTGACCTGGTATGTGGGCGGATTAAATTTCCAGGTGGAACACCATCTGTTCCCCAAAATCTGCCATGTGCATTATCCGAAAATTGCCAACATCGTAGAGCGAACTGCTGCCGAATTCAATGCACCTTATCTGGAGCATAAAACGTTTGGCCATGCCCTGCGGTCGCATTTCGCCATTCTTCGAAAATTTGGCCGCCAGCCGATGGATGAAATGATGGGGTGATCCCAACCTCAAAACTGGATTTTCCATCCTCAAGGCTAAAGATAAAAATACAATTTATGGGACTAGATTTGTATCACCTTGCTCCTTCTAAAAAGTCGGATCTAACCTCTGAATATTTTACTATAGAGGCGTTTGAAGACAACCCTATATTCTTAAAGAAATACAGTCACCTGATTGATGAACTGGAGTATTATGACTTCAATTTTGAGATATTAATATTCCCAGATCTTGCAACGAAGGACCTGGTATTAGGCAATAATGATGAGTATAGAAAAAAGCCCATACTTATAGGGGATGTAAGCGACCTTACAACTGAAATTAAGTTCATAATTCGTGGAAAAAATGTAAAAGAAAATGATCCTTTGATTCTTAACCAAATAGATAACCTATTGACAAATAAGCATAACCGGGAGGTTAGCTATACGTCTGTTAGCTTTGCAAATGATACATCAAATACACAAAAAGTGATATTTTTTCGTAAAAAAGGTTACCAAAGAAAAGGAATGAACGAACAGTTTTACCAGGATTTTATCAATGGAAAAAACTATTATGATTTAAAAACTGTTCAGAAAGCAGCCCAATACTTAAATCCAACATGGGGTGATAGCAAAGCTGACTTACATCAGAATTTTAAAAAGTTATTTATTGATAATTTTATTAGACTTCTTGCGAAAGTGCTAACTTTCGCGGATGAGCAAGTTTGAGAAAATAAAAGACCTGAACGATGCTGATTTCCGTCGGCTCACAGGGGTTCAAAAAGCAACGTTTAACCATATGCTGGAGGTTTATGAGAGTTCTTTAAACAAAAAGAAGAAACTCAAAGGCCGTCCATCTATACTCACACCCGCTGATCAATTATTGATGATGTTGGAGTATAATCGCGAATACCGCACCTACTTTCATATCGCCCAAAGTTATGGTTTGAGCGAATCTAACGCCTACCGTTGCATCAAACGGGCTGAGGAGTTATTGATACGCTCTGGTAGTTTTAGTCTTCCGGGGCGAAAAGTCTTGCAGGCTTCGGAGATGAATTTTGAAATTGTCATCGTGGATGCCACCGAGACCAAAATCGAACGCCCCCAAAAAAACAACGAGCCTATTATTCGGCCAAAAAGAAACAACACCACATCAAAACTCAAGTCGTGATTGACCAAAAGGACGGCAAAATCCTTTGCACAGCATTCGCCAAAGGGCGTGATCACGATTTTGACCTCTTCAAAAAGAGCAAACTTCATCTGGCCCCACAAATAATATTATTGGCAGATTCAGGCTATCAAGGTATTCAAAATCTACATTCTAACTCATTAACACCCTTAAAATCCACCAAATTAAACCCACTCACCAAAGCAAACAAAAAAGAAAATGCAGAATTATCCAGCATTCGGATCAAGGTGGAAAACGCTTTGGCATTTGTCAAACGATTCAGGATTTTCTCAACTCGATATCGAAATCGGAAACGCCGTTTCGGCCTGCGATTCAACCTCTTTGCCGCCATTTGCAACTTCGAAATCAATTTGTCATGACTTTCGCAAGAAGTCTATTGAAGGGGAGAGTATTTTTTATGCAAACTGGTGAAGCAACAAGTGGATAGCTTGATCTGACCGGATAAGTCAACGGTGTGTATATTCTCACCATCAAAGCAGATCAATCAAGTTTTTGAACGAGAAAATTCGCTTCCCAGAAATAGAACTACTTTTTTTGTCGGGGATGGTTCACATTCGCGGGTTTACGAACATTAATACAAGGTAACTGGTTAGCCTGATTTCCATTTGTTATCAGGTTGTTGAAAAAAGTTTATTTTTGTGTCCTGAATGGAGCTACCCAATGACATAGCAAGTTGCCACCGGATAATTCTAGAGTTGGTATCATTTA
>JAFLBO010000051.1 GCA_017303475.1 Chitinophagales bacterium
TTCCGTTAAAAGTGCTGAAATTTGTGTCTTGCTTAACTGCATCGGGTCTTCTTTTTTAGTAGTGTTTAGCGACCACTAAGATGAAGACCTTTTTTCATTTTACAGACACACTTTTTGGGACATTATCGACTTGAGTGAGGCAAACTTGGTGTATGCCAACTTGCAAGGCGCGATTCTTGAGCGTGCAAAATTAAGGGGAACAAGGCTAAGAGGCTCGGATTTATCCGGTGCTAATCTAAGGCAAGCAACACTTTTTGGCACATATCTAATGCTGGTGAATATGAAGAGGGTCAATCTAGATGGAGCAAACCTGATATATGTAAGGTTCGCCGATCTTAAAAATGAGAATCCTGCCTATAACCTCGATAAAGTAATTAATCTGCACCGTGCAATAAATCTGGAAACAGCTAATTGGAGAGGCACAATTTTCGAAGGGCGTGATTGGGCGAAGTGGGTAGCTGAAGAGAAGAAGAAAGAGGAGGATAATTTGAATAAAATATGAGGGTTGAGGCATTGTCATTGGTTCGTGGGAGTAGAATTAAAGTACAAAGCTTAAAGTTTGCAGGTCAGCTTGCTTTACAAAAAGCTCGTATTATATGTTTTTAATAATAATCAACCCTGTCAATTAATTCTCGTCCTCTCCATTTTGTATTTGGCTCGTCTAAGTAAGCTGAACCATTCATTTCATAGAACTCAATATTAAATCCAACTTCATCAATAAAAAAATTTCTATATTCTTCGATACTTTTGGGAAGATGTTTGTCCCAATATTCATATTTAAAGCCAGGATAGGTCTCAATTTTATTTAAGAGATTGAAATACCTCTCTTTGGCAGTCGGGTGAGATTGATAACCTACTGGTGGAAATATTGACTGTTCAACGCCTTCATAAATGTCTAAAAAAGCATACCACATTAATGCTCCTTCAAAAATAAACATTTTTTCTTTTTTTCCATAGTTGGGTAAATTAATTGATGCTACGTCTGCGTCAAATTCATTTTGTTGAGAAGTACTATAAACGTCCAGCATTTTATAGTCATTTTGAGATTTGAAAATTGCTTTAAGCAAATGTTTTTTTATCGTTTTATTATCATCAAGATGTCCCAAAAGCAAATGTGCATATTCATGCCCTGCAATAAACTGCATTATAAAAGGAACAGAACTATGCATTTTCTGTTGGATTTTAGGTGGAATAATTCCTCTTGGATCCATTAAAAAATCTAAAGCTTCTGTTTCTAACATTATTCTTAGGGCAATTCTAATTCCATTCAACTGTATCTTCATAGGAACCTTTTTTCCGAAATTTAAAAGTCCTAAATTCATAAATTCAATAAAATACCTCAAAGAGTCACTAATTGTAGAAACAACTCCATATTCCGTTTTGAATATAAGTCCGTTTGGTTCATTTGAGAATATATTTCCATGTGTTACTTCATCACACTTTATTCTTAGTTCTTCAGGAAGTTGGATTTTCACATTGTCGTAATGTGAACTTAAAAAGGAATTTTCTAAAGACCAATCAGAACCTTTTTTCAATGCTTTATTTCTATAAACCCTAAACAAACGCATATGATCAACAATTGTCTCAGCTCGCAACTTTAATAGATAATCACTTGCGTTTTTAACATTGAAAATTCTTTCAATTTCTTGCTCATTACAAATTGGGTAGAAAAAGCCTTTTTGAATTTCTATCGGTGGTTTCATTTTGTTAATTATCTTTATTTGGAATCCAATAACCTACTAATAATCAAACCTCTCGCGCTTTCCAGCAAAAGTAAAGAAATTTCCTAATACTGGCAAGCGCCCTAACCATCTCTCCCAATTCCGCCAGTCCTCCGCATTCCCACCGCTGCAAAAAACAACCCAAATGACCCAAATGACACCTAAATGCCCCCAAAACTCCCTACCTTTGCCCCCCAATTTACACAAAACCATGTTTCCAAAATACGATGTCATCGTTGTCGGCGCGGGCCACGCGGGTTGCGAGGCGGCCGTAGCTGCGGCTAATCTGGGCTGCAAAGTCCTGTTGGCTACCATGAATATGCAAACCATCGGCCAGATGAGCTGCAACCCTGCCATGGGCGGGGTGGCCAAGGGGCAGATTGTGCGGGAGGTGGATGCCCTGTGCGGGTATTCGGGTATTGTGACGGATCATACCGCCATTCAGTTCCGTATGCTGAACCGCTCCAAGGGGCCGGCTATGTGGAGTCCGCGCGCGCAGAACGACCGTATGGCCTTTGCCGCCAAGTGGCGCCAGATGCTGGAAAACAACCCTAATATTGATTTCTGGCAGGAAATGGTGGCCGGTTTGGTGGTGAAAGACGGTCGGGTGCGGGGCGTGCGCACGAGCATGGGCATCGAGATTGAGGGCGAGGCGGTGGTGCTCACCAACGGCACCTTCCTGAACGGCCTGATCCACATCGGCGAGAAGCAGTTTGGCGGCGGCCGGGCCGGAGAAAGCGCAGCCCGGGGCATCACGGAGCAACTCGTGGAGCTGGGCTTTGAGGCGGGTCGTATGAAAACGGGCACGCCGCCGCGTATTGACGGCCGCAGCCTGGATTACAGCAAAATGGAGATGCAGCCCGGCGATAATCCGCCCGGCAAATTCTCGTACACGGATACCCCCAGGCTGGAAAATCAGCTCTGCTGCTGGAGCACGTACACCAACCAGCAGGTGCACGATATGCTGCGCACGGGTTTTGATAAATCGCCCATGTTCAACGGTCGCATCCAGGGCCTGGGTCCGCGGTATTGCCCAAGCATTGAGGATAAAATTGACCGCTTCGGCGATAAAGACCGGCACCAGCTGTTCATCGAGCCGGAAGGACGGGATACGGTGGAGATTTACATCAACGGGTTCTCTTCCTCGCTGCCGGAGGATGTGCAGTTCAAGGCCCTGCGACTCATTCCGGGACTGGAAAATGCCAAGATGTTCCGTCCGGGTTATGCCATTGAATACGATTATTTCCCGCCTACCCAGCTGCAACCAACGCTGGAAACGCACCTGGTGAAAAACCTGTTTTTTGCCGGTCAGATCAACGGCACCACGGGCTACGAGGAAGCAGCCTGTCAGGGACTCATGGCAGGCCTCAACGCCGCGCTGGCCGCCAAAGACCAGGAACAACTGGTGCTGAAACGCTCGGAGGCGTACATCGGGGTGCTGATAGACGACCTGGTGAACAAGGGCACCGAGGAGCCGTACCGGATGTTTACCAGCAGGGCGGAGTACCGCATTTTGCTGCGTCAGGACAACGCTGACCTGCGCCTCACGCCCATTGCCCAGCGCCTGGGCCTTGCGGGCGCGGAGGAGCGCATGGCGCGCGTACACGCGAAAAACCGGGCCACGGCAGAGATCGAGGCGTTTTTTCGCAACGCATCGGTGCAGCCGGACGAACTCAACGGCTACCTGCAAAGCGTGGATTCGGCGCCTATCAATCAGAAAACCAAGCTGCACAACATTCTGCTGCGTCCGCAGGTGGATATTGCCGGAATGGCCGGGGTGCTGCCGGAATTGGCCACTTTCCTGCGCCCCTACGAGCAGGAGTTTGTGGAGCTGGCCGAGATCAATATCAAATACGACGGCTATATCAAAAAAGAAGAAGAAATGGTGGCGCGCCACGCCCGCCTGGAAGACCTCCAGCTGCAACCGGATTTTAATTACGCAGGTGTGAACGGACTCAGCATTGAAGCGCGTCAGAAACTGGCCAGTGTGCGTCCGCGCACGATTGGCCAGGCCAGTCGGATTTCCGGGGTGAATCCGGCGGATGTGAGTGTTTTGCTGGTGTACCTCGGGAGGTAGGGAATGATGAATATCCAATAACCAATATCCAATGTCGAATGTCCAAGTGGTGCGGGTGTTTGGCGTCAGCACGATAGTTGGGGTTTGGTTCGCCTGAATGGCGGATTGGTTTATTCGGGGAAATACACGCTTGTTTGGTCAAAATACGCCGAGTTTGTTAGACCTCTTGCGAGGTCTGTGCGCCTGCCGGGTATCGGCGGATACGCTTATCTGCCAACGCCTTCTAAGAAAGCATTTCGTGGACCTCACCAAACAGGCGTATCAACGCCCAATCATCGTGCTGACGCCAAACACCCGCACCACTTGGACATTGGATATTGGATATTGGTTATTGGATATTTTTCCGCTGTTTGGCGTCCTCGCTAAGGACGCGCCTTCTAAGAAAGCATTTCGTGGACCTCACCAAACAGGCGTATCAACGCCCAATCATCGTGCTGACGCCAAACACCCGCACCACTTGGATATTGGATATTGGACATTGGTTATTGGATATTTTTCCGCTGTTTGGCGTCCTCGCCAAGGACGCGCCTTCTAAGAAAGCATTTCATGGACCTCACCAAACAGGCGAGTCAACACCCAACCATCGTGCTGACGCCAAACACCCGCACCACTTGGACATTGGATATTGGTTATTGGATATTTTTCCGCTGTTTGGCGTCCTCGCTAAGGACGCGCTTTCTAAGAAAGCATTTCGTGGACCTCACCAAACAGGCGAGTCAACACCCAACCATCGTGCTGACGCCAAGCACCCGCACCACTTGGACATTGGATATTGGTTATTGGTTATTGGACATTCCCGCCTCGGCGTTTCACTTCTTCCATGACCATTTTGAGCTCGCGGCCGGCGTCGCCGGTGACGGAGGTGTTTTCCTGAGCCCGACGAATGAGGTAGGGGATTACTTCCTTGACTTGTCCGTAAGGCAGGTATTTGGCTACGCGGAAACCGGCTTCGGCGAGGTTGAAGGTGAGGTTGTCGCTCATGCCATATAGCTGGCTGAACAGGGTGTTGGGATGGTTATGCGGGAGACCTTTTTTATCCATGAGCTCCACCATGAGCAGGGCGCTGTCGGCGTTGTGACTGGCGTTGCAAACGGCCATGGAATCGAGGTGATTAATACAGAATCGCAGGGCGGTGTTGTAGAGATCGTCGGTGGCGGCTTTGTCGGGGTTGATGGGGTCGGGGTAGCCGAGTTCCTGGGCGCGGTTGCGTTCTTTTTCCATGTAGGCGCCGCGCACGAGTTTGGCGCCGAGCAGGAATCCTTCTTTTTGGGCCCGGTCGTAACTTTCGGTGAGGAAGTTGAGTCGGTCGTGGCGGTACATCTGGAAGGTGTTGTACACAACCACCTGTTTTTTGTTGTATCGGCGCATCATGAGCCACACAAGGTGGTCTATGGCGTCCTGAATCCAGCTTTCTTCCGCGTCGATGAATACGGCTACGTTTTTGGTAGAGGCATGGTAGCAGATGGCATCCAGGCGTTTGAGGGCGTTGCGGTATTCAAAAATTTCGTCGCGGTTGAGGGTTTCGGCAGACTGGATACGTTCCAGCAATCCGAAGCGCATGAGTCCGGTTACTTTGGTGCTGATGACCGGTATACTTTTCACGGAGCGGGCGGCGAAGTCTATAGCCCGGATATTCTCGTTCATAGTGTGGTTGAAATCGAGCTCCGTTTCCTTGGCTTCAGCGCCGTAATCCAGGATGGTCAGGGTTTTGTATTGGGCCAGCCGTTCAATGCTGGGCTGACTGTCGAGCAGGGTAGTGCCGCCAACGAACTGGGAGAAGATGGTTTTTTTCACCGCCCATTCGGAGAGTGGAATGTTGTTTTCCACGGCCCAGAGTGCCAGTGCCGATCCGTATTTCACCAGCCAGGGTTTGTTCATCATATTGAACAGCCAGGCAGTTTTTCTGAGTTCATTGTTGCTCAGGTGAGCAAACGCGATTTGCGTATTGTTGAAATCTATCTTGGTCATGGTTAAGCGCTCTTAGGCAGATATATTTATCGGGGTCAGGTTTGCCAGATGTGCCAGGCTGCTTCTGCCTGTAACTCCAACATTTCCAGTCCGTTCCTGACGTGGCAGCCCCGTTGTTTGGCTTGGCGCAAAAGTAGCGTTTCGGCGGGATTGTAGATCAAATCAAAGACAAACATACCGGGTTGAAACATCTGTGTTGGCACGGGCGGCATTTGGTCTGTTTCGGGGAAGGTGCCCAGCGGGGTGGTATTGATCAACAGGGCACAGGAAACAGCCGTCAGATCCTCATAACTGATCTCCTGCGCCGTGCGCGGTGAACGGGAAACAAAGCGGTACGGGATCTGTAATTTGCGCAGTACATAAGCCACCGCTTTGGCAGCGCCTCCTGTGCCCAGGATCAAAGCCGGACCAATATTGCCCGAAAAACCCGGCATATTGCGCAGGGATTGTTCAAAACCCACTACATCGGTATTGTAGCCTTTGAGATGGCCTCCGGCGCCCACTTTAATGCAATTAACAGCGCCCACGGCCCGGGCGGTTTCGTCGAGCTCATGCAGCAGGGGCATCACGGTTTCCTTGTGTGGAATGGTGACGTTGAGTCCGCAGAGATCGGGGTATTGGGCCAGGATATCAGTCAGTTCGGGAGCAGACTGGATGGGAAACAGCTCGTACGCGGCGTCCTGGACACCTTCCCGGGGGAATTTTTCCGAGAAATAGGCTTTGGAAAAAGAATGGCCCAGGGGCCAGCCGATCAGTCCGTAGCGGCGCATGGCCTAATACTGTTTGATTCCCGTCACGTAATACATGTCGAGGGTTCCTTTGTTTTTTGCCGGGATTTTGCCGCGGTGCTGCCATTCAAACTCGTATTTGGCCAGCCAGTAGGCATCTTCGCTCACATTAACGCGGCCAGGCTCGCATTGTTCTTCGAGGCGGGCAGCGGTGTTTACGGTGTCGCCCCAGATATCGTATGCAAATTTCTTGGCGCCCACCACACCGGCTACTACCGGGCCGGTGTGAATGCCCACACGGGCATCAAAATAGGGAAGCCCCTGGCTCATACGTTCAGCTTTGAGTCCGAGCAGGAAATCCTGCATTTCCAGGGCTGCTTTTACGATGTCGGAAGGACTGGCGTTCATATCAGACAAGCCGCTCGCACAGATATACGCATCGCCCACGGTTTTGATTTTTTCAATGCGGTACTTGCTGATGATCTGGTCGAAATTGGAAAAACACAGATCGAGCTCTTCCACGAGTCGCTCCGGACTGAGTCGCTCGGCCACATTGGTAAATCCTTTAAAGTCTATGAACATCACGGTGGCCTGTTCGTATTTCCGGGCGGCTACTTTGTTCCGGCTTTTTAATTCTTCGGCGATGGCCGGTGGCAGGATGTTCAGCAGCAGGCTGTTGGAGCGTTTTTGTTCTTCCTCAATGAGCGCGTTTTTCTGTGAAAGCTCGTTGGCCATGCGTTTTTTGGCGCGGAAACGGGCGTAAAACAAACCGGCGAGGAAGAGCACAAATACCACCACGAGGGCGAGTACGTTGCGCATGTTTTCGCTTTGTTCGCGAAGGAGTTCAGCTTCGGCCAGACGGGTTTTTTTCTCCTGGAGTTCGCGTTCCTGCTGGGCTTTCACGATGGAGTCAATCATCTGGTCTTCGGTCAGGTTTTTCACCCGGAGCGAAAACACTTTTGCTGCAGAATCTGCCCGCAGTGCGGTTTGGGAGGCCTGGCTGAGGGCGGCGTCTTTTTCGCTGATGACCATCTGCGATTTTTCCTCCACCTCTTTGAGCTGGCTTTGGTAGGTGTTTTGCAGCAGCTGGGTTTGGCCGGTTGCGGCGGCGAGTTGTTCGCGCAGGGAACGGTTGTCGGCTTCTGCGGCGGCAAGCTGGTTTTCCAGTTTGCGCAGGGATTCGCCGCCACCGCGAACGCCACCGCCGGATTCTTTGAGGTATTTAACCGTTTCGGTGCTCCATTTCAACGCCTCTTTCATATCGTTCTGCTTCATGGCGATGTCTTGTAGCTTTTCGGAGCTGATAAGCACCAGATCGCGGAAGCCATAGTTGCGGGAAGTATTCCAGGCCCGGTTGAATCGGCCAGCGGCTTCTTTGTAGTTGCGGAGGCGGAATTCGGCATCGGCAGCCAGTACGGCAGCATCGGCTTCGCGGCGTTTATCGCCTACTTCCACGGCCAGTTGGTTGGCGCGCATAGCAAAGTCCGACGCTTTTTTGGCGTTGTTGGCGGCCAGCGATTTTTCAGCAATCTGATAGGCGAAGTTCAGTCGCTCCGTTTTGGAGGAAGAACGGTTGAAACGCGCTTCCAGTTCGGCTACCGATTGGGCCGGGAGCCATTGGAGGCTTGAAAAAAGGAGTATTAAGGCGGTTAGGTATCTCATCATCACGGATTCAGGTTTTCAGGGGGCGCCAATGACAAATTAACGATGGCTTGAGGGAAAATGTTATGCATTCCCACGGGGGTTGGCAAATGTCGAATATTCTTTTGATATACAAGGTGCTAAAGCAAAAAACATGCAAGGGCGGAAGGGGGGCTTCTACTGTCGGGGTGACTGCAGTCGCCCCGACAGTAGAAGGACGCAACGTTCGCTTCACTGCACCGTAGCCTTCAAGTGGCCTTCAGAAAGTTGGATATCCAGAAGGTCGCCGGTATTTGCGTCGAGGGGCGATTGCAGCGCCCGGCCGTTTTTGCGGGTGATGCTGTAGCCGCGTTGCAACACCTGATTGGGGTGCATGCTTTGGCAGAGGGCCAGGTATTGATCCAGGGTTTGTTGCTGGCGTTGGATCAGGTTTCGGGTGAGTAGCGGGATGGTTTGCTGCACGGAGTCGAGCTCGTACGCGCGGCGGCGTGTGTGCTCGCGGGCGGAGAATTGCAGGGTGGTTTCTACCCGATCCAGTTCCAGTTGGGCGTATTTGAGGGTATTGAGGGCAATTTGTTCCAGGGTTTGAGCAGCTTCCAGCACTTCTCCTTCAAAAATCAGGTTGTGTTGCACCAGAAAATCTGCCACGGCGGTGGGGGTTTTCAGGGCAGTATGCGCCACCATATCCAGCACACTTTCGTCTACATCATGGCCAATTCCGGTTAAAAGAGGCAGTGGCAGACGGGCGGCGGTTTGGCAGAGTTCGAGGGCGTCAAAAACCATCAAATCCAGTTTGGCGCCACCGCCGCGCACAATGACTACCGCATCGAAACGCGCGCTGTTTACCACCACCTCCCGCAGGGCGGCCAGGAGTTCTGTTTCGGCATTTTTGCCTTGAACGGATGCGGTAAAATATTGGCAATCAAAGGTGTATCCAAAATTATTGCCCTCCAGGTGTTCTCTGAAATCCTGCAACCCGGCGGCGGTTTCGCTACTGATTACGGCGATGCGCTGCAAAACCGGCGGCAGGGTTAGGCTGCGGTTGAGATCCAACAGACCCAGTTCGCGGAGGGTTTGAATGGTTTGCCGCCGCCGTATATCCAATTGTCCGAAGGTATGGGCCGGATCTATGTCGGTGATGTGCAGTTTGAAACCGTATCTTTCGTGAAATTCCGGTCGTACGAACATGCGGAGTTCCAGTCCTTCCTGGAGCAGAGGCGGGAGTCCCTGCGGCATACGGGCGTTGATTTGCCGGAATTCAGAGGCCCAGATGGCGGCTTGTGCCTGGGCGATGATATCGTCGGTGGCGGGGTCTTTTTGCACCAGATCCAGGTAGCGATGTCCGCGGGATTCGCCTATTTGAGCCAGTTCGGCAACGATCCACAGCGGCTGCTGAAAGTTCAGCGCCATGATGCGGCGGATGTGTTCGTTGAGTTCGAAGAGACTATGCGTGTGCATGGAGCGAAGATAGGATGAAACAATTGATGGTAAAAAATTTCCACAGGGTTTTACAATATGCCTGAAACTGGCCCGTCTTCCTAATCATGAGCATGTTCACAAAATCTGAACATGCGATAAAACTTGGAACTTAGTTTGACAACCCGGCAACGCGACAACAAGATCACTCACTGGTTCGGTCAGTATGGCCGGCGGGTGTTGGCCTATATCCAATCCAGGATCCAGGATTTGGAAGTGGCGGAAGACACCGCTCAGGATGTGTGGTTGCAATTGACGCGGCAGGAGGATCTGGATCAGATTGAGGAGGTGGGTAGTTGGCTGTTTACCACGGCCCGCAACCGCATCACGGATTATTACCGGAAGCAAAAAACCATACCGTTCAGTCAGCTGGCGGGTGGGGCTGCCGAAGATCCGGAGGAAGATGCTGAGGAGGATCTGATGTTTGACCAATGGGTGTCTGAGCATTTGCCAGACAGTATATTGGAAAGTCGGGAGTTTTGGGATGAATTGAATCGGGCGCTGGTCTTGCTGCCTCCGGAGCAGCGGGAGGTTTTTGTGGCGCACGAGCTCAATGAGGTTTCATTCAAAGAGATGTCGGATAAAACCGGAGTGCCCCTCAATACCTTGTTGGCGCGCAAACGATATGCGGTGCTGAGGTTGCGGGAGTATTTTGAGGAAAGACGATAACTGACTGATTTTCAAGATTTTTATCAAAAAATCACCATTAAAAAAAAGAAAAATCATGCAATACACAAAATGGAAATGGGTAGCAAAGGCCATCGTGTTTGGAGCGGCATTTGTTGGTTTGGGAACGTTTGTCACCATGCTGCTTTGGAATAATCTGGCTGTGGGTATTTTTAACTTGCCAGTACTGGGCTTTTTTCAAACCCTGGGTTTGATGGTGCTGGGAAGGTTGCTCACCGGCGGCTGGGGTTGGCGCAACTGGCGCGGCGGCGGTGGTCATAGAGGACACTGGATGCGCAAGCGCTGGCAGAGCATGAGCCCTGAGCAACGGGAGCAGTTTATGCAGCGATGGAAAGCTTAACGTACCGGCGGGTTTAGCCGCCGATTGAGGGGTTTGATGGGTTTGAAGGGTTTGAGGGGTTTGAAGGGGAGATTCGCATATGATCATTTACATTACATCAGAACAAGCATTGGATGCCAGTCTGCAGGCGGCTTATGAGCAGGCTGAGTACCGGATATTTGTATCTGGTGAGGAATGGATAATGCGTCAAGGGGAGCAGCATGGGGAGCTGGAAAACTGGCTGGAGGAGCGGGGGTTTGTCAGTTTGGCTATTGTAACGGCGTACAATCCGGGTTCTGTTTTACTGGAGGAGGCTGAAAACCGGCAGAGAAATGCCGCTATGGAACAGGTGTTGCAGGAACTGGCGCTGCCATACGGCCCGGCGCTGAATCAGGCTCCGGATGGCGGCTGGCAGGAGCCAGGATTCTGGGTGGCCGGAATTGGGTTGGAGGCGGCTGTTGCACTGGGCAGGGAGTTTGGGCAGGCGGCTATTTGGTGGGGGCACCGCGAAGTACGCAAAGGGCGCTAAGAGGAGCACCACTAAGGCACTGAGGGCACTAAGAGGGGGGCATTTTTGCTTCCCGTAGCACAATACTGTAAATGAATAGGCTGGCGGTTTGAGTAATGCTTAATTTTGTGCGCTCCCTTCAAACCCTTCAAACCCTTCAAACCCTTCAAACTTCTCAAACGGCGGCTAAACCCGCCGGTACGTTACTTTTCTCCATGTCTAAACTGTTTACCGCCATTCTGTTGCTGCTGAGCAGCGCGCTTTTTGCCCAAACTTTGCCGGAAGTGGATATTCCCATTACTTCCCGTAATTACTTCGATATCTGCAAACAACTCGATGCCTATTTCGCAGAAGAATACCTGCAGGAGGAAGATACCGATTGCTGGGATAATAAGCGCGTCAAGTACGAACGCTGGAAATGGTGGTGGCGTGATCGGGTGAAAGCCGACGGATCTTTCCCGGATTTGCGCGCACAATGGATGGAATACCAGAAAGCAGTAGCCTCCGTGGCGCATGAGCGCAATGAACAGCCGGTTTGGACCAATGAAGGGCCTACCAAAAATCCTAATGGTGGCTACTGGGGCATGGGTCGCACCAAACACATTGCTTTCCACCCTACAGATCCAAACACGTTCTTTATTGGCACACCCGATGGTGGTTTCTGGAAAACTTCCGATGGCGGCAACACCTGGATCGCAATGGGCGACGGGCTGCCGTACCTGCCCGTGAGTGTGATCCTGATCAACCCGCAAAACCCGGATATCATGTATATCTCTCTGGGCGATAAAGGCGGTTGGTGGAACTGGAACCTGGGCGTGTACCGCAGCACCGACGGCGGCTTATCCTGGTCGCCAACGGGCCTGGACTGGGAACTTTCCGAGGAAAATGTGATCTACAACCTCATCATGTCGCAAAGCAACCCGCAGGTGCTTTTTGCTGCTTCCAACAAAGGTATTCGTCGTACCACCGACGGTGGCGATACCTGGGAGGTACTGCGCACCGGCGAATACACCGACATTAAATTTCAACCCGGAAACGACTCCACCATATACGCTGCTCACCACAATTATTGGGCAACAAGTCAGGTGGTAAAAAGCACCGACGGCGGTCAAACCTGGGTGCAAATGTCTGATTTTCAGGTTACTAACAACGATATCAGGCTGGCGGTTAGTCCGCTCATGACCAACTGGCTGGGCGTCCACTTCTCCAACGGCAAACGTTTCCTGTTGTCAAAAGACGGCGGTTTGACTTATACCGATAATGCTGCGCCGGACGACGACTGGGGGATTTTCAACTTCTCGGCTGTTGATTCTAATATTGTGTACCTCTGTGGCGTATCTGTGAGTCGCTCCAGCGATCAGGGAGCTACCTGGGAAAAAATTACGCACTGGTACAACGATGGTATTCACGCGGAGGTGCATGCGGATGCGCACGATCTGGTGCACAGCCCGCACAACCCAAATGAACTTTGGTATTGCAACGACGGTGGTATTTATCGTTACGATGAGTCTACGCAGGTGTGGACAGATTTATCGGACGGCCTGGGTATCGCGCAGTTTTACCGTATTGCAGTGAGCGAGGGCGGCCAACTGCGTATTGCAGCCGGATCGCAGGATAATGGCGGGTGGCTGCGTACGCCATTTGGCTGGCGCCACACCAATGGCGGTGATGCCATGTGTCAGATCATTGACCCCACCAACAGCAATATCATGTACACGGAATATTATGGCGGGAATGATATTTATCGCTCGCTCAATGGTTTTGCCACAGATGTGAACATTGCCAACAATATTCCCGGCGAACCTTCCGGCGATTGGGTAACGCCGTTTATCCTCAATCCACAGAATCCTAAAACCTTTATTGTGGCGTTTGAGGATGTTTTCCGCTCATTCGACCGCGGAGACACTTTCCACAAGATCAGCAACAACCTCACCGGTGGCCCGGAAAATGATCTGCGCGACGTGGCTATGTCGCCCACCGATACCAATTTTATTGCGGTAACCCGTGGTAACCGGGTGTACAAAACCGTGAACGGCGGCCAAAACTGGACCAGCCGACTGGTTTCTACCAACGAAGACATTACCCGGATTTGTATTCACCCTACCAACAACGACCGTATGTGGGTAACCAAGGGCGGTTACACACAGGGTAAAAAAGTATTTACCACCACCAACAACTGGCTTTCGGCCGTTAATATCAGCGGTAACCTTCCCAATGTTCCAGCCAATTGCATTATCTACGATTCCATCACCAACTACCTGCTGGTAGGCACTGATATCGGTGTATTCTATACAGATGCCGACGAAATTGACTGGAAGCCATACGGCATGGGTATGCCAGCGGTGTATGTGCTTGATTTAAAAATACGGCAATTTACCCGCAAACTCTACGCCGGCACCCACGGCCGCGGCGTGTATTCCGTTGATCTGGAAAGTGTGGTAAATACCCAGGATCCACAACTGCTCGATGCCCGGGTGTATCCTAATCCGGTTAGCAATGCCCTCCTGTTCAAAACCGCCAACCGCGAACAGTTTGAGGGTACACTACATCTTTTCGATGCAATGGGGCGCCAGGTGCTGAGTCGGAAAATTGCTCGTCAGCCTTTGGATGAAGTTATGCTGGATGTAGCCACCCTTACGCCAGGTATGTATTTCCTGCATGCGGTAAATGCTCAGGGAACTGCAGTACTGCGGGAAAAGGTGGTGAAGAGGTAAGCGAGGTTTAGTGACGGGGTGAATCAAAAGTCGCGGAGGTTGTTTTTACCGCAGAGGCGCAGAGGGATTTTTTACCGCAGAGGCGCGGAGACGCAGAGGAATTGAAAATCAATCATTTAAACCTCTGCGCCTCTGCGGTAAAAATATACTCTCAATAAACTCGCCATTCGCGCCTTCTACTCGAATTTTATTTCTACAATTCTGAGCCGGTGTTTATTCCCCAGGCGGATTTTGCGGTATTTGGAGAGAAACCAGCCTGCGGCGGTGGATCCGGCGGCAATGCCGTATAGTTTAGGGGCATTGACACTTTTATCCTGAAACCCGAAGCGCCCAACGGTGGTGGCGAAGGTGAGGGTGGCGCCCAGGGTGTATCCGGCTGCGCCCAGAATGCGCCAAATGGGCTTGCGGTGTCTTTTAATGCTCTGAATTTCGTTGAGTTTTACCGCAAAGTTGTCCAGCATCAGGGTGTTGGACTCCGGTAATATGTCGGTAATGGTGCGTTTGTACCAATAGTTTTCTTCCCCAACCATACGGAAGCGGAGTTCATCTCCAATATACAGTTTGGTGGTGCGTGCCCGGTTGGCGCGCTCCAAAAGCAGCATTTTTTGTCCGGAAACGGTATAGGTACTCAGACACAGTAGCAGGAGTAACAAATGTTTCATCGCTTGTTTTTTTGGTGTAGAAAGGCTTTGTTGCATGAACATTTTTTATTTCGTTTTTCGTGATTTCGCCAAACATTTTCAACAGGAGGAGATTTTCATGAAATTTAAGTAATCAACAAACGTCTTTGGCCGAAGAAAAAATGTTCATGCAACAAAGCCGTGTAGAAACGTTTCATCCTGCAATATGGTGGCGTGGGTTGAAAAATTGCTTCCCTTACACGCCTACCATTTCTTTCACCGGCAGGATAGCTTTGAGTTTCTCGATTACAAAATCCACTTCCTCGCGGGTGTTGTAGTGGGAGAAAGAAAAACGGATGCTTTTTCGGGCCGGGTCGGCATGGATAGCTTCCAGTACGTGGCTGCCTTTTTCGGAGCCGCTGGAGCAGGCTGAGCCGCCGGAGCAGCTGATGCCGGCAATGTCCATACTGAGCAGCAGAAGTTCATTTTTCGGGTTGGGCGGGAACGACACATTCAGCACGGTGTATAGGCTTTGGCCATTGTAATCTCCGTTGAAATGAATATTGTCAAATGTTTCCAGCAGCCTGTTTTGCAGGTAGTTTCTGATTTCCGAAATATGTGCCACGCGGGTATCCATTTCCGTGGTGGCCAGTTCCAGTGCTTTAGCCAGTCCAACAATGCCGTACACATTTTCGGTGCCGCCGCGCATGTTGCGTTCCTGTGCGCCACCGTCAATGAAGGGCTTGATGGGAGTTTCCGGACTGATGTAAATGAATCCAACGCCTTTAGGGCCGTGGAATTTATGCGCCGCGCCGGAAAGGAAATTTACGGGTGTTTCCTGTACATTGATCGGGAAGTGTCCAACGGTTTGTACGGTATCGGAGTGGAGTAAGGCGCCGTATTGTTTGCAGAGTTCAGACACCAGTTTGAGGTCGATCATGGTGCCAATTTCGTTGTTGGCATGCATGAGGGATACCAGTGTTTTTTTGCCGTTGCTGTTTTGCAGGGCAGTTTCCAGTGCCTGATAATCAGGGCGTCCAAGAGCATCTACGGGCAGCCAAACCACTTCCACGCCGTTTACTTTTTCCACGGTTTCAATGGCATGCGTGCCGCAGTGGTGTTCTGTAGGGCTGGAAATAATGCGCTGCACACCGAGGTCGCGCACGGCGCATTTGATGGCCATGTTGTTGCTTTCCGTGCCGCCGGAAGTAAAAAATATCTCGCCTGTGCCAGCACCGATGCATTGGGCTACGGTTTTGCGGGCCGATTCAACGGCTGCGCGCACACTGCGCCCCTCTGCGTGAATGCTGGACGGATTGCCAAACTGTCCGCGCAATACAGGCAGCATGGCATTGATAACCTCTTCAGAAATAGGGGTGGTGGCAGCGTTGTCGAAATAAACTCTTTGCATGGTTGACGGCTTACGGTTGACGGCTTACGGTTGACGGCTTACGGTGGACGGCTTACGGTGGACGGTAGACGGTGGACGGTTGATTTGTGCACGAAAGAGTAAAACATTTTACGTTCATCGAGCACAAATCTACCGTCCACCGTAAGCCGTCCACCGTCCACCGTCTACCATCAATCGTCCACCGTCAACCGGCGATGATAATTTACTTGTCCCAGGTGGTAATTCAGGTGTGTGAGCAAATGCAGCAACATGTAGCGGTTGCTCACTGTTTGACCGTGTTTTTCCTGCGGATATGTTGTATCAAAATCAGCTTCAGAAAAGGACTGAAGGACGTTTTTGATGTCGGTGCGCGCTTCATCTATTCCGGCAAGCAATTCCTCCCGGGGAACGTTTCTGAGGGAAAATTCCAGATCCCGTTGGCGAATATAGCCGGTATTCCCCAAAACAGCCCCGATAAAATGCCTGAGATTGCCTGTGAGATGCAAACAAAGGGTGCCTGCGGAATTGGCAATGCTGCCACGAACCTCCCAAATGGCAGATTCATCGGCATAAAGGCCAATTTCTTCACGAAGTTTGAGCAGATCTCGCTCAAAGAATTCAAGAAGGGTTGAAGACATGAGACAAACTGAACTTTTGCGGCTGCAAAGGTCGGTGAAATGAACGAAATAATGGTGGTATTAACGGATTAATGCAAATTTTCCCTATTTTTGTTAGGTGGCGGTACAGTGTATTGCAAAAACTAATCACTCAGCTTATTACACGTTATTCCATCATGAAATACAAATACTACTTACTGGCTGTATTGTTTTGGTTGTCGCCAGGCTTTTTTTTGACAGGGCACACGCAAAACATCAAATTGGACAGCACATTTGGGCAGGCAGGACGCGTTATTACCGATCATGGAAGTTTTGATGTTTGCACAGATCTGGGCATTCAAAAAGACAAAAAGATCATATCATGCGGAGATATCCTGGGCGATTCGGAGCGCTTTCAATTAATTCGTTATTTGCCCAACGGGGTAATTGATTCCAGTTTCGGAAACGCCGGATTGGCCGGTATTCAACTTGGTAATGCCGGGACAATTGCCTTTGCCATAGATATTCAGCATGACGACAAGATTGTAATGACTGGAACTACCGCTGATACGCTTGATGGAGTATCTGACAGTGATGTATTTGTTGCCCGTTTTTTGAAAGATGGTCAGATAGACTCAACATTTGGCCAGAATGGCGCTGTACGATTTTTCCATCAGGGCTGGGATGAAAAAGGGTGGGCTATAGCTGAACAGCACCAGGGCAGAATAATTGTGGGCGGCTCACAGTTGATCAATACAGCATCAGCATCGGCTATTTTTATGTTGGATAGTTTGGGTAACCCAGTGCCTACATTCGGAGTTAATGGAATGTATCTGGATTTAAATACTTTTTCAGCACATACGATAATCGTTCGTCCGAACGGCGATTTTATTGTTGCCAGCCAGAGCCCCGGTCCGGAAACTACGGCATTTTACGCTTTTTTAGCTGATGGACAGCCCAATCCGGCATTTGGCCAGAATGGGATTGCGTATTTAGACCTGATTCCGGGCAATAATGCCATTGAACGTGTTTGGTCAGGCTTTTTTTTACCTGATGGCAGTTTAATTGCAGGAGGGGATTTTCGGGGTTTTTCTGCGGTAAAAATCCGGCCAGATGGTACCATAGATCAATCGTTTGGCCAAAATGGTCTCTGTTTGGGTGAGTTTCCTGGCAACAGATACTTATTGTCGCAAGGGGGAACCTGCTTACCACAGGCAGATGGAAAATTTCTAATTACGGGCCTTCTGGTTGATGCAATCAATGATGATTATGGCATAGTTCGTTACAATGCCAACGGTACGCTGGATACGTCTTTTGGAGATCAGGGCTGGATTGCCAACGACATGACAGGCACGCAAGACTGGTGCTATGCTACCCTTTGGCAGGATACCAATCAGCTTTTGCTGGGGGGCTATTCTATTGGAAATGGGAAAGTGGATATTGGACTTGCCAGATATTCAGTGCACATACCAACTACTCCGCCACAGGATAGTATGGATAATACGACTGAACCTATCCGGATACAGGCATTCCCGAACCCTTCAAGAGGTATGTATAGCCTTGAATATCAGTTAGAACAGCCGGGCGATTTTATGCTGCATGTATATGACAGCAGTGCCCGGCGCGTAAGAACCCTTCAATGGACTGAAACTGTTACGGGCGTTGAAACCACCCACCCGCTGGATCTTTTAGATTTGGCAGATGGGTACTATGTGCTTCAGGTATTGCTACAGGAAAAGCAGTATTTGTTTCCTGTTATCAAAGCAAATTGACCTATCGCACCTCCCCGATATCTGAAATGATCTTTTTGGCCAGGTTGGCGGCAATCACTTCTGAGTGACTTTCGGAATAGACCCGTATGATAGGCTCTGTATTGGAAGGACGCAGGTGCACCCAGCCGTCGGCGAAGTCAATTTTAAGTCCGTCTTCGGTGTTGATCTGCTCGCGGTGGTATTTTTCTTTCAGAACGGCAAAAACCTTTTCCAGGTCAATTTCCGGCCTGCGGTCCAGCTTGGTTTTAGCCATCTGGTAATCCGGGTAGGTTTTGCGCAGGGTGGAAATATGTTTGCCAAATTGAGCTAAGTGGCTCAAAAACAGGGCAATACCAGCCAGTGCATCGCGGCCGTAGTGCAATTCCGGCACAATGACGCCTCCGTTGCCTTCGCCGCCGATAACGGCATTAACTGCTTTCATTTTTTCTACCACATTCACCTCGCCTACAGCTGCTGCAAAATATTCGCCGCCGTATTTCTGGGTTACATCGCGAAGTGCGCGGGTGGAGCTGAGGTTGGAAACGGTATTGCCGCCACCGCGTTTAGACAGCACATAATCTGCCACGGCCACCAGGGTGTATTCTTCGCCGAACAATTCGCCGTCTTCACACATAAACACCAGACGGTCTACATCCGGATCCACGGCTATGCCGAGGTGTGCTTTCTGGCGCCGTACTTCGGTGGCCAGGGTGCCGAGGTGTTCTTTGAGCGGCTCCGGGTTGTGGGCAAAAATGCCGTTTATTTCTCCGTTTACCACGCTGCACTGGCAGCCCAGAGCTTCCAGCAGTGGCGGTACGGAGAGTGCGCCGGTGGAATTAATAGCGTCCACCACAATTTTAAATCCTTTGGCACGGATAACTTCCACGTCAACCAGTGGTAGTGCCAGGATTTGGTCAATGTGCTTGCGGATGTAAGTATCGTCGCGGCGATAGCTGCCGAGTTTGTCTACGGTGGCGTAAGTGACAGATTTTTCGGCCACTTTTTCCAGTATGGCTGCTCCGTCGGCCGCGCTGATGAACTCACCTTTATGGTTGAGCAGTTTCAGAGCGTTCCATTCTTTTGGATTGTGGCTGGCGGTGAGGATGATACCGCCGCCGGCTTTTTCCAGCGGTACGGCAATTTCCACAGTTGGCGTGGTGCTCAGGCCGAGATCCACCACCGAAATGCCCATGCTGCGCAAGGTGTTGATCACCAGAGCAGAGGCTATTTCTCCGGAAATACGTCCGTCACGGCCCACCACAAGGGTAGGGTTGCCGGTAGTTTCCAGTATCCACTGCCCGAAGGCGGCGGTACATTCTACAATATCCTGGGGCGTCAGGTTGTCGCCCGGGCGGCCGCCGATAGTGCCGCGAAAGCCTGAAATGGATTTAATGAGTGGCAAGTAGCGAAGTTGTCTGATGGGTACGGCGGCAAATGTACGGAAGGATTTTGTTTGCAGGGGTTTGAGGGTTTGAAAAGTTTGAGAGCTATCGATTATCCACAAGTTTTGTCTTTTTTAGGTATGACATAAGAAAAGGGGAATTACAGTGAACAGCTTAAATCAGCACGAACCACATCTAAAATCTTGTAACCACTCGTTTCAACGAGTGGCCAGGAATCCCCCACTCATTACATCTA
>JAFLBO010000052.1 GCA_017303475.1 Chitinophagales bacterium
TTAAACTCGTAAAATTTTGCGGTGTCTTCCCATGGCATTCGCATGCGGAAGAGGACGAAATGTTTTTGGTTTGGAGAGGCTCCATGATAGTGGAGTTCCGAGACCGCAGCCTAGAATTGCAGGCCGGTGAGCTATGTGTTGTTCCGCGTGGTATTGAACATCGAACGGTTGCTCATGAGGAAGCTGAGGTCATCATTTTCGAGCCCAAAGAAACACGCAATACGGGTAACGTCGTCGACTCGACATTTACCGCTCCCAACGGTGTGAACATCTAAGGGAAGACCGATACCGATTTCACAAGTAAAAGCCCCTGATTTGGGCATTTTCATGGACTTACGATACCGGAAGCCGATACAACATTTCGATCGGAGTGGTATACTTGTTTTCTCAATACAACCCAGAAACTACTGCGGATTGGAATGGCCGAAACTCCCCCGAATCGCGTTTCACTGAATTGGTACTCTCCTCAAGCAAGCCTAACACGAAAAGGATTCTCCCTTGTTCCTATTGACGATAGTTGCCGAAACCACAGAAGATAATCCTGATCATGGAAAGATTGGCGAAGCTTACGTCAATTGCTGGATTAACGTCGACGACGAAGCAGAAGCGATTGAGAAGGCCCACGCCATGATCGAATCGGATGGGTGGAGCATCATCGATACAGAAGATGTCACCATG
Organism: Chitinophagales bacterium; assembly: GCA_017303475.1. GTDB lineage: Bacteria > Bacteroidota > Bacteroidia > Chitinophagales > Saprospiraceae > M3007. The sequence continues at coordinate 679 of JAFLBO010000052.1, forward strand.
GTTACGGAGGACGACTTCGACGAAGACGATCCTTACTTATCCTGTTTCGAGCAAGCTCTTACCGACGGAGAAGTTTGTCTATTCCACATTTCCCCGAAGTACCCGGTGTATCGCATGGTATTGAAGGTGCGTGGGACCACCGACGAGCACGATGCCGTGGAAGCGATTGCTTGGGTATGCAATGAAGCCCTTGAAACCGACTATGATCCTATGGAACCCGATTTTTGGTCGGGCGAACGCATTACAAAAGCGATCTCTCTGGCTGCGGATACCATCGCGGAAAATGGCTACGACGTTCTGGAGGTCATTGAACAGACCCCGGTTGGACGCGATGAAACATCGGACGAAATCCAATATTACGACGATGCCGAAGGAGACGGTATCTGCGTTATCTTGGTCCATGATGAGCCCGAGTGATACTGCAATAGGAATCCAGGCATCATTGGAAAAGATAAAACCAAGGCCGATGTTATGCGGTTAAAAGGAACCACGAAAGGGACGAAAATCGCGAAATAAACCGGTACTAATCAAACACGAATATCAAGAAACTGCTTTTCAATCGAGAACTTCGCCATGGACGCCAGAATTGAGCTGTTGCTGCGTGTTATCGACGAGGCCTTTGATCACAAGTCTTGGCATGGCACAAACTTGCGCGGCGCACTTCGAGGCTTATCGATTCATGAACTTATGTGGCGTCCCCAACCTGAGCGACACAACGTTTGGGAAATTGCGCTACATGCCGCCTATTGGAAATACACCGTTCGTCGAAGGTTGCTAAACGAGAAACGCGGGTCTTTTGACTTGAAAGGATCCAACTGGTTCCTGCGGCCCGTCGATGACTCTCCCCACGAAAAACAATGGAAATCCGACCTTTTGCTTCTACTGGAAACCCACTCCTCACTCAGAAATGCGGTAGCCAACTTAGATCCTGAAAAATTACACCGCAAGGCGGAGGGCGGTACCACAACTTTCCTTTCTTTGATCACCGGCATCGCAGCGCACGACCTATACCACGCTGGCCAGATACAACTGCTAAAGCGGCTTTACCATTCGGAAGTGGCGAAATCGTCGCGATCCAACGGCACTCACAGAAAAGCCCTTCGTGAAGATTAACGAAATTAGCCACGCACTTATATGCTGCTAAATTAGTAATTTCGCGACTCTATAGCAGGACGTCTCATCAATACAAGTAACGTCCAACATTTCGTCCTTGTATTTCTGTTTCGTATCACCGATATTATGTTCCTTCATCCCCCAATCATCTTGCACCTGAATCCAATCTCATCTTCACTAGTCGCATTCCCTTCAGGATTGGTCAAAAACCATCCCGGCGTTTGCCAAAACCAGGGTGCCGGACGGACATGCCATTGCGGAACTTGCACAACGCAATTTTATTGAAATGCGTGATTTGGTAGCCGATCCTAAGTTCTTGCTCCGCAAAAAAATTACCGCCGACTTACACGCCAAGTTTCCTCAAGACTTCCTGCCAGTATATTCTATGGTCACCTTTAGTAATACGCCATACCATGTGGCCATGCAGGAAGATGATGCACAGAATGCCTTGTTCAAAGAAATACTGGCCATTCCGGATGTGGAAAATAAGTGGAACGGGCCGGAGGTTGAGCGTGTTTTCAGAGAGTGGCTGGCCAGAAAGTGATTGCTTCAATACCTGATTGTTTGTTAACAAATTGTAATTTGGCATAATTTTTTCCAGCCCATAGTATGCCCCTGTGGAGGCGGGTTGATTTTGTTCCCCCCATTCACTACCTCCACTTGCGTCATACACTTTACATTTGTGGAAACGAAAAATGTAAATGCGCTGACCCTTCCAGTCGCAAACGCTCCCTCCTCCCCCCTTATGCGTTCAGCCCGACGTGTCGTTATTACCGATTTTGTCGTCCTGATCTGCTGCATGGCAGCAATCTGGGGGCTGGGCATTAAGTCCGACAAAAACACGCCTGAAAAAGCTTTTGCCACAGTTCCGGAAATGCCGGCGCCAGGAAACTCGGCGGTGGTAGCCGATATGCCTGCACCACTGGGCGAACGCAAGGTGGCGTCTAAAGTGCTGACCCACGCTATGCCGGATACCATGCCTTACCTCACATTCGAACCGGATATGCTGGAGGCTATGGTAGAGCAGGCCAACTATCTTCGCCGTAAAGACGTGCCAGCCCGTGGCGCATCCGGTATTCAAAAAGCAGAAATGCAACGCACACTGGATTTGCTTCAGGGTGTCAACTTGCTGGATCCAAGTGTTCTGATGACCACTTTTGATTTCTATCAGGTTAATACAGATTTGAAAAATCACCGGGTACGCATGACCGGCTATTACACGCCCGTTATCAAGGCCAGCAGGGTGCAAACGCCGGAATATTCAGTTCCGATGCTGAAAAGCCCAGGTTCAGGCATTCCCAATCCAGCTGCCATTGAAGCCGGAGCATTGGCTGGAAAAGGCCTGGAACTGGCCTGGTTGCGTTCCAAAAAGGAATTGCGCAACGCTCAACTTCAAGGCAATTGCATGGTTGAGTTTCCCGATGGCGAACGCAAACACTTTGGTTTTGGTCAGTCTGTGAAAGGATCAGGCGGTTCTTATGTGTTTTTCGTTGAAATAGACAATCAGGTGCTTGGATGCGGTACTTTCCCGCTTACCGCCCGGTATTCTATTGCTGTCGATCTTCGTTATATCCCACTCGGCGCTACATTGCTGGCTGAATTACCAGATTTGGATGCCTCCGGCAAACTGAAAGGATACACCTACCGCATTTTGTTTGCACAAGACCGTGGTGGCGCCATTTTGAATACCAAACGAATGGATTTATACTGCGGAATAGGTCAGAAAGGTTTGCAGGAAGCCCGCAAAATCAATGGCCTCGGCCGATTGTGGGTTTTGTTACCCAAACAGTAATACCGTATCACGCGTTAAGCATATATTTTGCGAACTTTGCCCCTGAATCAACTGATCTCAGGGGCAAAGTTTTTGTTGTACATTCCCATGTTTCTGTTACACCTGTTCCGGCTCGTGCCGTTCCGCGTTTTGTATGTATTGTCAGATGTGATGGCATTTTTCCTCCATCGTGTGCTGGGTTACCGCAAAGGGGTAATTCGGGATAACCTGCAACGCGCCTTCCCGGAAAAAACAGCGGAAGAAATTCAGGTTCTGATAAAAGAGGCCTACCGAAATCTGACCGATGTTACCCTGGAAACCCTGAAATCGTTCTCAACACCTACTGATGAAATTGACCGTAGGGCCGTTTGTCTGAACGTGGAACTGGTCAATCAATACCTGGACAGGGGGCAGAGTGTTATCCTCACCGGAAGCCATTTATGCAATTGGGAATACTCCGGCCTGAGTATGCCGCTGTATTTCCACGGTACAACCATTACAGCGTATAAACCGCTGACTAACAAGAAAATGGATGCCTATCTCAACCGTGCGCGCTCGCGTACAGGTATGGAAATGGTCTCCATGGATGATGTATTCAAAACCATCCGCAAACGGGCAGAAGGCGACCAGCCTGCGGTATTTATTTTGCTTTCTGATCAGTCGCCCAGTAGTCGCAAAAGCGCGCACTGGGTAGATTTTCTGGGGCGCGATACGGCATCCCTGCCGGGTGCTGATGTATTGGGGCGCAAATTTGGATTGCCTGTGCTGTATTACCGGGTTATCCGTACCAGCCGTAGAGGATTTTACGATATCGAATTTGCTGAAATTTGTACTGATCCCGCCAACGCAGCAGAAATGTCTATTACCCGGGCGTATTCCAAGCGACTGGAAACTGATATTCGGGAATACCCCGGACAATGGCTTTGGAGTCATAAGCGCTGGAAGATGACTCGTTAAGCTGATTATTGAGGCTTTATCTCATCTATTTTGTTACACCATGAAACACACTTTCCTTGCCTTATTACTGGCTTTGACGCTTCCCGTTTTTGCCCAAAACAAGAAAGCCATGGACCATTCCGACGTGCATCGTTGGCGCAAGATTGAACAGTCCAAACTTTCCAATAATGGTCAGTTTGCGGTTTGGATGCAAACGCCGGTAACGGAAGGCGATTCCGAAATTCACCTCTGGAGCGCTGCTACGGGTACTACCCAGGTATTTGCACGCAGCAGTGAGCCTCAGTATTCGGACGACTCCAAATGGCTCATTTTTCGCATTAAACCAGCGCTGGACACGTTGAAAGCCCAACGTCGTAGGAAAATTAAAGAGGAGGATTTGCCCAAGGATACCCTGGCTATTTTCGACTTGAAAACCCAAAAGCTGGAGAAAATTGCCCGCCTTAAATCCTTTGTAGTACCGGAAAAATGGAGTGGCTGGATGGCTTTTCAAATTGAAACAGAAAAAGCAGAAAAACCGGCTCCAGCACCTAAAGATACAGCCAAAACCGCTGTGCAGGATTCCAGCAAAACTGCCACTGCACCCAAGCCAGCCAAGGAGGCCAAGGGAGGCAAAAAGCCTAAAAAAGAAGATAAAGACAATGGCTATCGGCTATTGGTGCGCGATTTCCAAACCGGAAAGCAGGATACCTTTGCCTACGTCAAAGACTTTTCGTTTGCCAAAAAAGGTCCCCGCCTGATTTTTACCTCCACGGGTAAAGGCGACACCCTCACTTTCGCTGCCAACCGAAATACCCTCCAAAATGGCGTTTATTTGCTGGATCTTCAACCTTTCAACCTGAAGCCTTTGCATCGTGGGAAGGGCAAATTCCAGCAACTGTCGCTGGACGATTATGGTCGCCAGGCTTCGTTTTTAGCTGATATTGACACCAGTAAAGCACGTATTCGTCCCTGGAAGCTTGGTTTTTGGGATACTAAACTGGATTCAGCCAAATATATCGCCGATGATCAGAGTGCGTTTTTGCCCAAAGCTGATCGGATCCCCGGCAAATGGGGTATAAGTGAATATGCGCGCCCTGTATTTTCAGAAGACGGCTCCAAGTTGTATTTCGGTATGGCGCCTCCCCCAATCCTGAACGATACGATGTTGTTGAAGGAGGAAATTGTGGATGTGGAAGTATGGAGCTGGAACGATAAACGGCTGTACACTCAAGAGGAAATACGACTGGAAAACGAGAAAAAACGCTCCTTTCCGGTAGTTTTCCATGTGAAAAAGAACAGTTTCGTGCCGCTGGGCTCACCAGAGTTGCCGGAATTGCGATTTCAGGAAAAACGCAATCTGAGTGTTGCACTGGGCATTTCTGAGGAACCATACCTGAACCTCATAACCTCTGTGGGTACCGCCAACAAGGACCTTTACAGCGTAAATTTGGAAACCGGAGAAGCCAAAAACATTGTCCGTAACCTGCGGTGTAATCCACGCTTGTCGCCATCCGGAAAATTCGTTGCCTGGTGGAGCGATCAGGATACGGCCTGGTTTGCCTGGAATGCCGCTTCAGCTACCATTGCTCGTTTAACAGACAACCGTAAAGTGCCTTTTTACGATGAGGAAAACGATGTGCCGGACCTGCCCAATGAACATGGTATGGCTGGCTGGCTTGATAATGATGAGGCATTGTTGGTATACGACAAATACGATATCTGGCGGCTGGACCCAACGGGTAAAATCAAGCCGGTATGTCTGACCAATGGCAGAGCTTCTCAAACTACTTTCAGATACCTCAAACTGGACCCGGAGGAATATAGCATAAATCCGGAAAAGTCGATGTTATTGCACAAGTTCAATGATGTAACCAAATCAGAAGGTTATGTGTGGTTGAATTTGAAAACCACCATATTTGTTCCTTTCCTGAAAAAAGAATGGGCAGAGGGCTATGCATATACCAAAAACCTGATCAGGGCCAGGTATGAGGAAGTGTTTATGTACACCCGGGAGAACTACAAAACCTTCCCGAATCTGGTTTATGTGTCTGGTACATTGGGAGAAAAACAGGTATCTAATGTGAATCCACAGCAATCGGAATACAATTGGGGCACGATGGAAATGGTGGAGTGGACTTCCTTAACGGGAGAAAAGCTACAGGGGTTATTGGTAAAACCGGAAGGTTTCGACCCGAAAAAGCAATATCCGATGATTGTCAATTTTTATGAGAAGATGACGGATGATTTGCTCAAACACCGTAGTCCTGATTTTCACCGTTCACAAATCAACTTCACATTTTATGCCAGCAGAGGGTATCTCATTTTTGCGCCGGATATTCCGTATCAGACTGGATACCCGGGCGAATCGGCTTACAATGCCATCATGAGTGGCGTTACGGCTTTGATTGATAAGGGATTTGTAAATCCTGCCAGGGTGGCACTTCAAGGACATTCCTGGGGCGGCTATCAGGCGGCTTATCTGGTAACCCGCACCAATCTGTTTGCCTGCGCCGAAGCGGGAGCGCCGGTAGCTAATATGACTTCAGCTTATGGCGGTATTCGATGGGAGTCCGGATTGGTGCGTATGTTCCAATATGAGCATCAGCAAAGTCGGATAGGCGGAACGCTTTGGGACAAGCCCAAACAGTTTTTGGAAAATTCACCTTTATTCTCATTAGACAAGGTGGAAACGCCACTCTTGATCCTGCACAATGACAAAGATGGTGCTGTACCCTGGTACCAGGGTATTGAACTGTTTACAGGGTTGCGGCGTCTGGGTAAACCTGCCTGGCTGCTCAATTATAACGATGAACCTCACTGGCCGGTGAAACTACAGAACCGTATAGATTTTCACCGGCGCATGCAGCAGTTTTTCGATCATTATCTCATGAATGGTCCTGAACCCAGCTGGATGAAAAGAGGGGTGCCTCCCATGGAAAAAGGTATCCTTCAAGGGTATTAAGGCTCAAAGCCTGGGTCGAAGGCACGAAGTGGATGTAACACTAAGGCAAAAAGACACTAAGGCACAAAGAGGTTATTTGACGTCAGTCAAATAACCTCTTTTTTTTCAACGGGCTGAAGGCCCGGCTATAAATCCTTCGCGCCTTCGTGCCTTAGTGTTAACGCTTCTTAGTGCCTTCAGAAATTAGCTTCGAGCCTTCAATTCATCAGGTCTTCGATTTCGTCGGCTTCCATTGGGATGTTTTTGAACATATCAATATTGCCGGTTTCTGTGATGAGTACATCGTTTTCGATGCGGATGCCCAGGTTTTCTTCTGGAATATAGATGCCAGGCTCAACAGTGAAAATATTGCCGGCACGGAAGGTATCATAGCGGAAAAACAGGTCGTGTACATCCAGACCAAGGTGGTGGCTGGTACCGTGCATGAAGTATTTTTTATAAGCAGGCCAGTCTTTGTCCTGGCGGGCAATATCGTCTTTGGAAATTAATCCTAATCCCAGAAGCTCACTTTCCATGATTTTGCCAACTTCTTTATGGTACTCCTGGAATTTGGTGCCCGGAACCAGCATTTCGCGCGCGCCCTTGAGTACCTTAAGCACCGCATCGTACACGGCCCGCTGGCGTTTGGTGAAGCGACCATTTACCGGAATAGACCTGGTGAGGTCGGCGTTATAGTTAGCGTATTCGCATCCAAAGTCCATAAGCAGAACATCGCCATCCATACATTGCTGGTTATTCTCAATGTAATGTAGTACACAAGCGTTTTTGCCTGAACCAATAATAGGTGTGTAACCATGGCCGGTGGCGCGGTTGCGGATGAACTCGTGTATGATTTCAGCTTCAACCTCATATTCCCAAACGCCGGGTTTTACAAACTTCAATACCCGTTTGAATGCCTTTTCTGTGATATCGATGGCGTGTTGTGTGGCATCCACTTCCCATTGGGTTTTTACCGTCATCAGTCGCTTCAGGATGGGTTGTGCGCGGTGAAGTGTATGGGCAGGATAGCGTGCCTGAATTTCTCGGGCATAACGAAGGTCGCGATACTCCACAGGAGAGAGAAAGCGGTCGTTCTCATTCAGGTTCAGGTAAATGCCATCGGAGAGCAGAATAAGTTCGTTGATCTCTTTTTCGGCTTCGTCGAGGAAATACACTTTATCAATGCCTGATGCTGCACGGGCTTCTTCCTTGGTATATTTATGACCTTCCCAGACCGCCAAATGTTCGTTGGTACGACGAATGATGAGTACTTCTTCGTGTTGTTCCCGGGGACAACCAGGGAAGAGCAGTACCATGGTTTCTTCCTGATCAATGCCTGTTAACCAGAACAAGCCGGAGTTTTGACGGAAATTATGATACTGATCGCCGGAACGCGGAAACTGATCGTTGGAATTGAAAATAGCTACGGTTCCAGGTTTCATTTCCGCAGCAAAACGCTTGCGGTTGGTTTTAAACATCTCAGGGCTGAGCGCTTGATATTTCATGGCAAAAAGGAATGTGGTTTAAGGAACCGGTGCGCCAAAGCGGCCTCCGGTTGGTCGCCCAAAGAACGGGTACTTTTGCTTTTCGTCGTAAGTCGTTTCGCTTAAAAAGCCGGTCGTTCGTCCATGTGCAGTTTTTATGGTAATTTTTTTTCCAGCCAATCCCCTGAAATACTACTTTTGCCGAACTTCTACGGAAGCACAGACAACCTTACCTATTCACCACACACTATTCAAACAAAATGACTTTTCCATCCAATTGCAAATACACTGAGGACCACGAGTGGATCCGCGTTGAAAGTGGTAATGTAGCCTATGTAGGCATCACTGATTTCGCACAAGGCGAATTGGGCGAGTTGGTGTACATCGAAGTGGAAACCGTTGGTCAAACGGTAAGTGCAAATGGCATCTTCGGTACTGTGGAAGCGGTTAAAACAACCTCTGATTTGTTCATGCCTGTAACAGCCAAAGTGCTGGAATTCAACGGCAAAGTGAGCGATTCCGGCGATCCTTCCCTGGTAAACAGCGACCCTTACGGCGATGGCTGGATCGTTAAGGTTGAAGTGGCCAATATGGCCGACCTTGATGCACTGATGAGCGCTGATGCTTACAAGGCGCACGTGGGCAAGTAAATTGGAGTTTGTTTCATTAACGTTCAAACCTATAAGGTTTCAAAAACCTTTGGTATGTAGACAAGTTAAATAGAGAATCAATTTCTGAGGTTAGCCCCCACTCATCACCTAGCATCTTGTAACCCGCCGTTTTAACGGCGGGTAAAAGCCGCCCATTACATCTAGCATCTTTACAAAACATCACATCTTCAAGAGGTTATGGATGCTGATGCTCTGCAAAGATGCTAGATATGATTGGTGGGGTATTTCTGGCCACTCGTTGAAACGAGTGGTTACAAGATGTTAGATGTGTTTCCAGATTGACTTAACATCCACCTATAACTTGTGTACATACCGTAGGTTTCAAAAACCTCATAGGTATGAACGTTAATGACACGGGCATCAGCCCATTCCATTCAAAAAAATGAGCCATCCCAATTTGGGCTGGCTCATTTTTTTTGTGCGCCCGGCATGGGCGCAGACTCGGCGGTGGAAGTCCGCTATACGCTTGGCAGCGAGGAGTATTAGCCAAAGACAAGGGTGTCCGTTGCGAGGCGGAATCTGAAGGAAGTCGGCGGCAAAGT
>JAFLBO010000053.1 GCA_017303475.1 Chitinophagales bacterium
GCACCCAAAGAGGCAAAATTTGCTCGGTGCCGCGCGCCGTGGAGATGTCGCCCAGGTCAATGATGTTGCGGTCTTCCCATCCAAAACTTTTCAGAAGCCCCGCCACGCTTGCTTTGGCGTCGGCATCGTTGCCGCTCATGAAAACACTGTGATCGCCTGCAATAGCCTTGGGGTTGATCATCACCGGGTTGCTCATGGTGTTCAGCGATTTCACCACCTTCAAAGCCGGGAACGCTGCCTGTATTTGCTCGCCCAGCGAATCGGTGTTGCTCACAAAAAGGCTCGGTGGAAAACCTTTGGAGAAATCGAGCGGATTAGTGATGTCCAGCAGGATTTTTCCATTCAGGTTGGCCTCGCCGGCCATCTTCAGGCTGTCGATGGCTGCAAAACCATTCATGGCGTGTATAATAATGCCATCTGAAAAAGCCGCCGCCTCTGCAAAAGTGACCAGCCGCACAGAGGGGTTGTTTTTAGCCCAACCACCAATGGCAGGATTGCCCCAGCCATCAGGCTCCGTTCGGGCAAGCGACGCTGCCACATCACGTGTGCCGATAACTACTTCATGTCCCAAACCTGCCAGGCGACCCGCTAAAGCCTGACCTACTGAACCTGTGCCAAGAATTCCGATTTTCATTTTTTTACTGTTTTAATGTAATTAACTGTAATTTTGTGGGCTACTGTATTTTTTATAGCCATGGCAAAAGTATGGTTACCCACCATCAAAAAGCAATAGGCTGTCAAAAAGGATAGCTGGTGTCAATGTTGACAAACTCATTGATTATCAATAGATTTAGCCAAAAATATTTTTTAAAATGATTATCAACGGTGAAGAAAAATCAATCCTGATCCGTGGGGAGCTCTTCCATTGCGCCCTGGACCTGACCATGCACTACATAGGAGGCAAATGGAAAACCATTGTGCTTTGGTACCTTCGGAACGACAAAAAACGCTTCTCGGAACTGAAAAAACAGATTCCGGATATCACCGAAAAAATGCTGAGTCTGCAGTTGAAATCTCTGGAAGAAGACGGGATTCTTAAACGCTCGGTGTACGCCGAGGTGCCTCCCCGGGTGGAATATGAATTGACGGAATTCGGCCGCACCTTGATACCAGTGGTAGAGGCCATTGCTAAGTGGGGGCGGGAATTAGGGCAGACAGAGGGCGAGCTTGTGAGCAGGGGGTAGGGGGCCCTGAGGTTATTTCTGCATGATCAGTTTGCGGTGATCCATACCCCACTCCCGCAACTCAGCAATGATTTTATGCAAAGTCCGGCCGTGTTCTGTGATGGTATATTCTACCGTTGGCGGAAAAGTATCGTGCACCGTTCTTTTTACTAAACGGTTCATTTCCAATTCTTTCAATTCTTTAGAAAGCATTTTATCTGTGATTCCCTGCACTTCACGGGAAATCTGTTTGAACCGCTTGGTTCCGAAGGTCAGAGAAATGATAATGAGCAGTTTCCACCTGCCGCTCAAAATCTCCAGTGTATCGCGCACAGGCAGCAGTACTTGTGAACACGTTTGCATATTGTGTTCTTCCGGATGGTTTAATCCTTGTTCTGCGCAATCTGAATTGGTGTTTTTTCCCATAAACAAGCTCAATGTCCAATACTATCCCAAGAGAAAGTGCTATCCACAGGGATAGTGCTATACTTCAGAAAGCAAAAGTACGAACCTTTGTGCTGTCAAACAACAGCGCACACAAAAACCTGGTATTGCCATCGCAAGGGCGATAAAATTAGTTTCAAACCAGCGTGTAACAAAACGGGCGCTTACTTTAACTTTAAACGATTGGGAAAATGAAAAAAGACAAAATGATTTACTGGACAACAACGGGTATCATCAGCCTGATGATGCTTTTCAGCGGCTACATGTACTTTCAGAATCCGACTGTTGGAGAAGGGTTTAAACAACTTGGGTTTCCGGATTACTTCCGGGTAGAGTTGGGCATTGCAAAAATCATTGCTGCATTGGTGCTGATCATACCACAAATGCCGGTACGGGTAAAGGAATGGGCTTATGCCGGATTAGGCATCGTGTTTATTTCGGCTGCGATCGCGCACGCAATCAACGGTGATACACCAGGTATGGGTGCTCCTATGGTGTTTTTACTGATCTTATTTGTGTCGAATGTTTATTTACACAAAGTAAAGGATGTGCCTGTGAAGGTACAGCATACATAGTCAATGAAGGACGGACTGCAGGCCTCTTGGGGGCTTGCAGTTTGGGTGGGATGTTGTAGATTATCTGGTAAAGCCGGTGAGTCCGGAGCGTTTTGAAAAAGCGATAAAGAAAGCCACAGATCTGCTGAATCTTCAGCGGTTGGCGGAGGCATCCACCCAAAAGCCACTGGCGCAGGAAGATCATTTTTTTGTTTTTTCCAACTATCAGCAAGTCAAAATCAATATCAGCGACATTCTGTACATAGAAGGCATGGGCGATTATGTCAAAATTCACCTTGAAAAGCAAAAGCGCCCGGTGCTCACCCTTGAGCGTCTGAAAAACCTGGCTGTTCAGCTGGAAACGCGTGGTTTTTACCGCATACACAGATCCTTTCTGATCAATGCAGAGAAGATAGAAGCCAAACAAAAAGCCCAGGTTTGTATAGCCGGCTCCTGGCTTCCCGTGGGAGAATCGTTTGCTAGTTTGGTGTTGAAATAGCTAAACACAACATAAGCCTCCCCCCTTACGAGTTGGATATACCCCCTCCCCTTGGAGTTGTAGATTGCCGGGGCATTCCACCATATTGTTACAGACTTGTTACATTTTCTACACTCCGGGATGAACTCATCTTGGCTCAACATTTTCAAATCAAAAGACATTCATTTTTCGGCACTAAATTCTAAAAAGTGCCGAAAATTTGAAATTTCTAAAAAATCCTCCATCTTTGCTGCTTCACATACATTAACTAATGAGCGCTGACGTAACCAACATCATCGCCAATGCCTTTCAGGACAAAAAACTCCTGACCAAACGTGAGCTACTTACCTGGCTTAAGGAGGTGTATCCCGGCGTTTCAGAGGAGACACTCACTTGGCGAATTCATGATCTAAAGGCAAACGGTGTTCTGGAAAATCCCGGAAGAGGAATATACCGATTGTCAGCAGGGGAAGACTTCATACCAGTTTTCTCCCATCTATCTAAACGAATAGCCGCCTTGCTTTCGAAGGAGCTGCCCCTGGTCAATGTTTGCATCTGGGAAACCCGATGGTTGAATGCCTGGATGGAGCTCCAACCCGCCTACAACTGGACACTTGTAGAAGCAGAGAAAGACGCCCTTGGTGTCATATTCAATCATCTTACAGGACTTTCCAAAAAGGTTTACTTCCAACCCAACCGCTCCATCATGGAGCTGTATGTATTATCCCAGAACGAAGCAGTCATCGTTAAGCCACTGGTGTCGGAGGCCCCACTCATGCGTGAAGGCAAAATCACTACTGCTGCCCCTGAGAAAATACTCGTTGACATTGTCGCTGAGCCGGAAATTTTTGTTGGGCAACAGGGGGAATTAGGGGGCATCTTCGAGAACATGTTTTCCCAAATCCTCATTCACCAAAACCGCCTGCTGCGGTATGCACGGCGGCGGAAACGAGAGGAGCAGGTACGAAAACTCATTCCTGTAAATCGCCTATTACCAAACTTAAACCCTGAAGGCGAATGATCCAACTCGACTCACTATCC
>JAFLBO010000006.1 GCA_017303475.1 Chitinophagales bacterium
CGATATTACCTCCGATGGTGGTCCAGGAAGGCACCATCAGGGTATCGTTAGGCGCCGGGAGTGGTCCGATATTAAGATCCGTAATGGTACAGTTCAGTGTTGCCGGATTGCCTACAGGGGCAGGAGGTGGCTGGGTATTATTGGTCACCGTAACGGATGTGGATGAGGTACAACCCGTATTAGTATTGGTAATGAGCAGGGTGTACGTGCCAGGTGCGTTGACGGTAGGATTCAGTGTGTTTTGTCCGGAAACAAAGTTTCCGCCCACGGTAGTCCATTGCAGGTTAAAATTCGGGCCCGACGAGGAGGTTGTGGCGTCCAGATTGGTTTGCAGGATGGTACAATTGAGCTGGGCGGGCGGCGATATGACGGTAACCGGAGGTGGCAGCTGGTTAACAGCCACGGTTCCGGTATTAGTACAGAAGTTGGCGCCGGAAACCGTTACGGTATAGGTTCCGGGAGTGCCAACGGAAATGGGGTTGGTGGTTGCGGAAGTAGACCAGACGTAGTTGGGGCTTCCGGGCGCCCCCGAGGCCGTCAGGGTAGAACTGCCACCGGGACAGAAGGGCGTGGTGGCAATATTGATGGTGGGGGTGGGCAGGGAGTCGAGGGTTACACTGCCCGTATTGGAACAGCCGTATGCGTTGGTTACGGTAACGGTGTAGGTGCCGGATTGGCTGGTTACGAACACGGCGCCATTAATGTTATTCGACCATTGATAGGTGGTGAACCCGAATGGAGCAGATAGAATACTGTTCTGACCAGGGCATATGGCCGGAACACTCATATTGATTCCAATTTCCGGCACATCGGTTGCGGGCACCCAGAATTCTTTAGTGCCGGTGCATCCCAGGTGGTTGGTAACTGTTACTGTGTAAGTGCCGGGTTCGTATATCGTAAGTGGGTTTGTGGTTTGACCGTTATCCCATGAATAAGCACTAAAATTCGGGAAAATTTGGATTAATCCAGTATCAGCTTCTGTGCACATACCGAGCGGACCAGAAAGTACTGGTTGCACCGGAGGGCTGAGCGGAATAGTAATATTATCGGTAAATGGACATCCGAACTCGTCTTCGATGGTCAGGGTGTAGGTTCCAGGGCCATCAATACTGAGGGGAATGTTGCTGCTTCCGCCAGGCATCCATTCGATCTCGGTGAGGATAACACTGTCCAGACCGTTTACGGTAAGTTCGTATTCTGTTTCCGGACAAATACCGAGTGGGCCAATGATTTCCATTGGACCATCGAAGAATACGCCTTGTGCTGTATAAGCATTTTCCCAGTGGCTGGGCTCACATCCGGCACTGTTGGGATCGCTCAGGGGGTCGAATTCCCAGGAACCTGGAGGGGTAACTGTGATTTTGTGGGCAAATTCACCGGTATTCCAAAGTACTACAATTGGCAGGGTTTGACCCGTGAAAAGGAACTGCACGAAGGCAGCAATTTCAATGGTTTGGGTAGCACAATTGGGGGTAGCGATGGTGATTGGATTACAGTGACCCCAAACCATGGAAAGAGAGTCAAGGGTGTTGGGAGTCAGTTTTAAAGGAGCGGCATCCGGAGAAATCATGTAGGCCGTTCCGTTGGAGGGATTTCCATTGGTGGGATCTCCATTTGCCTTCACAGAGAAGGTCAAAAACGCTAAAATTACGGGGAGAGACCACCTGAAACAGGTGTAGAGTTGCGTCATACGTGGGCTTTTTTGTATTAAATGGCTGGTAATTGGTAATAAAGATACAACGAACCTTAGAAATGCTTGCTGGTTCAATCAAAATTACTCTAAAATTCCCAAATAATACAGAAATGCCAAATTTAGACATTAGCCTTTACACCTCGATAATCTTCCGTTTTAGCTCAAAATGTTTACCCAGATACACTTTTCTCACCATTTCATCTGCGGCCAGTTCTTCTGCCGTTCCTGCTTTTAGAATAGCGCCTTCAAACATCAGATAGGCACGGTCTGTAATGCTCAGGGTTTCCTGCACGTTGTGGTCGGTTATTAAAATACCTATGTTTTTGGTTTTGAGTTTGGCCACAATATACTGAATGTCTTCTACCGCAATAGGGTCGATTCCCGCAAAAGGTTCATCCAGCAGGATAAATTTGGGGTCGCTCGCCAGCGCGCGCGCAATCTCAGTGCGCCGGCGTTCGCCACCGGAAAGTGTGTCGCCATTGCCTTTGCGCACTCGGCCGAGGTTAAATTCATCAATGAGCGCCTCCAGCTTGTCAGCTTGCTCAGCCTTACTGAGTTTGGTCATTTCCAACACTGCCCGGATATTGTCTTCTACAGTGAGTTTGCGAAAAACACTGGGTTCCTGTGGCAGGTAACCAATACCTTTTTGGGCTCGCCGGTACATAGGCAGGTTAGTGATTTCTTCGTTTTCCAGGTATACATGACCATCGGTGGGCTTGATAAAACCTACGGTCATGTAAAACGAAGTGGTTTTGCCGGCGCCGTTTGGCCCCAACAACCCCACAATTTCTCCTTGTTTAACATCGAAAGAAACCCCGCGCACCACAGTGCGTTTTCCGTAGGTTTTGAAAATATTCTCGGCGCGTAATATCATGTTGGGGATGATGGACGATGGACGATGAACGATGAACGATGAACGATGAACGATGAAAGATGGGTCATTTGGGGGGCATTGGGGTCATTTAGGGGGCATTTGGGTGGTCAAAATCATTTATGGCCAATTTATTCCAACTAGATAAAACTCTGACAACCAGGTTTTTTAAAAAAAATAACTCCAAGTGACCATAAATGACCCATAAATGACCCCTAAATGACCCAAATGACTTCATTATCCCAGCAATTTCTTAACTGTTTCAGAAATGGTACGACCTTCAGCTTTGCCGGCAAGCGCTTTATTGGCCGCGCCCATAACCTTGCCCATATCCTTGGCTGAAGTAGCGCCCACCTCACTGATTATCTGGCTGATTATAGCCTCCAATTCAGCGCCTTCCAGCATGGCTGGCAGGTACCTGCGAATAACCTCTACTTCCTCCCGTTCCTTTGCTGCCAGTTCCGGACGACCATTTTTTTCATAAATTTCCATCGACTCCTGGCGGGTTTTTACCAGTTTTTGCAGCATTTGCACCTCGCGTGTTTCGTCAATTGCCTGACCAGTGCCATCTGTTTTTGCCAATTGAATCACAGATTTGATTGCACGGATTCCACGCAGCGTTACTTCATCTTTGGCCTTCATAGCCATCACCAGATCCTTGTTGATTTTTTCTTCCAGAGACATATGATGAGTGTTTGAGTTGGTGAGTGTTTGAGTGTTTGAGTTGGTGAGTGTTTGAGTGTTTGAGTTGGCGTTGCCTTTGTTCACTTAGTCGGCTTTTTCCCCAAACTACCACTCGTCCCAAACTTAATCCAACTCAAACACTCACCAACTCAAACACTCAAACACTCGAATAAACGTTTTTCCTTGATCAAAAGTGCCACTTGTTCCGGGACTTTTTCTTCCCAGCCTTTTTCGCCGTGGCGAATCTGATGCAATATTTCTTTGTGGTAAATCCCCAAAATGGAGGGATTAAACCCTTCAATGTCCACAATGTTGCGCATTTCCAGCAAATGATCGTACAAAAAGTGAATCATGGGTGGAATAGGCAGGTTTTGTGCCGTAATCAGCACTGGATTGCCCGGCATCTGATCGTTTTCGTGGGCTAATGCCGGGTAAACATAAAACCGGACATTGCGTGGGAAAACCTCCCCGAACGCCGCTAAAAGATTGTCGGGATTGGCTTCGCTGGTTTCGCGCAGTATGTTTTGCAACTTCCGGGCGCCCATAGCCAGACCAATTTTCGGGATTTTGTAATCCGCAAAATAGGCAATCAGTTTTTTGTGCTGCATACAATCAGACAGGATCACGGTTTGTCCCAGGGCGCATAAAATATCTGCCCTGTCCAGAAAATCCTTCTCGTCCAGCGTTCCATCAGATCTTAGGTTGTCTAACGTGATTTCCGTCAGAAAATAGGTATTTTTCCCATCTACATCCGGCTCTGCCTGAAACTGCCGGTAAGCGCAACGAATCATATCCTGCTGCACCAGCGTAGGCGGCCGGTAGCTGCCCCTGGCTATGAGTATGGACTTCCGGTACAAAAACTCACCTGCGTGTAAACTGTTCCCGTCGGGGCCAAAAATGGCCACATCCGTGAGCTTGTTTTTCACGAGCCACAAACACACCAGCCGGTTGTCAATGTGTGCAAAATCAGGTCCTATCAACCGCACCATATCTATTTTTATCCTGCCGGAAAGATTGTCCATCAGCGATTGCAGCAGGATTTCCGGGTTATTGTGATACCTGAAACAGGCATACAACATATTGACCCCTAAAATCCCCACGGCCTGTTGCTGCAAGCGGTTGTCCTGATCCAGCAAACGCACATGAAGTACCAGATCATTGGGCGCTGAATTGGGGTGTAACTGAAAGCGCAACCCCAGCCAACCATCACCTTTAATGGTTTTTTGATAATTAATGGCCGCTACGGTATCCGCAAAAGCAAAAAAACACTGCTCCGGACGTTGCGTGCGCAAACGACCTTCCATCAGGGCATATTCATGGGCCAGCATTTTGTACAACCTGGACTCACAAACATAGCGCCCCTTACCCTGCTCCTCAGTACCGTAAATTTCATCGCTCACAATTTTATCGTAAGCACTCATGGTTTTGGCAATGGTGCCCGCTGCAGCACCTGCCTGAAAAAAATGACGCGCTACTTCCTGCCCTGCTCCAATCTCAGCAAAAGCGCCATACACCCGGTCATCCAGATTGATTTCCAGTGCTTTCTGTTCTGTCTCTAATATCCGCCGGGTCATGAGTTGAGTGTGATGGTGTTTTGGTGTTTGAGTGTTTTAGTGTTTGAGTGTTTTGGTGGTTGAGCTTACACAGGCAAACGCACCCATATCCAACCGAATGCCAACTCAAACACTCAGGCACTCAGGCACTCACAAAGGTATGACTATCTCGGTTAGACTTTAGTGGGCCTTCCGCTGAAAATCCATAACAACCCATACCTTTGCGCGCCCTGCCAAACAAAATCTTTTTGAACCTGACACACACCACCACTTTATGAAATTTGCAACCAAAGCTATACACGCCGGCATTGAACCGGATCCCGGAACCGGAGCGGTCATGACGCCTATTTTTCAAACGTCTACCTATGCGCAAAGCGCTCCCGGCGTTCACCACGGTTATGAATATGCCCGCACCCAAAATCCTACCCGTTCTGCATTGGAAAAAAACCTCGCTGCACTCGAAAATGGTGTAGACGCTATTTGCTTTTCTTCCGGCCTGGCTGCTCAGGATGCAGTGATAAAATTGCTCAAAGCCGGTGATGAGGTGCTGGCCGTGAACGACTTATACGGCGGCTCCTACCGCCAAATGGTGCGCGTTTGGGGAAATTGGGGACTGAAAAGTCGCTTTGTGGATATGTACAATGCTGATAATGTAGCTAAAGAAATCAGTCCGGATACTAAACTGATCTGGATTGAAACACCTACCAATCCTATGCTGAATATCGTGGATATTCAGGCAGTATGCGCTATTGCCCGCAAACACGGCATCATTACCTGCGTAGATAACACCTTTGCTTCCCCCTACCTGCAAAATCCGCTGGATCTCGGCGCCGATATCGTATTGCATTCAGCTACCAAATACATCGGCGGACACTCTGATGTAGTACACGGCTGCCTGATTGTGAAAGATGCCGAACTGGCCCAACGTCTGCACTTTATCCAGAATGCCTGCGGCGCCGTTCCGGGACCGCAAGACTGCTTTTTAATCCTGCGTGGCATCAAAACCCTGCACCTGCGCGTGCAACGCGCCTGCGAAAACGCCGCTGCTGTAGCTCAATACCTCGCCAACCATCCCAAAGTAGCTAAAGTGCACTGGCCAGGGTTTGCTTCACATGCCGGTCATGAAATTGCCAAACGCCAGATGCGTATGTTCGGCGCCATGGTTTCCTTCGACCTTAAGGACAATTCCATGGAAAATGCCACTCGCGTAATGAGTCGAACCGAACTTTTCACCCTGGCTGAATCGCTAGGCGGCGTGGAATCCCTGATCGGTCACCCGGCCAGCATGACCCATGCCAGCATTCCTCGCGAAGAACGGCTCAAAGTAGGCCTCACGGACTCCCTCATCAGGCTAAGTATTGGCGTTGAAGATGCCGATGATCTGATTGCAGATCTTGAACAGGCTATTGGGTGATTGGGAGGTTGGGGAGTCATTTAAGGGTCATTTTGGGGTCATTTTTTTGGTCATTTGGGTCATTTAAACAACGTGGGTTGTTGTTCAGAGGATCTATACCGCAATAACACGGCGTGTCATTAAAGATCTGGCTAAACAACGATATAATGCCCTGCCGAACGGCTCTGCGAAAATCTGCGGGAAACCTCTCGCGCGATGAGTTTCCCGCAGATTTTCACAGATTCTCCCGCAGATTTTCGCAGAAAGCGTGCGGCTTGATGGATCACGGTGATTCTGGCTCCAAAAACTTGGGGTGTTATCCAGAGGATCTATACCGCAACAACACGGCGTGTCATTAAAGATCTGGCCAAACAACGATAAAATGCCCTACCGAACGTCTCTGCGAAAATCTGCGGGAGAATCTGCGTAGATCTGCGGGAAACCTCTCGCGCGATGGGTTTCCCGCAGATTTTCACAGATTTCACCCGCAGATTTTCGCAGAAAGCGTGCGGCTTGATGGATCACGGTGATTCTGGCTCCAAAAAATCCACGTTGTTTAAATGACCAAAATGACCCCAAATGACCCCTCAATAACATTCAAGGTCATGAAATACACATTCCTGTTTCTCCTGCTTACTACATTGATACGCCCTGCAATGCAGGCTCAAAACCTTCAGAAATTGGGCCACCTGCCGTATGCGCCGCTTAGTCTGGCAGGATGTTGGCATCATGTAGACCAAAATGGTGGAGAGTGGGCGCTGGTGGGTACCAGTGCCGGAATGAGCATTGTAGATGTGTCTGATCCCTCCCAGCCCATTGAGCGGTTTCAGGTGCCCGGATTAACCAATAACTGGCGCGAACTGCGTACCTGGGCAGGATATGCTTATGTGGTGTCTGAAGCTACACCCAGCGGGGTCACCATCGTCAACCTGAACCTGCTTCCCGATACCATTGAGTGGAAAGTTTGGCGGGGCAATGGTATTTTCCAGGATAGTGTGGTGAACAATCATACCGTTCAGGCCGTAGATGGGTATCTGTACCTTTTTGACTGCAATAAAGTAGCCCAGGGCGCAGTAATCGTTAGCCTGGAAGATCCCTGGAATCCGAAAATCCAATCCGAAATCTCGGATTTTTATGTGCACGATGGCTTTATTCGGGGAGATACGCTCTGGACAAGTGAGGGCGGACAATCGCAAATTGGCGTGTACGATGTATCAGACAAAGCCAACCCGCAGCTGATTACCCGCTTCCCGCATCAACCCGGCTATTCCCACAATTCCGAGCTGTCGACCAACAGTAAAGTGCTGTTCACTACAGTGGAAACAGTCAACCAGCCTCTGGCATCTTTTGATGTTTCTAATTTGGACGATATCAAACAGCTGGATCTGTACAAACCCAGCAAAAAACCGGCAGGTGAAGTCCATAACGTGCGGGTTTTCCCGGGCGACTTCCTGGTTTGCCCAAGCTACCGTGGGCAATTAACGGTGGTGGATGCTTCCCACCCTGAAAATATGATCGAAATAGCCTGGGACTCATTGGGCAACAGTCTGGTTTGGGATGCCGATCCTTACCTGCCTTCAGGCATTATATTGACTACCGCCAAAAATGAAGGTCTTTTCATTTACCAAATGAATTACCAGCATGCGGCATGGTTGGAAGGCGCCGTAACAGATCTTTTCAGCGCGGCGCCACTCGCAGATGCCAAGGTTTTTGTGCTCAATACCCCTAATGCAGATACCACCATGGTTGATGGTCGCTACCAGACAGGCGCGGCCCAGAGCGGCAGCTATGTGGTGCGTGTAGAACGCAATGGCTACGAAACCCAGGTACACAGCAATATTGCCCTCAACAGCGGGACGGTAACCCTTCGGAATTTTGCCCTGAAACCACTGGTCATTGCGGTAGATGAACCAGACGAAGATCAGGCCGTACAGGTATCGCCCATGCCGTTTTCCCGATACCTGAAAATCACGGTTCCTGCACATTATCAGGCTGCCAATTGGCAACTTTGCGATTCAAAAGGCGCCGTTCTGAGGGAAATGCAAGGGATGCCATCCGAAAATGTGGAGTTTCAGTCCCTTCAATCACTTCCGGATGGCATCTATATACTGCGCAATAACAAGGGTTATAGTCAGCAGCTGATTAAATCTTCCGCCCAACACTAAGAGCGATGGGGCGTTACTAATGTTGTATCACCACCCGTTGCGCCCAGCGTTGATCCGCGCGTTCCACCAGCAGGTAATACACGCCCGCAGGCAGCTCAGCCACAGGTAGGTTAAACACCGTTTCCCTTCCGGATTGTCGCTGAACCGTTTGGCCGTTCACATTGCACAAACGAAGCGCTGTCCATTCAGGCACAGCGCGTTCCAGTTGTATCCTGATCATTTCCGAAGCCGGCACAGGAAAAATGCTGAGCGTTTGAGCATCTTCAGGCTCCTGGGTGGCAACAGAAGATAGGGTAATGGTTAAGACCGAGGAACATCCATTACCCGTACTTACGGTTACCGAATATTGCCCGTTGGAAAGCCCGGAAATATCTTCCGTTGTGCTGCCATTACTCCACTGGAACGTTACCGGAGGGGTGCCATTCAATACCAGCAGATCAATATACGCATCCATGGCGCCCGGACTGGTTTCCTCATCGGCCAGGGCCAGCACGGATAGGGGTGGGGAAAGCAACAAAGAAGCGCTGGTTGAACAGTTGGTAAGATCGGTTACGGTTACTGTAATGGTGCCGGAAAACCCTACAGGAATGAGTTCTTCCTGATTGGTACCGCCGGTAGACCAGGCATAAAGATAAGGTCCTGTGCCTCCCGTTACCTCCGCCACAATGGTTTTAGGGTCGTTGGTACAAGGGTTTCCCTGTATGGAAAACAGCACAGAAAGTACGGTATTGTTTTCCAGAATAGTCACACAACTCGATTTGGTACAGGTGTTTCCAGCTGTTACGGTTATGCAATAGGTGCCTGGTTCGGTGATGGTTACCGAAGCGGAGCTGGAGAATGGCGGCTCGCCTGCGCGCGCCCAGGAAAAGGACTGTACATCACTACTGGTTAGCGCATTGAGCGTTAATGAAGGCGCATTGCAGCCCAGTACAAACCCGTTATCGCTTATTATGCTGAGAGTCGGAACATCCAAATCCACCACCAGGTCTATTGTATAATTTTCAGAGCAGCCATTGGCGTTGCTTAAAACCGTGAAAACATCCATTACGCCCGTCATATTGACCTGCTGGTTCGGGAAAACCTCCACGCTGTTGAAAAAATATTGGATGTTGGGCGGGGCGTCAGGTACCGTAAATGAAGGCGTGAGCATGGTACAGTTCACAACCACCTCGGAGGGTATATTGGGGGTGGGCAAAAGGGTATCCAGGTAAACCGTGGCATAGGCGGCAGTAGTGCAGCCGTTGGGGGCGGTTACCACCACTGTGTACACGCCGGGCTGGGTGGCTGTAAACCCAGGGTGCAAACTGCCGTCAGGGTTGTACCACTGCACCGAGCTGTTGGCTGGCGAGAAATTGGTGCCCAGGGTTAAAGATGGGTTGCTGCAAGTAAGACTGCCGCCGAGTGCAATGGCAGTAGGACCATTACCAGGTTCAAAAATAACCCATTTGGGCGCTCCGGTAGCTGTTTGGTAAAATGCGCCGCCGCCGGGTGTTACCTCCAGTTTTACGGCTCTAACGGAATAAAAAAGGGTGTCGGCCACCGGATTCAGGTCTTCAAAAGAGGTTTGAAAAAGCAAATCAGGCGTCAGTCGGGTGTAAGGACCGTCCTGACTGAATGCCCGGTACACCAAATAGGCGTTTACTTCCGGATCGGTGGAGGCATCCCAGTGCAGACTTACACGGTTGCAATTGGATTGCACGCTGAGATTCCGGGCAGGCGGTACCACGCGCGCCCGCAGGGTGGGGTCGCCCAACAGCGACACATGTATGCCACTTTCTGCTGAAAAATGGCCGTAAGCATCGTTGTATTGGGCATTTTGTGTTTCTACCAGGCAATGTCCAATGGTTTCTCCGGAGGCCAGGCCTTGTTTCATCCAATGCGGTTTGCCACCCCAGTTGACGGCCAATACACCGCCTTTGGAGGCCAGTAAAGCCGGCAACAGGGGATCCGTTTCGTAATCCCAATCGCCAAAATAGTTGCCATGCAGGGCCGCAAAAATGGACTGAATAGAGTCGGTGGCATAATTACTGGACGAACCAATATCTCCTGCACTGGTGTAACTGCTGTTGATGGCTGCGCCAAAACGGATTAAATGCCGGTCATTACTGCGGAAATTGCCGGCACTCACACCAAATTCGCCCACCACAGGGTATGCATTTCGATAGCCATCGGCAGCATAGGCTGCCCCGCCGGCCCAACCTTCCCGATCATCAATAAGCGCTGTTTTGGGTGTTTGATAAAAACCGTTTCTCCATTGACGGTTTTTAAAAAAATACTGGCGCAATAATTCAACCGGTGAGGCGCCAAATGTGGCCACACTCAAGTTGCTGAAATCTATGCGGCCAACCGGCAATTCTATGGCAGAAGGCAGGGTATTTTGGTCAAATTTGCCATCTCCCGGAACATTTCGGTTGGCCAGTCGGGCTGTGTTGGGAATATTCACGGAATTGTCGGTCCAAATACCGTCTATATCCCCATAATAAGCGTCGCAGGGCCATGCGCCCACGTGATCAGATTGTCCGTCCCAGGCTGTGCTGCCGGAATAAGGCACCGGCACCGGCCCGATCAGCATAATGGCCCTTACGCCGCCGGGGTCTGCATTATAGGCGTTAACTATTTGATTTTTAACCCATTGTACAGTAGTAAACGGGCCGGTTTTAAACGGTACAATTGCCCATCCTTCCCCACGCAGGTCGTTTTTATAAGTCACCAGATCGGCGCCCAGCAGATCGGCGGTAGTAGAATCTATAAATACCAGCAGCTTACCGCCAGCATCAGTTACCGGTGTAAAAAAATTGGCAAAACCATATCCATAGGCTGTTTGACTGCCGGTTTTTCGCTCCAAAGCGTATTCGTAGGTTTTCGAGGCATCCAGGCCATTATCGAAATAACCATTGAGCAGGGTTTGGGGAGCGTTCACCAGTTCAACCCAGGTATTGCTCGCTTCCCCTTTTATCCTTCTGCGCAAAAGAATATCCGAGTTTTGAGGATTGGGCCAGCTCAAAAAAGTGGCGGGAGGATTCAGTGCGGCATTGATTTGCAGTGGAACCGCAATTTCCTGCGGATTTTGTGCCAACACAAAAAGGGTGTGCCCCAGCAGGCACAGGAGTGTAAGTAATCGGAGCATGGGCAAAAAAAGTTTTTGAGTGCCTGAGTTTTTGAGTGCCTGAGTTTTTGAGTTTTTGAGTGCCTGAGTGGGATGGGAAATTACGGCGAAGTTCTCAAACTCCGCTAAAATAATTTAACTGCCTTGCATAGATCAAACACAATACCCGGCGCATGCTAACTCAAACACTCAAACACTCAAACACTCAAACACTCAAACACTTAAAACGCTATATTTGCCCAATGTAATTTTTTAAACCGCTTTCTTTTCATGAAAAAGTTTACGCATTTAGCTCTTTTAGCCTTGTTTTTGTTGGCAAATGGTTGCCAGAAACAAGAGCAGACTTCACAATCTTTCAGCAAAACTGATCCTACGGAACTGGACTTGCTGATTCGCAACAAAATGGAATTGTACGGCGAATTTCGCTGGGAATGGGCCTCTGAAGCTCATGTCTGGGCGGCGCTGAGCAATTCAGATTATGTACTCTCGGTAGGCTACCAGCCGGAAGGCGAACAAAATGTAGCAGATCGCTTGCACCTGCTTAACATACAGTCTGCCGAGTGGCAACAGGCGCGGAACGAAGTGCTGCGTTTGGTGCTGGAAAACGAAATCCGCCTCAACCCGGAACTCACGGAAAAAAATCTGCTGGCTTTTAAAGAAAATGCCAAACTGCCGGTCTTTTGTGTGTACGTAAAAAATCCGGCTACCATCAGCGCTTTACGTGCTTCAAAGCTGGTAAGGTATGCAGAACCTATTGGTTATGAGCCATATATGGCAGCTCACGCCGGCGAACGTTCCGGCTCTGGCTGCGACAGCAATGGTCCGGAACCAGGGCTGCAGCCTGGCGTTCATTACACCAATATTGCGCCTGATTGTAAACGTTCCTGGAATTATACCAACCACAAAATTCCGGAAGCATGGGAAAACAGCACCGGCGCCGGATGTAAGGTTACCATCATTGACACGGGCGCCAACGACGATCAGGACAACCTGGATGCGGCCTTCAATCAGGGGGATTCTCAGGGTCGCAATATCGAAAAATTTGTAACGCTTCCATCCGACGGTCCGCCTGAAACACCGCATGATCAGTGCGGGCACGGCACGTCTATGTTGGGCGCCTGCGCAGCACCACGTGGCGAAGACGGCGCAGCAGTTGGCGTGGCTTACAACTGCGATCTGGTAAGCATCCGCGCTGCCGCCGACGTGTACCTTAACGAAAGCAGGGAAGTGGTGGGCGTATCCGATGCATTTGTGCAGGCTGGCGATTCAGACACCAGGATCATCAGCATGAGTATGGGCAGGATCACTACCTCCAACCAGATCAAGGATGCCATCAAATATGCCCACAATCAGGAAAAACTCATTTTTGCAGCAGCTGGCACCTCGTTTTGGTGGACCAGTTGGTTCTGGGGCGTAATTTTTCCGGCAAGTTTGAATGAGTGCTCCGCCGTAACAGGTATGAAAACCAACCTGACTGCGGCCTGCGGCGATTGCCACAAAGGAGGCAAAGTGGATTTCGTGGTTGTGATGGAACGCACCGCAGATGGGAAAAATCCGCTTTCACTGGCCGATTCCGGCGATGATCCAAGTATGGTAGGCGGTTCTTCTGTAGCCACGGCCACCACAGCAGGTATTGCAGCACTCGTTTGGGCGAAAAATCCTGGGTTCAGCAGAGCACAGGTGTTCGATAAGCTCAAGCAAAACGGCAACTACTGGCCAAACCGCCACGCCAATTTCGGGTGGGGCCGCATCAATGCCCAAACAGCGACACAGTGAGTGTTTGAGTTGCTGAGTGTTTGAGTTGGACACCACTAAGGCACTAAGGGCACTAAGGAGGCTTTGGCTAAATTAAATATTAAATTAGGACACCACTTATTCCCCTTAGTGCCCTTAGTGCCTTAGTGGTGTCCAACTCAAACACTCACCAACTCAAACACTCAAACACTCAAACACTCACCAACTCAAACACTTCTTCCTATCTTTGCGCTTCGCAACTATGGGACGCATTCTGGCTATTGATTTTGGATTAAAACGAACAGGGATTGCCGTAACGGATCCCCTTAAGATCATTGCCAGTGCGCTGACTACGGTGCCCACTGCAGAGGTACTGGATTTTTTAAAAAATTATTGCAGCACTGAGGAGGTAGAGTGTTTTGTACTCGGCTTGCCGCTGTACCCCGACGGGAATCCGGCGCAAATTGCCCCACAGGCAGATGCTTTTGCGGTACGCTTGCAAAAACAATTTCCCGAAAAATCTATTATCAGACAAGACGAACGCAATACTTCCAACCTGGCCAAGCAAATCATTCTGCAAAGCGGTGTAAAAAAACAAAAACGCCGCGATAAAGCCATGGTAGATAAAATTGCTGCCGCCCTGATTCTCGAACAATACATGGAAGATAATTACTGGTCTCCCATTTAACCCCAATCACCACACTCACTCCACATGCTTTTGCCGATCTACGCCTACGGGCAACCCGTTTTGAAGAAAATAGCCGCTCCTGTTGGTCCTGATTATCCTGATTTACAGGCACTTATAGCCAGTATGTGGGACACCATGTATCATGCCGACGGGGTGGGTATTGCAGCGCCACAGGTAGGGTATTCTATTCGTTTGTTTGTGATTGATACCGAACAGCTGGATCGGAAAGACAAGGAACTTGAACCTACGGATATGCCGATGAAACAGGTGTTTATCAATGCTCAAATTCTGGGCTTCAGCGAGGAGCCATTTACCTATGAAGAAGGCTGCCTCAGCATTCCTGATATCCGCGGCGATGTAGAACGTCCGGAAGGCATCCGGATCCGCTGGCAGGATGAAAATTTTCAGGAACACGAGGCCGATTTTACAGGCATCAACGCGCGGGTTATTCAGCATGAATACGACCATATTGAGGGTGTTTTATTTACAGAACGACTCAAACCGCTCAAGAAGCGGCTCATTCAGCGGAGGCTGGATGCCATCAAGGTTGGTCGGATCAAAACCGACTATAAAATGCGGTTCTACACCGCCCGCTGAGGCTGGAAAGGGCTGGAAGAGTTTATAACTTTTTGTTATGGTATAAAAGTTGCAGTTGGAGCAGGCAAATAATCTTTCCGTACCTATGCTCCGCCATCTTGACATACTTGTAGCAGATCATCACCCCATTTTTGCAGAGGGAATCCGGTCCCTGTTGTCTAATTCCAAAGAGGGAGAATTTTCCTTTCACATCAAAGGAGTAGCCGTCAATGGCTCTCAGGTGGAAGAATACCTGGATAATTCCCAACCTGATTTGTTTTTGCTAGATCCGGACCTTCCCGATGCGGAAGGCCTCAAAATAGTGGCGTCCGTGAAACAGTCGGGTCCCAAAACCCGGGTGCTGATTTTGAACGGCTCCGTTGATCCGCTGCAAATCCAGGCGGCCTTCCGTGCCGGCGCCGATGGTTACATGCTCAAATCAGGCACCCACGAAGAATTGCTGAAAGCCGTTGGGGAACTGGCCGAAGGCAGAACTTATGTGGGCCGCGGTTTAATGCCTTTTGCGACCCAGCAGGAAGCCGATGGCCTTTCTCCCGAAATTCGTTTTGCCCGCCAGTACCAACTCACCAAGCGGGAAATAGAAATCCTGAAACTCATCGGGCAGGCGCTGACCAACAAAGAAATAGCCGAGCGGATTTTCATAAGCGACCAAACTGCCAGCGTTCACCGGAAAAACATCATGCGCAAACTCGGTGTGAACAGCACAGGCGCCCTGATTAAACTGGCCTTTGAAAACCATTTGGTGTAGTCCCGGCATAACAAAATGTCGGAATCGGGTCAAATGCTCAGATTCCTAAACATTATTTCTTTTGCCATTTGACATTTTAGGCGTATTTAGCGTACATTTGCCCTGCTTCCTCCTGAGATTCTACGCTTTCCAGCGTATTTTACATTCTCTTAACCTTCTTACTGCCCAAAACGATGTACGTTAGGCATCGTTTTTGCTATTTCTTAAACATTGATCTGTTTTTGAAAATCCTTCACAACAAATCATGACTTTTTTATCTTTGTGCGTTTAAAGCATGCTGTGGGAAAGTCTTGATTCTGAGAACACATCTCTAGAAACAAGCACATTCAATCGATTACATTTTTTTCTAATCAGTTAACTCATGAAAAAAGCGAATTCTACACTCTTTTTCAACGCTTTGGGATGGTTGTTTGCGCTGGCTTTATCGCTTTCGGCCAACAACGCAGCAATCGCCCAATGTAACATGATCTGCAACGATCTGGTACAAATCACGCTGGACGACGACTGTGAGACAGAAATTTTGCCCGACATGATTCTGGAAGGCAATGGCTGTCCAAACGGTAATTTCCAGGTTCAAGCCAAAATCAATGGCGTTTGGACTCCCGGATCCGGCAACTTCGTGGCTACCGCCGCTCACATCAACCTCACGCTGCCTATTCGCGTGAAGGATCTCATCTCCGGTAACTCTTGCACAGGTCTCGCCCATATTCTGGACGTACTACCTCCAGTGCTGGATTGTGAGGATATCAGCCTCAACTGCGCTGTAACCACCTACACTCCGGGTTACCTGGAAGATGTACTGAACATCGCAGCCGGCTGGCCCGACTATCAGGAAAATTGCACCAACGTAACCCTGACCTATATTGATCAGTGGTTCGATCTGGGCTGCTCCGGTAGCATCAATGGTCAGCAGGACATCAGCGCTTATGTGATTCGTAAATGGACCGCAGAAGACGAAAGTGGCAACACTTCTACCTGCAATCAATACATCTACTTCGAGCGCCGTCACTCTACCGATGTATTCTTCCCACCAAACGTAACCGTGGACTGCAGCGATCCGGTAACAGATCCTAACTCCACCGGCGTACCTTACGTGCAGGAATTCGGCGTACAGTTCCCGGTTTGGCCAAATGGTACTTTCTGTGAACTGAATGCAACCTACCAGGATCTGCCACTCCCCATTTGCGATGGTACACACAAAGTACTGCGTACCTGGACAGTGTACGACTGGTGCCGCCCGAATGGTCCAACCAACCCGCTGACCTACACACAGATTATTAAGGTTGAAGACTCTACTGGTCCGGAACTGGATTGCCCGGAAGACATGACCGTAGGTACCAACCCGAACGATTGTCAGTTGGATTTCGACCTGCCGGATGTCATTGTAACCGACAACTGCTCACGCCTGTCATCTATTGAAGCTCAGTTTATGGACTTCAATGGTATCATGCGCAATATCTACGGCACTTTCACCACTTTCCCTGGTAACAACCCATGGGACCGCGACACCCTGGCGGTGTTAGGCTACGCCAACAACCTCGGTATCGGCGTAACCACGGTGAAATACATTATTAAAGACGACTGTGGCAACATCACAGAATGTGTGTTTGATGTAACCGTAGAAGACAGCACCCCACCGAACGTTTCCTGCGATCAAAACACCAAAGTAGCCCTCAATGTAGACGGCATGGCGCTGGTGAATGCTGAAACCTTCGATGATGGCTCTTACGATAACTGCGCGCCTGAGGTTTACTTCAAAGTGCGTCGTATGAACCCGAACGGTTGCCAGGACGAAAACCAGTTCCACGATCAGGTTAAGTTCTGCTGCGAAGACATCGGCGATACCGTACAGGTTATCCTGCGTGTGTACGATGTGCCTGTTCCTGCCGGTGATGTTGACCTCGATTTCGAAGAGTGGCACGCTAACGATTGTATGGTTTGGGTACTGGTAGAAGACAAAATCAAGCCTACCTGCACACCTCCGAACAACGTAAACGTAAACTGCGAAAACTTCGACCCAAGCCTTTGGGCTTACGGCAAACCTGAGGTTTATGACAACTGCTGCCTGGATTCAACTAAAGTTTACCAAGGCCAGTACGGTTTGACCCACTCCGTAAACTACAGCCTGTTCGACACCGTTTGTAACAAAGGTACCATCACCCGCACTTTCCGCAGCTTCGATTGCTACGGCAACAGCAGCCAGTGCACTCAGCGTATTTTTGTTTCTTACAAACAACAGTACTTCGTGAAGTTCCCGAACGATGTGATCGTTACCAGCTGCGATGGTACTGGCAACTACGGTGAGCCATTGTTCTTCGGTAAAGACTGCGAATTGATCGGTGTTTCATTCCAGGATGAGGTATTCACGGTAGTACCGGATGCCTGCTTCAAAATTGAGCGCACCTGGAAAATCATCAACTGGTGTACATATAACCCGAACGGTTCCACCATTTTTGTTCCAAACCCGAATCCGAACCCAATCTCCAACGCCGCAGCTAACCTGCCTGGTCCGACCGTTTCTGCTTGCGGAACCATTGCTCCATGGGCGCCAACGGTGGTGAAGATCAACCCAACGGATCCACAGGCTACCAACTACTGTACCTTCTGGGATGCCAACGCCAACAGCTATGTGTACAAGCAGATCATCAAGATCAGTGACGGCCAGGCTCCAACGGGTACTTATGTTGCGCCAAACTGCAGCAACCAAAACTGGGTAACTGCCAACAACGCGCAACTTTGGAACGAAATGTACTGGTGGGATAACGGCCTGCAAACGCACGACCTCTGCGAAGAACCAACAGATCTTTGCATCACCGGCACAGACGCTTGCTCAGGTAATAACATCAATATCGAATACCTGCTGTTCCTCGACCTTGACGGCGACGGAACCATGGAAACGGTTGTAAATTCCGTTAACACCGGTATCGCAGGCCTTGGCTGGAATAATGTACTGTACAACAACCTGAATACGCCAAACTTCTCCGGCGGCACACCACGTCAGTTCGACGAGCGCGCTGTTCCTGCCAACCAGAAATACGGCTTTGCCATTCAGGAAACCGTTAACGGCAACAACAAGATTGCTTGCGTTCGTTTCAACACTCAGCAACAGCAAAACAACTTTGTTGTGCCTGAACTGCCACACGGTACCCACAAAATCAAGTGGTTCATCACCGATGGCTGCGGTAACAACAGCGAATACGAATACACCTTCACGGTGAAAGATTGCAAGGCGCCAACCGTGGTTTGCCTCAACGGTCTTAGCGTAAACATTATGCCAACCGGCATGATCACTCTCTGGGCCAGCGACTTCCTGCAATACACCGAAGATAACTGCACACCAGCCAACCAGATCAAAATCGGTATCCGCAAATGCGGCACCGGTACCGGATTCCCGGTTGATGCACAGGGCAACCCAATCACCAACGTAACCTTTACCTGCGATGAAGTGGGTCAGCAGTGCGTTGAACTCTGGGCCATTGATGCAGCAGGCAACGCAGACTACTGCGAAACCTATGTGCTGGTACAGGATAATCTGGGCTCTTGCAGCGGCAACCCAATCGTATTGGTTTCCGGCGCATTGAAAACAGAAATGAGTGAAGGTGTGGAAGAAGCAAACGTTCAATTGTTCGCTATCCCATCTAACGGCGCACCAATTCAGGCAAGCAATGACCTGACCGACAACCTCGGCGTGTTTATGTTTGCTAACGTATTGCCAGTTGGTTCTGACTATATTGTTGTTCCGGAAAAAGACGACAACCCACTCAACGGTGTAACAACCTACGACCTGGTGTTGATTTCCAAACACATTCTGGGTCTGGAGCCATTGAACAGCCCGTACAAAATGATCGCTGCCGATGCCAACAAGAGTGGTTCTATCACCACCTTCGACATCGTGGAGATCCGTAAGATGATCCTGGGTATTTACAATGAGCTGCCAGCCAATACTTCCTGGCGCTTTGTAGATAAAGACTACGTGTTCCCGAACCCTAACAACCCATTCCAGGAGCTATTCCCTGAAACCAAAACGGTTCAGGATATGCAACTGCACAACCTGGAAGATGACTTCGTAGGGGTGAAAATTGGCGACGTGAACAACTCCGTAGTACCAAACTCTCTGGTTGATGCCGACGACCGCAACATGGGTACGCTGTACTTTGATGTGGAAGACCGCGCAGTAAAAGCCGGTGAAGTTGTTGAGGTAAAACTGACAGCTGCCGAAAAAGTAGCAGGTTACCAGTTCACTATGGATCTGAACGGCTTGCAGGCTCTTGAAGTGGTTCCTGGCGAAAACATGGGCAAAGAGAACTTTGCCATGTTTGAGCAGGCTGTAACAGCTTCTGTAAACGGTGATGCAGGCGAGTTTGCTATCCGTTTCCGCGCAACCCGCAATGGTCAGTTGAGCGAAATGCTTGGTCTGGGCAACAGCATTACCCGCACTGAAGCCTACGCTGAAATTGGCAGCGATGTGCAGAAGAAAGAAGTGATGCTGCGTTTCAACGGCGCCAACGGAAGCACCCTGGCTGGCGCAGGCTTCGAACTGCTGCAAAACGCACCGAACCCAACCAAGGGCTTCACCAATATTTCCTTCAACCTGCCTGAGGCGGTAGAAGCTACCCTCACGGTTACTAATGCAGAAGGTAAAGTTGTGAAACGCATCGTAAACCAGTTTGCGAAAGGTTTCAATACCATCACCCTGCAGCGTGCCGAGCTGGAAGCTGGTATCCTGTTCTACCAACTGGATACCCCAACCCACAGCGCAACGAAGAAAATGATTGTGGTAGAATAAAAATGCATCGGCGGGTTTGAACCGCAGATATGCCAAAAAACAAGAGCCAGCCGGTTATCCCGCGCTGGCTCTTGTGCTTTTCACTACCGGCTTAAGGTATATCTACTGTTTCACCGGATGAGGAACCGTTGCTGTCGGTACCCAGACGCATAGTGAGGTAATATAACCCCGGTCCAGGAACAACGAAGCGGCGCTGGATGAATTCACGGGCAGTTGGCAGCGTGGTCGTAAGGGAGTCGAAAATGATCGTTCCCTGGAATTTTTTAAAATCGTAAGAAAAATCCTGATAGTAAAAATTGCCAATCTGGGTAATGACCATGGTCAGGTCTACCTGTCTGGATCCATTCGGTAAGGTGGTTACCACCGGCGGCTGCACCACAGTATCAATGGTAACATGAGCCTCATCCGGCCGGCAAGCGCCCAGGCCCATTAATAAAGTGAGTATCGCTGGTGTTAACAGTCTTTTCATGGTGTAGTAGATTTTTGCGCGTTGGACCTGATGCTGCGAAGATTTAGGTATGCGGCTTTTTATACAAGGTATCCAGGGTTCAAATGTATCCAAATTTATATATATGGCCGTACCGCTGGGGCTACAAATATGATCGCCCCGCTGGGGCTACTGAGGTCCTGCGGCCCTGCAGGGGGTCTGGCACTCACTCATTCACTCACTCACTCACTCATTCACTCACTCACTCACTCACCCATTCACTCACTCACTCATTAACAACAGCGCACCGACACCCCGCGCACCGGAAAAGCGGGTTTATTGAGTGTGTCGGGCGCTGTCTGCTTTCATGGTTCTGCGGTTTCCTGAGGTTTGGATGATATCGTGTTTATTTGATGGGTTTGCGAGGGCTATTTACCGCCTTGTTTTTCAAGCAGTCCGGCGGCTTCCAGTTGGGTATTCAGGGCAGGTACGTTGGGGTTGAGTTGTTTTTTAATCACTGACATGGCGTCTTGCAGCGCCAGAAGGTTGGCTTTGCGGGTAGCGCTGGTGTTATCGTAACCGTGATAGGCTGCTACAGGGGCTTTGCCAACACCAGGCGCGGTATATCGTGCAATGGTATTTCCTTGCGCGTCTTCAATTTCCAGTTGTAGTTCCAGTTCCACGCGGTTGGTGCGCAGGGGCATTCCGAACAGGTTTGGGATCATCAGGGTACTTGCGCTGGCAATCGTCCAACCCCAGCCGGAGTTGCGGCGCTGGTAATGCTGCAATTTGAATTTGGCATGACCGAAGGCTTGTCCGGCAGCCGCCTGGTTCATGTTTTCTTCCAGTTCGTTGCCCAATACATTAAAAACGTCTTGCAGCGCCTGATCAGTCATGCCGTAAGCCACCCAGGGAGCCGGTGCATATGGGCCACCCACCATGTTGTTAATCACAACTTCGCGGGTGAAGGCTACATCGAAGGCTTCGAGGAAACTACGTTCATGTACCAGCAAGGCCAGCTTGGGCAGTCGGGCAGGCATTGCTTCACGGGTGTGGAAATCGCGCACCTGAAGTGTACGGCAAGAACCCATCAACAGGGTCAGGAGCATTAAAGGCAGCATAAATTGTTTCATGGTTCCAATAAATTTTGACGCAAGATTTGGGTGGATTCCCTCCCCATGCAATAGTCCGACCCGGGCTCCGACCAGCCTTAACTCAGTTTAACCTATAAGACAAGTGTTAAGAAATGAAATTAACAATAATATTATTGATTATCAACATTTTGATTATTAGTTAAATATTTATATCAATGTTGGTTAAATAAGTTTAACCGCCTTCCATACCCCAGCCACCTCAATTTCAGGGTGAAATCCCAAACTCTGCTACTTTTGCATCATGCGCCGCACACTGCCAGATATAGAAACCTTTGTACAAGGCATTCGCTCTGCCGACCGGGCTTTGCTGGGGCAGGCCATTACTTTGGTGGAAAGTACCCGGGAAGACCGGCAGGTCATGGCACGCAACATCATTGCGCAGCTGCACGCAGATTTACCGGATAACACCTTTCGAATTGCAGTTACCGGCGCCCCGGGAGCCGGGAAAAGCACCTTTATTGAAGCGCTGGGTATGCACCTGGTGGCGCAGGGCAAACGAGTGGCGGTATTGGCTATAGATCCTTCCAGCGCCATGAGTGGCGGCAGCATTTTGGGCGATAAAACCCGGATGGAGCAGCTTTCGGCTACAGAAATGGCTTTCATCCGGCCCTCACCCTCCGGCGATTCTCTGGGGGGGGTGGCGCGAAAAACCCGCGAAGCCATGGTGCTGGTGGAAGCGGCCGGTTTTGACACCGTTATTGTAGAAACCGTAGGTGTGGGGCAGTCTGAAATTGCTGCCCAGCGCATGACCGATCTTTTCCTGCTTTTGCTGCTGCCCGGCGCCGGCGATGAATTGCAGGGCATAAAACGCGGCATTGTGGAAATGGCTGATTTGCTGGTAGTGAACAAATCAGACGGCGATCGGGTGAAACTGGCCAATCAGGCCCGGGCGCATTACCTGAATGCTACTCATTTATTGCCACCCAAACCCAGCGGCTGGTTGCCGGAAGTACTTGCCTGCAGCGCCCTGGAAAACACTGGTATTGAGGCCGTTTGGCAGCGCATGGAAGCCTATCAGGCGCATATACGTGCAAACGGCTGGTTGCTTGAAAACCGGCGCCAACAGGCACGTTATTGGTTGGAAGACACCCTTGATGCCGGTTTGAAAGACCTCTTCTAC
Source organism: Chitinophagales bacterium (assembly GCA_017303475.1). Taxonomy (GTDB): domain Bacteria; phylum Bacteroidota; class Bacteroidia; order Chitinophagales; family Saprospiraceae; genus M3007. The sequence continues at coordinate 22,720 of JAFLBO010000006.1, forward strand.
CAACACCCCGAGGTAAAATCCCGGCTGGCGGCTCTGGAGCCTGAAGTATTGTCAGGAAAGATCTCGGCCATTGATGCAGCCATGCAGGTGCTGGCGGCTTTCCGCAAGGGAATGTAAAAACTCCACCTTACCTTTGTGTCGCACATGAATTTACCTCTGCTCATTTCGAGGCGTTATCTGTTTGCCAGGCGCAGTACCAATGCCATCAACATTATTACCGGCATATCGGTGCTGGGTATGGCCATCGGTACAGCAGCACTGGTACTGGTATTATCTGTTTTCAACGGGTTTGAAGACTTGTTGTCGGATTTATTCGGGCATTTCAACCCGCCGCTGAAGATTACAGCGGCCAAAGGCAAAACGTTTGAGGTAGACAGTGCGCAACTGGCTCAAATCCGCGCCCTGCCAGGCGTAGAGATATTGAGCCAGACCCTCGAAGAAATCGCATTTTTTGAACACCAGGGCTCCCAGGATTTTGGTGTATTAAAAGGCGTGGACGATCAGTTTGCCCTGGTTAACGGCATAGATTCAGATACCACCCTGATAGAAGGAAAATACCTGTTGCAAGATGGCGAACGCAACTGCCTGGTGCTTGGCGCCGGAGTACGCAACAAGCTGAGTGTCAATGTAGAAAACCCGCTGGCCAGCGTAACCGTGTACATGCCAGAGCAGCAATCCGGATTTTTGGATAAGCCCTTTAAAACGCGATTGGCCAGTCCGGCTGGCACATTTGCCATACAGCAGGAGTTCGACAGCGAGTATGTGCTGAGCAACATTGATTTTGTGCGCGAACTGCTGGAATCGCCGCCTGGCGCCGTTTCTGCCCTGGAAATCAAAACCACAAAGGGCGCACAAATACCGGAACTGAAAGCGCGCATCCAGGCCATTCTGGGCGATTCCTATGTGATGAAAGACCGGTATGAACAGAACGAAGCCTTTTTCAAGGTCATGCAACTGGAAAAATGGATGGGGTTTGCCATCACCAGTTTGATGTTGCTACTCATGGCCTTCAACACAGTAGGCGCACTTTGGATGATTGTACTGGATAAACAGCGCGACATCAGCACGCTCAAGAGCATGGGCGCCACCGATGGCATGATCAGGCGGATCTTTTTGCTGGAAGGTATATTGCTCACCCTGCTTGGCATGGCCATTGGATTGTTGCTGGCAGTAATATTGTATGTTATCCAGAAGGAGCACGGTATTGTTACCATCCCTGAAGGCTTTTTGGTAGACAGCTACCCCATTGCTATGCGTGCCACGGATTTTGTCCCCATTACCCTCACAGTGCTTGGTATTGGTTTGCTGGCCTCTATATTGCCTGCCAGACGAGCTGCTCAGGTGCCAGCGTTTCTCAGAGAAGAGTGAGTGAGTGAGTGAATGGGGGCTCGGGTAGCGGGGCGAAGGGTTTTATGCTGTTTTTTTAGATGTCTATTCGCATGATCTATGGTGTACAATTGCCTTGCCATAGCCTAAAAAGGTGACAACCGTACATTACCCAAACAGCCACAGTCTCTTATCCTTCGTGTCTTCGCGACTTCGCGTTTTCACTTTGTGTCTTTTTCTCCACAACTTAACATATGATTTCCCGTTTATACGTACCTTTATCACATCGGAATGTGACTTTTCAGGTACATTGCGTCTAAAATCCGCATTTTTGCAAAACACATACACACACACACTAAAATTTCCATTTAAAATCATGGCATTAAAAGACAAATACGCAAGCGTTCTTGCTTTGGGTGAAAAACTTGGCATTCAAAACGGCAGAATTGAAGAAGGTGCAGATGGTGTACTCCGCATGTGGGGTACAGCGGCAGACACCTATCAGAAAGACCAGCTTTGGGATGCCATCAAGGCTATTGGCGGTGCTGAACCATCTGATATCGCAGCTGATATCCAGGTTGCTACCACCGACTATTACACCAAGCACACCGTAGTAAAAGGCGACAGCCTGAGCAAAATTGCTAAGCACTACTACGACGATATGATGAAGTACAACGCTATTTTCGACGCTAACCGCGATCAGTTGAGCAATCCTGATGAAATCGAAGTAGGCCAGGTATTGATTATTCCAAACATCTGGAGCTAATATTCTTTTGGCATCGCAGCCTAACCATGCATAGCAAGGGCTGTCCCGTACTTTCGGGGCAGCCTGTTTTTTTTCCCGGAATTGCTACCTTTGCGGCCATCCATTATTTTTTACCCAATTTACATGGCGGATCTTACCAAACTTAAGGAGCGTGCAACCCAAACCCGGCGCGATATTGTGCGCATGGTGTTCAATTGTCAAAGTGGTCACCCGGGCGGCTCACTCGGCTGCGTGGAATATTTTGTGGCCCTGTACGGCAATGTGATGAAACATAAAGCCAAGCCGTTTAAGATGGATGGCAAAGGGCAGGACATGTTTTTCCTTTCCAATGGTCATATTTCTCCAGTTTGGTATTCCACGCTGGCGCGTTCCGGATACTTCCCGGTGGCGGAACTGAAAACCTTCCGCAAACTCAACTCCCGCCTGCAGGGTCACCCCGCCACCCACGAAGGTCTGCCGGGCATCCGTATTGCCTCCGGCTCACTCGGACAGGGAATCTCGGCAGCCATCGGCGCTGCTTTGGCCAAACGACTGGATAACGACGATCGTTTTGTATTCTGCCTCACCGGCGACGGCGAGCTGGAAGAGGGCCAATGCTGGGAAGCCATCATGTCGGCCGCACACCTGAAGGTGGACAACCTGGTGGTAACGGTAGACTGGAATGGTCAGCAAATTGACGGTCCGGTGGAGGAAGTGATGGCGCTGGGCAATCTGCCTGCCAAATGGAAAGCTTTTGGCTGGGATGTGCTGGTGTTGGAAAAAGGCAACGACCTGGATTCCGTGATCGCCATGTTGCGCAAAGCAAAACGCAGATGCGGCAAAGGCAAACCAGTAGTAGTGCTCATGAAAACCGAGATGGGATACGGTGTAGATTTCATGCAGGGCACCCACAAATGGCACGGCAAAGCGCCCAATCAGGAGCAGTTTGACCAGGCCATGGCTCAACTGCCGGAAACCAGCCTGGGCGATTTTTAAGGTTTCAAACAGCTAACGGGTTTTAGAAGTGCACCAGCCTTGTGGCGTAGGCCACTGGTTTGGTGGGACCTTTTTCTATGGACTTTTGTGGTAAAAACTGCCAGGGTGTAATTTGGTGTGTCCAGTCGAACGAGCTCTTTTCCAGATATCTTCGCCGGTAGGAAACAGGTGTACAGGTTCGGTATTTTTTAAACAACCGGTTAAAATTAGCCAAATTGTTGAAGCCGGATTTGGAAGCAATCTGGTTTACCGTTTCGTCTGTATCCAAAAGCAGTTTACAGGCGTGTCCTATCCGGATGTCAATCAAAAAATCGGTAAAACTCCGGAAGGCATATTTTTGAAAAAAGTGACTGAACGCAGAGTCGCTCATATTAACCTGCGATGCCACATCTCCTATTTTTAATTCAGGGTTGGTAAAATGCTTCAGTATGTAGCCGTAAGCTACCTGAATCCGGTTGCTTTCAGAACGTGTTGATTTGGGAGAAAATCCTTCAGTAGCCAAAAAAGTTGTTTCAGTGGATTGTGATAATAAATCCAGCAGTTGTAAAAACGAAATAATGCTGCCAAACCCCTGATCTTCAGTCAGCTCTATCATAATTTTCATGGCAGCTTCAAAGGTCTTGCCCTGAAACTTAATACCCCTGCCGGCATCTCTCAGCAGCTGCCTGATTTTGATAAAACGCTCTTTCTGAAATAGTTGCCCGCTAAATAAATCCGGCGCAAATTGTATGGTAATGACCCGGTAAGGTTGTCCGCTTTTTTGTATAACGGTGTCTCCATCCCATTTGTGAAATAAATAGGGGCCCAATAGCACCAGATCAAAATCGGTGTATCGTTCCGTTGAATCTCCAACAATCCGGGTACCCGACATACCGGCTACAAGATTAAGTTCAAATTCCGGATGGTTATGTACCGGGTAGTCAAATCCGTTACTCACAGAATCCAGCACAACAAATACATTGGTATTCTGCAACGGAGTTATCTCGCGATAAATATTCATTTTACAACTTAATTTTAAGAAGCCTCATGCTAGCCAAGTTTTTCTGCGGTTTCTTCCCAGTTGCAGAATAAAAAGGAAGAATTTTGAAATTATTCGTAAAAGTACAATCTATTTACATAATAGTATCAGGTTATCCTTTTATTACGTTTGACTTTTGCCTATCTGAATCACAATCAGGTTGTCATGAGTTTTACACATACTTTTAAGATATCCCGGGAATTGCTCCTGCTGCTGCTGGTTTTTTGTGGACAAGCACTTGTAGCCCAATCATTTGCCATATCAGGAACGGTTGTTTCTGCAGTGGACGATCAACCCCTGATCGGCGCCAGTGTTCAGGAGAAAGGCAGCTCCAACGGCGCCATTTCTGATTTGAATGGAGCCTTCAAACTCAATATCAGTTCGCCGGAAGTCACCCTGGTGGTCCGTTATGCCGGATTTGCAGATCAGGAAGTTCCTGTAAACGGACAAACGCTTCTGGTGGTAAAACTGGAAGACGCCGCCAATGTATTGCAGGATGTAGTGGTTACCGGTTATAAAAAGGAATACAGAAGCCAGATATCTTCTTCGATTTCTTCCATAAAGTCAAAAGACATTGAAAAACTGGTAGTTGTGGGCATAGACCAGGCGCTTCAGGGACAGGCGCCAGGCGTAATGGTGACCCAGGTAACAGGTTCGCCGGGCGACGATATTTCAGTGCGTATTCGGGGTGCAGGTACTTTGGGTAATAACAATCCTTTATATGTGATTGACGGAGTGCCTACCACAGGCAACATCAACATGTTTGCACCGGGCGACATTGAATCCATCGAAGTGCTGAAAGATGGAGCAGCAGCGGCTATCTATGGATCCCGCGCTGCAAATGGCGTGGTACTCATTACTACCAAGAGAGGTAAATCCGGGAAGCCTTCTTTTTATTTCGAAGCCTATACCGGTATTCAGCAGGCCGCCCGACTTCCTGAGTTGCTCAATGCAGATGAATACCTCAGTATCAGGAATGAGGCTATTACCAACGCCAATACCTTGCGCAATGTAGCCAATCAAATCCCCACCTACGATCCGGCCATACTCGACACTTTGCCGGATAACAACTGGCTTGATCAGGTGTTCCAAACGGCGCCCATTCGCCATTATGCGCTTTCCGCTTCCGGGGGCAGCGAAAATGGCAGCTTTTATCTCTCCGGAGAGTACCATTCCCAGGATGGTATTTTCAGAGGACAGGGGTTTGATAAATACCAGCTCCGGTTTAATGGAGAAATGGGCTCCCGACGGTTTAAAGTGGGCAACAGTTTTTCTTTTTCCCATACTGATCAGCAATTGATTGGAGCATCCGGTGATGGCTATGGACCGGGTAACGAGCTGAGCGGCATCCGGTACGCCTTGATTGCTGCACCGGTTTTCCCGATTTACAAGCCCGATGGCTCCTACTACAATGTATCCTCTGAATTGGGTGATCCTACCCTGTATGGCGACGGCAATGCCAACCCGTTGGCCTTTATTGATGCGACCGACTGGAACATCAAACGGTATCGTGTTTTTGGAAATGTGTTTGCTGAGTTGAAAATAATGGAGGGTTTGAAAGTACGGACCACGCTTGGCGGCGATATCCAGTTTGAACGCAATAAGTTGTTTAAAGAGCGCTTGTCATCGGCTATTTATGATCCCACCTCGCTGAATGAGGGAAGGGTATTTAACCAAACCCTGATTTGGAATAATACAGCTGATTTCCAGCGCAGTTTTGGATTGCACAAGGTGTCGGCACTCCTGGGGATGGAAGCCATAGAGAACCATACTGATTACCTGGGCGCATCGGCCAGCAATTTCCGTCGCACCGATCCTTTGTTTCGGTATATTTCTTCCAGCATATCTGAAGAACTGGGTGACGTAAGCGCCTCCGGGATTGCTACGGAGTGGGCATTGTTGTCCTATTTTGGGCAAGTGGGGTATTCCTATGATAACCGGTATGTTTTGGGCGCTGCCGTGCGACGGGACGGTTCCTCCCGATTTGGCAAAAACAATCGTTGGGGTGTATTCCCTTCCGTATCAGCTGCCTGGAACATTTCCAATGAGCGGTTTTTCGATCCGGTACGCTTCATTTCCGGTCTAAAATTGCGCGCCAGCTGGGGGCAGTTAGGCAATCAGGAAATTGGCATTTATCCGTATAGCTCACTGGTAGCCACGGGCCTTCCGGTGTATAATTTTGGAGGGGAAATCGTGACGGGGTCCACCATTCTGGAAACAGGCAACAGCAATATTCGTTGGGAAACCAGTACCCAAACCAATCTGGGTCTGGATATGAGTTTTTGGGGCGAACGGCTCACGTTTACCGCCGATGTGTATCGCAAAAAAACAGATGATATCCTCGTTCGCGTACCTGTGCCACAGGCGGGAGGGGCGGTCAGGCCGCCATTTATTAATGCGGCTTCCGTAGAGAACAAAGGCCTGGAGTTTGCCCTGATCTACAAAAACAGATTAGGCAAACTGCATTATAATGTGGGCGCCAATATTTCAACTGTTAGCAACAAAGTGCTGTCTATTGCAAATTCAGAACCTATTCTGGGCGGTTTTGGGTTGTCGGACGGTGCATTGACCAAAACAGAGCCTGGTTATCCGGTAGGATCATTTTTCCTGTATCAGATGGAAGGCATTTTCCAGACGCAGGAAGAAATAGATAACAGCCCGTTCCAAACAACCTTTACACGCCCCGGCGATGTAAAATTTGCGGATCTGAACGACGACAACAAGATTGACGACAAGGACCGTACCCATATAGGCAGTCCGTTCCCGAAATTCATTTATGGTATGAATTTGGGCTTCAACTGGAAGCATTTTGATTTGAGTGCTTTGCTGCAGGGCGTGCAGGGAAATGATGTTTATTTCTTGTACGGCAATTTTGCCTATGAAACCCAGCTGCGCGGCTTTAACTCATATTCGGATATTTTGAATCGCTGGACGCCCACCAATACCCAGACAGATATTCCGAAGGTAAGTGTGGACGACCGGAACGGTAACCGGAGAGCCTCCACCCGTTTTCTGGAAGACGGATCCTATCTGCGCGTACGCAACATATCGCTGGGTTATGACTTTCAACATCTGATGAAACGCTGGAAAGGGATTGGCGGATTCAGGGCTTATATCACGGCCCAGAACGCCATTACCATCACGAAATACCCTGGTTTAGATCCCGAGATTCAGGCAAATGCCAACGATACCCGAGGCCTGGGACTTTCCTCAGACCTGGCAGTTGGGATTGATTGGGGTACGGTGCCTGCGCCACGCACTTTTATTGCTGGCATTAAACTGGATTTTTAAAAAGCTCCGCATGGCCGTTGGCAATGCCTGATTGGCCGTTCATTAACCTTTGATTCCACAACGATGCTACGTTTTGCTTTATTTACATCCATCCTGACGCTTGTATCCTGTCAGGGCATACTGGACAAAGAACCCATTGCCATTCTCGATGCGGGTTCCTATTTTAACTCAGAAGAGGATGCCGTCCAGGCTTTAAATGCAGCCTATCAGCCCCTTGTATTCAGCAATGCCAACAACAATTTTTACTGGGCATTTGCCGTGGTGGCATCCGATGATGCCATCACCGGTGGCGACGGTTCACGACCGGGTATTACTGAAATGGATGCCATGACCTTCACCCCGCGGACGGAAGAGTTGAACAGTTTTTGGAAACTTCAGTACACCGGCATTACGCAGTGCAATCTGGTGCTCGATAACGTACCAAATATTGATATGCCGCAGACACGTAAGGATCAAATCATTGGAGAAGCATTGTTCCTGCGGTCGTTTTATTATTTTCAATTGACGCAGGTATTTGGGGATGTGCCTTTGTTTACCAAAATCACCCCTCCGGATGAATTGAAAGCGCCCAAGACCGACAAATCGGAGATTTATACTCAGATCATTTCCGATTGTGATCGTGCCGCTGCACTGTTGCCGGCAAGTTACCCGGCCAAAGAGGTGGGCCGCGCTACCAAGGGCGCTGCTTTTGCTCTGGCTGCAAAAACAGCCTTATACCAGCGCAATTGGGAAAAAGTGCTCGAGTCTGTGGCGAAAGTAAAAGCTGCCTCTGCCTATGCGTTGATGGCTGATTATCAGGATAATTTCCGGAAAAACACGCAAAATAACGCAGAGTCGGTATGGGAAATCCAGCATGCCAATCTGGAACTGGGTGTCGGGAATTTTCTCAACCAGTGGTGGGCTTCTAAAAAATACGAAGGGTATGGTTTTGCGGAACCAAGTCTGGAGTATTTCAATGCATTTGAAACCGATGACCCAAGGCGCAAGTTCACGCTGGCATCCAACAATGAGGATTATTTTGGCGTAGTGTACAAACCTTCCTTTTCCTCCACCGGGCACAGCGTGCGAAAATACCTGCAAGCCAAAGATTCTGTAACCCAACGGGCCGATGGCGATATCAATTACACCGCCATTCGTTTTGCAGAAGTATTGCTTTGGGAGGCAGAAGCCCTGACGGAACTCAACCGCGTACAGGAAGCTCAGGTTCCGCTGGAACAGGTACGCGCCCGGGCCCGGGCACAGGCAACTGATCCGGCTACTGCGCTGCCGGCGGTGCTTACCACCGATCAGCAGGAAATGCGTGACGCGATCCGGCATGAGCGCCGGGTGGAGCTTGGCTTTGAAATGCACCGGTATTTTGATCTGGTGCGATGGGGGCTGGCCGCTCAGTTCATTCCCGGGTTTCAGACCGGGAAACACGAGGTTTTTCCTCTGCCACAGGCCGAGATTGACCTGAATCCGGCATTGGTTCAAAATCCAAATTATTGATAAACCCAAATCCTGGCAGTGTGACAGGTTTCCTATTGCGCTTTTAATCGTTCGTCCCATGTTCCATAACAAAGACAGATACATTCACTCAAGTATTTGGTTGTTGTTGCTGCTGACAACCTTGACCGGAAACCTGCTGGCGCAAGCCGGACAGGTAGCGGTTCCAAGGATAGAGTCTATGCCCAATCTGCCGGCGCCCTACAATGTGCGCAATTGGCGTGAGGTGGCGCTCCGGTACGATTCTTTTGTGTATGATCTGCAAAAAACAGGGCAATATCTGCCGCTCTCTTACCTGAAACCTGCCGGATACAACTATCCGCAAACGCCATTTTTTGGCCTGCATACCTATGTGGGAACAAACTCGCCGAATGGTAACGAAGCCATTAATGTGTTGCCTTCTCTGGTGGGTTCCACCCTGGCCGGCGCCGATAAAAGCAACCAGTTTGGTCAGAACTGGGTGCGCATGAGTCAGGATTTTTTCAATAAATCCAATGGTGAACTGATTTACCTCAATGCGCCCAATACCAGCAGCGGCAATGACTGGTGGTATGATTTGATGCCTAATATCTACTTCTATCAGTTGTACGACCTCTACCCGGGTATCGGCGGTGAGGCTGATGCCCAGTTTGTTCAGGTTGCCGACCGGTTTTTAGAAGCAGTAAAGGGTATGGGCGGAAATGATGCCCCCTGGGAGCCGGCATTTATGGATTACCGGGGATGGAAGTTTAAAACAATGGAACCCAATCCCAACGGAGTGCACGAGCCCGAGGCTGCAGGCGCCTATGCGTGGGTTTTGTACCATGCCTATAAAAAAACTGGAAATCCGGAGTACCTGAAAGGGGCAGAGTGGTCGCTTGAGTTTCTGAGTAACTGGACAAGCAACCCATCCTACGAACTCCAATTACCATACGGCACCTATACTGCTGCTAAAATGAATGCAGAATTGGGTACCAGCTACGAGGTAGAAAAAATGGTGAACTGGTCGTTCAACCGTGGGCCGCTGCGTGGCTGGGGAACCATCGTGGGTACCTGGGGTGGATTTGATGTGTCGGGACTGGTTGGTGAAGCCAATGATGCCGGGAATGACTATGCATTTCAATTGAACGGGGTACAACAAGCGGCAGCACTGGCGCCCATGGTTCGGTACGACAAACGATTTGCCCGGGCCATCGGCAAGTGGATGCTAAACCTGACCAATGCCACCAGATTGTTTTATCCGGGTTTTTTGCCGGCCAATTTGCAGGATGCCTCGGCCTGGTCCAACGCCCATGACCCCCAACAAGTAGTAGGGTATGAGGCGATGAAACAAAAATACCAGAACCTTTCCCCGTTTTCTACCGGCGATGCTGTTCAGGGCGGTTGGGCTGCTACCAATCTGGCCTTATACGGCAGCGGCTCCATCGGTTATCTGGGGGCCATGGTGGAAAAAACAAATGTTGATAAAATACTAAAAATCAATCTGTTAAAAACAGATTTCTTCGGACCAGAGGCCTATCCCACCTGCCTGATTTATAATCCTTTTCCCAACACTCAAACCATTCAGTTCGCTGCCGGAGATACACCGTCCGATATTTATGAGGCATTGACGGAGTCCTTTATTCAGCAAAACGTAAGTGGTACGGTCAACCTGAGTATTCCGGCCAATCAGGCTGTTTTGATTACGGTATGCCCGGCCGGAGGTGCCATTTCTTATGAACGGAACAGATTGATGGTCAATGGCATCGTGGTGGATTTCAACCAGCATGCCCAGCCTTATACGGTAGGTCCGCGCATCAAAGCCCTGGCGGCAGCAAAAAGCCCACTGCAGGTAAACGATGTATCGGCACTTTATGGTACGGTGGAGGATCCGGATTCCGGAACCATTACCTATGAATGGAGTGCATCATCAGGTCAGCTGAGTGGAGCGGGCGCCAATGTAAGTTATACCGCCCCTGCCCAGACCGGAATCATTCAATTGCGTTTGGTGGCTTCGGATCCTGACGGGAACAGAGATACAGCCTGGCTGGATCTGGAGATCGTGGCAGAAATCAACCAGGCCCCGCAAATCCTGGAAGTGCAAAAAAATACAGCATTCGTGGCGCCTGGCCAGGCATTGTTGCTGACCTGTGTGGCCACAGATGCCAACAATGATCCGCTCCAATATATATGGCTGGCCAGCGCAGGAACGGTAGACAACTCCGGAAATCCGGTAAACTGGATCGCTCCACTTTCGGAGGGAATTGTGGATATTACTGTGAAGGTGACCGACGATGAAGGACTGTTTACAACGGCCACCACCCGGGTGCTCGTTAAAAATTTCGATGCAACACCGGGCGATCTCGTAGCGCAATACCCATTTACCGGAAATGCCAATGACGTAAGTGGAAATGCCTTGCATGGCCAGCCGAACGGGGCCATCCTGACAACCGATCAGCATGGGGTTCAGCAGCGCGCCTATTATTTTAATGGAGGCACCCAGCATATCCTTGTGCCGAACGATACCAAATTGAATTTCCAGGATGGTATTTCCGTGAGTTGCTGGTTCAAAGCCAATGCACTGCCGGCCAAAGAATCTTTCCTTTTATCCCATGGAAGCTGGCAAAACCGCTGGAAGATTTCCATTACCCCGGAAAAATACCTGCGCTGGACGGTAAACTCGCTCAATGGCACCTCAGACCTGGACGCAGATGTAGCGGTGCAAACAGACAGTTTTTATCATGTGGTGGTTACTTACGACGGGTCGGTAATGGCTTTGTATTTGAATGGCCTCCTGCGCAGTTTCAAGGCATTTACGGGGAAAATTCGAACTACGACATACCCTTTTTTGATGGGACAGATGTTGCCCGGTCAACCGGAATACAATTTTAAAGGGGTGATGGATAATGTGAGCATTTTCGATTACGCCCTTGCGCCTGATGCCGTTTACGATGTCTACCAGGCAGGTCAGACCTCCGTTTGGCAACCAGGCAATACCCAATTTGCCGACCTGGAGATTTCACCCAATCCTGTGACGGATGTGCTTCAGTTTCGGTTACCGGAGCGGTTTGTCGGAGGAGTGGTACGCGTGATGGACCAGTCCGGCCGGTTGGTCCTGGAGCAGCAGAATGTTTCAGGCACAAAGGTAAGTGTGAATGTAAAGCCTTGTAAAACAGGTGTTTATGTTGTCGTGGTTCAACATGGAGTGTTCATGGCAACCGGCAGGTTTGCCAAATTATAATCCAATGGCACGCAGTAAAAGCAGACAAATCCCGGCAACCGAATAGAGGTCATTTTTCGAAACAATTTTAAACAATCAAATCATGAAACCGTATCTACACCTTTTGTGTATGTGCTTCGGCTGTCTGTTGTTTGCGGCTGGAGTCCATGCCCAAACGCCCGTTGCTTCTTATGCTTTTTCGGGCAATGCAAAGGACGGATCTACTTTTGCGAATCACGCAGCAGTAAACGCCGCTACCCTCACGCAGGATCGATTTGGCTGGTCAAACAGCGCATTTTTGTTTGATGGTACACAAAGTGGCATTCGCGCCAATGCAGCTTCGCAGCTCAATTCAGCCAATGCAACCATCAGCTTTTGGGTCAATCCCAATGAATTTCCGGCTCAGGGCGAGGCCTTTATATTGTCGCACGGCGGTTGGCAGCAACGCTGGAAAATTTCGCTGCCTTCACATGGCAAACCTGTTTTCACCACCCACTCGGGCGGTGTTTGCTGCAGCGATATGGATTCCGGAACGCCCCTTCAAACGGGCGCCTGGACGCATGTGGTGATGGTGCATGATGGCGCAAAGGACATCATTTATTTTAACGGTGTTCAGGTGAATGAAAAAAACGTAACCGGCGCGCTGGATGTTACTACGCACCCATTGGGTATCGGGTATGATCCAATAGATAATGCCAATTATTTTAACGGCGCATTGGACGAAGTGCAATTGTATGATGTAGCGCTGGACGCTACCCAGATTGCAGCTTTATATGCGAATCAAAACACGCCTCCTGCTATTCCACAGGGAGCGGTTGCGCAATATGCTTTTGATGGTACAGGGGAAGATGCCTCTACCTTCGGCAACCATGCAGATGTGTACACTGCTAAGGCTACTACGGACCGTTTTGGTTTTGGTCGTTCGGCGATCCTTTGTGATGGTGTTTCTACGGAAATTACGGCCGCTAATGGCGCACAGCTCAACTCGGGTACTGCAACTGTTAGTTTTTGGGTAAAAATCAATACCCTTCCGGCCAATGGCGAAGCCTTTTTGATGTCGTTTGGCGGCTGGCAGGAACGTTGGAAAATATCCCTTCCCCAGCATGGCAAACCGGTTTGGACGACCAATCACAGCAATGGTATTTCAGACATGGATTCCGGAAATGGCAACGAACTGCCGGTAGGCGTTTGGAAACACCTGGTATTCGTTCATGATGGTGCAAAAGACAAAATTTTTATAGATGGCGTGCTGAAGGCGGAGAAAAACGTGGCCGGCACCCTCAACAGCACCTCCAAACCATTGGGAATCGGCTACAATCCAATTGACGGCGGCAACTGGCTGGACGGCGCATTCGATGAGGTTGAACTATACAATTATGCCTTGTCTGATGCGGAAATCGCAACCCTTTATGCCAATCAGTCGGCCTTCCCGGGTACAGCAAGCGATTTGGTAGCTGCCTATCCCCTCGACGGAAACGGCTCTGATGTCAGTCAGTTTAACAACTCTGCCGAAACAGACGCTGCTGCCCAGGGTACCACCAACCGGTTCGGCTGGGGATCAAACGCTTTAACAGGCTATGCCACAGCCACTAATTCGGCTGCCTTGCAATCTGATTTTACGACCATCAGTTTCTGGGCTAAACCCAATGCTTTTCCCGGCAGCGGCGAGGTATTCCTTTTTTCGAATGGCGGTTGGCAGGAACGCTGGAAAATTTCATTGCCTTCACATGGTAAACCGGTGTTTACCACCCATTCCAATGGCGCTTGTTGCAGCGATCTGGATTCCGGCACACCACTTACCCTGGGGTCCTGGACGCATGTGGTGATGGTGCACGACGGCGCCAAGGATATGATCTATTTTAATGGCGTATTGGCTAATGAAAAAAATACCACAGGCGCGCTGGATAAAACCAAACATCCGCTAGGTATTGGTTATGATCCGATCGATAACAGTGGATTCTTTGATGGCGACCTGGATGATGTACTGATTTTCAATCGCGCACTTACAGCCATTGAAATTGCAGCCTTGTACAACGCACAAAACCAAACGCCGGTGGTGCCGGGTAATTTGGTGGCAGATTATCAGGCCAACGGAAATGCACAGGATGCAACAGCTTACAATAACCACGCTACTGTGCAGGGTGCACAACTTAGCACCGACCGTTTTGGGAAAGCCAACCGGGCTTATGCGTTTAATGGTGCAGGACAAGGGCTGGTGGCGGCCAATTCACCACAACTGAATACAGGCATTACAACCATCAGTTTTTGGGTTAATCCGGCATCTCTGCCGGCTTCGGGCGAGTCCTTTATCCTGTCGCATGGTGGCTGGCAGGAGCGCTGGAAAATTTCCCTCCCTTCGCATGGCAAGCCGGTATTCACCACCCATTCCGGTGGCGCTTGTTGCAGCGACCTGGATTCGGGCACACCGCTCAGCACCGGAAGCTGGACCCATGTGGTGATGGTGCATGACGGCGCTCAGGATAAAATCTATTTCAATGGGGTGAAAGTGAACGAGAAAAATGCTGCCGGCAATCTCGATCTGACCACCAAGCCTTTGGGTATTGGTTTTGACCCAATCGATAATGCCAATTATTTCCATGGCTCATTGGATGAAGTACGCATTTACAATACGGCGCTCAGTGATGCAGAAATTGCAGCCCTTTATGCGGCTCAAAACCAGCCTCCTGTAACAACCGATACCGAGGCGCCCTGCGCACCGTTGAACCTGAATGCAGTAGTTTACTTTACCAATGTAGACCTCACCTGGTTGCCGGCTATGGACAATGAGGCAGTAACGGCGTACAATCTGTATCAGGATGGTGTTTTGATTGGCACCACTGCCGGATTGCAGCGTACGGTTTCCGGACTGGCGCCATTGACGGAATATGTGTTTGGCGTTTCCGCAGTAGATGCCTCCGGCAATGAATCCCTGATTACCACCCTGAAGGTTACGACCGGATTGGATGAAACGCCTGATGTTGAACCACCAACAGTGCCGGCTAATATCGGTGCAACTGCGGCATCCAATTCCGTACTGGTTACCTGGGAACCATCCACAGACAATGTATTGGTAGCGGGTTATGTCATTTTGGTAGACGGCGCTGTGTTGGATACCGTTTCCGCATCTACCCTTTCGGCTTTTGTAGGCGGGCTGGATCCACTCACCCTGTACACATTCGAAGTGTATGCATTTGACCCCTCAGGGAATAATTCTGCTCCTGCAGAAATCACCGTGAGCACCACGCAGCCTATTGATACCGGAGAGCCGGGCATGGTGGCGCACTATCCGTTTGACGGCGATGCCAAGGATGCTACCCCTTACCATAATGATGGTGTGATTGGTGGCAATCCGGTGTTTGAAACAGCCAATCACCCCGGCGGAGGTGGTCAGAATATCAAGTTTGACGGTGTGCAGGATTCTGTTCTGGTGCCTAATGCGGTTCAATTGATTTCAGACTTTGCCACTGTTTCGTTCTGGATTCGGGTGGACGATACTAACCTGGCCGATGCGGAGGCTTATGTGATCGATTTTGGTCACTGGGATGAACGCTGGAAGATTTCCTTGCCGCAACACCTGAAAATAGTTTGGACTACCAACAGCAACAACCTGCAATTCAACCATTTCATTTCAGATATGGATAGCGGCGACGGTAATGAGATGGTAAAGGGATTCTGGTGGTATGTTACCATGGTGCATGACGGCACAAACGACGTTATTTATGTGAATGGCCAGCAAACCAATATCAAACCCGTTAATGGCAAGCTGAACACCACCGCCCGTCCGCTTTGTTTTGGAAGCAACCCGATTGAAGGCGGGCAATATTTCATTGGCGCGCTGGACAATGTCAAGATCTACAACAAGGCCTTAACAGCTGGTGAGGTGTTGCAGCTCTTTAATACGGGCACCACCGGCGTAAAAGAACTCAATCAGTATCTGAAAAAACTGGTATTGAATGTGGCGCCAAACCCGACTACCGACGTTTTGACCGTACATCATGCTTTTGATGGCAAGCAAGACCTTTTAGTGCGGGTGTTTGATGCACTTGGCAGACAGGTAGATGACCTCCGGTTTGCCAAAAACGCCATTCCTGGCGGTGCATTTACGCTTCCGGTGCAACATTATCCAACCGGTATGTACACCCTCAATTTTGTATTGGGTGGCAAAGACCTTGGCTCGGTAATCTTTAACAAGCAATAAAAACAAGAATGGATTTGATTCGGCGGGCCGGCTGGTAATGGTATGTATGGCTTTCAAGCGGCACCTATTACCAGTCGGTTCGCCGGCCTTTCCGGATTGCGTGTATTTCAATCGGTCATCATGTTACAACGATTTCCAACCAACCCTATATTAACAACCAAAAGTATTGCCCCCAGTCAGCCGGGATGGGTAGTAGAATGTGTGTTGAATCCTGGTGTATTTCAATTTGAAGGAAAAACCTGGCTTTTGCTTCGTGTAGCAGAGCGGCCGGTACAAAAAGAAGGAATGGTTTCGCTGCCCATTTTGCGTGAGGATGGCGTTATTGAAATTCTTGAATTTAACCTCAACGATCCACATCTGAATCTTTCAGATGCCAGAATGGTAGGATACAAGGATAAAACCTACCTCTCTACCATTTCGCACTTGCGGCTGGTATGCAGTGAGGATGGTATATGCTTTAAGGAGCCGGATCATTTCCCTACCCGGATTTTTGGTCATGGAGCGTTGGAGACCTTCGGCATTGAAGATTCCCGTGTGAGTTATTTTGAGGGCACCTACCATCTTACCTACACACAGGTTTCGGAGAACGGAGTAGGTGTAGGTTTGATGCGCACGCAAAACTGGAAAGATTTTTCCCGGGAGGGAATGATTTTGCCACCGCACAACAAGGATTGCGCCTTGTTTGAAGAACGCATTGGAGGCCGCTATTACTGTCTGCACCGGCCATCCGGGATAGCGTTGGGCGGCAATTATATCTGGATAGCCTCTTCCAACGATCTGATCCATTGGGGTCGGCATGCCTGTATCCTGAAAACCCGCGAGGGTTGGTGGGATAGCGCCAGGATTGGTGCAGGTGCAGCGCCGATTAAAACCCCTAAGGGCTGGCTGGAAATATACCACGGCGCCGATGCGCACCATCGCTATTGTTTGGGGGCTGTTTTACTGGATTTGGAGGATCCTTCCAGGGTAATTGCACGTTCTCATGATCCGCTGTTTGAGCCTGTAGCCGGTTATGAAAAAACCGGATTTTTTGGCAACGTGGTGTTTACCAACGGTCATCTGACCGATGGAGATAAAGTAACGATGTATTATGGCGCCTCTGACGAGGTGATCTGTGGTGCAACCTTCTCAGTAGAAGAAGTGTTGGCCGGATTATTATAAGCTGTTAAACAATTTTCCATGCTGCATAAACTTACCCGAGAATTCAACTTTTTCCAATCGCATGCTCTGGGCATGCGGATGTTGCTGCTCACCAACCTGATTTATGCCTTGGTGATGCCGATCGTAGAGCTTTTTGTGGGCGCCTACATCATGCGCAATTCTACCGATGTGAGTCTGGTGGTGATTTTCCAGCTGGCAGTGTATACGGGTATTCCGCTGACCTTTATGATTAACGGATTCCTATTGCGCAGCATTCCGATTGCCCGCTTGTATTCGCTGGGTATGTTATTGAGCGGTATTTCCATGTTTGCCATGATGTCGCTCGATCAGCTGGATACTCTCGGCGTGTTTTTTGCCGGACTAATCATGGGGCTTTCCTATGGCTTTTTCTGGGCAAACCGGGACTTTTTAGCGCTCAACACCACAGTAGATGATAACCGGAATTATTACTACGGTATAGAAACCTTTTTTTATACCGTAACCGGCATTGTGGTGCCTTTGGCCGCAGGTGCATTTATTGCAGCATCGGAGCAAAACGGCTGGTTTGGCGGACACATCAATGTAGCCTACCATTTTCTTACCGTTGGTGTGTTTCTTTTATCGGTTTTTGCCTCCGTACTGGTTCACCGGGGCAAGTTCAACAACCCTAAAAATGCGCCCTTTTTGTTTTTCAAATTTAGCAGTTTATGGAACAAAATGCTCGGGTTGGCTTCCCTTAAAGGGGTAGCGCAGGGGTATATTGTGACGGCTCCTACCATGCTGATTATGACATTGGTTGGCAAGGAAGGTTCCCTGGGTTTGATTCAGGGCATTGCGGCGGCAATTTCGGCGGTATTACTGTATGTATTGGGGCGGGTAACAGGCCCCTCCCACCGCTTGCTGATTTACGGTATTGGATGTGGATTGTTTGTCCTTGGCGCCTTGTTTAATGCAAGCCTGTATTCGGCGGAAGGCGTGATTCTGTTTATGCTTTGCCTGTTATTTGCCCGACCGTTGTTGGATATTGCCTATTTCCCGGTGCAACTAAAGGTAATTGATGTGGTTTCGCACCAGGAAAACCGCAACGAATTTGCCTATATTTTTAACCACGAACTGGGCCTTTACCTGGGGCGTTTGTTTGGTTGTGGTTTATTTATTGTGCTTGCCCGTTATGTGAGTGAATACTCGGCATTGCGGTATGCCTTGCTGGTGATAGCGATCGTACATTTTATGGGTTATTTTTCCATGAAAGGAATTGTACGCACACTGGAAAAACAATAGACTTCAAGCATCCAAACCACTTTCGCAAGTAGTCCAAAAAAACAATTCATGCGCAAATATCTCTTACTAATCCTGTCATTCGTCGGACTGGCTGCCTGCGCTCCAGGGAAGGTCTTTTCGCCAAGTGCCCTTCCATCGGTGCAGCGTGCCATTCCACGAGTGGAAAAAATGCCCAATCATCCCAGGCCTTATGTCTATAAAGACTGGCGCAAGACGGCCCTGGCGTTTGATCAATATGTGTTTGATGAGAACCAAAAGGGGCCTTTTTTACCCCTTATTTGGTGGGATCATGCCGGTCGGAATTTCCCAGAAACCACTTTCGGGTTGTACACTGCCATTGGGGATGTACGGATGGGCCCCCATGTAAATCACGGTGAAAATCATGAAGCGCTGGGCGCATTGGGGGCCGTTATCAGTGCCAGTCTGGTGGGCATTGACAAAAGCAAACAGGACGGGCATAATTATGTGCGAATGATGCGCAACTATTTAAACCGCGATAATGGCTGGAATGTTATTCAGAATTTTACCAACAAAGGCGCTCATATTGGCGGTGGTTACGGGAATGATTTCTGGTATGAAATTCACAACAATGTGTTGTTTTTTGCCCTGGCAGATCTCTATCCGAAGGAAGAAGGATTTAATGATATACTGCACACCATCGCAGAGCAGTTTTACCGCTCGGACTCTGTGATGGGCAACAATTACAGTTACTCCTTTTTTGACTTCAAAAACATGACACCGGGCAAGAACCATATCCCCGCACAAGAGGATGTGGCGGGTGGATATGCTTTTGTGCTATATGCTGCATGGGTGCGTTTCGGTGAAGAAAAATACCTGAAAGCGGCCCGGAACGCTATGGATGTTTTGTACAATCAAAAGGAAAACAGGTTTTATGAAGCCATGATGCCTGTAGCTGCGTACATAGGCGCAAGGATGAACGCAGAAACAGGCACGAACTACGATATTCAGCGATTTTTAGACTGGACCTTTGACGGAACCGCAGTTGGGCGGGAGGGATGGGGCGTATTGGCCGATAATTGGGGTGGGTATGATGTGAGCGGATTGGCCGGAAGCACAGTGCATCAGGGTGGTTACGGATTTCTGATGAATACCTTTGATTTGATGATGCCGCTTTCCGCTATGGTTCGGTATGATCAGCGATATGCCAGGGCGGTGGGTAAATGGGCATTGAATGCATCCAATGCTGCCCGTTTTTGTTATCCATACGAAATACCGGATTCACTTCAGGCCATTTCGCAATACAAGTCGGTCACCAAACAGGTCATAGCTTATGAAGGGGTCATAAAGGAGTCGGTATATCCTGAATTCAAAGGGATTACGCCATTTGCGCAGGGCGACGGGCCATTATGGCATGAGGGAATGCCCCAGCAAACCATGTTTTCCGTTTATGGAAGCGGACATGTTGGTTTTTTTGGTGGCGTCATTCAGGCTACCAATGTGCCGGAAATACTCCGTATTGATTGCGGGGCCACAGATTTTTACGCCAAAACGGAGGCGTATCCCACCGGGTTATATTACAACCCTTACGATACCGCACGGACCGTGCAGTATGAAACCGGCTCAGAGAAGGTAGATGTGTACGACACAGTTTCCAGAACCTTTTTATACAGGGGGGTAAAGGGCAAAGTACTGATTTCCATTCCGCCGGATGCAGCCAGAGTACTGGTGGCAGTGCCTGCCGGGGCCAGATACCGTGTAAAAAACGGGGTGTTGTTGGCAGGGAAAGTGCCGATAGATTTTGGATATGGGCCAAAATGATCGGTATTGAGCCAGATTTTGTTATTTTTTTAGGGAATGCTTGGTGAATTATTTGAGTAAATAATACCTTTGCGTCCCGCTCAGGGGGATTAGCTCAGTTGGTAGAGCGCTTGCATGGCATGCAAGAGGTCATCGGTTCGACCCCGTTATCCTCCACAAAAGCCTGGTTCTACTGGAATCAGGCTTTTTTTATGGAAAAAGGCAGCTGGTAGCGCGTCCCGATTGGCCATCGGGAAGGTCATCGGTTCGACCCCGTTATCCTCCACAAAAGCCTGGTTCTGCTGGAATCAGGTTTTTTTTATGGGAAAAGGCAGCTGGTAGTGCGTCCCGATTGGCCATCGGGAAGGTCATCGGTTCGACCCCGTTATCCTCCACAAAAGCCTGGTTCTGTTGGAATCAGGCTTTTTTTATGGGAAAAAGGCAGCTGGTAGCGCATCCCGATTGGTCATCGGGAAGGTCATCGGTTCGACCCCGTTATCCTCCACAAAAGCCTGGTTCTGCTGGAATCAGGCTTTTTTTTATGCCTGGTTCTGAAAAGACCGGGCTTTTTTTGTGCCCTTTTATATCTTTATCCCGTTTAAAATCTACCATCCATGTCCGTTTCCAGAAATAGTATACTGATCGTTTTCCTGCTGTTGCATACCGCCGTTCTGTGTGCCCAGAAAGCCCCTCGTTTTGCCAAAACACCTGTAGGCGATTCCGGCGCATCCATATACCTCCCCGGCGCGCCCACAGAACAAAACGTATCCTACTCCCCCGACAGCTCGCGGGTGTACACCATAGAAACGGTAGACAGCACCCAGGGCGCTGCGTATCATTTTGGCGCTATCGTGGTGAATCTGAACCATGTAGACCTCAAAGCCATAGAGGAAGACATGCTCACCCAATACATGGACTACCTCAAAGAAACCTTTGATGTAAAACAGGCTGTCGGCTACGGCAAGGGGCATACCCTGGACACCCACCCCAGCGCCAAAGGCATGCTCGATTATTGGCTCGACGGCTCAGGCTCCCATTGGGCTGTAAAAGGCTGGGCAGCGGAATCCACCCTTTTTGTGCTGTTCATTTATGGCCCCGAGGATTACCCGAATGTGAATGTGGCGCAGCTGTTTTTGAACGGGGCGAGGTTTGCGGGGGATTGAGGAAAGATTTATTTTGGGATATGGCTTGTATGGCAAAAATTATTTGTATTTTTGCTTTAGAAAAGGAAGGATTGTTAGTTTGTGCAGTATTGATACAGGATATGGAGTTATTTTAATTAGGTCAAGTAGCTATCATGGAAGCCATGCTTCATGGCCATACTGTAGAAATAAATTATGTTTTGCCTTTGGCATTTTGTGTTAACCGGTCATGATGTTGTTCAGGTTGACCTGGTTCAAGTTTTAGCTCATCAGCAAACCCTGACAAGTTTTGGGCGGGGTGTTTGGAGGGGGCTTGTGGAAGGATTGTTCGTTTATGGATAGAAATAATCATATATGAGTATAGAATTAAGGGCTAAGGAGTTGGTAAGGATAGTTAGTACAAAGACAATAGATGTAAATTTTTGCTTGCCAAAGTGTCAACAAAAATCGAAACGATATTAATTATCAACTAAACAGCTTAATTATGAACAGGTTTTTCAACTTCCAATTTCCCCAAACGCTTGCGGTGAATCTGAGGATAATTCCGCTACTCCTCACACTTATCACCCTTTTAAATGTTGGACCGGTATTGGGCCAAAGTAGCGAAATCTTCAAATGCCCCGAAAACATCTACACGTTTACAGGAAATCCAGAGCAGACACTGTGCGAACAGTATCCAAACTTTAACTGTGAAATCCAGATCGGAGCGGGGACACCATTTCCTAAATCTTCGTTGCTAAGCTCGCTTTTCCTGAGTGGCAACATCTGCGTAGTAGGTGATTTTGAAGTAGATGTTCCTTTAACCTTTCAAAATGCAATTGTGAAAATCAACCCGGGTGTGACCATTGCCGTTAAACCAAGCCCGAATGGCAACGCCCCCGGGAGTTCGCTGGGCATCGACAATTCCAAGTTGTTTGCCTGTACTGGCCTTTGGAAAGGCATTACTATTGGGCATCTTTCAAGCATAGGTACGTCGAACGGAAGCATGATAGAAGATGCAGAAAAGGCCATATATGCGAGCGGCCTGTGCGCACTTACTGTACGAAATACCACTTTCAATAGAAATCGTATTGGGCTTGAGTTGGACACACCTTTCCCCAGTATTTTTAATCCTGGGCCGCTTGTTTGGGTTTTCAGTGGCAACAAATTCTCTTGTGATGCGCCTTTGAACGGAACAATCAATGAAATTTCGGAAGCAGGAGTGAAATTGAAAAATTCTTCTTTATTTACTTTCCAGTCTGGCCTTAACAGGTTTGATGATTTGATTTATGGGATATACGCAGATGGTAATTCCGCCCAAATTGGTGCCAGTCACTTCTATATGAGGCGGATCAAAAAAGACGGAATCTATATGAAGGAAGGCCTTATCAATTTAAGTGACTCTTGGTTTTACGATGGGGAGCTTAACGGTATAAATATCGGAATGGCCAAATCAGTTCACGTAACCAACACCCAGTTTATTACGCTATCCAATACCCCCATAATTGAGTTACGGACGGGCATATTCATTGGTAGTTTCGCACTAAATGCTGTCGTTAACGTGGATGATATTGAAGTTTCAGCCGACATGGAGGGGACTACTAATAAATTAAGAGGCATTGACCTTCTTGGAGGCATATCAGCAGCAGCGGGTACAAAAATTCATATCAGTAATAGTAAATTTTGGTTTAGAGCTAGGGATTCAGAAGGTATTATTTTGAGGGGCTACTTTCCAGAAAGTACCTCTTCAGAAATCTGGGGCAATTCATTTAGAGTATCTAATTTATTAGGGCTGTCAACAGATAGACCCTCTGGAATAATAATGACAGGTGGTGACAAAAGCAACCTCTCTATAAAATGGAACACTTTTACTTCCTATTTCTTTAACCCACCTCCGCCACCGGGGACCTTTACATCTTCTCAATATAATCAAGGAATTGAGCTGGGCGGGAATTTTTTAGGTATCGGGAACGAAGTAACTGCAAATTCATTCAACTACGACGTACAAAGTCTACATGACGGACTGATAGTGGGCTCTTTTCTAAATACAAAATACTGCTCGAACATATTTAAAGGGTTTGGACTTGGAACAACAGGAGCAAAGTTTGACGGTACTTGTACTGGGACAACCTTTACAGGCAATATTTTTGAATTTTCTGGACAACACGCATTGCACCTTCGACTAAATGCTCAAATTGGCATCCAATCAAATACAGGTAACCAATGGCGAAACCTGTTAGGAGCAGAACCAGATTTTCACGCTCTATGCCAAGCAAACCCATTATTCAATAAATTCATCGTCCACACACAACAGTCCACCTGCGCCAACGAGCCCGACCCCTGTTTCAACCCATTTCATCCCCGCAAAATCGAACCGGATTTGATGGATGAGTTTTTTGATATTGACCCAACCGGCACACCCTCCGACGGCTGCAACGACGAATTCACGGGCGGTGGCACCGATGAGTTGGACAGACAAATCGCCCAAGGCACGTTCGCGCCGCAATCCGATGACCCCGCCATGGGCTGGGTGTTGCAACGCTATCTGTACCACAAGTTCAAGCGCAACCCCTCTCTAACTTCCGAACATACATCCTTTCCAGCCTTTATGACAGGCAAGGAAAACACGACTGTTGGAAAGTTCTACGACGTACATACCGCCATCGAAAACGCTTTGAAAGCGAGTGCCAATGTCGATGCGTCAAGTGCACAGGTACTTTCAGATATCAGCGTCATTTTGGAGTCTATAGCCGATGTGGACGAGGCCATCGAGCAGCAGGGATTAACAGCAACGCTCAAAGCGCAAAAAGAAGACCTCATGCTCCAAATTCATGGCCAGCATTGGGTCTATGACAGCCTGCGAACCATCCACGAAGCCCAAGTGGCTGGAAATTTGCAAACTGCCTATAACCTGAATCAGGCCATAACGACAGCGCAAGCCTATGAGACCAATGAAAAATCGGTCAATCAGATCCGACTGCTCTCGCTCATGCAACAAGGTGGAGAACTAACCGAAGGTCAGGTTGCCACCCTGCAAGCCATCGCCCAACAAGACCCCAAGCAGGGAGGCCCGGCTGTGCATTCAGCAATGGGGCTGCTGCAAGAATGTGCCAAACCTGAAACCCCGGACCAATACTTGATCACATCACAGCCTGACTACCGTGAGCATGAACGAATGATCGAGGAGAGGAATGCTGTTGACACCTTTCGAGAAACATCCGAATTAAGCGTTTCGCCCAACCCTACATATGTATCCTTCTTAGTCCGTAACCCTGACGGCAATCTGGGGACGCTTACCCTGTTCGATGTCTCTGGCAAGGCATGGCTGGAGCAATCGTTTTCGGGGCAAGAAGTACGAGTTGACTTAAAAACAGGTACGCCACCCGGGGTGTATTTGCTTCGTTTTGATATGGAAGATGGCATTTCCATGTTCAAAAAATTGATTGTCCAATCCAACTAATTCTGTTCATCTTGGCATCCTCGCGGCGCATAAGCCATGAGGATGCCTGTTTTGTTTTAGCCATGAACAAGTTTAAAATTGCAACTATTACATTTCTTCTTCTGGCCGTAAACCTTTGGGGGCAAGAAAAACGGGATTTTTATTGGTTTTTAGGCGGATATTCGTCTGGCGAAGGACTGAAACTCACTTTTACACCTACACTTTCGGGCATTGAATTTACACAGACTAACATAAAAATGGAGGGCTCCAACACTAGCATGAGCGACCCTGATGGAAATTTACTTTTTTATTCCAACGGATGTAAAATCATTAACGCTCATGGCGAAGTGATGCTCAACGGCGATAGTATCAACCCCGGACAGATTCAGAATTTTTTCTGCCCTTTCGGCGGAAGCCCAATTGGGCAAGGTGTTATTGCGTTGCCAGCACCCGAGAATGATAGCCTTTACTATGTATTCAATCTGGATTGGGATTACCCCTATTTTCTGGATACCAATTACTTGGGAGTGGCCCCACAAAGGCTTTTCTATCAAGTGGTTAATATGAACCATGACTCGGGAAATGGTGCTACCATCTTAAAAAATCAAATTGCCGTACAAGATACGTTCGCCCGGGGAAATATCTCCGCAGTCCGGCATGCCAACGGCAAGGACTGGTGGGTTATAGTGCCGAAGTCGCACACCAACTGCTATTTTCTAGTTCCGATTACTGCCGAAGGAGTTCAGCCCGCTCTACTCAGGTGCTCAGGCCAAGCTTGGACCGACAACGACTCCGGTGCACAGGCAACCTTCTCGCCAGACCTGAAAAAATACGTTCGTTTTAATTCCTGGAATGGCCTGAATATCTATGACTTCGACAATGCTACGGGCGACCTTTCTAACCCATTAAGGATAACTTTCCCCAACGACACAATCAACTACATAGCAGGAGTATCTGTGTCGTCTAATTCGAGGTACCTGTATGTGAGCGCCCGAAAGCGGGTCTATCAGTTCGACCTTCAAGCATCTGACATCGAAAGCAGCAAAATAAAGGTAGCCGAGTGGGACGGAACCTACAATCCTTCCGCTACCATCTTTTACTTATCTGCCCTGGCCCCAGATGGAAAGATTTACATCTCAAGCACCAGTAGTACGCTTAATCTTCATGTCATTGAAAAGCCTAACTGTCCAGGCTTGTCTTGTCAAATGGTGCAAAGAGGCGTGGAATTACCAGCCTATAACTTTGCAACCATTCCCAATTTCCCACATTATCGAATGGCTAATGAGACGTGTGATACGGCAAGCAATACGATTGATACAGAATTGTCTGGCAATCCTATTGCTCTTTATCCCAACCCAACCAAAGGAGAGTTGTGGGTCAATTTTCCGGAGATTGGTAATCAAGGTGCTCTTCTGAAAATCTTTGATTTATTTGGCGCATTAGTTCACCAAGATAATATCGTCCAGGCACTCTACAGGGTTGACCTTTCTGGATTAATGCCTGGCAATTATATCTATTCCATTCAACAATCAGGGGCATTCAATAGTGGAAAAATCATCAAGGTCGAATAAATATGGGCTGAACAATCACTTCCCGAAAGTTGCTCCTAAGCGTTGCAATTTCTGGAAGAGTAACGTTGTTCCAATCCCCAACTCCATACCTTTGAACCTCTTCTAACACCACGTAAAATCAATTCCAGACCCACCACCAACCCATGGCAAGAGAACAAGAAAGAGACGAACTGCACCGTACCATCTGGCAAATAGCCAACGACCTGCGCGGCAGCGTAGATGGATGGGATTTTAAATCCTACGTTTTGGGGATGCTTTTTTACCGCTTTGTTTCCGAAAACCTCACTTCTTACCTCAATAAAGAAGAACAACGAACCGGCAACAAGCATTTTGACTACACCGCCATTTCCGATCAGGATGCGGAACTGGGCAGGGCCGATACCGTGAAAGAAAAGGGCTTTTTCATTCTGCCTTCCGAGCTGTTTGTCAACGTGCGCAAAAAGGCAAAAACAGACGAAAACCTGAATGAAACCCTCAGCCGCGTGTTCAAAAACATTGAACATTCTGCAAAAGGGACCGACAGCGAAGACGACCTGAAGGGCCTGTTCGATGATATTGATGTGAACAGCAATAAGCTGGGCGCTACTGTGACCAAGCGCAACGAACTGCTGGTCAAAATACTGGATGCCGTGGGCGACTTGAAATTAGGCGATTTCCAGGAAAACAGCATTGATGCTTTTGGCGATGCCTACGAGTTTCTGATGACCATGTACGCCAGCAACGCAGGCAAATCCGGAGGCGAGTTTTTTACCCCGCAGGAAGTGTCCGAACTGCTGGCCGAAATTGCAGTAGTGGGCAAAAAACAAGTGAATAAGGTGTACGACCCGGCCTGTGGCTCCGGCTCGCTGCTGCTGAAATTTGCCAAAGTGCTGGGAAAAGACAACGTCCGGCAGGGCTTTTACGGGCAGGAGGTGAACATTACCACCTACAACCTCTGCCGCATCAACATGTTCCTGCACGATATCAACTACGAAAAGTTCGACATCGCGCACGGCGATACACTCACTGAGCCCAAGCACTGGGACGAGGAACCCTTTGATGCCATTGTGTCTAATCCGCCTTACTCCATCAAATGGGAGGGCGACGCCAACCCGCTGCTGATCAACGACCCCCGCTTTGCGCCCGCGGGCGTGCTGGCGCCCAAGAGCAAGGCCGACCTGGCCTTTACCCTGCACATGCTGCACTGGCTCTCCACCTCCGGCACGGCGGCTATTGTAGAGTTTCCGGGGGTGCTGTACCGCGGCGGGGCCGAACAAAAAATACGGCAATACCTGATAGACAACAACTTCGTGGATGCAGTGATACAGCTGCCGCCTGATTTGTTTTTTGGTACCACCATTGGCACCTGCATCATTGTCTTGAAAAAAAGCAAGAAGGACAATGCCACGCTGTTTATTGATGCCTCCGCAGAATTTGTGCGCAGCGGCAATAAAAACAAACTGACCGACGCAAACCGCAAAAAAATACTGGAAGCCTATATTGAACGGAAAGACCAGGACCATTTTGCCAAATTGGTGCCCAATGAAGCCATTGCCGACAACGACTACAACATTGCCGTCAGCAGCTACGTGGAGCAGGAAAACACCACCGAAGCCGTGGATATTCAGCAGCTCAACGCTCGCATCGCGGAAATTGTGGTGCGTCAACAGGAATTGCGCACGGCTATTGATGCCATCGTGGCGGAGTTGGAGGGAGGGTGAGATCCCCATGTATGCCGGAATGGTATTCCGGCAAGGGCATGATGGAATAACGATGCGCCCGGGGTATGATGTATGCTGGAATGGTATTCCGGCAAGAGCTTGTCGTCATTCCTAACGCAGTGAAGAATCTGGAAGCGAGATACCCGAGATTTGGCGAATGATTTGCCTGTAATAATCATAATTTTACATAAGCTCCTACATAACACGCATGGCCAAAATAAACGTACAACAAACAGACGTTACCATCCTCAAAATCAACGAGGATGATTATATTTCGTTGACCGATATTGCGAAGGTTAAAAGTGATGATCCGACGGCCGTTATTGCCAACTGGATGCGCAACCGCAATACCATTGAATATTTGGGCATCTGGGAAACCTTATACAATCCCGGTTTTAAACCCCTCGAATTCGAGGGGTTTAGAACGGAAGCCGGCCTGAACGCTTTTACGCTCTCGCCACAAAAGTGGATTGATGCCACCAATGCCAAAGGGATCATATCCAAATCAGGAAGGTACGGTGGAACTTTTGCCCATAAGGACATTGCATTCAAGTTTGCGGCCTGGATATCCATTGAGTTTGAGCTGTATTTTATTAAGGAGTTTCAACGCCTGAAAGAGGAAGAGCAAAAACAACTCGGGTGGACCGCCAAACGCGAACTGGCTAAAATAAATTACCATATACACACCGATGCCATCAAACAAAACCTGATCCCGACCGAACTGACCAGAGAACAAATCAATCATGTGTATGCCGGCGAAGCCGATGTGCTGAATATGGCCATGTTTGGGATGACCGCCAAACAATGGCGCGATGCCAACCCCAACCTGAAAGGCAACATCCGCGACTATGCCGGCATCAACGAACTCATCTGCCTTTCGAATATGGAAAATCTGAACGCAGTATTCATTAACCAGAACATGCCGCAAAACGAACGCCTGGCAAGGCTCAACCAGATTGCCATCCAGCAAATGAAGGTGTTGCAGGAGGTGGACAACAGAAAACTGCTTAAAGGGAAAAACGATGAGATTTCTCCCTCGAGTTAAATTGAAACTCCGGAGTGTATGAGATTCCCCATGTATGCCGGAATGGTATTCCGGCAAGGGCATGACGGAATAACGATGCGCCGGGGTATGATGTATGCCGGAATGGTATTCCGGCAAGGGCGTTTCAGAATGATGACGCGCCGGGGGAAAAGATTCCTCGCTAACGCTCGGAATGACACACCGCCGCCGGGGGATAAAAGGGGGCGGCTCTGCCGCCAATGCCGGAATACCATTCCGGCATACATGGACAACCCCCTCCACCCAAAAAGCCACCATAAAAAATAAACAAACAACCATGCACAAAATACAACAACTCATACAAGAACTCTGCCCGGATGGTGTGGAATTTAAGAAAATTGGAGAGGTTGTGAAAAAAACTAGTAATATCCGTTGGGCTGACAACCAAGGTGATGAATTTAAGTATATTGACCTTACTTCTGTGGATAGGGCAACCCGTTCCATTGTTAGTACACAAATTATTGATAGTGAAACTGCGCCAAGCCGTGCACAACAGTTGGTCCAAGAGGGAGACGTTATCTTTGGCACAACCCGTCCTTTATTAAAACGTTATACCGTCATTCCCAAAGGATATGAAGGGCAAATTTGTAGTACGGGCTTCTGCGTCTTGCGTCCTGATCAAAGCTGTATTTTGACTAATTACCTTTTTCATTTACTTGGTACAGATGACTTTTATCAATATGTTGAATCCAACGAACAAGGAGCAAGCTATCCTGCGATTTCAGACAGCGCTATTAAAAAATTCACCATCCCCATCCCACCCATCCCCATCCAAAACGAAATCGTACACATCCTCGACCTGTTCACCCAGCTGGAAGCGGAGCTGGAAGCGGAGCTGGAAGGTAGAAAAATGCAATACACCTATTACAGGGATACCTTGTTAAATTTTGAAGGAAAAGACGTGGAGTGGAAGACGTTGGGAGAGGTGGCAACTATTGGAACCGGAAGTAGAAATACAAATGAAGCGGTACATGATGGAGAGTTTCCATTTTTCGTCCGGTCCCAGAATCCACTTAAGATTGACGAATTTGAATTTGATGAAACAGCAATAATTACGGCTGGAGATGGTGTTGGTGTTGGTAAGGTTTTTCACTTTGTGGAAGGGAAATATGCACTTCATCAAAGAGCTTATCGTATTCGTGTAACCGAAAACAACCTAATTCCCAAATTTCTATTTCATTTCATTAGAAACAACTTTGGAAAATATTTAGCAACTACTTCCGTACATGCATCGGTGACTTCACTTCGGAAGCCAATGTTTGATAAATATCCGATCCCCATCCCTCCTCTCTCCGAACAAGCCCGCATCGTTACCATCCTCGACAAATTTGACGCCCTGGTCAACGACCTTTCCTCCGGCCTGCCTGCCGAAATACAGGCCCGCCGCCAGCAATACGAGTACTACCGCAACCAACTGCTGACCTTTAAAAACCGTGACCATGGATAAATATAACATCGTAGTGGAAAATCCGGAAATCACGGTGGTGGCCGAGTACCAGTCGCCCTACCAAAGAGAAGCGGCGTATCAGTCAGAGGATCAGCTGGAGAAGGCCTTTGTTCAGCTCCTGCAAGGCCAGGCTTACGAGCGCCTCATCATTGGCAGCGAGGCAGAGCTTGTACACAACCTGCGCGAGCAGTTGCAGGCACTCAATCAGTATACCTTCAGCGACAAGGAGTGGGATCATTTTTTTAAAAGCAACATAGCCAACCCCAACAGCGGCATTGAAGAAAAAACAAGGCTGATCCAGGAAGATCACATCCAGATTCTCCATTGCGACGACGGCACGAAAAAGAACATTTACCTGCTCGACAAGTCCAACATCCACAACAACCGGCTGCAGGTGATGAACCAATACGAAACAGCGGATGGCCAACGCACCAACCGCTACGACGTCACGGTATTGGTCAATGGTCTGCCGCTGGTGCACATTGAGTTGAAAAAACGGGGAGTAGACATCAAAGAAGCCTTCAACCAGATCAACCGGTACAACAGGGAATCGTTCTGGTCGGGCTCCGGCTTGTTTGAATATGTGCAGTTGTTTGTCATTTCCAACGGCACGTACAGCAAGTATTACAGCAATACCACCCGCGATTCGCATATCCGGGAGCAAGGACAATCAGCCCCCAAAAAAGGCAAACCCACCAGCAACAGCTACGAATTTACCTCCTGGTGGGCCGATGCCAACAACCGGCCCATCACGGATTTGATGGATTTTGGCCGCACCTTTTTTGCCAAACACACTTTATTGAACATCCTTTGCCGGTACTGCGTATTTACCACCGACAGGGTACTGCTGGCCATGCGTCCGTACCAGATTGTGGCCACAGAGCGGATTTTGAATAAAATCAATGTAGCCCACAACTACAAAACCTGGGGCACGGTAGATGCCGGCGGGTATGTATGGCATACCACCGGGAGCGGCAAAACGCTCACCTCCTTCAAAACGGCGCAATTGGCGGCTAAGCTGCCCTACATCAACAAAGTACTCTTTGTGGTAGACCGGAAAGATCTGGACTATCAAACCATGAAGGAATACGACAAGTTTGAGAAAGGCGCGGCCAACAGCAACACCAATACGTCGGTATTAAAAAAGCAATTGAGCGACCCCAATACCCGCATTATCATTACTACCATTCAGAAGCTGTCTATTCTGATTAAAAAAGAAAAAAACCATGCGCTGTTTTCCGAGCCGGTAGTGATCATTTTTGACGAATGTCACCGTTCCCAGTTTGGCGATATGCACGCCGCCATCACCAAAGCATTTAAAAAATACTACCTCTTTGGGTTTACCGGCACCCCCATTTTTGCGGTAAATGCCAGCAGCAGCAGCAAATCGGGGGCAAAAACCACTGAACAGGCCTTTGGTCAAAAGCTGCATACCTACACCATTGTGGATGCCATCAATGATAAAAACGTGCTGCCGTTTCGCATTGACTACATCTCCACCATGCGCGAGCAGGAGAACATCCGGGATGAAAAAGTGTGGGATATTGATCGCGAGCGCGCCCTGGCGGCGCCTGCGCGCATCAGCAACATTGTGCAGTACATGCTGAGCCATTTTGCCCAGAAGACCAAGCGGAATTTGAGGCCTTATGAATTCACCGCGCTCCAAAATATTTACGAGGTGGTGTCGGCCAAAGACCGCAATAAAATAGAAGAAATCAAGAAGCAAATCCGGCTCACCGGCTTCAACTCCATTTTTGCCGTGAGTTCTATTGATTTTGCCAAAATCTATTATCAGGAATTCAATAAACAGCAACAAAGTTTGCCGGAAATACAGCGGCTCAAGGTGGCCACCATTTTCAGTTTTGGGGTAAATGATGAAGATGGCGATGGATTGCCGGATGAAAATTCAGAAGATCCGGGGCAGCTCAGCGCCACAGACCGCGATTTTCTGGAAGCAGCCATACAAGACTACAACCAAATCTTCAAAACCAACTACGACACCTCTGCGGATAAGTTCCAGAATTACTACAAGGATGTGTCTTTGCGGATGAAAAACCGGGAGATAGACTTGTTGATCGTGGTGAATATGTTCCTCACGGGTTTTGATGCCACCACCCTGAATACGCTTTGGGTAGACAAGAATTTGCGCCTGCATGGTTTGTTGCAGGCCTATTCCAGAACCAACCGGATATTAAACTCCGTTAAAACCTTTGGCAATATTGTTTGCTTCCGCAACCTGGAGAAGGCCACCAACGAAAGCATTGCCTTGTTTGGCAACAAAGAGGCCGGCGGCATAGTACTGTTGAAAACGTTTAACGAGTATTACCTGGGGTATGAGAACAAAGGAAAACCAGTGCCGGGGTATATCACCCTGATAGATGAACTCACCGACAAGTACCCGGCAGGAGAACAGATCATTGGCGAGCAAAATCAGAAAGCCTTCATCCGGCTGTACGGCGCTGTGCTGAAACTAAAAAACATCCTCACGGCATTTGATGAGTTTGCCGGGAAAGAAATACTGAGCGAAAGAGATGTGCAGGATTATCACAGCATGTACATCAATTTGTACCACGAATTCCGCAGCCAAAGCCGGGGCGATGCTGAAAACGTGAATGATGATATCGTGTTTGAAATGGAGCTGATCAAGCAGGTGGAAATCAACATTGATTACATTCTGGAGCTGATCCGGAAATATTACGAGAGCCACACCAAAGACAAGGAAATCATGGTGAGCATCAACAAGGCCATTGATTCGAGTGTGGAGCTGCGGAACAAGAAGGATCTGATTTTGCAATTCATCCAGTCGCTCACCCCTGGCGCCGCCGTTACCGACGATTGGCGCACTTTTGTGGACGAAAAGAAAATGGAAGAACTGAACCGCATCATTGCCGAGGAAAATCTGGACAAGGAAGAGACCTATACATTTGTAAGCAACGCCTTCCGGGACGGTTATGTACAAACCTCGGGAACTGGTCTGGCGCGGATACTCCCGCCGGTGTCCAGATTCACCCCATCAGGCGAGCGGAGCGCCAAGCGGGAATCAGTTATTGAGAAGATAAAGGCGTTTTTTAATAGGTTTTGGGATATATCGGGAGGGGAGTTTTGAGGGGGGAGCTCAAAAAAACTCCACCTCTCCCCATCAACCATTTCCCGCCAAAACCGTTTTCCATACATGAACAACCTACACACTAAAACAGCCCTCATCACCGGGGGCAGCAAGGGCATCGGCTACGGGGTAGCGGAGTCTCTTTTGAAAGAAGGCATGAACGTGGCCATCACCAGCAGAACGCAGGAAGCGGCAGATAAGGCTGCGGCACAACTGGCAGGGGTTGGCTCCGGCAAAGTGATCGGTATTGCCGCTGATGTGCGCAATTTCCAGTCGCAACAGGATGCTGTGGCTAAAACACTGAAAGCTTTTGGATCGCTGGATGTGCTGGTGGCTAATGCCGGCCTTGGTCATTTCGCTCCTATCCAGGATCTGACACCGGAGCAGTGGCACGAAACCATGGACACCAACCTCACGGGAGTGTTTTACAGCCTGAAAGCTTCGCTGGATGCACTTACCGCCTCCAAAGGGTATTTCATCAGCATTGCCAGTCTGGCGGGTACCAATTTCTTTGCCGCCGGATCCGCTTATAATGCCAGCAAATTCGGATTGGTAGGGTTTACACAGGCTGTAATGCTTGATCTGCGTGAAGCCGGAGTGAAATGCTCTACCATCATGCCGGGTTCTGTAGCCACTCATTTCAACAACCACCAGCCGAATCCATCTGATGCCTGGAAAATTCAGCCTGAAGATATCGGCGAACTGGTGGTGGATCTGCTCAAGATGAATCCACGCACCCTGCCGAGCAAAATTGAGGTTCGGCCGAGCCAGGTGCCTGCAAAAGGGGCGTAGAGTGGGTTTCCCGCAGATTTTCGCAGAAGACATTCGGCTGGGTTGCTCACGTGATTTTGCTGCATATGAATGCTCGTGCGCGCCGCGTCGGAGGTTTCCCGCAGATTTTCGCAGATTTGACCGCAGATTTCCGCAGAAGACATTCGGCTGGGTAGCTCACGTGATTTTGCTGCAGATGAATGCTAGTGCGCGCCGCGTCAGAGGTTTCCCGCAGATTTTCGCAGATTTGACCGCAAATTTCCGCAGAAGGACTCACGTGATCTTGCTGCCGAAGGCAGCAGAAAAAAAATCCGCGTCATCCGCGTCATCCGCGTTCCAAAAAATCCGCGTTCCCCGCGTTCCAAAACTCAGGGTTTCCAACCAAAAATCAGTGTTCCACACTTTTCGCCAGAGCGCCAGCGTTCTTTTCCGGTAATCAGTGTTCACCGGACGGGCATTCGTGTTCGTCAAAAGCTCAAATTATTATGAAAAATCAAATTGTTTTGGCAATTGCCATCCTGTTTTTGCAGGGTTCTGCTGTTTTTGCACAGGTTTCCATCAAAGCCGGAGTTAATCTCGCGAGCGTAGCTGAAGATGCCAGCGAGGAAACATTTAACGAGCAATCCAAACAGTCTGTGCTGGGGTTTCAGGGCGGATTAGCCTTTGATCTGGCGCCAACATCCATGTTCTCCATTCAGCCGGAATTATTGTTCATCCAAAAGGGTGGTAAAGTCACCTATGAAATCAACGAAAGCAACAAAGTGGAAAATCGATACTACTACAACTATATCGAAGTTCCGGTTATGGCCAAGTTGAAATTGTATGGAGAAGAAAGCAAATCCGGCTTTTACCTGGAAGCCGGCCCCTATGCCGGCCTGGCGATAAGCGGTAAGGTGAAATCCCAAACCACTATTTTCGGGATGACTTCAAGCTCCGAAGATGAGTTTTCGTTTGATAACGATGATCCTGATGATCGCAACCGTAGGTTGGACTGGGGATTCTCTTTCGGTGGTGGTATTAAATTCGGGCAGGCTTACCTGGATCTGCGGTATAACCTCGGCATCAATAACCTGCTTGATCAGGATGCTGATAACCAGAATGATAACAAACCCTACCGGAGGAACAGAGGTATTGGCCTGACGCTGGGATATGGGTTTTAAGACTTGCGGCTTGCGATGTGCGACTTGCGATTTTTAAAGATTGTAAGTGAGCAATTTAAAACAACGTGGGTTGTCATCCCGAGAATCGGGACCTACACAAGCTCAACTACGTAGGCATTCAGCCATTACATTTCGAGTAGCCAGGCTTGTGTAGGTCCCGATTCTCGGGATGACAACCCATGTTGTTATTTAGCCAATCACGTTCGCAAGTCGCACATCTCAAGACGTAAGTCGTACATCGCAAGTCTACAACCTTTCCGGCCACCTGCCCGGCGTACTCGGCGCCCCGCTTTGCTCCAGTTGGCGACCCAGTGCATCCAGTTCGCGCTCAATAGATTTGAGGGCATCCAACAGCGGGTTAAATTGCTTGACGGCAATCCGGTAGCTTTCCTCATAGGTTTTGGTAGGTGCGCTGGTCGTGTTCCACATGCCGTATTGCAGCAGCCCTACCCGGTCGTTGATGGTTGGTGCAACCTCAAACTCCCTGCGCGCACGCGTGGCATCGCCATATAGCTGAATGCCCAAATCACTGAGCTGTTTTTTCAGTTCATAACTCTTCTTCAGCGCATCCTTTGGCGCAGCAGGCATATCCAGCAGGGCCTGCTGATAATGATCCAGACGGCCGCTTAATGTTCCATAAACATCGTTGAGGGCACTCACGGATTTGCGCAGTTTGGCCGCTTTTTTACAAAATTCCAGATACGCTTTCTGATCCGCCGCCGGTAGCGTGGCATTGTTGAGCGATTTGGCATTAAAACTCACCGGACCAGCAATCTGGGTTAACTCGCCATCTTCAAATTTGCTTATCGTAACTGAATAAGTACCCGGAATGGCCAGATGTCCTTTCTCAGCATCGCCAAATAACTGATCCGGGCCCGGAGTATACCGGCCTGTTACGGGTGCAGGAGTGTTGTACCGGAAATCCCATACCATTCGTTTCAAACCCGCGGAAGCATCTGTTTTAATATGCCTCACTACATCGCCCGAAGCATCTGTAATGGTAAACAGGAGGTATGGATCCGGCTGTTCGTCTTCCTTGCGCAGGGCTTCCAGTTCCGGATAATACACTGTTTCCTTTTTGTCGGCTTTGGCTTTCTCCTCTTCCTGGCGCTTTGTTTTGAGGGTTTTAATATCTTCTTTCAACCAATAGGTGAACACAGCGCCCGCCGGTGGATTCGGCGCAGCATAATAGCTGCTGCCCATATGGCCTTTGTCGCGCAAACCCAACGGCATATTGGGTACAAACATCCAGGCGTCTTTCACGGGCAGGATTTCAGCGGCCTTGTCGAAAGTGCCGGCTTTTACCTGGCGCAGCGGACTGTAATCGTCCAGCACATAAAAACCGCGTCCGAAAGTGGCCAGCACCAGGTCGTTTTCACGGCGCTGGATCTCTATATCGCGCACGGCAACAGTGGGTAAGCCAGACTTCAACGGTACCCAGTTTTCGCCGGCATCCGGACTGAAAAACACACCGAATTCGGTGCCGCAAAACAGCAGATTGCGGTCTACATGGTCTTCCGCCACACTGTACACACTGCCGCGCTCAGGCAGGGTAGCAGCCATAGACTGCCAGCTTTTGCCGCCATCGGTGGTTTTGAGCAAATATGGTTTGAAATCGCCGTAACGGTGGTGGTTAAAGCACACATATGCGGTATTCTGATCAAATTGGGATGCAATCACCTGGTGCACATACGAGCGCTCGGGCACGCCCGGGAGCTTGTCCATTTTTGTCCAGTTGGCGCCTCCATCGCGTGTGAGCCAAAGCAGGCCATCATCGGTGCCTACCCAGAGTATATCCTGGTTGAGACTGCTTTCAGCAATGCTGGTAGTTTGCCCGAAAATATCGGTGGAGCCATTTTTGGCAATGGCATCTACACTCCAAACCTTTCCCATAATGGACCATTTGTTGCGGTCTTCTCCCCGGGAAAGGTCTGGGCTGATGGCACGCCAGGAACTGCCGCGGTCGTCGCTGCGGAACACTTTGTTGGCGCCAATATAGATCCGGGTGGGCTGGTGGCGTGAAATGGTAAGCGGAGCGTCCCAGTTCCAGCGCAACGCGGGTTCGTTTTCGCCGGCCTGCGGCTGGATGGGCAGGTATTCGCCGCTTTTCCGGTCGAAACGCAGTAGGCCACCGTATTGGCTCTGGGCGTAAATGATGTCCGGATTGGTGGGGTCTACCTGGGTTTCAAAACCGTCGCCAATGCTGGTCACGTACCAGTCGGAATTTGGAATGCCGTTGGCGCTGGTGGTCCGGCTGGGTCCGCCAAGACTCAGGTTGTCCTGTGTGCCGCCGTGGATATGGTAAAACGGGAAGCCGTTGTCGGTAGACACTTTGTAAAACTGCGTAACGGGCAGGTTGTGTTTGAATTCCCAGGTTTTACCAAAATCCCATGATTCGTAAATGCCGCCATCGCAACCCACCCGAATATGGTCGGTATTGGCCGGATTGATCCAGATGCAGTGGTTGTCGATGTGTTTGTTCAGTTCTCCGAGGTTGCGCACGGTTTTGCCGCCGTCGTCGCTCACCTTGTAATACGTATCCGTAATAAAAATGCGGTTTGGGTTGCGCGGATCGCAGGTGAGTTCCTGATAGTAATTGCCACTGGTGTAGGTATCGCTCATTTTGCTCCAGCTGGCGCCGCGGTCGGTGGAGCGATAAATGCCGCCTTTGCCGTCGCGGGCTTCTACCACGGCATAAACCCAGTCGGGGTTAACGGGCGATACATCAATGCCGATACGACCCAGTTCGCCGCCGGGCAGTCCGCCTTCCAGTTTGGTCCAGGTAGCGCCGGCATCGGTGCTTTTAAACACCGCCGATTCCGGTCCGCCGCCGATGTAGGTGAATACCTTGCGCTGGCGCTGGTGGAATGCGGCGTACAGCACCTTGGGGTCGCGCGGATCCATCACCAGGTTATTACAGCCGGTGTACTCGCTTACGGACTTGACGCAGGTCCAGGTTTCGCCGCCGTCGGTGCTTTTGTACACGCCGCGGTCGCCGCCATCGCTCCAAACAGGTCCGTAAGCAGCCACATAGACTGTTTGCGGATTGGAGGGGTCTATCACCACATTGGCAATGTGTTCCGACTTTTTCAGGCCCATGTTTTTCCAGGATTTGCCGCCATCGGTGCTTTTATACACGCCATCGCCGTAGGCTACGGAGCGTTGGTTGTTGTTTTCGCCGCTACCTACCCATACTACGTTGGGATTGGTGGGATCAAGCACCACACAGCCGATGGAATAGGAGCCCTGGCCATCGAAAATGGGGGTGTAGGTTGTTCCCGCATTGATGGTTTTCCAAACGCCGCCGGAAGCACTGGCTACATAGTACACAGCGGGATTGGCGGGGTGAACGGCAAAATCGCTGATCCGGCCGGAGGTTACGGCGGGTCCTACGTTGCGGAATTTGAGTGCGGAATAGCTGGAGGATTGCAAAAGCGCCGGTTTTTCGGCTTTTTTGTCTTTAGATTCTTCTTTTTTCTGGGCAAAGAGGCCGGAAAAAGAAAGTAGCAGGCAGAGGAGAATGGTTTGTTTCATGGACGATGGTACGATGTGACGATGAACGATGGACGATGGGACGATTAGGGTAAATGTAAACGATGCATTTGTCTCCCTGAGCGTAGCGAAGGGTCTGGTGAAGTGGGATTCCCGCAGCGTGGGTTTCGCACGGAGAGTGGGTTTCCCGCAGATTTTCACAGATTGAACCGCAGATTTTCGCAGAGGCGTTGGGTTTGGGTTTAGTGAATGCATGATGTGGATTCCCGTGGAGTGGGTTTCGCACGGAGAGTGGGTTTCCCGCAGATTTTCACAGATTGAACCGCAGATTTTCGCAGAGGCGTTGGGTTTGGGTTTAGTGAATGCATGATGTGGATTCCCGTGGAGTGGGTTTCGCACAGGTTTCGCACAGATTTTTATTCTTTTGTATTGGCCAGATTTTCGCTACACTCAAGCTCACAACCGTCGTATCATCGTCCATCGTCCATCGTTCACCGTCCATCGTTCCATTCACGGCAATGTTACCAAGAGCGGAATGGGTAAAGGGGGGGAATTCTACGAAAGTCGGGGTTTGGGGTGTGAGGAACTGCGTTAGAGCGTTATCAAACCCTTATCAAGACCATTAAATACCCGTTAATCTGAATTTTCATGCTGTATTTTGCTGGATCTTGCCTCAAAATGCCACAATCATGAAAGTACATTATATCTTTTATGCCGCCCTTTGCCTGCTGGCTGCTTGCACAGCATCAGAAAGTCAATCCTCCAAACCATTGCCTAAGCAGACTTTTTTCAGGCAGTTGTACCACCACTTCGAAACGCCTAATGCTGATTTTTGTAAACATGGCAATTCCCTGGAAGGAGCGCAAATGGGCGCTATCTGTTTCACGGAAAAAGGACATGTGATCTATAATGTACAGCGGGAAGACCGCGACACAGTCAGCTATTTTTTTGGAACATATGCGTTCACGGATACTGGCATTACCTGCACATTGACGGATGAGTTTTATTATCCGGGGCGTTGGGATGCTTCCTGGATTGTTCCTGATCCGGATTATGCCAAAGGCAAAACTCGGAAAATCACCCCGGTAAGTATGGCGCTTCAGGCTAACCCTTGCAATGGAATACCCTATGCGCACGTGTACACAGAGGAGGAAAGACAGTTGGCTGGCAAACGCCTGAACGGTGTTTTGCCTTATGGTTTTTTCCTCGAAGCCTACGAAGAGCCGGCGAATATGAAATATTACTCCTGGTTTTATAAGCAGGTACCGGTTTTGGCGGAGTTGTAGGTTTTTAAGGACAGGCGCAGTGGGCGTCGCTAAGCTGAATGGCATTGAGTTGCAGATTCCCTGCTGGAGCATTTGCCGGAGCGCAAAGGGTAAAAGAACCCTGGGTGTCTGTAAATGATCTGGTG
The DNA here is from genome assembly GCA_017303475.1 of Chitinophagales bacterium. Classification (GTDB taxonomy): domain Bacteria; phylum Bacteroidota; class Bacteroidia; order Chitinophagales; family Saprospiraceae; genus M3007. Next base: position 63,417 of record JAFLBO010000006.1, read on the forward strand.
ACGGGTCCTGAAAAACTGCTTTGATAGGTCAGGGTAAATGGTGGCTCTCCGGTAAAATTAGCATCTATGGTGACACAGCCACCCGGACATAGATCCGGTTCTGCAACTGTAAAATCCACGGTTGGTCGTGCCCACCAAACCACCTCTATGGTATTGGAAAAATCCAGACATGGATCGTTTAGATTAACATTTCCACCCATGTTTTCACCAGCCATTGCAGCGATGTAATAAGTAACGCCTGTTTGTAAAATGGCCGGGTCAAAGCTGAATTCCGGAGTATTGCTGGTTATCAAAATACTTCCAGCAGGATCAGCGGCATTACTATACAAAACATATTGCAGGATAGATGTCGGATTAAGCTGCGGGTTGCTGGAAGGTGGCATGACAGCGCTTTCGCCTGCGCACAGTGATAGGGTTTGCTGGGTTAATTGGCCTGCATCCACTGAGCAGTTGAGGCAACAGAAATAAATAGAGAAATCTACGCCACCAAATACATTGGAACCCGCAATAATCAGGTCTTTAACAGTAATGGTATTGATGATTTCCATGATGGTTATTTGCTGACAGCCTGCGATACAGCCATTCGGACCGGGAGCTGGGCAATTAGGCGCCATGAGGTTGCCTCCGGGTGTAACAATAGCCTGCAATGGTTTGCAATTGGGAGACCCGGCATCAGGAAAAGGATAGGGGGCGCCGTTGATTTCAATGCTTGGTTCTTCGTGGCCCTGATTGTTGTGTTCCAGGCTGTTAATGGCATCAAATTCCAAGGTAACACCAGTAGCCGGGGTGGAAAAGGAAAAGGTGATACTACCTTCATCATTCCAGGATATCCAATAACCCCCTGCCGTCCCACAGGGTAATCCAGTGCCGGCATCGCCGCTACTGCTTACGGTTACTTCCGTGCAACTAAAACTCTGTACCCCATTAAATACGGTGATCTTATTCCCACATTGCGCATTCAGATAAGACTGATAACCAAAGAAAAAAAAGATCAACACAAGCCACCGGAAAGGGACAGCGAAAGATTGACCAATAAGGGATAAAAAGTTGTTCATGGTTGTTTCGCTCTAATTACAAGCGCAGTGATTATCTGTAAGATTCGTGGCCTGTATCACCAGATTACCGGGGTTGGCAAAAACAGGGGCGCAGACCTCTATGGTTCCGGTAAGGTCCTGAAAAACTTTGGTAACCGGGCTGCCAAAGGTGGTAGTGTAGGTTAAGGTAAAAGGAGGCTCACCCGTAAAATTTACCTCTACAGTGACGCAATCTCCAATACATAAATCCGGGTTGGGGATCGAAAATGCCACCGTGGGAGGAGGCCACCACAGTATTTCAATGGTGTTGGAAAAATCCAGACAAGGATCGTTCAGATCAACGTCGCCATTGAGGTTTGTGCCGGCAATTGCGGTAATATAATAGTTCACGCCAGGCTGCATCAAATCCGGGTTGTATGGAAAATTGGGCGTATTGCTGTTAGCCAGAATGCTTCCGGTTATGTTGTTAGGATCTGTATACAGGATGTATTGAAGTGTGGAACTGGGTGTCAGGAATGTGCCGGATGCCGGAGGTACGGTAGCAGATTCTCCCGGACACAGGATAATAGGTGGCGAGTTAATGTCACCAGTGCTGAGAAAACACTGGTTACAGCAAAAATGTATAGAAAAAAGCACTCCTGCGAGTGTCGAACCCCCTATAAAAATGTCCTTTATTGTGATGGAATTAATGGTTTCATAAATGCTGATATCTTTACAGGCGGCATAACAACCCAGTGGCACTGGCAAACCACAATCCGGGGCCATCAGGTTTCCACTGGCATTTACTATGGCCTGTAAGGGCTGACATGTACTGTTAGAACCTGCATTTGGAAAAGCATACGGTAATCCGTTGATTTCGAGGGTAATTTCCTCATGTCCGTGGTTTTCAAATTCATGATTGTCAAAACCATCAAAGGATAGAACCACTGCACTTACAGGATTCGAAAAGGTAAAAGTGTAGCTGCTTTCTGTAAATTTGGAAACCCAGTATGGACCAATACCATTACAAAAAGTCGCGTTGTGTACATCACCCTCCGAGGTAACTGTCACATCCGTACAATCAAAAGTTTGTACTCCTGAAAGTGCTGTTATTTGATTGGGGCACTGGGCATACGATAACAACGAGTAAAAAAGGAAACAGGAGGTTAGTCCTATCCACCGAATTCTATCCAAACAATCTCGGGTATAATAATTTGTATTTAAAGACATGGTAAAAACATTAAATAATTACCGGACTATGGTTACATCTCCACTGTGCTTTTTAACAGATCCGTCAGCAAGCATCACTTCAAAATGATACACATAAACGCCCGGTTGCATGGGCTGCCCACGGAAGCTGCCATCCCAGCCACTGCCAGGTGCATTGGTGGGCAAATCCTCCCGCCAGAAAAGCATGTTGCCCCAGCGGTCGTACACCTGAAAATTGCGCACGTTTGATATTTCCGGTCCCGAAAACAAATCGAAAAATCCGTTCAACTCTGATCCGGGATGGAATACATTCGGAACGTACAGCCTTATCGTTTTTTCTACCTGCACCTTTATTTCTCCAGTGGTATAGCAGCCCTCCGGATCAAATGCTTCCACCTGAATAAATCCGGATTCCAGGGCCGTAAACTCAGGGTTGGAGCAATCAAAACAGGAAAGCGTGAGCGATGAATGCAGCACAACAGAGTCTAATGAAAAATTGGCGTTTATGGCAATCATCACGGCTTCTCCAATATGGGCATCAATTTGTGTTTCCATATCCAGTGCATAATCCGGCCGAACTGGCGAATAGGTGCTAATAGTGGTAGCAACGCTGTCGCAACCATTCTCACCCGTCAGGGTAATCACGTTGATACCGGCATCCGATTCCCTGCAAGTAGTGGTTTCCAAAGTAACAGCTACCGGAAATGCCGGCATAACCGCCAGACTGGTTATGGCAGTGCAGCCCAGCGCATCGGTGGCCGTAACGGCATATGCGCCAGCCTGGGTAATGAACAAAGTTGGATTGCCTGAGCCGTCAGACCAGGTAAAGCCTGCTGTATTTCCACTGGCAGTAAGCAGTACCTGATCTCCGGTGCAGAGCCTGGTTGGACCGTTGATTTGAACCGTCGGCGGTTGCGGAATCTGGGCCTGCCAGCTACTCGTGCCGGTGCATCCCTCCTGGTTGGTTACTGTCAGGGCATAAAGACCTGACTGAGTAACAGTTAATCCTGTTCCGGTACTTCCATTGCTCCAAAGATATTGCACAAAACCGCCATCAGCCACCAGTTCCAATTGCTGATTGCATTGATAAGGTAGCGAAATAATGGCAGGCGCCGGAGCCGGATATAACGTTACAGGCGCGCCTGCGCTCGCGGTACACCCCAAAGCATCCGAAACCGTCACTGTATAGTTTCCGGGCTGTGTAACCGAAATGCTCGCATTTGTTGCCCCGTTAGACCACAAATAGGCGCCGAATCCGGTTGTGGCATTTAGCGCGCCGGATTGTCCGGAACACAAACCCGATATACCATTAATATTCACCACCGGAGGCGCCGGAATACTAACCTGCACACTGCTTGTTCCGGTGCAGCTGTTGGCATCGGTAACGGTAAGCCAATATATGCCGGAAACAGTTGCGTCTGGATTGGCTGTTTGATCCGTGAATCCATTGGGTCCTTGCCAGGCATACTGTACCGCCTGATCAGCCTGCAAACCGATGGTTTGATCACATTGATAAGGCAATACGGCGATGACCGGCGCTGGTGGTGTAAACAACCCTACGGAGCTTGTAGCCGTTCCGCTGCAGCCTTGCTGGTCCGTAACCGTTACGGTTGCAGAAAAAGGCGCCATGGCTTGTATGTTGGCATCTGTACCACCGGTGCTCCATTGATAACTATTGAAAGGTGCATTGACACCGATGGTTGCCGTAACACCCGGGCAGACTTGCAATGGCCCGGTTATGACTGGAACCGGATCCGGGAGCTGGCTGGTGGTCAAACTGGCCGTGCTGGTGCATCCCTGGGCATCAGTAGCCGTAACGGTGAAGGTGCCGGCACTTCCCGTGTTGATTTGCTGCTGCGTAGAGCCATTGCTCCACTGGTATTGCGCAAATCCGGTTGATGCGTTCAGTTGTACTGTGTTTCCGGAACAAAACTGTTGTTGACCGGTCAACGTTACCGAAGGCTGCAACGGAATATTGACTTGTGCAGAAGCCGTCCCGGTACAACCTGTGGCGTCTGTTACGGTTACGGAATACGTCCCGTTGTTTGGTACATTGATTTGTGGACTGGCAGCGGTAAAGCCGTTTGGCCCGGCCCATTGGTATTGTGTAAAACCACTGCTGGCATCCAAAACAAGGGTTTGATTGCAGGCATACGGCTGAATGGTTATGCCGGTAACCGGACCTGGCAGCAGTCCGATACTGGCGCTGCCGGAGCTGGTGCAGCCATTGCCATCGGTAATGGTTACCGTGTAGGTTTGTCCGGCAGTGACGTTAATAGTTGGTGTATTTTGGCCACTGCTCCAAAGGTATTGCGGAAAGCTTTGTACAGCGGTTAGTTGGCCGGTAAGGCCGTTGCACAGTGCCATATCACCTTGCAGGGTAACCGTTGGCGGCGTTGGAATATTGACCTGAATAGTAGCAGATCCGGTACATCCGGCGCCATCATTTACGGTTACATCATATATACCTGAGGCGCCGGCTTGCAAGAGCTGACTGGTTGCGCCGTTGCTCCAGGAATACAAAGCAAACCCACTGCCGGCATCCAGCGTTATTTGGCCGTCACAGGCATATGGTAGGGACAGAATCTGGGGTTGAAGGTTGTTGGTAATCGTCAGCATTTGGCTGGAGGAGGCCGTGCAACCAAATGCTGTTGAAACAATTACGGTATAATTTCCGGCGGTGTTTGTGTTGATAGAAGCAGTGGTTTCGCCGGTACTCCAGGCGTAGGTGGCATAGTTGCCAGGTACTGTAAAGGTGGCCATCCCTGCCGGACAAATCTGGGAAGGTCCGCTGATTTGGGGGTTGGGTAAGGATAATTCCGTGACCAACAAAGAATGGGTAGCCGTACAACCCAGGCCATCCGTGACCGTTACAGTATAGCTACCGCCCATAAGTGCTTGAATACTGGTGGTATGGGTACCATCGCTCCAATCGTATTGTGCAAATCCAAATGGAACACTCAATATAGTATTGCTGCCCTGGCAAATGGAATCCTGTCCGGAAATAGCCACTGTGGGCAGCACCGGGATGTCAACCAAAAGTGTAGTGGCGCCTGTACAACCCGCTGCATTGGTTACCGTAACACTATAACTTCCTGAGGTATTTACCTGAAGAGAGGCATTGGTTCCAGGTTCGCTCCATTGATAAGCGCTGAACCCGGGATCTGCTTGCAAGGTTATGGCGCCGTCGCATGCATAGGGTGCTGCCTGGAGAATAGGACTGGGGGATATACTGCCGGTTAGCTGGTGAATGGCGGTTCCGGTGCATCCAAGGGCATTGGTAACGGTAACTGCATAAACGCCGGCACTGTCTATCGGAATGACAGCTGTGGAATCGCCGGTGTTCCAGACATAAATGCCAAGGCTGTTAATTACCTCTAATTGAGCTGAAATAGAGTCGCAATACGATATTGGACCAGCTATGGCCGGCTGAACAGGCTGGGATGCCGTTATTTTCAGGCTGTCGGTAGTGAGGCAGCCATATTGGTTTAGAGCGGTAACTGTGAAGGTGACAGCGGTATCCACCCGGATGGTGTCGGTTGAAAAGCCATTGCTCCATTGATAAGCGCTTGCTCCTGAGAGGGTTGCTATGAGTTTCAGCGTATCGCCGAAGCACAATATGGTATCCCCGGAAATCTGAATTTGTGCCTGTGCCGGGAGATTGGGGGTGATACTTGCCGTGCCTTTGCACCCTGCAGCATTGGTAACGGTAACCGTGTAGGAATTGGCGGTATTGATTGTTATATTTTGGCTGGTGCTGCCAGTGCTCCAAAGATAGGAGGCAAAACCTGTTCCGGCGTTGAGGGATACTTGTCCCAGGCAGGTATCGGTGTTGGCAGCAATGCCGGGAGTAGGACCTTGTTCTGCCTGCACGGTTACTGTGCCGGAACCCATACAGCCAGCGGCATTGTACACAGTAACGTTGTATGTGCCAGGGGCATTGATATTGATGGATTGGGTGGTGGCGCCATTATTCCACTCATAGCCCGTAAAAGTTTCGTTTACGGTAAGGGTAGCCGGGCTTCCTGTACAAATTTTGGCAGGCGCCTGAATGGTTGGTATGGGGGGCGGCAACACATTGAGGGTTAATGAGCCCAGCCCCGCACAGTTTTGCGCGTTTGTTGCGGAAAAGAAGAGTAGGGCGGCTAAAAGGCAGACGATTGTTTTAAGCGAAGTTATCTTTGGGTAGATGTTGTTCATGGAAGGGATGTTTATTAGCCGGAACAGGTCAAAAGTGCCTGTTTTCATAGGAAATAAAAAAGTACAATTTGGGGGGTAGCATTCCTGTCAGGAGGCATCTGCAGCAGATAGTAAGGGTAGTAGTTTTCATGCCAGGGTGTGTAAGAGATGAACAGAAAATAGAAGGCGCTCTGAATAGGATAATCCTGATTATTCGAACAAAAATAGTCAAATTTTACACTTTTTTTCTTTTTTACCTGTTTTTAACCGGGTTGCTGGGCCAATATCTGTACTCAATCCTTGCCCATGCAACCCACATCGTTTTTCACTTTCTTTGTTCTGTAAATACTTTTCATGAAACACCTGTTATTTTCTTTTTTGCTTACATGCTGCGCATGGGCAGGCGCAGAGGCTCAAACCGAAGATCACGCGCTGATAGAAATAATGATCAAGGATTTCTATTTCGAAGGCTGGATGACGGGCGATACCGCCAAGGTGGGTCGTGCCATGCATCCCACCTGTCATTTGAAATATTATCGTGATAGCACGTTCAGCGATATCTCCCGGGCAGATTATTTATCAAAATTCAAACCCAGGGCCAAAGAAGCAGGTATGGAAGGCCGAATTATTTCTTTGGATGTAACGGGCAATATTGCCTCTGCCAAATGCGAACTGGAAACACCCAAAGCATTGTTTACAGATTATTTTAACCTGATTAAAACAAGGGAAGGCTGGTTCATTGTAGATAAGGTATCTACGAGGGTGATTAAGTGAGGCTGCTTTAGGAAGGGCCTGAATCATTTACCTTCCAACCATAGTTTCATGGTATCGATCATGGCATCCATGGATTTCTTTCCCACTTTTTCTGCTACTTCCAATTTTATCTGCTCGCTGATTTTCAGGCCGGCGTTCAGCAGATCATTGCCTTTTTCGGTGAGGCGTATTACAGATGCCCGGCGGTCTGTTTGGTGTGGATGCAGCTCGATGAAGCCTAGCTGTTCAATTTCCTGAATCAGTTTCGAAATGGCTTGTTTACTCACCCGCATGCGTTCGGAAATTTCCTTTGAAGTAGAACCATCCGGGTGTAAATTGGCCATAAAGCCGAAATAAATCATCTTCATTTCCGGAAAACCCTGTTCTCGTGCCAATACCTCTGCACGATCAGTCAGGCTGATGAAAAACAGCTTCGACAGCCGGATTATGCTTCTTTCCCGCATTTTTTGCAACATACCAAATTGTTCCAGATCTGATTCTGTAGCCATATGCTTGTGGTATTTCAGGCAAAGGTAAAAAAAGTTAACAAATAATTAGTCAATTATGTTGACTAATTTAGTCAACTTGGTTTACCTTTGTGCCGAAATTCATCCTTTGTCTTCAGGAACCTATATTCCTGTGTTTATCATTCAATTCCTATGGAAAATTCCCCTGTTCAAAAACGTCCTTTATTGCGCTTGATTCTACCCTTGTTACTGGGTAGTGTACTGGTGTTTTACGGATGGCGCTGGTATTCCCACGCCCAACACTTTGAATCCACCGATAATGCTCAGGTGGAAACACATACCTCTCCTGTACTTGCCCGTATAGCAGGATATTTAAAAGATGTTACCGTAAATGATTATGCTTTGGTAAAAAGCGGCGACACTTTGGCTGTTATCGACGATGCTGAACAACGCATTGCCGTACAGCAGGCAGAGGCTGATTTGGCTGCAGCTCAGGCCGATCTGGAAAATGCACGCGCTGCATTGGCAACAGCACAGGCTGACCTGAAAAATGCCAAAATTGGCGTGGAAAACGCTGATCTAAATGTAAAAGTGGTGGCTGCAAATGCCGAGGTTATCGCAGTAAGGCGTGATAAAGCTTTTTCCGACTGGCAACGTGATCAGAAATTATTGGCGGAAAAAGCCATTACCCCGAAACAGCTGGAAGACAGCAAAGCCCGTTACGACGAGCAGGTAAAGTCCTACGAAGCAGCTATAGATCAGCAACAGTTTGCTAAAGGGAATGTGACCAGCGGCCAGGGGCAGTTTTCTAAAATCCAGACCCAACTCGGCCAACTTGCGGCGCAACTTAAACGTGCTGAAGCGGCTGTTTCCACACGAAGGGCTATGTTGGATCAGGCGCGCCTGCGCCTCACCTACACACGTGTAACAGCTCCTATTTCAGGAAGGATTGGCCGGAAAAACATGGAACCCGGCCAATACATTCAGCCTGGTCAGAACCTTTGCACAGTAATTAACGACAATGAATACTGGATTATCGCCAATTTCAAGGAAACACAATTAGAAAAAATGCATGAGGGACAGCAGGTAAACATCAAGCTGGATGCATACCCGGAGAAAGATGTAACCGGCACGATTGAATCTATGAGCGAAGCTACAGGCGCCAAATTTGCCCTGCTGCCACCAGATAACGCCTCGGGCAATTTTATTAAAGTAACACAGCGCATTCCAGTCAAAATTTCGATCAATAACCCTGCCGAGATCAAGGATCTGCTGCGCGCCGGTCTTTCGGCTGAAGTAGAGGTTCGGGTCAAGGATTAAGCTCGCCTGTTCCATGAATTTTGCTAAAATCATTGTCGTGATTACCGTGGTATCCGCGGCAATCATGGAGCTCGTGGATACTTCCATTGTGAATGTTGGATTGAACCAGATGTCTGGTTCATTGGGCATTACCATTGAAGATGCATCCTGGGTTATTACGTCCTATGCTGTGGCGAATGTGGTCATCATTCCGCTAACAGGCTTTTTCCAACGCTATTTCGGCCGGAAAAACTACTACATGGCCTCTATCCTGATATTTACCATTGCGTCGTATTTCTGCGGCACTGCCGACGATTTATGGACCCTGGTATTTTTCCGTTTTTTGCAAGGCATCGGTGGTGGCGCTTTGCTCTCTGTATCGCAGGGTATCCTGTACGATACTTTTCCGGTAGAACAAAGGCCGCTTGCTTCTGCAATGTTCGGAATTGGTGTGGTGCTAGGACCCACTTTCGGACCAACTATTGGTGGGATTATTCTGGATAATTATCATTGGTCGTGGATGTTTTTTATCAACCTGCCTCTTGGGGTAGCCGCGCTGGTTTTATCCAATATATTCATTGAAAAAACGCCGGAAGAGCATCAAATTGATCGTTCTAAAATACAGATAGATACTGCAGGCATAATCCTGCTGGCGCTTTGGGTTGGCCCTTTGCAATACGTATTGGAAAGGGGCTCAGCAGATGATTGGTTTGATTCTCCGGTTATTTTCCGATTAACCATCCTGTGCGTGCTTGCGCTAATAGGATTTATTTGGTGGGAGTTAAAAACGGATAATCCGGTGGTTGACTTGCGCGTGTTTCGGAACAGAAACCTGCTCATTGGTACAATACTAACGGTCATAGTAGGTTTTGGGTTGTTCGGTTCGGTATTCCTATACCCCTTGTTTGCACAGCGGATTATTGGATTCGGTGCTAAAGAAACCGGCATGTTTGTGATTCCGGGTACTCTGATTGCCTTGTTTTTCTTTCCCTTAATTGGTAAACTGCTGCAGCGTGGCGCCTCACCCCGAAACTTTGTGTTTTTTGGGTATTTCGTGTTTTTCTCATTCGTGATGGCCATGTCGCAACTCAATGCAGATGCTACCGCCGGTTTTTTCGTGGGAATCATGTTGCTCAGGGGTATTGGTTTGGCATTCACCAATATGCCGCTCATCAACTCTACCGTGTCTACCCTGGCGCCCAAGGATATGGCTATGGGTATTGCCATGACCAATATGTTTCGTCAATTGGGTGGTGCGCTTGGTATTGCTGTCATCAATACGTTTGTAAGTCACCGACAGGCAGCTCATCGCAGCGATTTATTGACCAACCTGACGCCGGGATCGCCGGCCTATGAAGAACGTATCAGTGCACTCACCAATGGATTGACAGGGCGGGGATTAAACCCCCTGGAGGCTCCACAAGTTGCCTTGCAAAACCTGCGTCTGGTAATAGAAAAGCAGGCTTTAATGTTATCTTATTTGGATGCTTTTCAGCTTACCGGATTCTTTTTCGTGGCATCCTTGCCCCTTATTTTACTGATTCAGAAAAAGAAGGTCAGCGCAGAAGCTATGAAAGCAGCCAGTGAGGCACATTAATTTTTATCAAAAACATCAAGCATTATGCTGAAAAAATATGTTCTGATCCTTGTCCTGAGTGCCATTCAGGTGGCCGTATGGGGGCAACAACAGTCTGAGAATCCGGAACTTCGGATGCTCATTGAAAAAACCTGGGCCAACTACCCCAAAATCCGGGAGGCCGAATTAAACAATAGGATTGCCAATGAACGTACCGGCATACAAAAGGCCAGCTTTTTGCCTACTGTTAATGCCAATGCTTCCTATAATTATGTGACTCCGATTGCAGAGGCTACTTTTGGCAATAGCACTTTCCGGTTTCAGCCGCACGACAATTACAATGTTGGTTTACAGGCCAATGGCTTGATTTACGATTTTGGCAAAACAAGAGCGGCTATTAATAAAGCAGTGGCCGAATTTGAAGTAGGGAAAGCCAGTTTGGAGGCTATGCGAGAGGTATTGGCATATCAGGTGGCTCAACTGTACTATGGAATCATTTTTACCCGTAGTAATATAGACGTTCTGGACGAGCAGATCCGGTCGCTGGAGGCAAACAAAGATCTTCTGCTTGTCAAACAGCGCAATGGTGATGCCCTTGAACTGGATGTGCTGAATGCAGATGTAGCCCTTTCCAATGCTGCAAACCGCAAATTGGATTTGACTGCGCAATGGGAAAAACAACAGGTCTTGCTGGCTTCTTTAACCGGAGAAACCAATAATTTGATAACGCTAAAATCTTTTGACTATCAGGTGGTTGTGCAAGATTTAAGTCTTGGGCAAAACGCAGATTATCGGGTGGCTAACGCTCGTTTAAAGGTAGCCAGAAACGACAGTATTTACTTCCGGAAGTTTCTCCGACCAACCCTGACGTATAATGGTGGTGCAGGTTTCCGAAATGGTTATCAACCCAATATTGACGACATGCGATTCAACTGGGGAATAGGCGCAGGTATCTCTTATCCGCTTTATGTGGGAGGTAAGGATCGCCGGCAATTGCGCATTGCAGCCTTGAATCTGGCAGCTGCAAGGGCTTCCTCAGAGGCTGTTTTGCGTACGGCCAATGCAGAAATGGAGCAGGCAAGGGCCGATCAGCGCGCTGCAACTGGAAAATTAAAAACGGCCCAAACGATAGTTGATCAGGCCCGGGCTGCACTTACGATTGCAGAAACCCGGTTCAAAAACGGAGTGGCCACCAATGTAGATGTGCTCACAGCACAATCCAACCTGGAACAAGCCCGCCTGACAGTCATTTCCGCACAATATCAACTTTGTATGGCCGGGCTGCAGCTGGAAAAAGTGTCAGGTCGTTTGAGGTAAATAGGTGGGAAATGTGTATTTTTGTACGCATGAGGGTGTTTTAAAATTTGAAAAGCTACACATTTTCAGGTTGCTTAACACCGTATTTTTACACTAAGTGTTAAAATGGCCATCGCCCGAGGAAAAGACCTCGTAAGAGGTCTGACCTTTGTAGCAAAATCAAATACAACGCGCAATCCGGACCTCGCAAGAGATCGAACACCACGTATATGGGTTCGACCTCTTGCGAGGTCAGGAGGCCGTTTGAGGGGAATAGAAAAATAAAACACCCTCTATTTCAATGATCCTGAAATCTATATTCATTTTTGCGCTGACAACTTCTTTATCTTCTATACTTCCTGCTCAGGGAGATATAGCATGTCATTTTTATGCAGCTAAAAAAAGGGTGTTTATAGAGATATTTAATAACACACAGGATACTCTTGAACTAGACTGGAGCACGAGCTGCCGACAATTTTGGACTAAACCGGTATTGAATACTGACTACCTGTTCCGGGACGATACCTTGTTTCTGGATATTTCAGCTATTTGGACTCCAACCTTTTCCTGCGGTGTCATCGAGTATTATATAGATGGCAAACGACTATCCAATGAGATTTTACCTTTCACATCCTTTGCTTTTTACATCAATATACCGGAAACGACTTATGTAAAAGATCACATAAACCATATTGGCATCCTGGCCGATCCGGCATACGAGCGTATGGTATCAACCAAACTGAAACGTAATACGATTGAAATGCCTATCAGACAGGTGGTAAAGGCATCTCAGGCAGATTGGGAATGACGCTATACCTTTACCCAAAATTCGATCGATATGCTCTCCCTGTCCGTTTTTCCTTTACTTTTTCAGTTGTTTTTTGCTCCCGCTCCCCCGTCGGATGTCTTCAGCGAGTGTAAACAACTGGTTGTGGTAACCAGTCCTTCTGCCAATGGCAAAAACGCCAAACTTTGGAAGTTCGAACGATCCGGAACCAAATGGAAAGCCGTTGGACCGGCACATCCGGTGAATTTGGGTAAAAAAGGCCTGGCCTGGGGGCGGGGGCTTCACAGCGCAAAACCCGGCGCACAAAAACAGGAAGGCGACCTCAAATCGCCGGCAGGCATATTCCGTTTCGGTGAAGCTTTTGGTTATGCCGCGGCCCCTTTGGTTCCCCTGAAACTCGAATACCGGCCTATTACGGAGTCGGATATCTGTGTGGAAGATTCCAAATCACAGTACTATAATCAAATTGTAGATGGCGCCAAACTGAATGCCGACTGGACCGCCCGCGAATCCATGCTGCGTACCGATGCGCAATATAAATGGGGTATTGTGGTCAAACAAAACTCCCCGCCTGAACCGGAAAACGGCTCCTGTATCTTTTTTCATCTCTGGCGCAAAAAAGGCTCCGGTACCCTAGGATGCACCGCTATGGCGGAAAACAACATGCTGGCACTCATGAAATGGCTCGATCCGGGCAAAAAACCTCTGCTGATGCAAATGACCACCAGGGATTACGACAGTTATCGACGGAAAGTGGGCCTGCCGGCATTGAAATAATTACCCCAAAAAGGCCGATAGCAGTTGGTGAAAATGATGCGTTCCCTGCTCATGCCCGGGTGCGTACCTGCCGTGCTGATAAAATCTGGAACGGATGCCGCGCTGCACGTTCTCCACTATTTCTTCATCTTCCAGTTCCACCTGGTCCAAACCCGATCCGGCTCCGGTGTTCAGCCTGGATTCGTCGTACACATAAACCATAAAACGCACCCTGCAGGAATCCGGTCCCTGTGGTTCAACCAGGTTGAAAGACAGTCCCCAGGGGTAAAAATTGAACATCATATTGGGAAACAACCAGAAATAATAAGCCGCTACGTCTTTTCCAAAATCTGGCGAATCCGACGGCAGTTCAAAACACATATCCCCTTTTTTACCTATGCCCAGCTGCAAATTGGCATAAGGGAACAATTCGGTGGAATAGCTTCCCCAGTCAAGCACAGCATTGAGTCCGCCGTGCACAAACGGAATATGAAAACCTTCCAGATAGTTTTCGCAATAAAGCGCCCAATGAGCCTTCACCTGGTAGTCTTTGGATAAATCCGGCCGGAATACCATTTGGTCCAATGGCAGCCAGCCAACGCGCTGCATCATTTCACCAAAAAATTTTTCCGGTGTAAAGGCAGGGGCCAAACTGGTAAACAACAAATTTCCCCATTGAAACAGCGGCAACTCTTTCAGGTGATCCGCTTCCGCCGGGAAATCTTCCACCGTGGTAAACTCCGGCATGTATTGAAACCGGCCATCCAGACCAAACAGTCGCCCGTGGTATTTGCAGCGTAGCCGGTTTGATTTGCAAGGCTCGTAGGCTAATAAATTGCCCCGATGCGTGCATACATTCGATAAACAGCGGATCTTGCCGTTTGAATCGTGCGTCAGCACCAGCGGCTCGTCCAGCAAACCTTCCAAAAGGGTAAAAGGCCAGATGCTGCCCGGTTCCGGCACACGCCCAATATCACCGATGAATTGCCAGGAAGCCGCAAAAATCCGTTCTCTGGAAGCCAGATACACTTCGGCGCTGGTGTACACCTCCTTGGAAATCGTTTTAGCCCTTGCGATATTTGGGTCAACGTAAAACATGATGCAGAAATATTGGTGAACACGGCAAAGTTATTTAAGTTGGACCTCTGCGAGGTCGGTTTCATCTTAAACATCGGCGGCTAAGCCTGCCGGTACATCAAACCCCTTCAAACCCATCAAACCCCTCAAACTCTTCAAACTCTTCCCCCTCCCGTCCCATGCAACTCCTCGCCAACTTCGTAGATCTGAGTCAACGCCGCATTTATCCGGCTGAAATCATCTGGGCAGACGGACGCATTACAGCAATTCGTGAAGTAGCGAAGGCGCCATCGGATGCCGGGTATATATTGCCCGGATTCGTAGACGCGCACGTGCACGTGGAAAGCAGCATGTTGCCGCCATCAGAGTTTGCCCGGATGGCCGTAGTTCATGGCACGGTGGCCACCGTTTCTGATCCGCATGAAATTGCCAATGTGCTGGGCGCCGACGGGGTACAATTCATGCTGGATGATGCTGCGCATTCACCTCTGAAGTTCTGCTTTGGCGCGCCATCCTGCGTGCCTGCTACATCGTTTGAAACAGCCGGAGCGGTGTTAAATGCCGCAGAAGTAGCACAAATGCTGCAACACCCGGACATTGGATATTTGTCTGAAATGATGAATTTTCCCGGTGTATTGCACCAGGACGCCGAAGTAATGGCCAAAATTGCTGCCGCCAGCCGACTCGGTAAACCCGTTGACGGCCATGCACCCGGACTCCGTGGAGAAGACGCCAGGTGCTACTTTGCCGCAGGCATCAGCACAGATCATGAATGTTTCAGCCTGGAAGAAGGAAGGGAAAAAGCGGCCATGGGCGTGAAAATTTTGATTAGAGAAGGCAGTGCTGCCCGGAATTTTGAAGCGCTTTGGCCATTGATTCAGGAATACCCGGACAGGGTGATGTTTTGTTCAGATGATAAGCACCCCGACGATCT
This sequence comes from Chitinophagales bacterium, assembly GCA_017303475.1. Lineage (GTDB taxonomy): Bacteria > Bacteroidota > Bacteroidia > Chitinophagales > Saprospiraceae > M3007. The sequence goes on from JAFLBO010000006.1 coordinate 78,763, forward strand.
GGTTCAAGGTCATATCAACCAACTGGTGGCCAGGGCTATTGCCAAAGGTTGCGATTTGTTCGACACACTCCGGGCGGCTTGTTTGCATCCGGTGGAACATTACCGTTTGCCGGTTGGTTGTTTGCAGCCCGCCGACCCGGCAGATTTTATCCTGGTGTCAGACCTGAAACATTTTCAGGTGCGGGAAACCTGGATCAATGGGGTAAAAGTGGCAGAAAACGGACAGACTTTGCTGGAAAAACAATCAGTAGAAGCCCCCAATCAATTCCTGGCCCAGCCACGCACCGCCGCCGATTTCAGGCTTTTTCATCAGTTCTATTGCCCTTATTTGCGCGTTATACGGGTGTATGACGGCGAAATTGTTACCGGAGAAGAAGAAGGCAGCGTTAGCGAAATGCGCAGCGGACAATACATGCCGGATGTGCAACAGGATTTGCTGTACATAACGGTGCTGAACCGCTACACGGCAAACGCCAAGCCTGCACTGGGAATGGTGAAGGGATTTGGCCTTCAAAAAGGCGCCCTGGCCAGTAGTGTGGCGCATGATTCTCATAATATTGTAGCCGTTGGCACATCAGATGAAGCCCTGACAACGGTCATTAATGCCGTTATTACCGCCAGGGGCGGGGTGGCTGCCACCAATGGTGAGGGCGAAACACGCGTGTTGCCGCTTCCTATTGCCGGCCTGATGAGTCAATCCGATGGCTGGGAACTGGCAGGCACTTACGCGGAGCTGGATGCCTGGGTAAAATCAGAACTGGGCTGTGTTTTGCGTGCGCCGTTTATGTCGCTCTCTTTCCTGGCGCTTCCGGTTATCCCCAAACTGAAGATGACTGACAGAGGATTGTTTGATGTGGAGAGATTCGATTATGTGGAGGTGGAGAAAGCCTATGAGCAGTGAGTGAGTGAGTGAGTGAGTGAGTGAGTGAGTGAATGAGTGAGTGAGTGAATGAGTGAGTGAGTGAATGAGTGAGTGAGTGAATGGGGAATTATAGAAGGGTTGTAACTTTACACGTCGATTGGCGTTATACCATTGCATATTTTTTGGGCGTGGAAATCAAAGGCAAAGTCATTTGTGGCATTTTGGGTATTTTTTTGTTCGACCTGTTGGGTATTCCGCTGGGTGGGCTGATTGGTTTTTTTGTGGGTTCCTGGCTGGGACATTACTTTTTTGACCAGCCTAAGGAAAAAGCGCAGTCTGACAGTGAGTTTCGGGCGTATCAGCGCAGGCAGGGTGAGTTTGTTTTCCACGTTTTTCGTTTGTGCGCCAAAATGGCCAAGGTAGACGGCCCTATCAATGCCCATGAGGTGAAACACATGGAAAATTTGATGCGACATCAGTTCCGGATGAATGAACGCGGACGCGAACAGGCCATTAAAATCTGGAAAAACGCCAAGGAGTCGAACGATACCTTTGATCAGTTTGCACGCTCTTTTTACGAAGGTTTTGGCAGAGACAGGCACCATGTGATGAACATGCTGGATCTGTTGTTTGCTACAGCTGCTGCCGATGGCTCCCTGCATCCCCAGGAGGAGGGCTTGTTGCTTCGGGCAGCCGGTATTTTCCAAATCGGTAAATTGCAATACGAACGGGTGAAATCCCGCTACTATCAGCAAAAAGGTAGTACTGCTTTCTCACAGGCACGTTGGGATCCGCTGGACCCGCACTATGCCATTTTAGGCGCCAATCCTGGAGACAGCCTGGACGAAATAAAGAAAAAATACCGGGCACTGGCCTTGCAGTGGCACCCGGATAAACTGGCAGCCAAAGGTCTCTCTCTGGAAGCCCAACGCCACGGCAAGGAGAAGTTTCAGCAAATTAACGAAGCCTACGAGCGGATCACAGAAGCCAGAAAATCCTAGATTTTGCGACTTCCAGCTGCCTTCCGGGCTCTGCGATAGGCGCTGGCAACAGCCTTCCCTGCATCAATACGGCCGTACCCGTAATAATGACTGTGTCCATTTTTGCTGTATTTGCCGCCTTCCGGATCAATTTTTTGGCAAGAATGGCGTATCAGTTGCTTTACCTGTTTTTGGGTTAGTTGTGGATTGGCTGCCAAAATGAGCGCCACCACCCCTGCCATACCCGGGCAGGCTCCTGAAGTGCCTCCAAATGCATTGGTGTAATCGCCGTCTGCGTTGCCAGGTTTGCCCAGTCTGTCGGTGGTGCGCAACCCTTCGCTGATAGGCGCCGGATGACCAAAATCTTCGTACGGATAATCGTTGCTGGGGAAGCTAACCCATATTGCTTCGCCATAATCAGCATAAACGCTGCGTTTGCCGGTATCGTTGCAGGCTGCAACGGCGATAACGCCCGGGTAGCTGCAATAACCATCGTTAGCTACTTCCTCGCGCCCATTGCCTGCGGCAAACAGGATTACGCAGCCTTTACCCTTGCGACCTTTTTTTAAGGCATACTCCATGGCCAGTCTGGTACTATCGGGCAGGGCGGTAGATTTTACATGCAATGGATCCTCCGGATTCCACCAATCGCCATCGGAGGGGCCCCAGGAGCATGAAATCACGTCGGCATCATGGTCGGCGGCCCAAACAAAGGCGTTGGCTTCTGCCATACTGCCCAGGCCACTGCGCAGCCGAATAGGCATCAGGTTGGCCTCCGGAGCAGTGCCGCTGGCGCCGTCTTTGAGCCCGGCAGCACAAGCCATACCGGCACAAGGGGTGCCATGAGAATCGTCGTCGAACTTGGGCCTTGGGTCTTCGTTGTTTTCTGTTGCATCATATGGATGCACTACCCGGCCGGAAAACTCGGGGTGGTTGATATCTACACCATCGTCAATCACAGCTATGGTAATCCCCATGCCCCTGGTGATAGACCAGGCCGGGTGTATGTTAACGTGGTTGTCTATTACCTGATCAGCTATTTTGGTTATACCCAGGTGCCATTGAAGGGCATGCGCCGGACTTTTAAACCGACGTTCCTGCACTAGCTCGGGGTGACAATATTCTACCTGTCTTTCTTTTAAAATCTGTTCTGCAATGGCAAATACCTCCAGGCCGGTTCCTTCTTCTGCAGCCACGAAATAGGCATTTTTGGCAAAAGAGAGCTTGCTTTTTACCACCAAACGAAACTTGTCCAGAATTGCCAGACATTCCTTTTCCGGTGTAGCATCCTTGAATTTGACAAAGAAATTTTCGGTATAAAGCATTACTTCGCCGCTCTCTGCATTTTGCAGCACCCTTCCGGCAAAACGAATTTCGGTTTCCTGTTTCAAAGCGGCTCGGGCTTCATCCCGGCGGGCGGTGTCCTGGCGTGCCGATTCCAGTCCGAGCTCATCGGCGGGAGCGGCCACCTTGCGTACCGTTACGCCGGCTTCAGGAAAGGAGGCCACTTCGGTGTTGCCTTCCATCACTTCCCGACTACGGGTGGTCATTTTGAGGTCTTCCAGTTTACGATTCTTTTTGGTGCGAATCGCCACCATATCCGGGCTTTCCTTTAGTTGGATGGTTTGGCCCTTCTTACCGCCAAAGGTTACTTTATACATAATGGCTATCGTTTGTTCATGGCATAGGTATTTTCCACCTTACGGTTGAACTGCTCGTACACCTCTACCGGGATTTTATGCCTTATGGAATGCAAAAACTGCCGGAGTTTGAGGTATTCGTTTTCGGTCAGGATGTCGTCTTCCATGAAAGCGCTAAAAAGCTCCATGAAGTTTTCACTTACACTGCGGGCGTATTCTATACGTTTTACCATGTCTTCCACAAAGGCCAGAAAATACAGGCCTTCTGTGTATCCCAGGCGTCGCCGGATAACCAGTCCGTCTACCTCACGTTTGATTTCCTCGAGTCTGCGGGAAGCGGTTTCGGCGCTGATTTGTTGATTTTCAAAGCTTTGGAACACCAGTTTGGCGCGTTCTCCAAAACGACGGATCAATTGTTCGCGGCGGCGGAACACCCAATAACTTACCAGTGCGGTGAGCAGGGCGGTGGTGGCCACCATGGTAATTTCCACAAAGTAGCCTGTTTCGTGCAGTTTTTCAATCAGCAGGGCAAAAAAACTGGAGCCCGCTTCTACCCCATTATTACGGATAGTGTACTCCATGCTGTTGAAATCCCGCTCGCGCAGTGGCCGGGTGGGGATCAGGGCATTGAGGTGGTTCATTACCGCCATTTTGAACTTGGGCCGTTCGGCATCCATATACAATGGCCGGATATTGGAGCCTTGCCCCATGGTGTGACCAATGCTGTATCTTTTTTCCAGCATTTGGTTGGTTTTGAGGAAGCAAAACAGGAAGCGCTGCATTTGGGCGGTATCACGCAGGGCTGCCAAACGGGTGGGGTCTTTTTCAGCGCCGCGTTCCTGCAGCCGCAACCAGGCCACGAGATCTCTTGGGCTAATCTCAAGCAAAAAGCGGTCGCCCAGGCGTTTGAAGTGTTCGCCATTGAATTCTACCACAGCGCCCGGACCGAAGTGTGTAATGGAAATCAGGAAACAGTTGTCGGGCAGTGAAACTTCCTGGCCACCCACCTCTGCCACAGGTTTTTTGGCGCTCAGGGCTTCCCAGAGAGCCGGACCGAAAAAGGTTTCCGGATTGATCTTGTCGAAATTGTCAAAAACGGCTACAAAATTTTGGTCGGGGTGTTGCCTGCATCGGTCCCAGAATTGCAGCAATTCCCCGGGATAGAACATCCCTTTTTCATCTTTTTGACCGATATATTTTTTGTGGAATTCCACATCGAACCAGGGAGCGCAATCAATTTGCAGTACCCTGTCGTGGCTGCCAGCCAGGAGGTTAGCGGCGCGTTTGCCCTGTTTGGTAGACCCAACGCCGGTTACACCTGAAACTACGATTCTTTTTTGCGGGGAATGAGCGGCAGCCAGCACCAGTTTCTGGAAAGATTCCCATTCCAGATTGGTAGGGCCTGGGTGCATCACCAGGTGAAATGCAGTGCTGTCGCCCGGAATAAATTCCTTTTGGTGAATGTTGCAGTAAAGTGTTTGAAGAGAGTCTGGCACTTCAGCCACGAGTGTGGCCGGTTGTTTCAACAAGTTGCCGGCCTCTGCCCACAGCGGGTCAGGGCGGTTTTGGGAGCCCAGCCAGATCAGGAAAGCCAATACCGGCACTCCGAACCAGGCGATTCGTGTATATGGGAAGGGGGTATACAAGAGATTATTAGTTTAGTTCCGGCGAAGGTAGGGAAAATTGAGTGCCTGAGTTTTTGAGTGTTTGAGTTTTTAGTGTTTAAGTGTTTGAGTTGGCGTTCGGCTTGGCTGTGTGGGGTACGTTTAAGTCAGGACATTCTTTATGGGGGTGAAGACCTGCGAGGACCAACAGGAATGTACCTACGTTGTTTTACGCAGGTAGCTCAGTGTTCTTTGCTGCATGGCAGCAAAAACGGGTTCGGATTCAGATGCGATGCGGCAGGGGGGCTTGTTACAGCGTAGCAGGGCTAAATTTTCGCCTCAAAATTGTACTTGAGTCCCCAGTACTCTTTCAGCACCATTTTCACGGATCCGACAGACACAGGCGATTCGATGAGCAGCGGGATACGATTCGCGTCGTCTGATACCCAAACGGTCATTTTGGCGTCGTCGTTGAATACATTGCCTGCGATGACTTCAGGTTGGAATTTGAGCGTTTTGTATTTGCCCATTTTGTACACCTTTTTATTCGGGTCTTTGCCTAGGTAGTTCATTTTCAGCGGATATTCTTCTTTATCCATGAAAACCCTGAAGGGAACGGAATAGCCGGCATACTGGCTTCCGAAGTCGAAATTGCGCAGGTTATACAGGGTAGAGAGCACATCGTGGCAATCGGTTTGCACGGTATGTTCTGTTTTTTCTTCCTTTTCTCCACGTTTGGGAGAGCGCCAAACGGTCATTTTTTTAGCGCTTTGGTTGAAGGAGATTTTTTCAAAAATATGGTAATCCCCTTCATTCACGCTGCGTTCTGAATAATTGGGCAGCAGGGTGTTTTTATCCACCCATGAGTCGTACTCATCCTTCACGGTGAAGAACCATTCGTAGGAGTCGTAAGTTTCCCCTTTGGCTTTATAATGGAGCTGATTGCCTTCGTCGAATACCTGGAAGGTTACTTCACCGGCAGGCACCCAGATGAAATTCAGGTTGTAGTAAATTTTGTAGGTGAGGCGTTCTCCGTGCTGAAAAGCCAGGTCTACAGCTTCAGTCTCGGCGGGTTTAGCAGGCGCCGGCGCTGCCTTAGGCAGCAAATCTGCGCCCATAGAGCCCAGAAAAAACAGGGTGGCTAACCCGAAACTTGCATTTATCCAAATGTTCGTTTTCATGATGATGTGATTTGGTATGTAGACGCGGATATTGGCAAAAGGTTCCATTGAACGTGGTTAATAGATTGTTTATTATGTCTTGGGGAACACTGGTGAACGCTGGTGAACGCGGATGAGTGGAACGCGGATGACGCGGATGACGCGGATTTTTTTATTATGCTGCCTACGGCAGTTATTGCTTTTTGTGTTTTGAGAATACTCAATTACTCTAGTCACAAAATTGCCGCAGGCAATTTTTTAAAAATCCGCGTCATCCGCGTCATCCGCGTTCCACTCATCCGCGTTCACCAGCGTTCCAAAAAAAGAATGGGCAACCCCGGTAAAGGGATTGCCCATTGTTTAGCTTAAACGGAGGTTATTGATCAATAACCAGCGTCTTTGTTGCCTTTGAAGCTGCCTTTGCCTGCTTCTTTGCCTTCAGGACGAGCCATTTCGGTTTCGCCTTTAGCTACGCGGAATTCTACGCGACGGTTCATAGAGTTAGAACCTTTAGCAGGAACCAGAGAAGAGGTTTCACCAGCCCAGTTGAGGATCAAACGATCGCGGGAAATACCGTATTGAGAAACGAGGGTTTCGATAGCTGCTTTAGCGCGGTTGTAAGACAATACTGCGTTGTAACCTTCTGGTCCGCGAGCGTCGGTGTGACCAACAGCTACTACTTTCAGGCTTGGGTTAGCTTTCATTACAGAAGCAACCTGGTACAGTTTGTCGTATTCGCCGAAACGAACGCTGTAGCTGTTATCGGTGAAGTTCACGATTGGCAACCACCAGGTAGTAGCCTGTGGTTCCGGAATTTTGATAGCAGCAATTTTTGCGTCAACGATGCGGTTTACGTCAGCTTCAGTGATAGGTTTTGGCACCTGAGCAACGCCGTCTTTGTTCACAGTGTAACCTGGAGGAGAGAATGGCTCTTTATCCATGTAGTTAGGAACTTTGTCGCCGTCAGAGTCCAGCGTAACACCTTTGGTGTCAACACGTGCACCGGCAGGACTGTTGTCTTCTTCGTCGATTGCGTCGATGATACCGTCGCCGTCAGTGTCGGTTGGGTCGTAGATTGGACGTTTTTCGAGTTCAGAGATAGCGTTACCAGCGGTTTCCATTGGGTTAACCCAGTAGAGAGGCTCAGATTTTTTGTTACCAGCTTTGTCTTTGCCACCGAGGTTGAAGTTCAGTGACAGGTGTGGCCAGTGGAAAGCGTCGCGGTAAGTGGTACGGTTGTCGTCCTGGTTGTTGTCGCCGTCGAGCAAGTCGCCGTCAGAGCCCAGTACCTGAGCAACAGTGTATTCAACGCCGAGGTTGAATTTAGAGTTGAAGCGGAAGGCGAGGCCTGCACCAACTTCAGCGATAGCACCGCCGTAGCTTACTGATTCTGTAGCACCGTTTGGTGTAACGTTGAAGGAGGAGTAACCCAAACCGCCGAACACGTTCAGGCCCACTTTACGAACAGGCTTGTCGAAACGGAGGTTGTTAACCGTCATCACCAGTTGACCGCTACCGCTGAACCAGGAAGTTTCAGAAGTTGCAGCGTTGGTGCCGGTGTTCTCGTTTTTCATAGAACCATACAAACCACCCAGGCGCACAGAGAATACGTGGCCGAGGGATTTGCGCACGTGAAGACCACCTCCGAAGCCAGGGAATTTGGCATCGATATCGCCAACTACCATCGGCGTGCCGAGGTCAACGCCCAGTTCCCACTGGTCAGCGGGAGTGAAAGAGCGGTATGCGCCTGCATCCTGTGCAGCCAGACCCAGCCCGAAAGAGGTCAAAAGGAGCGTAAAAGTTAATTTCCGAACCGTCATAGGGTTGCTGAATTTTTAATGAAATGAATGTTACAGTTTTGTTCGTTTCCTGTTTTTTGAGGTATTTGTCTCTCGGATGGAGGGATAATGCCTATTAACAGATTAGAAAAACGGGGCAATGGTCGGTAAAAATTTTCAAATACCCAGCTTTTTCAGCGCCAAAAATAGGGCTGTGGTGGATATTTTTCGGGGAGAATCGTTATTTTTTCTTACATCTTCCAATGCACGGCGAATTGTGACCGAGGTATCGGAGAAAATTGCCCGGTCTGTCATGGCCGCATCTGGCTGCATCAGGTAGGCAAAAACGCGTGCCATGCCACAATTTGCCACAAAATCCGGTAACACGGCCGTATGCTCATCGGCATACCTGGCCGTTGGGCCAAAAAACACCTGATCGTCTACAAATGGTACGTTTGCACCACAGGCAATCACTTCCACACCACCGGCCAGCAAATGGTCTACCTGCTCGCGGGTTACCAGTTTGGAGGCAGCACCTGGTATAAAGATCTGAGCGCCCAGCTTCCAGATTTTTTCGTTTACCTCACTAAACGGAAGCATACGGTGACTATGCAGTTTGTTGCCGGCCTTCTCGTTGAACAGCTGCTTTACCTCGTCCAGGCTCAGACCTTCCGGCGCCAGTATGCCGCCGTCGCGGTCAATAATGCCCACAATTTTCACGCCTTCCTTGGCCAGGTAGCAGGCTGCAGCAGATGCTACATTGCCCCAACCCTGCACAATAGCGGTTTTGCCGTTAAGGTCGGAATGGTGGAAAATATCGTAAAAGTGGCGTACCGACTCGGCTACACCGTAACCGGTAATCAAATCTGCTACGGCATGTTTGTGTTTGCCGCCTTCCGGAACGTATTCCAGGTCTTCTACAATTTTGGTGCAACCATAGCGCAGCTGACCAATAATATTGATTTGCTGACCTTCGGAGGGCTTGAAGTGGCCACGAACGATGCCTTCCTGCGGGTGCCAAAGCCCGAGAGCTTCTGTAATAGGCACTACGTCTTTGATTTCATCTACGTTCAGGTCGCCGCCCGTACCGTAGTAATTTTTCAAAATGGGCAGAGCCGCGCGGTACCAGCGTTCCAGTACCTCCAGTCTGCGAGGGTCGGATGGATCAAAGTTAATGCCGCTTTTTGCGCCGCCAATGGCTGGTCCGCAAACGCTGAACTTGATTTCCATTACTTTGGCCAGCGAGATAACTTCTTCGCAGGTGAGGCCTTTGCGCATCCGGGTGCCGCCGCCGGCTGCTCCGTTTCTGAGGGAATTAATGACGATCCAGCCTTCTGCGCCGGTTTCTTCATCGTGCCATTCAAAAATGATTTCGGGTTTTTTCTCCTTGTACTTCTGTAGGAGCTCTTCCATGGATTGTGTGGTGGGTGAAATGATCAGGGGATTGAGGGGGGCAAAGGTAATAGTTAGTGTTTGAGTTTTTGAGTGTTTGAGTTGGTGAGTGTTTGAGTTGGCGTTCGGCTGGGCGGTTTAAGGGACTTCGCCCGCTTGGCATTATTGCAGGATTTCAATTTAGTGAATCCGGAGCGTGGTTTCCCGCAGATTTGCACAGATGAAACCGCAGATTTACGCAGAAAGCGTTGTGTTTGGATTCTCGTCGTTGCCTGATGGCTAAATCGATTGTTCACTGAACCGCCCAGCCGAATGCAAACTCAAACACTCACCAACTCAAACACTCAAAAACTAATTTTCCGACCGGAATGCATACCTCCCTGATCCCACTTTTACCCGAACATACCCATCTTCCAGAGTTGACTGCAATTTTTTTCCATCCTGTTCTACGGTATCGGCGTTTCTGGCTGGTACCCAGATGGTGGCGCTGGTATTGGCAGGAATTTCTACTTCGAGCATGAATTTATTGCCATCCAGTTTCCAACTGCTGGATGCCTTGCCGTACAGGGTTTCCAGACTGGCTGAGGCGTGGGTAAAACCGCCACCCGGATGAGGTTTGATCCGGATAGCCTTATAGCCGGGCTGTTCGGTTTCGGTATCCAGCCCGCACATTATCCGGTACATCCAGTCGCCGATGGCGCCATAGGCATAGTGGTTGAAGGAATTCATGGTAATAGCCTGAAAACTGCCATCGGTGCGAATGCCGTCCCAGCGTTCCCAGATGGTGGTGGCGCCCATGGTAACCGGATAGAGCCAGGAGGGATAGGTCTTCTGATTCAACAAGGTATAAGCCAGGTCTGTGTATCCAAATCGGGTGAGTACATGGCACAAATGCGGGGTTCCCAAAAAGCCGGTGGTGAGGTGATTACCGTAGCTTTTGATGTTTTCCGCCAGGTTTTTGGCCGCCTGTGCGCGCTGGTTTTCGGGCAGGAGGTCAAACTGGAGCGCCAGCACATAGGCGGTCTGTGTAGGCGAAAGCGGCCTGCCGTTAGGCGTTACGTATTCATTCAGGTAAGCTGTTTTAACACGTTGCAGGAGCTGGTTATACTCCGCAATATCTTCTTTTTTGCCCAAAATTTGTGCAGCATTTACCAGCAATTGCGTGGAATGGGCATAAAAACACTGGGCAATCAGGTATTTATCAGTAATGGCCGAGCGACCATCATTATCATCCGTAATGCTGTAAAACAGCCAGTCGCCGAAATGAAATCCGGTGTTCCAGAGGTCGTTTTTACTGTTGGAGCGCATGTACTCCACCCAGGCTTTCATACTTGGGTACTGGTCTTCCAGAATCCGACGATCGGCATAAGCCAGCCACATATTCCAGGGAATGATGGTAGCTGCATCTGCCCAGCCTGTGGAGGCGCCGTTGCGGGGGTGAAGTACATTAGGAATTACCCAGGGTACCATGCCATCGGGCTGCTGGTCGGCAGCAACATCTTTGAGCCATTTGGCAAAAAAATTATGCGCATCAAAGTTGAAAACGGCGGTGCGACTAAATGCCTGGGCATCGCCGGTCCAGCCCAAACGCTCATCACGCTGCGGACAATCGGTGGGTACATCCAGGAAATTGCCTCGCTGGCCCCATTGGATATTGTGTTGCAATTGATTAACCAGCGAATCCGAGCAGGAAAAAGTTCCTGCCGGCCGCATGTCGGAATACAAGGCAACAGCCGTGATGTTTTCCGGCTTTAAATCCCCGGGATACCCTTCAACCCTGGCATACCGGAATCCATGGAAGGTAAAATGTGGTTCAAATGACTCTTCTCCGTTTCCGCTCAGTATCCAGATATCGGTGCACCGCGCCGCACGGAGGTTTTCGGTGTAAAAATTGCCTTGTTTATCCAACACTTCGGCAAATTGCAATACGATTCGATCCCCGCTTTTCCCTTTTGCTGTCAGTTCTACCCAGCCCACCAGGTTCTGCCCAAAATCGGCCACCAGTTCGCCTTTGGGCGTGCGGAAAATGGCTTTAGGACGGAAGGTTTCGTGTTTGCGAATGGGTTCGTTGTAGGTAGCAATGAGGTTGGATTTGGAAAAATCTTTCACGGCCACAGTCTTCCAGGAGGCATCATTGAAGCCTGCGGCCGACCAGCCTGCGCGCTCCATCCGGGCATCGTAAGTTTCTCCGTGATAGATCTCCGAACTGCGTATTGGGCCATCGGTGCTGTATTTCCAGCTGCCATCTGTGCCAATGGTTTCACGGCTCCCATCGGTGTACTGGATGTCAATTTGCAGGAGCAAAGACACATCTGAGCCGTAAAACCCGTTTTTCTCCGCCCATCCGATATTGCCTCGCCACCAGCCATTGCCGAGGGTAACGCCAATGGCATTAGGGCCGTTTTGGAGCAGGGTGGTGACGTCGTAAGTCAGGTATGGGATTCTTTTTTGATATGCCGTCCAGCCGGGGGTAAGGTAATCCTGGCCTATACGTTTTCCGTTTATCTGCGCTTCAAAGAGACCGTGGGAGGTGATAAAGGCAGTTGCCTGGGCTATTTTTTTCCGGCAGGCAAATTCCTTGCGGAAAACAGGACTGGGCCGGGTGGAATCTTCCGGCATGGAAACAGAAATCCATTGGGCTTTCCAATCGGATGGCTGGAGCATGCCCATTTGCCAGAAGGCGGGTTGGCTCCAGGATGACATTTTTCCATCCTGGTCCCATACCCTTACCTGCCACCAGTATTTTTGGCCGGTTAGTAGTGTGGACCCGGCATAGGGTACCCAGATGGAGGCGTCGGAGTTGATTTTACCCGATTGCCAGACGGTTTTTTTCCCGGATTGAAGGTCTGTGGTGTTGAGGGCAACACGTATTTCATAGGCCGTTTGCCGCACATTCCGGCTTTCGGATTGTAGTTGCCAGCCAAATCGGGGTTGGGTTACATCCAGACCTATGGGGTTGTTCAGGTTTTCGACCCGCGGGTTGGCTACCTGTACCTGCGCGCAAAGGCAGGTGGAGGTGAAAAGGAGCAAGAGCAGAAAAAGTCGTGTCATGGCTTCGCGTTTTTATCAGGAAGCCAAGGTAGGAGTTTTTGAACGATGGACGGTGGACGGCTTACGGTGGACGGTAGACGGTAGAGGGTGGCGTTGCTCTTGGGATTTTCTTGGGATTAACTGAAGTAAGGAATCTCAAAAACAACGCCACCGTCCACCGTCCACCGTCCATCGTTCATCGTTTGCACGTAGAAACGCCTGCGATGGCGTAAAGCGGGCAAAAGCTGATCACACTGGTGAGGGTGAAAATGGCTGCAACTACCAGAGCAACGATGCCCAGGGTGCCTGTGAGGGTATCGGTGAAATAAAGTACGGCGGCAACAGCTGCTACGATAAGGCGGATGATGCGATCGGTGGAGCCCATATTCTTGGTCATGATGTAGAAATTTAATTGGTTGAAAAAAGTTGGATCATCCATACAATGAGGGCAATCAGGCAGCTGCAAAGCAGGCATACGATGAGGAGTTTCAACCATTTAGGCAAATGCTTCATTGCGCTTTTGTATGTTGTGATACAAAGGTGCAGGCAGCATATGCCCCAACTATGTGAAGTACTTCACACAAGCGAAAAAATTTCTATCACGCCTCTGGCATGGCGGAGGAAGCCTTTGGTTTCAAACTGTTTGATGAGTCGGGAAATGATCTCACGGGAGGCATTTAAGTCGTCGGCAATTTGTTGCTGAGAGATTTGGAGGCGGTTGGTTTGCAGGGCAGCGGCTTTTTCCTGCAAGTATCGTTTGAGTCGTTGATCCAGTTGTTGGAACACCACACTTTCCAGGGTGTACAACAGCTCATCGTATCGGAATCCGAAGCTTTCGAAGGCAAACCGTTGCCAGGCCGGGAATTTTCTGGTGGCTTCGTGGATGAGGTGTGCCGGAAGAAGAAATAAGCGGCTTGGCTCCTGAGTGATGGCGTTGATCCGGCTGCTTTCTCCTTTGTAGCAGGCGCTTAGGGTCATAGCGCAGGTTTCGCCAGGCCGAATGTAATAGAGGAAAATTTCGCGTCCTTCGGCGTCTTGCCTGGAAACTTTTATGGAGCCGCTTAATACCAGAGGGATAAAACGCACGGCGCCATCAGCATGCATGAGTTCTGCGCCGGTATCAAAGGTTTTTTCCAGGCCTTCTGTGGCCAGCCAGTTAATCAACTCGGCTTGATCGAAGGCGGGGAAGGATAGACGCAAGGTTTGCGGTAGCGTTTCCGGTGTGGACATCAGACTGAAATTTGGATTAAAGTTCCGTTAATCTATAATTTATTTCAGAAAATAACCAACTATATTGCAGCGCTAACCGTTTTTGGTTACTATGTAAACACTTCAACTATTTACTTACCATGTTTAGATTGCTTTCTCTGACGGGGCTTTTCAGTCTCGCTATTGCCTTTGCACAGGCACAAACTTTCCCTTATCAGTTTTCTTACACCAACGAGCCCTATGAAGAGCTTACCAATGCCACGGTATTGGATAACAATTTAGTTTGGGACGATCAGGCTACCGTGCCTGTTGGTTTTACTTTTTTGTTCGATAACCTGCCACAAACTGAAATGTTTGTGTTGGGTTATTCAGGCGCTATTTTGCCAGTTGGTCAATACGAAAATGGCGACACACTGGATGCTATTTTCGGATATGCAGTACTTCCGGGATTTTTGCCTTTTAGCAACACTAAAGTGCAGTACAAAACGGATGGCACTGCCCCAAACAGGATATTCAAGCTGGAAATGTCGAAAGTTGGATTTGATGGCATTCAAGGCCAGGTTTCTTTCCAGATTTGGCTCTACGAAACCTCCAATGCTATCCAAGTCCGGCTGGGCAATCAGTTTGTTCCCAACCCAACCAATGCATATTTTAACGGTATATCCCCTCTCATCGGGTATATGTTGAACTACCATTACTTTGATGATGACCAGGCTGTTTTCCCGCAGGCCCAGTTTGTGACGGGCACACCACAAGTACCACAGGACAGTGTGATTACGGGCGATATTTATTACGAAGCGCTTTTTGACGGTCCACAATACGGCATGTCTGGCATTCCGCTCAACAACTCTGTATTCACCTATACGCCCGGCACGGTTTCTACCATTCAGCCCGGACTTACGCTCATGCAATTGTTCCCTAATCCGGCAGTAGATTATGTGCAATTGACGGGGCTTGACCGCAGTGAGGCAGCACAGGTGCAATTGCTGGATGCTCAGGGCAGACTCCTGCGACAGCTGGAACTTGCTGCCGGTGAAGACCAGCTGCAACTGCCGGCAGATTTGGCGCCTGGCGCTTACACCTTGCGTTACACGGCTCAGAGCCAGCTGGCGGTGGCACGTTTTGTGAAAGGTTGATTTTTTACTGACGGGGTGACCGCCAGTCACCCCGTCAGTAAAAAATCGGCGTAAAAAAGTCAACAGGAACCTTAAATAACACCAACTCTAATCCGCAACAAAATGGGAACTTTGTGCCGCCTGTTCAATTCGTTCCATCGCCATGGTGGTCAAAAAGGAACAATCCCTGTATCATGTTACAAAAAGGCTCAAAATCTTACAGCATTTTCTACCTCAAATGTCCACGTTGTCATGAAGGAGAAATGTTTGAAACCGGCAGCTGGTCGTTCAAAAAATCGTTCGATATGCATCAGCGCTGCCCCAAATGCAACCTCAACTATTTTCCGGAGCCGGGGTATTATTATGGCTCCATGTTTATTTCCTATATCTGGCTGGCCTGGGTAAGTTTGTTATCGGTGATGTTTTTCCACTGGTACCTGAAGTTAGACGAGATCCTGGCTTACGCTTTGTTGATTCTGGTGGTTGCCATTAACTTTGTGTATATTTTCCGTATTTCACGACTGATGTGGATCAACATGCATGTTAAATATGATCCGCATGCCATTGAACGCTTTCAGCAACATGCAATGGAGAGCCAAAAAGGATAAATCTGCAACAGAACAGCTTGAAGCATGGGCTTCTGACGAGCTAAATCTCCTGGATTTTGCCGGGGTTCAGACCTTCCGAACGGATGATCTGCTGCGTTTGCTTATACAAACCGAGCTGCGCATTGCGCAATTTGAGCGAAGGCAAAAACAAGCTATTTATATAGGCGCCGCATCGGTATTGTGGGCGCCCCTCTCGTTTTTAACCGTATTGCTGGGGCAGGAATGGCTGGCTGGCGTTCTGATGCGACTTTTCCCCATTACGGTTTTGGCGGTGATAGTTTGGTCGTTCTGGATACGATACAAACTGGGTTCTCTGGGCGGTTTTTATGCTCAGCGCGACATTATCCGGGAGGAATTAAAAAACAGGAGGTCTTTTGAGTAAATTGAGGCAAAAATCCGGCCTGGAAACACCTGAAAACATGACGCCAAAACAGTTTTGTTTCAAGCTATTGATCCTGTCCTGGTTTTGTTTGTCTGGCGTCTATTCAAACGCACAAACCACAGTGCTTCGGCAATCTTTGATTTGGACGCGTTATTATGTGAAAGTTCCGGCAGGCGCACGGGGTGTTTTTCACAGCGAATATGATAACCGTATTTTTTTGAGTCCTTCCGTCAGGCAGCACCAGTTTATTACCCACCAACATTACCACTTTATACATAATCCGGCCATGGAGACCTGGATTGGCGCCTCCTACTCGGTTGTTTCCTCGCAAAAACCGGAGAATCACATACAGTTGAATGTGCCGGAATGGCGCTTATGGCAGGCATTTTCCTACAAGCATACTATATTCAAAGGCTCTTTACAGCACCGTTTGAGGTGGGAAGAGCGGTTTATCCATCAGAATAATGGAACAGATTTAGTGCCGGGCTATCGCTTTGTATTCCGGCTTCGGTATGCTGCTGGCATCCAATGGCCTGTAACTAAACACCTGGACCTCAAAATGGGCGAAGAGGTGATGCTGCAGTTTGGGGAGCGTGTAACCCAGGGATTTGATCAAAACCGGATCTGGGCTGGATTGGATTATTCTTTTAAAAAGCCGGATTTACACCTGGAATTGTTGTACATGTGGCTTTGGCAACAAGGCTCCGCAAACACCATTTACGATCGGGATATAGTGAGGTTAACGCTGAGCCAGTTTATTAAGGGAGCACAGAAGGTCGCATTTCCGGAATAGTCATGACATTAGATGGGCCAAAAAATAACGGCTTTGGAGGTGAGGATTTTCAAAGGGCACACATTTTTCCATTCCATTCAAACAGCCAAAAAGTGTTCCTGACCTCGTATGAGGTCTACAAAGGTTGTACCCTCCCGATTACGCACAAGTTTTGTCTTTTTTAGGCATGACATATGAAAGGGGAAGTACAGTGAATAGCTTTAGTTAGCACGAATCACATCTAAAAATTTTGTCATCACTCGTTTCAACGAGTGGTAAGGAATCCCCCACTCTTCACATCTGTCTTCTTTGCAAAAAATCACATTTTCAATGCATTAGGGGAAATTATCCTTCCTAATTGTGTTCAAGGAACGATGAATTAAATGGAAAGTCTTGATGGGCTGTTTGCTATTAGCTCCTCAGTTTGGCATTGTTACTTTTCTTTTTGCTTGCCCAAAAAGAAAAGTAACCAAAAGAAAAAGGGCAGTCTTTCCGGCAAAGCCAACGACCTGCGGGGATTGCGCTGCTTTTTAACCGCAGGCCGTCGTATTTAGCATCATCGTGCTGTACTGCCGGTTAAAAAGAAGGCGCTCCCTCCTTACGTCGGGAACATCCCCTTCGGTCGGGCTTGCCTCGCAGACGGCGGGGCCTTGGGCATAGTATAGGTTGGGGGCCAGGCCTCCTGATTTGTGAGTAATCGGGAGGCCTATTCACCTCACTTCCTCGTACACCACTGTTTCAGGCTCTTTTTCGCCGGGTTTGGCAAGGTTGCGTTGGGTGGGCGCACAACCTGTAGCGCCACAGCATCCTACGTCGAAAATAGCCTGGAGGGCAAAAATGCTGCCCGGGAATAACAACAGCCATTCGCCGGTGCGCCATGCTTCTGCGATGGCCCAAACAGCAATTGCTGCCCTGAAAATGCGCATGAAATGCCAGTTGCTCAGTAGTGCGGTCATATTTTTATTGTTTAACGGTCTTGTTGCCTGAACTCAGCCAGCCAGACATGCCGGGCGACATATCGTACACGGTTTTAAAGCCTTGCTGGTGTAATTGTTGTGCAGCTGCAGCACTGCGTCCGCCAGCGGCGCAATAGAGCAGCACCGGACGTTTTTTACTCAGCTGTTTTACTTTGGTGTCGAAATCTGGGGCATTAAAGTCCAATATAGCGGCGCCTTCAATGATGCCGGTTTGTTTGATCTCAGCCGGAGTGCGGAGGTCCACAATCTGGAGATTGGGGTCTTTGGCGGCCAGAAGTTCTTTGGCTTCTTTTATGCCAATAACTTTCATTACCGGCTGTGTGCAAGCCATAAACCCGAGCATCAGGAATGGGAGAATTGCCAGATATTTCATTGTATGTGGTTGTTTTAGTGAGGTAAACGATCGCGCAGGTAGCCATATAGCCAGGTGCCGCCAATGGCGCTCAGAAGGGTGACTGCAATGACAAACGCTCCGGCGCCAATTTGTGCAAACAAAGGGCCCGGACAAGCACCGGTCATAGCCCAGCCGAAACCAAAAATCAAGCCGCCATAAATCTGGCCGCGGTTAAATTTCTTTGGGTGAAACTCAATGGCTTCGCCATAAATGGTTTTGACTTTGAATTTTTTGATCAGCCAAACCGACAAAGCGCCCAGTACCACGCCGGTACCAATGACGCCATACATATGGAAAGATTGCAGGCGGAACATTTCCTGAATACGGAACCAGGAAACAATTTCGGCTTTCACGAAAGCAATACCGAAAATGAGTCCAACCAGACTGTATTTAAAATTGTACCACCAGGGGTGCTTGAGTTGCGATTCGTTGACACACATGGTATCAAGCGAGCGTGTCTCAAAATCTGTATTGAGTGCTGCGGATATTTCCTCCGACGAAGGAGATTTAAAATCCTTTATTGTAGTTGACATGAGCGCTTAGATTGTTGTGTTAAAGAACCATGATGTAGGGCAGGATCAGGTTGGCCATAATAAAGCCGCCTGCCATGAAGAAAATCGTAGCAATGAGTGAAGGCCATTGCAAATCCGAGAGGCCCATGATGGCGTGGCCGCTGGTGCAACCGCCAGCGTAGCGGGAACCAAAACCCACCAGAAAGCCACCAAATACCAGCATGATAAATCCACGCAGAGAAAACAGACTCTCCCAGGAAATGAGTTGGGTTGGAATCATACTGCTGAAATCTGTGATGCCATAAGCCTTGATTTCTTCAGCGAGTTCAGGCGCCACCTGAATGGGCTCAGGATTAGCAAGAACCGTGGATGCAATGATGGCGCCGGCAATGATGCCGCCAACAAAAAAGAAGTTCCACACTTCCTTGCGCCATTCGTATTTGAAAAACTTGATGTTGGCCGGGAAACAGGCCGCACAGGCATGTCGCAAATTGGCAGAAAGGCCGAAGTGTTTGTTGCCCAAAATGAGCAAAGCCGGAACAATAAGCCCGATGATGGCGCCTGCTGCCCACCAGGGCCATGGTTTAGAAAGCGTTTCTATCATAATTTGATGCTGATGTTTGAAATTTGAGCCGGTTATCGGATAAAGTGATTTCTGTCAACAAAGGTGATGATTTTGGTTGGGTTGAAAATGTGACATTTGTCACGCACACTCATTCACTCACTCAATACACATAGTTGAACACGAGATTATAGTGCGACATCTGCACCTTATTGATCACATACCTTTCGCTGCCATAAACGTTGCCCAACAGCCCCTTGCGCACATACAGGAACTGCACTCGTAATCCCTTCAGCATGCCACCGAAGGCATAACGTACATCAACATTGAACTGGCTGAAGGAGGGGAATGCATATTTATTCAGGGCCACTGCTTTCACATCCGGGAGATAGAAATGGCCATAAGCGGCCTCCACTTTGAGTCGTTTATTGGGGTTTTGCCATTGTACACGGGCAGTAGCGGAATGTGAATTACCGCTGCCCTCTATCCGTTCCCGCTGCATGAAGGTATAAAAAGGTTCGCGCCCCCATTCGCGCGGGGA
This sequence comes from Chitinophagales bacterium, assembly GCA_017303475.1. Taxonomy (GTDB): domain Bacteria; phylum Bacteroidota; class Bacteroidia; order Chitinophagales; family Saprospiraceae; genus M3007. The sequence continues at coordinate 98,281 of JAFLBO010000006.1, forward strand.
AAGGAAGCGACCATCGGAGGTTACGTGTGTGTAGGCCGCCAGGGCACGCCATTGACCGTATTCCCATCCGGTTTGTGCGCTGATAATGTTGGATTGCGCACCCTTCTGAAAATAGGTTTTGGAGGCGTCGGTGTGGCCGCCGTGGGATAATGCATCCTGATGTGTGTACTGGATGCCCAGAATCCATTTGTGGTCGTTTCGGAGTGGTTGCACATGATCAATCTGCACAAATGCTGTGTTGAAAATGTTCTCCACGTATTGGTTCCAAACCTGGATTTTACTGTTGGCGCCCCATTTTTTAGTGATTCCCAGCATCCCGGCGCCCATAGATTTTAAGTTTTCCGGATAACCGCTACCGGTTCCATCAGGATTTAATCCTTTGGGATACAGGCCAATTGAGGTGCCTAAATCATACCATTTTACAGTGCTTCTGGGCGAAATTTGTCGTATCCAGCCGCCTTCCAGCCGCAAGTTTGACCATCCATTCCATTCTGCCCACGCTCCTGATTCTACTGTGGGACGCATCCTTCCATCCTGGTCATTGATAAATGGTGTTTGCAGGGATTGTTTACCGACGGTGATTTGCGATTTATGCCATTGATACCTCAGAAATAGTCGCTCCAATCGATTCAGGTCATTGCGGTTCTCCGGACGTTCCACATCAAAAAGCCCGATTTCATATCTATTTTGTGCGCCTGTTTGTGCATCTATGGCTAATAAATCTGAAGATGCTACATGAAAATTAAAGGCGCCACCCAATCCGGCACTAAAGCCGTGCCATGGAGATGAAGTAAAATATAAACTTCCTCCAGCTGCCCAGGCATAATAATCGGAAAGCTGCCGGGCATTGTCGGTAGCCATAAAAAAGGAGCGAAAACTCCCATTGAATTGCCCGTGTTCGAAAGTTTCCAACAGGTTTTCGGCCTTTTTGGGCGACTCCTGTGACGAGGCTTCTGTGCCTGATTGAGCTGACAACCATCCTGATGTCAGGAGTGCCAGTAAAAGAACTAGTATTCGTTTCATGTAGAGATCCTCCAATTAATACTGCAAAGGTCCGGGCGTAGCGGCTCCTGGCTCCGTGACAATTATCACTGCGCTTTGGATTTGATAGAAATTATGGTGCTGCGTGACTATTGTCACTTACCGGAGCTTGCTGAAGAGGGTAATTTTGTTGTTGAACACATCAAAATTTTTTACCCATGAAAGGCTTAAACGCAATTGGACTTGATCTGGAAAAGTCTGAACTCCTTGCCGCGAAACTGAATGTTTTACTGGCCAATTATGCTGTTTTTTACCAGAATGCCCGTGGCCATCACTGGAATATCAAGGGAGAAAAGTTTTTCGAGTTGCATTTGAAATTCGAGGAATTGTATAATGACCTGTTCCTGAAGATTGATGAAATAGCTGAACGGATTTTAACACTGGGTCATGCCCCGCAACATCGGTATTCTGAGTATGTGAAAATAGCAGAAGTTCAGGAAAGCCGAAAGCTGAGCATAGGTACCGAAGCAGTGGAGGATGTTCTGCATGCTCTGAGAACCTTGTTGCCACTTCAACGGGAGATTCTGGCACTGGCTACAGATGCCCACGACGAAGGAACGAATGCTCTGATGGGAGATTACATTCGTGGACAGGAGAAACTGGTGTGGATGTATTCTGCTTTTTTGAATGAAAAGCGATAAAAATCAATAAAATAAATCATGAAACTTTGGTTTTCAGGGGTGTTTACCCTGCTTTTTTGCAGCATGATAGCTGCACAGACGGCGCCATTTCAATTGTGCCTGGAGCCGGTTAATGTGCCAGGGCTGGGTGGCCTGCAATCCTATGCCTTTGGTCAGCACAATGGAAAATGGTTGATTTTCGGGGGGCGATTGGATGGATTACACCGCAGGCAGCCATTCGCCACTTTTGATATTGCCGGACACAATAACCAAATTCTGGTGGTAGATCCGGTGGCAGGCCAGAAATGGTCGGCGCCACTGAGTAGTTTACCTGCGGCGCTGCAGGAGCAGTTAAGTTCCACCAATATGGAATTTGAACAGGAAGGCGAAACGTTATACCTCATTGGTGGTTATGGTTATAGCAATAGCGCCGGCGATCATATTACCTACAACCGGCTGATAGCGGTACAGGTGCCTGAAGTAATAGATGCTGTGATCAATGGAACCGCATTCCAATCCTATTTCCGTTCGTTGGCGGATCCACAATTTGCCGTAACAGGCGGACATTTGCTCAAAATCTATGACACGTATCAACTGGTTGGCGGTCAGAAATTTGTGGGTAGGTATAACCCTATGGGGCCGGCTCATGGCCCTGGTTTCGTGCAGGAATACACCAGTCAGGTACGACGTTTCAGGATCAACGACGATGGGGTGAACCTAAGTGTAACCCATTTACCGGCGTTTACGGATGTCAACCAATTACACCGCAGGGACTACAATGTGGTTCCGCAGATATTACCGAATGGTCAGCAGGGCATCACAGCTTTTTCCGGGGTATTTCAAACCACTGTTGACCTGCCCTATTTGAATTGTGTGAATATAGATAGCAGCGGTTATACGCCCAATAATGCCTTTTCCCAGCATTACAACCATTATCACTGCGCCACCATGCCCTTGTATTCGGAGGCGACTAACCAGATGCACACAGTGTTTTTTGGCGGAATAGCGCAGTTTTACGATAGTTCGGGTGTGATGGTGCAAGACAATAATGTGCCGTTTGTGCGCACCATTGCGCGCGTCACGCGTACGGCCGATGGGAGTATGGCAGAATACAAGTTGCCGGTAGAAATGCCTGCGTTATTGGGCGCCAGTTCGGAGTTTATTCCATTGGAGACTGTTCCGGCTTATGCTAATGAGGTTATCAGGCTGGATGCTTTAGCGGCTGATACTACTCTTGTGGGATATATTTATGGCGGGATTGCCAGTTCAGAAGCCAATATTTTCTGGATCAACACAGGCACGGAAAGTGCTGCCAGTAGTCAGATTTTTCGGGTTTATGTGGTGAAAAACGGTATCTCAGCTGTTGATGAACTGAATCCTCAAAGTATTGGGCAATTGCACATGCAAATTTTCCCCAATCCGAACAATGGCGTTTTTGGTGTGAAATTTCAGATGCCGAAGGTAGTACGCGCCTGGCTAAGTATTTCTGATATGAACGGGAAACTGATTGATCGCGAGGAGTTGAAAGGCTTGCATCCGGGCGAAAATATTGTGACCCGGACATTGCCACGTATAGCGGTGGGCAGTTCCTATCTGGTTACTTTTGAAACCGAAACAGAGAAGGCTACAGTAAAAACGATGGTGCAGGAATAAAGGGGGGGAACCACTAAGCCACTAAGAGCACTAAGAGGCCAGAAGGCATCTGTTTAGTCACATATATGTTCTGACTGAACAGATGCCTTCTGGCCTCTTAGTGCTCTTAGTGGCTTAGTGGTTTCTCTTCCCGGGTCTCCTACACCCCTAAAACCCGGCCTTTATATACGCCCAGCCTTCTTCCTGTTTCTGGATCACTTCTACCAAACCGCGTGGTACAAAACCCGCTAAGGGCAGGATTTCACTTTTTTCTATTTTTTGTTGCTTAAGCGTTTGTTCGCATGCCACAAACGTAACGCCACGAGCCTTGAGTGCTTGCAGCTCCGTAGCGAGCGTGGTTTTTTGTGCATGCAGCATGGAAATGCCTTTGTTGTGTACCACCACTTCCACCTGTGCCTTAGGCAACCCGTCGAGCAGGTTGTGAAGTTGCCGTGAGAGCGCACGGTGTGCGGCAGTATCCGGCGTGGAGAGCTGAAATACTACGCGAGAGCCTTTTTTCTCTGCTTGTTCCTGCGGAACACTGCGGGAAAACGCTAAAATGCCCACCAAAACAAGTGTAGTTGCGGCGCCGAGCAGATATTGGGTAAATGGTTTCATAAACATGGATGTTGAATTATTTCTGCAAATATTCAGCAATAAACCGACTTAATGCTTCACCGTGCAGGTTTTTAGCCAAAACCTTTCCCTGTGCATCCAGAATGAAATTGGCGGGTATGGTGCTGATGCGCAAGGTTTGCATGAATGGCGTGTCATCCCCGCTCAGGTGAGATGCCTGGGGCCAGTTAGCGCCATCTTTGCTAATGGCCGCTTTCCAGGCTGCCGGACTGCTGTCTATGGAGTACCCAATGATCTGAAGACCGGAAGACTGGTGTGCTGCCCAAAGTGGCTGTAATACCTCGCGGTTTTCTTTTCGGCAAGGTGCGCACCAGGAGGCCCAGATGTCCAGAATGGTCAGCTTTTTGCCCAATAATTGCTTCAATTGAAGGGTATCGCCGGCTGCCATGGGCAAGGCATGATCCGGAGTAGTTTCTCCAATACTGACCGGAAGACTGGCACGTTTGTCGCACAGCATTTTAAACCAGGGGCCTGCTTCCGGGTGGTTTTGCCATCGGTTGCATTGTCGGATAATACATTCCGGCAGGCGTTCATAATCGCCTTCAGCACTGGTCCAGCGCACTGCAAGCATTGCCGCACGCCAGTATGCAGTAGTGTCGGAGAATTGGATGAGCGGTGTCTGAAAACGGCGGAGTGCGGCATCAAAATCCATCAGGTTATGTTCATCATGCACTGCTTCCAGGGTTATGGATTCCTGTTGCCAGACCTGATGACGAAGATCGCGCAAGAGCATAATTGCCTGATTTTCAGGATCGGGCTGTTGGATATTATAAGCGGATTGAAATGCATCGGCACGCGACTGAATATAGAGATGCCCCTTGCCTGTCCAGACGAGGGGCATATAATTAGCCTTCAGTGGTATTTCATCCAATAGTTGATTGGAGAATCTGCTGCCGTTTTTTTGCACACATAGTTGCAGTAAACCGGTAGCAGCAGGCGCTTTCTCAAACCGGAAACTACCATCGGGTGCAATTTGTGCCGAATCCAGTACCAAGCCGCTGTAGCTCGAGGCTACTTCTGCAAATTGCCTGGGCTGAATGAGGTAAACCATAGGCTTCCATCCTTCAGCTGGTTGAATCCTGCCTTCCAGTGCCGGTATATTTTGAGTGGAACATTGCCAGGAGCCCAATAGTAAAAAGGCCGGTGAAAAGACTCTAAAATAACGATTCATAAGCAGGCACAAAGAAAGGAAACGCGAAGGCACAAAGACGCGACGACACGAAGGCGCAAAGGCACAAAGACGCAAAGGCACAAAGGTTTTTGCGCTTCGCGCAAATGTTTCATTTACAAAACAAAGGTGTGACGCAGTCACGCCTTTGCGCCTTCGTGTCTTAGCGCCTTCGTGTGCCTTTGTGTATCCCCGCCTCGTGTCTTTCAACAACTTTTTTCTGCTAAAACGGGTAGGAGCCAACACCGCCGGAGAGATTTTTCACGTCGAATCCCATTTTGTGCATGAGTTTGCAAGCCTGACCGGAACGGTTTCCGCTGCGACAAAACAGGAAATACGTGGCGTTTTTGTCCAGTTTTTCCACTTTTTGCAGAAAGGCCGGAGAGAGAAAATCGATGTTTTTTGCGCCAGGTATGGTGCCGCCTGCATACTCTCCAGCTGTACGCACATCCAAAAGCACGGCGTTCTCAGCTGCTTGCAGTTGTTCTTTGAATGCACGACCAGAAAGGTTTTGGTTGCTTGGACCACCTTCGGTCAGTGTTTCAGTGGCTTCTTCGGCTCCGCCGAATATGTTTTTTAAAAATGAATCCCAGGACATAGAGAGATGTTTGAAAAGTTTGAGGGGTTTGAATGGTTTGAGGGGGCGGCGACGTTATCCTAGTTAAGAATAACGCCGCCGTCCACCGTAGGCCGTCCACCGTCTACCGTCTACCGTAGGCCGTCCACCGTAGGCCGTCTACCGTCTACCGTAGGCCGTTACAACATCGTTGTAGGGCAAACGTAGTCTGTGAGGTTAAATTTGTTGCTTTCCTTGATGGCTTTGAAACCACCGTTTACGTCGATCAGATTGTCGTACCCGCGTGCGCGCAGGATGCTGGTGAAGATCATGGAACGATAGCCGGCTGCGCAGTGTACATACACCGTTTTATCTTTTGGGATAAGCAGCATGGATTCGTTGACATAATCCAGTGGTGCATTTTCAGCTTCTACAACGTGTTCACTGAAATACTCGCTCTTTTTGCGCACGTCGAACAGTGCCGTTTCCGGGTTTTTAGCCAGGATTTCTGACAGTTCTTCTACAGATACACGTTGGATAGCATCCACTTCCATACCAGCGTTTTTCCAGGCTTCGAAGCCGCCTTCCAGGTAGCCGATGCAGTAATCGTACCCAACACGGGCCATACGGGTTACTACTTCTTCTTCCCTTCCCGGATCAGTTACCAGCAGAATTTGTTGCTTGATATCCGGAATCAGCGTGCCAACCCAGGTGGCAAAATTGCCGTCGATGCCGATGTTGATGGAGTTGGGAATGAATCCTTCTGAGAATTTCTGTGCATCGCGGGTGTCCAGTACCAGGGCCTCGGTTTCGTTCGCTGCGGCGTCGAATGCGCGGGGAGACAGGGCCTGTGTGCCACGTTTTTTTACATCATCGAAGCTTTCGTAACCTTTGATGTTCATGAGTACATTCTGCGGGAAGTAACCCGGAGGCGGTGTCAGGCCGGTCAGAATTTCCTTGATGAATGCTTCTTTTGTCAACTCGGGATTGAGGGCGTAGTTCACCAGTTTCTGGTGTCCCAGTGTATCCGTAGTTTCCTTGCTCATGTTTTTACCGCAAGCACTGCCTGCGCCGTGATTTGGGTAAACAATGAGATCGTCGCTGAGTGGCATGATTTTGTTGCGCAGAGAATCGAACAGATAACCTGCCAGCTTTTCTTCCGTCAGGTCTGCAATCACGTGCTGCGCCAGATCCGGCCTGCCTACATCACCAATGAAAAGGGTATCTCCGGAAATAATGCCGTGTTCTTTGCCATTTTCATCAATCAACAAATAAGTGGTGCTTTCCATGGTGTGTCCGGGTGTATGGATCACCTTCACGGAGTAATCGCCCACTTTAAATACCTGATTGTCTTCTGCAGTAATGGCCTCATAGCCAGGTTTTGCCGTTGGACCAAAAACGATTTTAGCGCCTGTTTTGCTGGCCAGATCCAGATGACCGCTTACGAAGTCGGCGTGGAAGTGGGTTTCAAAAACATACTTGATTTGGGCGTTGCTTTTGGCGGCACGTTGCAGATATGGCTCAATTTCCCGGAGCGGGTCGAATATGGCGGCCTCTCCGTTGCTTTCAAGGTAATAAGCCGCATGTGCCAGACAACCGGTATAAATTTGTTCGATCTTCATGTCTGAAAAGTTTTATAACGTGGATGGAATTGATTTGATGCTACAAAGTTAAGCCGGGCCAGAAGCGGTAGCCTGTGACGAAAGTCACAGTAAGCGCTATTTTTGATCAATTTTCTGATACCACCGGATTTCCCGTATTTACCCATTCATTCATGCCTGGCGAGTAGTTAAGTACGTTATTGTACCCGTGCTTGGCAAGAATGGAATAGGCAATGGAAGCCCGGTCGCCGCCCTGACAGTGAATGATTACCTGACGTTCCTTGCTTACTTTATCCAGGTTTTTTTCCAGGGTACCTACAAAAACGTGATCAGCGCCAAGAATATGACCGGAGTTGAATTCTGCTGCGCCGCGTAGATCCACAACTTGCAGGTTGTTTGCTTCTTTTTTCTCTTTAAACTCGTCCAGAGAGAGTTGTTTAACCTGTTCCAGCTCTTGGCCGGTTTGTGTTGCCCACTCGGTTACGTCATTCACGTATCCCAGCACATTGTCCAGGCCGATGCGCATCAGTTTGCGGGTCAGATCCTCTATTTGTTCATCGGATGCTACCAGCATGAATGGTTCGTTGTATTCCAGAAACCAGCCTGCCCAGGTGGCAAAGGCATTGTTGCCCTGAATATTGAGACTGCCAGGAATAAAACCTTTGGCAAACTCGGTTTTGTTGCGCGCATCGATCAGTTTGATGCCTTTGTTCAGGTTGGCAACGAGGGCGTCAGTGCTTAGTTTTTGTTGTTTTGGAACCGTAGTGAGCAAGGGGCGATCCACCTTGTTCAGCTTTTTCATCATGGCAAAGTACTTGGGCGGCTCGGGCTGGTCGGCCAGGAGGTATTGTACAAAGCCAGGTTCGTTGTTGTTGTACTGCAAGGCCCAGTTGCGGATTTTTTCATAACCCACGGTGGAGCTGGGCACAGCGCCCAGGGCTTTACCACAGGCAGAGCCGGCGCCGTGGCCAGGCCAAACCTGAATATAATCCGGCAATTCGGCAAAACGTTTGATGGATTGGTACATCTGGTGTGCGCCGGCATCTTGCGTACCTTTAATACCTGCTGCTTTTTCCAGCAAATCCGGCCGACCGATGTCGCCAACAAATACGAAATCGCCTGTGAACAGCATTACTGGTTTGCTGGATGCCGGATGGTCGGTGAGCAGGAAGCTGATGCTTTCCGGGGTGTGGCCGGGGGTGTGAATCACTTCAAAAGTGAGGTTACCCATTTTGATTACATCGCCGTCTTTCACGCCTTCGTGCGGGAACTCATATTGCCAGTCCGGACCACCTTCATCGGATAGGTACAATTTGGCCCCGGTGAGAGCGGCTAATTCGCGGGCGCCGGAGAGGAAGTCGGCGTGGATATGCGTTTCAGCCACATGGGTGATGGTCATGTTGTTTTGTTTGGCAATTTCGAGGTAGGTATCTACATCGCGCTTGGGGTCGATCACCATGGCTACACCGGCTTTTTGACAACCGATGAAGTAGCTGGCCTGTGCCAGGGATTTGTCATAAACGTGTTGGAAGAACATAATTTAAGCGAGAGTTTACAGCGTTGAATGTTGTGGTTTGTTGGTACAAAGTTGGGGGTATGGGAAAGGGTGGAACCGTGACTTGGATCACGGCTGGGCATTTTTTTTTGTGGAAATTGAAGGAAATTTGGATTGTATAGTTCCCCTGTCGGTGATGACAATCCAAGCGCACCACACTACTGGATATTTTGGTTTCAGACCTATAAGGTTTTTGGAAACCTATGGTATGTACACAATTTGAATGGTAAGTCAATTTGGGATACGTTCCTCCACATCTAACATCTTGTAACCCCCGATTTTAATCGGGGGCCCAGACACTCCCCCCATCACATCTAGCATCTTTGCAGAACATCAGCATAAGCCCAAAATTGAACAAAGCCATACTGGAAATTACATCCTTCATCGGGGTTTTTGATGTTGATGTTTTGTAAAGATGCTAGATGTGATGGGGGGGGGGCGGCTTTTGCCCGCCGTTAAAACAGCGGGTTACAAGATGTTAGATGTGTTACTAGATTGCCTTAACATCCACATATAACTTATGTACATACGGTAGGTTTTTGGAAACCTTATAGGTCTGAAACCAAAATATCCAGTAGTGTTCACGCGAACCAATCAATGCCCGCCGCTGGCCGGATTGAGGTACAATTCCTTGATGAGGATATAGATGCCCATGACAAGCACAAACCAGCCAAAGGCTTTTTTGAGTTTGTCGCCATCTATACTGCGACTAAGGCGGTTGCCCAGGAAAATGCCGCCGATGGCGAGGGCTGTCACGCTGCCAAGCAGGGCCCAGTCGAGGGTATAATGGGATAAATCGCCCAGGAACCCGAAAAGAGATTTGGCTGCAATAATGAGCAGGGAAGTGCCCACGGCTTGTTTCATGGGCAGTTTACTAAACAATACCAGGGCTGGTATGATGAGAAATCCGCCGCCTGCGCCAACCAGTCCGGTGAGCATGCCTACCACGGCGCCTTCCAGCAAAATCATGGGGTAGTTGAATTGTTGCGGCCCCTCCTGTGCGGGTTCTGCGCTGCCGTTTTTCTTATTCCTGATCATGGAAACGGAGGCAAAAACCATTAATACCGCGAAAAGGCCCATTAGCAGCATGGCTTTGGAAACCACAAAACTGCCCAGAGAAAATACCGGATTAGGGATCATGGGCACTAAAAATGCCCGGGTGGCATAAACAGCTAAAATGGAAGGAATTCCGAAAATAACCGCTGTTTTGAGGTTCACCATGCCTTCCTTGTATTTGGTATAAGAACCAACCAGGCTGGTAGAACCTACAATAAATAGCGAATAGGCGGTGGCCAACACAGGCTCAACGCCGAAAAGATAAACCAATACCGGAACAGTGAGAATACTCCCGCCGCCACCAATCAAACCAAGCGAAATGCCTATAAGCGCCGATGCCAGATATCCGAGAATTTCCATTTTGTGACTGTAAAGTTTGAGCTATTGCTGAATGATGTCACAAAAGTGCAGGCATCGGCAGCCGGCGTCCTGTGATATTAGTCACGAAGGAAAGAAATTCTGATGAGAAGGCACAAAGGGGACAAAGACACGAAGACGCGAAGACGCAAAGGCACGAAGAAATGCCCAGCCGAACGCCAACTCAAACAATCATATAATAACCCATTAAGGGCTGTAAAAAATAATGTAAATATACTAAATGAAGAAAAGCCCCGGGAAAACCCCGGGGCTATTTTCATTAAATATTAGGAGGCAAGTCTTGATCGATGATGATGGTACAACAATCGTATCGGTATGAAAATTTTACCTTTTGGGAGTTATCTGCCAAAGTAAGCTGTACGGTTTGTCCGGGAGCTGTAGTAGCAGTGGCTTGAACCCGTCCATTTTCGCTGATCAACTGAACAGTTACTGATTGAGCGTCATTGTAATGGTCTGCTGTAGCATACACTACTCCGTCAGTAACCACGATACCTTGTGGAGCGATGTTGGAAGCTTTTTCAGGTGCGATGTTTACTGCATTGGCCACAAAGGCAAAAAGCATGGCGATGAGAATGAAATTGAACTGTTTTTTCATGTTAAAAAGTAGTTTGTGTTAAACGATGATGCAAAGGTGAGGTGCGGTCTGAACGGAAAAAAGTACAAATTAGAAGCGCTGTTCGAGACCACATCTATGGGTAACAGTTCAATACTTGAATGATTTTCAATGCCTTTTATACTGAAATTTCAGGCTTTATTGAAAAGTTGTGGTGTTTTTGAAAAGGAGCCTAAAGGAAAAATAGTACAAACAAAAGTGTCTATTCCTAAAAAGCCCCGGGAAAACCCCGGGGCCCCTGTCATTTTTTTAAATCAAAATCTCATCAATGATGACAATTGGTCCACCAGAGCTCTCAAAATAATAAGTAGTTCGAACTTTTTGAGCATTGTCTGCCAGGGTAAACTGAACTGTTTGCCCTGGTGTAGTGGTTGCAGAAGCTTGCACCCGGTTATCTGTGCTGATGAGTTCCACTGTAACAGTTGCTGCCGTCATGTAGTCATTCGCTGTGGCGTACACCACTCCATCGGTAGTTGGAAGGGAAAAAAGTGCGATTTGGGCATGCTATTCCTGCATCCCAATCACTTTAAAGGGAAGTAGGTTGGGTTAACTATTCAGTGCAGCGGCCTTTTCCATTAACCATAAACGGTCCGATAATAGTTTCTTTTTTTGAATACGGTCTAAAAGCTGTTGTACCCTGCGCGGATTGTGTTTGGGCGACTCGATAATTTGTTTCAGGATATTCAAGAATCCGAGGTTCATCTGATTTATACGATTTGAGGAGGTCTTTACTCCTGTTCGCTCCAATTGTTTTCTAAAAGCCATTAGCTTGTACTCCAGCAATTCTGATCCCAATTCGTAACAAATTTTCACTTCCAACCTGCGGGCAAGACCAGCGACTGTATGGTGTAAACTTTCAATCGGTAAAATAGCCAATGCTTCATCGTATTGCCCAGCCCCAAAGAGACAATGTGCTTTGTTCAGCCGGTAATAATGTTTGTCTTTGTCTCCTCCAGCGATCAGATCTTTATAAGATTCTGTAACTTCTATCGCCCATTCCAGATCCTTCCCTTTGACAGCGGTTTGGATGATATTCATGTAAGCGTTTGGCAGTATGAGTCCATGGTAAGAAAACAAGCCTCGCTCCAGGTTATCTTTACAGAGATGTAATAAAACAGGGATAATATCCAGTTGGCCATTGTCCAGTAATATGGTACATAAACTCCTTAAATAACTCAACAGTTGCCAATGCGTCATTCTGGAAAATCGATGTTCGTTTTCCTGGATGGTATGCAACAGTTCAAACACATCCTCCGGACTTATTGACGGATTGTCTAGTAATAATTCAATGCGATGAGTTATACTGAACAACAGACTTTTTTCACTGTAAAAAGCAAGACCAGGCGAATCAGTAGGCAGATCCGGCAATGGTTTGATTTTTTGGATCATCCGGTAACGATTTTGGAACTCTGTCTTATGGTTCAGGTAAAATAATTCCAGATGATACAAAAAATCCTGAATATGTGCCGAATCATGGTTTTTGTTCAGAAGACTCTGCAATTCATGCACTTCTCTGGCAATCCGGTAATTTAGTTCGTACTCCTCCAAAGATTCTTCCTTCCTGAGCTGCTGTTCCTGGTTAAGTTTATCCATCTGCAAAAGGGCACGACTCAACAGGCCCTGTTCCCGTAACCAGGAAATCCATTCAAGGGATACATTGGCTTCATTCGGTTTGGATAAATACCTGCTAATCAGGATATACTGCCGCAACAGGCGTACCAGTTCCACCATCAACTTGTCCAGTTTCCCCTGTATCCAGGGTTGATTCGGGAAAAGTTGTTGGTAAACAAGCTCTTTATCCAGTACTTTTTCGTCAAAATCAGGTGAGGCAGCGCAAATGATCTCAAACAACTGCTGGACGAGGGCTGCATTTCCAGCTCCGCCAAATGGAGGTGAAACTACCATTTGTGATACCCTTTCCCAGTCTGACCTGGGTAAGGATTTTATAATTTCAACCAAATAACTATGGACCATTTAAGCCTGTTGGAAGGACAAAAATGATTTGATATTGGTACTTAACCAAGAAAAAAAGGAGAAACCACTACATTCAAATCTCTGTTGCGCCTTTACACCAAAGATCGTTATCAGAAATGCTCGAATAGGATAGCACTATAGCAAAAGGAACACCCACTCACTCACTCACTCATTCTCTCCCAACCAGGCCATAGGTGTTTTGCGCTCTTCTTTTTTGAATACTCTGTGGAAATAAGAGAGGCTGTTGAAACCTGCCGCAAAGCAAGCCTGAGTGATATCACCACTTTCCATCAAAATGCGTTTTGCGTACCGAAGACGCTCCTTATTCACCAATTCAACCGGAGTAATACCTAATTCCTGTTTGAATACCCGGAAAAACTGAGGTCGCGACAGGTAGCTGCGGCGGGCAAGGTCGTCTATGGAAAAGTTCTCGCAAATATTGCGACGAATGAATTGTACAACCTCTGCCAGCCGATGTCTTCCAGGCTCGTCAGAAAGCAGCATCTGACGAGCCTGGGTTTGCATAATGCGCAATACCAATTCTTCCAAACTGTGCTGCGTAAGCAACTTTTTGCCGTACACATCTTCCATGTACAGGTACAAAAGCTTGCGCACCAGCGCATCCAGGTGGTCGTCGTTGCTCAGAAAAAATTGCTCGTAATCGAGTTTCCAGGTATGTCCATCTTGTCGGAGCAGCTGATCGTTGGCGCGCTCCACGGTGTGCTTGATGAGGTCGCTGGATAAGGTAAGGGCAATGCAGCGTGTGGGATCAGTTTCGCGGGCTTCCGGAAAGTCAATATGCATCTGTTCATGACTGTTCAGGATGACGGATTGACCCGGGAAAAAATCAAACGATTGTTTTTTTCCCACATGCATCACCTTCTTCCCCTTCAACATAATGGCTATCACGGGATCGGGAAATCGCAGCGCAAATCGCTCGGCAGGCTGCACTGTTTCAAACAGATTTAATTCAGCTGTATCAAAAGCAAACACCTTTCTGCTCTCCACGGGCGTATCCCGGTGGTCGAACAGATGCTGTAAACGATAAGTATGCTGAACCGAATAATCCATTATTGACTAGGCAAAGGTGGCCATTTTTATTGTTTCTCTAAGCAAAGTTACCGTACTCCATTTCAAAAACGAACAATCGTCGTGAAAATGATACGATTGTTCACTCATTGGATATTTCCGGAAAATCCCGACCCCGGGGCTGCCAATACCTTTGTCGCATTCAAAATTAAATTTTTCATTTCAAAATAAAATCGTCACGAACTATGGCAGTTTTGGAAAAAGAACAAACAAGCAGGCTGGTTGCACGTCCAGCATTCAAAGCGCGTTACGACAACTTTATCGGCGGCAAATGGGTAGCTCCGGTGGATGGTCAATACTTTGACAACATCTCTCCCATCGATGGAAAAGCCTTTACCCAGGTAGCTCGCTCCAACCACAAAGACGTAGAACTTGCTCTTGATGCCGCTCACGCAGCATTTCCGGCCTGGTCTCGTACTTCGGCCACACAACGCAGTAATATGCTGCTGAAAATTGCCGATATAGTGGAGCAGAACCTGGAGTACCTGGCAACGGTAGAAACCATAGACAATGGCAAGGCTATCCGCGAAACCCTTAATGCTGACATTCCGCTTGTGGCGGATCACTTCCGCTACTTTGCCGGCGTAATCCGGGCTGAGGAGAGCACAGTTGCCGAACTGGATGTCAATACAGTGTCTTTGAACATCAAGGAGCCTATTGGTGTGGTGGCTCAGATTATTCCCTGGAATTTTCCCCTGCTGATGGCAGCCTGGAAAATTGCACCGGCCCTTGCAGCCGGCTGTTGCACCATTGTTAAACCGGCCGAACAAACGCCTACCAGCATTCTTTGCCTGATGGAACTCATTCAGGATGTGCTGCCTGCCGGCGTACTCAACGTGCTGAATGGATTTGGCGTGGAAGCCGGCAAGCCGCTGGCGCAATCCAAGCGCGTACACAAAGTGGCTTTCACCGGCGAAACCACTACCGGACGCCTCATCATGCAATACGCCTCTGAAAACCTCAATCCGGTAACCATGGAGCTGGGCGGTAAATCGCCTAACATCTTCATGCCCTCTATTGCAGATGCCGACGATGCGTTCTTTGACAAATGTGTGGAAGGCGCCGTGCTGTTTGCCTTCAATCAGGGTGAGGTTTGCACCTGTCCTTCGCGCATACTCGTACACGAGGATATCTACGATCGTTTTATGGAGCGCGTGATTGCCCGCACAAGGGCCATCAAGGTTGGTCACCCGCTGGATCCGGAAACCATGATGGGCGCTCAGGCATCCAATGATCAATACGAAAAGATCCTGAGTTACATGGAAATTGGTCGCCAGGAAGGAGCACAGGTGCTTTGTGGCGGCGAGGCCTTCAGTTTGAACAGCGGACTGGAGCGCGGGTACTATATCCAGCCCACCATCCTCAAAGGCCACAATAAAATGCGGGTATTCCAGGAGGAAATTTTTGGCCCGGTAACTTCCGTAACCACCTTTAAAACTACAGAAGAGGCCTTGGAAATGGCCAACGACACCATGTATGGACTGGGCGCCGGCGTTTGGACTCGCGATGTGCATGAAGCGTACAACCTTCCACGCGCCATTCAGGCCGGCCGCGTTTGGGTAAACTGCTACCATGCCTATCCGGCACACGCTCCATTTGGCGGGTACAAAAAATCCGGTTTCGGACGGGAAACACACCTGATGATGTTGAACCACTACCGCCAAAACAAAAACCTGCTTATTTCTTACGATAAGAACAAGCTCGGGTTCTTTTAGTGGTACTCACCGCAGAGGCACTGAGACGCGGAGTTGTTGAGCAATAACTCCGTGTCTCTGTAGTAAAACGACATTTTCTACTCAATACATTATGGAAAAAACATCCAGAGTAGCCATTACCAGTGCAGCGGCCAGGGTAATAGACGAACTGCGGAGACAGCATGGGCCGCTTATGTTTCATCAGAGCGGTGGCTGCTGTGATGGCTCAGCGCCAATGTGTTACCCTGCGGGAGAGTTTCGGTTGGGCGACTCAGATGTTTGGCTGGGCGATATACACGGCTGCGCTTTTTACATGAGTGGCGATCAGTTTGAATACTGGAAGCACACCCATCTGACGGTGGACGTAGTGCCTGGTCGCGGCGCCAGTTTTTCGCTGGAAATACCGCTTGGGCTGAGGTTTTTAATCAGGAGCCGTTTGTTTACGGACGAGGAAATAGAAGGGCTGGGGTAAGCGCATCAAAAGACGGCCCCAACATGCTCTAAAGCTTTAACAGCTCTATCCCGTTTTTCAGCAGCCGCACCTTGCCTTCCTCTGAGAGCTTTTTCATGAGGCGGGAGATCACCTCTCGGGAGGAGTTGAGTTCCTGGGCAATCTGGGTGTTGGTTATTTCGAGGATATTGGTATTGAGCGCTTTTTTGTGCCGGCGCAGGTAGAATTCCAGGCGCTCATCCATATTCCGGAAAGCAATGTGATCAATGGTTTCCAACAACTCTTCGTAACGTTTACGGTAGGTTCCTACCACAAAATGGTACCAGGTGCGGTAATTGCGCATCCAGTTCTCCGTGTGGTCCAGCGGTACCACCAGTAAAACGGCGTCTGAAACTGCTTTGGCCGTAACGGCACTGGTGCGGAAATTTCGGTCGCAAATCAGCGATAACGCACACCCGTCGCCCGGATAAAGGTGGTACATGAAAAACTCCGTGCCTTCATCGCTTTCCCGGAATAGTTTCACCAATCCTTCCAACACAATCATCGTGCTTCGGATGTTTTGCCCACTCTGAATCAGGGTCTGACCAGCCTTTACAGACAGGATTTTACCGTGTTCTTTTAATTCTTTCTGTAAACCTTCTTCGAGGTCCGGGAATAAGTGTCGGTATTGATCCATGAGATGGACGATGGACGATGGACGATGGACGATGGACGATGGACGATGGACGATGGACGATGGACGATTTTGGAGATCAAAGATAATATTTAATCCAAAAAAACATCCGTTAGATTAACTTAGCGTTACATCCCATCGTTCATCGTTCATCGTTACTCTTCCGATCATACAACTGACGTAAGAAACAGCCTTTGCACCCAGATTGTTCTCGCCAACCAGTGGATAGCCCATGCTGCCGAGTTTGTGCACAATTTGATCAGCGGAAACGATGGTATCGTCAAAATCTACGGTTACTGTGCCCTGGATGTTTTCCGGCTCAGCGCTTTGTACGCCGGGCAGACTTTCCAGTCCCTTGCGGATGGTGTTCATGCACCCGCCGCATTTGATGTTTTCAACTTCGAATACTTGTTTCATGATTTGAATGAGTTGGGTTTCACGGGTTTTTCGTATAGATTTCGCGCAGATTTTTTTTCGCGCAGATTCTACACAGATTTTGTGCACAGATTCTACACAGATTTTTTGCAATGTTGTTCGATGAAGCCGCATTAATCAGGGCAACACCGTAGGCCGTCTACCGTCTACCGTAGGCCGTCCACCGTCTAACTATGTTGCTCCACCATCCGCTGAAGCTCCACCGAAGAAGCTACGCCGGATTTGCGCCAAACAGGTTCGCCGTTTTTGAACAAAATGATGGTTGGAATAGAACGTATGGCATAACGCTCCGCAATCATCTGGTTCTTGTCTACATCAATTTTATAAATGGAAACGCCATCGCCCAGCTGGGCTTTGAGGTCTTCTAAAATGGGCTTCATGGCGCGACAAGGCGCACACCAATCAGCGTAAAAGTCAACCAATACTGGTTTGTCGGAATTTGTGAGATCTGAGAATGTCATGGGTGATGAGTTTTTTTTTTACCACTAAGTCACTAAGAACACCAAGCGATAAATGGAGGCTGTTTCAAGAGTAATTTGACATTCAACTTTTAAAACATCCCTGCTTAGCGCCTTTGTGTCTTCGCGCCTTCGCGCCACACTTTGTGTCTTTCCAATACAAAGGTACCCGTGCCCGCCTGGCGGCAGGTATGGCTTTTGATGGAGCTTATGGTACTTTTTACGGATTCAGCCCGGTAGCCTGGGCGTAGCCACTTCTAAAACCTTCAGGTGTAACACCAAGGTACTTTTTGAAGAAGCGGGTGAAGTAGGCGTTGTCTTCAAAATTCAGGGTTTCGGCAATCTGGCTGATCATCAGATCCGAATTAACCAATAAGCGCTTGGCTTCCAGTAAAATGCGATCGCGGATGAGTTCTCCTGCACTTTTGCCCACCACGCTGTTGGAGAGGGCGTTCAGGTGGTTGGGGGTAACAAACATCAGTTCCGCATATTCCTTGGGCAGCCGTTTTTCCCGAAAATGTTGCTCTATCAGGATTTCAAACTGCCGCATCAATACCAGATTGTGCTTGGAAACGCCATCGTTAAATGGTTGTGGAACCACACGCGACAACCGAACAAGAATAGTGCTCAACATGCCGCGCAGCATATCCATCTTATAATCAGCCTCTTTTTTATCAAACTCCTCCAGCATTTGAGCAAAAGTGGTTTCTACCTCCCCGCAACAGCTCATGTCCAGCGTGTTCACAGAACTGCCGCTGATACTGCTGAACAAAGGAAAATCGCGCACAAAATGTGGATTGTGACAAAACGAGGTAAAAAACGACTCGTTGAAATTTACAATATAACCATCGGTGTCCTGATTAAAATCCCAGGTGTGAATTTGCCCTGGAGCCATATAGTACACCTGGTGTGGCGCCGCGTCAAACTGCTGAAAATCAATAGAATGTCTGCCTCCGCCGCGGGTAAACAGCACGATTTGATAAAAATCATGCCGGTGCGGAAACTGTATGTCCTGGTGGCTGTCTATGTACGAACGCAATCTGTTTACCACAATCTCGGTCATGCACCGGTCGGCGCCGAGCAGGTTGCAGATGCTGTAAGTGGGCATTTTCTTGGCCATGGGACAAATCTAGGGCTTTTGCAACAATAACCGTACAACTTCTGCCACGCCGGAATGCCCCGGCCCTTCATCCAGTTCAACACTGGCCAAAAAAGCATGTATTTCCCGCAATCCGGCAAAATCATTGCGCAACATGTCCAGGGTATACAGCATGTCGGCACTTTTCGGACCGCCTGAATTTCGGTTCAATTGTTCCGGTTGAAAGGCTTCCAGGATCAGGTACCCGCCAGCACGCAATGCCTGAGCGATACGCAGGTGGGTTTCTGCGCGGAGTTCCGGCGGAAAATGCGCGTAAAATAAACCAACTGCATCCCAGGGACCATTTTCTGCTACAGGATATTGCCGGATATCGGCCAGGTCGTATTGCATTTGTACACCCGCATTGGCGGCCAGTTTGAGGGCTTTTTCCTTCCCTTTTTCACTCAGGTCCAGGGCAAATACCTCCCAGCCCAGCCGGGCGGCATATACGGCATTTCTGCCTTCACCTTCTGCAGGAAGCAGTATTCTGCCAACGGGTAAAGCCTCAAGTTGTTCCCTAAACCATACATTAGGTTCTGTGCCGTACACAAAGTCTTCGCTGGCGTACCGTTCATTCCAAAATTGCTGAGTTGGGTTCATGCTTGTTTGAACAGGGTATATATTTTGAGCAGGATCAATCGCAAAAGCAGCAACCAGGGTAGCCCATGCCATACGAGGTCGAACCAGTCGAGCGGTTGCATATTTATTGCGCCGCCGGCTACCCAGCGAACCTTTCCGAACAGATGTGGTTCCGGTACAAAAGGCGCTAAACCCAGGGTAAGGGTGGCCAGCGCAACGAATTTCCAGTCGTTCCAGGGTTTCATTTTCTTTGGAATGGTTTAAACATTTGACTAAAAAAGCCGTGCGGATAGGTATCTACCTCGTCAAATCCGAGTTTAATATCCCTGCCATCACTCGGTATCCAGGCGGTGCCAAACAGGTAATCCCAGAGGGAAAGACTGATGCCGTAATTGATGCCGTAACTCCCTTTGGGCAATTCCTTGGCGTGGTGCCAGATATGCATTTGAGGGTTGTTGAACAGGTATTTCAGCGGACCCAGCGGCAGGTAAATATTGGCGTGATTGAGGTGTCCGATTACGATGGTGAAAAGGTGCACCAGCAGGAAATCCTGTATACCAAATCCGATCATGGCCAGCGGGATATATTCAATGCTGCGGTACACAATGGTTTCGCCGAAATGGTAGCGCAGGTGGGCAGCATAGCCCATTTCCCGCACAGAATGGTGTACCTTATGCACCTCCCACAGGAAAGGCACGCGGTGCAGCAGCCGGTGAACATTCCATTGTACAAAATCCCGAACAATAAACAGGATCAGTAATTGCGTCCAGTGCGGCAGCTGTGCCACATTGATGGCCACCAGGTTGCGAACCCCGAAGGTATTGGCCAAAAAATCGTTAAACGCCTGTACAGCCACACTCGACACGGCATTGTATCCCACAAGTCCGAACAGGAAGAAGTTGAAGAACATGTAAAAGGTATCCAGCCAGAAATCTTCCCGGATTTTAGGCTGGTTTTTGCGCCATGGAAAAAGCAGCTCCAGCACATACACTGCAGCCGAAATGCCAATCAGCCAGTAGAAATAGTTACCCCAATGTGGGTTGAGAACTTCATTTGCCAGATAGCTGGCATAGCCGGTGAAGCTGTCGAGAAATGTTTGCCAATAAGTCATGATAGATAATGTGCTGTAATGGTTCTGCCAGGCAAGCTCATCAACCCTTCGGGTCAGGCTCTGGCATGGGTTCGTATTTTGCCTTTCGTTTGCCTTTTACCCTTCTTACCAGGACCACAGCTAAATAGATAGCCAATGCCCATCCGCCAATTAATACCACCAGGCCTATCGCCTCTGCCCCGGAGCAGGCAATACTGCAAGCTAAAACCGTGATCACCGCCATTAGCAATAAGGTGAGCAAAAAGATGCCGAAAAATTTCAATCCATCGCTGGCGCCATTCTCCTTCTGGGCTTTCACATAGGCTTTAAAGCGCTGTTTCACTTTTTTGCGGAAGTCCTTTTTATACCATTTGGCTTCTTCCGTCTTTTCCCATTTAACGGCTACAGGTGTGGCTGAAGGCGCAACATCCGGGGTGCGCCAGGCTAAGTGCGCATCATTGTTGGCTACCGCTACCGCTGTAAACATATAACTCACCAGCAAAACAGCATCCATGGTTTTTTGTCGCTTATAGCTCATTTTCCAAAACGGGTGCGCTGCCCGGCGAATCGGATATAGAATCAGACCCAGAAAAAACAAACTCAGGCCTATGTAATAGACCCAGGTCGGCACCAGCACATCCTGTGCAAACAGCCATACGCCCATGTAAATGGCTATGGCAGACAAGACTGTTTGCAGAATCGCAATGATCGAGATGGTTTTATTGGGATTTTCATAACCCCAAAGTGATAGTCGTTTCATAATGAAGAAGTTAGTGTGTTATGGAAATGGTGTTTTATAGGCTAAAAGGTAAATCCTCCACAAACCTGAATCTCCTGTCCGGTAACGTACCTCGACAAATCCGAGGCCAGGAACAAGGCCACATCTGCCACCTCTTCAGCAGTTCCCAATCGCCGGAGTGCAATATTGCGCTTCACATATCCTTCTGTATCCAAATGGGCGCTCCTGCTCATTTCTGTATCAATGATGCCTGGTACGATGGTATTGCACCTGATATTTCGCCTGCCCACTTCCCTGGCTACCGTTTTGGTAAGCGCAATCAATCCGGCCTTTGAAGCAGCATAATTGGCCTGACCCACATTGCCCTGCACGCCTACTACTGAACTTATATTGATGATGTTACCACTTCGGTTGGGAATCATGTTCCGCAAGGCACATTGGATATGCCAATGTGCCGCCGAAAGATTGGTGTTCAATACCTCCTGCCAGTCCGTCAATGAAATATCACAAATCAGGTTATCGCGCACAATTCCAGCGTTATTGACCAAAATATCTATCCTGCCAAATTGCTGCAGGAATGCCTCCATGGTTTGTTGCACCTGATCTGGATCTGAAACATGACAAACATAAGAGGCACAAGGTTGTCCGAATTGCTTCAAGTCGTTCAGGACCTCTGCAGCAGCTTCATGGCTTGAGCGGTAAGAAAAACCCACCGACGCCCCCTGGGCGGCAAATGTTTTGGCTATAGCTGCTCCAATGCCCCTGGAGCCCCCTGTAATGAATACCGTTTTATTTTTGAACAGTTCCATACGCGTCAGGTAAGGCAATAGCCGCCGTCGAGCACCACATTTTGCCCATACATCCAGTCGGCCTGGGTTAATAAAAAAAGTGCCGTTTTGGCCACATCTGCCGGTGTTCCTAACCTCCGTGCCGGCGTACGACGCAGAGTTTCTTCCACCACTTTGTCGATATTCGGGAAGGGCGGTAGTTTTTCACCCTGAATCATACCAGCGACGATCCCGTTTACCTGTATATTTTTATCAGCCAGTTCAACAGCCAGGTATTGCACCATAGATTCCAAGGTGGATTTAGCCACACCCAAGGCTCCGTAATTCGGATTAAAGCGTCGACTGCCTGTGCTGGAAATGGCCAGCATTTTCCCACCCTCGTGCATCAGAGGCACACAGCCCTGCGCGCATTGCAGGAATGATTTGGCGCTGATGTTCAGGGTCAGATCCCACTGATTGGGTTTGACCAGGTGCAAGGGTTTAAAACTGGTAAGCGCGGTACTGTGGACATAAAAATCCAGTTGATCCGTAAGTCCGTTTATTTCGTCAAACATTGCACTGATTTCAGCAGGAAATGCCAAATTGTATTTCAGAAGATGCACTTTGCAGCCTTCCGCTTCCAACAAATCACGTGCTTGGAGTGCCGCAGTCTCGTTTTCCACATAATTGAGGAACAACACCCCCACTCCGGCGTGCAACACCAGTTCCAGCGCGATGGCTTTCCCAATGCCTCGGGTGCCACCGGAAATCAATGCTTTATTGGATTTAGCCATTAGCCTGTTTTAGGAGAATATAATCATACAGTCGCCGCACTGTGAACAGCGCAGGGATGTCTTTTTCCGACAGGTTAAATTCTTCTGCCGCTTTTTTCAACATGATCCGGATCTCTTCATTGTCGAACTTGAATCCAAATTGCTGTTCAATGGCAAATTTTATATCCAGGATATCAATAGATTCTGCGCCCAAATCGTTCATCAGGGAAGAATCCAGTTTGACTGTAATTTCCGGAATTTGCAGCGATTTGGCTACAATGGTAATGAGTTGCCGTTCTGTTTGTTCCGTATTATTCATAAGGAAAAGGGTGTTTTTTGGATGACTAAACAAGAATTTTGGCCGCCAAAGCCAAAGGAGTTTGACAGGATAGCCTGAAGGCTTGCCGGTCGGGCCTCACCCGGCACGTAATCCAGATCACAATCCGGATCCGGGTGTGTCAGATGGGCCGTGGGTGGAATAACCTGATGTTGCAAGGAAAGTACAGAGGCTACCAGTTCAATAGCCCCGGCGCCCGCCACCAAATGGCCAATCATAGATTTATTCGAGCTTACCGGAATCTTCCGCGCATACTCCCCGAAAACCTGTTTGATCGCAAAAGTTTCAATTTTATCGTTCATCCGCGTGGAAGTTCCATGCGCGTTGATGTAGCTGATGTCTGAAGGTTTTAACCCACTTTCCGCAATGGCCAAACGCATCGCTGCGATGCTTCCATGCGCTTCTTCCGGTTCGTCGGTTATCCGAAAAGCATCACTGGTACAGCCAAATCCGGTGAGCTCGGCCAATGGAATACCGCCGCGTTTTTCGCAGTGCTCCAGGCTTTCCAGAATCAGGTAAGCAGCCCCTTCGCTCAGCAAAAAACCGTCGCGACTACGATCAAACGGGCGACTGGCCGATTCAAATTCCGTGTTATTGGTAGAAAGCACACCTAACAGGCTGAATGACAACATACTGCTCGGATTGGTGACAGAATCTGTTCCCCCTGCAATCATTACATCGGCCAATCCGAACTTGATCTTATGAAAAGCTTCCCCGATGGCCTGACTGGAAGAAGTACATGCCGTAGTAAGTGTTTGGCAATTCCCCTGGGCCTGATAAAGGATAGATAAATGTGCCGAAACCGAATTGGGGATGGCTTTGACGGCCAAAAGCGGGTGGGTTTGGCGAATCATCGTTTCCCAATATTTGCCTTCATCGTTTTCCGGCAATTCCGAAGTTTTCAGCCAACCTGATTTATCAAAACTGATGGCCGAAACATCCGGGTCGGTGAGCCCAATGCCCCCTGCCCCTACGGAAATGCCTACCCGGTGATGCTCCAGATTGGCAAAATTGAGCCCAGACTGCGCTACAGCTTCTGCTGCGGCAATGAGCGACATTTTACCACAACGGGTGAGTAGTTTGGCTGTTTTTTTCTGCTCGAGGTGCTGCGTGAGTGCTTCGTCGCTTTCCGGCACATTGGCCCAAAAATGCGTCGGCATTCCGGAGGCATCGAAAGAAGTGATCCTTTTGGAAGCAGATATTCCCTGATGCAACTGATCCCAGAACAGTTGTTGTCCTATGCCGTAAGGGGAAACCACCCCAATTCCTGTTATGACGACCTTTTGTTGTTTCATTATTCCTGTTATCGAACGACTTCAGCATCGCGGAGCATAAAAGCGAAGTAAGACTCGAGGGTTTGAATCGCCTGGGTAAAATGTGCGCCATGCGATGCTACCGTAGCAATGCCAACCATAATAGTCCCAGAGGCCACTACTTTCCCGTCTACCTCAGCTTTGGTTTCCAACATGGCGGATTCAGTATGCTGAGAGATCATGGTAGCGGTGATAACCAATTGATCTCCAGGGTG
The DNA here is from genome assembly GCA_017303475.1 of Chitinophagales bacterium. Lineage (GTDB taxonomy): Bacteria > Bacteroidota > Bacteroidia > Chitinophagales > Saprospiraceae > M3007. The sequence continues at coordinate 122,862 of JAFLBO010000006.1, forward strand.
AACCATTTTTTTGAATTTCATTTTTTCTACCATGAGCAGTATGGAAAACGCCTGGTACCCGGATGAAATTTCAATCAGCGCGCCGCAAGCCTGGGCCATGGCCTCAATCATCAAAGCACCGGGCATCACCGGAAAGCCTACGAAATGATCTTCAAAATAATCTTCCGTTTGGGTTACACCTTTCAACACTACGATTTGCTTCCCGTACTCAATGCGTTTGATTCTATCAATGAAATGGTATCTCATACTGTCGTGGATGCTTCATGTTTTGCCGAAAGATACCAAGCGGATCCCAATCATAAAAAAAGGTTTCTTATAACCCATGCAATTTGGAGGGCAAAGGAACACTAGTATTAGAGACGGGGCGACTGCAGTCGCCCCGTCTCTAATACTACCTGAACGTATACGCTACGCCGCTCACCTGAGTAAGCAAGGTAGCCGGCACATCAAGCGCTTTGGCATACCCGTGCGGGGTGGGGTTAACGGGGGAGTTTTTGGCTAAGTATTCTTTCATCACGGTATGCAGGGAATACGGCATGTTTTTGCCATCCGTAACGTTTGGTATGCGGCAGAGCATGGTTTCGGGATCGCCATCTCGCTCGCAGGCTGACACCGTGTAAGTTCTGGCCGGATCAAGCGGTTTGCCCCCAACGCTTACTTTTTGAACCCGTTTGCCCTGTTCTCCAAAGGCATTGAATTCCACTTCCATGCCTTTGAATTTCACTACCCAGCCGCCAAAACGTTTGGAAGCATCCTTGGCAAATACATTGTTCAATTCTTTTTCCAGCCAGGTAAGCAGTTGCGTGCCAGTTACCTTGGCCGTGCGCACAGTGGAATCCACTGGAAGCATGTCAAAAATAAAACCTTCTGTGATGGGGATGTTTCCAGTATGATCCGGCGTACTGCGCGGCGGACAAAACCGGAAGCCATTCGACAACACGATTTCTGTGCCCACTTTAGCAGCTAAAGCATCCAAAATTAGGGTGTCAATGGTGTTTTCTACCACAAAATAGCGGTAAAGCGGCACCTTGCTATAGCCCACCACTTTTTCAATTTCCTGTACAAACGGCGCCTCCAGTTGGGCAATCAGGGTAGAAACCTCCTTTTTAGCCTTGTATTTTTTCGGATTAACCTCCATCAGTTCGTAGTGCTGACCTACAATTTTGCCATCCTTTACTTCCAGATCCAGTTTGCCCACAAACGATCCAAAAGCGCCAGGCTCTACCACTTTGGTGTACTGGCAAACGATGGGTTCCCGCACGCGCTCGTGGGTGTCGCCGCCAAAAATGTAATCAACCCCCGCACATTCCGGCATGTTGCCCAGCGCAATTTGCTGGGAGAGTCCGAGGTGTGCCAGGATAATAACAAAATCACATTGTTCCTGTTCCCGCAGCACATTCACGTAATAGGCCAGGTTTTCTTCCGGCTTGGTGTACACAATGCCTTTGGAGTAATTGGGCGATTGACGCAAGGGCACCAATGGATCAGTATAGCCCAGAAATCCAATTTTTACGCCCAGTTTGGTCCAGGTATAATACGGTGGAAACACCAGTTCTCCCTTTTTGCCATCGCCGGCATCGTGGTACATATTGGCGCATACCTTTGGGGCATCCAGACCTCCAAGCAGGGTTTGCATAGCCTTTTTGTAGTACACCACCTCCCAGTTGCCCGGCAGGTAGAGGTCATATCCCATAGCGTTCAGGATGGGTGCAATGGCTTTGCCGCTGGTTTTAACGGATAGTTCGCTGCCCTGGAACATATCGCCGGTATCTACAATAAACGTGTGTGGGTTTTTCTTCCGCACCTGCTCAAACAGAGTAGCCAAATGAGCATAACCTGCGGTTTTACGGAACACAGCCTGATTATTCTCCCAGAAAAGCTCGTCGTGTGGATGTATCTGACAGTGTACATCGGTGGTTTGCAACAGCGAAATGGTGCCGGAAAGCATCGCAGCATTACCGTTATCCTGCTCTTCTTCAGATGCAGACAAGTCAACGGAATCAGTTGCAGCCTCCAGGGCTTTGGGTGAAATGCCTGCGCCTAAACCGGTCAGCACAGCGTTGCGTAAGAATTTGCGGCGATTGATACTCATTTTGCTAGATCATGTTGTATCCCGGAATGCTATTCCGGGAAGGAGTTTGAAGGGTTTGATGGGTTTGAAGGGGCAAGCCCCCTTTGGGGTTGGGGGCGGGGACTAATCCTTTTTATAAAAAGCCACTATCGGGCCGTAAGGTCCGTATTTATGTTGCTCTTCCGGGAATGGATCTGCGTAGGGTCCAAATGGATGATCGTATGGCTTTTTCTCTATTTTGGGCCAGTCCGACTTCAGAAACGGGTGGGCCGGACGCGGTTGTGAATTTACAAAGGCGGCCACATCCCAGGCTTCTTCGTCGCTAAGTTGCGGACTCTGGTAAGATGCGCCAAAGGGCATATTAGCCTTTACATAAGCGGCAAAACGCGACATACGGAACAGCCCGGCAGCCTGATTGTAGCTCTTGTCGCCCCAAAGCGGTGGGTAGTTCCGCGGACTATCGGCAGCCATAGGCAGTCCCTGCCCGTTGGCGCCGTGGCAGGAGGCGCATTTGGCCACGTAAATCTCCTGGCCATTCGCAGGATCAGCCGGACGGTCCAGAAAGGGCACTTCTGCCAGTCCCGAGCCCTTGGGTTTTTCGCCTTTGGGCACCCCGGCGCCCAGCCATTGCATATAGGCAACGATGGCGCGCATTTCGCGACTGGTAGTATCCAGCGCCTGTCCATTAAGACTGCGTTCAAAGCAATCATTCACACGTTTGGGAATGGTTTCCAGTGACCCCGAACGTGCGCGCATTTGCGGGTAAGTGCTGTAAACGGCAAAATAGTTATTGCCATAAGGTTTACTGCCGGCATCCAGGTGGCAGTTCTGGCAGTTCATGTTATTGATGCTGCCGGGGCGCACCAGTCCCTTTTCGCCAAAATAATCCTGTGTGCGGGCCACCAAATCCCGGCCATATGCAATGAGCGAGGCGTGTTCGTCTGTTTTTGCCAGATAGGGATCTGGCGCCTCCCAAATTTTGCTCCTGTCGTACTGCGGCAGCAATTGATCGCGGATTTCAGCCTGTTTCTGACTGGTTTTGGAGGTGTCGCGGTACCAGGCAGCCAGCCCGACAACCGTCATGGCAACCGCCAGGAGCGAAAGCACCCAACGCATTTGTTGCAGTAAAACCATTTGCCGGTGAAACTGACTCCTGCCCACAGGATCCTTCCCGATGGTTTGGCTGAAATAGGAGATGGCTGCCAAAATAGCGATGATACCCACTACCAAAGCAGCGATGACCAACCAAAGCGCAGGAAAATAGACGTTATTCATATCGGATTGTTTCTTTGAGCTGGTAAAAAGCGCATGAAAGGCTATAAACTGAGCATTGACAGAACAAAAGTCTTGAATCGGTAAATAGTGCAACGTGATAAATGTCACAAGTGCCCCATAATACAAAAAAAAGAGCCGCCTTCCATTGCGGAGGCAGCTCTATCCTTAAACCCTGTTCAATAATATTGTGCTTCTATGCTATGCTAAACCTTTAAGTATGGCGCCCCAGTACATGCGGGGCAGCACTTCCCGTTTCAACTGATACATACTCCAGCGCTCTTTCGACTGGTCGAACGGGAATGTTTCCATGCGGGTATTATTGTAATCAAATTCAGCCAGCACCAGTTTTCCATAGCCGGTTACCAGCGGACAGGAGGTGTATCCCAGATAGGTGGCGGAAGGTTTTCTGCCCTCCATCACATCCAGCAGGTTGGTTACTACAACCGGGGCTTGTTTACGGATAGCGGCGCCGGTTTTGGAAATGGGCAACCCGGAAGCATCGCCCAGGGAGAAAATATTGGCATGCCGAACGTGTTGCAGCGTGCCTTTGTCTACCTCCACCCAGCCAGCGCTGTTGGCCAGCGAACTGTTGCGGATAAAATCCGGTGCGCTCTGCGGAGGCGTTACGTGGATCATATCGAAATCTATCACCTTCACTTCGCCTTTGTTGTCGTCACCAAATCCCACGAATGTCGCTTTTTTATTGGGTCCGTCAATTTCGGTGAGGTTGTACAGGAAATTCAGCTTGATATTGCCGCGTTTTACCACCTGCAGCAAGGTTTTTTCATAGTCAGGCACGGCAAACAGCTTGGCAGCCCCGCTCCAGTACTGGACGTCTGTTTTGCCCAGCATACCGTGTTTGCGGAAATAATCTGTGGCCATGTACATGATTTTGTGTGGCGCACCGCCGCATTTCACCGGGGTAGAAGGGTTGTGGAAAATGGCGGTACCTCCTTTGAAATGTTGGATACATTCAAAGGTGTATGGCGCCGTTTCAAAGGAGTAATTGCTACAAACGTTGTTTTTACCCAGGGTTTCTTTCAATCCTTTGATCTCGTTCCAGTTCAACTGTATGCCCGGGCATACAATCATATAATCGTAGGTCACTACGCCATTCTCCAGGTCCACCTTGTTTTCTTCAGGCGAAAATGTGAGCGCTTTTTGTTTGATCCAGGTAACCCCCTTTGGCATCACAGATGCTTCAGAGCGTTCGGTTTTTTGAATGTCAAAAACCCCCGCGCCCACCAGTGTCCAGGCAGGTTGGTAGTAATGTTTGTCGGCCGGATCAACGATCGCAATGTCCAGTTTGCTGTTTTTGCGCAGCAACTGAGCAGCGGTGGAGATGCCGGCGTTCCCGCCTCCTATAATAAGTATTTGATGGTGTGGCATGAGCGAAGGATTGTTGTGTGAAAAACTGAGAGCAAAACTCCGACTGTCAATCCTTTCCCGAGTTGCACTTTTTAGGGTGAAGCCTGCACTTTATAATGTTTTAATTGGAGGAACGCTGGGAACGCAAATTTTTTGCAGGGAACGCGGATGGGAACGCGGATGGGAACGCGGATTATTTTGGAACGCGGATGACGCGGATGACGCGGATTTTTTGTTTTGGAACGCGGATGACGCGGATGACGCGGATTTTTTATTTTGCTGCCTACGGCAGCCATTGCTTTTGGTATTTTGGAGATGTTTAGGTCCTTTAATTACACATTGCCGAAGGCAATGTTAAAAAAATCCGCGTCATCCGCGTCATCCGCGTTCCAAAAAAATCCGCGTTCCCGTCCGCGTTCCAAAACAAAAAATCCGCGTCATCCGCGTCATCCGCGTTCCAAAAAATCCGCGTTCCCATCCGCGTTCCCACCTGCGTTCCCAAAAAAAATTCGCGTCATCCCAAGTTAAAAATAACTTTGCGCCCTTCTAAGTCAATGCGTTCCAATGAGTAAGAAAAAAACACTGAAAGAAGAGGCGTTATTCTACCACGCAAAAGGTCGCCCAGGTAAAATTGAAGTTATCCCGTCTAAAGAAACAGCTACCCAGCGCGATCTCACCCTGGCCTATTCTCCGGGTGTTGCTGAACCCTGTCTGGCCATTGCCGCTGAACCTGAAGATGTGTACAAATACACCGCCAAAGGCAATCTCGTGGCGGTTATTTCCAACGGAACTGCCGTACTCGGCCTCGGAGATATCGGCCCGGCAGCCGGCAAACCCGTGATGGAAGGAAAAGGCCTGCTGTTCAAAATTTATGCTGATATCGATGTATTCGATCTGGAACTGGATACCAAAAACGTAGACGAATTTGTGCGCACCGTAAAAATTCTGGAACCAACCTTCGGCGGGGTCAATCTGGAAGACATCTCGGCGCCGGAATGTTTCGAAATCGAGGAGCGACTCAAAGCGGAACTGAACATCCCGGTGATGCACGACGACCAACATGGCACGGCCATTATCAGCTCGGCGGCATTGCTGAACGCCCTGGAACTGGTGAATAAAGACATTGCCAAGGTTAAAATTGTGGTGAACGGAGCCGGCGCATCCGCTATTTCCTGCACCAAATTGTACCATAGCCTGGGCGCCCGCAAGGAGAACATTTTTATGTTCGACTCCAAAGGACTGCTGCACCCCAGCCGTACCAACCTCGATGGTAAAAAAACGGAATTCGCCAACGGCAGCGCCCCGGCTACCCTCACCCTGGCCGATGCCATGAAAGGCGCCGATGTATTTGTGGGTCTGTCAAAAGGCAATATCCTGAGTCAGGACATGGTAAAAGGCATGGCGCCGGATTGCATTGTGTTTGCTATGGCCAATCCAACGCCGGAAATTGCCTACGAAGATGCCATCGCAGCACGGCAGGACATCATTTTTGCCACCGGCCGCAGCGATTATCCCAACCAGGTGAACAACGTACTGGGCTTCCCGTACATCTTCCGGGGCGCATTGGATGTACGCTCTAAAATCATCAACGAAGAAATGAAGCTTGCGGCCGTACGCGCGCTGGCGGATCTGGCCAAAAAGCCTGTGCCCGACATTGTGAACATGGCTTATGGCAAAGACAATATGGTGTTTGGCAGGGAATACATCATTCCAAAGCCGGTAGATCCGCGTCTGCTTACCACGGTAGCGCCTGCCGTAGCCCGTGCTGCCATGGAAACCGGTGTGGCCAAATTCCCGATCAAAAACTGGGAAGCCTATGAAAATCAGCTTTCCAAACGCCTGGGTCTGGACAACACCCTCACCCGTGCCATCCTGAACAAGGCCAAACAAAACCCCAAACGCATCATCCTGGCCGACGCCGAAAACCTTGCCGTACTCAAAGCGGCGCAAATGGCTCAGGAAGAAAAAATTGCCCGTCCGATCCTGCTGGGGAACGTGAAAAAAATCAAACACATTATCCAGGAAAATCACCTCGATCTGGCTCATGTGGAAATCATAGACCCGATGATGCCTCAAACAGACGCAGACATTGCGCGTCTGGAGCGTTTCGGCGATCTGCTTTTTGAAAAACGCAAGCGCAAGGGTTTCAACCGCACGGAAGCCCGGGAAATTGTGCGCCGCAGGAACTACTTTGGTTCCATGATGGTGGAAACCGGCGAAGCTGATGCCATGATTGGCGGTATGACCCGTAATTACCCCGACACCATCCGCCCCGCCCTGCAAGCCATTGGTCGCCAGGAAGGTGTAAAAAAGGTGTGCGGCATGTACATCCTGATGAGCCGTTTCGGGCCTCTTTTCCTGGCCGATACCAGCGTGAATTTCAATCCAACGGCCGAGGAAATTGTGGAAATAGCCGAACTGGCAGCGCGTGAGGTGGAAAAATTCAATATCAAGCCGCGCATTGCCCTGTTGTCGTACTCCAATTTTGGAAGTGCCAATGGAGAAGATGCCGTAAAAATGCGAACAGCTGTTGCCATGCTCAAAGCCAAACACCCCAACATGGTGGTGGATGGTGAAATGCAGGCGCACCTGCCATTCGACAACGCCCTGCTGCGCGAAAATCATCCATTCTGCGACCTGGTAGACGGAAGCGCCAATATCCTGATCTTTCCTAACCTGTCGGCATCGAACATTGCCTACAATCTGGTGAAGGAAATTGCCGCCATTGAAAAAATTGGCCCGATTCTGTTGGGACTCAAAAAGCCGGTGCACCTGGTGCAGCTGGGCAGTTCCACCCGCGAATTGATGAATATGATTGCTATTGCGGTAGTGGATGCGCAGAGGTGATTTTAGGTAACGATGAACGATGAACGATGAACGATGGTGATTTTGTAATAATCAATTCAGTTTACCTTAAACCCCTTACAATGCCGTCGTCCATCGTTCATCGTAAATAAAACACCTCTTTCAACGGCACACTAACCGGCGATTGATCCGGATGGGTGGCCATAATATCTGCCATATAAGCCCACCAGCGTTGCACCACCGGGTGTTGTGGCAGGGTATCCATCCTGGCAGGCTCAGCTACCTCCAGCACACCGAACAGTGTCAGGGTTTCCTCATCCAAAAAAATAGAATACTGGCTGATACCGGTTTCCCGCAACAGTGTTGCCAGTTCGGGCCACAGCGCATCGTGCCGGCGCTTGTATTCGTCGGTCTGGCCCGGATGTAATTGCATTTTAAAAGCTAAACGAGGCATGGGTTGGTGGGTTAGTGTTTTGGTGTTTTCATCCTGATCCTCCGACTCGTTTCTCCCAGTATTTCCAGCTCCATTCGGACCGCATTTTCCGGGAAAAAATCCTCCGCCACCTGCGGCCATTCCACCAAACAAAACCAGGGGTCATACATCAGGTCTTCCAGCCCGATATCAAAGGCCTCTTGTGCGTTTTTGAGTCTGTACAAATCCAGGTGATGCAGCAACGCTTCCGAGCCGTCGGGCATCCGGTAGCGGTATTCATTGACCAGGGCAAACGTAGGGCTCGAGGTGTTCTCCCTGACACCCAGGTAAGCGCAAAATGCTTTAACAAAAGTTGTTTTGCCGGCGCCCATATCTCCATACAACGCAATTTTCTTCCGCCCGCCAAAAGCTTCGAATATGGCCGGCATCAAACCAGGCAATTCCTCCGGAGTGTGAATAATCCATTCCATGGGGTAAAGGTAAGGAGTTACCACTTAGCCCTTACCTTTACCCCCGTGAGATACCATCTTTCCGACATCCAACAAATCCTGGGCGCGCGCTGGCTGCAAAAACCAGCTGCCGATCTGCTGACTGAACAGTTGTTGTTCGACTCCCGTTCATTGGCTACACCGGCCAATGCGCTGTTTTTTGCCCTGCCCGGCAAACACCGCGACGGACACCGTTTTATTCCGGATTTGTATGCCCAGGGGGTACGGCAATTTGTGGTGCGGCAATTGCCGGAACCAGATCTGATGCCCGAAGCCGGTTTTTTGCAGGTGGAAGATCCCCTGGAAGCACTGCAAAAACTGGCCGCCTACCATCGCTCACAATTCCGGATTCCGGTGATCGGCATTACCGGCAGCAACGGTAAAACTGTGGTAAAAGAATGGCTGGCCCAATTGCTTTCTCCGGATTTCGATCTGGTGCGGAGTCCCAAAAGTTACAATTCTCAAATAGGGGCGGCACTTTCAGTGTGGCAAATGCAGGAACGCAATACCCTGGCCATTTTCGAAGCCGGCATTTCTCAGACCGGCGAAATGGAACGGTTGGAGCGCATTATCCGGCCTACCATTGGGGTTTTTACCAATTTGGGCGCCGCACATCAGGAGGGTTTTGCTTCAGAAGCTGAAAAGCTGGCTGAAAAGATGAAACTCTTTGCCCATGCCGATATCCTGGTTTGCGAGTCGCGCTGGGTACAGGCGCCCGCACCCGCGCAATTGTTCACCTGGTCTAAAGACGGGTCGCCGGCAACACTGCAGGTTACCTCGGTAGAAAAACGCCGCAACGGTGGCGCCCGGGTGGAAGCTACGCTCACCGAAACGGGGCGGACATATACCCTGCAATGGCCGTTTTCCGACGATGCCAGTCTGGAAAATGCCCTGCATTGCTGGTTGGTGCTGTTGTTGCTCAAAGTACCGCAGGAGGAAATTGAACGCCGGATGCAACGCCTGGAGCCGGTAGAAATGCGCCTGGAAGTGAAGGCGGCTATTCACCGCTGCACCCTGATCAATGATGCTTACAGCAACGACCTGGATTCTCTCCGGTTGGCCCTGCAATTTGCTCATCAGCAGGCCGGGAAAGGGGCGCTGACCCTGATTTTATCGGATATTCTGCAAAGCGGACTTCCCGCCGATCAGCTGTGGAAATCTGTAGCAGACTTAATTCAAACACAAAAAGTAACCCGACTGATTGGGATTGGGGCCGAGATTTCTGCTGTGCAGCAATGGCTGCCGGAATCCGTAAAGCGTTCGTTTTATGCCGGAACGGAATTGTTTTTATCTGAGATTAACGCCTTAGAATTTCGGGAAGAGACTATTCTGTTGAAAGGGGCCCGGGCCTTTGCTTTTGAACGAATTGCGCGTCGGTTGGAAGAAAAAGCACACAAAACGGTGCTGGAGGTCAACTTGTCGGCATTGGTACACAACCTGAAAACGTACCAGCGCCTGCTTCAGCCAGGCACCCGAATGATGGTGATGGTAAAAGCCGAAGGTTATGGCGCGGGTTCGGCGCAGGTGGCCAAACTGCTGGAATTCCATCAGGTGGATTACCTCGGCGTGGCTTATGCCGACGAGGGTATTGCCCTGCGCGAGGCCGGGGTGAATTTGCCCATACTGGTGCTCAATCCGGAGCCGGCCAGTTTTGATGTCATACAACGCTATCGCCTCGAACCAGAGGTTTACAGCCCGGAATTGCTGGATGAAATAGCCGCATTTGCAAGCCCCGACAAGCCGCTGGCCATCCACCTCAAGCTGGATACGGGCATGCACAGGCTTGGTTTTGAACCTGCCGATATACCTGCTTTGAACGCCAGACTGCGCAAATTCCCCCATTTGCGTGTTGCCTCGGTATTTTCCCATCTGGCTGCCAGTGATGCTCCGCTGCACGATGACTTTACCCGTGCGCAGGCGGCCGCTTTTTCCGGCATGTATCAGCAGATTCAGGAAGCGCTGGGTTACCAACCTTTGCGCCATATTTGCAACACCGGAGGCATTGAACGTTGGCCTGAATTCCATTTTGACATGGTGCGGCTCGGTATTGGACTGTATGGAACTGGCGGGCCAACGGTGCAACATCAGCTGCAGGTGGTCAATTCATTGAAAGCAACCATCAGTCAGATCAAAAACATACCGGCCGGAGATACGGTGGGTTATAACCGCAACAGCGGCTTGCTTACCAAACCCCGGCGGATTGCCACCATCAGTATCGGTTATGCAGATGGTTTTTTGCGCCTGGCGGGCGGCGGGCGGTATGCGGTGGGTATTCGTGGACACAGAGCGCCAACGCTGGGCAATGTATGCATGGATATGACCATGGTGGATATCACAGATATTCCGGAAGCACAGGTTGGTGATGAAGTCACTATTTTTGGGCAAAATCCGCCGGTGCAAGACCTCGCCCAGTGCCTGCAAACCATTCCTTATGAAGTGTTTACGAATGTTTCGGATCGGGTGAAGCGGGTGTACTGGCAGGAGTGACGGCCTACGGTGGACGGCCTACGGTAGACGGTGGACGGTGGACGGCTGCCTTGCGAGGGTCTTACGACCCCGCAAACACGGAGGGTCTTACGACCCCGCAAAAACGGAGAACATGAACACAACTGCATTATATTCAATTTTTCTGGATCATCCGGTGGTGAGCACTGATACCCGGAATTTGCCGGCCGGATGTATGTTTTTTGCTTTAAAAGGCGCAAATTTTGATGCCAATACCTTTGCAGAACAGGCTTTGGCCAATGGCGCTGCGTATGTGGTAGTCGACAACCCGAAATATCGGTTGAACGACCGGTGTTTGTTGGTAAATGATGTATTAAAAGCGCTGCAGGATTTGGCCAATTACCACCGCCGGCAATTTGATATTCCGGTGATTGCTATTGGCGGCTCAAATGGAAAAACCACTACCAAAGAGTTGGTTTCCAGCGTGTTATCAGCGCATTATCCCTGTCATTTTACCAAAGGCAATTTCAACAATCACATTGGCGTGCCGCTCACACTGCTGGCCATGCCTAAGGGTACCGAGGTGGCCATCATTGAAATGGGCACCAACCAGCCAGGCGATATCACGGAATTGTGCCGGATAGCCCAGCCCACCCATGGTTTGCTCACCAACATCGGGAAAGAGCACCTTGAGGGCTTTGGCAGTTTGGCTGGCGTAAAGAAAGCGGAAGGGGAATTGTTTGATTATCTGGCAAAAAACCACGGCTGCGCTTTTGTCAACCTTTCTGAAAAATACCTCGATGCCATGTCGAAAAAAGTACCCATGCGGGTGGGGTATTATCAGATTGCAGCGTTGCAGCCGGAACCGGGAACCATCGAGGTTCAAATGCTGGAGGAAATGCCCCGCGTGCGTGTGGCATTTTTGTCGGACGACGGACCGCGCATTGAAATCACCACACAGTTGTTTGGCAGTCATAACTTTCAGAATGTGATGACAGCCATTGCGCTGGGTGTCTATTTCAAGGTGCCTGCCGGCAAAATACGGGAGTCGCTGGAGGCTTACACCCCGCGCAACAACCGCTCTCAGATGTTGCAACTACGCGGCGCCACGGTGCTGCTGGATGCTTACAACGCCAACCCGTCCAGCATGCGACCCGCTTTGCAGAGTTTGATGGGTATGCCGGCCAAACGCCACATGGCCATTCTGGGCGATATGCTGGAGTTGGGCGCCGACAGCGACAAGGAGCACCAGGATTTATTGAAATATGCGGCCAAACTGAAGGTGGATCAGATAGTGCTGGTGGGAAAAGAATTTGCCAAAACCAGCTACACCAAATACCAGGCGCTGCATTTCCCGGATAATCAGGCGGCCAAAACCTGGCTGGATGCACAGGATATCCAGGACACGGCTATTCTGGTAAAGGGGTCAAGGGGAATCCGGCTGGAGGTGGTGGTGGGGTAGGTGTTTTAAGACCACATAAAAGGCCGGAATCCGACAAAGCAGGTTATTTAACACGTGTAATCTTTGTTATATCGGATCATGCGATTTACCTTTGTTATGCCCTGATGGTATACGTATAGAAATAGTAGTAGCAACTACCTCGAACAGAACCCAGGCTTTGTTTTTGGCAAGCCCAAGTTCATCAGACACGACCATTATCTGTGTATTCTTTTTAATCTGGTACCGGTGAGCACACTTTGTTAAAGATCATCGCCTGCTCATTCACCTGTGTTTTTTTTCTCATTGTATTCGCCGTGGCATACACGGTGCTGTCTTTGTATTGCTTTGATATCAGGGTAAGCAGTGCAATCTACTTTCATTGCAAACATTCATACGCAATGTACCACAATCAATTTTTTTCTCACACCAAAACCATTAAATTATGTGTAACAGCATTTTCTTTCGAAAGATTAGGGGGGGGGCAATGGATTATTTTGATGATAACCTTCTTTTTGAGTCAGTTTCAAAACAGCATGGCGCAAGGTACCTGCGATGTTATTGCTCCTCAGGATTGCGCTGATTTTGACATTACAATCTGCCAACGAACACCAGCTATTCCAAACCCGCCCAACTGCGATGGATGTTCCGCTGTTCCGATTGATTGTCACCGCATTCAATATGTAGTCCGATTAAGCGCAGCTTCTGACATTACGGGAGACAATGATCTGTGTTTCCTGTTGGATTATACCGATCTGGAGTTGGAACTTGAGCTTGCATTTACGGGTACTAATTCAGGGATGACGAGAATTAACGAAGCTGCTACGCTGTCAACCTGCAATTCCACCCCAATTTCAGTAAACGGTAATTATGTTGCTATCGCTTATGGAAACGGAGGATCATTGCCACAGATTGAATTTACCCGATCTCAGGCAGGTGTTCCTTTCTATACGGAATTATTCACCATTGTAGTAGATGTGTATCCTTCCGATGTTTTTGAGCTGGTTTGCCCATTTTTCAGATTGGCAGAAGGAGATGATCTTACCTGTTATTTCCCTAACACGAATACTCCTCCAACCCCTGATTTCATTGCGCCACAGGCTTATGAATTGGCATTGGACAATGATGCCAATGTACTATTTCTAACGGACACTCCGGTTTTTGATATGGACAATTTGGGAGTAACAGTTCCACTAATGATAAGGTCAAACCATAATACACCTGCGGCCACTTTGTCCATGCCTTATCTGGATTTTATTCTCACCGTGACATCCGAAGAGCCTATAATTCCTCCAGTTAAGTTGAATGCAACAGGGTATGAGGTTACCATTTCTCCCTCGGACCAAATGAGTACGTCCTTCATTATTACCGCCCGACGAACTGGAGCAGCGCTTACTTTTTCCAGTGGCGGAGGTATCAATACAATGTTCAGCCTATATTTTGAACGCCCGGATCCACAGAACATGAGTACTGAAGTGGATATTACTTTTATAAGTGGTCGTTTTGAGGCGCAGTTTTTGACTAATCCGCCAGGGGCTATTTTCTGCAAAAAAATGGTAAAAGGAGGAACTGGTGACAGAACTATAACATTTACGGGAACCGATGCGTGTGTAAACACCAATTTATCCCTGAATGTCAATGGTACGTATGGCAGTGGATCAGGAGATTGTGGCGATTTATATACCTCTGTTGCGCTTGGTATCCCTAACGGGTCTGATGTTAGGGAGGTCCGGTTTGTCCTGGAATTTGAGATGAGTAATGGCGCTTACATAGATGAGGCCAATATCCAAAACGGACTGCCATGCAATTTGAGTAACAATGCCCTAACTTGCACAAACAGAGTTGGCTCACTTGCCTGTTATGATGTGGACGGCAACACGCTTACCTATTGTTACCGGACAACCCCTGGAAATGAAATTGATTACACCGGAGGAGAGTTGTTGATACCGGTTATTGGTCCATCCGGCTGTATCCAGCAGGTATATGTGAGGGAGGCCGCTTATTATATTGTGGGACAAGGTACAACCGTTTGTGTGCCGGATATTGAGCTTTCCGGATTCCCGATATGCTCCAGAGAAATTGCAGGAAAAATTAAATACGGAACTGATATTGATATGAGCTGTTGGGTAGAAGAAGTTGAAGTAGAAATAGCGGAAACGGGCAATGCCTGTAGCCCACACACGCTTTATACTGCATGCCCTTCTAACCCAGGCTCCAGTACACCGTATGCCTATTGTGTTTGTGATGAAGGCGAGTATATTATTACGCCGTTTAAGGACGATAACCCGTTGAATGGGGTAACTACGTATGATCTGGTACTGATGAGTAAGCACATTCTTTCATTAGAGCCGCTCACAACGCCCTATCATATTATTGCTGCAGATGCAAATAAGTCCGGAAGCGTAACAACCTTTGATATTGTAGAGCTTCGGAAATTAATTTTGGGCACTTATACGGTGTTACCCAATAATACCTCCTGGCGGTTTGTGCCTAGGGAACATGTATTCCCAACACCTTCGGACCCATTCCAAACTGCTTTCCCAGTAACTTTAAAAGCGGTCATTAATTCTGGTGGAATCAATTATCAAAACCCAAACAATAACACTATTGAGTATGAAACCGCCGATTTCACCGGCATCAAGGTAGGCGATGTAAACTGCTCCGCCATTCCATGTGGTAACTCAGGTGCAGACGTATGTCTTTCCTGCGCCACATATCCCCAACGACCTTCAAATCCGGCACAGCGTTACAGCTTATCCGTGCCGGGACGTTCCGTTAAAGAAGGGGAGGTGGTTATTTTGCCGGTGTATGCTTCCGGGCAGGAACCGGTTATTGCTTACCAGGCCGGCTTCCGGTTTGATCCGGCTAAATTTACCTTTTTGTCCGTTTCTGCCGGCGATCTGATGGGGTTCACCCCTGATGCCATTAACCTCAATGACGTAGCCTCGGGTCAGTTCAAAGTGGTCTGGTTTAGTATGGACTACGACAATAATTACCTGGAACCCGGCAAGGTGCTGTTTTACGTGGCCCTGCAGGCAAAATCTGCCGTGGAAAGTGCTGAGTGGATTCTAAAGCTGGATGATACCGTGATGGAAAATCTGGGTTATACCCCCGACAACATGGAACTCCCCATGCTTGCACGCTTGGCACAGGCTCAAACCAGGGAAGAGTCAATACAACAAACCGCATCCATAGCGGTAGCCTGCAAACCCAATCCGGCCAGTACAATCGTACACTTGGACATCACCAAACAGACCGCCGGCATGACCCGGGTATTTGTTTTCGGGCCTTATGGGGTACGAATGTTTTATCGGGAAATACAATCCGCTTCCGGAAATTTTCAGGTGGCGATTGAAGAGGTGGCGCAATGGCCGGCCGGTATTTATACCTGGCAGGTGCAGCAAGGCGCTGATATACTCACCGGAAAATTTGTAAAACAATAACCCTAAATGTGATTTATACCGCGGAGGCGCTGAGACGCAGAGGATTTTCACACCTCCGCGTCTCCGCGGTAAAAATTCCTCTCTGCGTCTCAGCGCCTCTGCGGTATAAAATACTCTCCATCTCCATAATCTAAAACAACATGCGCTATATAATACTCAACCTGTTCCTGTTGACAGGCAGCCTCCTACCCGCCCAAACCCGTTATTACGTAAATGCTGCTGCAGGTGGCCAGAATACCGGCATTTCCTGGCCGGATGCCTTTAACACGCTGCATGCCGCCCTCAATATTGCGCAGGCCGGCGATGAAATCTGGGTAGCCGAAGGCATTTACCTGCCCACCAATGGCGCCGACCGGACGGCATCTTTTATTGTGCCCAACGGCGTACAACTTTACGGAGGCTTTTCCGGCCAGGAATCCTCCCTTTCAGAACGGCAGTGGCAACAACATCCGGTATTGTTGAGCGGCAATATTGGCGCGCCAGACGACAGCACAGACAATTCCTACACCATCATGTATCTGGAAAATCCGGACAGCAATACGGTGGTGGACGGATTTTATTTTCGGCACGGAATAGCCAATTATCCCTCCGGAGATCAGCCTGCGGTAAGTCCGTACCGGAGTGGAGGCGCCTTGTACATCATGGGCGCTAACGGCTGGGCTTATGCCCTGATTCAGAATTGTCATTTTTCCTACAATTATGCACGTTCTTATGGGGGCGCCGTGTACGTAAACGGCAGCGGTACCGGATCGGTTGCCCCACAGTTTCTGAACTGCACCTTTGAGTACAACTCGGCCGCGCTGGACGGCGGCGCCCTGTACCGCAACGGCGGCAGTTGGGCCGAACGTACCCCGGATTTCGGGCAGTGTATGTTTCAAAATAACCACGCCGAGCGCCGGGGTGGTGCGGTTTGCTACAATGAATCCGAACGCACAGACTGGATTGATTTTTATGATTGTACTTTTTTGCAGAATACAGCAAAAATCACGGGCGGCGGAATAAATTTTTATATTGGTAGAGTTTCTGGCACTAATATTAGTATGAAAAAATGTATATTTGAAAAAAACGCCCAAACCGAAGCTAGTAATGACCAAGGGCAATCTTTTGCATTTTTTAGTTCAAATTTACAAGATGTAGGTCAACTAGTCATTGAATCTTGTTCATTTTTAAATAATAATGATGGCCTACTATTCTATCCAGACCTACAGGGTCAAGGTGATTTTAATATGGATAATTCAATATTTGAAAGTCCGTATTCGCAAACAATTAATCTATCTTTATTCAAAAATTCTTATGTGAAAAATTGCATTTTTAAGCAGTCAAAAGCAATAATTTGGGGTGGAGTTAATTTTAACTTGACTAACAATTTGATTCTTTTAAATAGCTTTGATTCACAAATCATTTCAACGGGTGGATGGGAACATAGCGTTATTCAAAACAATTTAATTCTTCAAAACAACAAGTCAACTAGTTCCACTTATGGATTTTTTAGTTTTGGAACAAATGCATCTGCGTTAATTTCAAACAATACAATTCTAGGTTTCCCTGTTGTCCTGCATTCTAATAACGCACAATTGATAAATCTAAGTAATAACTTATTTTACAACTGTAAATTTATAAGAGAGAAAGGTGTTGATAATAGCCCATTAACTATTGATTATTGTCATATGGATTCCGACACATCATGTATGTTTCCGGCCAATAACAACATCACCTGTGGTCCCAACAACATCTTCGGCATAGATCCCATGTTTCGGGATACGGCAGCGGGAGATTATCGTCTGTCGGGCTGCTCGCCGCTCATCAACATGGGCTTTAATGCCGCGGCTGCGGGTTTGCTGACAGACCTGGCAGGCATGCCCCGCATTCAGGACGGGCAGGTAGACATTGGCGCTTATGAGGCGGCGCCTTTCGGACTGGCGGCTGCGCCGGTGGTGCATCCTGCCTGTGCAGGAGCGTCTAACGGCAGCATTCTCCTGGAGCCGGAGAACGGCTGCGCACCCTACACTTATCAGTGGGAGCCGCAGGCCGGCAATGGCCCTGAGCTCAACGGACTTCCGCCCGGGCAATACCAAATTACCCTCAGCGATGCTTCCGGCCGGCAAATTACAGACACCCTCACCGTACCGGAAGCGCCTCTGCCGGAGGTTTCTATTCAAGTCACAGATGTGCTCTGCGGACTGCTTAACGGAGGACAGCTAAACGCTTCCACGCAAAGCGGCACAGCGCCTTTTTCCTGGCATTGGCAGCCCGTCGCGCCGGATACCTCTGCCCTGAGCCAACTGCCCCCGGGCGTGTATGCCCTTACACTCACAGATGCTAATGGCTGCGTGGATTCCACCTCGGCCACCATAGGACTTACCGGACAAATTACCTTGCAGGTGGGCGGCTCGCCCATAAGCTGTCACGCTGCGGCAGATGCCTGGTTGTCGGCCACGCCGGTTACAGGGGCTGCGCCTTTTTCCTGGCAATGGTTAGGCTGGCCGGGTACAGATTCCCTGGCGCAGCCGTTGGGGCCCGGCCTATATGCCGTAACGGTGAGCGACCGCTACGGCTGCACTGCTGCCTTCAGCTACCCGCCGCTCACCGAGCCGGATTCCCTCTGGATTGGCGCAGGTGTGAGTCACCAAACCCAATCCAGTCCGCCCAATGGCGCGGCGGTAGTAACCACCATCTCCGGCGGCACCGGGCCGTTCACTTACCTTTGGAGCAATGGTGTTACCCAGCAGGCTACTGCCGGATTAGTGGCAGGGCTATATACCGTTACAGTTACAGACGATCAGGGTTGTACCGCCAGTACCACGGTGGAGGTGAAGTATTTTTCCGGAACCTCGGAGGTGGGCGCTATCGCCCTGCATGTGTATCCCAATCCCGCCAGCGAGTGGGTGCAGGTACAGTTGCCGGATCAGGTGCAGGCAACGAGACTGGAGCTCCTGGATCCGCAGGGCAGAATGGTACAGCATTGGCCCGGGCAGGAGCGGCGCTTAGACTTTAGCGGTATTCCCGCGGGCGCGTACACCCTGCTCGTGCGCGTGCGGGATGGCGCGGTGTTGCGGGCAGGCGTGGTGAAAAGGTGAGGGATTGCCTGAAAAGTAATGGGGCAATGATCAAAAGTCCTGCGACTTTGTTACAAACAAAACCTCCTCACCTCAAACATGTCTACTCAATCCAAAACAGTACTTATCACCGGCGCCTCACAAGGAATCGGCAAAGCCTGCGCAATGCTGGCTGCCGAAAAAGGCTACCAGGTAGTGGTCAATTATGCACATCAGCGCCAACTGGCGGAAAACGTTGTTCGTTCCATCAAGGATCTTGGCGGCGATGCATTAGCCATTCAGGCAGATATATCTGACGAGACTGCGGTATTACGCATGATGGACCAAATCCATGATCAATTTGGCTATCTGGATGCCCTGGTAAACAACGCGGCCATCATTGAATCGCAGATGAAGGTGCAGGATATGAGTGCTGCCCGCTTGCAAAAAGTTTTTGCGGTGAATGTGCTGGGCAGTATGCTTTGTGCCCGGGAGGCGGTTCGTAGTATGGCGTTGTCGGCTGGCGGGCAGGGCGGCGCTATTGTGCAAATTTCCTCCATTGCAGCCCGCCTGGGCTCACCATTTGAATACGTGGATTACGCAGCTACCAAAGGGGCTGTAGAGAGTTTTGTTATTGGATTATCCAAAGAAGTGGCCGCTGAAGGCATTCGTGTCAATGCAGTCAGGCCAGGCCTGGTATACACAGATATTCACGCCAAAGCCGGCGAGCCTGGTCGTGTAAAACGCCTGGAATCCGGTATTCCCATGCTGCGCGGCGGCCAGCCGGAAGAAATAGCGCAGTCTGTACTTTGGCTGCTTTCTGATAAAGCATCGTATGTCACAGGAGCTATTCTGGATGTGAGTGGTGGGAGGTAAAGGCACAGCGAAAGAACTGGCCAAACCACGATAAAAAGCCCAGCCGAACGCCTCTGCGAAAATCTGCGGTTCATCCCCGTAAATCTGCGGGAAACCTCTCGCGCGTTAGGTTTCCCGCAGATTTTCACAGATTTTTCCCGCAGATTTTCGCAGAAATCGTGCGGCTGGATGGCTCAGGGTAGTTTTCCGGAAAAAAGTCTAGAAACAATGTGAACTGTCATCTTAAGCCCATCAGGCTGCCGTTGGGTAGCGAACTATTCTACAATAACACAGTGTGTCATTAGCCGCACAGCGAAAAAACTGGCCAAACCACGATAAAAGCCCAGCCGAACGCCTCTGCGAAAATCTGCGGTTCATCCCCGAAAATCTGCGGGAAACCTCTCGCGTGTTGGGTTTCCCGCAGATTTTCGCAGATTTTCCCGCAGATTTTCGCAGAAATCGTGCGGCTGGATGGCTCAGGGTAGTTTTCCGGAAAAAAGTCTAGAAACAATGTGAACTGTCATCTTAAGCCCAGCAGGCTGCCGTTGGGTAGCGAACTATTCTACAATAACACAGTGTGTCATTAGCCGCACAGCGAAAAAACTGGCCAAACCACGATAAAAGCCCAGCCGCACGCCTCTGCGAAAATCTGCGGTTCATCCCCGTAAATCTGCGGGAAACCTCTCGCGCGTTAGGTTTCCCGCAGATTTTCACAGATTTTTCCCGCAGATTTTCGCAGAAAGCGTGCGGCTGGATGGCTCAGGGTAGTTTTCCGGAAGAAAGTCTAGAAACAATGTAAACTGTCATCTTAAGCCCAGCAGGCTGCCGTTGGGTAGCGAACTATTCTACAATAACACAGTGTGTCATTAGCCGCACAGCGAAAAAACTGGCCAAACCACGATAAAAGCCCAGCCGCACACCTCTGCGAAAATCTGCGGTTCATCCCCGTTAATCTGCGGGAAACCTCTCGCGCGTTAGGTTTCCCGCAGATTTTCGCAGATTTTCCCGCAGATTTTCGCAGAAATCGTGCGGCTGGGCTTTTTATCGTGGTTTGGCCAGACCCTCCGCTAACAAAGTCGGGCAAGGGGTAAGAACGAAACTGCCACATTGATGGGCAAATAGCTTCATCAATGCAGCAGTTTCAGATACTTCGAATAATTTATCTCAAGGCGTCATTTTATCACCTCACTCCAAATTGACCTCAAATGACCCCTAAATGACCTCAAATGACCCACTAAATGACCTTAAATGACCCCTAAATGACCTACTCCACCTACCGCTTCAACGTCACATCTCCCGTAAAGGTCTCTTCCTGTCCGTCCACAAATTCCACCACAGCCTGCCATACAAACACTCCCGGATTAAGCTTTTGGCCTTTGAAATTGCCATCCCAGCCAAGTGATTCGTTCGGTGCAAAATCCAGGCGCTCGTAAATGGCCTCACCCCAACGGGAGAATATCTGCAGCGACTTGATGCGGGTTACCTGCACCGGATCGGCAAACAAGGTGAAATAATCGTTGTTCCCGTCGTCGTTCGGAGAGAAGATGTTAGGTCCGTACACATTACGGGCCTTATCTACCCGAATCTGAATGGTTCCACGAGCCTCACAACCAGCATCAGATACCACATGCAAGTGGTATTGGGTGGTATTGGTTGGCGTGGCATAAGTGCTCAGGCAGGTATCGCAGGAGAGCGAATCTGAAGGTGTCCAGGTAATGGATGCAATATCGCTCAGCGGAATATCCACCAGCGCATTAATCTGATATCCATAACCCATGCGGATTTCTGCTACAGCATCCAGGGTGATTTCTACCAGATCTGCTGCATTGATATTGGCCACTGCCGTAGCGGCACAACCATTGCCACCCTCTACTGTAATGTTATAGGCGCCTGGATCCAGGTTTACAAACTGGTTTTGACTGCTCAGGCCGCCACCATTCAGTCCGTACAGAATTGGGTCAGACAGACCTGTTACAGAATCAATAATAATGCTGCCTTTCAGGTTATCGCAGGTTGGTTGTACCACTGAAACATGCGCTACTGGCACTTCCGGCGTAATCGTTACCTGATCGGTAGCCGTACAGCCGTTGACCGGATTGGTTACCGTAAGGGTATAGGTGCCTGCCTTGTCAATTTGTGGTGTCGCCGTATTAACTCCGGATACAAAATGGCCATCCTGTGTGCTCCACTGATAGTTCAGACTGTTGGCGCCGCTTCCACTGCCGTTCAAAGGCAGGGTTTCGCCGGCACAATCCAGAGTGAACGACAAACCCGCATCGGCGCCCGGAGGGGTCTGGTTAGCCTGTACATTCACCGGAACAGCGTTGAAGCAGTTGTTGGCAGGGTTGAAGCCAATCAACACGTAATTGCCGGCTGTATTCACATTCAGGGTCGGACCAGAGCCCACAATAGTGGTATCTGTTCCTGAAATAGTTGCCCAGGTAAACTGAATGCCACTCAGCGTGGAACTTCCGGTAAGGGTTTGGCTGGGCGACGCACAGGTAAGCAATGCCGGGTTGGCAACGCTCAGTTGCGGCGGATTCAGGCTTTGTGTAAGCGTAATGGATGCCGTAGCTGTGCAAGCTGTTACATTATCTACCGCAACCAGGGTATACGTGCCAGGCGCAGTAGCCGTCAGCGTAGGATTGCTGCCCACCTGATTGCCATTCAGGTTCCACAACAGATTCACCGGATTGTTGGTGCCTGTAATGTTTCCATTCAACACAATGCTGGTTACGTCGCAGTCCAGGGCCGTTCCTGCCGAACTGATATTGGCTTGCGGGTCGGTAGACTGATCTGCAATTTGTACAGAAACCGTTCCGGTGCAGCTACCACCTGCGCTCACGGTTACCGTATAGGTGCCGGGCGCCAAACCGCTGAGGTCTTCAGTGGTTTCACTGTTAGACCAGCTGAAAGTATAGGCGCCCTGAGGCGTGATGGTAAGGTCGATAGCGCCATTGCCTGCGCCGCAGGAATTGTTTGGTGTGAATGTGTTGGCAATATTTGGTGGAACGCCAATATCCTGAACAGTAATGCTTTGTGTGCCCGTACATCCGTTTCCGGCAGTAACCGTAACGGTATAAGTGCCGCCAGGCAGGTTGCTCAAATCTTCTGTTATAGCGCTGTTTGACCACAGGAAGGTATACGGCGTCTGACTTCCCGTTACAGTCAGGTCGATAGAACCAACTGGCTGACCGCAGGCGGCCGGAGTAGGTACATTAGACAAAGCCGGTGGCGGTGTATTGGCCGTTACTGTTACAGAAACGGTATTGGTACAGGTTCCGCCTGCGCTTACGGTTACGGTGTAAGTACCCGGCGCCACATTGCTGATATCCTGTGTCTGGGCGCTGTTCGACCAGTTGTAGGTATAAGTTCCGGCAGGAGCGACCGTGATGTCAACGGCGCCATTATTTACCACACAGGAAGTGGATGGCGTGAGGGTAGAAGTAATGGCCGGTGTGAATACATCGTTACCTACCGTAAAAGACTGCGTGGTGGTACATCCGTTTCCTGCAGTTACCGTTACGGTATAAGTACCAGCTGCCACGTTGGTCAAATCTTCTGAAATGGCTGTATTAGACCACAAATAGGTGTAAGGAAGCGGGCTGCCGCCAACTGTCAGGTCAATGCCACCGGTGGCTGCACTGCAATCTGCGTTGTTGACCACATTAGACAGTGCCGGAGCCGGAACATTGCTCGTTACGGTAATGATGGCCGTGCTGGTGCAGGCCCCGCCCGCGCTAACAGTTACGGTGTAAATACCGGCGGCAATATTGCTCAGATCTTCCGTTTGGGCACTGTTCGACCACACATACGTGTACGTGCCTGCAGGCGTAACATTGAGGTCGATAGAACCATTGTTAACCACACAGGAGCTGGCCGGACTCATGTTATT
Organism: Chitinophagales bacterium; assembly: GCA_017303475.1. Lineage (GTDB taxonomy): Bacteria > Bacteroidota > Bacteroidia > Chitinophagales > Saprospiraceae > M3007. The sequence goes on from JAFLBO010000006.1 coordinate 146,413, forward strand.
GGTAATGGCTGGCGTAAATACGTTCTCCGGTACGTTTATCGTTTGGGAAGAAGTACAGCCATTGCCGGCGGTTACTGTAACGGTATAGGCGCCAGAAAGGATATTGCTCAAATCTTCCGTAACTGCGGTGTTTGACCAAAGGTAAGTGTACGGTGCTGGGCTACCGGAAACGCTCAGATCAATGGCGCCGTCTGCTGCGCCGCACTCTGCTGCCGTGGTGGACTGAGAAAGTGCCGGCGTTGGCACGTTGCTGGTTACGTTGAATACAGCAGTATTGGTACAGGTGCCGCCTGCGCTCACCGTAACGGTATACGTACCGGCAGCTACGTTATTGATGTCTTCCGTTTGGGCGGTATTAGACCACAAATAGGTGTAGGTACCTGCAGGATTGACATTCAGGTCTACCGCGCCGGTATTGGCTATGCAGGAACTGTTGGCTGTGGCATTGCCGGATAAAGCCAGAGAAAGGGTATTGCCCGGAATTACCGCCGAAGAAGTTGCTGTGCAATTGTTGGCATCTGTTACCGTAACGGTATAAGTACCGGCCGCCAAATTGGCAATATCCTCAGTAACCGCGGTATTCGACCAGGTAAAACCATATGGTGTAGCGCCACCGGAAACCGTCAGGTCTATGGCCCCATCAGCCAGCCCGCAGAATTCCGGGGTCAGGTTCTGGGCCGTAATGGGATTGGTACGCTGGTCAATCACAAAGAAAGAAGCTGTTGCTGTGCAACTGCCTGATTCTGTTACAGATACGGTGTATGTGCCTGGGGCCAAACCATTCAAATCTTCATCTGTGGCAGCATTAGACCACAAATAAGTGTAGGCGCCTGCAGGGGTAATGTTCAGGTCGATGGAGCCGTTATTCGTGGCACAGTTGGTAAGCGCCACAGCCGTGCCTGCCAGACTAAAGGTGCTGGCATTATTTGGAACGTTGATGGTGGCCTCTTCTGTACATCCGTTTTGGGCGGTTACTGTAACCGTGTAGGTGCCGGGTAACAAAGCCGTCAAGTCCTCATCTGTTACCGTGTTAGACCACAGATAGGTGTAAGGGCCCGCGGCTCCGCTAACTGACAGATCAATAGCGCCATTGTTTACGCTACAAATAGATGCAGTGATATTTGGGGTCAAAACCGGCGTTTGGGTATTGTCTGTTACCACAAAAGTGCCGGTTGATTGGCAAGTTCCCAGGGTCACTGTAACGGTATAGTTGCCTGCATTCAGATTGCTGAGGTCTTCCGTGTTGCCGGTATTAGACCACAGGTAGGTATAGGCGCCTGCAGGTGTAACGCTCAAATCGAGCGAGCCGTTGAAAGCTGTGCAGGAACTGTTGGCAGTTGCGTTAGAATTGAGGTTCAGGGTAATGTTGTTATTCGCTACTACCACAGAAGCCACCTCGGTGCAGAAGTTTGAACCTGTTACGGTAACGGAATAAGTGCCTGGCGTTAGTCCGCTCAAATCCTCATCCGTGCCGGTGGTAGACCACAAATAGGTGTACGGGCCCACTCCGGCGTTCACATTCAGATCAGCTGAACCATCTGCCAGGCCACAGTTGGCGGCCAAACCAGCCACGGAAAGGCTTGGTTGAACGGCATTGTCGGCAATAACAAAGGTATTGGACCCGGTGCAGGTGCCAAAGGTCACCGTAACGGTATAGGTGCCTGCGGCCAGACCATTGAGGTCTTCTGTATTGAGGCTGTTAGACCAGGCATAGGTGTAGCTTCCGGCAGGTGCAACACTGATATCCAGGGCGCCATTGGGCGTTGCGCAGGAGGTATTTTGCTGCGGAGAAGCCGAAACGCCCAGCGATAAATCGTTGTTCAGGATATTGACCGAATTGACGGCGGTACATTGGTTGGCACCGGTAACGGTAACTGAATAAGTGCCCGGAGTCATGTTAACCAGGTCTTCGTCTGTAACAGCATTGGACCACAAATAGGTGAATGGCGCCGCCCCGTTGTTCACCACCAGATCTGCTGAACCATTGTTAAAGCCACAGGTTGCAGCACTTGCCGACGACGATAAGTTGGGTGGCAGGGCCTGATCTATGATTGAGAATGTATCCAGGGCTATACAACTGACCCCCAAGGTAACCGTGACCAGATAGGTACCTCCCGGCAAATTGGTCAGGCTATCTGTGGATTGCCCAGACGACCAGGTGTACACATAGTTGGTATCTGCCGGGAATACATTCAGGTCAATAGCCCCGGTAGGCAGGGCGCAGGAAATGTTATCCAATACAACTTCCTGTATACCAATAGGTTGGTTGATATTGGGTACAATAACGGTATTGGTAACGGAGCAACCGACCGCAGAGGTTACGGTTACAAAAAAAGTATCGGCAGCCAGTTTGGTAAGATCCTGGGAAGTATCGCCTGTAGACCAAAGTATGGCAAACGGCGAGGCGCCGCCATTGATGGTCATATCTATGCCACCGTTGTTGAGTCCGCAGGTTGCGGTGTCTATTTTGGCTGGTATACTTGGGTATTCCACCTGGTTACCCACATTGATAGTTTCCACAGCGGTACAAGTTCCGCCTGCAGAAATGGTCACTGTATAATCGCCCGGCGCCAACGGACTCAAGGTAGTGGTGGTTGCCCCGTTAGACCAGGTATAGGCCAGGTTGGTGGGGAATAGCTGGAGTGATATTCGGCCGTTTATGGTATCACACGCGGTATTATCCTGGACCGTTGCATTATAGGAGAATATGGCATCATTATCTTCCACATCTATACTTCCCGAGACGGTACAGCCATTGGCCGAGGTGAGCGTTACGGAATAGTTCCCGGCAGGCACATTACTCAAATCCTGCGTGGTTGCCATATTAGACCATAAATAAGTGTAGGGTGGTACACCTCCTGGCAAAGGAGTCATATTGATAGCTCCATTACTCATACCACATGTTGCGGCATTTTGGGTAAACGACAAATCTGGTATGACGGGCTCATCGTCAATAAAGAACACCGCAAGATCTGTACAAGTACCTGCCCGGGTTACGGTTACTACATAAGTACCTGGAGTCAGGTTGGCAATATCCTGGGTAGTAGCGCCATTTGACCAGAGGTAAGTAGCGGAGTTTTGCCACAGGCCGCTTGGTGACAGGGAAATACCAATACTGCCATTACCACCATTACAAGTAGTACTGGCTATCTCATAGTCCTCAAGTACGGTAATGGCCAAATCCATTGCCGGAACTTCAGCAGAATAGGTAGAAGTACAGCCGTTCGCACCAGTAACAGTTACTGTGTACTCACCGGCAGGCAGATTAAAAATTTGCAGGTCGGTGCCGCCATTTGACCACTCGTAGGTGTAGGGTTGTTGGCCGCCAACAGCCTGAATAGCGGCATCGCCGTTACTTTGATTGCAAAAATCAGGGGTAAAGCCACCCAGGGGTGGAATCAGTGTGGGGGCATTGGTTAGGTTGGGGACAACAAAGGTTTCTGTAGTAGTGCAGGTAACCCCCCAGGTTACGGAAACCGTGTAGGTTCCGGGTGGGATATCTACCAAATCCATGGTTGTCTCACCGTTAGACCACTCATAGGTCCATGAGTTGGGTAGTGGATCCACTGTAAGGTCAATGGCGCCATTACTATTCCCATTACACAGAGAGTTGCCTGTAATGGCGCCGTCAATGGCAAGTGGTGCAATCGGTGGGAATTCTCCTACTACTACCTGTCCAATTTGAGGTACTCCATTCGCGTCAATGACGGTTACCTGATAGGTTCCTGCCGTAAGACCGGAAATGTCTTCGGTGGTTTCTCCATTCGACCATAAATGCACCCATGGCCCAGGAGTGCTGGGGTCTGGAGTCATGTCAATGGAGCCTTGGCCTATGCCACACAAATCTTTGATAACCCAAAACATAGGTGCTACAGTCAGAGGTTTTTCGGAAACCGTGACAGGTTCAGCAGATGGGTCGGTAACTGTGGGAGGCAGGGATAATTCATTGGCTGATGCAAAAGCATTTCCAATGGATTGGGAAAAAAGGCAAAGGAAAATTAGAGTAGATTGTACAGTTATTCTCATGGGAAACAGTTTGTAGGCATGCGCCGAAAGACGAATTACCTGGTTTTGATTAAAAAAACAATTTCAGGAAAGTTGTTGAACAAAGATATGTTTTTATGTCAATTCGCTTCCTCGCCTCAAAAGATTCTTAGTTAAAAACTCAATTTTTACTCATAAAAAATGGTTGTGAAATTCAGCCCGGCTCAATAGGCCAGACTCCTTTATCTTGCCGGACAAACCGCTTTACAGATCCCCATATTAAACCTTTTGTGCCCTCTGGCGACAGGCTATGCAAACAACTTCCAGCCATACCGCTTCTTTGACCGAACAACTGGAACAGTCGCTCCTGCGGTCACTGGCGTATTTTGCGGTGTTTCAATACCCTTTGTCGATTGGAGAATTATGTCAGTTCGGGACTCATTCCCAGGCTGGTCAATCATCTGTACAGGCGCTGTTAGACTCCTGGGTAGCGCATGGCATAATCTTCCGGAACGGGCCTTGGTACCAGATAAAAAACGAGCCCAACTGGGCTGTTCAACGTGTTGCTGCCAACCAGCGAGCCGACCAAATATTGCCCCTTGCGATGCGCATCGGAAGGTTTATCGGGCGCTTCCCTTTTGTACGTAGTGTATTTGTTTCCGGCTCGCTCTCCAAACACGTGATGTCGGAAAACAGCGACGTAGATTTTTTCATTGTTACCAGACCCGGCAGGTTGTGGCTGGCCCGAACCATGTTAATTTTATTTAAAAAGGTTTGCCTGCTCAACTCCCACCGCTATTTCTGCGTCAATTATTTTGTGGATACGGAAAACATGGAGATAGCAGAAAAAAACCTGTTTACCGCAACGGAAGTGGTAACGCTTTTACCCGTTTACGGGCGCGAAGGCTACCATGCATTTGCTGCGGCCAATGTCTGGGCACGGGCATATTATCCGATGTTTCCCTCCCGCTCTGTAGATGCCGTTCCAGCACAAAAGCAGGGATTGTTAAAAAAAATGCTGGAATGGGTGCTCGGCGGCGCTTTAGGACATTGGCTGGATAACAAATCCATGGACGTGACCCTGAGCTATTGGAAACGCAAGTTTCAACACATGGACCAGGAAACATTTGCATTGGCTCTGAAGTCTGAAAAAGGCATTTCAAAACACCACCCACTGCATTTTCAGCAAAAAGTGCTGGATCAATATCAACAGAATCTACACTACTTAACCGCATTATTGCATCCTGAACAAAACTGACACATCTGATGAACTACTTGAAATGGCTTGTCATTTCCGGCTTGATGCTCAGCATCTGCGCCTTTACATGCAACCAGGAATGTTATGACAGTCTGGATTTGCAAAACTGGTCGACACAATGGATCAACAACAGTGGTGAGGAGCCACAACCCGCCGACGGCCCGATACCCAAAAATGCCTTTGGCATAAGGCTGAAAGCTGATCCTGTAAATCAGGTGCGGGGCAGCTCAGACGACTCCGAAACCTGCTTCCCGCTTCTGATTCACCCTTTTACAGAAATCAGCCTGATTACCATCGACGGCTTTGACACCATACCAGCTCAAACGGATATTTCAGACCGGTTTATGCTGCGCTATAGCACCAAAAACAACCTGGAATACATTGATCTGCGCAACGCCACCATTACACTCAGCGAACTCTGGGAAATAACCGACAATTCATTCCGGTTTGACCTGTTAATGGTTGATCCGCCCAGCCAGCCCGGTGATTACCGCTTTTCTGTGCAACTACGTTTCGACACCCTCGGCGCTACCGTAAACCAGGATACCTTGCTCGTTTTACCAACCGTTACCCTGCAATGACCAAACGATTTAATGCCATACTATTTCTTGGCCTGCTCTGTATTCAGGCTGGCCGGGCTCAAAAAGTATCCAAACAATGGACATCTGGCCTGTTTGGTAGTCTGTCTGCGCAATATGGAGCATATCAGCAACCCTTGAAAAATGTGATATCTCCGTACTTCGTAGCGCCCGGGAGCGGCCTTGGCTTTAGCGCTGAAGGCGGAATCGCGTTTAAAAATCACCTGGGTATGAAACTCTTGTTGGGAGCGGTATCCACCTCCAACATGGAGGCAGATATTGAAAAAGAACTTGAAGCGCAAAACCCCGGCTACTACGCTGATTTTGTACCGTTTAGCGATTTTCAGGAGAGAAGATCCACGCAGTTGGCTTTTGGTTTTACTTACGCTTTCCCTTTCAAAAATGGTTGGATAGAACCCGAAATCATGTTCGGAGGCACTCAGGTTTTTGCCTATCAAGGCCACACTCGCTTAAAAAAAGCTGGTAGTCACGACATCATGGTGCAGCAATACAGGTCAATCAATACCCCGCCATTATCGCCAACCATGTTCCTGGGCACACGCGTAAGTCGATACCTTACACCCTGGTTTGGTGTTTTTGCCAACATCCGGGGAATGTCCACCTGGTACAGTTTAGACTATTGGACCAGCCAGGAAATTACTTTTTTTCCACCGCCAAAAGATATCATTACCGTAAAAAAAACGGCCCTCGGCATACAAGCCGGGGCCGGAATATTTTTACAAATTGGGCGATGGTGAGGGATATCCAATGTCCAATGTCCAATATCCAATATCCAATATCCAATGTCCAATGTCCAAGTGGAGCGGGGGTTTGGCATCAGCACAATTGCCTGGATTTACTCGCCTGAATGGCGAGTGCTAAGCGCTTGGCTTCGCCATTCAGGCGAGTAATGCCCAGTAAATGTGCTGACGCCAAACCCCCGCACTATTTGGACATTGGTTATTGGACATTGGATATTGGATATTTTACACTAGTTTTTCACCGGTAAAAACGAATACTCCTTGCCAAAGCGGAGCATTTGTTTCACAAAATCCAATTCGCGCTCCACTTTTACATCAATGATATTGCCATTGGCATCTTTTTCTGCTACCAGGCGTGGTTGAACAAAACCGGAATAGGCCTTGGTTGGCAGTGCTGCATAGCGAGATTTTACTTCGTTGCCGGTGGCGGCGTCGGTTTTTACCCCGTAAGTTTCTACCAGCGCTTCAGCAGCTTTGAAATCGCCCTCGGATTTGATGCGCTGGATCTCAGCCAGTAATTGGCCAAACAACACGCGCAGTTTGGCGTAATCCCGGATATCATAATAGGTTTTGCCATTGCGGACTTCCTTAACAATCACATTGTCTGCCTTGCCTTTTTCCACTGCCCAGGCAGCCACTAATTGGCGGTTGCGCATGTGATCTTCTTCAATGTCAGCACCGGCCGGCAGGCGACGCAGTTGTTGCAGCAAACCATTTCGGATATATTGATCGTATTCAGCCTTGAAAGCATTGCCATCAGGCATTAAACCCATTTCAATCAATTTTGGGTCGGGCATGAAGTACAGCGCTACCAGATCGGCGCGGGCTTCTTCCAGGGTGCTGGAGTAATGTTTCAAGGTAACATTGGGTTCCGCTACACCCGGGTTCAGCTGGCCGCTGGCGTGGCCAATCACCTCGTGCAGCGCAGTGTGCATTTTGCCACAGGCTTCGCCATATTTTTTGGCATTTTCAATTTCTTCCGCATCGTTGGCAAACTCATTCAAGGCAAGTGCGCCGCCAACTTTGTTGTAAGCATTTTCAATATTATTTAAACTCACAGATTTGGAGCCAAAATCTTCCCGAATCCAGTTGGAATTGGGCAAGTTGATGCCAATAGGGGTGCTTGGAGCACAATCACCACCTTCCATGGCCACATTAATCACGCGGTAGGAAACGCCTTTTACTTCTTTCTTTTTGTGCGCCTCCGCTATAGTGGAATTGTCTTCAAAATACTGGGCGTTTTTGCTCACAATGGCCATTTTTTCAGTCGCATCAGGGTCGTTATACTGTACAGCCGCCTCGAAATCCGCCTTGTAACCTTTCGGATCGTGGTACACCTCAATAAAGCCATTGATCACGTCGATGGTGCTTTCGGTGTCTTTCACCCAGGCAATGTTGTACTCATCGAATTTCTTCAGGTCGCCGCTGCGGTAATATTCCACGAGCAGGCCCAGCGCTTTCTTTTGCTGTTCATTTTCGGCAAAAGGAATAGCTTTTTCCAGGTTTTCAATGATTTTGTCGATGGCCGGACCGTACATGCCGCCAGATTTCCACACAATTTCCTTGATCACACCGTTTTCCTTCACCAGCTTGGAGTTCAGGCCAATCATAGGGGCTTTGGCGCCGGCAGCCTTGATTTTAGCGTGGTAATATTGGTCTACCTCGTCGGCCGTCAGGCCCTCATAGAAGTTTACAGAAGAGTTTTTAACAATATCCGGACCGTCTTTGCTGGTGCGTTTGGGCATTACAGCCGGATCGAAAATAACAGGCAGCAGGGTGCTTTGGATCTCGGCTGCCGGCATGGGCAATGCAGCGGGATCAGCGCCCTGCACGAGCGTAAGGAAATACTCTTTAGAACATTCCGGCAGGATTTTCACCTCATTGTAGTGGTGGTGAATGCCGTTGGAGAACCAAACACGTTTGGCATACACCTCAAAGGCTTTCCAGTCGGCGCCTGATTTGTCTCCTTTATAGGTGTTAAAAATGGCCTCCAGGGTTTTTCTTACCGCCAGATTGTATTTGCAATGCTGGTCGTAAATAATGTCGCGACCGGCCAGAGCGGCTTCAGAAAGGTAATAAATGAAGGTTTTTTGCTTGATATCGAGCTTTTCAAAACCAGGCAGGTCGTACCAAAGAATTTGCAGGTCTGCAAAGGTATCGAGCAGTACCTGATCTTTTTGAATGGGTGTTGGGGCTGGCGGGAGTTTTTCGGATTGGTTTCCGCCGCAGGAAGCTGCCAGCATGGCCAATGCGAGGGATAAAAACAAAGGAAACTTCATAATAGATGGATGATTTGGCTTAGTAAACAACACCGGACTCGCTCCGGTGGCGCAAAATTACAACGAACGGCGTCCAGGTGTTTACCTGCGCCCCCTTTCCAATAGACTGCGGTTTGCTGAAATTGGTCGGAAAAGTGGAGGTTTTACACCTTATGCCCAGGGCGGGCCCAGAAATCCCTTTCCTTTTCCGGAAAATGCTGAACAAGGTACTCAAATGCCAGGTGGGCATCGCCTTTATAAAACTTTGTGATCTGACCATCCATCCATTTCACTAATAAAACGTTTGGTCCACGGCCCTGAAAGGCATATTGATAGCCCAACAATTGAGTCCAGGGCATGATTTCGGAACGTTGCTCTTGTCTGTTTTTTTGAAAGACCCATTGCATTCCTTGATCGTTGGCCATCAGCAAGGCCGGTTGATAGCCGGAACGGCGCCATAACCAGGAAAACATCGCACCCCCCAAAACCATCCAAAGAAGTGCTGGTATGGTTCCAAACCGGATCAATAACCCAAACAGAACCGTTACAAAGCATCCAATGAAAATTACCGCTACAAACAACCTGTATCCAGTGCTGTGGTGGTTCATGAATACCTGGAAAGTAACCGTATTTGCTTGCATTACCCCTTGTTTTTCAATAATTCAGGCAACTGACGGATAGAAGCGAGTTCCCGGTACTTTTGGCGTGCCTCTTCCGCCGGAATACCAAAGTAGGCTTTTTTGCCCTCCAGATCCTTGGATACGCCAGATTTGGCAGTCACCACCGCGCCCTGCCCGATGCGCAACGCCTGTGCCACGCCTACCTGTCCATACAGCACTACATTATCTTCCACAATGGTTTTGCCGCCAATACCAACCTGGCCCGCAAACAGGCAGTTTTTGCCTATCACAGCACCGTGTCCGATATGAATCTGACAATCCAGTTTGGAGCCTTCACCTATGATAGTATCGCCGCTTACACCTTTGGCAATGGTACAACCCGCGCCAATATCTACCCGGTCTTCAATGATCACCCGGCCGCCGCTGCGCCATTTTTTAAATGAACCATCTGCAAGTTTTTTGAAATAAAAAGCATCCGGGCCAATGATGGCGCCCGGGCCAATGATACAATGCTCGCCTATGTAGGAATACTCGCCGATGTAGGCGTTTGCCTGCACGTACGTGTGCGCACCAATGCGCACGTTGCCGGCAATGACTACGCCGGGCTCAATGATGGCCGTTGGGTGTATGACGGCTCCTGCGCTGATGGATTCCTTGAGCGGTTCGAAGGGCCGGTATTCCCGAATCAACGAATCATAAACCTCAAACGGGTTTTCTACAATCAGAATAACCTTTCCCGGAGGGCACTCCGCCGGAGCATTGAGCAGCAACACCGTGGCTTCGCTGTCGAGGGTTTTTTGGAAATATTTCTGCACATCAGAAAATGCAATATCACCCGGCCGAACCTTGTGAATTTCATTGATACCGGTGGCAGAAAGGGTTTCGTCGCCAATGATTTGCGCGTTGAAACGAAGGGCAAGTTCGAGAACTGGTATAGGGCGTGGAAAATCCATAAAAAAGTGTTTGAGTATAAGGGTTGGGGTGGTGGATTGGATGTTTAGTGGATACCACTAAGTCACTAAGGGCACTAAGAGATTTGCAGGTTTTTATTGAAATGCTAGTGCTTGCAGCAACTGAGCGACAAGAGAAATTAGCGTTTGTATTGACCGGATGACTGCCAGTCACCCGGTCAATACAAACGAGGCTTAAAACGGTGCAAAACTCCGAAAAATCCGTGGGTAAATAGCGCCACTAATTTTCCATCGTGCAGTGGATACCATCAAACAAACCAAAACCCCTACTTTCACCCCCAAAACCACCATGATATGATGTATCGATTCCGTCAACCGATTCTTTTGCTAGTCCTTCTGTTCGGCTTTTCCTCCGCTTTATTTGCCCAAATGGCGGGTCCTGCACCTCAAACCGAGTTGCGCGGCGCTTGGGTTGCTACCGTTGCCAACATTGATTTTCCTTCCCGCCCGGGCTTGAGCGTCAACGAAATCAAGGTGGAGTTCGACAGTCTCATGGATGTGCTGAAGGCTATGAACATGAATGCTGTATTTGTACAAATCAGGCCTGCCGGCGATGCATTCTACAAATCCGGCACCGTGCCCATGAGTAAATTTCTGGTAGGACGACAAGGCGCCATGCTGGATGATTCCCTTTTCGATCCGCTGGAATACATGATCAAAGCAGCCCACGATCGTCGTATGGAATTCCATGCCTGGATGAACCCATACCGCGCCACTTTTGATCCGGATACCTCGGCGCTGGACCCTTCCCACCCGCTCCGGGCATTACCTAACCGCAGAAAAGCGGAATGGTTCTTCAAATACGGCAATAAATGGTACTTCAACCCGGCCAGCCCCTCCGTGCGCCAATACCTGGTGAATGTGGTGAAAGATGTGGTGCTCAGGTACGATGTGGATGGCATTCATTTCGACGACTACTTTTACCCATACAAGGAAAAGGATTTTGACCTGGATGAAGCCCTGGACGATTACGACAGCTTTGCTACCGGGAAACACAACTTTACAGACATTGGCGATTGGCGCCGGAACAATGTCAATGTGCTGATTGAAACGGTTTCTCAAACCATTAAAAAATACAAACCTTATGTCAAATTTGGCATCGGGCCCTTTGGCGTGTGGCGCAACAAAGAACGCGACCCCGAACGCGGCTCCGATACCCGGGCGGGCGTTACCTGCTACGACGACCTTTATGCCGATGTGCTGCTCTGGCTCGAAAAAGGCTGGATAGATTACGTGGCGCCCCAGATTTACTGGAGCATTGGTTTCCCTCCGGCCGACTACGAAATTCTGGTAGACTGGTGGAGCAAACACCTGTACGGCAAACAACTGTATGTAGGGCATGCCGCTTATAAAATCAACAACTCCGCCAACGACAGCAACTGGCAAAACGAGGATGAAATCAGCAAACAAATAGCCCTCAACCGCGCCAATCCAAAGGTAAGCGGCAGTATTTTCTTCTCGGTAAAACCACTGCTGCGCAACCCCCTGGGCGTGCAGGATACCTTGATGAATGTGCTGTTTAAACACCCATCGCTGATGCCGCCCATGCCATCACTTTCCAAGGTGTTGCCGGCTAAATCAACCATTTGCCGGGTAAAAGGCACCCCAAGCACCGTTCAGCTCACCTGGAACCTTTGCGAACTGCTCACAGCGGATGAAATGCCTTTTTATTTCGCCCTCTACCGTTTCGACGGGGAGGGCGTTGGGAAGTTCGACCAGCCACGGAACCTGTTGGGATTCACCCCTTTCTACGCAGACAAGTGGTATTTTGAAGACCATACCGCCGTGGAAGGGGAGTATTACACCTATGTAGTGGTTGGGTTCAATCGCGCCAACGTCAGCAGCTACCCCAGTGATCCGGTATTTGTGAAGAAAACCAAGAAAAAAGCCAAGAAAAAGCGCCGTTTCTGGGGGTATTTACTGGGGTAAAGGCACGAAGTGCAGGAAGACACAAAGGCACGAAGGCACAAAGTTTGGATAGCGTCCTTCGGCCACCCCAAAAGCGAAGGCTATATTTGGCTGATGCCAAATATAGCCTTCGCTTTTGGGGTGGCTTACTTAGGGTGTCCAAATAAATTCTGCGTAACTGGTCACCGAAAACTCAAGTTCAATCCATATAATGAACTTTATACCTTTTATCTTGCGATTTCCCATTTACTTTTATTTTCCTACAACGCTCAACATGAAACACATTCTCCCGCTTCTGTTCCTATCCCTGTCTCTGCAAGCGCAGTCTATTTTTTACGTGAACCAGGCTGTTTCCGGCGGACAGCAAAACGGCGCCAACTGGGCCAATGCTTTTTCTGACCTCCAACAGGCTTTAGCCCTGGCAAACTATGGAGATGAAGTATGGGTAGCCAAGGGGCAATATTTCCCAACCGCTTCAACCAATAGAACCATTTCATTTGTGTGGAAAAATGGTGTGAAGCTGTACGGTGGTTTTGATGGAACAGAGTTAAATGTCTCAGAAAGAGACTACGAGTTGAATGAAACCATTTTAAGCGGAAACATAGGTGGTCCGGAGGGTACAGACAATTCCTATCATGTAATGTATGGCGCCGGGTTGGATAGTACCAGTGTGCTGGATGGCTTTACCATTACACATGGCATTGCTAATGGCGACGAGCCGCCCTCCACGAACGAAAGAGGTGGTGGCTTGTTGCTGGAGTCTTCCTTTAATGGTAGCATCAGCGCTCCTCAAATAACCAATTGCCGTTTTGCCAATAATTATGCCCAATACGGAGGAGGTGTGTACTGTGCCTGGGATGGAGGGAATCTGCTCAATCCGGTTTTCAAAAATTGCATTTTTGATGGCAACCGGGTACTTTTTTCCGGTGGCGGACTGTACAAAGCCGGCCCTGGACTATCCTATAAACCCTATGTATTCGAACAATGCACTTTTACAAAAAACTCCACTTATCTGATGCATGGAGGGGGTATTTTTATGGTTGAAAATGAATCCACCACCATATTCAAAAACTGTTTGTTTGAAAAGGATACTTCAGGTTTTGGCATTGGTGGAGCTGTTTACTTTACGCATGATAAAGATTGTTCTCTGTTGGTTGAAGGGGGGACTTTTAAGGGGAATTATGGAAGTGAAACAAGCGCGATTTATATGGAAAGCAACATCGGCATGACTTCCAATTCCATTTTTCAACTGAAAAACTGCCAGTTTCGAGAGAATAAGGCTCAAACTTTTGGAACGGTTTTCGTTTCCGGTTACCAGCTTGATTCTGACATATTTAACTGCCAATTTGAGGGTAACATTGTCTCTAACTACTGTACTGGGGTGCGAATTGGAGCAGATGCTTTAAATCTACATGTAGGTAATTGCACCTTTATTGAGAACAAGAGTACCGTCCCTACCGGGACAGTGTATACATTCAGAGCTTCTGGTAATCATATGTTAAGTAATTTCACCAATTGCCTGTTTGCCAAGAACCAATCCGGTATTGCCTGTACACCAGGTGATGGTGCACAATGCGAAGTGCGTATTACGAATTGCACATTCTATGAAAATGGGGAAATTGTATTCGAAAAAAGAAATTCTCCGGCTGGATCATTGGGTTATAATAACTGGTACATCAATAATTGTATTATCGTAGACGATGCCACCTTTGATAAGATGTTTTCAGATTACACGATTTTTGCTGCAGATATGGATGGGTATTTTATTGACTATACTTATCTAAGTCTTGACGATGAAGTGAGTCCTAAATATCCTTTTGGAGATCATACGGTCTTTAACTTTATACCAGACTTTGTTAGCATTGAAAACAATGATTTTCATGTACAAACCTGTGATTCTACGGTGAATAAGGGCTTGAATACATTAGTTGACTCCCTTGGGCTTACAACAGATTTGGATGGAAATCCAAGAATTCGTTTCCAGCAGGTTGACTTAGGCGCCTATGAAGTGCAGGATTCCTGTCTGATGATAGCCACAGCAGAACCAGATAACCGCAACAGTGTGATTTCCCTTTCACCTAATCCGGTTCGTTCAGGCACAGCATTGACTGTTTCTGTTCCACATGGACCTTCCGAAAAGATTTCCTGGACTATTTATGATGTTGCGGGAAGAACTTTTTCTTCAGGTATTACTTCCTTACGCGAATCAGGCGTCTTTACTCTAAGTGGGCCGTCCATTGCTGGATTATATTTTTTGGAACTACGATCTGGCGATTGGAACGCAAGTTCAAAAATCCTGGTAACAGAATAAGGAGCTACACAACGACACAAAGTTTGGATAGCGTCCTTCGGCCACTTATCATTGCGAAGGCTATTTTTGGCGTCAGCCAAATATAGCCTTCGCGCCTTAGTGCCTTTGCGCCTTCGTGTACCTCGTGCTTAAACTGAGAGTCTCACTCAAAGTGAGACTCTCAGTTTAAGCACCTCCGCGTCTCTCCGCCTCTGCGGTAAAAATTACTCCGAGACTGCCTCTTCGCACCCCGTGCGTTCCCAATAAAAATTTTTGGCATTGCCTATTGCATGCTTCCCCCTTTTCCCCTTAACTTTGATATTATTTACCCCCTAGACCCCCAGAGAAATATGCCAAATGAATCCGCACGAGGTTCCCTGCCTCCGTTTGTTTTTCCCCTTCGCCATAGGCCTGGGCCTGGGCGCCTGGCTCGAAACACCCATCCCTGCCCTCAGAGGTATACTCACCCTCTTCCTCCTGCTCGGTGTATGGTTGTCTGTACGCCAGTTCTCCTATCAGTACCGCTGGCTGTTTGGATTGTACCTGCACTTTTGCCTGGTTGTTTTTGCTTACGATCACTACATCAGGCACAATGAAGGCAGGCAGCCCCTGCATTTCAGCGCACACCTCCCGCAAGCCCGCGCCTTTGTTGGCACAGTGTATGCCGCGCCTGCTGTAGGCCAAAAGGTCAAGATCCCTGTCCGGCTGCACAGCCTGCAAATAGCCGGAGCAGATACCTTTCTTCAAGCCTCCGGGCACGTCATGCTGCTTCTGGAGCCGGGTCCTCAAACCGATAGCATCCGCTATGGCGATGAACTGGCATTCAGAGGCGAAGTAACCCAGGTGGAAGGCCCTAAAAACCCGCATGCCTTTGACTACCGCCAATACCTGCATTTCCAAAATATTCATTATCAGGCATTTATTGCCAAAGACTCCTGCGTGCGCACGGGCAGGCGCGAGGGCTGGGCTATCTGGCGCTGGGCTTATGCCGCCAGAGCCCATTTGCTACAGCGCCTGGCGGCCTATTTTCCTGAAAAAGCCGAATACGCCGTGGCCTCTGCCTTGCTGGTAGGCTACACGGAAGACCTCTCCGACGAGCTACGCACCGCTTACGCAGAAACAGGTTCCATGCACGCCCTGGCGGTTTCCGGTACGCATATCGGGATGTTGTACGTGGGACTGATGTTTCTCGTTGGTCGCTTACGACTCCGCGGGCGGTTCGGGCGACTTGCTGAAACGGGGCTGATTTTGCTTGGTATCTGGGCTTTTACCTTCGTAACTGGCGCTACGGCTTCCGTTCTGAGGGCTTCGGTGATGTTCAGCGTGTATTTGCTGGGTAAGGCTTTCTGGCGCGAGGCTTCGGCCTGGAACGTGTTGCCTGCCTCGGCTTTGATGTTGCTGATGTACAACCCTTATTTACTGTTTGATGTGGGGTTTCAGTTGTCGTACAGCGCCGTAGCGGGCATGGTTTTTTTCTATCCGCGTTTCTACAAGCTGTTCCCGCCTATGTCGCGCTGGCTGGATGAGCCCCTGAAGGTATTGTTGGTGGGTGTTTCTGCCCAATTAGGCACCTTGCCGCTCACCTTGTATTATTTCCATCAGTTTCCGGTGTATTTCTGGCTTTCCGGCTGGGTAGTGGTGCTGGTGGGCGCTATTTTCTTGTGGGGAGGCGCTGTGTTGATTTTGCTGGATGCCTGTTCCCAAACCGCCGCCGATGCCCTGGGCTGGCTTTTGTTCCAGATGCTGCACTGGATGAACAAGAGCATTTTCTGGATCCAGCAATTGCCGGGAGCGGTTTGGCGCAACATCTGGATACCGCTGTGGTTGCTGCCGTTTGTTTTCCTGGGACTCGTTTTTGCCGGCGCTGCCCTGGCCACACGTCGCGGCAAATGGCTCATGGGCCTGGCTGCCGTACTCATCGTGTGCGGCATCCAGCAAGGCCTGGCCACCTGGCGCCACCAGCGACAAGCAGAAGTATATGTCTATTGCGTCAAAGACGGCCGGTTGATGGATTTCTTCCTCGGTGAAACAGCCATTACCCTGAGCGATACCCTCAGTGAAAAACAGGAAAATTTTGCGTCAAATGCCAACCGCATAGCGCATGGCATCCGGGAAAAAGTGCTGCTGCGTCCGGGTCCGGCGCTGTGTTTCACTCATCCACAACTTTATGTGCAAGGGCCATACATCCAGTTTTTAACCCAACGCATGGCCCTGCTTGATCCCGGGCATCCGCAACCAAAATTGCCGGTAGAGGTGACTGTTTTATCCAAAAATCTGCGGCCGCCTCCTGCTCCCTGGCCCTGCCAACTCCTGCTGCTGGATGCTACCAATAAAAAAGGTCAGCTCCAACGCTGGCAGGAATCCGGCGCGCGCCTGGGTTTTGCCACCTACAACATCCGCGAAATAGGGGCCTGGCATTACCAGCATCATCCATAAATCACTCCATATGAAAACGCAATTATTCAACTACCTGCGGTTTACCCGCACCGAACGCCAGGGCACCCTGGCCCTGTTTGTGTTGGCCGGATTGGCCTTATCCATCCCGTCTTTGCTGCGCTATTTTCCGCCGGAGCGCAGTCCGGCAGATTTCACGGCGTTTCAGTCAGAATTAGCAGCGCTGGATCAAGCCCCGTCCAGATCTCTGGAACTGTTTTACTTTAATCCTAATACCGCCACAACCGCCGAACTTATGCAACTCGGATTATCAGAAAAGCTGGCTGCCACCATCGAAAAGTACCGAAACAAGGGTGGGAAATTCCGGGAACCTGCTGATTTTGGCAAAATCTGGGGACTCACGGAGGAACAATTCCGCCAATTACTACCCTTCATTCGCATAGGAGGGCAAGCCACACCCGAATGCAACACACCCACCCCGGAAATTCCGCCTGCTACCGGACCCGAATTGTTCGCATTTGACCTTAATGCAGTAACAGAAGCCGAATTATTCCGAATGGGATTGCCATCATCGGCTGTAAAAAGCATCCTGAATTACCGGATAAAAGGTGGTGTCTTCAGGAAACCGGATGATTTGAAAAAAATCTACGGCCTCAGTGCCCCGGATCTGGAACGCCTGTTGCCTTACGCCCAATGTGCTGCCCCGGAAAAAATGCCTCAAGCACAGGCTCCCAAAATGCCGGAAACCCCCATTCTGGTAGATGTTAACCTGTCAGGGCTAGAGCAATGGAAAACCTTGCCAGGCATTGGCGAAGCCAGGGCCCGGCAACTCATACAATACCGCGAAAAACTGGGCGGATTCCAATCGGTGGAACAAATTGCAGAGATGCGCAGTTTGCCGGACTCCGTTTTCCGTCAGATTCGACCCTGGTTGCACCTCGGAGCCACCCAGTTGCGGAAAATCAACCTCAACACCGCCTCCGTAGCTGACTTGGATGCACATCCATACATCTCCAAACGACAAGCGGAACTCATAGTAGCCTACCGCGAGCAACACGGCGCCTACCAATCGCCGGATGAAATCGCCCAAATGCGCGCCATCGCAGATCAGGCCTGGCTCAATAAAGTGAAACCTTACCTGGGCGTCCAATAATTCGGAAGGCACGAAGCGGACGAAGGCGCAGAGGCGCTTAAACTGAGAGTCTCACTCAAAGTGAGACTCTCAGTTTAAGCGCCTCTGCGCCTTCGTCCGCTTCGTGTCTTTAAAATTAAGTGAGGCGGTGGATGGTGGCTTTTGCATCAAGTTTTCCACCTTCTAAACCCTGAAGCTGGAGCAAGCCCGGAGTTTTCCCGGGCTCAATGCTGCCCAGGGTATCGTCGAAGCCAAGGGCCTGGGCGCCGTTGAGGGTTGCCCAGCGAAGCAAGGCATCGAAGGGAACATAACTCTGGTAGCGGGTTATGGTTTTCATTTCTTCCAGTACCGACAATTGCCAGTTGGAGGTCAGAGAGTCGGTTCCGATAGTGAGGCGCGCGCCAGTGTTCAGGAAGGCAGCATAATCTGGCAAACGGTTCTCAATGTACAAATTGGCATTGGGGCAGGTAGCCCAGTAAACCTGATCAGACCAGGCCTGTGCGGCCATGATATCCTGCTGAGTGGTGAGGGTATTGTGTACAAAAAGGGTACGTACAGCCGGGTTCATGTGCGCCAAAGCGTAATAAATAGAAGGTTGCCCGGTGGATTCAAAGGCATCCATAGAAATGCCGAATTTGCCGTAAAAATCCAGAAAACCACCTTTTTTCTCCAGAAAAAGCTCCTGTTCAGGAGGTGTTTCCTGATTATGAATGCTCACCGTAATGCCAGTGCCTGGGTTTGAAGCATTGATTTTTTGAAAAAGGTTTTTGCTCACAGAATAAGGCGCATGGGGCACCAGAGTGGCGGTAGATCCAGGCGCATGCCGGAGTTGTTCAAACACCTTCAGGCCATCTGAAAAGGTCTTTTCTGCATTTTCTTCCTGCAAAAAATCAAACATTTCCAGAAATGTATGGTAGCGCATTCGTCCGCGGGATTTAACCGCAAACGTATCAGGAGCATTGGAAATGTCGCCCAGCGCCACAATACCACCGTCAAGCATTTCCTGCTCGGCCCGCTGAATGGCATCCTGGATTTCTTCCTGTGCAGCATTGCGCTTGGTCACCACGCCGGTTATAAACGGAATCAGCCCGGTACCGGTGTCAACCTTCCCTTTCATGTGCGATAATTCCAAGTGGCAATGGGTATTAACAAAGCCTGGTACCAATACGCCGCTTACGTGGCGCACACTGGCCGGATCATGTTGATCCAGCGACTCAATAACCAGAATTTTTCCGGAATCATCTGTAATCACCACTGCCCGCTCCAGCGGCTCAGAGGATACAGGGTAAATGAGATCTGCAGTAAATTTATGCATAGGATTGACGGCTTAAGGTGGACGGCTTACGGTAGACGGTTGACGGCTTACGGTGGACGATGCCTTGTCACCTTGAGCCTGGTTACTTCATTGTGATTAGTTATATAGCTCGAACGTTTATTGCGTTTTTCTTTTACTACGACTTATTAGTGGCAACGCCAGACCCTTCGCTACGCTCAAGGTGACAAGGCATCGTCAGTGATTACGCCGCCGTCCACCGTCCACCGTAAGCCGTTTACCGTCCACCGTCTACCGTCCACCGTAAGCCGTCCACCGTCCATCACCAACTAATCTCCATACCATCCCAGGCCAGTTGGACATTATCAGGCAACTCCAGGTTTACATCTGCGGCCAGGCCCATGTGGTGACTGACGTGTGTAAGCCAGGCGCGTTCGGGTTGTAGCTTTTGGATAAACGCCAGACTTTCTTCCAGATTCATGTGGGTGGGGTGTTCCTGCCGGTGCAAGGCTGTCACCACCAGATATTTTACACCCGCCAGTTTTTTCATTTCCGGTTCAGCAATGGTTTTAACATCGGTTAAATAAGCCAAATCACCTATCCGGAAGCCCAAAATGGGCAACCTGCCGTGCATTACTCCAATAGCCTGAATGCAAATCCTGCCAAATTGCAACGCCGAATCCTGATCCAAACCCACCAACTCAATACGCGGCAACCCCGGTATCTGCTCCGAAAAAACATAATCGAACCGCCGCCGAACCTCAGAGGCAACCCTGGGCAGGGCATATACCGACATAGCTTCGCCGGAACGATAATTGAACGGCCTGATGTCATCTAAACCAATCACATGATCGTTGTGTTCATGGGTCAATAAAATAGCATCCAGATGCTTTACCCTGTGACAAAGCATCTGTTGCCGAAAATCCGGACCGGCATCAATCAATACATTGGTATGACCGTCTGTCAGCAACGCCGAACTCCGTAAACGCTTGTCAAGCGGGTCGACAGAAACACAAACCTGACAATCGCATCCAATCACCGGAACACCCTGAGAAGTACCGGTGCCAAGCAGAATTATTTTCACCCGACAAAGGTAGACCACAACTCTCCGAATTCTGGGCTATTTTTGCCGCGAATTTTCCCCCTCACAACCCCTTCAATGCTGTATCTCTTGCGCCAGTACCACCTATATATAGTAATCATCCTGTCTGCCCTGATTTCCTGTGCACGCCAGGGCGCACCCGCGGGCGGCCCAAAAGATACCCGGCCGCCTGAAGTGGATTCGCTGCGCAGTACGCCCAACTTTTCCACCCGCTTTGACAAACGCAAAGTAGAACTCAAATTCGATGAATGGGTGCTGCTGTCAGACGTCGCAACGCAAATTGTGGTATCGCCGCCATTGGCCAAAAGGCCCGAGGTAGTACTGAAAGGTCGAACCGTAGTGCTGACATTGGATAAAAACGAAGTGCTGCGCCCCAATACTACCTACACCATCAATTTCGGTGCATCGGTGAAAGACTTGCACGAAAGCAACCCGGCTAAAGACCTGCGCTTTGTGTTCTCTACCGGCGATTTCATCGACAGCCTGGGTTTCAGAGGCAGCGTGGTGGATGCATTTTCCGGCGAACCTGTTGAAAACATCGCCATTTTGCTGCACGAAAACCTCAACGATACCGCCGTCATCAAAGAGCGTCCATACTATTTCACCAAAACCGATAAATCTGGTCAATTTGGTTTTCAGAACCTGAAAGCAGGCGTTTTCCAGATCGTTGCCATTGAAGGCGCAGATGTAGACCTGAAATGGGATGGCGCCAATGAAAAAATAGCCTTCATATCGCAACCTGTCACGGTTTCTGATAGCCTGAAAGTAATGCCGGCGCTGAAACTGTTCAAAAACCAGCCGTCGTTCCGACTGCAAAACCAGCAAACCGGTCGCTACGGACTAGCCAAGGTTGTTTTTAATGGCGCCGCCGATTCGGTGCGCGTACAATGGCAGGACATACCCGGGGCCAGGATGTTGCTGGAAAAAGCGCCCGATTCCCTTTCCATCTGGTACGATTTGCCGGTGGATACCTCCTGGTTCATGGAATTGAGGCACCCCGCCTGGGTAAAAACCGACAGCGCTTCAGGCTTGTCCAGGCCATTTGCAGATACCATCCGGATCAAAAAGCTTAACCGGGCAGATTTTATGGAGAAGCACCAGCTCAGTTTTGCCGATGCGGTGGCGCCCGTTGCTGCCGCCGGGCAGGGCAGGGGCAAATCTGCGGCCCCCTCAACCCCCAAACCCCTGCGCCAGCCGCCCAAAACAGTGATTCAGTTACACAGCCAGGAGGCCATGCTGGCGTTCAATTACCCGCTTCAGACTTTTGATACCGCCTTTTGGCAATTGCAGCTGGATTCAGTTGTAGTCAGACAGTTTAGTGTGCGAAAAGACAGTCTCCAGCCCGGAAAACTGATCCTGAGCACCAATTGGAAACAGGGCAAAACTTATGCTCTGACCTTGCTTCCAGGGGCTTTGACCGATTTTTGGGGTAAAACCCTTAGTGATACCCTGCGCAGAAATTTCAATGTGACAGAAGAAAAACAACTTGGCTCACTAACCGTCAATTTCAGCAAACTCCGCCCGGGTTCGGCCTATGTATTCGAGCTGCTGAACAATAATACCCTGGAAGCTACCCGGCAGTTTGTGGCTGAAACCGATACCTATCAACTCAATTTCGAGCAGCTCCAGGTAGCCGGCTACACCGGCCGACTCCTCGAAGACCGCAATAAAAACGGTCGCTGGGATACAGGCAATTTCGCCCAAAAATTGCAACCCGAAACCCTTTTTACCAAAAAAATGGACCCCCTCCGCGCCAATTGGTCCCTGGATGTGGATTTCAGCGCAGAAGTAGTGTCTGAGAAAAAAAGGAAACAATAACCCACTCACTCACTCACTCATTCACCCACTCACTCATTCACTCACTCACTCAATCACGATTGTTTTTTGTTTCGTGTAGTATTCCGCCGCATACTCCACCGCATAGTCCGGGTTATCTGCTTTGCCCGCGCGTTTACGCACCAGGTAGAGTTTCCATTCGCCGGCTCCCAGTTGTGCCAGTTTAGCAGCCGGAATTTCAATGAGTGGTTTTCCCAGTGTAGTGCTTACTTCCATCGGTACGGTATTGCTGCCATCCGCTTTTTCCCACATAAACACCAGCGTTTCGGCAGCACTAAGTGCTTCGCCGCGCCATTGCAGAAAGGTGGGTTCCTTCACGCTTAGTTTGGCACTGCTGAAGAAAAATGAGTCGATAGCCGGCATATCCAGTTGGAAAATGCCTTTTTTCTGCTTGGCATTGTTCCACTCAAAATCCACTTTGGGCGTAAAGGCGGCTGGAAATTCCAGGGTATAGGTATTGCCCATCACCGGAATCAATTTCATAGCCGTGGCCTGAAACTGAATCCCGCCAGGGATATCCAGAATGTTTTTGGAAACAGCGTCGCGCAGCGTAGCCTCGGCTTTAACATTGCGACTGGCGGCGTCGTAGCGAACATAGCACTGCAGTACATGTTTGGGTGGTGCGGGAGCTTCCTTACATTGGATGAAAGCTAAAATTGACAGAATTGAAAAAAAGATGTGTTTCATATGCTTGTCTGAATATCTTTGCCGCTTATCGGGAAAGCGTTGGTGTTGGTGGAAGAATCTGGACGGCGCAAATTTCTACAGTTATTGCCGAAAACCTAATTTCTTTCACATAGCCGGGTGAACAGTTCGCTTGCATAAAGTTGTCACTCACACATTTCTCAAACACTCATTTGGAACAGAGGATTACTTTCGACCTCACAAATACGCCTTGAAATGGGAAGGGTGCTAATTACTGACGATTGCCACCAACTGCTGATAGAAGGTTTGGAACAGCTGGGATGGCAATGTGATTTTGAACCAAATATTTCGCCGGTTGAAACCAAAGACAGGATTGCCAGCTACGAAGGTTTGGTCATCAATAGTAAAATTCTGGTAGACCGGGATTTTCTCGACAAGGCGGTGAAACTCAGGTTTGTGGCCAGGCTGGGCTCCGGGATGGAAATCGTGGATCGTGTTTACGCAGCCGAAAAAGGTGTGAAAGTTTGGAGTAGTCCGGAAGGAAACCGAAATGCAGTAGCGGAACAAGCATTGGGAATGTTGCTGGGGCTGGCAAATAATTTACCCAGGGCAGATCGGGAAGTGCGGCAGAATATTTGGAGACGGGAAGCCAATAGAGGCTGGGAGTTACAAGGTAAAACCCTGGGAATCATTGGTTTCGGACATACGGGAAGTCAATTTGCACGAAAACTGGCGGGTATGCAAATGCGGGTGCTGGCTCATGATAAGTACAAGCCTGAAGAATTTGCTGCAGAAATGTCGTGGGTAAGCGAATCAAATTTGACACAAATACAGGCAGAAGCCGACATCATCAGTTTACATTTGCCCCTCACTTCAGAGACCCTGCATTTCGTGGATGCCAATTTTATCCAAAAATGCAAACCCGGGTTCATCCTGATCAACACTGCCCGGGGTAAAAATGTGAAAACAGAGGATCTAGTACTGGGGCTGGAATCAGGACAAATTGGTGGCGCTTGCCTGGATGTGTTTGAAAATGAAAAACCGGAAACCTACACGGAGAAAGAGCGGGAATGGTTTCAAAGGTTGCACCAAATGGAAAATGTTGTGCTTTCTCCCCACGTAGCGGGTTGGACGCACGAATCCAAAAAACTGCTGGCTGAAATTCTTTTACGGAAAATAAAAACGGGATAACGTTTCCCCCAGAAACACTCCCGATGAATCGTCAAACCTAAACAAGTAATTTTTCAATCTCTGTTCTATGGTACGTTCTTTACTATTAACATTTGCGATGCTCCTGATGGGTGCAGCCGTCGCAATGGCTCAGTCAACGACTACGTTGACGGGTACCATTACAGACGGCAACGAGCCCCTCATCGGAGCAACCGTGAAGGTACTGAAAGGCACATCCTTTGTGCGAGGCGCCGTCACAGACTACAACGGGGAGTACCGTGTCAATCTCGACCCCGGCACTTATGATGTGGAATTCTCTTACACGGGCTTCCAGGCGCAAAAAATTACCGGCGTCAGGGTTCTGGGTGGACAAATCACCACGCAAAATGTGACCATGTCCAACTCAACCGTGCTGGAAGAGGTGGAGATCATTGCCTATAAAGTGCCTCTGATCGAGCAAGACCAAACATCCAGTGGTCAAACGCTCACTTCTGAACAAATCAAAAACCTGCCTACCCGTAGTGTAAACACCATCGTGGCAACCACCGTGGGTGCTACCTCTATCGATGGTGGCGACGTGAACATCAAAGGTGCTCGTTCCAATGGTACCGACTACTACATTGATGGTATCCGGGTGTCTGGAGGTGTTCCTCCGGTTCAGGATTTTGAGCAAATTTCGGTAATCACTTCCGGTGTAGGCGCTGAAATCGGCGACTTGACCGGTGGTTTCATCTCTGGTACTACAAAAGGTCCAGCCGGTGAATTCCATGGCGGTATCGATGTGGAAAACTCCAAAGGCCTCGACGCCTTCGGTTACCTCCTCGCTACAGCTAACGTCAGCGGCCCGATCATCAAAAAAAAGCTGGCCGACGGCAAAACCCGTACCGTGCTCGGTTTCCGTCTCTCTGGTCAGTACCTTACCAGAAACGAAGACGACCCTCCGGCACTTCCTGTGTACCGTGCTAAAGAAAGCGTGATTGCCCAACTGGAGCAACACCCGATCACCCGCCTCGGTAACAACCTGGTAAACAGCGCGGAATACCTGACCAACAACGATGTTGATCGTCTCAAGGCTCGTCCTTACCAGACTGCGTCTAACCTCGACCTGAATGGTAAAATCGACATGAAGCTGACCAGCAATATCGATATCAGCCTGACAGGTACTTACACTGATAACCGAGACCTCGTAGACGGCGGCGGTGAACTTCAGGAAGCCGGCTGGTTCCTGCTGAACGCACACAACAACCCAACCAACTTCGGCAACACCTACCGCGGTAACTTCCGTTTCCGTCACCGTTTGGGTAACACTGAAGCCATTAAGCCAGACAATGGCAGCAGCAAACGTGTGAGTATCAGCAATGCCAGCTACCAGCTGCAATTTGCTTACGAGCGCAACACCAGCAGAACCTACGACAAGCGTCACAAAGATCGTTTGTTCGACTACGGTTATGTAGGTAAGTTTGAAACCATTCAGGCTCCAATTGCAGAGCCAAACGATGACGCAGTTTGGACCCACGTGGGTAACAACGATCGTTTCATTCGCTACACCCCCGGAGGAATCAACCCTGTGCTGGAAGCATATAATGAATTTGCGGTAAAAGATGAGGAAGCCATCGCAGCTTCCCTTTTCCCTGCAGAATTGACCTTCCTGACCCGTAACGGTTTCGTTTCCGACGTATATAACGATGTGTGGGGCGGCATGTACTCCAACGTAGGCCTCTCCTTCAACCGTTTTGAAAAATCAGAAAACGATATCGCAACCCTGAATGCTACGGTTAACTTTGACCTGAAACTGGGTAAAACCGGTACACACAACATTCAGTTCGGTTTGTTGAACGAACAACGCACCAACCGTTTCTACCGCGTTGCTCCCAACTCGCTCTACCTCTGGGCCTCTCAGTATGCCAACATCCACTTCAATGGATTGGATACTTCGCAGGTAATTGATACCATGTACTTTGATCCTCCAGGTGTAGACGTGCCACTCCACCCATATGCAACGGTAGATCTGCCGGAAAACCGCTTCTACCGTGCAGTACGTGAATCTTTGGGGGTCCCACTCAATGAATGGGTAAACGTAAACGCCCTGACTCCTGACCAGCTCAGCCTCTCCATGTTCTCCCCACGGGAACTGATGGACCAGGGCCTGGTTAGCTACTATGGCTACGACTACCTGGGTAACCGCACCAGCGAAGGTATTACCTTCAACGACTTCTTCAGAAGCCGCGCTATCGACAACGTACGCGACTTCCCGAATGCGCCGCTGCGCCCACTGTACCAGGCTGCCTGGTTGAAAGACAAGTTCACTTTCAACAAAATGATCTTCAGCCTTGGTGTACGCGTAGAACGTTTCGACCTGAATACCAAAGTGTTGAAAGATCCTTACTCCCTGTACCGTATTATGGATGCCAAAACATTCTATGAAACGGTTCCAACAAGTGCTGATCGTCCAAACACCATCGGCGACGACTTCAAAGTGTATACTGCCAGCGAGCAGGATAACACCATTACAGCTTTCCGTAACGGCGATACCTGGTACTTCCCAGACGGTCGTCAGGCCAACGACGGTAACGTAATCTTCGGTGGTGGTGTGGTAAACCCATACCTCTTCAACCCTGAAGAAGACGTAACAACACCAGAGTTTGACCCAAGCGGTTCATTCGACGACTACACTCCGCAGGTGAACTGGCTGCCACGTTTGGCATTCTCGTTCCCGATTTCTGAAAAAGCAAACTTCTTTGCACACTACGACATCTTGGTACAGCGTCCGCCAAGCAACTGGGAGGTTACGCCACGTAGCTACTTCTACTTCTACCGCCCGGGTACCAAAAACAACGCAAATCTGTTGCCAGAGCGCGTAGTAGACTATGAAGTTGGTTTCCAGCAGGAGTTGAACAAGCGTTCTGCTATCAAATTCTCTGCTTACTACCGCGAATTCCGCGATATGATCCAGCGTCGTACCATCCTGTTCGTACCAGTTATTGGTAGCTACGACACATATGGTAACATCGACTTTGCAACGGTTAAGGGCTTCACCTGGCAGTACGACCTGCGTCGTACCAAAAACGTTGAGCTGCGTATTGCCTACACCCTGCAGTTTGCAGACGGTACCGGTTCCGACTCTGAATCACAGCGTGGTTTGACTCAGCGTGGTAACGTTCGTTACCTGTTCCCACTGAACTACGACGAGCGTCATAACCTGAACACAACCATCGACTATCGTTTTGATGGAGGTAAAGCTTACACTGGTCCGATCATTGCCGGCAAAAAAATCCTGGCTGATTTTGGTGTAAACCTCATCGCCACGGCCGCTTCCGGTCGTCCATACACACAGAAATTCCGTCCGGCTCGTTTCGGTGCAAACGGTACCGTTGGTTCCGTGAACGGCAGCCGCCTTCCATG
Organism: Chitinophagales bacterium; assembly: GCA_017303475.1. Taxonomy (GTDB): domain Bacteria; phylum Bacteroidota; class Bacteroidia; order Chitinophagales; family Saprospiraceae; genus M3007. Next base: position 173,995 of record JAFLBO010000006.1, read on the forward strand.
GCGTTTCAACCTGGATTTCCGTGTAGACAAAACATTCCGTCTGAATCAAAAAGCGAAAAAACCGCTTGACCTCAACGTTTATTTCCGTGTCGCCAACCTTTTGAATCGCCTGAACGTCTTAGGAGTATATGCGGCTACTGGTTCTCCAACTGATGATGGTTACCTCAGCATTCCTGATGGAAAGCAAATAGTTGATCAGGTAGAACAATCAGGCTTGAACCCACAGGCTTACCTGGATTCATACTCCTGGTTGGTACGTAACCCTAACAACTTCGCACTTCCACGTCGCGTGTTCCTGGGGGCTTCGTTCACCTTCTAAAGTGGATACTGAGGGTCGCAAACACATCGCGGTTGTTTATCTTAGGATAAATAATCGCGATGTGTATGAGCGGTCAAACTTTTTAAAAAATTCAAAAACACAATTACCATGCGTGTAAATAGACTTTGGATAATTGCTTTGCTGGCCTTAGGGGTGATGAGCCTCGAAGCCCGTGAACCGGTTGGTCGCAGAGCATTAAAAACCGTCAAAAAAGCTCAGTATCGCGATGTGTGTGCGAACTCCGAGAGTCAGATTGACCAAGCGATCAACAACGTTCGCGCTCGTCTGCTGGGTGGTGGCGACTGCTGGTGGGACCTTAACCGCGGCCGCTATATTGTACCAAAAGTAGATCCGGCTTCCGGTCAACCGGAGGTCTCTTCTATTTTTGCAGGCGCCGTTTGGCTCGGTGGTGTTGACCCGGGTAATAACCTGAAACTGGCTTGCCAGGACTACCGTAGCGACGGCCGTAACGACTTCTGGCCTGGCCCGATTTCCCTTGCCGGGGTAACCGAGTCTTTCACTTGCGCAAACTGGGACCGCCACTTCCGCGTTACCGGTGAGGAAATCCGCAAGCACCTGGCCAATATCGCTGCAGGTAACCTCAACGAAAACGACATCCCGCGCGGTGTAAAAGGCTGGCCGGCAAAAGGAAATGAATATTTCCGCCTGGTTTGGGGCTTCGACCTCCCTTTCACTGAGCAGGCTCTGGCCGGTTTCTACGATAAAGGCCCAACTTATGGTACTTACGAACCACTCGAGGGCGACTATCCTTCCATCGAAATCCGTGGCTGTCAGTTGGACCGCTACCCGGATGAGATGATTTTCTGGATTTACAACGACCAGGGCGGCGGCCAGGCGCACGCACGTACCAACGGTCGTCCAATCCAGATGGAAGTTCAGGTTCAGGCGTTCGGTTACACTACCAACGACGAGCTGAACGACATGACCTTCCAGCGCTACAAGCTGATCAACCGTGCTACCGACCGTATCGACTCCACATTCTTCGCTATGTGGGTTGACGCTGACCTTGGTTGCGACGAAGACGACTATATTGGTTGTGACACAGCAAAAAGCCTGATGTACATCTACAACCAGGACCAGGTAGACGGTAACCCGGGTGCAACCTGCCCGAGTGGCGCCGCTACCTACGGCAATAAAATTCCAATGCTGGGTGTAGACTATTTCCGTGGTCCATTGGGTGTGCGCTCTGTTCCAGACACCAATACTGTGGATCCTAATGACTTTATTGACGAGGAATACGAGCTGGGCATGAACTCGTTCATGTACTACAACCGTGGCGGCCTTGGGGCGCCTAGCGGTACAGTAGACCCATCTGCACCACAGGAATACTACAACTATATTACCGGCACATGGCGTGATGGCACCCCACTCACGTACGGCGGCAGTGGTTTTAACCCTGGCGACCCAACAGCAGCACGTATTCGTTACGCTTTCACTGAGCCACCTAATGATGTTGCAGGCTGGAGTATGTGTACGGCTAACCTGCCTTTCGGCGACCGTCGTACCCTGCAGGCTTCTGGTCCGTTCACGTTGAAACCAGGCGCTGTAAACGAGTTGATCATCGGTATTCCATGGGTTCCGGAAATTGAATATCCTTGCCCGGATATGGAGGGTCTGTTCCGCGCCGACAAACTGGCTCAGGGCCTGTTTGATAACTGTTTCGAGCTGCTCGATGGCCCGGATGCGCCAACGGTTGACTGGATTGAAATGAACGAGGAAGTTGTAGCGGTATTGACCAACAAACGCTTCCCTGAATCCAACAACTTCGTGAACGAAAACGAAGACTATGAGCAGATCGACTTCCTGGCTCCGGATGAAATCAAAAACAGCCCGGATCCGGCAGTACGTGAAACTGCCAAGTACAAATTCGAAGGATACCTGGTGTATCAGTTGAAAGACGAAAACGTATCTGCCAAAGATTTCAGCAACCCGGAAAGAGGCCGTCTGGTGTATCAGGTGGATACCAAAAACGGTATCAAAAAACTGTACAACTGGGAAGAAACACGCGACCCATCCACCAACAAACTGGTTTATTATCCGGTATTGGCGGTTGAAGGTGCAGATCAGGGTATCCGTCACACGTTCTCCATCAAGGAAGACAAATTCGCTGCCGGTAACGACAAGAGCCTGATCAACCACAAGAAGTACTTCTTCGCAGTGGTTGCGTATGCACACAACAACTTTGCACCACTGGATCCGTTTGCACAGCCTGTTACGGGCCAGCAGCGTCCATACCTGGCTGGTCGCCGGAATATCGTGATCAAAACCGTTATTCCTCGTCCGGTAGTTGACCAGCGTCTGAACACCAGTTATGGTGACGGCGTGGTAATTACCCGCCTGGAAGGACAAGGTGCAGGCGGTAACTTCCTGGATCTGGATCAGGCTACCCGCGATCGTATCCTGGCTAATGGATTCGATAGCACCCTGACTTACCAGCCAGGCCGTGGCCCGCTGACAGTAACCATCTTCAACCCGTTTGAAGTACAGGATGGTCAGTACGAAGTGGCTCTCGTAGACGGCAATATGACCGATAACAAACTGGATGCCAACGCTCGTTGGCAGCTCCGCAAACTGCCTGACGGTCAGGTAATAGCGTCTGAAAAGACCATCGAAAAATTAAACGAACAGGTAGTTCTGCAGTACGGCTTCTCCCTCAGTATCGCTCAAACAGGCGATCCAGGTCAAAAACTGGACGACCGAAACGGTGGTATTGGTGCAGAAGTAGAATATGCTGATCCAAATCAATCATGGTTGTTTGGTTTCCCTGACGACTTTACAGGCAATCCTTTCTTCAACTTCGTGAAGACTGGCGCACTTGAGGAAGATGAAACAGTGGATCCAAAACAAGGCTTGAGCACTCTGGGCAACGGCTGGTTTGTACCATATGTACTGGCAGACTTCGACCGTGAATCTACAGAACCTCCATACATTACTCCAGCCTGGTTCAACGCGCTGAACAATGCCGCAGTTGGTAACAAAACCGACAAGCTGCTTCAGCTCCCGAACGTGGATATCGTATTGACCAGCGATAAATCCAAATGGAGCCGTTGTGTGGTGGTTGAAACTGCAACCTCCTTGTTTACTGCGGATACCACCGTAGTGAATACCCAAAACAACGGTAACAAGGGTCGCTTGAACTTTGATACCCGTTATGCGCTGTCTGTAGGCAAGACCGATGCTAACAACGACGGTTTGCCTGATCCTGACGGTGAGCTCAACCCAACCACTGCGCCTGCTAACCAGGGTATTCCTGCTGCTCAGCAAGGTCAGCCGGTTTATGGTATGAGCTGGTTCCCAGGTTATGCCATTGACGTAGAAACGGGCCGCCGTTTGAATATCTTCTTCGGTGAAAACTCCGGTTACAGAAGTTCCCTCGATCCAAACCTGACGGGCCGCGATATGATGTGGAACCCAACAGATCAGTTTGTAAGTGAGGATCTGCCAGGTATCTGGGGTGGTGCTGTGCTGGGTGGTCATCACTGGATTTATGTGATGAATACCAACTATGACTCCTGCACAGCGCTGCGCAAGCGTCTGACGCCTGAGTTTGGTGCAGCAGCATTGAAAGTACAACAGGTTGGACGTATCGCCTGGGCAGGTATGCTCCAGTTGGCAACAGGCTACAAAATGAAGTCTTACAACGAAGGCCTGATCCCAACCGATACCCGCATCAAATTGCGTGTAGACAACTCATACCAAACCTGGTTTGACGACAATAACAGCAATCTGCGTACCGGTCACCCACGCTACCAGTTCACCATTGAGGGCAGCGAACCAACTGCACTGACGGAAATCGAAGTGGAAAATGCACTCGACTCCATCAAAATGGTTCCAAACCCATACTATGGTTTCTCTGAATACGAGACTTCACAGTTTACCAATACCGTGAAAATTACCAACCTGCCAGGTAAGTGTAAAGTAACCATTTACTCGCTGGACGGTAAGTTCATTCGTCAGTACAACCGCGACGAAACCTATATGCCATATCAGCAAATCACTCCTGCTATTGAGTGGGATTTGAAAAACAGCAAGGGCATTCCGGTAGCGAGCGGTGTTTACCTGGTACATGTGAATGCACCAGGATTAGGCGAAAGAACCTTGAAATGGTTCGGTATAGGCCGCCAGTACGACCCCTCGGGCTTGTAACGGCACTGTAGTTCACAGCCAGGGCCCCGAAAAAAATCGGGGCCCTGGCTACCCTTTCTCACACATACCTCTTCATTCGTCATGAATAAAAGATATACCATTCTGATGGCTGTTGCTTGCCTGTTGGGTACAGGTGTTGCCTTTGCGGGTAACCCGGACCGCCAGGGTGAAGCAGGGGCTAACCAGTTGATCATCAATCCATGGGCACGTTGTGCAGGCCTGCACGCCATGAATACTTCCAGTATTACCGGCGCGGAAGCATTGTACCTCAATGTTGCCGGTGCAGCCCGTGTAAGCAGCACACAGATCCAGTTAGGTCATACCCGTTATATCGCCGACATCAACCTGAATGCCCTGGGCCTGGCTATGCCAATTGGTAAAGGCGGCGGCGTATTGGGTGTGAGCCTCGTAGCGATGGACCTGGGAGATTTTGACCTGACAACTACGGAAACCCCGGAAGGATCAGGCGCTACCTTTAGCCCTACCTATTTCAACATGGGCCTTTCTTATGCACACATGTTTGAAAACAAGGTGTCAGTAGGTGTTACCGCCAAAGTGGTAAACGAATCAATCAGCAACGCTGCTGCCCGTGCCTTTGCATTGGATGCAGGTGTGCAATACGTGACCGGCGAAGACGATAACTTCAAATTCGGTATCTCTCTCCGCAACGTAGGTTCTAAAATGCGTTTCACTGGTGAAGGTTTGTCCCGTCAGTTGCCAAACCCAGGCCCGGTTCAATACAACAACACCTACTACGAGCGTACCACTGCATATGAATTGCCTTCACAGTTGAACATTGGCGCCTCTTACGATCTGTTGCTGGGCGCTAACAACCGTTTGACTTTCATGGGTAACTTCACTTCCAACGCCTTCTCCCGCGACCAGATTGGTGGCGGTGTTGAGTTGTCTATCGGCAAAAACTTCGGTTTGCGCGCAGGTTATAAAGCCGAGCTGGATGCAGTAGAGGCTGAAGCAACCATCGACAACGGTATCAGCGGCGGCCTTAGCTTTAGCATTCCGGTGCGTAAAGGCTCCGACACCCGTCTGGGTCTGGACTACGGCTATCGCCAAACCAAAATTTTCAACGGTATCCACAACCTGGGTCTGCGTCTGGAATTCTAATTCCGGCAAACCAGTTTCAGGATAAAATATCAGGACGTCTCTGCATTTGCGGAGACGTCCTTTTTTGTGCGCTTTAGATCTGTATATTTATCTAATATTTAAATTTATCTTCTTCATTGCCAACCTTTTATGTTGTATTTGGTGTCTATGATAATATAAGAAAAGACACCCCGAATCTCATCTATTAACCACCGCTTAATCACTCCCATAATCTAACAAGCTGGTAGCCCACCAGGGCTGAACAAACACGTCCATCCTCAAGGCACTGCCCTTACAGGAAAAGCCCCCTCTATACCCCACTCACTCATTCACTCACTCACTCATTCACTCACACACTCACTCATTCACTCTTATGAAACGATTCATCCTATTCACGCTCTTGCTTGGGCTTATCAGTTTCGACGCTGACGCCCGCGAACCCGCAAGCCGGAAGTACGCCAAACTAGCTCCTAAAGCGCAATACAGAGATGTTTGTGCCAATTCTGAAAGCGCCATTGATCAGGCCATTAACAATGTACGCGCCCGATTATTGGGTGGTGGAGATTGTTGGTGGGACTTTAATACCGGTCGGTACATTGTACCTAAGGTAGACCCGGCATCTGGCTTGCCGGAAGTTTCCTCCCTGTTTGCCGGAGCTGTTTGGCTTGGAGGTATTGATCCTGGTAATAACCTGAAGCTTGCCTGCCAAACGTACAGAAATGATGGGAAGAACGACTTTTGGCCTGGGCCAATCAATTTGGAAGGCACTACAGATGCTGTTACCTGCGGCAACTGGGACAGGCATTTCAAAGTAACCGGAGACGAAATCAGAAAGCACCTGAATAACATAGCAGCAGGTAACCTTGAGCCCAGTGCCATTCCAATCGGAGTGCGGGGCTGGCCCGCCAAAGGCAATCCTTATTTTGAAGATATATATGGGTTTCCGTTACCCTTTACGCAACAAAGCCTGGCGGGTTTTTATGACCACGGACCAACCTTTGGCACCTATGAACCTCTGGAAGGCGATATCCCGGCCATTGAGATCAGAAAATGCCCCTTAACCTTTTATCCGGATGAAATGATATTCTGGATTTACAACGATCATGGTGGCGGTCAGCCCCACGCCCGTACGGGAGGAAGGGCTATTCAAATGGAGGTGCAGGTGCAGGCGTTTGGGTATGCCACCAACGATGAATTAAATGATATGACGTTTCAGCGTTACAAGCTGATTAACCGGGCTACAGACCGGATTGATTCCACTTTTTTTGCCATGTGGGTAGACCCCGATCTGGGGTGCGATGAAGACGATTACATTGGTTGTGATACAGCAAAAAGCCTGATGTACGTGTATAATCAGGACCAGATAGACGGCAACCCCGGATCTGCCTGCCCCAGCGGCGCTGCAACCTATGGCAGTAAAATCCCAATCCTGGGGGTGGATTATTTCCGGGGCCCGCAAGGTGTAAAAGAGGAATACGACCCGGTTACAAATACGTATTTCGATGTGGAATATGAGCTCGGAATGAATACCTTCATGTATTACAATCGGGGAGGTTTGGGCGCCCCCAATGGAACCGTAGACCCGGAACAACCCCAGGAATTTTATAATTATATCACCGGATCCTGGCGGGATGGAACCCCACTTACCAAGGGTGGATCAGGTTACAACCCGGGAAATCCTAATTTAGCACGTATTAAATATGCGCTCCCTGACCCTCCGAATGAACCAGACGGCTGGAGCATGTGTACTGCTAATCTGCCTTACAACGATCGCCGTACCATTCAGGCATCAGGGCCCTTCACCTTAAAACCCGGCGCTGTGAATGAGCTTATTATTGGTATTCCATGGGTGCCTGATATAGAATATCCCTGCCCTGACCTGGAAGGGCTCTTCCGGGCCGATGAGCTTGCGCAGAATCTGTTTAATAGCTGTTTTGAAACCCTGCAAGGTCCGGACGCTCCGGATGTTGATTGGGTGGAAATGGATAAAGAAGTGGTGGCCGTTTTGACCAACCTCAAAGGCGGTTCCAATAACTTTAAGCTTGAAAACGAGGACTATTGGGAATTGGATCCATTTGCACCGGATGCCATCAAGTTCAGCAACGATCCGGCTGTGAAAGAAACAGCGAAATACAAATTTGAAGGCTATTTGATTTATCAGCTAAAAGATGAAAACGTATCTGCTAAAGACTTCAATAATCCGGAAAAAGGAAGACTGGTGCAACAGGTAGATATCAAAAACGGCATCAAAAAAATCTACAACTGGGAAAAAACACGCGATCCGAACACACAAAAACTGTTGTACCGGCCCGTTTTGGCGGTTGAAGGCGCTGATCAGGGCATCCGGCATACCTTTTCTATAAAGGAAGACAAATTTGCTGCCGGTAACGACAAAAGTCTGATCAATCACAAGAAATACTATTATGCCGTACTGGCTTACGGGTATAACAACTACAAATCGTTGGATCCATTTACCCATCCGGTAACAGGTCAGGACCAATCCTTTCTTTCCGGACGCAGAAACGTTCAGGTAAAAACCATCATTCCAAGGCCAGTAGTTGACCGGCGACTCAACTCGGCCTACGGCGATGGAGTAGTAGTAACCCGTCTGGAAGGACAAGGCGCAGGCGGCAATTTCCTGGAACTGGATGCAGAAACCGAAAAACGGGTGCTGGAAGCCGGATTTGACAGCACCTTGACTTACAAACAAGGACGCGGGCCCATCCAGGTAACCATCTTCAACCCTCTGGAGGTGAAAGACGGCGCCTACGAACTGGCTCTGGTGGATCAGGACCTTACAGATAACCAGTTGGCGGATAATGCCCGTTGGGAATTGCGCAAACTCCCTGACGGACAGTTAATTCGCTCAGAAAAGTCTATCAGCCTCTTGAATGAGCAAATTGTACGTGAATTCGGGTTTTCTGTCAGCATTGCCCAAAGTGGTGAACCCGGCCAACGCAGCAACGAACGCAATGGCGGCATTGGTGCAGCCATAACCTACGCCGATCCTGCCCAGTCCTGGTTGCAAGGCATTCCGGATGGCTTCGCCGGAAGCGCACTGTTCAATTACGTCAAAACCGGCGCTCTGGAAGAAGACGAAGCTTTGGACCCCAAACAAGGACTCAGCACCCTGGGCGATGGCTGGTTTGTGCCTTATCCGCTGCTTGACTCTGATCTGGATCCTGAAGGCGACCCATTTATCACTCCGGCCTGGACAAGCTCGCACAACAATGCCCCAAATGCTATCCGAACAGAAAGGCTCCGGAATTTGCCCAACGTAGACATCGTACTTACCAGCGATAAGTCCAAATGGAGCAGGTGTGCAGTTATTGAAACAGCATCCGCCTGGGTTTCAAGCGATACTGCTGTGGTTAAACTGCAAAACAACGGGAATAAGGGCCGATTGATGTTCGATACCCGTTATGCGCTTTCCGTGGGCAAGGATGATGCAAATCAGGACGGACTTCCCGACCCGGATGGCGCCATAAATCCTGCGGTTTCTGGTATTCCGGTTTCACAACAGGGCAAACCTGTGTATGGCATGGGCTGGTTCCCGGGGTACGCCGTGGATGTGGAAACGGGGCGCCGACTAAACATTTTCTTTGGCGAAAATTCCGGATATAGCAGGGCTTTGAATCCGGCATTTACCGGTCGGGATATGCTCTGGAACCCGGGCAACCAAATTTTTGCCGAAGGTTTGCCTGGCTTGTGGGCGGCCATGATGGGTGGTCAGCACTGGGTGTATGTCATGCAAACCAATTACGATTCCTGCGAGGCCCTGCGCAGGAGGCTCACACCGGAGTTTACCTCGGCGCCGCCATTAAAAAGCACCCAGATTCAGCACATTGCCTGGGCGGGCATGCTGCAACTGGCGCAGGGATACAGTCTGAAACCTTTGAGCGAGGGCTTGATACCAACAGAAACGCGCATTAAACTGAGGGTGGATAATCCATACCAGACCTGGTTTAACGATCAGGATGGCAATCGCCGGACGGCGCACCCACGCTATCAGTTTACCATTGCCGGAGGAGCAGCGGAAGCCTTAACAGCAGTGGAGATTGGGAAGGCGCTGGATTCCATCAAAATGGTTCCCAACCCATATTATGGCTTCTCAGAGTATGAAACTTCACAGTTTACCAGCACGGTGAAAATTACCAACCTGCCAGGTAAATGCAAGATAACTATTTACTCTTTGGATGGCAAGTTCATTCGTCAGTACAACCGCGACGAAACCTATCTGCCATATGATCAAATTTCACCGGCTATTGAGTGGGATTTGAAAAACAGCAAGGGTATTCCGGTGGCCAGTGGAGTGTATCTGGTTCATGTGAACGCCCCGGGTTTAGGTGAAAGAACCTTGAAATGGTTTGGGATTGGGCGGCAGTATGATCCATCGGGTCTCTGATCTAAGAAATTTAATGCCGGGTCTTTTACAATATGTAAACTGCCCTTACCTTTGCAGCCTTAAACAACAGGAACGTTCTTGTCCACTCGGCAAGGACGTTTCTGTTTTTTTCTGCCCTATAGCCTCGACGAGGCAGGATTTTGGCTGGTGAAATGCTATTTATAGCCTCCAAAATCCATCATTCACCAATTTTTTTAGAAAATGGCAAACTACACTTATCTGACACAGGGAGGTTACGACAAACTGAAATCGGAACTGGAAGAACTCAAAACAACCGGACGTATGGAAGCCGCGCGTGCCATCGCGGAGGCTCGTGCGCAAGGCGACTTGTCAGAAAATGCCGAATACGATGCTGCCAAAGACGCACAAGGCCTTTTGGAACTCAAAATCAGCGAGATGGAAACCGTGCTTTCCTCCGCGCGCATCATTGATGAAAGTCAACTGGATGCTTCTAAAGTAGCTATTCTTTCCAATGTAACCATAAAAAACCTCAAAACCGGCAAGGAAATGACCTATAAACTGGTATCAGAAACTGAAGCTGATGCCAAACAAATGCGCATTTCCGTAACCTCCCCAATCGGGCAGGGCTTGCTGGGTAAGGTGATAGGCGAAGTAGCAAAAGTTACCACTCCCGGTGGCGTTATGGAATTCGAGGTGGTGAATATCACTGTTGGATAACCGGCCGCTCCATTTTATTCCTGAATCGCCGGAGCTTCAAGAAAGCTTCGGCGATTTACTTTTGTGCCATGACAGCTCTGGATGTTTTTCACAAAATGTACGACAACGACCCGTTCAGCCAATGGCTGGGCATTGAACTCGTGTCGATTGATGCAGGCGCCTGCACCTTGCAGATGACGGTTCGTAAAGAAATGCTCAATGGGTTCGGTGTGGCCCATGGAGGTATCACCTTTTCTCTGGCCGATAGCGCCTTTGCTTTTGCCTGCAATTCGCATGGAAGGCATGCGGTATCTATCCATTGCACGGTGGAGCATGTAGCACCGGTGTTTGAGCACGATGTGCTGACGGCTATTGCCCGGGAGGATAACCTGGGTAAGTCCATCTCCAATTACGCTATTGTAGTGACCAGGCAGGACGGTACCGCCGTTGCCTTTTTCCGCGGAGTGGCGTATCGGAAGGCGAAGGAGTGGGATTGATAGGGGTTCCCGCAAATTTTCTCCGGCCCGTCGTTCCACCGTTGGTTTCCCGCAGATTTTCGCAGATTGAACCGCTGATTTTCGCAGAGGCATTCGGTTTGAGGGCCCGCGTGTATCTTTTGCTGTTTTTTTCAACAAATTTAAAAAAAACGTGAGTTGTCATCCCGGGAACCGGGATGACAACTCACGTTTGGTTTGAATACCCACGCCGTCCACCGTCCATCGTCCACCGTCCACCGTCTACCGTTTCACCACCTTTTCCGCAGCCGTTTTGCCGTCGCTGCGGGTTGCCTGAAGCCAGTAGATGCCAGGCGCCCAGTTTTGGATACTGATTTGCAGTAAACCATATGAGGAGTAGTTTTCCTGAACAGTTTGTCCCTGAGCATTGATCCAGCGGTAATGGGTGCTTACACCGGCTTGGGTTTGAATATTAATTTGATCAAACGCCGGGTTGGGCCAAACACTAAGCTGGAATGTTTGCCGGAATGGTTCATCTGTGTCTACATTGCCGCAATTGGGATCGTAAAAGGTGCCCGGAGACCCGCCCGGGCAACCGGCAAACCAGTTTTCCGGATCCGTTATGCGTCCTGCAACGCTCTCATTTTCAAGCGTATAGCCATCTCCGTCAGCAGCTTCCGGCCAAGGCAGCTTGTCATCAAAGCACATGCTCCAGTACAAACGACCATCCGGACGATACAAGCGTACCATATCCCCCGCTGCGCTAAATCCAAAACCCATTGGACCCACCGCGTTGGTTACGTTGGGGAACTGTGCCGCAAATTTGGCCTGATCCGCGTAAAAAACCAGATACCCCGTGGGACCCAACACGGTTCCCTGTGGTATGGTATAGGTGTTACCACTGGCATCGGAAATTTGCCAGTCACTCAAATCCATCGGGGCAAAGGTGGTATTGAACAGCTCAATCCAATCGCCAGCATCTGCTGTGGGAGCGGAATTGTAGTTGATTTCTGAAATCACCGGCATTTCTGCACATGGACTGTAAACTGTGCCCGCCGATCCGCCGGTGCAGCCATCGAACCAGGATTCAGGCTCATTGGGATCATTATTGCCATTCTCCCGTTCCAGCGTGCCGCCAAAACCATCCGCAGTACAAGGCCATTTCTCGCCATCCTTATAGGTCATGCTCAACGCCACCGAGCCCGCACGATCATAGAGATACAAATCGTCGCCATCGTTATCCAATTGGAAATTGATGGGCCCAAGTTGTTGACTCACCCCAGGATTTTCCTGCTGGAAATTTTGCTCATTTTCAAACAACACCAAGCGCGCACCCGCCGGAATCACCGTGCCTGTAGGAATGTCAAACCGGTGGAACCAGTCTTTATCACGCAACCAATAACCGCTTAAATCCAGGGCATGGTTGCCCTGGTTCTGTATTTCCAGCCAGTCGCCGGCATTTCTGCTGGGGTCTGAATGATAGTTGATTTCCGTGATGCGGAGTGCCTGTGCCTGTGCCTGACCAGTGAAATTTGCTGTAAAAACGGTGTTCCCGGAAATATCTGCCGTAAACGTTGCGCCAGTCAGGTTGTTGATAAACGGGCTTACCGACCAATTGGCAAACGTATAACCCGGGTTGGGAATGGCCGTAAGGGTAACCGGATTGCCATGGAAATAAACTCCAGACCAGGGTAGGGACTCCGGAATAACGGTTGAAATTTGAATCGTACCTGCTCCGGGAGGGTTGGCCTGCAGGGTAATGTTCACCTGTCCATCCAACTGAAACCTATCCACCAAATGCTGACGTTGATACTCCGGCCGATCCTGGTAGTATGTGCGCAAGGTTTGCACCGCGTTTTGCCAGGTTCCCAAATCGCCTGTGCCCCATAATTCGTGGTGCCGCTGAATCTCAGCCGCCATTTCGGCCGCGTTTACATCAATCAACTCATGCGCGCGGGAGGGCAGGAAACTCGTGTTCATCAAATCGGCAAAACGATTGATGAAATACCGGCGGTATTCCGGGTTTTGCAACAAACTGCGCAGCATTTCACCATATCGGGAATCGTCGGTCAGGGTGGTACCCAGCACATCGCAGGCAGCGCAGGTGGAGCCTCCCAGCGGATTGCCAGAGGAATAAGACACATCCCAGAGTACGAATTTCCAGGGGTCATTCCAGTCGGACTTAAACAGACGGATGTTGTTGTAATAATCCTGCAACCAGTCGGTGCTGGCTACAAAAATCTCTGTGGCCAGATAATCTGTAAAATTGCTCAGATCCAGCAATTTTCCGGCTTGTGCAAACTGGTTGGGGTCGGCCATGTTTTGCCCGGAAATAAAATCCGACATGGCATAAAAATCGTCCAATGTACCGTGCTCCGCCTCATCCAGGGTAGTGCCCTGGTTTAGGTTGAAATAAGTTTTTACGAGGGTTACTGAATCTGGATCTGCGCCGTAGTTATCCCGGCAGAAATAGTTATCCAGTCGCTCTCTTGCCACATAATGTCCCCAATATTGGCCGTTTATGAAGGCAATTACGTTCAAATATGCAGCATGTCCGGCATGTGTAGGCGCCGCCAGTTCATTGACAATCCGGTCGCGCATACGCGCCTGCGTCCAGTCGTCGTCTTCATTCCGGATACGGAAAGAATGGTAGGAATTGGTGCCTTTATCCGGGAAAAGCTGGTATTTGATTTCCCCTTGAGAACCAAAATCTTCATCCACATCGAATTGCAGACTCTTTTGTGGAAAGCCCACCGACCAGTTGCCTACCACATAAGCTGCGTAGTTGTCACTGAACTGTTTTTGTTTGTTTTTATCAAAAAACTCCAGCGAAACCTGGCCTTTGCGGCTATAATTGGTGTAAACTTCGCTAAAATCTTCCGGCGGGAGGGTAATGGCTACCACCGGGAGCGTTACATTTTCATCAATAAAATAAGTAGCAGTTGCCGTTGCGCCTGGCAGTTTGAAGTTCTCAAAACAACGGGCGCGCAGCACCGTATTCTGGGTTGCCTGAATGGGGCCGCTGTACAATAAAGAGGTCGCAATCGGTTCACTGCCGTCGGTAGTGTAACGGATGGCGCCCGGGCCACTGATGCTAACAGATTGAATGCCATTGTAAAACCCGGAATTCAGACTGAATACCGGAGTGGCGGAATACGCGTTTTCACAATCAAAGGCGTTTTCCACGCCGGGTGTTGGATTAGGCGTAATGCACCAAAACCCGTCGTCGTTGATGCGCATGAACGAGTGTCCCGGCTGCAAAGGTTGCAGGGTAACGGAGTCGGCCAGATTGCCCAGGGCATCGAAAAGTCGAACACGTTCTCCCTGTTGCAGTGTAAAATCGGTGTGTAAAACGCCGCTAAATCCTTGGTCTGGCGGCACAAACCACCAGGGGTTAGCGCCAAAAAACTGATTGCTTGAGCCAATGCCGGCATGCAGCCAGGTACGTCCGGTCAGGTCGCTGGAATTGGTCAGGGCATTGTGCACCTGCACCGCCAGTACATTGGGGCCGTTTTGCAGAAAACTGGCAATAAGAGTAGGCGAAACCGTGAAAGGTTCCGGATATGCGTTCAGATTGTAAAATGTAGCCTCATGATCTCCAACCAGGGTGTTCCAGTTTGGCTGACCACTCACGGTGCTGCTACGGGCAATTTCCTGTCCATTCAGGTACGCGATGAATCCATCGTCGTAATCCATACTCAGCACCATTTGTTTGATTTGATTGGCATCTGTTACCTGAAATATCTGCCGATAATACACTGAAAGTGTGCCGGTTGGTAATACGGTGGCATCGTCGTTATCGCCATATCCAAATCCGCCCGGGCCGGATGGCCATACGCTGTCGTCGAAAGCAAGGCTTGTCCAGTTAGCGGGCGGGTTGGCATTTCCAACATAATAATGCCAGTTATCTCCTTCATTTACGGCCGTTTCCCAGTGATCTACCCCGTTGGCGCCCTGACTGGAGCCACGATTTTTCCCGGAGGCAAATACTAATAAACGTTCGCCCGGATCAAGATCAATAGCGGGCAGCAGCCAGCGATTGGCGGAAGAGCCATCCGTGATGCCCCAGTTTAGGAAATTGACGATCTGTGTGCTGCCATTTCGGATTTCTATCCAATCGGATAAATCTCCATCGTCATCCTGGAGTTGGCCGGTATTAGTGGGGGCAATTTCCGTCAGGCGTACCTGAGCTTGCAGGGAAAAACAAAAAACGGCGAGAAAAAAGGTAATGACTTTGTACATAGAGAGTATTGGCACGCTACTGGACATTTTGGTTTCAGACCTATAAGGTTTCCAAAAACCTACGGTATGTACATAAGTTATATGTTGATGTTAAGGCAATCTGGTAACACATCTAACATCTTGTAACCACTCGTTTCAACGAGTGGCCATGGATACCCCACTATTCACATCTAGCATCTTTGCAGAGCATCAGCATCCATAACCTCTTGAAGATGTGATGTTTTGTAAAGATGCTAGATGTGATGGGGCTCGACTTTTCCCCGCCGTTAAAACGGCGGGTTACAAGATGCTAGATGTGATAAGTGGTGTCTAACATCAGAAATTGATTCACCTTTTAACTTGTGTACATACCGTAGGTTTCCAAAAACCTTATAGGTCTGAAACCAAAATGTCCAGTAGTGTTGGGTATTGGTTTCAATGCAAGTGTAGGGCGATTTTCTGATTTTTCCGCATTCTGTTTATTAGACGGTATACAGAATTAGTTTGCCCGGGAACTCTATTCATAATAATCCGGGTTATGCCCTTATGAACAACATCATTCCAATCCGTCCAGGCATACAACTCACCCCATTTGAATCGGGCGACCAGGCCAATTTGATCCAATACCTGAATGATCCGGTGATTCAGGATAACACCTCCAATATTCCAGCCCCATACCTGCAAAAGGAGGCCGACGAATGGTTACAGCATACCAGGGATCTGTTTGAGCAAAATGGTGGGCATTACAATCTGGCCATCCGTCATGACCAATACGGGGTTATTGGTGGCATGGGCGCTTTTTTGCGCACCGGATTGGAGGGGCACAGCGATGAAATGGGTTATTGGCTGGCAGCGCCATTTCGGGGGCAGGGTATAGTGCCGGATGGAGTTAAGGCCTTCACGCGCTGGTTGTTTGAGGTGCGGCCTGCACTGGTACGTATTGAGGCTAAGGTATATTCCTTTAACACGGCTTCCAACAGGGTGCTGGAGAAAGCCGGATTTGAGCGTGAAGGACTCATGCGTAAAGCGATTAAAAAACAGGAAAAACTGATAGATACGTGGCTGTGGGCGAAAATTCGGGAGGATATTAAAACCGGGTGAACCGCTCCGTAAATTCCTCTTTTTTAATGCGCGACACAGGGATATTGACTTTATCCGGCATGATGACATAACCTCCGTCGCCCCGAATGTAACTTCGGATATGGCGCATGTTAACCAGAAACTGTTTGTGTATTCTGAAAAAATCCGTGCCTGCAAGCATTTCCTCTACTTCGCCTAATGATTTGGTAATCAGGTAGGTATCGCCATTTGCAAGGAAAAATTTGGTATAACTGCTGTCGGATTCGCAGTACATCACATCTGTCAATTCCACAAAAGTGTAGCCTTGTGCGGAAGGCAGCGCTATTTTATCGAACCGCCGGGAATCCTGCTGGGTTAATGATTGTTTGAGCCAATCCAGCTGGGATTTGCCTACTCGGTGTTTATCTGCCGCTTTATCCACAGCTTTACGCAATTCCACGGGATCCACAGGTTTCAGCAGGTAATCAACGGCGCTGAAACGGAATGCCTTGACAGCAAACTGATCGTATGCTGTGACAAATACCAGTGAAAAGGCAGGTATTTCCAATGCTTCCAGAAGTTGAAACCCGTTCATCACCGGCATTTCTATATCCAAAAAAACCAGATCCGGCTTCATATTGCGAATAGCCGCCAGTCCTTTTTCGGGATCGGTAAATTTGCCAGCAATTACCACTTCCGGACAGGTTTCCATCAGCAACAAATGCAACGCTTCGAGAGCGTCTGTTTCATCGTCAATCAGAATGGATTTCATGGTTGAGTGTTTGAGTTTTTGAGTGCCTGAGTGTTTGAGTTGGCGTTCGGCTTAGGTGCTCGTGGTTTGTTTCCCGCAGATTTCCGCAAATGAACCGCAGATTTCCGCAGAAGCGTTCGGCTTGAAATTCCATGGTACATGGATGCCGAAGGCAGCCAAAAAAATCCGCGTCATCCGCGTCATCCGCGTTCCAGATCCTTCTCTGCGTTCAGGATGACAATCCGCGTTCCACCCGTGTTCTTCAGCCGAGGTCGAGCTCCATGATCACCAGCGTTCCCGCCGCTTGTCCGTGTTCA
This sequence comes from Chitinophagales bacterium, assembly GCA_017303475.1. GTDB lineage: Bacteria > Bacteroidota > Bacteroidia > Chitinophagales > Saprospiraceae > M3007. The sequence continues at coordinate 191,447 of JAFLBO010000006.1, forward strand.
TCGAACAGATCCCGGGTTTCAGTAAACGATAATCTTCCGGTGGCTTTTAGCCGTTCCGCTGTAATTTTTTGCCCTAGTCCTTTTTGGCGCAGCACACTTTTGCTTTCCAGGGCTTCTGCGGCAGCCCGCCCAACACCATTATCTTCAATTTCTATCCTGAGTACCTGTTCGGCTGGCTGACTTATCCGGACTGAGATGTTTCCTCCTTCCTTTTTATGCATAAGGCCATGCCAGATAGCATTTTCCACATGTGGTTGAATGAGCATGCCCGGCACCTGCAGGAAACTTGGATCAATGTCGGGATCCATCTTCAGTTGAAACTGCAATTTATCTTTGAATCGCAGTGATTCAATGTCTACATACAATTGCAGCGCTTCCAAATCCCGGGCCAGGGTGATCTTTTCGGTGCGACTGTTTTCCAGCACCAGACGAAGCAGTTGACTGAATTTTTGCAGGTATTTGGCAGCGGTATCGGTATCCCGTTCCTTGGTGTATCTGTAAATACTGTTCAGGCAATTGAAAATGAAATGTGGATTGATTTGTGCCCGCAGACTGGCCAGCTCCAGTTCCGTTCTACGGCGCTCCTGTTTTTGTTTGTAGGTGTAAAAAACAAACCCGGCGCCGGATAAAATACCCAGCAAAATCAGTCCGAAGATCCAACGTTGTTGTTGGGTTCGGGCATCACGTAACGCCAGCTCCTGTGCCTGCCTTGCCGCTTCTTGTATCCGCTTTTGTTCAAAGGAATGTTTTACCTGAATTTCTGTCATGCGCCGGGTATTCTCCAGGTTTTGTACGCTGTCGCGGGCGCTGATATGCCATTTAAAATACTCAAGGGCTTTAGTCGGGTTGTTTTGATGTTCGGCCAGCCGACTCATATCCAGGTAGTACCGTTCGTGGTAACTTTTATCCTTTACCTGTGGAATCAGTGTGCCTGATCGGCTTAACCAGGCAGCAGCGTTTGACCAATCTCCCAGCTGAATCAGGCAGCGACTCATGGCCAGCAGCAGGTTGAGCTCGGTTTCAGCGGTGGCCATGTCCGGGTATTTCCGGAAAGCCTCTTCAGCTTTGAGTAACCAGGATTTTTCTTCGGTATATTGTTGTTTGCGCTCAGCAAGTCGGGCCATGGTCAGGTAAAGTGGGACAATTCCAGGGATATTGGGCGCTTTTTCAGCCAGTGCCAGGGCGTTTTGTACATAATAAGCGGCGCTGTCGGGTTGGCCGGTCCGGTCGTATAAATCGCCCAGGAGGTGACTACAGGCACACAAGCCATGCAGTCTTTGTGCGCGTGTGCTCAGGTCCACGCACTGGCGCGCGTAGGCGAGGGCCAAGTCTACTTGTTCCGGCATTTCATACAGGTGTGAGGCCACAGTGGAAATGAGGTAAGTCATTTTGGCTGTGTCTTTCAATTGTTCATATACCCGATAGGCCTGCAGCAGGGTATCCACGGCTTCCGGTGAACGGTTTTCATACAAATAGGCGAATCCGATATTGCTCAGGGATTGGGCAACGCCGCGGGGCATTTGTAATTGATGATACAGGTGCAGCGCACCGCGGCCAAACTGGCGACATTTTTCAAAATCCTTCAACGGTCTGAAATACTGAGTGCTAATGCTCCACATGAGTTGGGCGCGCCGATGCTGCCGGGCAGTATCGGCATCGGCCGGAATGCCGTTCAATACTGATTTCAAAGAATCAACCTTTTGCGATTGCGCGCTGGCAGTATGGATACAGATACAGCATAAAAAACAGAACAGCATTCGATTCATCATGGAGGCAAAGATGTAAAACCTGAAGTCCAATTGACTGCAATATTTTATGAACTGCGAGAAATGAACAGCCACCGGTGAACCAGGGGAAATACACCGTTCATGGGGTGTTTTTCGCAGGTGGTTAGAAGTTGTTTTTCCGCCAGGATGATCTGGAAGCATCTTTGAACAATAAGAAAAATAGCACTACTCATGCAAAGACGAGATTTTCTTTCTGCTGCCGGCCTATTGGCTGGATTACCCTTGATTCCAAACCTGAGTTTTGCACAAGGAAGCCAACTAGAGGAACCAATCAAACCTGTGCTCTTGCCTCCGCAGGCGCCTTTAGACCACAAAGGAGGAATGGACATCCGGGTTTGGGTGCGCTCTTCCATGACTGGCGGGGTTTATTCCAGTGTAGAGTGTGCCGTAGCGCCAAAAGTAATGGGCCCGCCGCCGCATTTACACAAAGAACTGGATGAGTTAATGTTGGTTTTGGAGGGCACCGCCAGCGTATTGATTGACGGTGAAGTAGTTGAAATAGCCGCGGGAGGCTGGCATTTGCGGCCGCGCAATTTGGTACACACCTTTTTTAATGCCTCCGACAAGCCGCTGCGGTTCATTGATATGTATTTCAATCAGCCTTTTGAAGAGTTTTTGGAAAAAGTGTTTTTTGAATACACCCCCGAAAAAGGCTACCCGTTTGGGTCAAAAGAAAGAGAGGTAGTCATGAACAAACTCAATGAGCATTATGGCCTCGTTTATGCGCCAACAGCCAACGACGAGCGTAACGAGTTGATTAAAAAATACGGCCTGAAATGAGCAAAAGAAGCGTTTCTCCGCTAACCGTTTTGTTTTTCCGGGTGCTTCTGTTTGGACTGGGCGTGTTTTTGACCTACACTTTTGCCCGAAATACCTTCGAGCCACTTTGGTACAAAGTAAGCGGTCATACCGTGGAAGGCAGAATTTCCGGCTTTTTGGCCGGCAGAAATGCCCCCTCTGTACAACGTGAACCGGATGGTGTGAGAAAGGGGAAGCGTAAGGCTCGCAGGCCCGTTTTCGTTTATCCGATAGCACCCGGAAGTAAGGATAGTCTGGAAACAAGGAGTGCTACGGCAGCTCTCACCACTATCAGCAATTATGCTTTGAATGAGCAGGTAACTGTAGTGATAGATAAAAAGGATCCTGCCAAGGCGTATATCTATGGTTTTCAGCTGATTGCAGGCTCTTTTTTAGCCATGCTCCTGGGATTGTTTATGATCCGGCTTGGGTTGCTTTGGCGACTATAACTAAACCATCCCCAAGCCATGATTCTCAAAATTATCCTCTCGACGCTGTCTGGTGGCATTTTAGCCACATTGTTGGTCTGGCTGGCAGGTATATGGATGACACCACCGGTTGAAATGGTTCCATTATGGGCCTTTCTGGTAAGTAATATCCTACAGGCCTTTTTACTCTCCATACTTTTTCAGCGTTGGCTGGATGCCTGGGGATTTCTCCGGGGGGCATGGCATGGCGGCTGGATCGCGGGTTTGTTTGCCGGAGCATTTTACCTGCGGGGTGTCTCCACCAATTGGGTTCATCTATTCCTTTTCAATACCCTGGTTTGGACACTCACAGGTGGTGTAATGGGGTATTTATTACAAAAAATGCGTGGGCACCCGGTCTTTCGATGGTAAACGCGCAGCATCCTGTAAATCAATGCTATATGAATAAGACACTTTTGCTCGCGTTGTTCCTCATTGCAGGAGCAACCACCCATGCTGCAACCTGGTACGTTTCCACCACTGGCAACGACAATAACGCAGGCACTTTGGCTAATCCATTCAAAACCCTGCCAAGAGCGATAGACGAAGCTCAGCCGGGTGATGAAATACTGATGCGTGGCGGACAATACACCAGTCAGGAAATCAGGATCAATAAAAGTAACCTGCATATCAAATCTTACCCGGGCGAGTGGGCGGTGATTACAGCTGTTACCAACGTGGAGGACATCAGTGCCTGCATCTGGTACAATGAACCGGAAACCACCGGTGGCACGCTGGAGCGACTGGAAATTGTGGGTGGCTACTACTACGCCATAAAGTTTGAAACCAACTGGGATTGGGATCCAAACCTGCCGTTCAGTCAGCGGAAAGGGGTAAGCGGGGTAACCATAACCGACTGCAACATCCATCATTCCGGCAGGGATGCCATCAAACTTACGCCTGCCTGCGCCAACATCAGCATCCTCAACTGCGAAATCCACCACACCGGAACGGGACCGGGCGCCCTGCTCGATTTTAATGCCGAAGGCATTGATAACGTGAACGCCCCAAACCTCACCGTTAAAGGTTGCCATATCCACGATATTGCCACTACAGGCGTGTACGTAAAAGGTGGCGGCCGAAATTGTGTGATTGAGGCCAACCGCATTGAAAACTGTGGAGAAGGTGGCGTTTATCTGGGCTTTTACACCGATGCGGAGTGGTTTGATACCGATTTTAATCCCGAATATTTTGAAAACATCAATGGCCTGGTATTCAATAATCTGATTGTCAATACCCAACATGCGGGAATTGGACTCTGGGGCGCCAAAGACGCCAGGGTCTATAACAATACAGTGATCAACGCCGCCATGACAGAACACGCCGCATTGTTTTTTAATACCACCGATGTGTGGATTGATGATAACACTTCCGCCCGGGTAGGTAGTCAACAAGTACGCGTGGTCAATAACTTGTTCATTCAGCCCGGATTTCAGGAGCCTGTCATGGTACGTGTTCGCGAGAACGCCCTGAGTGGCAACAATAACCAAATAGATAACAACGGCTATTTCGACCCCAACGGAGCAGCTTTTCTGGACGATAACCTCGACTGGCAGGAGTGGACGCTGGCGCAATGGAAAGCGCAGACATTCCGGGATTTACACAGCTTTGATACCGATCCGATACTGGATGAAGATTACCACTTGCTGGCCGGAAGTCCGTGTATCAATACCGGTGTAAACCAGGCTTTTATCACTACAGACCGTGAAGGACAGCCCAGAAACGATGGGGCCAACGACATTGGCTCGGATGAACTGGGCACTGTTGGGATCAAGGAAAAGGCGTCTCTACATACCGATTACGCCTTGCAATTGTTGCAAAATCCGGTAGCTGCCGAACTAAAAATCCAATTGGAATCAGCGCAAAAACAGGACCTGAAACTGGAAATAATCAATCAGGAAGGTAAAAGCCTGTATGCGCAAAAATGGCAAGTTCAACCTGGTGAAAACACCCAAACCCTTTTTGTCTCTAACCTGCCTGCCGGGGTTTATGTACTCCGGGCAGGAAGGTGGAGTCGGGTTTTTCTCAAAAACTAAATAACTGTCAGGGGGGCTCAAACGTAATTTTTACCGCAGAGGTGCGGAGGCGCAGAGGAATTGAAAATCAATCATTTATGCCTCTGCGTCTCCGCGCCTCTTCGGTAAAAATAAATCAGCGACTTTTGATACACCATCCCTCCGGAGTAATTATTGCTTAACCACCTTCCGCTGCACTTTCCCCTGGCTATGCGCCAGTTCCAGCCAGTACATGCCTTGTGGCAAAGTATTCAAGTCTGTTTTGAACACCGCATGGCCGGCAGCTGCCTGGAATAATTGTTGCTGCAGGATTTGCCCCTGGGCATTTCTTGTGATAGACAGGAGTTCGCCGCCGGAATAACCTTCCAGAGAAATAATCAGTTGCCCTTCTGTAGGGTTCGGATAAAGATTCAATTTTTCCGTCCAGGCGGGCAGTGTTGCTGCGCTGTTTTCTTCTTCCACCACAACGGTTACCGGAACTCGCTCGCTGATGCAGGTATCTCCTGCAAATCCTACCTCCCAGTCATAGAAATAATAGTACCTGTCTTGGTTGAAGGTAGAGTTTTTAATACTGAGAATACCGGGAATTTCGTAAGGATAATTACAGTTATTGCTGCTTCTGCGGAGCTGCGGACCAGAAGTGCCAATACTGTTCAGGTTAAATGCTGCATCTGTAGTGAGCAGGAAGTCGGCGCCAACCGGCACATTAAAATTCAACTCTACCACAGAAGTATCCTTCGGAATATTGACGGTTACTGTTTGCAGTACATTTCCTGAAACGTCGCGCAATTCAATTTTGCGTTCACCTTCCTTGGCGGTATACACTTTAGTTCTCAATAAAGTAAATGGTTCAAAGCAGTCAAATACCAACCCGCCATTGTAGCTGTTGTCGCTGGTTGCAGAGCCCTGGTGATAGATCATGCCCACAAAGTCATTAGGCAAACCAAACATAATTGAGTTTTCAACCCAATAGGTGGTATTTTGAGTGAGCGCAGGTGTGTTAAAGGTAATGCCTTCGGAAAGTGGCGTTTGGCTGTTGGGAGCATCGTACCAGGAAACCTGATCCCCACCTGTTGCTGTAAGTGTAGCCGATTCTCCGGGCATTATGGTATCGGGCTCAACCTGGGGCGCATCAACTGATAACACGGTTACCTCCACGGGGACGGAGGGGAAAAAACTACATAAGCCTTTGGCAGATACCGTATAGCTTCCAGATTGATCTACTTCAATACTTTGGGTGGTAGCACCGGTGCTCCATATGTAATCAGTTGATAATGAGGCTTGCAAGATTACAGAATTGCCTGCGCAAAAGGTAGTGTCGCCCAGTGCTGAAATGGTTGGAATGCTCACCGGATCCACAACAATGGTTACAATATTGGAAATAGCAGTACAACCATTATCATCTGTAACAGTAACATGATAACTGCCTTCATCGCCAACTTGAATAATGGAAGTGGTATCGCCATTGCTCCAGGTATATTGCGCAAATGGCAGGCTGGTTGACAAGGCTAAGGTGTCTCCCGGGCAGATTGCAGTACTGCCGGATGCCTGTACCATTACAGATGCTATAAAACAACCGCCTTCGTAGAAGGTGACATATTGATCAATCTCTGGTTGGTAAATAACATCCTTGATGCCGGAAGGCCAGGATACTACCACTGAGTCGATCTGCGTGACTTGTCCTAATCCAAAATGTATCTGCAGGGAGTTACTAATGCCATAGCTTTCCCCGGAACGCACCTCGCGAGTTTGAACGCCCAATGCGGAATAGAGGTGAACCTTGGCGCCCACTGCACTGCGGTTACTTTGTTGTCCGCGCAAACTCATTCCATAAAAATGGTTGTCATTTCCATTGTTCATCCAAAGTGCATCCGGTATTGTAGACGGGCTGGTGTACACATATGCGTATCCGCCATATACATCCAAAAATCCATCTGCATTCAAATCCCCTACAGCATAAGATTCCATTTTATTGTTATTAAATGGATTGCTTACCTGTGTAAAGGTTTTATCTCCATTATTCCGGAAAAGATGATGTGAATCTCCAGCTACCAGAATATCTACATATCCATCATTGTCAAAATCTTTAAAAACGCCTTGTAGGGGCAATCCAACAATTTCATTGACAAACGATGCAGCTAAATCTGTAAAGTGCCCGCTCCCGTCGTTTTCCAACAGCTGACTGGGAACATCATGGTTGGTAATGAAGCAGTCAAAATCACCATCATTATCAATGTCTCCAAAGTCGGCTGTCCAGCTCTGGGCGCCAATACGCAACCCATATTCATTGGTGACATCCTGGGTGTAAGTGTAATCGCCATTATTAATAAATAGCTGGTTGATACGCCGTGGATCGGTAGGATTGTTTACTCCCTGCCGACATTTAGCGATGTACAAATCAGTGTACCCGTCGTTATTCACATCACTCCATACCGTACCATAATTACCAGAGTTATCTGAAGCTGGTACTGTTGCCAGGTTGATCATATTACTTTGCAAACCGAAAACACCGCTACCGTTGTTCTTGAATAAACGGGAAATACCGTCGTCATGGCAAACAAAAGCATCCAGCCAGCCATCGTTGTCGATATCTGCAAAATTCACACTCTGAACGAAAGTGTTTGGATTGGTGATGTTTTGAGTGGAAAAAGTGCCGTCTGGCTTGGATTTGGTGAATTTTATCCCGTTTGAAAGGCCGCCGGAAAGGACATCTCCCAGGCCATCATTGTTGAAATCTGCAGTGCACATACCCCAGGTATCATCACCGGCAATAGGGTAGGTAATGGAAGGGATGAACGGCTGGTTAGGTTGCGTTTGATATTGAATATTCAGGTCAGTACCCTGACTCAATCGAACAATATCGTCCAGCCCGTCGCCATTCATATCGCAAATAGCAATAGCTACGCCACTATAATGATTAACGGGTGTGAGCAGGTTGGTTTGGTTGCTGAAACTTATTTGTGCTGAGGAAACAGAAACTAAGAAAAGAAGCGAAAGCAGAAGGATGTAACGTTGCATATCGTGTTGTTTAGGAATAAGTGCACGAAGGTAAGTCATCGGGAATTTACTGTTTGAGTGTATTTAAGCTTGGCAAGTACACGACAAACCCTAAATAAATGTTAAGGATGTAAAACCGGTTAAACGCCATCTGCACCTTTGCGTCAAAGCCTCAAACAACATTCACAACCAATCTATTTGTTCACATGAAAAAGTACCTCGTTTTCCTTTTTTGCCTCGTTGCCATGGCTTCTGCCAATACCTTGTTCGCTCAACAACCACAGGCCATTGACAAGGCCGAAAACAAAGTTGACCGCGCTGAAAACAAAGCCGATCGCGCCGAAAACCGTCGCGACCGTGCCGAAAACAAACGCGACCGCAAAGAAGATCGCGCCGACCGCCGTGAAGACAAACGCGATGCCCGTGAAGATGTGCGCGATGCCAAACACGATGGTGGTGTACGCGATCAGCGTGAAGATGTGCGCGATGCGCGGGAAGACAAACGTGATGCGCGGGAGGACGTGCGCGACAAACGCGAAGACAAGCGCGACCGCGCCGAAAACAAAGCCGACCGTAAGGAAAACAAACGCGACCGCAAGGAAAATCGCCGCGACAGAAAAAACTAGGAAATATCCAATATCCAATGTCCAATATCCAATGTTCAAGTGGGGCGGGTGTTTGGCGTCAGCACATTTGTTGAGCTGTTTTCGCCTGAATGGCGAGACATTACACTCGCCATTCAGGCGAAAACAGCTCAACAAATGTGCTGACGCCAAACCCCCGCCCCACTTGGACATTGATTATTGGACATTGGATATTGGACATTCTCAGAACCGTCCGGAAACCCCGGCTTTAATCAGGCCATCCCAGCCTATTCCGCCTTCTACGAAGATGCCGATATTTTTCCCGAACCGAAGTCCGAGGGGAGTAACGGCGAAGGCTACGCCAAAATCCCGGTCGCTGTTGCTGGCATCATCTACATCGTAATAATGGTATGCCGCGCCGCCAATGGCCGCGCCGGAATAAAACTTGAATCCAGGCTTGTTAATCCACCGAAAATCCGTGCGTACCATGCCGGTGATAACATCCACCCTGCTGATGCCTACATTCCCGTTGGAAAACTCAAGCCGGTCGTTTACCCGCTCAAACACACCTTGCAGGCCAATACTCCATCGGCGGGCCGGGTAGTAGTTGTAACCCATTGAAATAGAGCCGGTTCCGGTAATTTTTTCTGTATAAGTAACCCCGGTTCCACCCAATCTGGTAATAATGCCGTTTGCAATGGCATTGCCCAGCGCATTGCCGATGATGAAACCAAAAGAAATGCCAAACTGAGGCACAGATCCCTGCCCATAACCGGCATAAAGCTCATGTTTCAGGTCAAGATTGGTTTGTGCTTGAAGGTTGTGGGTAAACGTGCAGAACAGCAAGCCGCACAGTAGAGAAGCAAATCGTGATGTCATGTTCAAAAATGGTTTGTTGTGTAGGGCTTAATGCACGATTTAGCCATTTCGTGAACAAACAAATATCCAATAACCAATATCCAATGTCCAAGTGCTGCGGGTGCCTGGAGTCAGCACAATTGCTGGGCTGTTTTCGCCTGAATGGCGAGACGTTACTCGCCATTCAGGCGAGTAAACCCGGGGAAATGTGCTGACGTCAGGCAGGCGCAGCACTTGGACATTGGTTATTGGACATTGGATATTGGATATTCCCTCGCCATTCAGGCGAAAACATCCAGGCAAATGTGCTGACGCCAAACCCCCGCCCCACTTGGACATTGATTATTGGACATTGGACATTGGATATTCTACAGCGCTTCCATCGCCCTTTCCAAATCTTCCCACAACCACGCCGGGTCTTCCAGACCAATGTAAAAGCGCACAAATTGCCAGGGCGCTGCCGGCGCCGGACGTCCGGGAATGTTGTAAAAACCAATGGTGGGGATAATCAGACTTTCATGTCCACCCCAGCTTACAGCCATGAGGAAACGCTCCATTTTGTGGATAAACGCTTCCATTTTTTCCATATCATCGGTTTTGAATTGCACCGAAAAGAGTCCGCCGCAGCCGCGCATTTGTTTTTTTGCCAGTTCCAACTGTGGGAAAGAATGATGGAAAGGATACCAGATGCGTTCCACTTTAGGGTGGTTTTCCAGTTTTTCAATGATCCATTGCGCGCTTTCCTGACTCCGTTGTACCCGCAGCGGCAGGGTGCGCAATCCCCTGATGACCAGCGCGGCATCATGCGGCCCGAGGATGCCTCCCAGCGTCATCAACTCCGATTCAAAGATCTTTTTAACCATCTCGCTGCTGCCACAAAGCACGCCTACCACCACGTCTGAGTGTCCGTTCAAATATTTGGTACCAGAATGCAACACGATATCAATCCCAAAAGATGCCGGGTTTTGGTAGATAGGCGAGCAGTAGGAATTGTCAATCATGGTCACAATGCCACGCGATTTGGCCAGGGCAGCGCAGGCCGCCAGATCCTGACATTCATAGGTCATGGTATTCGGACTCTCCAAAAACAACACCCGGGTATTGGGCCGCAGCGCTGCTTCAATATTGGCTATGGAGCTGCCATCCACAAAGGTGTGCTCCACACCGAAGCGACTCAGGAATTTGCGCAGGAGCGCAGAGGTCCAGGAATATGGGTTTTGCTGACATACCACGTGGTCGCCGGCTTTTACATTGCCGATCACAGCTGCTGCAATGGCTCCGGCGCCGCTGGAGAATACCAGCGCATCTTCGGTGCCTTCCAGTGCTGCCAGTTTGCGGCGCAGGATTTCAACCGTAGGGTTGTTGCCCCGGGAGTACACATGACTGTGCAATTCATCAGAAAAGGCTTCCCGGAAGGCCGTCAGGTTGGGGAAAGCAAAGTTGCTGGTTTGGATAACCGGCGGCGCAATGGCCTGGAAATATTGTTCGCGGTCTTCCGCCAGATGAGTGAGGATATGCGAGAGGTGGTGTGAAGATTCCATTTGAGAATGCATAGCCCCGTCCTTTAGGGCGGGGAATAAAGTTTAAGTGCCAATAGTAGGGTTTTAGCCCCATTTATGAAAATGCCAAGCATGTTCTAAAGCCCTCCAATTCATTTTAATCTCCAATCGGGGCAAAATTCCTTTCTAATAATGGTATGCTTTATCTAAGCTCACTTTAAAAGAACGACCTAATTTTTTAAAGTGAGCTTGAAAAAATTAGACCGATTTTTTAAAGTTATGGCCTCCTACCACGCCGAAACCGCCAATTGATTAACCAGCGGGTTAGCGTACATTTTGAGCAGATAATCTTTGCCAAGCCCCTCATCATCCTGAGTCAGCAAGCGGAACCGCTGCTCAAAATATGCCCCGATCCGTTCCCGATCTTCCGCCGAATAGTAATTGCTGTAGGTGTTGCTGCCGGTCAGCATATCCTGTGCAATGTAATTGATGGGGTGTAGTTTGTAGTGCTTGTGAATCCTTTCATCAATCATTTCTGCCAGGGTTTCCAGCTGCTTTTTGGCATTGGGCAGGGTGTCGAATACGTCCAGTTCTGCGTCAAATGGCTCAGAAAAATGGAAATGAACAGCGCCTTTATTGCCTTTTAGTCCCAGTAACATATGCTGAACATCTTCCTCAAAGGTCTTTTTATAATCCGGGTTGGCACGTTTGTTCAGGAACTCCTGCGCTTTGAGTAAATCGCAGGGATCAAACTCATAAGAAATGGCCACAGGGGCTATATTCATGCTTTTGAAATAAGATTTCAGGTCGTCTTTACAGCTCAGACTCAGCATTTTAATCAAGCCTACCTGCGTGCGGTCGTTCCCGTCTTTGGCCCGACCTTCACGCTGCGCAATCCAAACAGAATCAATCTTTTGTGTGATTTGAGTCCATATGTAATTCGATAGCATCATGGAATAACGGTATAATTCCATGGGAGAGCCGGTGCGTTTTACCACAAAACTCTTGTTGATATGGAAAATCAGCTCCGAAATTCGGTGCCGCATCAGATTGTCGCCTATAGCTATCTGACTGGTTTGAAATCCGCGTTCAAACAATACGATATTCAGGAAAGCAGAATCCAGGATAATATCCCTGTGATTGGAAATAAACAGGTATTGTTCATCCTGTTTGAAATGATCGATGCCACTGGCGGTGAGCTGTGTAATGCTTTCGTTTTCAATAACTTTTAGCAGCGGCCGGGCTATTTTCTCCTGGAAATCACGCACAGAATGTACCCGGTCTTTTTCTGTCATGATCAATTGAAACAAAGGCTCTGGCAGGAATGCCTTCATGCCCTGAATCAGGCTCTGAAAACAGAACAATTCCTGAATGGCTGCTATGGCCTCTTCATCACTGAAAATATGAGGCCCTTTTTCTTCTTGCATACTCCTTTAACTTGTTTGGAAGGCACGAAGGTACAACACAAAGAGGGTGTCTCAAAAGTCGCTGATTTATTTTTACCGCAGAGGCGCGGAGGCGCAGAGAGATTGAAAATCAATCATTTAAACCTCTGCGTCTCCGCGCCTCTGCGGTAAAAATTACTTTTGAGACACCCTCTTCGTTTACTTAGTGCCTTATCAATTTAAGTAGGAACGCTTTTTCGGTGAGGACTTCTTCTTTTTCGATGGCTTGCCTGAGGTTTTTGGCGGCGGAACGGTCGTTGGGCGCCAGTTTGAGGATTTTCTCTGCGTATCTGATAAGGTTCAGGTAATTGGTGCGGTGGTAGCCCAGAACCCGTTTGCGTTGAATATAATTGCGCATGGCATCGAGGTGAGATTGCAGGGAATCGTATTCACCCAGATCGAAATAGGTTTTGAGTAGCAGGGTTTTGGCGGCCAGATTGTGCAATGGGTCGCGATAATTGGCTGTTTGCAGGAGCTCCAGCACGTGATTGTGTTTGCGTTCGGCGTACGACAAACGGGCCAGGTTGAAACTGAACACGCTCTCCCGGTAACGCCGTTCCAGCTTGTTTTTGTATTCATTGATAAAATACCGCACCCATTCCAGCTCTCCTACGTGCAGCCCAAGCGCCACAATATTGTGAAAGGTAAAACGGGATAAAATGCCGTCTTCCAGAATATGATTCCGAGCCAGACCCTCCCGATAAAGTTCAAAACCCTCCCGGTAAAAACGGGTATCCCCGGCATTCAACCTACGCACGCAGTAATTGATGGCCAGAATAAACAATCCGTGTATCTCTTCCTCTGAAAACTGGATACCCTGTTCGAATAAAATATGCTTAAAGTATTGAAAATGAATCTCATCTGAAGGTTCTTTCAACATGCGGTAACAATGCAGATATACTGCAATACAAGACTGGGCAGCGTATGAACTTTGTCCGGCCAAACTGATCAACTCTTCCTCCCAGGTTACCTCCTGCGTAGTTTTATACACCGTACGATGCGCCACCAGCAGGCACACCAACTGCAATTTTCGGGATAAATAAGCCGTATCCAACGCCTGACCGGCATTGAGCAGCCAGGAAACATCGGTGGGGTTTTGGGGGTATTCTATCTGATGGGTTTCCCAATGCAACCAATAACTGCGGTCGTGAAACCAGGCATTGCGCAGACTCTGTTGTTCCAGCGATTGCTGCACAGCCTTGCGTTCCCGCTCAAAAGCAACCGGCATTTTGCGTTTACGGTAGGCGCGTACCAACTGTACTTCCAAAAACTTGGGGTCCGACATGGTTTCCCGAACGGCGAGGTACTGCTCCAGCAATTTGTGCAAATAACTCATCACCAGCCGGAGCTTGGGCAATGCAAACACAGTACCTTTCCCAAATACCGCTTTCCAGGCGCCTTCGCGGGTAGGACTCCCGCCAATGGTCAGATAATCGAAAAGTGCAATCACATCTTGGCGCTGATTGAAAAAGGGCGATAACAGGAATTTGCGCACCTCACGTACTTCCCCGGCGGGAATTGACCGTACTAATGCCAATATTGTGCTGTTTTCCATAGATCTTTGGCCAGATTTGATACAAAGTTTCCGGTAATGTGCCGGTTGGAAAAGTTTTTTGCTGTTTTTTTTCAAAAAAAATACGTGTTTTGTTCAATAAATTATTTTTAACTAATTGAAAATCAATAATTTGAAATAAAAGTGTATTTAATGTTTTCTATAAATGCCGTTTTTTGATGTTGGTGGGGCATTGTATCGTCCGCACTTTTGTACTGTCAAAAATAGCATTTGACCTTTTTGACAGAGGGCGCCCTCTTAACCCCCGCTGGTCAACCAACTTGTCACCTTCTTTTGAGAAAAAAAATTCTAATCCTATGACTCATTTAGCCACATTTCGGGCACTGCGCACGGCAACGGTATTAGCCGTTTTGCTATTCTTTGCTCCGAAACTATTTTCCCAATGTAATCCGGATGTAACACCTCCAACAGCCGCATGTGATGAATTCACACAGGTAGCTCTGGGACCAACTGGTCAGGCTGAGGTATTTGCAGCTACTTTCGACGATGGATCTTACGACGATTGTTGTCAGCAGCTTACTTTCTCTGTTAAACGCCTGGCAGATGGTCCATGCGATGGCGATGCGCAACCAGATGCTTATGGCCCATCCATCATTCTTTGTTGTGCCGACATCAACGCAGAGTTTACGGTTTCGCTTCGTGTAACCGACTGTGCCGGCAATACCAACGATTGTCTGATAAGCGTTCTGGCGGAAGATAAAATTGATCCGGTATTGCAGGCGCCAGCCGATGTAACCGTTACCTGCGAGCAGTTTGACCCCACTTTGGCTTCATATGGTACTGCAACAGCTACCGACAACTGTTGCATGGATACCGTAGTGTTTACCGCTAATTACAGCCAATTTGATACCCTTTGTTCAAAAGGTACCATCACCCGTACGTTCATTGCTTTCGACTGCAGCGGCAACTCCAGTACCCTGGGTGTAGTTTCGGCTGTGCAGAAAATCTATGTAAACCACGTGCAAAGTTACAACCTGCGCTTCCCGGATGATGTGATTACCAATTTCCAGTCTCCAACAGGCTTTTATGGAGAACCTTCCTTCAATAATGTGGAATGTGAACTGATTGGTGTTTCATATGCTGATGTGGTATTCACCAACGAACCGGATTGCGATTACAAAGTTGAACGAACCTGGACAGTAATCAACTGGTGTACATACGACCCAAATTTGGGCGCTATTACCATCCCGAATCCAAACCCGAACAGCACCATCAACCACCCGGCCAATATGCCCGGCCCCATTGTTTCTGCTCCCGGAACGCAGGCGCCCTGGGCATCTTCGATCGTGAAAGTGAACGCCTCAGACCCCTCGCCAACGGATTACAGCACGTTCTGGCAAGCCAATGCCAATCGTTACGACTATACCCAGACGATTAAAATCATCGACACCTTTTTTGTGGCAGTACAAGGCCAGGTATTTTCTGATACCACCTCCAACTGCAGCTACGACAATGGCGAAGAATACCTGGAAAGCTGGACGGTTCGTGCAACCGGACAGATTACCGGTAACATCCTGGAAACCCAAACAGACGCCTCTGGCTCCTACGCATTTAATCTTAGCGGCTTTGATACCACGGTTGTGATTACCCTGGTTGCATCTTCCAACTTTGGCCTTAACTGCCAATCTGAATACACCCTGAACATCGCCGTAGGCGAAACTGCTACCCAAGATATTCCGGTTCACCTGGAGCAACGCTGCGGTCTCCTGTCGGTGGATCTGACCACCAATCGCCTGCGCAGGTGTGCTGCTAATAACAGCTACACTGTACAAGCCTGCAACCTGAGCGGCGAAACGGTGGAAAACGCCTGGGTAGAAGTGGCGCTCGACGACTTCTTCACCTACGAAAACAGCTCCATCCCGGGAACCCTGGTGAGCGGAAATACTTACTCCTTCCAGTTGGGTGATTTGGAGCCAGGGGCATGCGCCAAGTTCTACGTAACCTTTGGCATCTCCTGCGACGCACAATTGGGCGCATCGCACTGCACAGAGGCTTTTGTGTATCCTTACGACGATTGCCGTACCAACGCCAACTGGAGTGGCGCAGAAGTGAAGGTGGATGCGGTTTGTGAGGGCGATTCGGTGAAGTTCTCCATCACAAACATTGGCGATGCTTCCATGTCTGAAAACCTGGAGTTCGTAGTGGTAGAAGATGTGGTAATGCGTCAGGAAGGCACCTTCCAACTGGATCTGGGCGAAACCTTCAGCTTCAAACAGGAAGCCAACGGAAGCACCTGGCGTTTGGAGGCCGATCAGGAGCCATTGCACCCATGGGGCGGCCGTCAGGCGGTTGCGCTGGAAGGTTGCGGCGGTATCAACCAAACTGGTCTGGTGAATATGTTCCCGCTGAACGACGCCAACCCGTTCCAGGCGCTTGAGTGTCGCGAAAATGTTGGTTCCTACGATCCAAACGACAAACAGGCATTCCCGGCAGGTTACGGAAACCAGCACTTCATCAAGCCTAATACCGATATTGAATACCTGATCCGCTTCCAGAATACCGGTACGGACACCGCATTCAAGGTAGTAATCCTGGATACGCTCTCTCAATACCTGGATGTAAATACAGTGCGCCCCGGAGTAGCCAGTCACAACATGGAGTTTGCTGTGATCGACGGTAACGTATTGCGATTCACCTTCGATAACATTTACCTCCCTGATTCCAATGTAAACTGGGCCGCATCCAATGGCTTTGTCAAGTTCCGCATTGCACAAAAACCTGATCTGGCCGACGGCATCCTGCTGGAAAACTCCGCTGCCATTTACTTCGACAACAACGAGCCGGTAATTACCAATACCAGCTGGCATACCGTTGGACGAGAATTTGTTACAGTTAGTGTAGACGATCCGGCCGCTGAAACACAAGTGAAAGCATATCCAAACCCGGCAGTTGAAGGAGTTGTTTTCGACCTGAAAACCTGGACGAACAACGGCGCCTTTATCCTGGTAAACAACCTCGGACAGGTGGTTAATACCCAAACATTCACCGGAAATCAATTCCGTTTCGACCGGAAACAGCTTCCGGCCGGTATTTACTCCTTCCAAATCCTTTCTGAAAACGCAAAAACCGCAAGCGGTAAAATCGTATTGCGATAGCGCCTATCAGCACACTTTTTTCAGTCCAAAAACTCAATCGTCCTGTCCCGGAATGCCGGCGGCGGGACGATTGTTATTTTCACCACAAGTTTCCCAACAAAACGTCGCCCAATAGTTCAATCACATATGCTGATACGAACCATCCTTTTCTTTTGGGCCATCGCTGCCGCATTCAACGCACAGAGCCAAGCGGCATCTGATTCCATTCACATTACCTTTCAATTGCAGTACAAAGGTCGGGCCGTGGAACTCAACACGCCCCTGAAGTTGCCAAACGGAAATACCCTGCAAATACACACCCTGCGATTTTACCTCAGTCGGTTCATTTTCCTGAAAAACGAGACCATGGTTTGGGAAGAACCCTACAGCTATCATTTACTGGATCTGGAAGAAAAAAACACCCTTCACTGGCGCCTTCCATCCAACCGGAAGCTCCAGGCAAACCAGCTTCAATTCCACCTGGGTATTGACAGCCTCACCAACGTTTCCGGTGCTTTGGGCGGCGATCTGGATCCAACCAAAGGTATGTTTTGGACCTGGCAGAGCGGCTACATCAACCTCAAAATGGAAGGCGTTTGCGATCAATGCGCCACCAAAGACCATTCCTTTCAGCTGCATTTGGGCGGCTACCAGGGCCCACATGCAGCGCTGCAAACACTCCGTTTCCCCCTGCCCGAAGGAAAAAACCTCAAACTGACCCTCGATCTGGCATTTTTTCTGGAAACAGCAGACTGGACTAAAAAATGTAACATCATGTCGCCCGGCGCGGAAGCTGTAGCCTGGTCGCGGGCGCTGGCCAATTGTTTCTCCCTGCATGCAGAATAAGCGCTCAATTCTTTTACTCCTTGCTTTTGCTGCATTAACGGCAGCCAAAATCCCCTGGCACAGCACGCCAGTGGTGTTGGAATATCCGGCTTCCTGGCCAAAACCGGCTTATGATTTTAGCAAAAATCCACTCACCCGCGAAGGAATAGCCCTGGGCAGGAAATTGTTTTACGACCCGGCTTTATCCAGAGACAGCTCCGTTTCCTGTAGTAATTGCCACCTCTCTTACACAGCTTTTACCCACGTAGACCACGCCCTAAGTCATGGCATTGAAGACCGGATTGGTACCCGAAATTCCCCCGCATTGATGAACCTGGCCTGGTCTAACAGTTTTATGTGGGATGGGTCGGTAAATCATCTTGATTTTCAAGCACTTGCCCCCATAGCACACCCGGCTGAAATGGATTTTTCCCTGGAAGCGGTAGTACAGCGTTTGCAACGCAAACAGGATTATCGCGCCTTTTTCCATGCTGCCTTTGCCGACAGCAGCGTAACCGGCGAACGCTTGTTGAAAGCCATGGCTCAATTCGAATTATCCTTAGTTTCAGCAAATGCCAAATACGACCGTGTAATGGCCGGTGAAGAGCCATTCACAACGCAGGAACAGCAGGGCTATTTGCTTTTCCAAAAAAACTGCGCCAGTTGCCACGCAGAGCCGTTTTTTACCAACCACGGGTTTGAAAAAAATGGCCTCCCGCCCGACACCACGCTCCTTGATTTTGGAAGAATGCGGATAACCGGCCTGACCGCAGATTCCCTTCGATTCAAAGTACCAACCCTGCGCAACATCGAATTCTCTTACCCTTATATGCACGACGGCCGATTCCGGAAACTGCGCCAGGTGCTGGATTATTACAGCTCCGGCGCCGCATTAAACAAACCAATAACACTTACCGCTAATGAAAAGGTGGACCTCCAGGCATTTTTATTGACGCTCACGGATCGGGCATTTTTGTTTAATCCGGCGTTCGCTTTTCCAAGGGAGTAAAAAAGGGGAGACGTACTACTTTCAGACCTGTAAGGTTTTAGAAAACCTAAGGTATGTCCATAAGTAGCTTTAAGGGGTAGCGCATCGGCATTATATTCGTCTTAGTTGGTGTCGCCAGTATGAGCATATCCACAAACGATGCCTTGTCACCCTGAGCGTAGCGAAGGGTCTGGCGAAGCCTCGCATGCGAAACAACAACGCGGAATGATCACTTGGACGGAGTTAAAATAATGAGATTTGGCTATTGAGATCATACCAGACCCTTCGCTACGCTCAGGGTGACAAGGCATCATTAATGGATACTCACATAACAGGGATACAGACTAGGAAACGAATCTAATGCCGGGGCGTTGCCCCTTAAAGAAACTTGTGTACATAACCTGCGTTTCTAAAACCTTACAGGTCTGAACACGCAGCAACGTTGCCCATCTTTTAAACCTTTGGAAAAAAATGCAACAAACCCGCAAGTTCCTCGCGCAATAGTCGCCTAACCCTCAAACGTAATACGCTATAACATGAAAAAGGGAATCCTCTGCTCCTTCTTGCTTTCGCTTGTGTGCAACCTGTACGCACAAACCAACCCCGCCATCACCTCCTGGCTCATCAATACTACCGGATTGAAAGGTCGCCATTATGTAAACGGTAACTCCATTCCGGTTCAGGATAATGTACTGGCCAATGTGCAATCTGTTCAATACTCCACGGATTGGTCGTACATACAGGCCACCGGTATTCCGGCGTATATCACCGGGCCATTTTTGGATGGCAACCCGTCTTTGGCAACGGCCCAAACCGGCTATTTCAGGTTTCCGCTGAATCCGGTGAAAAATGAAGGCACACCAACCAGTACCACCGGCGGCAATATCGGCGCTTTTGTCAACGGCGTTGCCCTGTTCGATTACCGCGACGGGGTGGCCTGGAATACCAACACCAATGCCCTCTGTGGCGGTCCGGGCAATCCGCCATGCCCTGGTGGTCCTGCTGCTTCGCAGGCCTGGAACCGGGATGCCGTGCGGGCCGAAAAAGGAGGCTTCGACTGCGCCAAAGCACACCCGGCCATGGGCAACTACCACCACCACCAGAATCCTTCGGCCTTCAGCCTGGATTTAATGGTGATTTCCAATATCTGCGATTTGTACCCAGCCGATGGTTTATACGCTATTGACGAAACAAAACACTCGCCGCTCATAGGGTTTGCCTACGATGGGTTCCCTATTTACGGCGCGTACGGCTACAAAAATGCCGACGGTACTGGCGGCATTGTACGGATCAAATCGAGCTATAAACTGCGCAACATCACTGTGCGCACCCATCATGCCGACGGTACAGATGTGGCCGATGGACCTGCGGTAAACGCAACCTACCCACTTGGCTATTTCCGGGAGGATTACGAATACCTGCCAACCTCGCCTGCTACGCCGGATTATCTGGATGTGCACAATGGTCGCTTTTGTGTCACACCGGAATATCCGCAGGGTACTTACGCCTATTTCTGTACGGTGGATGAAAACTGGAATTCGGCTTATCCATACGCCGTGGGACCGACTTTTTATGGAGTGAAAAGCGCCTCCAAAGTGCAGAGTATCAACGAACCTGTAACCACCTACAACCCCACCACAGCCACCAATGAAGTCGGCGCAGACCAGTGGCAGATTGCCATTTACCCTAACCCGTCCAGCGAGTTTTTGGCCATACAGGTGGAAGGTTTGCTGCGGGACAAACTGGAATTGCGGTTATTGGATATGTCGGGGAAATTGCTGCAGGAAACAGAGATCCAGGCGGGAAGCACCATCGCCTATTTTGATGTACGCACCTTGTATGCCGGGGTTTACCTGGTTTCAGTATCAAGCAATGGCAAGGTGATTTCGAATACCAAAGTGGTGGTGGAGTAGTCAGGCACACTACTGGACATTTTGGTTTCAGACCTATAAGGATTTCGAAAACCTACGGTATGTACACAAGTTGAATGGTATGTCAATTTGGGATACGTTCCTCCACATCTAACATCTTGTAACCCCCGATTTTAATCGGGGGCCCAGACACTCCCCCCCATCACATCTAGCATCTTTGCAGAACATCACATCTTCAAAAGGTTATGGATGCTGATGCTCTGCAAAGATGCTAGATGTGAATAGTGGGGTATTCCTGACCACTCGTTGAAACGAGTGGTTACAAGATGCTAGATGTGTTTCCAGCATGCTCTTAACATCTATGAAATGCTTATGTACATACCGTAGGTTTCCCAAAACCTTTTAGGTCTAAAACCAAAATATCCAGTAGTATACTTTTGGAAAATAAACAGGCAGGTAATATCTTTGTTACGCTTTGGTATAGTACTATTAGTGATTAACGTGTGTTTAGTAGCCAGATTGACTATTTTGCCTGTATTTACGGATAATATAGCTCCTTATTACCGGCATAATGATTAAACCCGTGCTTCGTGGGTTTGTGCATCAGAACCGACACTTCCTGGATTTTTTCGATTTAATCCTGAATTTTTTTAGCAGATTTAGTTAAAGTTCAAAGTCTGTTTTATCCGATATCACTTGTTCGCGATGAGTGCCGTGTAGTGTGTGCTACACAGCGGGTCTGTCCTATGCCCCGAAGCCAAAGTGGTGGCATATGGCTGCAGTCCTGATTAAAGTGTTAGATATATTACCGGTGAACGAATTCGTGGTAACTTGCTTACAATCAACACATTGCAACGTTTATTTTCAATGAAAACAATTCCTTTTATCATTTCAAAAATTACTTCTTTATGCAAAACCGATTTTTGTTTTGTGAAAATGGGGGGGGGGCAAATAATCCCCGCCTTGCCATCCACAATTGCTTTGTAGCTACAATTTTCATGCTGCTTGCAGGTGTTTCAACTGTGTTTGCACAATCTACCAACTGCATGGCAATCACGAACTGCTCTACAAGCCTAAAAATTGAAATAGTTAAAGAATTTGTGAATGTTTCTGCCGATTGTGGTACGAGTTTATGTGGAGGTGGGCATCAGTTTTATCAAATGAAATACCGTGTATTCCTTCGATATTCGGCCAATACGCCACCTGTCGATCAGGTACCATTTGACTTGCAATATAAAAGTTTAAAAGTTTCAATTGGGCTGGACATATTGGGTTCAACTCCGAATGGATTCACCCATATAGACGAAGCAGCCACCATGGCTTGTTATGATGCCGGCCCGGGGGCAAACTGGTCTGATACAAAAGTTGGATTTAAGGCATACCGTTCATCCGGCCTGGTAGAAATAGATTTTCAAAATCCCAGCACAACCAGTACATGTGGCACCGGCGATGATGCCATCCATTTTACCTGGGGAACACCGGCAGGATTATCTGTTGGTAGTTGCTTCCCATCTACCTATTGCGCATATGCAGAACTTTTTTCTGTAGTGGTAAATGCTTACCCGGGGGAAAGTTTTCGTTTGAGCCAAAAGGCGTCCGTGTTCATTCCATTTGATGACGAATTGCACGAAGAATGTTCACCCATTTCACTTGAAACCAGCGGATTAAACAATGGTTTTTCCTCTGTTACTGCAACATTACCGCAATCCCATGTTAATACCCCTAACGCAAACCTTTTAGCCGAGGTTCTGAATCCAGTGGATGATAACGGTAATCAAAAATTTGAAGTAAGGGTGCGTAATACAGGCACAACCGCCATGAGCATCCGTTATTTGGAATTTGTTGCTCAGGTTGCTCCCTCGTTTACAGATATTGCATTGAATTACAGCGGTAGTAACCATACTCCTGATGCAGTGCTAGCCGCTGGGAACACTCGAAAGCTACATTATCGGCTTGTTTCTCCAACCGGAATTACTATTAATGGCACTTCAAGTTACACCGTTGGGTATATCATCGTTAGCCCACCCAATCCTACCAACCAACCATGGTCGGTAGAAGTTTCCCTTATAGATGATACCAAATCCAGAGTTAGAAGTGTGCCGGCAGGCAGCACAACCTTCCATTGTACGAAACTTCCACTCTCAACGGCTATTAGAAATCATAATGACCCTGGCCACCCTGGGTGTACCACATCACCCGCTTTCAGAGTGCAACCAAAGAACGGTTTATTTGACATATGTAGCGGAACACCTGCTATGATTCAGGTAGGGTTTGATCAGATTAGTAGCAATAGTACATTCAAATTTAGTCGCCTGGTCTTTGAGATTAAATTTGATCTGACAGACGATTTAGCTATTTCAGGAGTTAATTATGACGACTGGATAAGTTCCTGGACTTGCCCAACACCCATTGATAATACATGCCTTGATTCCGGTTCAGATGATCCTTGTTGGGACATCATTGGCGATGATGTCATCCGATTTTGTTTTGCTGTAGTGGGCCAGGACGCCATCACCATTACCGGTGATCGCTATATCAACATTGAATTCAACAATGCCGTAGGGTGCATTAAAAAAGCCATTATAACGCATCTGGAAGTGACGCCATTCGGTGATGTTGCCTGTATACCACCCATAGACAATACTTTACAAAATCCGACCAACTCCGTCTGCCCGCCACAGGTGAGGGGCAGAGTTAGAACAGAACTCGGAGATGGCGTGGAGGCGGTAGATATGGAGCTTATTCTCGACAGCGCTCCGAGCAGTTGTACGGAGCTTAATGGTTGTACAAATAACGGGTGTACCCAAGATATCCTGACCACGGGTACCGGCGCCTATGGATTTTGTATAGAATCTCCCTGTAACTGTAATTGTTTTAAGGTTACTCCTTTTAAAGATGACAACCGGGACAATGGCGTTACCACCTACGATCTGGTGCTGATTAGCAAGCATATTTTGGGTTTGGAGCCGTTGAATTCACCATATAAGATGATTGCTGCGGATGCCAATAAATCAAAATCAATATCAACTTTTGATATTGTAGAATTTCGAAAATTAATACTTGGGATCTATAATGATAGCGATTCCGACCCGAATAATGATTGGCCTACAGGCAATGTAAGATCCTGGCGTTTCGTGGACCAGGTATTCTCTTTCCCGAATCCGCTAAACCCGTTTCAGACGGATTTTCCGGAAGAAAAAATGGATATTTCTGCAGCCGCTAATATACCGGTGAATTTTGTAGGAGTAAAAACGGGCGATGTAAATAACAGCGCAATAGCCAATCGGCCCAATCAGCGCCCTGTAATGCCTATAGCTTTTCCAATAATGCGGGCGACAGCCGGAGATGTAATAACCGTTCCGGTTACTTATACAGGCCGCGTGGCATTGGACGCTTTTCAATTGGGCTTGCGTTATGATACATCCGCGCTTAAACTGATCAGCCCTTCCCAGGGCGATTTGCCGCAGTTTGATGCGGGCAGCGTCTTTATTCCATACCCCGGAGAAATCCGCACCCTGTGGTTGCCGATGGATCAGGAAAACCCGGATTTGCATATAGAACCTGGCGCTGTATTGTTTAACCTGACTTTCCGTGTATTGAGTTCGTCACTCCCTACGACATTGCCTTTGTTTCTGGATGAGGAGGTGCTGTACAATGCTGTATGGAAACGAGACGGTACAGAATGTGCCGTTCAAAACGTGCCGGCATCCTCCAGGCAGGATGCTGTGGCTCCTCACGCGCCAGCAGGCATGGAAGTGAATGCACGGCCCAATCCAACTTCGGGAGAAGCTGCTCTGCAAATTCAGTCTCCACATACAGGAAAAGCACGAATTGTCTTAATGGATGCCTTTGGCCGCTGGCTCGGAACCCGGGATGTTGCCTTGACGCCAGGTTTTCAGGAAGTGGCACTGCCGGAAGTGAAGTCATTCCCGGCAGGCGTTTATCTTTGGAAGGTCTATTCCAAAGGACAGGAGGCTCAGGGGCAATTGATTAAGTTTTAGCAGACGCTTGAGATTGGTTTATAAGCCATTTGAGGTCTTTAGGGTCATTTAGGGTCATTTTTTGTATTGAAATTTTGTTTGTCACGGTTTTTAAATTGAAATAAATGACCCTAAATGACCCTAAATGACCTCAAATGACCTTAATTGACTTATGAACCTCCCATTATTTCCTTCCTTATTTATCCAACTTCTCCGCATTCATGAAAAACATCTTTTTCTGCCTCGTTTTTATTTTTTCTATTCCTGCGCTTTGGAGCCAAACACGGTACTACGTCAATCATTCCGCTACAGGGACCAACGACGGTCAGTCCTGGCAAAACGCTTTTACCGACCTGCAGTCAGCTCTGCAATCCGCCCAGGCCGGCGATGAGGTCTGGGTGGCCAAAGGAACCTATTTGCCTACCCAGGATACAGACCGTTACCTTTCTTTTGAACCCGCCAGCGGTGTAAAACTGTACGGAGGTTTTGCCGGTTATGAATCCTTGCTGGATCAACGCGATTGGGAGTCCAATACCACCATTTTAAGCGGGGACATTGGCATTGCAGGAGATAGTATGGATAATAGTCTGAACGTAGTGTATCTTTCTGAACCTGACAGCCATACGGTCATCAACGGATTTTGGATTCGCTATGGCCACGCCAATGATGTCAGTTCCAGTGTGCCGCTCAGTCGCTTCCGGAGTGGCGGGGGTATGTACATCATGGGGCAAAGCAGTGATGCATACCCGGAAATCAGAAACTGTGTTTTTGACTATAACTCATCCATCAGTTTTGGCGCGGGGGTGATGGTAAATGGCACCAACAACGGTTCGGTATCGCCCAGGTTTAGGGAATGTCGGTTTGAAAAAAACCGCACCTTAGGCAGCGGCGGCGGTATTGCCCAGTTTGGCGGAAGCCTGGTGGAGCGGGGTATTGAGTTTCAGGCTTGTACTTTCGTGCAGAATACAGCCAGTAGTTACGGAGGCGGCATGTATTATTCGGAGGGGCCCGGGGTGGCGCATTTGGAGGTGCTGGATTGTTTGTTTGAGCGAAATAAGGGTGTTAAAAGGGGCGGGGGGCTTTATTTGATATTAGGCAGAACGGGAGGGGCTGAATGTACCATCAAAGGCAGTACATTTTTTCAAAATATTTCAGCATCAGGAGGCGCTATACTTAGCCAGTCACAGGGAATCGGAGAGACTAAAAAATTTGTCTTGGATAGTTGTTTTATACAAGATAATATTTTTGAATATTTTGCTAGTTTTATTACACCGTTTGCAGCGGTTTACCTTGACTTAATTCCAAATAATGATACTAAAATCTCTATAAAAAATTGTGATTTTAGTTTAAATAAAGATTGGGAACTTTTACTTGCTTTAGCCAATGGGTTTCCTGGCTCGACGTATGTGTGCAAATCAAATTTTATTAAAAATGAATCAAATGTTATTTTACATTTACTCGGCGATAGTGTACTTATTGAAAAATCTAATATTGTTAAAAATTCTGGGCAATTAAACTCTATTCTAATGGGCTACAACGCTCGATTTTTAGAATTCAAAAATAGTAATTTTTCTAAAAACAAGTACAATATATCATATATTCAAAGTGGTTTTATTGATAGATTTACAATTGTGAATTCTATATTTTCCGATAACGACATTCCTAATGTTTCTACCGGAGACAAACCGAATTCAATGAAAATGACAAACAGTAACCTTACCAATATACTCAGACCACATAACTTTTTCGATTCAAATGAGAACACCGATATTAGTTTTTGTCATTTGGATTCCAGTGTTTGTAATTTACCTTTTTCCAACAACATCACCTGTGGTCCCGGCAATCTTTTTAACCTGGACCCGCTCTTCCGCGATACCGCCAACAACGATTACTCCCTGCTCCCCTGCTCTCCTTTGCTCAATGCCGGCTCTAATGCAGCCGCTGCGGGTATTCTTACGGACATTGCCGGTAATCCGCGGATCCAGGAAGGCACTGTTGACATCGGGGCATACGAGTCTGCTGGGTTTGCCCTCGCTGCTGCGCCAATGGTAGCGCCCGCCTGTGAAGGTACTTCCGGGGGCAGTATCTCGCTGCAGCCCGTCAATGGCTGCGAGCCCTATACCTATAACTGGCTACCCAATGCGGGTACCGGCGCAGAACTGAACGAACTGCCTCCGGGCGCCTATCAGCTCACGCTCACGGATGCCTCTGGCCGACAAATAACCGATACCATACTGGTACCGGAAGCGCCCAGGCCGGATCTGAATCTGCTGGCCACAGATGTAAACTGCGGCAACCCGGCAGGTGGCTCTCTCACCGCTGTGGTGAACAGTGGAACGGGGCCGTTTTCCTACCAGTGGCTGCCTGCTGCGGCTGATACAGCTGTGCTCAAAAAGTTGCCGGCTGGCGCATACGCCCTTACTTTAACGGATGTAAATGGCTGTCAGGATTCCACCACGGCCAATATTCAATTGATTGGCGCCATTACCCTGGCCGTAGATGGTCAGCCCATTCCCTGTTATGGCCAAACCGGCTGGCTTTCGGCTACACCGGCCAATGGAGCGCCTCCGTTCTCCTGGCAGTGGTCGGGCTGGAGCGGCACAGATTCGCTTGCCCAGCCCCTTACTCCGGGTAACTACGCTG
>JAFLBO010000007.1:0-102500 GCA_017303475.1 Chitinophagales bacterium
AATGAACTCATGCTTGAACGATTTTTTATAGCGTATGGACTAAACCCACACCGTGCAAAAAATCATCACGCTTATAAATCATTATCGGAATTCGGCAGAATCGCCGCATGACCGATACGAACCATTGATTTATATTGTGGACATAAAAAGAAAGCTGCTCTTCAAAAGCAGTTGGTAGCCGATTTAGGGCTACAGCTACGAGGAGTGATAACAGATAAGTATGAACGAGAAATAGAAAAAGGTAATGGTATTTTGCAGATAAAAGTGACAGAATCAAATATTACGCACTATGATATGCGTGGCAAAGAGCCATACCTTTGTTATATTAACGGAGATACAGCGTTTTTTTACGTTAATATTCGGGAGGCTAAAATTGGAGATACAATACTTGTAAACACAAATTCAAATTTTGTTTACAACACCAAAGGAGAACTCAGCTTTATCAAACAATTAATAGTCTGGGATCCCTATTGGGAAAAAGTAAAGAAATCGGGATATTGAACCGGTATCCTGAAAACCGACGGCACCGCGCCTACCGTTTTTCTGAGCACCCGTACGTATTACGACAAGGAATACAGCGTCATACAAGTAAACAAACAAAACCACCTCAGCGGAGCAGACATCAGCTCCGGCGTCTATGATTTTACTAACCGGGTAACCAAAACCCGGCGCGATCACACGGTCAATAACCAATAACCAATGTCCAATGTCGAATGTCCAAGTGGGGCGGGTGTCTGGCGTCAGCACTTTTGTATGACATTGGGCGGGTGTCTGGCCAGTCAGCAGTGGAATGCCCAAAAATGGTGCTGACGCCAGACACCCGCCCTACTTGGACATTCGACATTGGATATTGGTTATTGGACATTCCCCGGATATCCTGGCAACTCGCCCAAATACTCAAAGCGCTCCTGATCAAAATCCAGGGCGCAGCAATAGGTGGCTAATCCGTTGGTAACGGCCAGAAATGGCGCCCGGAGCCGGAGGTTGTAACGGGCGGCTTGCTCAAAAGTGGATTGATCCAGGGCAACCTTGGGCGATTTACATTCTACCAGCAACCAGGGCTTTACATCGGCATCGTACACCACCAGATCGCAACGGCGGCGCAGACCATTTACCTCAATGCCCACTTCCGAGCGGATGCGGTGCGAAGGGTATTTTTTTTCTTCCAGCAGGTATTGCAGCACCAACTGCCGGAGCAGCTCTTCGGGCGTTAGCGCAACCTCCTTACGCCGGATGGGATCGAACACAAATGCAGCATCGCCGGCTTTGCTTAGCCGAAGCCTGGATTGAAACTGCAAATAATTGAGTTCGAGTAGCATAAGCACTGTACCGGCGGGTTTAGCCGCCGCTGGTTGAAGGGGGGGTTGAAGAGTTTGAAGAGTTTGAGGGGTTTGAAGAGTTTGAAGTGGGTTGAAGGGGGTTATTCCACCTTAATAACACTTTTTTCTATCACTTCCTGGTAATAGGCTTCGTATTCCGGCAGGATTTGATCAATATCGAATCGTCGGGCCTGTTGGAGGGCATTGGCGCGAAAATGCTGCAATTTTTCTTCATCCTGCAACAATTGAATGGCATAATCTGCCATTTCGGATACATTTCCGGCGTCGCTGAGGTATCCGGTTACACCATGTACATTGACTTCGGGCAAACCGCCGCTGTTGGATGAGATAACCGGTACTTCGCAGGCCATGGCCTCGAGGGCGGCCAGGCCAAAACTTTCGCTCTCGGATGGGATAACAAACAGGTCGCAGATGGCCAGCAGTTCCTCAATGGCATCCTGTTTACCCAGAAAACGCACTTCGTCGCAGAGATCCAGTTGCCGGCAAAGTTGTTCGCAGTGCTGGCGCTCGGGGCCGTCGCCAATCATGAGTAGTTTGGAGGGCACATTTTGCCGAATTTTGTGAAAGATATGGATCACATCCTCCACCCTTTTCACCTTGCGGAAATTGGAGGTGTGGGCAATGATGCGTTCGCCATCCGGGGCAATGATCTTTTTAAAATGCTCTTTATTGGTTTTTCTAAACCGGTCAAAATCAATGAAATTATAAATCACCCGTATTTCCCGGTCAATTTTAAACAAGTCCAGGGTGTCTTGTTTCAGGCTTTGAGAAACGGCCGTTACGCCATCACTTTTATTGATACTGAACTCCACCACGGGCGCAAAAGCGCGGTTGTTTCCCACCAGGGTAATGTCGGTGCCATGCAGGGTAGTTACCACCGGAATATACCGACCTTCTGCCAGCAGGATTTTTTTGGCCATATAGGCTACGGCTGCATGCGGGATGGCATAATGCACATGCAAAATATCCAGGTTTTGGTAATGCACCACATCTACAATCTTGGAAGCCAGGGCGGTGTCGTAAGGCGGGTATTCAAACAGCGGATAATCTTCACTGTCTACCTCGTGGTAAAATACATTGGCCTGGAAATGGGCCAGTCGAACCGGCCGTCTGTAGGTGATGAAGTGAATTTCATGACCTTTTCTGGCCAAACCCAGACCCAGTTCGGTGGCTACTACGCCAGATCCGCCATAAGTTGGGTAACAAACAATACCTATTTTCATGTTGTCGATTAATGCTTCTTTTCTCCCCGGAAATTGCGTTCTCCGGCAGGAATGTCAAAAGGCAGGTGATTTTCCCGGGGTGGAATTGGACAGTTGTAGCCATCACTATAGGCACACCAGGGGTTATAACATTTGTTGAAATCCAGCAGCAATATACCGTTTTGTATATCGCTCTGGTGAAAATCCAGATATCGGCCCCCGCCATATGTGTCGCCGCCGTTGCTCAGGTCTTTGAAAGGCAGAAACAAATGATCGCGGTAAGTGGAGTCCTGAATGAGTTTCAGGTTTTGGTAAATACTGAGGGTATGTTTTTGTCCGCCTACCTCAAAAGTCAGCACGCCATATTGCACATAATCTCTTTTCTGACCGCTGTAGGTCATCATGATGAAAGGTACGGCTTCGGGTGTGCGGCGGAAATTTGCCGGGATGGCCCATTCGCGTTTGGCCGGATAAAAATCGAGCAAAGAGGTATCGGCGGCGCGCAGGGGCGAGCGCGGGTTGGTGAGGAAATCGACTTTGTATTCCGCCCGATGTTTGGCTGTTTCGGCGGCAAAGCTGGCGTCCTGAGCCTGTGCGGCCATGCACAGGGCGCTAAAAGCAAGGAATAGGATGGTGCGCATAAAGGGATAGGTGGTGTTTTGGTGTTTTAGTGTTTTGGTGTTTTAGTGTTTCGGTGTTTTAGTTAGGTAATTCTGTTTCTGCTGATCTGGCGTTGGCGGGAGCAACGGAACCGGCTGACGTCTTCTGCCCGAAGTGCCAGGTGTTTGGTGGCTCTTCCTTGCACCCTTGCGCGCCATTTTTTCCAGTTTTTGAGTGTCATTTCCTGTTTCATCAATCGAATCACCTCAGCTTCCGAGAGTCCGAACTGAAACTTTATGGCTTCGAAAGGGGTACGATCCTCCCAGGCCATTTCGATAATCCGATCAATGGCCTGGTCTGTAAGTCCGAATTTCAGGTATAAAGATTTCAATTTTCGAGTGCCTGAGTGTTTGAGTGCCTGAGTGTTTGAGTTGGCGTGCGGTTGAGGATTGGGTTGGAAATTTAAGGTTTTTCACCACTAAGTCACTTAGGGCACTAAGTGGGCAATATCTTAGTGCCCTAAGTGACTTAGTGGTGAAAAACCTTAAATTTCCAACCCAAACACTCAATTAGAACAAACACTCTTACAACTTTGTTGTGCGCTCGTTCAATCCTGTACCTTTGCTTTTTATGACAAACGAGTCGCAGCAGCCTTTTTCCGATGATCCAACGGCCGAAAGCCGTAAAAAAGACCATATCGAACTGGCCTTCCGCAGCCGTGTGGAGGCCGGCGAGCTGGATGAGCGGTTTTATTACGAGCCTATGCTGGCGGCACATCCGGCGCCGGGATCACTGCCGGCTACCCCGTTTTTAGGCAAAACCCTGCGCACGCCGATCTGGGTTTCTTCCATGACCGGCGGTACGGCCATGGCGGGCAAAATTAACCATCATTTGGCACGCGCCTGTGGAGAATTCGGCATGGGTATGGGCCTGGGGTCCTGCCGGCAGTTGTTGCATTCGGATGAGTACCTGCCGGATTTTGATGTGCGGGATGCTATGGGCGCTGAAGCGCCGCTTTATGCCAATCTGGGTGTGGCGCAAATTGAAAAATTGCTGGAGCAGCAGGCGTTTGACCGCATTCCTGAAATGCTGCAAAAACTGCGCGCCGACGGGCTTATTGTGCATGTTAACCCCCTGCAGGAGGCCATGCAACCGGAAGGGGATGTGTTTTTGCGATCCCCCCTGGAAATTATTCAGGAGGTGCTGGAGCGACTCCCGTATCCGGTTATTGTCAAGGAAGTAGGACAAGGATTTGGTCCGGCCAGTATGCGGGCTTTGATGCAATTGCCCCTGGCAGGCATTGAATTTGCCGCTGCCGGCGGCACTAATTTTGCCAAACTGGAATTGCTGCGCAGTGAGCCTGAAAAGCTGGCTATTTTTGAAAAAATGGCTGCAGTAGGGCATACCGCAGCAAGTATGTTGCAATGGAGCAACACCCTGCACGCCGAACTAGGCAGTCAGTGCCGGGCACAAAACCTGATCCTTTCCGGAGGGGTGTCGGATTTCCTGGATGGATACTGCCTGATCCGAAAATCTACCCTTCCGGCGGTGTACGGTCAGGCTTCAGGTTTTTTGAAATATGCCCAAAACGACTACGAAACCCTGCGAAAATATATCCAATCCCAAATACGTGGCCTGGAACTGGCCTTTGCATTCCTGCAGGTAAAATGACCAACAACATCATGGCAAAAACGATAAACGGCTTCTCCAAACTTTCCAAAACAGAAAAAATTGCCTGGTTAACCACCCATTTCAGTCGGCAACCTGAAGAAGCGCAATCCGTGCTGGCTTCCTGGCAGCATTCCGAAGCATCAGTGCAGAAGGTTATTGACGGGTTTACGGAAAATGCTATTGCCAACTACACATTGCCGTTCAGCATAGCGCCCAATTTTTTGATCAACGGTAAAGAATATGCCGTTCCGATGGTGATTGAAGAAAGTTCGGTGGTGGCTGCTGCCAGCAGCGCGGCCAAGTTCTGGCAGGAACGCGGCGGCTTTCATGCAGAAATTATTGGCACCGTAAAACTCGGGCAGGTACATTTTTACTGGCCCGGAAATCCTGATACCCTGCGTGCCCTGTTCCCCGATCTGAAAGCCCGCCTGCTGGAATCCAGCCGGGACCTAACGGCCAATATGGAACAACGCGGCGGCGGTATTCTGGATATTGAACTCCTTGATTTTGAATCGGTTGAACCGGATTATTTCCAGTTGCGCGCTTCTTTTGAAACCTGCGACAGTATGGGCGCCAATTTCATCAATTCGGTGCTGGAGCGTTTTGCCGATACCCTGGAAGATTTTTTCACCGATTGCCCGGGCCTCAACGATGCCGAACGGGATGTGGAGGTGATTATGTCTATTCTATCCAACTACACCCCGCAGTGCCGGGTGCGCGCCTGGGTAGAGTGCCCCATCACATCTTTTGCTGATTTGGCCCGGTCGCAGGGTATGGACGCCGAGGCGCTCACGCGCAGGTTTTATCGCGCTGTACGGATTGCTCAGGTAGATCCATACCGGGCTACCACCCACAACAAGGGTATTTACAATGGCATTGATGCCGTGGTATTGGCCACGGGCAACGATTTTCGCGCCATTGAAGCCTGTGGGCACACCTATGCGGGCCGCGATGGCCAGTACCGCAGCCTGAGTTCCTGTACGGTAGAGAACGGGGTGCTGCGTTTCGAGCTGGATATTCCGCTGGCCATGGGTACAGTGGGTGGCCTGACGGCCTTGCATCCGCTGGCCAAACTAAGCCTGGATATTTTGGGTAATCCGAGCGCAGAAGAATTGATGTGCATCACGGCGGCGGTTGGTTTGGCGCAGAATTTTGCTGCGGTTCGTTCCCTGATTACTACCGGGATACAGCAAGGACATATGAAAATGCACCTCACCAATATTCTCAATCATTTGGGCGCCAATGAAGAAGAATCTGCGGCAGCACAGCACTATTTTCAGCATCAAACCGTGAGTTTTAGTGCCGTCAGAAGTTTTCTGGCGGAAAAAAGGTCGTGAATTAGTCGTGGCCTGGCAATTTTTGGGTTTTTTGTACGCTGATAAAACAAAGTTCTGCAACCGGACATTCTATAGCTTTGCTCACTATTCCAACACATAAAACGCTACCATGAAATTAAAAAACCTCCGTCTCATCGCTGCGCTGGCATTGTTTGCCACTGTTTTAGGCCTTCAAAGCTGTAACGGCGAGGATCCCAAAGGTCCGGACTGCAACATTCCCAATGCCGACCTTTCGTACAATCTGAACATCAAGCAAATTATTGACAATCAGTGCATTAGTTGCCATGCTCCTGGCAGCGGTGTTGCTGGAGCTGTGGGCGATTTCCGCAATTATGCAGGGCTTCAAGCTTACCTGAAAAATGGTAAAATCCTGGATGCCGTAGTAAACGACAAAACCATGCCACAGGGTGGTGGTATGAGCCAGGCACAACGCGACAGCATCAACTGCTGGATTGCTTCTGGCTACCCCGAGTGATAAGGCTCCAAGGGGAACCGCGAAGGCACAAAGGCGCGAAGGGGAGTCGGCTGAGGCCGACTAAGTATTTTTCCTTAGCGCCTTTGCGGTTCCCCTTTGTGTCTTGTCATTTAAGTTGGAGGGCAATTGCTTCTGCTGCTTCTCTTCCGCTTTGGGCGGCGCCGTTCATGAATCCGGCAAAATCGCCTCCGCAGTGTTCTCCGGCAAACAAAACATTACCCACGGGCATTTGCTCGGCTCCGCCAATGGAGGTGTACTGCCCGATGGTGGGGCAGACATACGAACCCAGGGCGTGGGGGTAAGTTGGCCAATCCATACGTGCCGTTTTGCCACTAAAATGTGCGGTAGCTCCGGGGAAAATCTGTTCCCAGAGTTTCAAATACTTATCTTTTTGTTGTTCCTGAGTGCCGTGTCCAACGTTTGGTCCGCGGCGTCCGCCAAAAAGGATGGACAGGCCAGCCGACTGGTCGTCGCGGGTTTGTAATTGGGCATTGTCCCAGCCATTGGGAATGCCATTGTCTGAATACACCAGTCCTGTGTAGCCTTTTTCCCGCCAGAAGTGTTTTTTCATCCCGATCATCAACTTGGCATTGATTCCGTAGCCCAGTTCCTGTATACAGCGGCGTTTCACTTTGGGCATATCGAGTTTAATGTCCAGTTTGCGTAAAACAGTAAAAGGCAGGGTGAGAATAACGTAATCTGCTACTACGGGTTCTGTCATGCCGGCAAAATGCAGGGTATAGGCGTTGCCTTTGGACCTGATGGATTCCAGGGCAAGGCCGGTTTCCAGGTGGTTGTTATGTCGTTCGGCCAGGGCATTGGGAATTTGCTGGTTGCCGTTGCGCACCTTGTAACGCTCGTCGCTTTCGCCAAAAACTTCCCATTGTCCGTTGGGTGTTTCGGTGGAAATGAGCAGCAGCAGGTTTAGGCTCGATTGAATTTCGGGAGAAAGTCCATATTCCGACTCGTAGGCTACCTCTATCAGGCGTTTGATCCAGCCACTGGCGCCAATTTGCTCCAGGTATTTGGAAAGGCTCAGCCGGTCGAAACGACGGATGATTTTGCTTTTAGACTGATAGGAAATATCACCTTCGAGTTTGTCGATGTCTGCCTGCATTCGCGGGGCAAAACCTCGGAATTCTTCCACAACCTGTGCCAGGGAATAGTGTTGATTGTTGAAGAAAAAAGCTTCCTTGATCAGTTTTGCTTCGGATTCCTGGGCATAATCAATCAATTCCAGGTTAAATTCTTTGGCCAGCGCCCACATATCGGCGTGGTTGGTGTCGATAAACTCGCCACCAAATTCCGTCCAGGTGCCGGGTCCCATGGCGTCGGTAACACTGAATATGCGTCCGCCCATGCGGTTGGAGGATTCGTAGATGGTAGCATCCAGGCCGGCTTTTTTCAAATGGTGCAAGGCGCTGAGGCCGGCAATGCCGCCACCTACGATGGCAATGCGCGGCATGATAGCCCGCTGGAAACTGGGCAGAGCCAGGGAAGGCAGCAGGGCGCCTGCCAGGGCAGTTTTGCCGGCGTTGGCCAGAAAACGGCGACGGGAAAGTTGGGTTTCCTCGCTGCGCTGGACGATTTCAGAGGCGGGAGCATTGTTTTTTTCGGCAGCTAAAGCCATTTGGAAGGCTTTGCGAATGGTGCCGAAGAGAGGAATTTTAGATTGTTTTTTCATTGGATGGTGGACTAAACAGTTTGATTGTTCAATCTAATAAATCAGGGAAATTACATCTAACCATTAGTGAATATTCGGATTCCGGGTTAGACGCTTCTTTTATTAAGGCTTGGGCCCTTTTGTCTCCATTTCTGGCATATTGAGCCAGCATATCAAGCATTTCCAGATAGTTTAGCCTGCGTTTATTGAGGCTACTTCGATCGAGTCCGGTACGTTTGATAGTTTGCTTTCCTTTTTCATCTATAGCAACAGGGATTTCGCGGTTGAAAAAGATATGTACTTCAGGTTCATCAGGGCCAGGATTGACGATCAATGGTTTTTCTTCTCCTAATTTATGTGTTAAATGATGTGTTTTAACCCTAAACTCTTCGTCTTCCAAAGGGAAATAGTTTCTTTTAAAAGTTTGATTGCAAATTTGACAACAGTAAAAAAGATTATCGAAATCGTAGGCAAGCCAGTAGTATCCGGGGTATTGCAGCTTTAACCGGTCATCCAACTGTAAAGCAGCTTTTGGGCGGTAGTGTTCAACATCACCAAAAGAGATTGCTGTTATTTTCGATTCACAAAAGCAGCATTTTCCGTGTTGTGCTTCTATCAGCGCAGCTTTAACGCTTTTATGACCATAAATTTTGGAAATGAACTCAAATTCTACTTCGCCCGAATCAAATAAGCCTTCAAGTTCTTTCCTGGCTGCGCTGCTTTTGTTTTCAGGATGTTCCGAATCAAGAATTGCAGGGGTTTTGATGTTTTTTTTATCAATTCGAATCATTTGGTGCGGCCAATTATTTTATACTTGGGTTGGATTTAAGGCGTTTCAAGTGTTCAGCTATTCTGACATTCAACGGAGCCTCCTGTGTATGAAAAAGCTCAAAATCCTGATCGAGCTCTTTTAGTTCTTCCATTTCCCGTGGATTAATTTCTTTTTTTCTTAGAAGTTCCGAACGGCGTTCATACTTTTTTGCGGCATTCAGACCGTAGGGTGTGTCTATGTCAAACACCAATTCAAGCCAATAATCATAGGTTTTTTCATCCTTTGACGGCACTGGAAATCCTTCTGCCAAATGGCTATCTCCATTTGGTTTTACTAATTTATAAACCCAGGCATCATCAACAGATCCAACGACAAAGGGTGAGTGTGTGCTGATAAATATTTGGGCATTCGGGAATAAAAACTGAATGGCCGGTAAAATCTTACGTTGCCAGTCCGGGTGTAAATGCACTTCAATTTCATCCAAAAAAAGAATAAAACTGCGCTCCAGTGCAGGTATGTCATCCTTCCAGGATAACCTGTCCAGCCGCATTAATAGATCACCTAACCAGGAGATAATGCTTTTTAGGCCGTCCGGAAGTTGATTAAAGTCTAAACGTTCACCGGCTATTTCAATCCTTACAGCGTAGGGTTTGGTCTCCAGCCGAAAGGCTATCTTCTTTTGAATAATAGCACCGATCGCTTCTTCCAAGGTAGCAATGGACTTCCGACGACTGGCCGCTTCTTCCTTTTCGTTTTGTGAGATGGCAATGGCTTCAGCCGCAATGGTATTGGCTAACCACTGAAGTAAGATTTGTGGGTTGGAAGCACGCTGAAATTGAAGAGCGTCCTCCAAAGGATGCTGACTTATTTCCTGAATTCCATTAATCTGAGCATTGGATAATTGCCGGTAACCAGAGTAAGTAAAAACAGCAAAGGAATATAAGGATTCGGGATCAGATTTTTTGCTTAGATAATCTTGAATAAATTGGGGTTTCTCTAACCCAGAGGTTTGACCATCATAGACGCGTTCAGATGGAAGATAGTCGTTATCGTTAAATGTAATTTTAGCTTTGGCTGATTTATCTCTGGATTTAGCAAAAAACTCCTCTGGTATACGCTTATTAAAGCTACCAGCCAATAGTTCTAAAATAGTGGACTTTCCTGTTCCATTTTCACCAGTTAGAATATGAATCTCCGCCTTACCCGGTTTTGGACTGGGCTGAAATTGCAATAGCAGGTTGCCAAATGGCCCTACTTGTTTTATTTCTATTTGATCAAATCTAACTGTCATGTTACAAAGTTAAATATTATCCGACGAAATTGGCAATTTTTGATTGATTAAAGGTAATAGCCCCCAGCCCTTAAGCCAGCACCAAATTATCAATCAGCCTCACCTCTCCGGCAAAAGCCGCTGTACAGGCTACAATGCCATGATCGGCGCCGGATTCCTGCATGGATGCGATGGCGCCTTTGGATGGTGTGGGCGCCAGGGTAAAGCCGTCTACCAGTTCAAAATATTCCGGCCGGAGGCCTGCCGCGCGGAGTTTATCCATGGCTCCGGCCTGTATCTCTTCTCGGGAAACATCTGCTTCAAGGGCAGTTTTGGCCCATTGCAGGGTTTGGTGGATAACGGGCGCTGCCGCGCGCATTTCCGGACTGAGGCGCACGTTGCGGCTGCTCATGGCCAGGCCATCGTGCTCGCGCACGGTGGGACACATGATGAGTTCAACCGGCAGGGCGAGCTGTCGGATCATGTCGCGCACGATGCTCAGCTGCTGATAATCTTTTTGGCCCATGTATAGTTTTTGCGGCCGAACGATGTCCAGCAAGCGGTTTACCACTGTAGCCATGCCCTGGAAGTGTCCGGGCCTGAACTCGCCTTCCATCACCTTATCCAGCAGCCCGAAATCCAGGTCAATGGTAAGATCCTGTCCGGGCGGATACACCTCCTCTACAGGTGGCATAAACAACACATCGCAACCTGCTCCAATGAGTAGTTCGGCGTCTTTTTCCGGCGTGCGCGGGTATTTTTCCAGGTCTTTCGGATCGTTGAACTGGGTAGGGTTGACGAAAATACTGGCTACGGCCAGGCATCCGTCGGTTTTAGCCAGGTGGATGAGTTCCAGGTGTCCGGAGTGCAGGGCGCCCATGGTAGGGGCAAATCCGACGGGCAGCGCTTGTTGGTCCAGCCAATGCCGCAAATCGGCTACTTTTTTAAAAATGAGCATCAGGCGATCAGATGTTTCAGTGGGCAAATGTAGGCTTGTCGCACTTTCTCCCGAATATTGTGTGAAATATTCTGCTAAATGCCTTTTGCTACGGCCCTTAACCAAGCTTTTTTTACACCTACGAGGTTGCTTTGGGCAATCGTGCTGGGGGGCGCGCTGGCGTACTGGCCTTTTTGTGCTGATTATACCCATGTGCCGCGGTTTTTGGCGCTTGCTTTGGGCCTGCTTGCAGCCTGGTTGCTGTTGCGCAGGGAACTGCAGCAAGAGGCCAGCTGGAATCTGTTTGATGCCTGGCTGCTCGGCTGGTTCGTCTGGAATGCTGTTTCCATTTCCTGGTCGCTGAGTGCATCCGAGGGTGTGTTTTATGCACAAAAAGTGCTGCTGCTCCTGTTGTCGTTCCGATTTTTCCGGCATTTGCTCAGGCAGAATGCGGCGCAGTTTCGGCAGACTTTGGGGCAGCTCAGTTTGGTGTTGATACTGGTATATGGTCTGTTGGTTGGGATCCAGCTGATAGCAGCCTGGCAAACGGGCAACCTCAGCAATGCGGCGCTGTACGGACGATTTTCCGGCTATTTGGGCAACAAAAGTCTGGCGGCTGAATTCCTGGTGCTGTTGCTGGGCTTGTATGCACTGGCCGGGGCCGACAGCCCATTGAGCCAACGGTTCAGGATGGTTTATTGGTTGCCAGGTTTGCTGGTAGTTTTGATGCTGGCCTTGCAGGTGCGCACGGCCCTGTTGGCGCTGCTAGCGGGCGGAATGGTGTATGCGCTGGCGCGGGTGTGGTCGGAAACCAGGTTTCGTTCTGTTTTGGTGAAAAAAGTGCTGCCGGCCATACTGATAACGGCTGGAATGTTGACAGGCATATTGGTTTGGAGGGAAAGCAGTGTGTTGGAGCGACTGAATCCGTTGAGTTATCTGGACAGCGATACGGCCAATGAAAGGCGATTTGTGTGGTATAAAACAGATGTGCTCAATGCGGATCATTACTGGCTGGGTGTGGGAACCGGTTCCTGGAAATTCTGGCTTCCATCCAAGGGTATCGAAGGCGGATACAGGCAGATGGAAGGCAATGTGGTGTTTACCCGCGCGCATAATGATTACCTGGAAGTGCGCTCTGAAAACGGAATGATTGGGGCGATACTGTTTTGCGGGTTGTGGGTACTGGCATTAGGGCTGGGCGGAAGAGCGCTGGGAAAAACACCGGGTATGGCAGCGGCCATGGGTGCTTGTGTGGCCTACGGTGTCATTCAGTTTTTTGATTTTCCCCGGGAGCGCATGGAGTTTCAGCTATTGATGGGCATTTTTTTGGCATTTTTGACCAGTGGGGCTAGGGCTAAGCCCTTACCGCAGGCAGTCTGGTGGTGGCGTTTGGCGGTATTGGGTGCAGGTTTGGCGGTGTTTACGGGCCTTTGCAGGCTCCGTGGTGAAATACACCTGAACCGGATGATGGAGGCTCAAAGCGCGGCGCGTTGGCGGGAAGTAGCGCAGGAAGCCAAGAAGGCGGAAAATCCTTGCTATCAGTACACGGATGCGGCTATGCCCATTGCCTGGCATGCGGGTGTTGCGCAGTATCAGTTAGGGGTGCTGGAGAAATCGGTGAATAGTCTGGAGCGGGCATACCAACTCAACCCATGGAGTTTTCAGGTTATTCATAATTATGCGTCTGCGCTGGTAAAAGCAGGCAGGTTAAAGGAGGCTGTATCCTTGTTTGAGCAGGCACTGAGCATCAATCCGAGGTACGATGAGGGCAAGTTTAACCTTTGTTACGTGTATGCACGCCTGGGCGATACCCTGACGGCCCGCTCCTGGCTCAACCGGATTGACACTATTCCGCACCCTGGGACTCCGGCGGATGTGGAGAAAAACAAGGCAACGCTGAGGCGTTTGGGGGAGTTTCGGGCGGTTTTGGAATAGCTATTAGTTTGTTTAGACTTCCATCGTCAGGCTGCAAACGCAAAATTTTATCAGACACACGTTACGATTACATGCAGGATGAATAAATGGAGCTTTTCCTTTTCGGTTTTTATATTATTGGTTTGCAGTTGCAGCCGGCCACTTTATACAACAATCGCATTTACCGGATATGAAGATTTAACGAATGTCCCTAAATTATCGTTTGATACTGTTCAGGTTGAACCCGTTTATCTGGGTAGTAAAATATTTGACGATTCGGCAGATTCAAGCAGATACTGGGATATTTATATGATTAACCCTGCGTATAGTTTAAGGCATCATTGTTCCTCATACAATGCATTAATCATTAATGATTCAAGAGATTTTTTAACCCTTGGAAAGGATACCATCCGGATATCGACTATTTTTAAGGATAAAATAGCTAAATTCAGGATACTCCAAATACTTGAGTTTTCGCTGAAGGATAACCGTTATTGGATTGTAGTGGGGAGTGATATGCTGGAAGGCGGAAATCGCCCCATTCATCATGTTGTCTTTTTGATTAAATTTCAACCAACAGGAGTTACCGCAATCATCCCGCCAATGACGTTGAATGGTGGCCACAGTAATACGCAGCCTTTTGCCCCATTTTATTTTAATGACTTCAACAACGATGGAAAGCTTGATTTTCTGCAATGGAATGAACAAGAAACCATAAGTATGTTTTCTGAAAACAACCATTCCTTTAAAAAAAGAAAACCATTCATTAAGGTTAATAAAAAGGAAGATAATATGGGGAATTACTTGTATTTCATTGATATAAGGAAAAGCAGATGGCCTTTTGGATTTAATGACTCCAGGAATCAAAATGGGGTTCCTTTGGAATATGAGAATAGTGTAATTTTCAATAAATTTGGATATTATTGATATATCTTATTTCCTATTAAGGCTACAGCTGCACGCCCTTATACAAGAAACTTGCCCGGATGGATTGTTCCTTCAAATGCAGGAATTGGCGGCGTTCTTCATCCGCCAAAAAAGCCTCAAACTCTGCCTCTGTCGGAAAACTGACGAGGTGTATTTCATAGGGAAGGTCCATCTGCGCTTCCAGAAAATCGGATGCTTGGGAAGGCCGGAGCCTGAACAACAAAACACCTTGGTATTTCGCGATAATGGGAATGGCAACGGCTTCAAAGGCATCAAAAATAGCCTCGGCGCCGGTTTTGAGGTAAATGAGTTGGGTAATATAAACCATAGGATCTTTATTTTTCTTTTAACCTTCAGATGGTGGTGATCAGCAATGCTCCCTTTCCCAATCCAGCAACCAACGCTTGCGCCACAAGCCGCCGCCGTAACCGGTGAGGCTGCTTGTGGTTGATCAAGGTTTTACATACAAGCAGTAACTGCCTTGCCTATTCCAATCGGAAATCATAAGTTCTTGCCAAAATGTCTGAGGACTAAGTTGTAACATTTCAAAATTGCTATTATCAACATTTAGATTAAATCTCCATCCAACATAATGACTTGTACAGTTTGTTTGAACTTTTTGGATGGATTCAAAATAGCCAAACCGAATTAAAAACAAACCATTTTCTTTTATTATCAACCCAAATTTAATGGAATAGCCATCATTTGGGTCATAATTATAATGAAGGTGATGATAGTCGTATCCAAAAGAAACCGAAGTAAGAGATATTGCGCCAACTTTTGGTAAAACTTCTACATCAAACCCTCCTCCTTGTTCTTCTGTAGAATCAATTCTGGTTAGTATACAGGATATAAAGGAAAAATCAAAATCTTCAAACTCGTTTTCGATATTGCCATTTTTGTCATATAATACTTTGTCAAACCTTGATTCATACCAAATCGTATCGCCCACGGAGATCGTGTCGGAAGGGTTTATTATAGTGAAAGGCAATTCGTAGAGCAGTTCGTCGGGACAGTTATCAGGATTACAAGCAGAGAGCAAGAGGATTGATACAACCCCGAAAAAAAATGTTTTCATGATTTTGTTTTTAAAATGAGGGGATCTCAAAAGTTCCTCACTACTTGAATAGAGTCAACCTGCAACTATCAATATATCCGGCATTCGGTGGATCATCAGATTGCCGGAATTTGATAAGCATTTGAACGCTATCTGTGTACTGTTTGCAATGAATGGATGATGCGTACCAATAGACAAGATTGGATTTGTAACAAATCGGACTCACGCTACCGATTATAAACTCAGTGTCTGAAATTTTTTGAACCAAATCAGGAGACACATTGTATACACCGAAAGTAGGGACATTCGCATACAATAGATACCGGTATGATGGATTGGGTTCGGATAAGTTTAAGTCCAAAACCAATGTATCTACACAGCTATTCCCATAAGCGACTCCGTGGTATAAATTTGTTCCCCCAATTCCTTGATTATTAATATAATAAGAATTAGGTTTGAGTACACAAATGCCATCAATGCAATCTTCCAGATCGCGACATTGACATTTATCCCGGCATCCGGAAAATAGTGAAAATACAAGTAGCGTAGCCAATAAGGTAATTGGTAATTTAATCATCGATCGAGAGGTTAAAAAGTTTGAATAGTTAAACTAAGATCCGGATTTCCCACCCCGAAATATATAAAAGGATGGCCATTGAAAAGATACTCCAAGGCCTTTGGTAACTTATATATAACTTTTTAACTAAACACGCTCCACGCTCAAATGCTCCCGCTCCCAATCCAGCAACCACCTTTTGCGCCACAAGCCGCCGCCATAACCGGTGAGGCTGCCGTCTGAGCCGATGATGCGGTGACAGGGCACGATGATGCTGATCCGGTTCATGCCGTTGGCCAGGGCTACGGCGCGCACGGCTCCCGGCTTTTGGAGTGCCGTGGCCTGATCGGCATAAGAGCGGGTAACGCCGTAAGGAATGGTCATTAATTCCTGCCAAACGGATTGTTGAAAGGCCGTTCCGGGCATGGCCAGCGGCAAATCGAATTCCTTTCGGGCGCCGGAAAAGTATTCTTCCAGTTGTGTTTTTAAACGCGGGAAATGCGGGTTATCGCCCGGCAGAATGGTGGCGTTGTAGTGTTTAGCGAGGGCTTTGAACTCGGTTTCCAGCATTTTCCGGTCGGTAAATTCCAGCAGGCAAATGCCTTCCGGCACGGCTGCCGCAAACATGGTTCCGAGTGGCGTTTCCAGTCGGCAAAGGTCAATCACCCCCTGTTGTTTGCCTTTTTTGGGCGATACTCCGAAGATGGCTTTAAAGGAATCGCCAAATCCACTCAGGGATTCATACCCTGTGCTGAAGGCCGTTTCTGTGACGGTTTCGCCCTGCTGCAGGCGTTTGAAAGCAGTATTGAGTCGGAGCAGGCGCTGGAATGCCTGAAAAGTCATGCCATGGTGTTTGAGAAACCAGCGTCGCACCGTATGCGGTTCGAGGTGGCGTTTGCGCAGTTCCCAGTCGGTAATTCTGGTGGAGGGGTTTTCCTGAATTTCTTCCAGCAGCGCTTTCAGGGCTTCGGAAGGTTCGCCAACATTTTTGAGGGGGGCGCAAATCTTGCAGGGCCGGTATCCCTTGCTGAGAGCCAGTTTGGAGCTGGGTACAAATTCTACTTTCTCCAGTTTTGGTTTGCGGGCCGTACAGGTAGGGCGGCAGAAAATACCGGTGGTTTTAACGCAGGTAAAAAACACCCCTTCAAAGGAAAGATCCTTTTGGAGAATGGCCTGATACATTTGTTCCCGGGAGAGTTCCATGGGTTGACATTGGATTGTTGTACGTTAGACATTGAATTGTCATGCAAAAGTGGGGGC
Source organism: Chitinophagales bacterium (assembly GCA_017303475.1). GTDB lineage: Bacteria > Bacteroidota > Bacteroidia > Chitinophagales > Saprospiraceae > M3007. Next base: position 16,982 of record JAFLBO010000007.1, read on the forward strand.
AGAACCACCTGCGCTGCAACCGGAAAATGGACAAGTAATTTTAGCGAAAAAGCGGTGAAAGGAGCATTTAGGCATACTGGTGGATATTTTAGTTTCAGACCTGTAAGGTTTCCAAAAACCTACGGTTTGTACATAAGTTATATTTGGATTTTAAGGCAATCTGAAAATACATCTAGCATCTTGTAACCACTCGTTTCAACGAGTGGCCAGGAATACCCCACTATTCACATCTAGCATCTTTGCAGAGCATCAGCATCCATAACCTCTTGAAGATGTGATGTTTTGTAAAGATGCTAGATGTAATGGGTGGGTCGACTTTTGCCCGCCGTTAAAACAGCGGGTTACAAGATGCTAGATGTTATTAGTGGGGATAATCTCACTCTATTTAACTTGTGTACATACCTTAGGTTTCTAAAAACCTTACAGGTCTGAAACCAAAATGACCAAATAGTATGGCATTTGTTAATCAGGAATTAAACCTATAGCTTTGTACCCTAACCTTAACTTATGAAAACACTACCCATTCTGTTCTTCCTTCTGTTTCCTGTTTTTTTATATGCTGATGCCGGAGGCTGTGTGGTTTACAAGGCCAAATTTGTGCTGAAAAACGGTAATTCTGTCACGGCCAGTTTGCCTTTGTCTGGTTATGCAGATTATGCCTACCTAAATGAAAAAACCGGCAGGAACCGCTACTGTGCAGACAAAGCCATTCAGCAGCTTATAAACCGGGTTTTTTACCGGCAATCCGGAAAATTAACTTTTGATGCTTACACCGCCATTTATGCGGTAAAATACCCTGCCAATACCGGCAAAGTGCCTGTTTGTGCCTTTTCGGATGCTGCCTCGTTGGTGCATCTGCACCTGGATAGTATCCGTTACACGGTATTTCTGGATGCCAAAGAGGCATTTTGGAGTTATCCGGAGTACGAATTTTTGATTCTGGATACCCCCACCAGTTTGCGTATGCAACAGGAAACCGTTGCGGGAACAGGCTGGTTGAATTGTGCTTCGGAGCCGGAGCCACGTAATCCAGGGTTTACGCATTATTTTAATGAGTATCTGGTGTTGAATTACCAGAAAAACGTGTCGGAATCAGCATTGGCTGAAACTTTGGAGCAGATACACGACGCCTTTTATAAGCCAGAGCGTTTGCTTCTCTCAGAAACGGATCCCAAAAGGCGCAGGGAGAGAGAAAAAGCAATGCAGGAAACGCGGGCGACCATCAAAGCGCAACTTCGCGCGAAGGGGATTATTCTGGTTGAAATGTATCATTTGTGTTGAAAAAAGTCTTTCTGGTAATTGATTTGCTACTTTTTGCCTTTGTTACCAAGGCACAAGGAGTTGAATACCGGGATGTCCTCTGCACTTCCCGGCATCTATTGGCCATTCAGGCAGATGGAAGATTGATTGCCTGGAATTTGCACAACTTAGAGCGGATTGTGCTTCAGCAGGATACTTCCGTCCGTTATTTGTCGATTGGTCAGAATCATCGGAATGAGCTTTATTTAGGCACCAACGACGGGCGGGTATTTCAACTGAACCCCCAGGATTTTTCTACGCAAAAAGTAGCGACTGTGAAGCGAAAAGTTCCTGTGCGGAATATTTGTTTTAGCCGTTCCGGAGAGATGTATTTAGTGGTACCCAATGTGTTGTATGATCCTGCCAGGCACAGATATTGGGAAAAATTTGACCACTGAAAAACTCCGTTAAGAGTGACGCAAAAGCGATGGTTCTTTTTCCGGAAACAAACTTATCGGTATTTTTTAGTGCCGGGTTTTGTTTATGCAGACAGTCGGGACCGGTTGTGGATGTTCAATCATTTTGGTGAGTTTGGCGGTGCGATACAATGTTTTGATATGCGGCAGAGAAAACCGATTGACTTACATATTGAGGGGTTAAATTTGGGATCGTTTTTTCCACAATCTGCATTTGAAGACGACCAAAAAAGGCTATATATTTCCTCTGGTGTACAACATATGGGCAACAGTGGCGAGATCTTACAAATAACAGATCAAAATGCCGTTCGGGTGTTTGATGGAGCGAGTTTGATTGACAGTACCAACGCCGATCCGTTCAATGAGGGGTTGTTCGTTGGGCCGGGCGCCTTTCATCAGAAAGAAAGGAAAATATACTTCGCAACGCAACGGGGAATATATCGGGCAACCCTTCAGGAAAGCGGACAGATGAACCAGCCGGAATGGGTGTTTAAGCCGGAAATTAAGTGGACTTCTGAGCAACTTGCTGTTGGGTATGCCATGGCATACCGCAAACTGATGGTTACATCCGACGGTAAGCTGATATTTTTGACAAAAACATCAGGGATTGGTATTTTCGATGGTTTGAATTGTCGGATGTTGCCATGAAGACCTGTCAGGCATAAAGATAAGGTTCATCCCCTTCGGCCAGTTTGCGCACGTTTTCCAGCACTTGTTTCATGTAAGCGCGCCAGAAAACCCGGGCAAAAAGCCAGTTCAGCGGGTAATACATCCAGGTATTGGCATGCAGCGTGTAGGTATAATCAATCCGGATTTGATTGGGCGCCAGCTCGGTGGTTTGCCATTCTCCCACAAACCGGTTGAACCCCAGCATCCAGGATTTGAAGTCGTAAACTTCAATTTTCCAGTACCTGTTTTCTATTCTTTCTATAACCCGATCCATGGAGGATTCACCGCCCTTGAAGGTTAAGGAAGGGGCAGAAAATACCTTTTTGGAACTCCCCGGTTGTCCCCAGTCGGCATCTTCGGTGCAGTGGGTTACGCGTGGCATCAAGCCAAAACCGGTGTGTACTTTGGATACATCGCAGAGCATGGGACATTTGAATGCCCGCTCCAGGGTGCAGTGGTAAATGGTGGATACGGAGACGCTGATTTTCATGGTGTAAAGAACCGGATTAGGAATCATTTTTGACCGCTATTGGCCAAAATGCTAATGAATTTGGTTGATTACGCATTAAATGGGATTTTTGGTTGGCGGCAACACACATAATGTCTACCAGAATGTCACCGCTATGCGGTTTGTTAGGCCGAATGCGAACTTGAAAACTCAAACACTCACAAACTCAAACACTCACAAACTCAAACACGCACAAACTCAAACACTCAACTACTTATGTCTAAACAATTTTTACCACTGCTTTTCCTGCTTTTCGGTGGATTTTCCTCGTTAAATGGGCAGTTTTGTTTGCCGCAAGACATTACTTTTTCTACACAGGCGGAAATTGATCAGTTTGCTCAGAATTATCCGGATTGTAAACAGATTATGGGCATTGTAACGATTTCGGGGCCGGATATTACCAATCTGAATGGCTTGAGTGGAATCACCAGTTTTGGTAAAGGATTGTATATTCAATATAATCCCGTTTTGGAAAGCCTTGAGGGGCTTAATCAGGTGCATACCATTGGCGCAGGAGGGGTTATTGGCTCTTTGTATGTAACGAACAACCCGCTATTAACTGATTTTAGAGGATTGGATAATCTGAGTTATATACTAGACAGACTTGATATTTCTGAAAATGAAGGTCTGGACAGCCTGCATGGATTGGATAAGCTTCAAACAGTGGGCAGTACTTTTTATTTGCAAAACAATGGCCATTTTAAGGATCTAAGAGGTCTTGAGAGCCTGGAAACGGTTGGTGACGATTTGTACATTGAATTCTGTGATTCGTTGCGCAGCCTGGCTGGTTTGGAAAAACTAAAAAGGGTAGGCAGAAGCCTGTACATTCAGTTCAACCCCGTGTTGCATGATATTTTCAGCATATTACCGGAGTTTGAGGTGGGAGATTATTGGGTGTTCAGTTTAAACGATTCGCTGAATCAATGTGCCATTGAAGCCCTTTGCAGGGTGGTGAAGGAATCGCCGGAAAAGATCCTGCAATGCGCCAATGGTCTGGACTGTACCGGGGTGGCAGATTTGGAAATCCAATGTGGGTTGGTTTCCGAAAAAACACCGGTCAGGCCAATGGAACAGCGGTTATTGTCGCCCAATCCGGCAGATGCAGAGGCTTATGTACAAATTCCGGTGGCAGAAGGTTGGCTAATGCTGTTTGATCAGCTGGGGGTGGTGCAAAAACGTATGCAACTGCAGGGAACGCGTCGGATGGATTTGACTGGGTTGTCTGCAGGTGTGTACATGGTTTATTGGGAAGGGCTGGATGGGCAGCGACGTGTAGACCGGCTGGTGCGGAATTGAGGAAGTGTTAAAACTTTGAGTAAATTTGCTCATTCAATTGAGTAAATTTACTCAAAAGGACTCAAAGTTTTCATTTTCAATTAGTTATAGAAGATGCAAAATGTGCCGACAAACGGTTTTTTGCATTATTTCACCATGAAAAACACCTCTTTTCTCCTTGTTCTTGCCGCATTTCTGCTGGGTGGCTGGCTGAGTTGGCGTTATTTATCCTCGCAAGGCAACAAGCCAGTGGAAGACTCCACGGTGCTGCTGGAAAAAATACAGGCCGTAGCCAAACTCAGCACGGTAGAAGGTACTTTTTCGGAAATCTATAATTACTCCGAGTATCAGGGCTATTTCACCTTTTTCTGGGACAAAAAAGTGCTCGTGCGCGTGCGTGCCACGGTTTCGGCCGGCTACGATTTGGAAAAACTGAACATTGTGGCCGATCCTGCAACCAAAACCATCAGGATGAGCGGACTGCCCAAACCACAAATTTTGAGCATCGACCATACCCTGGATTATTACGATATCTCGGAAGGTCTTTTTTCCTCTTTTTCACCGGAAGATTATACCCGCATCAACCAGCGCGCCAAGGATTTGATACGCGACAGTGCCTTGCGCAGCAACCTGCTGGCTGAGGCCGATACGCAAGGCGCCAAGATGCTGGATCTCATGCGTTTCATGATTGACGGCGCCGGCTGGAAACTGGTTGTGGCGGGGCAGGAAGAAGAAGAGGTGCGGAGCCAGTAGAAGTACATGATTGAAGATTACATGAGTACATGATTGAGGAGGGGACATTCGGTTCAGTATCCGTTCGAATATCAAACACAGCGCCCCCCTCGTCAATCATGTACTCATGTAATCTTCAATCATGTAATTACAAAATCCCTTACATTTGGGTCTTCCTTCACGGAATCAATTTGAATGATCATGAAAAAAAGCTTTTTTGTTCTTTTTTTGCTGTTGGGTGCAGCAATTTCCATGCAGGCACAGAAAGTTGAGGCGGCTCCTGCGGCTCCGGGGGTTACCGGTGTAAATGATGTAGAGGTTCGGAAAGCTACAGAAGCTTTAGCAAGCAAATACCAGCTGAATGCAGATCAGGCTAAGCAGATGTACACGGTTCAACTACGTAAAGCCAAAAATTTGGCCCAAATTGAGTCGCTCAAAAGCTCAGATCCTGCATTGTACCTGGCCAAGGTTCAGAACGTGCAAAAAAGCACCTTGTCGGGCATCCGCAAAATCCTGAACAACAAGGAGCAGGTGGAGCTTTACCATAAAACACAAGGTGAAATCCGGGTGGCACGCAATAAAATGCAAAAAGAAATGGCCGCCAAAAAAGCTTCCCAACAGGAAATTAACGCAGCTTTGATTGGCATCTACGCCGAATAAATTCACCGCATTTCAACCGATAATACTTCTCCGCCATGTTGATTTTCGCGGTGCGGCTCATATTGGAAGACAAGGGAAAATTGCTTTTTCTGCGTCAGACCAAACGCAATGGAGGCCGATATACCCTCATTGGAGGGAATGTAGAAGAACATGAGTTTGCCCGTGAAGCCCTTGCCCGCGAAGCCAGGGAAGAGGCCTCCATTCATGTTGAACCGGAAGATCTGGTGCTTGTGCATACCTTGCACCGACATAAATTGCAGAAAAACGAGACGTTGCTGGTACTTTACTTCAAAGCCACACGTTTCTCCGGGGAGCCTGAATCCATGGAAACGAAAAAATTTAAAGACGTAGCCTGGTTTTCTCCTAATGAATTGCCTGACGAGGTATCCAAACCAACCAGGCATGTGCTGCAATGTATAAAAGATGGCGACATCTATTCTGAGTTCCCGGCTAGAAGCAAAGTAGTGGCTTTTTGGCAACAACTTGGACGGGAATGGGGCGGCTATCTTTGATAAAATTGCCAGAACTGTTGTACCGGTACGTTAAAATAGACGTTTTCCCGACAAAAACACAAAATGCGCACCCGGCATCTTGTAAATCCCGTATTTTTGTTTATATTTGTGCTTCTTTTTAATCCCTCCATTCTAGAAGCATAAGTTCGTACCGATTACATTCAGAAACCGATTACCCCATGAGGTGGACTATGCTATGGCATGCGGCGCACGTCGCCACACCCGGTCTTATATTCAGGACCATTAATTTTTCAATTGCATTTCCTGTTGCATCTCTGCAGGCTACAACGGCTGTTGTACTAGCCTGACCAAGCACCTGTATGCCCGGCATACGGGCTTTTTGGTTTCTGGATACAGATAAAATACCCTTTGAAAAACCAACCTCTACCTGGTTCAGATGTCTTATGCTTCATAGGCGAGAACCCCGGTCCTGAAAAGTCAGGGCCGGGTCTTTTTTTTAGTGTTTTGGTGCTTTAGTGTTTTGGTGTTTGAGTTGGGGTTTACCACTAAGCCACTGAGGGCACTAAGAATATTTCCTCTTAGTGCCCTCAGTGGCTTAGTGGTAAACCCCAACTCAAACACTCACAAACACATATATTTGTGAGCAAAACACATCAAACTACTTACCTCATGAAGAAAACCCTTCTTTTTGCTCTGAGCCTGTTGGCTATGCGTGTGTGCGCGCAGGATACCTTGTACTACGATGCCGATTTTGTGGCCTTAAAATCAGGGAAAGAGCCTACTTACATGAAAATCATCAAGTGCGCCGCAGACAACCCGGTCAAGTGTTCGGAATCAACCTTTTTACTGAGTAACAAACAGATTATCTCCAATTGGAGGTATGCAGACTATCCTCAAAAAATCTACCACGGCCGCTGCAACCGCTGGTCATACTCAGGGGTAATGAGTTATGAAATCACCTATGACAATGGAAAAAAACAGGGCCAGGAGAAATCTTTTTACCCTGGCGGCAGTCTCATGCGCCAGATTAACTGGGATCAGGATACCCTGGTAAAAGCAGCCTTGTTTTATGAGGATGGATCGCCTAAACCCATACGGTTCAAAGAAGATCTGGAAAGTAATGAGGTACAGATAGAACCTACTTATCCTGGCGGCACTAAGGCTATGTATATGTATTTGGCCAGAGCGGTAAACTATCCAGAAGAAATGAAGGAAAATGGAATAACTGGTACGGTTGAAGTATCCTTTGTAGTAGATTTAGACGGCAAACTGGTAGATTTTAATGTGCTCAAAACACCACACCCTTCCGCAACCAAGGTGCTTATACAGGCATTAAAAGGAATGCCGAACTGGCGCCCGGGTAGAGTAAATGACCTTGCAGTCAGGGTGCGCTATACCATGCCGTTTCATTTCAAACTGGAGTGAGGATGTGCATAAGTTGGCGTTCGGCTGAGGTTTACCACTAAGTCACAGAGGGCACTAAGAATATTTCACCTTAGTGCCCTCTGTGACTTAGTGGTAAACCCCAGCCGAACGCCAACTCAAACACTCCCCAACTTAAACACTCAAACACTTACCTTTGCCCTTCATTCTTTTACAAACCGTTCCGGTTCGCCGGGACACCCGTCCGTTGTATGGCCGGGCTAAATCTTTTTCTTTTTATGATTAACATCACTTTCCCCGATGGCAACGTTCGTCAGTATGCTGCCGGGACTACCGCGCTCGACGTGGCTAAAAGCATCAGCGAGGGCCTGGCCCGCGTAGTGCTGGCAGCTTCCGTCAATGGCGAGGTACGCGACCTCCTGCGTCCGATTGATTCGGATGCCACCATTCAATTCCATAAATGGGAAGACAAGGAGGGCAAACAAACCTTTTGGCACTCTTCTGCGCACCTTCTGGCCGAAGCCATCGAGGCGCTGCACCCGGGTACCAAATTCGGCATCGGGCCGGCCATTGAAAACGGGTTTTACTACGACATCGACACGGGCGACAAGCCGCTCACCTTCGCTGATTTGCCTGCCATTGAGCAAAAAATGCTCGAACTGGCCCGCCAGAAAAGCGAATACAAACGCAGCGAAGTCTCCAAATCCGACGCCATCAAGTACTTCACCGAAAAGGGTGATCAGTACAAACTCGAACTGATCGACGGCCTGCAGGACGGACAAATTACCTTCTACCAGCAAGGCAATTTCACCGACCTCTGCAAGGGCCCGCATATCCCGAGCACAGAGCCGATCAAAGCCGTGAAGATCCTCAACCTCGCCGGCGCATACTGGCGCGGCGATGAGAAACGCCAGCAGCTCACACGGGTGTACGCCATCACTTTCCCCAAGCAAAAGGAACTCGAAGAGTACCTAACCCTGCTGGAAGAAGCCAAAAAACGCGACCACCGCAAGCTGGGTCAGGAACTGGAACTGTTTATGTTCTCCGACAAAGTGGGCTCCGGTCTTCCGCTCTGGCTGCCGAAAGGCACTGCCGTGCGCCAGCGCCTGGAAGATTTCCTGAAAAAAGAACAACTCAAGCGCGGTTACCAGCCGGTAATCACGCCGCACATCGGCTCTAAAAAGCTGTATGTAACCAGCGGACACTGGGAGAAATACGGAAAAGACTCTTTCCAGCCCATCATGACGCCGCAGGAGGGCGAGGAATTCCTGCTCAAGCCCATGAACTGTCCGCACCACTGCGAAATTTACGGACACCGTCCGCGTTCCTACCGGGAACTGCCGGTGCGTATCGCAGAATTCGGTACCGTGTATCGTTATGAGATGTCGGGCGAGCTACACGGCCTCACACGCGTGCGCGGGTTCACGCAGGACGATGCGCACCTGTTCTGCACCGAAGATCAGCTCAAGGAAGAATTTCTGGGCGTGCTGGAACTGACGCGCTACGTGCTGCAAAAGCTTGGTTTTGAAAAATTCACCGCACAGATCAGTCTGCGCGATCCGGAAAACAAAACCAAGTACATCGGTACGGAAGAAAACTGGCGCAAAGCCGAACAGGCCATCATTGATGCTGCTGCGGAGGTGGGTTTGAATACCGTGACTGAGCTGGGCGAGGCGGCCTTCTACGGCCCCAAGCTCGATTTCATGGTGAAAGACGCGCTGGGTCGGTCCTGGCAGTTGGGCACCATTCAGGTGGACTACAACCTGCCTGAGCGTTTCAACCTCACCTACATTGGCGCTGATAATGCCGAGCACCGTCCGGTGATGATCCACCGGGCGCCATTTGGCTCCATGGAGCGATTCATGGGTGTGTTGATTGAAAACTGCGCCGGTAAATTCCCGCTCTGGCTCACGCCGGAACAGTTTGCTATCCTGCCGGTGTCTGACAAGTTTGTGGAATACGCCTACCAGGTGAAGCAAGCCCTGGAGGGTGAAGACCTGCGCGGTGTGGTAGACGACCGAAACGAAACCATTGGCCGGAAGATCCGCGACAACGAACTCAAGCGCATTCCGTTCCTGCTCATTGTGGGCGAAAAGGAAATGGAAGCCGGCACCATCAGCGTTCGCAAACAAGGCGAAGGCGACCAGGGTGCGCTCACCATCAAGGCGTTTGTGGAGATGGTGAATGCGTTGTTGTAGAACGCCTTACGGTGGACGGCCGACGGTAGACGGCTTACGGTAATAGATACGGCGCGAAGGGGGTGACCTTTTCGCGCCGTTTTTTTTTGGGGGTGAAGCGATAGTGTTACAGGGGAGGGGCTTTGAAAAAAGTCCGTATTTTGTATTGTTTCAAGCCTGTTTTTTTGCGTTTTGAAGTACGTATTTTGTATTTTTTAGGAAGTATTGACGATACCAATGAAACGTTTAAAGCTATGGTTATCAAGCATTTAAATAAAATATTTTTGATTTTTTGGGTGATTCAGAGATTTGGATTACTTTAGTGGGGCAGTAGAAAAAAGTGCGTATATTTGGGAGTTTGCAGCAACCTTTCGACACGACACTCAGACGGCTTGACGGAGTAACAATTAGACGTTTAATGACTGTCCCCGTTTCGGGTTCATTGGCTGACTTTGACGTAATCTTTAAATTAGTTCTTTTCATTTTCGTTCGGTGTAGGGGGACAGTAATTCAACGTCATTCGGACTTTGTAAAACGGCTTGACAATCACATCGAACGACTGCTGCTAACGAGTTTGGAACACTATCTTTAACCAAAATTTATAGCATGGAGTTTTTGGGAAACATACCGAACATTCTTTACAAATATCGAGTTTGGGAAGACCCATATCAGAAAAGAATTCTCACACACAATGAGCTCTATTTTGCCTCGGCAGACCAGTTTAACGACCCGTTTGACGCATCACTTCCAATGAGGTATGACAAAGCAGAACTAACCAAAGAAAATATTATCAAAAAGTTAGTCCTACTAGGGCGAAATAAGTGGACAGACATTTCAGAAGACGAACTACTTAAACGAGCCGAACACAGATATAAAACTGGCGGCTTTGATACAGATGAGTATTGGAGAAATTTTCATGCAAAGTTCAAAGAAGACACGAACAAAATGTTTGGCATTTGCAGCTTGACTTCAAAAAATGACAATCTATTAATGTGGTCGCATTATGCTAACTCTCACAAAGGTTTTTGCATAGGTTTTGACAAGTTTGAGCTTTATGAAACTACGCAAGGAATGGTTGGCAACATTTCATACTCCAACACATTTCCGACAATGCCAATGTTCGACCCAGGTTTCGGTGGCATGGCGATGCTCATAATGACAAAATCTACACACTGGGAGTATGAAGACGAATACAGAATTACTAAAATATTTGCAGCGAGAAAAATTTTTACAATCAAGGACACAGCTATAAAGGAAATAGTATTCGGTTGCCGTATGAGCAAACAGAGTAAGGCTGAAATGCTGGACATTATAAAAACTAAAAAATCGGACATCAAGGTGTTTGATACGGTAGTTGACGACACAACATTTAAACTAAATTTGGTTTCGCTAAAATGAAAGACAATAAGGCAGCTGCTAACATGGACTTAGCGAAAGTGGCGATTCAGTGGTTAATTGAACATTTCTGCTTCGTATCAAATGTAGTGCTAGCAGATAGTTTTGTGCTTCGTATTCGCCACCTTCGCCAAGCCCCGAACCGTTAGTGGACACACTATTCGACAACAATGCTAACATTAAATAAACCGACTTTGATAATACTTTCTGACAACCTGAGTCAACATGTGACACCGGTTCTAAAGCCAAAGTTTCAGGAAAAAAACAAAAAAATGCCAACTAACGAAAAAAATCTAATGCCAATGCACAGACACACATTTTCCCTTTACTTGCTTTCGCACAAGCCCACACAATAAGCAAAAGAGTCGAATCTCCAACACGGTGCTAATACATATAAATCAATCACTGCTGGTAATCAGTGCTTTAGAACAAAAAAACGCTGAATGGGGTTTTTGAGAGAAAGCTCTACATTTGCGATTGAAAAATTATTGATGGCACAAATTCCATTTTCCGTTTCAGCAAGGACAGCCCAATTAATCGGGCAACAAAACTTCTCTACAGCAGAGGGTGCTGTAATTGAATTGGTAAAGAACTGCTACGATGCTGATGCAAAAAATTCAATCATTGTTTTTGATAATACTGATGCAGACTCCTCTAATCATTCCCTATTAATAATTGACAATGGTGATGGCATGACTGACAAAATTATCAGAGATCACTGGATGATGATTGGGACAGATAACAAAGAAGACGAATTTGAAACAGGCTCTGGACGTGTAAAAACAGGAGCAAAAGGAATAGGGCGATTTGCCTTAGACAGGTTAGGAGAAATTGCAGAAATGTTTACCCTACCAAAAGACCCTCAACAAATTGCAAGTTATTGGAAAGTCAACTGGAATGACTTTAAACAAAAAGGTATTTCAATATCACAAGTCAATGCTACTCTTGATGAACTAACCAACTTCAATTACAGAGGTAAAATAAGCGAACTGACTGGAAATTTTTCTCAACTTGAAAACTACATTTCTGAGAAAAATATTGATTTCACAAAAGGAACAGTTATTAGAATTTCAAAGTTACGTGAGGTTTGGTCTGAGGAAGAAATCTCAAAACTGTTTGAAAACTTAGAAATATTAATACCCCCAAGGGAACAACCAATATTTAGCATCGCTTTATACTCAAAAGATTCACCAACAGAATTTGGTGAGTTGGCAGGAGTATTTTATGATGACTACGACTATAAGTTATCAGCAAAATACCTTGATGATGCAGACAGAACGGTAGAAATTTCCATTGAGAGAAATGAACTTGACTTAAAAAAAATAGAAAAGGAATACATGGACGTTTTCTCCATGCCTTACATGAAAAATGCACCCTTTGATTTTGCCTCGTTGCAAAATGAGAAGCATAATTACACGATTTCATTAAATGAGTTAGTGAAGGGACAAAGTGAAATTGATTCTAATAACTTACTTGGCAGGATTGGAAAGTTTGGTTTTACATTTTACTTCTTGAAAAATACAAAGAGCGATGAAAAGAGTGAAGCCGACACTCAAAAATATCCTTACCGAAATTTTAATAGTGCAACAAGACGGGCATGGTTAAAAAAATTTGGTGGAGTCAAAATTTTCAGAGATGACTTTCGTGTTCGTCCGTATGGTGAATATGGGCAGGATTGGTTGAAGTTGGGAGAACGCCAAGCACAAAGCCCGCAAGGTGCAGGTCAAAGAATTGGGGCTTATCGTATACGACCGAACCAAATTTCAGGAACGATAACCATTTCAAGAATAACCAATATCAGTTTTCAAGATAAGTCCGGTCGGGAAGGTATTCAGGAAAATGAAGTGTTTGATTTATTCAAGTCAGTTATTCTTGGAATTATAGGTCAGTTTGAAAAGGATAGGAACATAATAATGTATTCCTTTTCAGAGAGAAATAAAAAAATAAACGCGGAAGAAGAAGCAAAAAGGAAAGCTGAGGAAGAGATAAAAAGAATTTTAGAGGAAGAAGCAAAGTGGAAGGAAGCTGAAGCCAATAATTCTCAAAATCAAAATAGTTCTGAAAGTGGACCCACTGAAAGTGAAAAAACACTTGCTGCTGGATTCCAAACTCAAAAGGTAGAAATTGAGGAGAAGGATAATGAAATTCGTCTGCTAAGAAGTCTATCTGGAACAGGTTTGATTGTAGCTTCTTTTGCTCATGAACTACGAAGCTTAAGAACACTACTTGTTTCAAGAACAGATGATTTAAAAAGTGTTCTAGAGAGGCACCTCAATCTGAAGGAAATAAAAAAACTTCCATCAGAGGAAAATCCTTTCTCAATGTTGAATCACATGAGGGAGCAAGATGTTCAGATAAAGCATTGGCTTGATTACTCCTTATCAGCATTAAAAAAAGATAAAAGAACAAGAACTAACATTGACATCGTTGATTACTTTAAATCTTTTAAAGAGAATTGGGAAAACGCCTTGAAGCGAAGAAAAGTTGATTTGATTATTCAGAATCATTTGCAATTGCCAACACAATTAAGAGCATTTGCGATTGACTTTGATACCCTGTTTAACAATTTACTAATAAACTCCCTTGATTCGTTTAAGCGGAGAAAAGATAATCATGTGAGGCAAGTAATTGTGTCATACGAAACTGACAATAAACTTTTGAAAATTTATTTTGCTGATACCGGTGCGGGGCTTTCAATAGATTATCACAAACAACCTAACGAAATTTTCCAACCATTTGAAACTTCAAAAGTTGACAAGAGGGGTAATAAGATTGGAACAGGAATTGGGATGTATTTAGCCAAGACAATTGTTGAGGACTATAAAGGAGATATCGAAATCTTAGAAATCAACAATGGCTTTAAACTTGGAATTTATTTACCACTTAGAAACGACAATAAAAATGGACAATAACAATCACAAATACAAAATTGGATACCTCGATGAGGAAATGCAGTGGGTTGAAAAATTTAAAAGGGACCTAAAAGATTTCTTCGAAATTGTCGTATTTGATTTAAACGCTGACCTCAGCCTGGTTGACATCGTTAAAAGGATTGAGGAAGCAGAGTTAGATTGCCTGCTTGTTGACTATGAGCTAAATGAAGCAGACGTAATTCAGTTTAATGGAAATGACGTTATTGAAAAAATAAAAGAAAAATATCCTTATTTTCCAGTTTTTATTATTACGGGTAAAGAAGAGAAGGACGTACTTGAACAAGTAGAAGATGGCGATATTGTTCGTTTAAAGGATGAGTTAAACGACAAGCGTCCAATACTTATTCAAAGAATTAAACTTAAGATTGAAAACCATCACAAACAAATTCAAGAAGCCGAAGAAACCATTAAAAAGCTTATAGAGAAGCGAAATTCTGAGGTGGGATTATCACTGCCCGATGAAGAATTACTTACTGAAAAATATTTGTTCCTTGAGAAAATTAATCCGTCAGAAAAGACCCTGCCTAATAATTTGATTCAACCAGAAAGTATTACCAAACTCAATGAGTTTGTTTTGGATACTAAACAAATTTTAGAAGAATTAAAAAAGTTGAACAAGTAATGCCTTCATTCAGAGACCATACTCCAAAGAGAAGAAATATCACTAGGGCGGTTACCACCCACCGTGACCACAAACCTGATTTAAAGATTGACTTTATTTCAAAATGTGGTTATTGCAATGCATCCGACACCTGGAAAATTACTTATTACGAAGTCGACCACTTCATTCCTGAAGCAATCCTTACAATAAAGACAAATACTGATTACAGCAATTTAGTTTATTCATGTAGGTCCTGTAATAATGCAAAAAGAAAAAAATGGGCTACTGATGATGAGAATGTTCCTAATAGAAATGATCAAGGTTTCATTGACCCTTGTGATGATGATTATCTAAACCATTTTATAAGAAAAGACACTGGGGAAATTCAATTCAACACAAAACTTGGTGAGTGGATGTATTATGCTTTGAAGCTGTACAAGCCGCAACACCAAGTAATTTGGAATCTTGAACAACTTGAACCTGTTATTACTGAAATAAAAGCATTGGCAGAAGACGAAAAAGTCAAGCCTGAAATAAAGGAATGGATAATTCAGACCTACGATAAATACACAGATTATATTAATCAATGGAGGAGCTTATGAGAGACCGAAAAAAAACAGGTTCCTTTTATACACCGAAAATTATCGCTGACTTTTTGGTGAGTTATCTTTCTGACAAACTTCAGAAGACGGATAATATTTCGGTATTAGAGCCAAGCGCAGGAGATGGGATATTTGTAAGTACACTTTGCAATCACAAAAATCTTTCAGAAAGAATAAAAAAAATTGTTGCTGTTGAAAAGAGTAAACAAGAATTGAATAAGATTATCAAAGAGGTAATGCACAAATCTTTATCAGCAATTAACTCTGACTTTTTAGAATTTCAAGACGGTAACAAACAAAAGTTCTCACTAGTAATTGGCAATCCACCATACATCAAAAAGAGTTTACTGAAAGCAACTCAGATTGAGTATTGCAAAAACATTCATCATGCGGCTAAACTAGCCGATAACAAACCGAAAAATATTTGGACAGCGTTTTTAGTTCGCTGCATTGAGTTCACGGCAGCAGACGGTATACTTGCTTTCGTACTTCCTTCGGAGCTACTTCAGGTAAAATTTGCTGCTGAACTTCGTGAGTTAATCCTGAAGCAGTTTGAGAGAGTTGAGATTTTCACTTTCAATGAATTGCTTTTCAAAGATTGTAAAGGACAAGACACTTTGCTTTTAATCGGTGAAAGAAAGTCAGAGGACAAGGGTATTTTCTACTGCAACATTAAAAAGCTAACTGACCTTGAAGAAAGGAAGTTTACCCTTGCACAAAATGTAAAAATCAAAGAATCAAAGTGGACACATCACCATCTTGAAACGGAAGAAATAGAGTTGCTTGAAAAACTAAAAGAGCAAATTCAAACTGTAAATGATTATTGCAATTCTAAGGCAGGAATTGTAACAGCCGCCAATGACTATTTCATTGTTGACGCAAAAACTGTTGACGAGTATTCACTTCACGACTTCGTGAAACCAATAATTCAAAAAGGTGTTTTGGTGGGCGGAAGTGTTGAGTTAAGCGAAGAAGATTTCCAAATGTTAATTGACAAATCAAAGCCGACATACTTGATTGCAATTGACAAGAAGACTCAAATTAGAAGCAATGCCAAGTTTTGGAAGTACAAACAAATTGGTGAGGACAGAAATCTACATAAGCGTTACAAAACTTCAAGGCGTGAAAACTGGTTTCATGTTCCGAATATCGGTGCCGAACCAGAAGCATTTTTCTTTAAACGCTGTAATGAATATCCTAAGTTGATTAAGAATACGGCAAATGTTTTAGCGACAGACAGTGCCTACACAATCACAATGAAAAATGGTTTTGAGATTGAGAACTTGATTTACTCATTCTACAATTCGCTGACACTTGCTTTTGCTGAACTGCATGGCAGATATTATGGTGGTGGCGTTTTAGAATTGACACCCAATGAGTTTAAGAAACTTCCTGTTCCCTACTTAACGAAGAATGCAAACGAATTCGGAAATTATGTTTCAGCCTTCAAGGCAAAAAGTTCAATCAAAGAGATTTGCAAACAGAACGATAGGGAAATTTTAAAGTCGATTGACCGAAATTTGAGCGATGATAACATTGACCTGATTTACAGTATTCGTGAAAAACTTTATTTAAGAAGAATAAAAACGAATTAGTCAACGCAGGATAGTATCCCTAAAATGTGTCCGTAAATGGAAAAAAGCCTTCTTTTTTAGTCGAGTTTGGAGGATAGTAATTCAGCTTTTTTACACCTCCCGCCACCCCTTTATCGTATACTCCGTCCGGAATTGCGTGTCCAAACCTCCATATATCAGGTTTTTAGTGTGGATTTTCACCTTGTCAAGTTTTGAAAAATAGTCCAGGCCTTTGAATAAGGCCGGAAGTATGGTTTGGGTGGATTTGATTTCAAACAGGTCAAAAGATTGACCTGTTTTGGATAACATATCCACTTCATTACCGGCGGCATCCCGCCAATACCAGTATTCTTTAAGCTGATATTGATGGTAATTCTGTTTTTGGAATTCTGCTACAATAAGGTTTTCAAACAAACTCCCGGCAAACCCCGAATCGTCCAGATCATGGGTGCTGCGCAGATTGAGTAAAAAAGAAACCAGGCCAGTATCGTAAAAATACAATTTTGGGCTTTTTGTCACCCTCTTGTTGAAGTTTTGATAATAAGGCTGGAGTTGAAAAGTAATATAGCTGCTTTCCAGGATAGATAGCCAGGATTTTGCTGTAGGTTGGGAAATACCACATTCATTCGCCAGATTGCTGAGGTTTAACAACTGACCAGCGCGGGCGGCACAAAGGGCTAAAAAATTTCGGAACAAACGTAAATCGTGCACCCTGGATAATTCCCGCACATCCCGATCGATGTACGTTTGTACGTAGTTGGCATAAAATATAGCCGGATCAATATTTCTGGTGTAAATGGCTGGATAATGGCCTGTAATAATCAGGTCTTTCCATTGCTGTTGTAATAATCCTGCCTGCTTAAGTTCTTTAAAATCAAATGGCAATAATTTGAATAATGCTACCCGCCCGGCCAGACTTTGGGTAATACTGTTCATTAAATGGAAATTTTGCGATCCGGACAAAATAAACTGTCCCATTTGACCACTGCTGTCAACCGCCGTTTGCAGGTAGGAAAACAGCATCGGTACCCGCTGAGCTTCATCAAAAATGACCTTTTCGGAGTATTTTTGTAAAAAGCCTACAGGGTCGGTTTCGGCAAAACTCCGGATATCGCTGTCCTCCATGGAAAGATAAATAAAATCCGGGAACGTTGCCTTCAACAAGGTGGTTTTGCCAGACTGCCGTGGTCCGGTAACCGCTAAAATGGGGTACTGCTGTTTCAGTTTTTGTAAATGAACAGCTATCTGACGCGTGATAAACATGGGTCAAATATCCTAAATTTTGAATTTGCACGAAATAAATTTTGAATTTGCACGAAAAATTTTTTGAATTTACACAAGACGCTACGCTTAGCATCCCATCAGCAAACGCTCGGTGAGACATATCCACAGGATGTCATGCTGAATTTTCAAGTTAAAAATCAGATGACTATCGGGATAATGTACAATTGCCCTGTCCTTTAGGGCAGGGATGGATGGATAAATTTAATAAAATGGGCTTTAGCCAATGAGAATGGGCTAAAGCCCATAGGCTCTCTGAAACCTTTTTGCCCTGCCCTAAAGGACAGGGCAACTGTACATCATCCCGATAGTTACCAAATTTTCACCCCTCCCTCTTGCATCTTTCCTCACAACACCCTTAACTTCGTATACAACTTACCAAATGACCCAAATGACTTAAATAACCACCCTCAACCCCCAAATGAAAACCACATGTCCTCTATTACCAATCCGGAACTCGAACTCGCGTTCGACTATGTGCTGCATACGCACAAAAACATTTTTCTGACAGGAAAAGCCGGCACCGGCAAAACCACTTTCCTGCGCCGAATCAAAGAAGTCTCGCCCAAACGTATGGTGATCGTTGCCCCCACGGGGGTGGCTGCTATCAATGCCGGCGGTATGACCATCCACTCCTTTTTTCAGCTGCCCTTCAGCCCGTTTCTGCCCGGAGCGCCCAAAGACCCTTCCCGGCAACGAAATTTCAACAAGGAAAAAGTGCGGCTCATCCAAAGCCTCGATCTCCTGGTGATTGATGAGATCAGTATGGTGCGCGCAGACCTGCTCGATGCAGTAGACGAGGTGCTGCGGCGCTACCGCGACCGGCGCAAACCTTTCGGTGGAATACAGTTGCTGATGATCGGCGATTTGCACCAGTTGCCGCCGGTGGTGAAAGACGAGGAATGGAACCTGCTGCGGGAACATTACGATACCGCCTATTTTTTCGGGAGCCATGCGCTGCAGGATACCGAGCCGGTGAGTATCGAACTCAAACACATTTACCGCCAGTCCGACGAAACCTTTATCCACCTGCTCAACAAGGTGCGCAACAACCAGCTCGACGATGAGGTGCTGCGCCTGCTGAACAGTCGCTTCGTGCCCAATTTTCAGCCGCCTCCCGGCGAATCGTACATCACGCTCACCGCACACAACCACCTGGCGCAAAGCACCAACATTGAACATCTGGCGGCCATCCGCGAGCCCATGCAATCCTTCAAAGCAGAAATTAAAGGCGAATTCCCGCCCTCCGCCTACCCTGCTGAAGAATGCCTGGACTGCAAACTGGGCGCCCAGGTGATGTTTGTGAAAAACGACCTTTCCCGGGATAAACGCTACTACAACGGCAAAATAGGCATCATTACAGGTTTCGATAAGGAACATATTCTGGTGCGTTGCCCCGGCGATGCAGAAACCATTTCTGTTGGTCGGGTGGAATGGCAAAACCTGAAATATTCCCTCAACGAACAAAGCAAGGAGGTGAAGGAGGATGTGCTGGGTACCTTTTCTCAATTCCCGCTCAAACTGGCCTGGGCCATTACCATTCATAAGAGTCAGGGACTCACCTTCGAGCGGGCCATCATTGATGCTCAGGCGGCCTTTGCGCACGGTCAGGTGTATGTGGCGCTGAGCAGGTGTAAAAGTTTTGAAGGCATTGTATTGCGTTCCAAAATTGTGCTTTCGAGCGTAAAAACCGATCAGGTGGTGCGGCGCTATACCGAAGAGGCGGATAAAAATGCTCCGGATCGGCAGCATTTATCCCGTTCCAAAGAGGCTTTTCAACAATCGCTGTTGCGGGAATTGTTTGATTTTGGCGCATTGGACCGGCAGCTGCTGCAATTGAGTAAAATATATCAGGAGCATGCCCGGGCGCTGTTGCCGGAGGCACAAAAACCGATGGAGGAACTGTATCACCGTTTTAACAGCAAGGTATTGCAGCTGGCGGAGCAGTTCAAAGGGCAATTGTTGCAGTATTTCCGGCAGGAACAGTTGCCGGAAGAGCAGCCAGCCTTGCAGGAACGATTGCGAAAAGCGGGCGTTTACTTTGCCGAAGAATTGCAAAAAGGACTCCTGGAGGCCAGCTCGAAGTTGTCGGTGATGACGGATAATCAGAGCGTGAAAAACCTGCTGAAGGAGCAGTTAGAGGTCGTACAAAAGGAAATTTTCCAGAAAAAAGCCTGTTTTGTATCGGTTCAGGAAGGATTCAATGGCGCACGTTACCTGCGCAGTCGCACAGATGCAGAGCTGGATTTTGCGCGGGTGAAAAGCCGGTTCTCGCCCGGCGCATCGGCGTTTGTTCCGCAGCAGGTTCCGCATGGAGATTTTTTCCTCCAGCTCCGGGCCTGGCGCGATAAACTGGCAGCCGAGCAGCAGATAGAACCTTACGAAATACTCAGCAACCGCAGTTTGCTGGAACTGGCGCAATACCTTCCCACAGATCGGGCTTCATTGGCTAAAATAACCGGTATCGGGCGGGTGAAGCTGGAACGTTATGGAGACGACTTGCAATGGATGGTAAAAAAATACCGGGAGAAGCTCAGTGCCTCGTAGATAACTTCGCGCCCTTAGCGTACTTCGCGGTGAATCGCGCTCTTAGCGTACTTCGCGGTGAATACACGATCCGGGCAACCCATCCAAACCTTCCAGCGTCAACTTCCGTATGATGAAAAAACAACTTCTCTGCTGCACCTTTTTGATTTTCCTGGGCCTTTCCGGCGCGCAGGCACAAAAATATTCCAACGAATTTCTGGCCATCGGCGTGGGTGGCCGGGCACACGGGATGTCGGGCGCACAGGTAGCGCTTACCGACGATATTTCCGCCGCCTACTGGAATCCGGCGGGCTTGAGCCAAATCACCGCGCCCATTCAGGCCGGCGCCATGCACGCCGAGTGGTTTGGCGGCGTTGGAAAGTACGATTGGCTCAGCGTGGGCAAATCGCTCAACCGCGAACGCCAATCCTACCTGGCCGTTTCGGTGATTCGTCTGGGTATCGACAATATTCCCTATACCATCAATCTGGTGAATGCCGATGGCACCATCAACTACGATAATGTGACGGAGTTCAGCGCTGCCGACTATGCCGTGATGGGCAGTTATGCACAAAAGTTGAAAAACCCGGCCTTTTCCGTGGGCGGAACCCTGAAAATCATCCGTCGCACCATTGGCTCATTTGGTGGAGCCTGGGGTTTTGGCGCCGACGCCGGCATTCAATACCGCAAAGGCAACCTGATGCTCGGCGCACAAGGACGCGACCTCACCACAACGTTTAACAGCTGGTCGTTTGACCTCACCGACGATATCCGGCAGGTATGGGCCAGCACAGGCAATGAACTACCGCAAAGCAACACCGAAATTACCCGCCCGAGTTTTGTGCTGGGTGGCGCTTACAGGTTTCAATTAGGCAAAGAAATCCAGCTCACCCCGGCCCTCGATTTGCTCTGGACCACCGATGGGCAGCGCAACGTACTCATCAGCTCCAAAGCCATCAATATTGACCCACGTCTGGGCGTGGAGGCTTCCTACCGGAAAGTGCTGCAACTGCGTTTGGGGGTAGGCAATTTCCAGCGTGTAAAAGATGATTTCAACCCGAATCAAGAGAACCTCTCAGTTCAACCCAATTTCGGCATAGGTTTGAAATTAGGTCGGGTGCGCATTGACTATGCCCTGACCGATATCGGGAATGTTTCGGCGGTACAGTATTCGCATATTTTCTCGTTAATGCTTGATATTAAAGGCGCAAAGGGGTGACACGAAGGCACAAAGACACGAAGGCACAAAGACGCTAAGACACGAAGGGCAGGCTGAACGCCTGCCTGAATCTAGATGTTGCCCCGTCCTTTAGGGTTCCTGATTACCCACAAATCTGGAGGCTTGGCTCCAAACCAACCCCCTGCCCAAGGCCCCGCCGTCTGCGAGGCAAGCCCGACCGGAGGGGATGGTCCCGACGTAAGGAGGGAGCGCCTTCTTTTTAACCGGTGGTATAGCACGATGATGCAAAAAAAGACGGTCCGCGGTTAAAAAGCAGCGCAATCCCCGCAGGTCGTTGGCTTTGCCGGAAAGACTGCCTTTTTTCTTTTGGTTACTTTTCTTTTTGGGCAAGCAAAAAGAAAAGTAACAATGCCAAACTAATGAACTAATGTCAAACAACCCGTTACATTGTCTTATGCCATGCCTAAAAAGGCCAGATTTGTGGGTTATCGGGAGTCCTTTAGAGCGGGGCAAGGTTATTATATATGTTGCATAAAAATTTAATATTATGTTGCTTCAATTTCGATTACACTACTTGTTTGTTTTGACTTTATTTTTTGTGGCTTGTGATAAAACACCTAAGGAAACAACGATCAATGGGGTTGTTTTGGATAAAATTACAGGTGAGCCAATTGCTGGAGCTAGTGTTGCAATTAGAATTTATCACAATTCAATTCAAATACCATACTCCTATGAGTACGTTACAACCGATCAAAATGGGAAGTTTAACTTTCATAGTAATGAGCAATTACAAATATATGATGTTACAAAACCGGGATTTATCCCTAGAAATTCAGGAATTCCGATAATAAAGCAAGAAGAATTAAATGATGTGGAAATTTTAGTGACGCCCATAGATGGAGTACTCAGGCTGAAAATCAACAATTCCACAATTGACCCTGAAACAATATTCCTTGGGGTTTATAGCCCAAATTTGGACAAAGAGAACTTTTTATCCTATGGATTTGCCCTAAAAGACTCCTTGATATTAGATCCAATTGATATGCAATTCCGAATCCTGAATCTTGCGTCAGAGGATTCCATTGGTATTTATTGGGGCTTTACTTCTTTACCATTTGACATAAAGACTCTCCCATTCCATGAGTATGTTTCGGTAACCCGAAATGACACTACTACATTTACTATTTCTATCTAATTAAAGTAGTATTCTCAGTTTAATCACCCTCTGCGCCTCTCCGCCTCTGCGGTAAAAATCACTTTTTCAAACCATTTTCTCCTTCGCCAACACCAGCGCCTTTTCCAATTGCTGCTCTTCCGAAAGCAGGGTATTGTCGATCACCACGGCATCGTCGGCTTTTTTCAGGGGGCTGTCGGCGCGGGTAGAATCGATGTGATCGCGTTCGAGGAGGTTTTTATAAATGTCGTTCCATTCGGCGTCGATGCCTTTGGCGGCCAGTTCAAGGTGGCGACGGCTGGTGCGCACATCGGGATCGGCGGTGAGGAAGATTTTCAGCTCCGCATCCGGGAATACCACGGTGCCGATATCGCGGCCATCAGCTACAATACCCCGGCGTTTGCCCATGGCCTGCTGTTGGGCTACCATGGCCCGGCGTACCGCCGAAATGGTGGAAACCGGGCTTACGTGCTCGCTCACGCGCATTTCGCGGATTTCGTGTTCTACGTCTCTTCCGTTCAGAAAAGTGCGGTTTTGACCCTCAATCCGTTCAAAATGGATTTCTATTTCCGCTAAGCCTCTGGCTACCTGTTCCGGATCGTTGTAATCCAGTTGCTGTTCCAGAAAATACAAGGTAACGGCGCGGTACATGGCGCCGGTGTCCAGGTAGGCGTAGTGCAGGGTTTTGGCCAGCGCTTTGGCCAGGGTGCTTTTCCCGCAGGAAGAGTGCCCGTCGATGGCAACGATGATGCGTTTCATAAGCGAGCGCAAAAGTGGGAAAAATGCCCGGGTTCAGCCTGATTGAATGCTTTAAAATTCAATTTCGTAACAACCTGCATCCGGCGTTACGGCATCCCGGTCTTTGTTGTCCAGATCCTTCACTATTCCCGGAATCGGTACCGCATACCGATTGGCAATGGAATGCAGCGTATCCAGGTGGAAATCGCGCTTGTTCACATCCAGGAAAATGGTGTCCTGGCTGGTGGCATTAATGCAGGGCTGGCAATGATCAAAAAAGTCCGGATAAGCCGTGTCTTTGATGAGGTCGCGCACCCGCACAATGCAATTGGTGAGTTCGTACTCAAACTGAGACGGATCTTCCAGGCGATCGAACAAGGTAATCTGGTCTGATCTGCTTCCCATGAGGATGCAATTCCGGAAACGCGCAGAAAGTTTATTGGCCACAAAGGTTTCGCAGCCGGCATCCAGGCACAG
Organism: Chitinophagales bacterium; assembly: GCA_017303475.1. GTDB lineage: Bacteria > Bacteroidota > Bacteroidia > Chitinophagales > Saprospiraceae > M3007. The sequence goes on from JAFLBO010000007.1 coordinate 41,055, forward strand.
CGCGTTGCCCATGCGCAGGGCCTCGCCATCCACGCCGTAGCTGCCCACAGTGCAATAATCAAAGCTGTAATTGCCTCCGTATTCCAGTTGTATGCCAAAGCCGGTATTGGAGTGGAACAAACAGTTTTCTGCGGTAATATTGGCATGAATACCAATCAAGCCACTGCTGGCGGTGTTGTAAATCTGGGTATTGCGCAGGGTCAGGCTCACCGCCGAATCGGCGCGCAGGCCAATGACGGAGTTGCGGATAATGCAGTGATCGATGTTGTGCCCGGTGCTGCCACTTTGCAGCCAAATGCCCGTCCATTGACCGGCTTCTTCCTCAAATTCCGGTTCCAGACGGTCGCTTTCAAAAATAACGGGTTCCTCCGGGGTGCCTTCCACAATCAATTTTCCCTGCCCGACAAAAGCCAGAAAGCCGTCGTTGTAGCGTTGCGTTACACCTTCGTCGTCCACAAACTTGCCTAAGCCCCCATGCACATACACGCGCGTGCCCTTGGGTATGCGCACCGTGCAGGAATCTATCACCACAACCCCGTAAATGACATAGGGTCTGGGGTCGTCCCACACCCATTCGCCGCCGTTGCAGCCGTAGCCCACCACTGCGCCAGCCCCGAAGCGCGAAGGCAGGTAATTGGCGTTCTGGCCAAATGCTTCCAGCACCACTTTCTGTTCGTTGCCGTTGGTTTCAAACACCACGTTTTCGGTAACCACGAACGGAGAATTCTGGTCGTTGGGGTTGATGGTTACCTCGGCAAACACGTACATGCTGTCGTTGGGCGCAATTTCCAGGTTTTCCTGTGCGTCGCCGCTGATGCCGTCTATGTTCAGGTTGAAACGGGAATTGGCCCCGTTTTCAAGGTAAATTTTGCCAATTCGAATGCTCTCCTTATGCCGGTTGTAGATTTTGAAAAACCGGGTAGCTGATCCTACCTGCGTGAATACCGTATCAAACCGAAGGGTATCGGTGCTGAACTCCAGCTTGTCGGCCGGGTCGGTGGTGAATTTCTCCTTTTGGCAGAAGCTGAGCAGGAGGGTAATGGAGAGGAATAATATGATTTGGCGCATGGTTGTGTTTTTTATCTGTTGGGGTTGTGCAAAAAGGTTTTCGGTGCAAGAATGCACAATTTTTTATACTGCTCGAGTCCTAAACCTCGTAGGTTTTAAAACCTACGAGGTTTATTGGTTAAGAAAATAAAATAAAATTTTGTTTCATCTTCACTTCCGGCCCCTTTTTGCACAACCCCCAATTTGGGCTTTTACTGTTTACTGTCGGGGTGACTGCCAGTCACCCCGACAGTAAACAGTAAAAGCCCGTTGCTTACCCCCGCTCAAACTCCAATCTTTCCCCCGACTTCCCTTCGCGCAATTGCCCTTCGTGCCAGGCGAGGTGACCGCTAACAATGGTGCTCACCACTTTGCCACGGAAGGTTTTGCCCATGAACGGCGACCAGCCGCATTTGTACAGCACGTTGTCGGGCTGAACGGTCCATTCGTGATCTAGATCCACCAGGGCCATATCCGCCCAATAGCCTTCGTCGAGGAAGCCGCGTTCGGCAATCTGGAAGGTGATGGCAGGTGCGTGGCACATTTTTTCCACAATACGCTCCAATGAAATGCGTCCCTGGTGGTAAAATTCGAGCATAACATTCAGCGAGTGTTGCACCAGCGGCAAACCGGCCGGGGCCTGCAGATAAGGCTGCGATTTTTCCTCCCAGGTATGCGGCGCGTGGTCGGTGGCAATGATGTCGAGCCGGTCGTCGAGCAGCGCAGGGAACAGGGCATCGCGATGTTCAACGCTTTTAATGGCGGGGTTGCACTTGATCTGGTTGCCCAGTGTGGCGTAATCATTGGCGGAGAACCATAGGTGGTGTACGCATACCTCGGAGGTGATACGTTTGTCTTTCAACGGGATATCATTGCGGAATAGCGCCAGCTCGTCTTTGGTGCTGATGTGCAGGATATGTAGCCGGGTGTTGTGGCGTTTGGCCAGCTCAATGGCCATAGACGACGACAAATAACAAGCCTGCACGTCCCGGATGATGGGATGAAGTTCCGCCGTGATGGCATCGCCGTGCAGTTCCTTGTATTTGGCCAGGTTGTTGCGCACCGTGGCCTCATCTTCGCAGTGCGTAGCGATCAGCATAGGCGATTCGGCGAAGATGCGTTCGAGGGTGCTCGGGGCATCCACGAGCATGTTTCCGGTGCTGCTGCCCATGAAGATTTTCACGCCGCACACCCGTTTGGGGTCGGTGCGCAGCACTTCTTCCAGGTTATCGTTGGTGGTACCCATGAAGAAGGAATAGTTTGCCAGCGAGGTACGCGCCGCAATCTGGTATTTTTCTTCCAGCAGTTCCTGCGTCACGCTGGGCGGATTCACGTTGGGCATTTCCATGAAGGAAGTAGTACCTCCCGCCACGGCTGCCCGGCTTTCGGTAGCAATATTTGCCTTGTGCGTCAGGCCTGGTTCACGGAAATGCACCTGATCATCAATGATGCCGGGAATGAGGTATTTACCCTTGGCATCAATTTCAATATCTGCGGAAGCAGTAATGCCAGGTGCAATTTTTTCAATACGGCCATTGCGGACCAATACATCCGCATCGCGGATTACGCCGCGGTTTACGAGTCGGGTATTTCGAAGGAGAAGAGAAGACATTTTTTGAGTGTTTGAGTGTTTGAGTTTTCAAGTGTTTGAGTTGGCGTGCGGCCGGGTTTCACCACTAAGTCACAGAGGACACTAAGCGTACTTCACCTTAGTGTCCTCTGTGACTTAGTGGTGAAACCCGGCCGCACGCCAACTCAAACACTCGAGCACTTGAAAACTCAAACACTTTTCCCCGCAAAGGAACGGCAATTCCCAATTATCTACCTTCGCGGAATGACAGATAAACTGAGGTCTTATTTATATCTCCATTTTTGTGTATTGATTTGGGGATTTACAGCCATTTTGGGCAAGTTAATTACCCTGCAGGCGGTACCGCTGGTGTGGTGGCGGGTGGTGTTGTGTTGCGCAGCACTGATTGTACTCATTCCCAGGGCGCAATTCCGGGGCCTGGGGGATCGGGTGTATGCGCAGATGTTCGGGATTGGGGTATTGGTGGGGCTGCATTGGCTGTGTTTTTACGGAGCCATCAAATTGTCTAATGCATCGGTGGCGGTGGCTACTATGGCTACCACCTCTTTTTTTGCGGCGCTGGTGGAGCCGGTGCTGATGAAAACCCGGGTAAAATGGTATGAACTGGCGCTGGGCTTGCTCATTCTGCCGGGTATGGCTTTGATTGTGGGGAATATTGACTGGAATATGAAAATAGGCTTTGCTGTGGGCATTTTCGGGGCTTTTTTGGCCGCTGTTTTTTCTTCTTTGAATAAAAAACTGATAGACAAACAACCGCCGCCGCCGCTGGTGATGAGTTTTACCGAACTGTTTGGCGGAGTAGCCGTTTGTTCATTGGTATTGCCGTTTTTGCTCTGGCAACAACCCGAAACGCGGTTCATGCCCATAGGGGCGGATTGGGGCTGGTTGCTGGTGTTAGCCGGCGTGTGTACCCTGCTGCCGTATTACCTTACGCTGCTGGCCTTGCGCCACATTTCGGCCTTTGCCGCCAACCTCACCATCAACCTCGAACCCGTGTACGGCGTACTCCTGGCCGCCATTTTTTTTCAGGAGCACCAGGACCTCAACCCCTATTTTTACCTCGGCATAGGCATCATCCTGCTGGCCGTTTTCAGTCACCCCTTCCTCAAAAAACACTTCGAACCATAACCGTCCACCGTAAGCCGTCCACCGTAGGCCGTCCACCGTCAACCGTAAGTCGTACCCATGAAAGAAAAAATCCAGGAACTCGCGCATCAATACCACGCCGATACCATCGGCCTCCGCAGGCATTTGCACATGCACCCGGAGCTGTCTTTTGAAGAAGTAAACACCGGAAAATTCGTTTCAGCGCAACTTTCCGCCATGGGCATCGAGCATCAGCACGGTGTGGCCGACAACGGGGTGGTGGCTCTCATAAAAGGTAAAAATCCGCGCAAACGCGTAGTGGCTCTTCGGGCCGATATGGACGCCCTGCCTATTCTGGAGGCCAACAATGTGCCTTATAAATCGCAAAATGAAGGCGTTATGCATGCCTGTGGACACGATGTGCACACCTCCTCCCTACTGGGTACGGTGCGGATATTGCATGCCCTGCGCGATCAATTTGAGGGCACGGTAAAATGCCTTTTTCAGCCCGGCGAGGAGCGTCTGCCCGGCGGCGCCAGTTTGATGATTCAGGCGGGCGCCCTGGAAAATCCGCGTCCAGCAAGCATTTTCGGGCAGCACGTGCACCCGCCCCTGCGCGCAGGCATGATCGGACTCAAACCGGGCATCTACATGGCCTCCGCCGATGAATTGTACGTAACGGTAAAGGGCAGGGGCGGACACGGCGCTATGCCCCAGGAATGTGTGGATCCGGTGGTGGTTACGGCACAAATCATTGTAGCCCTGCAGCAGGTAGTGAGTCGCTACGCCGATCCGGCCATTCCGTCGGTTTTAACGTTTGGGAAAATCAATTCCACCGGCGGCGCCACCAACATCATTCCCAACGAGGTAAAGCTCCTGGGCACCTTCCGAACCATGAACGAAAAATGGCGCATGGAAGCCCATAAGCGCATGAAAAAAATGGCAGAAAGCATTGCCAAAGGTTATGGCGCCGCCTGCGATTTCCACATCATGAAAGGGTATCCGGTGCTTTTCAACCACGAAGAACTCACGCTGCGCACCAAAAAATGGGCCATTGAGTTTTTAGGCAAAGACAAAGTGGTAGACCTGCCATTGCGCATGACGGCCGAAGATTTCGCCTATTATTCCCAGGTAATGCCGGCCTGCTTTTACCGGCTCGGCACCGGTAATCCCGAGCGCGGCATCACGTCGCCTATCCATACCGACACCTTCGATATTGACGAAGCGGCCCTGGAAACCGGCATGGGCATGATGGCCTGGCTGGCCCTGCAGGAGTTGAGTGTTTGAGTTCTAAGGTTTACCACTAAGTCACTAAGGGCACTAAGAAGAATTACTCTTAGTGCCCTTAGTGACTTAGTGGTAAACCTTAGCCCCCCAACTAAAACACCAACACCTTCAGGCATATCCCCAGCAGCACCAGTATGATGAACAGGTGCATGAACGTTTCAATAAGCTTTTGATAAGGCGTCAGTGGCGTCGGGTTGTTTTTCATATCATCGTTCATCGTTCATCGTTTACCACTACCGCATCCACCAGCTTTTGCAGGTGCTTTATCCGCGCTTCCCAGGTATTGGCAGCAGCGGTTGCGGTACGGAGGGCCGTCAATGCCGGATCATTTTCTGCAAGCGCCTGTTGGATACCATGCAGAAACAGATCGTGGTTTTCGGCCAGGTAACAACAGTTGGCGAATGTACGGATATCCTCCGAAAAGGTGGTGCTCACCACAGGTTTTCCGGCGGCCAGGTATTCGTTTATTTTGAGCGGATAAATGCTGTACGTGAGGGTATTACACAAAAACGGAATCAACACACAATCCATATGTTGCAATAAAGCGGGTAATTCATCCAGTCTTCGGGCTCCGGTCAACACTACATTGGGCAGACGGATTAACCCGGTTTGTTCGGGCTCTTTGCTGTTGAGTGGCCCCACCAGGAGCAGGGTTTTATCCGGAAAAGCGAGGGCAATTTTGTGCAGTAACGCATAATCTATCCGCAGCGCATCGAGGTTGCCAATAAACCCGATTACCTGCCCCGGCCGATCCCCCAGTTCCGGCGGCCGTGAAAAGGTTTCGTTGAGCACACGTTGAAACACCGACACATCGGCAGCATTAAAAAAGTGCTCCACCCTGCGCGCCACCGTTTTTTTTAAATGGTACAAATTGGTGGAGGTCACCAACGTGATATCAGCCTGGGCACAGGCCTCATTTTCCAGTCGCAAACCGTGTCGGGCGGTGTAGGGATCCTGACTGATGTCGTCAATACAATGGTAAATGCTGCACACGGCGCCGGTTTCGGGGGATAGGTACCCGGCAAAAAAAGGATCGTAACAATTGAGATAAACAAACCGTCCAATACCATATTTCCGGGCCGCACGGCGTATAGCATTCAATACTATCCGGTTATTGAGGTCTTGAAAAAAACGATATACCCGGCCCGGCGGCAGCCAGTTGATGGGCAAGGTTGGCGGCGGCGTTACGGCTGTAAAACGCTCAGGTATGGTGTCAAGCGTCTCGTATGTATTTTGAAAAAGCAACAGCCCCGGCAAACGTTTTAGCAAGGCAGGATCTCTCCGAAGGATTCCCCGCAGCAGGTCTTTCCATGAGTATGGATGGTTAACGTACAGCACACGCCCGGTTTTGACCAACTCCTTCGCCATGGATAAGGAGATGGAAGAATAAGCATTGTCCGTTCGGAACAAAGTGAACAGGATTACTTCGTACTGCATCGGTTTAGGCCGCTTGGTCGGTTAAATGTATCGCAAAGAACGTATATCCCCCACATTTAGCGCACTTTGCGTACTTCGCGGTGAACACAAAATTCAAACCAATCATAAAGTTATGCTAAAACAAACAACAATCTTGCTCAGCGTCCTGGCATTTGCAGCCTGCAAACAGGACAAACCAGCCCCAACCCGGGAAGTAAAACAGTACACCATCGAACAGTTTTACAAAACCAACGGCACCGGAGCCGGTATTTTTTCGCCCGACGAACAAAAACTGCTCGTACACTCCAACGAATCCGGCATTTTCAACCTCCAGGAAATCAATATTGCCGATGGCGCCAAAAAAGCCCTCACGCAATCTACTGTCGAATCGTTTTTCGCCATTGATTACGTGCCCGGTACCGGCGAAGTGCTGTATTCCGCCGATAAAGGAGGGAACGAAATCAGCCATATTTACCTGCTGAAAGCCGATGGAACAAGTCAGGACCTGACACCCGGCGAAAAAGCCGTGAGTAACTTTTCCGACTGGTCGAAGGATAAAAAATCCATGTACTACAACTCCAATTTGCGCGATGAACGCTTTTTCGATCTGTACCAAATGGAAGTAGGCGTGTGGAAACCGAAAATGGTGTACCAAAACAACGATGGTTATGGTATCGACGCCGTTTCCCGGTATGGCGACTGGCTGGCACTCAGCAAATCCGTTACCACCAGCGAAAACCAGTTGTTTTTGTACGATCTGAAAAACAAACAGCTCAAGGAAATTTCCAATCCTGCCGAACCCGGTTCCTACGGTACTTCCGGATTCAGCGCCGACGGTAAAACGTTTTTCTACACCACCGATGTGGGCAAGGAGTTTTCCTACCTCGTGCAATATGATCTGGCCAGCGGTGAACGCAAAACAGCCTACGAAACCAATTGGGATGTGATGTACGCCTATCAGTCGGAAAATGGTAAATACCAGGTGATCGGGATCAATGCCGATGGCAAAAACAAGCTCGTGATCCGCGATGCAGCCGGTCAGGAAGTGGCATTTCCGGCCATCCCCGACGGCGACGTAACGGCAGTAAGTATTTCCCCAAGCGAAAACTGGATGCGTTTATCGGTAGGCACCTCCAAATCGCCCAACGACCTGTATGTATACGAATTTGCCGGAAAATCGCTCAAACGTCTCACCAACAACGCCTCTCCGGAAATCAATCCTGAAGATCTGGCAACGGCCGAGGTGGTGCGCTACAAATCTTTCGACGGGCTTGATATTCCGGCCATTTATTACAAGCCACTGAATGCTTCAGCTACCAACAAAGTGCCTGCGCTTGTGTGGGTGCACGGAGGTCCGGGCGGGCAATCGCGCGTGGGGTACAGTTCTTTTATCCAGTATCTGGTAAACCACGGATACGCGGTACTCATGGTAAACAACCGCGGCAGCAGCGGCTATGGTAAGTCGTTTTTCAAAATGGACGATCAGAACCACGGCGAAAAAGACCTGCAGGACTGCATTTATGGAAAAAAATACCTGCAATCGCTGGATTATATTGATAAAGACCGAATTGGCATCATCGGTGGTTCATACGGCGGGTACATGACTATGGCGGCCATGACTTTTACACCGGATGAGTTCAAGGTGGGCGTTAACATTTTTGGGGTTACCAACTGGCTTCGCACCCTGAAATCTATCCCACCTTACTGGGAGTCATTCCGCAAGGCGCTTTATGCCGAACTGGGCGATCCGAATACGGCAGATTCTGTTCGTTTGCACCGTATTTCGCCACTTTTCCACGCCAAAAACGTGAAAAATCCCATCATGGTGCTGCAAGGCGCCAATGACCCACGCGTATTGCAAGTTGAATCTGATGAAATTGTGGCCGCAGTGAAACAAAACAACATCCCGGTAGAATACCTGGTATTCCCGGACGAAGGCCACGGTTTTGTGAAAAAAGAAAACGAGATGAAAGGCTATAGCGGGGTGCTAACCTTTTTGGATCAGCATCTGAAGGCTCCGGAGAAAGTAAAGCAGTAGAAAGTACATGATTGAAGATTACATGAGTACATGATTGAGGAGGGAGGCGTTCGACTTAATGTTTGTACAAAAGTTAAGCTGCAGGTCTCCCTCTTCAATCATGTACTCATGTAATCGTCAATCATGTACTAACCTAGATTTTCACTATCAATCCACTTTCTTAAGGCTTTTTTCTCGCTGTGTAGCCGTTTGTTTTTCAGTCTTTTGGCAATAACGGCTTGTGGGACGCGGGTTATTTTGCGTTTTTTAGGTTTTAGGAAGGCTTTTTCCAGCAGGCGCAGGAGTTTTTCTTCAGCCAGGTGTTTGTTCATGAGCTGCGAACGCTCGGTTTGGTTGCTCATAGCCAAAATACCTTCGGAGGAAATATGTGCGGCCAGTTTTTCCATAACCAGAGCTTTTTCCGATTCGGATAACGCCACGGAGGCCTGCACATCAAACAGTGCCTCGGCCTTGGTTTCCACTTTATTCACGTTTTGTCCGCCGGCCCCGCTGGAGCGCGAGGTACGGAACGTGATTTCGTTTTTAAGTTGTTCGGTGTTCATAACGGGGGTAAAACGCGAATGTAATGGGTAAAGTTCCAAAGTGGGGGGCACCGCGAAGAGGATTCACCACTAAGGCACTTAAGGACACTAAGGGGCCGTCCGCTTCGCGCACTTTGCGTACTTCGCGGTGATCCACCCTCTTAGTGCCCTTAAGTGCCTTAGTGGTGAAAAAAATTTCGCGCTCTTCGCGGTGCCCGTTTTGCCACCCCACGCCAAAACTCTCCTCTGACTTCCTGTTATCCTGGTAGTTTTCTCATTTTTGCCTGGAATAATTCCTACACATGACAAAACGTTCCGCCCTCCTGCTCGCCCTGGGCCTCACCGCCGCTCTGGGCCTTTATTTCGCTCCACGCCTTTGGCAACCGGAAAAAGAAAAACACCGGCCCTCTCACGCGGGTATGGCTTTCCTGCAATGGGGCATGGCCCGATTGTTCCCCGACGGACAATTTTACACGGCAAAATACGCCGAAGCCATGGATCAAATGCGACTGGAAGCCCAGCTTCGCGGCGACCGCAGTCCTTCCTGGGAAGCGCTCGGACCCAAAAATATTGGCGGACGCACCCTTTGTATGGCTGTAAACCCGCTGGATACCAATGAAATCTGGCTGGGCAGCGCCTCCGGGGGGCTTTGGAAATCTACCACGGCAGGCCTGGGCGCCAATGCCTGGCAACACGTGGAAACCGGATTCCCGGTGCTCGGTGTAGGCGCTATTGCCATGAACCCCGCCAACCCGAATGAAATGTACGTGGGCACCGGCGAGGTCTATAATGTAGAAAACTCTTCCCCCAACGTTGCCATCCGCGTTACCCGCGGCACTTATGGTATCGGTATTTTGAAAACCACCAATGGCGGCCAAACCTGGACCAAATGCCTGGACTGGAGCTATGGTCAGCTGAGAGGTGTGCAGGAAATCCGGATCAATCCACTGCGCCCGGCCACCGTGTTGGCTGCCACCACCGAAGGCCTGCTGCGCAGCTGGGACTCCGGCGCTACCTGGCATACCATCCACAACAAACGTATGGCCGTAGACCTGCACTACGATCCCTCCGATACTACCCGCATTTTTGTCACTCACGGCTCGCTCGACGATCAGGATGTGAGCGGCGTGTATCGCTCCACAAACGGCGGGGCAAGTTTTGCCAAACTCGGGGCCGGGTTGCCGGCCACCTATTCCGGCAAAACACTTCTGGCTATAGCTCCTTCTAATCCATCCATCATTTTTGCCTCCGTGGGTGAAGCCTTTGCACAGGCTGGATTGTATAAATCCGTAAACGGCGGAAATTCCTGGAGCAAGATCAATTCCGAAGATGTATGCAAATACCAGGGCTGGTATTCTCACGATATTGCCGTGAACCCCATCAATCCGAACACATTCATTTGGGTGGGTATTGATGCCTGGAAATCAGTCAACGGAGGTTCTGTAACGGCGCAAAAAACCTATTGGTACAACTGGAACTTTGGCTACGTGCCGGCAGGTGGCTCCGAGGGTCCGCCGGATTATGTACACGCCGACATCCACGGCGTTTACTACCCTACCAGCGATCCGAACAAGGTATATGCTGTTACCGACGGCGGCTTGTTTGTATCGTACGATGATGGCGAAACCTGGGCCGGACGCAATGGTGGCTACCAAACCCAGCAGTTTTATGCCAATCTGGGCAGTTCCACCACCAATCCGGAGTCTGCCATCGGCGGTATGCAAGACAACAGCACTGCCATTTATTTCGGGGATCCATCCTGGGTACGCGTGTTGGGTGGCGACGGCGAATGTGCGGCCATTCACCCGCAAAACGACCAGATTATGTACGGTTCTTCCCAGTACCTGAACATGTACAAAAGCAATGACGGCGGGCAAAGTTGGTTTGGTATTGGCAATGAAATTTCCGGAAATGCGGCTTTTAATGGTCCTTTTGAGATAGCAACCTCCAATCCGGACATCATGTATGCGGGTGCGCAGGCGCTCTGGCGCTCAGATGATGGCGGCGACACCTGGAACCCCATCACAGATATTATTGCCGACGGCGATGTGATTCTGACTATTGTGATTCATCCGGAAAACCCGGATTTGGTGTACCTGAGTACGGCGCCAAGCACCACCAATGAGGCCCGGGTGTACAAGGTAGACGCCTCTGATGGTTCTGTTACCCAGTTAACCGGACTGCCCAACCGGGTTTGTATGGATCTGGTGTTGCATCCGGATAAGCCGGAGGTGGTGTATGCGATTTTGGCAGGCTTCAACGCCAACCACGTTTGGCGCAGCACCGATGCCGGACTGGGTTGGGAAGCTATTGACAATGGGTTGCCGGATGTACCCACCAACTCCATGGTGATTGACCCGGCTACCGGACATTTTTACGTGGGCAACGACCTGGGCGTGTGGCATTCTGCAGATGAAGGCGCATCCTGGGAACTCTATTCTGCCGAGGCGCCCAACGCCATGCTGGCCATGCACCTGAGTATTGCGCCGGGCAACAAACTCCGCGTAGCCACCTATGGCCTGGGTGTTTGGCAAACGGATCTGGCTACGGCCAGCAGCGCCAAGGATCCGGTGGCGGCAATTTCTGTGGAAAAACTGAGTCCGAACCCGGCTTCAGACCAAACCGTGGTGGAATTCAGCCTGAAATCGGCAGCCAACATCCATATCCGTGTATTGGATATGCAAGGCAAAATGATTTGGGAGCAAAAAGGCTTTTTCCCGGCCGGCGTACAATCACGTGCCATTCCACTGCAGGGGATGGCTGCGGGCAACTATGCTGTAGTGCTGGAAAACGGGAAAACTCGGGTTGGCAGGATGCTGGTAAAAAGGTAATTACCAGGCATTGAGCAATTCCGGATGCTCGGAGTACAGGGCTTTGACGGCGTCCACCAGCCACGGACCGCTGAAAGTAATGGTGTAATGGTGGGAAAAGTAGATTACCCACTCAAAGCTGGCATCGAACACCATGCCTTCGTGGGCGCCGCCAAAAATCTGGTCTGTATTAATCTCAAACAGGCCGGCTTCGCAGTCGAGCAGATAAAGTGGTTCATGTACCCGTTCCCGGATAATGTTGGCAATATCCTGTTTTTTCTCTTCGGCCATGCCGTTGAGAAAAACCACTTCTGAAGGAGAGGATTCAGTGAGCGGATCCCAGAAATTGGAATCAAAATTCCATTTTTCCTTCAGGGTTTGGCGCAAAAAACGGGCTTGATCCCCGGTAATGCGTTTGGGTGCGCTGCCGTTGGGCACGTATTCAAATTGCAGGGGATCTGAGGGAAAAAGCACCGGAAGCTCGTGAGCAATGGTGCGAGCAGATTTTTCCACCACGCGGAATAAAGAGCGCAGGTATTCCGGCACGTTGGGGTCGATGGGAATATGCACCTGTTTTTCGCGGTTGGCGATATGAATGTCCAGCAGGAATTTGACCGGCGCTGCGGCGGCTATTTTTTCCATAGCTTCCTGGGCCAGATCGGTGTTGAAAACCGTGAAATAATGCAGGTAATTGCCGGAAAAACGCTCAGAACCGCGCGGAATACCATTGCAGGTTTCGTCGAGTGCCTGATGTATGGGATCCAGATAGCCGGAAGTCCAGTCGTCGTACCAGGGCGCTCCGGCCGGATAACCGGTCCAGCGCCGCATTTGGAAGTGCAGGGTCATTACCTGCAGACTATGTGGATGCGGTTTTCCGTAGCCGTTGGAGAGCCATTTTTCACCTTCCTGTCTCAAAGCAACAGCCTGAGTGGTTTGGCCTGGGATATCAAAATACTGGTCTTCTTCAGGTTTTCGTCCGCAGCAACCGGTTTCCACGCGCAATTGCGTCTCTGTTGGGGCAGAGATGCGCACATAGTGCCACCGGTGATCTAGTTGTTTATATAAGATGATTCGCTGCACGGGATGTTAGTTTTCAAGTGTTTGAGTATGGGAATTTTTGGGTTGGCGTTGGGTCTGGGTGTGTCGCGGAATGTTTTTGACAAGAATACGATGGCGCATATAAACGTAACGCCAACTCAAAAACTCCCACACCCAAACACTTCAACACTTTAACATTCGAATCCCGTGCCATATTCATCAATTACCTGTCATTCGTCGATTTTTTTCCGTAAAAAATGAAAAATCTATGACGAAAAGGCGGAAAAACGGCCCAAAACGGGGTTGTTTTTTAGGGGAATGGGAAATTTTTGGACTTACCCCTTGCATTGCATGTTAAAACTACCTTAATTTTGTGGCACGTTTTGAGGCGGTATAAACCACCATGAACATTCGCAGACGGTCCTTTCTAATCCAGCATGCCGTCGTTGTTTAATCACATTCCATTTACTGTGTAATCCGGTTTGACGACACATTTGAGGCCCCCGACACTTATGAAAACGGTGTTTTGTCAACCTGATTCTGTAACAAAAATTTGCGAATGAACGACTTGCACACGAATCTAACATTTCCATCAGACCCGAAAAATGTATCCAAAGTCGAACCCTTCGTACATGATGTAGCTACCCGCTACAATCTCCCTCCGGATAAACACGGAGACATCCTGGTAAGTCTTACAGAAGCTGTAACCAATGCTGTGCTGCACGGCAACCGGGGTGATTGTACTAAAAACGTTTCTATTTCACTTAGTCGCAAGCAGGACGCCCTCGCTATCAGCGTGAGCGACGAAGGTCCGGGTTTTGATCCTTCCGCAGTGCCGGATCCAACCAGCCCGGAACACATCGAATGTTGCGGCGGACGCGGTTTGTACCTGATGCGCCACCTCAGCGATGAGTGTAGCTTCAAACGCGGCGGAAGAACCGTGGAAATGCGTTTCAAATTGTAATGATTTCTTTTTTTGATAGCCTTGAACGGGGCTTATGGCATTTACGCCATAAGCCCCGTTTCATTTTCGGGGAGAGGAGAACCCAAACAGAAGCCCGCTAATTTCACCCGGGAAACCCGCTCAAAAACACATCCTTATACCCATGCGCCTGCTATTGCTGCTTTTCCCGGTGTTGTTACAGGCTCAGGTAAAACCGTTGAGCCAGGCCCATGCGCACAACGATTATGAACATGGGCGCCCGCTGCTGGATGCGCTGGATCAGGGATTTGCAGAAGTGGAAGCCGATGTTTTCCTGATTGATGGCGATTTATACGTTTCTCATGTGATGCCACTGTGGAAAGACAGTACCCGCACCCTGCAAAGCCTTTACCTGGATCCTTTGAAATGGCGTATTGAGGCCAACGGCGGCCGCGTATTTCCTGCCGACACAGGCTTTTTTTACTTCATGATCGATATCAAAACTGAGCCGGATACAACGTACAAGGTCATTCAAAAGCAACTGATGAATTATGCTGCTATGATCAGTTTGGTGCGCGACAGCCTGGATGAACCCCATAAACCAGTAAAGGTGTTTCTATCAGGAAACAGGCCCAGGCTGGAGCTGCTGCTGGCTCAAACACCACAACATGCCGCATTGGATGGTAGAATGGACGATCTGGGCAAAGCAATTCCACCAGCCTTGATGCCGGTGGTTAGCGCGCCATACAAAGAAGTATTGCGCTGGAACGGACGTGGGAAACCGGATGAAAGAGACCTTCAGTGCCTGCATTACCTGGTGCAGGATGCGCATGCTGAAGGCAAAAAAGTGCGCCTCTGGGGCATACCCGACAAGCCCAGGGTATGGGCTTTTTTGCTTAGTCAGGGTGTGGATCTGATAAATATAGATAAGTTGGAGGAGTTTAGGCGTTGGGTTACTGGACGTTAGACTTGTACTCGATGAATATGAAATGTTTCATTACCCTGAGCACAAGTCTAACGTCCAGCCATCCAATGGTTATTCGTCCTTTTTCTTTTTCGGGAACAGCAGGCGTTGGATGATGCCTTCTTTTTTCTTTTCACCCTTCTCTTCGCCTTCTTTTTTATCGTCAGGATCAGCGGGAGCTTCACCGCCTGGGGGTGGAAGGTTTTTCCGGTTGGTGTAGAGTTCCATCAAGGAATCGCGCAGGAGGGAGTCTTGCCCGGCTTGTTGCATAATCAGTTGGAAAGAATCCGGCGCCACACTTATCCAGGACTGGCAACCCATCAGATTGAGTACCTCCGATTTGGGGGTCGGGAATTTTTCCAGCAGCATTTTATTGAGCTTTTTATCGCTCGCAATGCGGTTCCAGAAACCACCCACAATAGGCAGCGCCATGGCAGAGCCTTGTCCGAGTGCCATGATGCGGAAACGCACGGCTGGGCTTTCGCCACCCACCCAGGCGCCGGTTACGAGTTGAGGATTGTAGCAGATAAACCAGCCGTCGGAGTGGTTTTGGGTGGTACCTGTTTTGCCGGCAAAATCGCCGCGCACGTAGGAGCGCAGGCGCGCGCCGGTACCATAATCCACCACATTTTGCAGCATTTTGGTCATGGTGGCGGCCTGGTCTTCTGTCAGTGCCTGAACAGGCGTTTGCAGGGCAGGGTTTTCGGTGAGTGATTTCTGACGGTCGTAAATCACTTTACCCCGGCGGTCAACTACGGTAAGTACGGCTACTGGTTCCGGACGTTTGCCGGCATTGGCCAAGGTGCCGTACACTTTCATCATATCGTATAGAGAGATGTCGGCAGCGCCGAGGCTGATGCCGTATTCCCTGGGAAGCGTAGCGGTAATGCCCATTTTCTGGGCCAGATCGATGGTTTTTTGAATACCTACCTTTTCAATGAGCTGTGCTGTTACCACGTTTACAGAACGGGTAAGCGCTCCGGTCATGGAGTACCAACCACCGTAGGTTTCGTCGGCATTATGCGGCTCCCAATCCACAATTTTGCGGATTTCATTAGGGAAATAGGAGCAGGGCTTGATGGTATCCTGCAGGGCTGCCGCGTATACAATGGGTTTGAACGTAGAACCTACCTGGCGTTTGGTGAGGTTGTGGTCCAACTTGAAATTTTTAAAGTTGATGCCGCCTACCCAGGCTTTGATGTAGCCGTTGTGGTGGTCCATGGCCATAAATCCGCAATTGAGCATGCAGAAATAATAGCGCACAGAATCCAGTGGAGAAAGCATGGTATCGCGTTCAGAGCCTCCGTTTTTCCACACATAGATGTTCATTTTCACGGGCTGCTCAAAAGCTTTGCGCGCATCTTCATCGCTCATGCCGGCCTCTTTCAGGGATTGCCAGCGCTGACTGCCCTCCACCTGTTTGTCAATCCATTTATCGTCGCCCCAGGGTTTTTCGCCTTTTACATTTTTCCAGTGCTGGTCAAATTGCTTTTGCAGTTTTTCCATTTGCGTCAGTACCGACTCTTCTGCAAATTGCTGCATTTTGTTGTTCAGCGTGGTATAGATTTTCAGGCCATCAGTGTACAGGTTGTAAGGTTTTCCGTCCTCGTTTTTCAGGTCTTTGAGCAGTTTGGGCATTACATCGGTACGGAGGTATTCCCGGAAATAAGTGCCGGTACCTTCGTTGTTGTTGTCTACGTCGTAACGTTTGGCGCCCACGGGTTTTTTGCTCAGTTCATCGTATTCGGCCTGACTCAGGTGGTTGTTTTTCACCATTTGCAGCATCACCACGTTGCGGCGTTTTTTGGCATTTTCCGGGTTTCGGAGCGGGTTGTAGAGTGTGGTGCCTTTCAACATGCCCACCAGTGTGGAGGCCTGATCTACGGTGAGATCGTTGGGCTTTTTACCAAAAAACTGTCGGGAAGCAACGTTGATTCCGAAGGCATTTTCCCCAAAAGGAACGGTATTGAGGTAAAGGCCGAGCAGTTGTTGTTTGTTGTAAACTTTTTCCAGTTTAATGGAAATAAAGTTTTCGCGTATTTTGTTGATTAGCAGGCTGATAACGTTGCTTACAACTGGAATTTTATAAGTTTTTTGTTCAGTTTTTATAGCCAGGTAATCTTTGCGCGGGTAGAGGTTTTTGGCCAGCTGCTGACTCAGGGTAGAGCCGCCGCCGCGTTGTTTTTGACCGGCAGCAATACCATAAAACACGCGGAAATAACTCATGATATCAATGCCGCTGTGATCCAGAAAACGTTTGTCTTCTGTAGCAATCAGAGCATTAATGATGAAAGGAGAAACCTTGTCGAGCGTAACAGCCGTGCGATTTTCAATGAAATATTTACCAATCAGCACACTGTCGGCTGTATAGATCTCGGTAGAGTTGGCGGTTTCAATTTCGCGCAGTTCATCGGTAGACGGGAGTCGGCCAAAAAGTCCGAACCAAACGCCGAAGATGAGGAACATCAGCAGGGCAAAGCCGGCGCGCAGGCCGTTTTTCATCCATTGAAAGGCAGTCGCCAGGCGTGGATTGGCTGTTTTGAAGGCAGCCCAACGGGTGGTAATAGGCGCAGTGAGTTGCGCCCACCTGGAGCTTATTGGAGCGAGGCGGGGTTGCACGGCATCCGAAAGCTGTTGGCGGAAGTCCTTCATTCGGTTGAGAAATGGCAATGCCCGGTGGTAAACACCACCCCACAAAAGCCAGTCAATCAACCAGGTCACCCCCAAAGCCATGGCAAACGCCAGCATAGACAGGATAAAATCGATCATGGTATGTTCCAAAAAAGTGGGCGAAGGTACGAAAGTTCCTGGATTATTGGACGGTTGACGGCTTACGGTTGACGGCTTACGGTTGACGGCCTACGGTGGACGGTAGACGGTAGACGGCCTACGGTGGCGTTGCTTTTGAGATTTGGGCTTAAGCACACCGTAAGCCGTCCACCGTCCACCGTCTACCCTCCACCGTACCGTCCACCGTAAGCCGTCTACACCTTCTGGTACTTATTCCGGTATTCCATTGGGGTTAGGCCGGTAATTTTTTTAAAAACATCGCGGAATGCCTTGGTATCGGTGTAGCCAACATCCATCATAACTTCCTGTACGTTCAACCTGCTGTTTTCGAATTTGCGTTTGGCGGCCTCCATTTTCACACGCTGGATGTATTCCAATACGGTATTGTTGGTAGCGTTTTTGAAACGGCGTTCAAAACTGCGTTTACCGATGGCTGCATGTTCGGCCAGTTGTTCCACGGTAATTTTTTCATTAACGTGCTGTTCAATAAACTCCTGGGCATGCCGGATTTCCGGGTCATTGTGGTCTTTTTGACCCTGAAACATCATAAACGCAGATTGGCTGTTTCGGTCTATATCGATGGCAAAAAATTTTGAGGCCAGGATGGCCAGATCGCGACTGGTATACTTTTCTACCAGATACAACAACAGGTTCCAGTAAGAGCTGGCGCCGCCACTGGAGTACAGCCGAGGGCCTTCGGTAATGATGCTTCCATCCACCAGTTCAACTTCCGGAAACA
Source organism: Chitinophagales bacterium (assembly GCA_017303475.1). Taxonomy (GTDB): domain Bacteria; phylum Bacteroidota; class Bacteroidia; order Chitinophagales; family Saprospiraceae; genus M3007. The sequence goes on from JAFLBO010000007.1 coordinate 59,304, forward strand.
TTTGGCGGAACTCCCGAGCGAAAAGCCAGTGTGTGGAGCATTGCCTGCCATTGAGCAGTCCGGTGGAGGCCAGCAGAAACGCTCCTATACATAAGGATGCTACCTCTGCGCCACCCTCATATTGTTTTTTTACCCAGGGAATAAGCGCCTGATTGCGCTGCACAGCGGTGTGAATATCTCCGCTAATAGCAGGAATAAACACCAGATCGAATTGGCTGCCAGCATCCAGGGTTTGGTCCGGGTGTATGGTAAAGAGGCCGTCGTTTAATTGCACAGCGGGTGTTGCCCCTACCAGCGATATCTCGAAGAGAGCGGGCTTCCCTGCCGAAGTCAGGAATTGATTCACTGCTGTGAACATATAACGGGGGTCTACAATGGCGGCGGGAACGGCAGTTTCCGGCGCCAGGATGGCTATCTTTTTCATGCTGCAAATATAAACAGAAAGTTTTGTTGCAAACAACCCTCCAAGTTGTCGTTTTTGCCACTTACACCTATTTGCGCAACTCCTGCACCTTTGTACTATCAAAAATCAGCAGGAAAATGACACAGATCGTTTCGTATTTAAGCTTTAGCGGGAATTGCCGGGAAGCCATGCACTTTTACCAGAAATGCCTGGGCGGAGAGCTCAGGGTCCAGACCGTTGGCGAGGTGGAAACGGATTCTGTGATGCCCAAGGATATGTCGGACATGGTACTACAGGCTACGTTGAGCAAGGGGCGAATGGTATTGATGGGCTCTGATTTGGTGGAAAGTGTGGTGCAAGGCACGGGAGCCCGGATTTCTCTGATGTTGCAGTGCGGCAACGAGGCAGAGCTTCGGCAATATTTCCAGGCTTTGTCGGCAGGTGGAACGGTCGCCCAGGCATTGCAAACCAATCATTGGGGCGCACTCAGCGGATTGCTCACGGATCGTTTCGGAGTTACATGGCAGCTGTATTGGGTGGGGAATGTGGAAAAGCCACTGCCGGAAAAACTCTCAGCACCCGCGCGTCGTGCGCTGGCAGGTGCGGGTGTACAAGCGCTCGGAGACCTGGCTGGTTTTACGGAACAGACAATATCTGCCTTACATGGAATGGGACCTAATGCCATGCAACAATTGAACCTGGCAATGGATCAGGCAGGAATTAATTGGGTAAAATAAAATAATTTGTTTATTAAAATACAAAATGTTGGCTCATGTCGTATTTGAGCTGATTTTGTAATTTTGGCCCAAAAAAATCATGGATTTTGCGTTAGACAATTTGCTGGACGAAGATCGTTGCTATTCGTGGTTGATAGACCACCTTCATATGGGTCAATTATGTTGCCCAGGTTGTAAAGGTACTCATTACCGCAAACATCATTCACGCCGGGCACCCATTGTTCAATATCATTGTGACGATTGTGGTCGCTTTTTCAATATTTTCACAGGCACGGTTTTTCAAAAGTCAAGGTACCCGTGCAGCAAAATAGTGTTGATATTGAGAGGGATAAGTAAAGGGGAAAGTACGGCAGGACTGAGCCGGGAGTTGAAGATTGACCGGGCAAATCTACTATATTTGCGACACGCCCTACAGAAAAACGCTTTTGGTAATCGGGCTAAAGAGCCCCTGAAGGACGAAGAGACCGAAAGCGACGAAATGTACCAAAATTCCGGGGAAAAAGGAATTGCCCATCCCGACCCAGAAGACCCACCACGCCGCCGGGCGAACAAAAAAAGGGGCTCGGCAACTGGTGGAATGACCGACCCGGAGTGATGGGCACGATAGGGCGTCAAAGCGGGCAAGTTCGACTGGAGGTGCTCATGCATACCTCCAAGGAAGAAGTTCAAGCGTATTTGGGTGCTCATAGATCATCCAAAGGGGTTTGCTACAGTGATGAACACCTGGCATACCAAGGGGTTGAAAGTCAGATGCTTTCGCACAAAACCGTCTGCCACAGTATTAAAGAGTGGGCCCGTGATGATGACGGAGATGGAATTAACGAAGTACATTCAAATACTATAGAAGGGTTTTGGCAGGGATTACGCAATTTTTTAAGGCCTTTTAGAGGCGTGAGCAAGCACTACTTGGATTGGTATGTCGCAACTTACGAGTGGATCCACAACTGCAAATCAGTTCATAATACTTTCATAAGGGCTATGGCTTTCAGCCCAAATGCGACATGAGCCAAAATGTTTTATTTTTGCCTTCCCTAAATGACCCTAACCATTTAAAACATCCGAAGAGGGGTTTCCCGCAGATTTTCGCAGATGAAACCGCAGATTTACGCAGAAGGCGTTCGGTTTGGATTTTCCTCGTAACCAAATGACTGAATGATCCAAATGACCCTTAAATGACCCAAATGACCCTCAAATAACATCTAACAACTATAAAACAAAACTTTGAAAATGCTTAAAAAGATCCTCATCGTTCTTGGCGTTATTATCGCCATTCCACTCATTGGTGGCCTGTTTATGTCGTCTGATTATTTTGTCAAACGCGACATTGTAATCAACAAGTCGCAGGCAGAGGTATTTGACTACATCAAATCCTTGAAAAATCAGGAAAAATGGAGTACTTTTATCCTCAATGATCCCAAAATGAAACTCAGCTACGCGGGTACCGAAGGTACTGTTGGCAGCAAAGTGGCCTGGGAAAGCGACATCATGGGTGTTGGTGAACAGGAAATCACCCAGGTCATGGAGGGTTCCGGTATTTCCGGCAATCTGCGCTTCAAAGGCTGGATGGAATCCACGGCGCCGGTAGCCTTGTATGCTGAACCCGTCAATGAAACCAGCACCAAAGTAAGCTGGCAAATGAGTGGTAAAATGCATTACCCCATGAATTTCATGCAGGTGTTTTTCAGCATGGATGAAATGATTGGTTCGGAATATGCAAAATCCCTCTCCAACCTTAAAACAACGTTAGACGGTGGACGGTAGACGGCCTACGGTGGACGGTTTGGACTCGGGGTAAAAAAAACGCTCAATTAACTCGAGCCGTCTACCGTCTACCGTCCACCGTCCACCGTAAGCCGTCTACCGTCTAAAACACATTCTATCATGTCTCAAATTACTCCGTTTCTCTGGTTTGACCATCAGGCAGAAGATGCTGCCCGGTTTTATATCTCTGTTTTTGGCGAAGGCTCGGTGAATCAGGTCGTTCGTCAGGGGGATACTGTTATGGTGGTCAATTTTCTGCTGCATGGCCAGTCTTTTTCGGCCCTGAACGGCGGACCGCAATTTGCCTTCAATCCGTCACATTCTTTTTACGTAATCTGCGAAACCGAAGCAGAGGTGGATCGGGTTTGGGAGGGTCTGCTGGATGGCGGCAGTGTCATGATGCCACTGGAGACGCAGCCCTGGTCTAAAAAATATGGTTTCCTTCAAGATCGTTACGGACTTTGCTGGCAAATTGCGCAGGGAAGTCTGGAAGAAACCGGACAAAAATTTACCCCCTGTTTCCTTTTTTCCGGTCCGCAATCTGGTAATGGCGCTGATGCCGTAAAGCGTTATACCGCTATTTTCCCTGGCTCAACCATTGATGGAATTCAATATTACACTGATGGTGAAGAGGCGCCAGTGGGCACCGTTAAACATGCTCAGTTTAAGCTCCAGGGCAATCAGACCTTTATGATCATGGATAACCCCATGGACGCGCCATATACCTTCAACGAGTCAGTTTCCTATGTGGTGCATTGCCGGGATCAGGCCGAGGTAGATTATTACTGGGAGAAACTCACGGCCGATGGAGGAGAAGAAAGCATGTGCGGCTGGTTAAAAGACCCTTACGGGGTATCCTGGCAGATCATTCCGGAAGCCCTGCCCAAACTGCTTGGACATCCGGATCCGGCTGTGGCACAACGTGCTACTCAGGCTATGATGAAAATGCGCAAAATTGAACTGGATAAACTCACCTGAATCATTCAATACACATAAACGATGGATAACAAAACACCCATTACCGTTCAAGCCCTGGTGAACGCACCACTGGAAAAAGCCTGGGCATGCTGGACAGATCCGGCCCATATCACCCAATGGAACCATGCTTCAGACGACTGGCATTGTCCGAAAGCAACCAATGATCCTCGCACCTGCGGCAAGTTCAGTGCCACCATGGCAGCTCGGGATGGCAGTATGAGCTTTGATTTTGAGGGCACTTATGATGAAGTGATTCCTATGGAAAAACTGTCGTATCAAATGCCCGATGGCAGGAAAGTGCTGGTTACTTTCGCTGAGGAAGGCTCTGGCACAGTGGTTACCGAAACGTTTGATCCGGAAGACATGAACCCGTTAGAAATGCAACGCGCCGGCTGGCAGGCAATCCTGGATAACTACAAGAAGCATACGGAATCTGTATAAAGTTGGTGTACCAGCAGATTATTTCCCGCAGATTTACACAGATTTTCCCGCAGATTCTCGCAGAATGGGTGCGGTTCAATATTCGAATGATCTTGAATGAGGCTGTTCTTGACGGCTTGATTCTTTCCAATCCCAAACCGAACGTGTTCTGCGTAAATCTGCGGGAAAATCTGCGTAAATCTGCGGGAAACAAATCTACAGAAAATAATCTGTGTAAAATCTGTGCGAAACAATCTCTACCCATAATTGCCCATTTCCACACATGCCAGCCCAATCACCCGATCTTGCTACCTACATGCAAACCCTGGACCACCCGCTCAAGCCTGAAATTGAACAACTGCGGGAAATCCTGAAAAGCGCCGACTCTCGTCTATCGGAACGCATCAAGTGGAATGCACCCAGTTATCACCTGGACGGGGTGGATATTGTGACATTTGGCCCATTGATGCGCAAAAAAGACGAAATATTGCTGGTATTTCATCATCCAAAAATAGTGGAAATAGCTTCAGATATATTGGAAGGCCAGTTCAAGGACCGACGCCTGGTTACATTGCACAATCAGGCCGAAGTAGACGCCAACGCGGAAGAATTGCGGCGCATTGTGCGGGGAATTCTGGCCTTGATACCCTGATAAATTGATTGTTCAGGACAATAAAGTAGCTTGCAATTGGTGCTGCGAAAACTATAACGGCAGCTTGTTACATTTGCGCAGTTACCAAGCTATTCCTGCGCATGAAACATTTTGCCGCTTTATTGCTCCTTTGCTTGCCTGTCTGGTTGTTTAGCCAGCCAAAACCCTCCCTGCCACATATTACCCCAGATGCTCCCAATTGGATGCATATGCTGGCGGAGGAAAACCCGAATGTATACCAGGTACATAAGGCTTATGCCGCGTATTTTGATGAACATCCGTTTGTCAAAAATGCCTACACCCAATACTTCAAACACTGGATGCACTGGGCTCGTCCTTTTGTGCAGGACGACGGCTTTATTCAGGAGCCAACCGTGGCCGAAATGGAAGCGCAGGAGCGCACCCTGCTGGCCCTGCGAAATGCCTCTGCCAAACGCGGCGGACAAGCGGGCTGGCGCTTTGTGGGTCCCAAACAGACCTTCGATACCAATGGGCTCACCGAGGTAACCTGGCAAACCAATGTGTACAGCATTGATGTTTCCATTTCTGATCCCAATATCCTGTATGCCGGAGGCGAATCAGGCGGCCTCTGGAAAACCACAGATAAGGGTCTTAACTGGACTTTGCTTACCATCAACGTATCGCATGGAGCTTTTGGGGCAGTGAAAATCCACCCCGCCAACCCGGATATTGTTTACGCTGGAACTGGTGGTAAAATCATCAAAACCACTGATGGTGGCCTCACCTGGACCACCGCCTACAGCGAAAACAACCTCTGGGCCAATGACATTGCCATCAAAGCCGATCAGCCGGATGTAGTACTCGCCGCCTGCGATCAGGGACTAATTCGCACCACCAATGCCGGCACTAACTGGACCAAATTACATACCCAGCAAACCTGGGCTGTAGAATTCAAACCCGGCGATCCGCTCACCGTTTTTGCCATTCGGAAAAGCGGCTCAGGCTCCGATTTCCGTGTGTCCACCGATGGAGGCGCAACTTTCAATAATTCCAATACCGGCTGGTGGACACCCGCTGCCAGCATGACAGTTACAGGAGGTATGATTGCCGTATGCCCCTCCAATCCATCCAAAGTCTATGCCTACCTATGCGGTGAAGGCGGCAACCTTGGCGGTTACATCGGGGTGTTTAAAAGCACCAACAGCGGTCAAACCTGGAGCAATACCCATCCAACCAACGCCATCGGACAGCCGTATACCATTCCTACCCACACCAACCTCATGGATGCCAACGGGGTGGACTGGTTTACACAGGGCTTTTATGATATGGCCATTGTAGTTAACCCAAACAACGACAATCAACTGATCGCCGGTGGATGTTCCTGGTTTAAAAGCAACAATGGCGGCCAAACCTGGGAACCTCTTGGGGGCTATGTCGGCGGTCTGAGCTGGAGTCATCCTGATATCCAGGCCCTTGCAGCCGTGGGCAATGACCTTTGGATTACCAGCGATGGCGGTATCAACTATTCCAATAATTTCGGGCAAAGCATGGAGGCTCGTATGAACGGCATTTCGGGTTCCGATATGTGGGGTTTCGATGGTGGCTGGAACGAGGATGTGCTCGTGGGCGGCCGGTACCACAATGGCAATATGGCCTGGCATGAAAGTTTCCCGGATGGAAAATTTTACCGCATGGGTGGTGCAGAATCGCCGACAGGTTATGTTAATCCGGGAGAAAACCGTAAAATGTACCATTCAGATATCGGCGGCCATGAACTTCGGGGCGGTTTCCTGAACGGCGCCAAATCGTTTCCGGTTGGCCTGTTCCCTAATGAAAGCTATGCTTATTATGCTAATTCCGAAATGGCCTGGGATCCGCGCTGCTGGAACATTGTGTACATAGGCAGAGAAAACAAAATCTGGAAAAGCCTGGACGGGGGCACTTCTTATACGGCCCTGTACACATTCCCTGGTACGGTTGACAACACCGTGTTCGACATCGAAGTGAGCAGATCCAACCCGCAGGTGATCTATTGCTCGCAGTGGGACGGCACTGATGATTCCATCTGGAAAACCACCGATGGTGGCCAAACCTGGGCCAAAGTGACTCCGCTGCCCCTGCCCAACAATAACGACCGGGTAAAACTGGCACTCAGCGCGGAAAATGAAAATATCCTGTGGGCTGCAGTAACCTACGGCTCCAACGGCAAAAAGATTTATAAAACCATTGACGGTGGCCAGAGCTGGATCAACCTCACCACGGTTACCCTGAACAACATTCGTATTTCCAACATTATGGCCCAATACGGTACCGATGGCGGTATTTATCTGGGCTGCAACGGGGCGGTGTTTTACCGCAACAACAGCATGAACGACTGGGCGCCGTACACCTCAGGCTTCCCGGTATCGGCTGAGTGTAACCGACTGAAACCATTTTACAAAACCGGTAAAATCCGCAATGGCACCTGGGGTTTTGGTGTGTGGGAGGCAGATCTTTTTGAACCTTCTGCAGTAGTGGTACAGCCTATGGCAAGCACCCTGGCAGCACAATGCGCCCGAGACACTATCTATTTCGAAGATTATTCGGTGTTAAATCACAGTGGGGCCAGCTGGCAGTGGAGTTTTAGTCCGACTCCCGCATGGTCCAGCACCACCGATATCCGAAATCCGAAAGTGGTATTTGGTGCTCCAGGCACCTATACGGCCACTTTGACGGTCAATGGGCAGTTCAGCAAATCGCTGGATATCACTATTGGCGATGCTTGTCGGGCAGACACCATTCCGGGCTCTGCGGTGCGTATTGGCGGCAACGACGTGGGCGATTATGTGGCCATCCCGCCACTGGGTTTGACTACCAACAACCTCACCATATCCGCCTGGATCAAGCCGGATGGCATTCAGCCGGAATACAGCGCCATTTTCATGCACGACGGACAAACAGCCGGCTTCAATTTCCGTCCGGGCGACAACTCCCTGGGCTATCACTGGCCGGGAGGCGCCTGGTGGTGGAACAGTGGTCTGATTGCGCCTTCCGGCGAATGGAGCCATGTAGCGATGGTGGTAGAGCCCAGTGGCGTAACCTTGTATTTGAATGGCAGACCCTCCAAACATACCTTCAACGCACCTGCGGTAAACTTTGATTCCGGCAACCGACTGGGCAATTACCAGGGTTGGGGTGGGCGTTATGTGAAAGGCTCGCTGGATGAGGTTTGCGTGTTTGACAGAGCATTGACACAGAATGAGATACGCGAGTTGATGCACCTCACCAAGGCGCCGGCGGAGCAGCCCAATTTGTTGAGTTATTACCAGTTTAATGAAAGTTTCGGCCTCGCGCTCGACCGCGTAGGCGTGCGCCACGGCTCGTTGGTAGGTCCTACGGTAAAACGGGAAAAATCTACAGCACCTGTGGGGAAAGGTGTAAGCAAACGCCTGAATGTGGCAACGGGTACAAAACGTTACACCTTTGATGACACAGGACTGACCCTTGTTTTCCCGGCCTCAGGCGCGTATCCAAACGGCGAGGTGGTGGTATCCCGACTGGTGGTGTCGCCAGATACTTTGCCTAACAGTTCGTACCAATCCAGCCTGGGTTACTGGATACTTCAGAATTATGGCTCAAATGCCACCTTCGTAGCCCCATCAGAGATCTGGTTCAGCGGTATAGGCGCCATGCCTGCCGATTTGCCTGCTGCGGATTGCAAAATTTGGCGTCGCGGTCCGGTAGCGCACGGATTCAACTGGCAGAATCTGGATGTAGCAGATGTACTCAAGGAGGGGCCGCAGGCCAGTTTGGGCTTCACCAGCAATAATCAGCTCAAAACAGCCGGACAATTTTGGCTGGAATTGCCGGGCGTAGTGGCTACCAAGCCCGTCCAGTTTGAGGCTCCTGGTTGGCCAACGCACTCCAAATCTGCCATGGCATTACCCTACCCTAATCCGGTAACTGAAAGTGGCGTTTTACACCTGCCGGTTTCCGGTTCAGGTCAGCACATTTTGCGTTTGTTTGATGCCAAAGGCAATCAGGTTCGGGTGTTCAGGTTTTCAGAAAACACCGTGGTAACCCTGCAAGGCTTGAGCAAAGGCGTGTATGCCTACAGGTTGGAGAATGGAACAGAAATGAGGTTTGGGAAGTTGGTGGTGGGGGAATGAGAGGGGTTTGAAGGGTTTGATGAGTTTGAAGGGTTTGAAGTGGGGACCTCTTGCGAGGTCGGGATCATGCGCGGTGCGAAACATGGGTGCTACAAAGGTTAGACCTCTTGCGAGGTCGGGATCAGGCGCGGTGCAAAACGCCGGGCTTGCCTATTTAATCGGCATTGGTTTGGGTTCATCCCATATCTTCGCACATATTCCCTCGCCTACTCATGAAGTTTTTACCCTTTTTTCTGCTCATTAGCGGCGCTTTGTCGGCACAGACAACGCTGCTGGAATTTCCTCAAAATCTGCATTTCTACCCCCGGGATGTACAAACCAACCTGGCAACGATGCACATCCGTGGCATACGTTCTGCCATGCCAGCGGATAGTCTTATCCTGGACGTGAGTTCTAATTTTGGCCCAAAAGCCAGAAAAGCGTATGCCTTGCAGGACTTTCCTTCAGATACGTTTGTCATCAGCTACTCCTTCCAGGCAGGATTGGAACAATTCCGCTTCGACCTATGGGAAAAATCAGCATCAGACACTACCCTTCTCGCTACGGCTAATCAGGTAGTAGGGGGTGATGTGATTGTGGTACAAGGTCAATCCAATGCCCAGGCAGTGGCTTACAACGGAGATGCCAACATCTGGCAATCGCCTTTTGTACGCTGTTTTGGTACATCAGATCCGAATAACTACAATGATACTCAATGGTATATTGCCGAAGGCAACGGATACTTCACGCCAGGCTCCATCGGGCAGTGGGCGCTGCGTATGGCAAATGAATTGCAATCGATTTTTCAAATACCTATTGCGGTAATCAACGGCGCAGACCCTGGCAAACCTATCGAGTTTTTTCAACGCAACGATGCGCTTCCAACTGATGCGGCTACCAATTACGGCCGATTGCTGCAACGCCTGCAGAATGGCAAACTGGATGCTCATGTGCGGGCAATGATCTATTACCAGGGTGAATCTGATGGAGATCGCGCCCTGATCCACAAAACGCTGTTCGAGGCGCTGCATGAAGACTGGCGCACGGATTATCCGTCCATTGAAGCGTTTTATGTAGTGCAGGTGCGCGAAGGATGCGGAGCGCCTTCTTTGCAATTGCGACAATACCAAAAGGATTTTGCCCTTTACCTGCCTAAAACCCATACCCTCACGGCCAACGGCATTATCGGGCACGATGGCTGTCATTATGCAGTAAGTGGTTATGAAAAACTGGGTGAAAAACTTTTTTATCACCTTTCTGAAGACCTGTATCAATCACTAAATGCGCCGCAGCTAAACATCCAACCGATTTCTGCCCGTTATGTGAATGATACCAATACCTTAATTGAAATCACCACAGATGCCAATACGGTTATAGCGCCTCCGGGAAGCAATGCAGATTTTATCCTGACCGGGGGCGGAAGCTCTGTGATTGGAATCAGTGCTTCCGATAACAAAATTTTGCTGGAACTGGACCAACCTGTATACGACCCTGCGCTGGGAATTTCTTATGCCGGACATTCCGGAAATGCTGCCGACGCTTCGGGCTGGGTGCTCAACAGCGACGGTTACGGCATGTTTTCTTTTTACAACCTGCCTATTGAAAATCATACCCCCCTGGCTAATTATGATATTCCGGGTATCATGTCGGGCCCGGGAAATTGTGCGCAACTGGATGGTCAGGACGACTGCGTTTTTTTAGGTCCGGTGTTGGGTAATTCCTACACCAAGGAAGCATGGATCCACTGGCTTGGAGGCGGCCTGGGCAATAATATCCTTTCGGGATCAGTAAATACTGCCTTTTGGGCGCCATCCTTTGGTACTAATTATCATCTCAGTGCAGGGCACAATGGCGCCTGGTTTCAGGTGATTGACCAAACGCCACTCAAACCGTTTGAATGGACGCATGTGGCACTTACTTATGATGAACCTAGCGCAACCCTGCGTCTTTATCGCAATGGATTTCTGGTTAGCGAAGCCTTAAACGTACCACCCCACAATGATCCCAACTTGTATGCAGGCGCGTATGCAGGCGGCTATACCTTCAGAGGTAAGATAGACGAGGTGCGGCTGTGGGACTATCCGCGAAGCATCACAGAGATTCGGGCAAATATGTGTCAGAAACTACAAGGGGATGAGTCCGGACTTTCGGCGTACTTCCGGTTTGATCAGTTGGATGGACTCACTGCCCAGTCAACCACAGGCAATACGACCGGCCAGGTGCAAGGCGCTCCAGTTAATCTCTGGAAACGCTCTTCAGCCCCATTAGGCACGCACAGTGCTTACGCCTATGATGGTATTTCTCATTTAAAAGTGGAGCTACCCAGCGGCGACAGCCTGGCGCTGGACTTGTACGGCCCACCATCCTTCGCGCACCTGTATTTCACCCGCGAGACGCCAAACGTACTGGAGCCGGGCGAAGGACATGTGTTGGTAGACAACCAGCGCTTTTTTGGGGTACACTATCCAGAAACAGAACCTGATTCTTTCCGGCTGACCTATTATTACAAAGGCAATCCATTTACTCTGGTAGACGAGCCCAGGCTTAACCTGTTGCACAGGAGAGATTTTGCCCAACCGGTTTGGTACCCGGCAGATTCCGTTATGTTTGACTTTACCCAAAATACCGCCGTATTTACGGGCAATAGTCCTCAGGAAATGATTCTGGCCATTAAAGAAAACACCGTTGGCACAGCCCAGATCTGGCCGGAACAAGGTCGCTTTTATCCTAATCCAGCGCATGATTGGCTGTTTATCCGGGATCTTGATGTGCAACGCTTGCAAATATTTGATACGCAGGGCAAAAAATGCCTGGAGCACCAGGGCCCTCTTTGGGCGGTGCCGGTTCAACAATTGCCGGCGGGCTTGTATTGGGTAGAAGCCTGGCTTGGCACAGGCGGCGTTCACCGGGAAAAGGTATGGGTGGGCAGGTAAGCAGGGGTTTTCTACATTTGCCCAGCATCTCCGCCCATGGAACTTTATTTACTCTGCGCATTCGCCTTTTTGGCCGGGTTCATCGACAGTATTGTGGGTGGGGGCGGACTGGTGCAAATTCCGGCGTTTTTTGTGCTTTATCCACAGCTTTCCGTACCTAATGTAATCAGTACCAACCGATTGGCTTCGGCGGTAGGTACTTCAGTGGCGGCGTTGAATTATGCCAGAAGCGTTAAAATTCCCTGGAAAACAGTGTTGTACGCCGGCATAACGGCTTCCACCTGCTCTTATCTGGGCGCAACAGTGCAGAGCTGGTTGCCCTCTGAGGTATTGAAGCCCATCATTTTGGTGTTGATTATTCTGATTGCCGCTTATACTTACCGGAAAAAAGATCTTGGGCAACACGAACATTTTAAAGTGCCACCGGAAAAACTACACTGGTGGGCTGCCGGGATTGGAGCCGTGCTGGGCTTTTACAATGGCATGGTGGGACCCGGTACTGGTAGTATGCTTGTTTTTGGGTTTGTGAGCGTGATTGGGTACAGTTTTCTCACCTCATCGGCAATTTCCAAAATAGTCAATGTGATTGCCGACGTCTCTTCGCTGGTATTTTTTCTAATCAACAAACAAGTACTGTTTCACCTGGCCATGCCTATGATGGTCTGCAATGTGGCAGGCTCTTACCTGGGTAGTCGCATGGCTGTTTTGCGTGGCAACGGTTTTATCCGGCAGGTATTTCTGGTAGTAGTGGCAGGTATTGTGGCCCGTTTTGCCTGGGATGTATTGAAAAGTTACTGGTAAGCTTACAAAAACGGGTTGTACTCCTTTTCGTGCCGAATGGTGGTGGCTGGACCGTGACCCGGGTACACAATGGTTTCATCCGGTAGTGTAAAAAGCTGGGTGCGGATAGACTTGATCAGGGTATCAAAATGTCCGCCGGGGAGATCCGTGCGACCAATACTTTCTAAAAAAAGCACATCGCCTGCCACGAGAAATCCGGCATCCTGACAGTAAAAAGAAAGGCTGGCCGGCGAATGGCCCGGGGTGAAAAGCGCTTTCAAACGGGTATTGCCAAAGGTGATGGTTTCGCCGCCTTCAATGAAATTGACCGGAATGGGTTGAACGTCCTGAAACGGAATCCCGTACATCTGGCATACACGCTCAAAGCTGTCGAGTACAGGCAATTCGCCCTCATGTATTTCGAGCCCGATGCCCCAGGTTTTGATCACAAAAGGATTGCCGAATACATGATCCACATGGCAATGCGTGTTGATTAGTCGCACCGGTTTGAGTTGTTTTTCGGCAATAAAACTGCGCAGGGTCTCCTGTTCCTCCAGGCTGTAACAACCCGGATCGAAAATAACACATTCTCCGGTTTCATCCCAAACTACGTAAGTATTTTCGGAGAACGGATTCCATTCAAAGTGCTGTATCTGAGTCATTTTAGCGTTTTCTTTCTGTAACAAACACCAACAAATCCCGAAGCGATTGCCTGGCCGGACTTTCGGGCGCCATTTCCAGTAAATCAAAGGCTTCCTGGCGGTAACGGTACATGGCCTGACGGGCATAATCCAGGCCTCCGCTTTGGCGCACAAACTGAATCACCTCGTCTACTTTTTCCGGTTTGTGGCTCTCGTTTTTGACGATGTTGATGATGCGCCTGCGCTCGCCTTTTTCGGCCTGATTAAGGGCATAAATGAGCGGAAGGGTCATTTTTTTCTCTTTTATGTCAATGCCAAGCGGTTTGCCCACGTCGTCGTCGCCAAAATCAAACAGATCGTCGCGTATCTGGAAAGCCATCCCGGTTTTTTCACCGAACAGCCACATGCGCTTTTTGATCTCGTCGTCGCCCGGAGCGGTACTTACGGCGCCCGCGCTACAAGCTGCGGCAATGAGTGATGCCGTTTTTTGCCGGATAATCTCGTAATAAACTTCTTCCTTGATGTCGAGTCGGCGAGCCTTTTCCATTTGCATGAGCTCACCTTCGGCCATTTCCTTCACACCCCTGCTGATCAGCTCAAGCATGGTAAACTGCTGGTTTTTTACAGACAGCAACAAGCCTTGCGACAATAGGAAATCGCCCACCAACACCGCAATTTTGTTTTTCCAGAGGGCATTTATGGAGAAAAAGCCGCGTCGTTCGTTGGCATCGTCTACCACATCATCGTGCACCAGCGAAGCAGTGTGCAACAATTCTACCATGGAAGCTGCGGTGTAGGAAGGCTCTTCTATGGGACCGAACAATCTGGCACTCAGGAGTACCAGCATGGGCCTAACCTGTTTGCCTTTCCGCTGTACGATGTACCAGGTGATTTTGTCGAGCAGTGGCACATGGCTCCGCATGGCATCGCGGAAACGCTCCTCGAAGATGTCGAGCTCGGTAGCAATAGGTTGTTTGATGTTGTCTAATGACATGACGAGGGGCAAACCTACGGGATGCAATCCGCAATTGGAAAATCTAAGGCAAAGTGGATTGCAAAAATCCTCGAAACGAAACAGGAAAAGGGGGGAAAGGTTCAGGTTTATTCCGCTTCCCAGTGAATACTCATTTTGCCGTTCCACACGCCATCAGGCGGCAGACTGATAAGGCCATCCTGATTGTTGAAGGCATCTACATTGCAGCTCATGGGCTCAAGTGCCACACTTTCCCGGTGTGGCGGCGTGAATACCTGGAAAAAAGGAAATTCAGCGGCAGAGGCTTTTACGCGAAGGGTTTGACCTTCGCCGGAAAGTACCATCTGATAGTTTCCGGTTTTACTGGAGCTGAAGCAATTGTCGAGTGTGGTATCGCCCAGGTCTTTTTTTTGCTGAAATGCCGCATAGGGCGTTCGTTTTCCGGTGGGAATCATGCGGTCGTTGATGTCAACAAGTTCTGATGCGGGGAGTTGAAGCTGATGCAGATCGGCACGGGAGGCCAGGCGGAAGTACGGGTGCCACCCGAAGCCAACCGGGATAACATCGTTGTGTACGTTGGTTACTTCAACCTGCACATCGAATTTTCCGGAATCGTGAATAGTAAATTCCAGTTCCAGCGAAAAAGGAAAAGGGAAATACGGCCGTTCGCCGTGGTAATCGAAATAGCAGCGAAAACTGGCCAGATCTTGTCCTAAAAACACAAATTCCGGTTCAAAGGCTTCTTCGCGCACAAACCCGTGTATGGCGTTGTTGGTGGCGGCATTGTTGATAGGGAAACTGTATTCCTTGCCGTTCCAGCGGTATTTGCCATCGTTAAGCCGGTTGGGAAAAGGGAACAGCACCGTGCTTTTACCCCATTTTCCGGCTTCCAGTTCTTCCGGGGTGTTGTAGCCGTCGAGGATATTTTGTCCGTTGAAATGAATTTCCAGCACATTAGCGCCGGCGCCGGGAACGATGCTGAACCCAGTATTGCTCAGCGGATTGTGCAGGGTAAAACGGGTATGCGGGCCAAAAGGCGTCTTGGTTAATTCGTACATGAGCAGGGTGATGAAGGGGTAAATATATAACGAGGCGCCGGTATGTACATACCTTTGCCCCAACATTCAATTTCACCCAATATGCAACAACGATTCCTTCTTGTGGCCCTGGTTTTGGGCTTGTTTGCCTGTCAGTCTGAAAAACCTCAGGACAAAGCGGCTACAACTGCCAACACGGCTGCTGAAGCTCCTGCAGTTCAGAAAAAAAACATTGTTTTCTTCGGTAATAGTCTCACAGCAGCCTATCAGTTATCGCCCGAACAAGGCTTTACGGCCATACTTCAGCGACGGATTGATACCCTGAAAATGCCTTATATATGCGTTAATGCCGGCCTGAGCGGCGAGACTACCGCAGATGGCGTGAACCGGGTAAACTGGGTACTTCAGCAGCCTGTTGATATTTTTGTGCTGGAACTTGGCGGCAACGATGCCCTGCGCGGCTTGCCCATCGAAGCATCCAAAAAGAACCTGAACGATATTCTGGAAAAAGTAAAAGCCAAGTATCCGGATTGCAAAATTGTGGTGGCTGGAATGATGGCGCCGCCTAACCTGGGCGCCGTGTACACCAATGCTTTTCGGGATATGTATCCCAATCTGGCCAAAAAATTCAACGCAGCCCTCATTCCTTTCCTGCTGGATGGCGTAGGAGGCGTTCCCTCTCTTAATCTGCCCGATGGCATCCATCCCAACGTGGAAGGACAGAAAATTGTGGCTGAAAATGTATGGGCAGTGCTGAAGGGGGTACTGTAAGGGGAGAGGCGCGGTTTTTTTACCGCAGAGGCGCAGAGACGCAGAGACGCAGAGGGATTCTCTGCGCCTCTGCGGTAAAAAAACTCCGCGTCTCTGCGTCTCTGCGGTAAAAAAACTCCGCGTCTCCGAGCCTCTGCGGCAAAAAAACTACCACTTTTCCATTTTCAAACGCATATTCAAACCCTCTGCCGGGAATTGAAATACCGCTTCCGACCAGCGTGGCGCGCGGAATTTTGGCCGGGCATTATTGGAAAAACAATAAGGCTCGGTAGGAATACCCATCCAGTCGGTGTCAAGCTGCCCGTTACCATTTACGTCGTGAAAACAACTTACGGCATAAGTACCCGGTGGTAAATCGTTGATGGAAACCCGCATGTTTCCGGCCTGGCTCACTGGAACTATCTTGTGAAGGTAGATCTGGTCGTACTTCAAAAAATTGTCAGATTTGTTGTAAATTGCAATATATACGCTGCCGGAAGCGTCCTGGATATTGTTTAGTTCCAGGGCAAATTCCGGCTTAATTCCGGTGAAAAAGAGTCCGAGTAGGAGAAGGGAAGTCATGGGAAGTGTTTGAAGTGTTTGAGTTGTTATTCACCACTAAGACACTTAGGGCACTAAGCTTAGGTATTCTTAGTGCCCTAAGTGGCTTAGTGGTAAAAACTCCGTTTACCCAAAATTGTTTTACCCTGTAGTTTGTTAAAATTTTATTCTGTAACAGTCGTTTTAGACCTCTGGTCGCCAAACTTTTTGCACCCTTCGGCTATTATTAACAAATACTTGCCCGAAAACTCTTTTTTTTCTGGCAAATAAAAGCCTACTTTTGCGGCCCGTTTGGGAAGCTTGTGCCCATTTTTTACGAAATTTGGGTTTTTCGAAGGTTTTTTAACAAATATTTTCCAAAAACAACCGTTTTGCACGCGCTCCCAAACATCATTTTTTAAACCCCGGCAAAAAAATACGTCGCTCACCTTTTCAATCTCCATGATGAACATTCGCAATATCGCCATCATCGCTCACGTTGACCACGGCAAAACTACCCTGGTGGACAAAATGATCCATGCCTCCCAGGTCTTCAAGGAGCATGAACTGACCGGTGAGCTGATCCTCGATAACAACGACCTCGAACGCGAACGCGGTATCACCATTCTTTCCAAAAACGTTGCACTCAATTACAAAGGCATTAAAATCAATGTAATTGACACCCCGGGTCACGCCGATTTCGGTGGCGAGGTGGAACGTGTACTGAATATGGCCGATGGCGTACTGCTGCTCGTGGATGCCTTCGAAGGTCCAATGCCACAAACCCGTTTTGTGTTGCAAAAAGCCCTTGAAATGGGCAAAAAACCTATCGTAGTAATCAATAAGGTGGACAAGCCTAACTGCAACCCTGATTGGGCGCACGAACAGGTGTTCGACCTCATGTTTGCCCTCGATGCCAATGAAGAACAACTGGATTTCCCGGTGGTGTTCGGCTCCGCTAAAAATGGCTGGATGTCGCACGACTGGAAAAATCCTTCCACCGACATCACGGTGTTGCTGGAAGACATCATCAAATACATTCCGGAACCCAAGGTTGCTGAAGGCAATACCCAGATGTTGGTGACATCCCTTGATTTCTCCAATTATATCGGTCGTATTGCGGTTGGTCGTTTGCTGCGTGGCAAACTTACCGCCAACCAGCCTGTAACCCTTTGCAAAAAGGATGGTTCCATGCAGAAGCACCGCATCAAGCAGTTGTTTGTATTCGATGGTCTGGCCAAAAAAGACGTACCTGAAGTACAAGCCGGCGATATCTGCGCGGTAGTTGGTGTAGATGGTTTTGAAATTGGCGATACCATTGCCGATTACGAAAATCCGGAAGCACTGGACCCGATTGCTATCGACGAGCCAACAATGTCTATGCTCTTTACGATCAACGACTCTCCGTTCTTCGGTCAGGAGGGTAAATTTGTTACCAGCCGCCACGTACGTGAGCGTTTGGAAAAAGAGCTGGAGAAAAACCTGGCCATGCGCCTGCAAGACACCAACTCTGCCGATTCGTTTATGGTATTCGGTCGCGGTGTATTGCACCTTTCTATCCTGATCGAAACCATGCGTCGTGAGGGCTATGAGCTTCAGATTGGCCAGCCACGTGTAATTGTAAAAGAAATCAACGGTCAGAAATGTGAGCCGGTGGAAGAACTGACCATCGACGTGCCGGAAACTACCAGCGGCAAATGTATTGAGCTGGTTACGCGTCGTAAAGGGGTGATGAAGAGCATGGAGCCTAAGGGCGACCGCTTCATTCTGCGTTTTGAAATTCCTTCCCGCGGTATCATTGGTTTGCGTTCCAACGTACTGACAGCTACTCAGGGCGAGGCCATCATGACCCACCGCTTTACCGGCTACGAACCATGGCGTGGCGAAATCGCCGGTCGTCAGAACGGTTCCCTGATCGTAATGGAAACTGGTTCAGCTTTTGCTTATTCTCTTGACAACCTGCAGGACCGCGGTACTTTCTTCATCGAACCAGGTGAAGAGGTGTACGAGGGCCAGGTAATTGGCGAAAACAGTCGCCCGATGGACCTGGTAATTAACGTTACCAAGAGTAAAAAACTGACCAACCACCGTGCTTCCGGCGCCGACGATAAGGCTTCTCTGCCGCCTCCACGTCGCTTCACACTGGAAGAGGCGCTGGAATACATTCAGGAAGACGAGTATGTAGAAGTAACGCCGAAAAGCATCCGTTTGCGTAAAATTTACCTCAAAGATTTTGAGCGTAAAAAAGCCCAGAAGGAGTTTTCAGTAGCGTAATAAGTTGGGTTTACCGCTAAGTACGCCAAGTACGCAAAGTATTGATGAAATACAATTTAGCGTTCTTCGCGTACTTAGCGGTGAACACTATTTTCTACAAAACCTTTAGAAAAATTTCTCGTTTATAGGGAAATTTTACTTTTGCAACCGTTTTCAGGCTAAGCAGGTATTTTTCCAAAAGTTATTTGTGTGAAAAATGCCCGGTTTTGACCTAAAAAAGCACATTTCCCAAAATCTAAACAGCACGACCAGGCATTGATACAACGTTTCTGTAGTTGAAGTTGTCTTACAGACGCACAATGCCATGCAATTAACATATGCGTACCAAACTCTCACAGTTCAATTTCGACCTGCCAGCCGAGCTGGTAGCACAATATCCGGCCGATGAACGTGATCAGAGCCGTCTGATGGTTCTGCACCGCAAAACGGGTAAAATCGAGCACAAGATTTTCAAGGATATCCTCACGTATTTTGGCGACGGGGACACCATGATTTTCAACAATACCAAGGTGTTTCCGGCTCGTTTATTTGGCCAAAAGGAAAAAACCGGTGCAAAAATCGAAGTGTTTTTGCTCCGTGAACTGAACCACGATGCACGCCTGTGGGACGTGCTGGTGGATCCTGCGCGTAAAATTCGTGTGGGCAATAAACTGTATTTCGAAGACGAGCATGGCAACGATGCGTTGGTAGCCGAGGTAGTGGACAATACCACTTCACGTGGCCGTACCATTCGTTTTTTGTTCGATGGTTCGGAAGAAGATTTCGTCAACGAACTGGTGAAGCTGGGCAATACCCCGCTGCCAAAATATATCAATCGCGAGCCGGAGGCTATTGACCGCGAGCGCTACCAAACCATCTACGCCAAGGAAATGGGCGCGGTGGCTGCGCCAACTGCGGGCTTGCATTTCAGCCGCGAACTGATGAAACGCCTCGAACTGAAAGGCGTGAATTTTGCTGAACTGACCCTGCATATTGGCCTGGGTACCTTCCGCACTATTGATGTGGAAGACCTTTCCAAGCACAAAATGGAGGCCGAGTACTTCAAAATTCCGCAGGCTGCCGCTGATACGGTGAACAAAAGCCTGCAGAATGACAAAAAAGTTTGCGCAGTAGGCACCACTGTAATGCGTTCTATTGAAACGGCCGTTAGCGCAGACCGTATGTTGAAACAGGTGGAAGGCTGGACCAACAAGTTCATCTACCCGCCATACGATTTCAGCATTGCCAATGCTATGGTAACCAACTTTCACCTTCCTAAATCCAGTCTGTTGATCATGATTTCAGCGTTTGGCGGGTTTGAGCTGGTGATGGAAGCCTACCATCAGGCGGTGAAGGAGAAATACCGCTTCTACAGCTACGGCGACGCCATGCTGATCCTGTAAGAAAACCCTGATCTCTTAGTACATTAAACAACAAAACCACACCTATGTATTGGACTCTCGAACTGGCCTCCTATTTGGAAGAGGCTCCGTGGCCGGCCTCCAAAGACGAACTGATTGACTATGCCATTCGCTCAGGTTCCCCAACCGAAGTGATCGAGAATCTGGAAGAACTCGAAGATGACGGGGAGCTGTACGAAGGTATCGAAGATATTTGGCCGGATTACCCGCGCCACGACGACTTCTTCTTCAACGAAGACGAGTATTAGACGGTGGACGGTAGACGGGGAAGAAAACGTTCAAGTCTTTTGCTTAAAAGGCCATTCCGGGATTCCGGGATGGCCTTTTTTGTACCCCGGAATGATATTCCGGGAATATGGTGCAAATTTAGGCTAATGTACTTTGCCCCGTCCTTTAGGGCTGGGATTGCCAAATTAAAAATGTGTACCCTTTCTAAAAAGAAACTTTTAATTGCCCATAAATGATGAAAAAGGCTTACATGTTCCTCTTCATGATTTTCGTAATTTTTTTGATTATATCAACCTTCACACCAATCCGTTATTTTCTGCCCAGCACTTTTCCTCACCGGTATTGTGCTGATAGCTGTGGATATTGGACATACGAGAAAGCCACTTTTAAAGACCGGTATGCAGATGTTAGAAATGGTTTTGAGGCCTATAAAACCGGGGTAAACAAACCACACCTTGTGCTTCACCGCCGGTTCGCCATGAAATGGTGGCAGATCTGGAACTGGTTCGATTACGCAACTCATCCCAGATGGCGCTTACCCTATGCAGAAAGGGATGAGGATACGTAGTTTTATAAATAAGTTTGGGGGGCTTCACTCAAGAAGTCCGACATATTTTCATCCTCCACGTTCTGACTTTCAATGAAAAATGCTCAAAAGAACCTCAAGTATTTTTTGGGAATACTGACGCTACTCTCATTCTTAATCTGCAATTTGACTTTTATCAACGCGTTTCTTCCGCACACTACGGCTCCCTTAATATTCTGTGCGGATCAAGGCAGATTTGAAGCACATGAGTTTGGAAAGCATGACCCAATAAGGATTGTTCAAAAAAGTTTTGAGGAGTACAAGCTACAAGTAAATGAACATGACCTCATTCTTTATCGAAAATTCTCACGCGATTGGTGGCAAGTGTGGAATTGGATAGAATTCTTGTTTCATCCACGATGGAAATATCCTTATGCGGGAAAGAATGGGTGTCCATAATAGAACGTCGGAAGGGTTTTAAACCCTTCCGACGTTACACCCTTCGCACAAAACAAAAAAACGCCGGAGCGATACAATGATCTCTCCGGCGTAGTTGGAAATTGTTTTGGAAAATGGAATTAATCCCTGTGATCATGCATTCGGCTTCGAATGCGTTCAAGAAGAGCTTGAGGAGCTGTTTCGCGCGATAGGTTGGCTTTAAGCAGGGCGCGTAGGGATTCTACTTCGGGAGATTCTGGTTTTCTTGGGCCTGGTTTGGAGGAGAATACTGTGGTTTCGGTGCTAACCTGGTCGTTCGGGGAGGTGCTGACCGCCTGAAACTGGTCGGTGGCGGCTATGCCGCTTGATTTACGTGCGTTTTTCATGCTGACTAAAATTTGTGCCGGCATTTTACTGCTGGGGGTGCTGCCACCCGGCCAACCCGATACACCTGAGCCGGGCTGTTCACATTGTCCGCTACGGGTGCCAACCGAGCCTGGACATATCAATGCGGACAGCCAATGGTTTGCGGACTCTGTGGAGCGGAGCGACCATGGGAAGGAGCAGGCAACGGAAGCCTGCTGACCTGCTGTAAAATGCTGACGGGTGAATGACATGTTTAGTAGTGTTGAAATTTGGACTTTGGGGCATAAAAAAAGGTTTGTCGCGAGCAGCAGTCAAAAACCGCCGTAGGACAAACCTTTTTCTTATACCGCGTTGGGGGCATCCTCGGAGTCTTCGTTATCCTGCACATTGTAGCCCAGAGAGCGGCCATACATCTGGAGTTTTTTGGCCAGGATGTTGCGCGCGCGGTGCAGGCGTGAACGTACGGTACCGATCGGGATGTCCAGTATTACCGCAATTTCTTCGTAGGTGAAATCTTCCAGATCCAGGAGGATCACCGTGCGGAAGTGTTCAGACAAAGTATTGATGGCCAGTGTCACCTCATCGCCCATACGGTCGTTGTGCGGAGACTCCATTACCGGGAGCAACTTAACTGCCGGGTCATCAATATCGCGGGTACGCGGTTGTGTTTGGCGGCTGCGCCATTCATTGATGAAGGCATTGCGGCAAATACGGAACAGCCAGGCTTTGGCGTTCGTTTCGGCCGCATAGCGCTCAATGAAGCGCCATGCTTTCAGGAATGTCTCCTGAGCAAGGTCTTCCGCCTGGGTCCTGTCGCCTGTCAGGCGATAGGAGAACGCATATACCGCATCTAGGAGCGGAATAAATTCCTGCTCGAAGATCCGGCTCTGCGCGCTGTTTGCCTTGTAGGTTAAGTTAGCCATAGAGAAAAAGGTTTATATTCGGGACTGCAAAGGTCGCCGTAAAACCAACACAACACAAGTGGGGGGCGGGAGAGTTCCCGAGGGGGTAAAAAAAATTATAATTTTTTTTGAGATACAGCAGGAGGACGATGGGACGATGAACGATGGCGTAATCACTGACGATGTCTTGTCACCTTGAGCGTAGCGAAGGGTCTGATGTTATTTAATTGTAATGGGCACTATATTTCGAGTGTTTATTGCATTCTCCTTCAACGCACGAGAGGCTTCGCCAGACCCTTCGCTGCGCTCAGTGTGACAAGGCATCGTCAGTGATTACGACATCGTCCACCGTTCATCGTCCATCGTCCACCGTTCACCGTCCCTCACACCGTGCCCCGGTTTCTTTGACGCCAGATGGAGAGCATCATGCGGCCGGCGAAAACAGGTGCGGCAATGATGCTGCCGACGCCGAAGAAGAGCATTTCCCCCCAGATGTATTCCTGGACGGGCAATTGCTGATCTGTGGGTAAATGGCCAACCAATGGCTCCCAGGTGCGTTCTTCAATATAGGTGAGGAAATCGTTTACGTGATCGATGAGGACAAATGTGAGCGGAAACATGAGCAACAACAACACGATTTTCAGCACCTGCCTGCGGGCCACAAAAGTGTGTTGCAACAGAAAGATATATCGGGTGAGCGTGATCAGGGTAACCACAAAAACCACATTCCACACTTCGAAAGGCCATACGTACATGGCTTTATATATGGGTTGCAGTACCATCCAGGCCACCAGGGCGGTAATGGCCAGCCAAATCAATTCCAGCGCAATTTTTAGCGTATCAGATTTATTCATTGTTCAGTTATGTTGACGCCTATAAGATAGGTTTTCCATCAGGCGTGTTCTTCCATAGGTTCTGGCTCCGGATTTCCCCAAAAACTTCCTATCCACATGGCCAATGCGCTCGCCAGCAAGCCCCAAATCATGGCAGGTGTTTCCAAAATCAATTGCCAACCGCCGCTGTATTTACCGGATTCGGCCAGCGCCGGGAAACTCCAGTTGGTAAACAACCATACCAGCAAACCAATAATCATGGAGGCAATGGCGCCAAATCCAGTAGCTTTTTTCCAGTATAAACCGGCAATCAGGGGCACAAACAAGGATACCAGACTAAACGCAGAGGATTCTCCCACCAGTTCAAAAATGTTGTTCCGGGAAAGTGCCATCATTCCGGTAATCAAAGCCACACCCACCAGTGAAACACGCATGATCTTAAGCAGTTGCGCGTCGGTCACATTTTTAAATAAAGGTCGCACCAGATTTTCTCCAATCACTGTGGCCGGCGCCAGCATAGCGCCGCTGCAGGTGCTCAAAATGGCCGAAATAAGCGCCCCAAAAAAGAATATCTGCATGGCCAAACCACTGTGCTGCAACACCATGGTGGGTATAATCATCTGGGTATCGCTTTCCAGCAATTCCGGATACAACATGCGGGCGCAATAACAAATGATGAGCGGCATGGCCGCAATACTCAAATACATGAATGAGGAGGCATAACAGGCCCAAACCGAGGCGCGTACATTTTTGGCCGCCATAACTCGCTGAAAAACATCCTGTTGTGGCACACTGCCCAATCCGATGGTCATCCAGGCCGCCACCCAGTGTATGATTTTTATTGGTTCCGGATCCGGGAAAAACTGAAAGAAATTTGGTGGAGCCGCTGCCAGCATGTTGCCCCAGCCACCTGCCTGCATCACCATACTTACCGTGAGCACCAGAAGTCCGAGTATGATGGCAATGGTTTGCACAAAATCCGTAACCGCAACCGACCACATACCTCCAATGTAGGTGTACAACAACACCAGCGAGGTGCAAATTAATACCCCCCAGCTACGGTCCAATCCGCCAACGGCTTCCAACACAATGGCCAGCGCTACTATCTGTGCGGCGATCCAGCTGAAATAGGATGGTACCATAACTACCGCAGAGGTAATCTCGGCGGTTTTACCGAAACGCATGCGGTAAAAATCATTGAATGTGAGGATTTTCAGGTTGTATAATGGCCTTGCTATCAGTAAACCGGCCAGCAACAAACACAAGGCAGCGCCAAAGGGATCTTCAATAACCCCCAGTATGCCATGTTCGGCAAATTCCGCACCAGCGCCCAAAACGGTTTCAGAACCAAACCAGGTGGCAAACAGCGCGCAGGCTACCATCATCATGGGCAAACCCTTGCCCGCCATCACAAAATCGGCAGTGGTTTTTACGCGCCGGGAGGCCCACCAGCCAATGACCAGGGTGCCCAGAAGGTAAACGCCGATAAATGCCAAAAGGGGTCCGTTTTGCATGCGCCCGTTTCGTAATTCCGGTCAAAGATACTACCGGGAAGGGCGCTACCAACGTTTTTTCGCGCTGCTTAAAATAAAGGAGATACTCATGCCCCCGAAAAAATACCAGTCGTTGTTGTCGGGATTGCCGTTGAGGTGTACACCATCCAGCTTGTCGGAAAACACCAGCCGGGCGCCGGCATCCAGGCCCAGGATTATGGTTTCATTGATTTGTGCCCTACACCCAACACCCACAGGCGCGGCCAGGAATTTCTGATTAGGACCAGCCTCCGGCAGAGGCGCCACAAGCACTTTCGACTCATCGGCCGGTGCGCCATAGTACTCTGTTTTGGCTCCGCCAAAAACACCTGCAGCCCCGGCAAATAAATAAGGTGATATAAAAAAACGACGCACTCCAACATCCTTATACCGATACAGTCCCAAAGGATGCCAGTCGCCCAACAAGGCCACTTCCAGGATATCTGCGCCAAAACGGAGACTGCGTGCACGGCGGGTTTCGGATTTGGCATGGGAATCCTCTCCGGAAACAGACCCGGCAAAGACCTGTGTGCGGATCGAAAAGCGCTCAAATATGAAATAACGAAGGTATGCCCCGTAACTCAGTCGGGTTTCGGCAGGCTCCCAAAAGCCGGTGGCTACATCGCCGGCATAATTGGCGGCGCCGAGGTACAGGCCTGCTTCCATAAACCGGTGATTAGCCCGGTAAAGCTTTTGCGCCTGGATACTGCATGCCAGTAAAGACAAACTAAGAAGTAAGGGTAATTTCATGGAAGAGATGGATGGGTTGGTGTTTTGGTGTTTTGGTGTTTTAGTGTTTTGGTGTTTTGGTTGGGGATTTTTTCCCAAATATCAGACAATTCAGAGAAAAGTGCTTTTTACTACAGTTTTAGCGTTAACTTTTTGCCAAAATCCTTACATCGGCGCTTAACTTTTTACATTTGCGCGGTCTAATCCCCAACGCCCAAGGGGGCTTGCCCCCTTCAAACTCTTCAAACCCCTTCAAACTCTTCAAACCCCTTCAAACCCTTCAACCCATCGGCGGCTAAACCCGCCGGTACAGCAAAGTCGGCGCTAAACCCGCCGGTACGTTTTCCGCTATGCCGCTAGATCAGATGCACGAACACGAAAGAGGAGAGATGTCTTTCTTCGACCATATTGCCGAACTGCGGAATCATATCCTGCGGTCGGTGCTGGCTATTGCGGTGGTTGGCGTAGTCTGTTTTTTGAATAAGGATTTTGTTTTTAACACCCTGATTTTTGGTCCCAGAAACGCCGATTTCATCACGTATCGACTGCTTTGCGATTTTTCCCATTGGAGTGGCGCAGGTGAAGCCATGTGTTTTACCCCTCCGGTTTTCAACCTCATCACCAGGCAACTTGGAGAGGTGTTGATGCAGCACCTGTATGTGTCGTTTTGGCTGGGCGTTATTGGCGCGTTCCCTTTTATTTTCTGGGAATTCTGGAAGTTTGTGAGCCCTGGGTTGTTGGAAAAAGAACGAAAAGCAGTCAGGGGCGTGGTTGGAGTTTGCACGGCGCTTTTTTTGTTGGGCGTATCATTTGGCTACTTTGTGATCGCGCCGTTTTCTATTAGTTTTTTGGCAGGTTATACGCTGGAAGGTCTGGAGGTGTCTCCCACCCTGGATTCTTACGTTACCTATATGACCATGTTCACCCTGCCCACAGGGTTGATCTTTGAAATGCCGGTGCTGGCTTATTTTCTGGCCAAAATTGGCCTGATAGGCCCGGCATTTTTACGCAACAATCGCCGCCAGGCTATCGTGGTTATCCTCATTGTTGCCGCCATTATTACACCACCCGATGTGGTGTCGCAAACCCTCGTTACCATTCCGCTTTACGGATTGTACGAAGCCAGTATTCTTGTTGTAGCCCGCGTGCAACGTCAGCGGGAAAAAGAAATGCAACTGGAAGAAAGCAAAAGTCGGGATGTGGTAATAAGGGACGAGGATTAAGCCATAAAGATTTGCGGTTGGTTCCTGTTGTTTTTCGGATGAAACTCACCGGGTGACTCCGAGTCACCCGGTGAGTTTCATCCGAAAAACAACAGGCTTTTACAACCTGATCATTTTGCCCACGGCTGCGCCGCTGGCGGTTTCAAGTTGGTAGTAAAGCACTCCGGCTGCGCTGATGGCGCTCAGGTCTACATCAACGGTATTGATTCCTTTAGGGAAATCTGTTGTTTGCATCCAAAGGGTTTTGCCTTGTCCGTCCATCACTTTGAGGGTGGCCGGGCCGCTTTCGGGCAGGTGGAACCGGATACTGGTATGCTTTTCAAACGGGTTAGGCTGGTTTTGATAAAGCACCAATGATTGCTCCGGATGGTCGAAGCGCAGGTTTACCTGTTGTTTGCTTCTCGTGTTCAGGCCTGTTTTGTAGGCTTCTGCCGGGGTAATGCGGTTGCTGATGCGCAGCATATCGTGCAGCCAGCCATCCTGTTGGGCGCGTACCTGTACGGCGAACCGGGCTTTTCCGCCGGTTTCCCAGGCCATGGTAAGGGCGCCATCCGGGAAAATAGCAAACTGATCTTCCTGCATATCGGTTCCAGGCATCACAGAAAGTACGTCCAGGCCATTAGCCTCCAGCGTAAGCTGGCATCCTTCCAGTAAAGCATCTGCGTCCAGGGTAACAAGGGCTGTTTCTCCGGCATGCAACTGTTGGTCGGCTACATGGAAATGAACCGTTCCGTCAAAGCGTTCGCCAGCTGCTGCCTGGGCATTGGGAGCGCCGGAAAGGTTCACATCGCCCACTTTCATACCAATGAATTTGTACGGCGGATGATCCAGCTGAATAGAATCCGGAAAACTGGTTTGGAACGGATTCTGAGGGTTGGGGAAAACAAAACTGGAATCGACAAAGCGCCAGCTGGTATTGTTGGCCAGTTCAGTGGTGATGCCCAGAATAAGGCGCCTTAATTCTACAATGTCGAAAGTAGTAATGGAGCCGCTTCGGTTGGCATCTGCAGAAATAAGTTTGTACGGCGAATTCAGAGACTCAAGGGCCAGAATATGTTTGGAAATCAACACCAAATCGTAGGTAGTTACCCCGTTGAGCGGGTTGTCGTCGCGTTCCGGCACCAGATCGAATCCGGACGCTAACGGTGCAGATGCATTCAGGGCAAAATATCCGTTGGCGTCGGTAGAATTGTTAAACAGGGAAAATGGCGGACAGAAGTTACAGTTGCCTCTAACCTCAATATCTACATAAGCTACGCCGGCGCCGGTTTCTGTAATGATTCGGCCTTTGATGGTGTCGTTAGCAGCACATATATCCAGGGGGTCCTGAATCATCACATAAGCTTCACAGGAATTGGTATTACCGGCGCGATCGCGCGCCCATAATTCCACGCATTGAAGCCCCAGATCATTACATGAATAATTCAGGTTGGTAATTGGCTGCAGATTGCCGTTTACAGGGAAACCCGTGCCGGAACCACACTTGCGCATACTATTTACCAACAAAGAATCAGGGGTGCAATTATCTTCCATCAAGCCTAATACCGCAGAAGCCTGCAGGGTAGCTGTTCCAGCTTGTGTAACATTGACACTCAGGGTGTCTGCCCGGCACACCAGGGTTGGCGCTTTGCAGTCCTGTACGCTGAAAGTGTATTCATATTCAGAGTTGTTGCCACAACCATCGGTGATAAACCATTTGATTTTGTGGTTTCCATGTGGCAATTCAGGCGGGAAATAGGTGTTTTGATCCTGCTGCGTATTCCAGCGCACCCGGGCTGTACGCTGTTTTCCGGAAATCGTTTCTTCCAAGGCAAAGCCCATTTTCTGGTTGGCAGGTACAGGCCGGCTGTCGAACTGCCGAGGTGTGCCGCCTAAGAAGTTTGGCGTATTGAGGTTATTGAACAGTATATTATTCCAACCCAAACCTGCCGTGCCCGTACTTACTGAGTTGACTACAGTTTCTAAAACCATATCGTTGTCCAGATCCAGGAACAGCAGGTATTCTATGTTGACGTTTTCACCAGAGCATAAATCTGTTCCGGTGATACTCAGTTCAACCGGTTCTTCACACAGGTCGTGTCGGTTAAAGACATTGTCCCACCAATACGGTTCATTCCAGAGCAACCCATTGTTACCGGAGTCCCAGTTTTGATTGGCGCAGGATGGAGCCGTGTATGTGCCGGAAGGTGGCTGACTATCAATAATTTTTATGATTTGTTTGTACTCATAACCATTGGAGTTTTGGCTCCAGAACGTACAATAATTAGTAGGATTCGGATCTGTTGGATTGATGCGCACGGATGTTGGCGACCATATTCCTAATGTGCCACATTTGGATACCACCGGGCCGGGCAAATTGCTTATATGATTGCTTTGGGAATTGGGCGTTGGGTTGGGTACTTTAATGAATGATCCCAGCGAGTCGTACTGGCATTTGTTGATAATCTTCCAGGTGCGCTCTATCTTGAAGCAAGCATCAGGCACAATGGTAAACAACTCATCCGTGTAGGTTACTTCAAAGTCTGCACAGGCATTGTTCAGCAAAACCGGTTCTCCATAAAGTCCGGTATTATTACAAACCGTTATAATAACATCGTCCGGGAACCGGATAAAATAATCCTGCCGGTAGTCCACGGCAATGGCCTGGGCGCAACCACCTACGTTGCCAGCCTCATTGTACACCTTGAAAATCCGGGTTATGGTACCCCGGCTGCACATGCTATCGAATTGACTGTAATCTACCTCCAGCGCAACAGAATCTACGGAACAGGAGGTAGAGGTAATGATCCCGTAATTTTCCAGCGTAGGATCAAAATCCTCGCAATTAACGGTCAAATTTTGAGGAGCTACGCAAATCGGCGGATTCGGATCGTCTACCAGAATGCGCAGATTGCAATCCGTGTAATGCCCGCCGCCATAACTGGCATCTACCTCACCCGCAGGCACAGGTATATCGTACACCCGCAGGATAGCATCTACGGTATCAGCCTGGTCCAGACAGCAAAAACGCAGGGAATCCGTCCAGAGAGTGTCAAACATGCAGGCTGTAATTTGCTGGAAACGCACTTTGAAATAAAGGGAATCTGTGCAAACATCCGTAGATCCATTGTCGAAGGCATTGGCCTGGAGGGTCAGGGTGCCGTCTTCCAGCAGCGATACTGTAGGCAGGTTTTCACAAATGGCTGTGGGCCTATCCATATCAGCCACCGTTAAGAGAAAAGTGCAATCCCCCAGATTGCCGCAACTGTCTTCCACCACATAACTCATCAAGGTTGTACCAATGGGAAAATAGGCCGAACCCATTATGCCCATAGTGTCAAAATCCATGGGGTCGTTGCCTGGGAAATCGCCCAAAAAGCCCTGCAGGTTTTTGGAAAGACCCTTATCCAGCCAAAATGCGTGAAAGTCAACAATCTGGGAACATTCATCGTCCAGGATAGCATCCGGTAAATTAACCAGTCCGTAGCAAGTATCTGCATTCACCGAAACCAAAATGGGGCCCGGACAAGCAATGCTGGGTTGAGCCTCATCCAGCATGTATAAGTCCTGAAGCAATAGCCCCTTTGAGGTACTTGTACAAAAATCAAATAATTCCCAGATCCTCCGCAAGCGGCGCTCTCCACAAGTTAAAGTCAGCGGAAAATCCTGATAAAATGCTGAGATATCGCAAATGGAATTGCTGTTATCCATTTTATAGGTGCGACCATTTTGTATGATATAGGGCACCCCGGTAACAGACGGAGATACGTTGGTAGCGGTGCAGGAGAGGTTTATGTCTGCTGGAATGATAACGTCGTTCAGGGTAGGACGCTTCAGCTGAATCCTTTGAATGCAAGTGCTGGTATTATTGCTTTCATCAGAGGTTTGCCAGCGCCGGTGAACTACTTTGGAAAAGGCGGAATCGCAGTTGTTGTTGTCTACCTGAATATCCACGAAGGTGGGCGGAATGGTAGTTCCACAAGCGTCGGAAACAGTCGGAATGGCATTCGCAAGCCCGAGACTATCCCGCAAAAAAGTTGGATCCAGGTGTGTTTCCATGCACGAGATGGTGAGGCTCGGACACAGCATAGTGGGTTTGGTTACGTCTTTTACTTGTACGTTACCCCAGCATTTATCCCCGGTTTGTGTATTCGTGATGCGAAATTGGTAGGTTTTATCGCGGTCTATTGAGGTAAAGTTGGCTGGCAGCCAGGGGCCATTACCAAAGGGAGAGACCTTGTCTACTTCCGCAGTATACCTGCTCCAGCAGCCATAAGGGCCGCCTTCGAGCACAAGTTCCGGCAGAATGGTGCCGGTACAGTTGTTGGCGCTAAGGGCCAGCACATACAGGTCGTTGCACACCAGCACGGGCTGGTCCGGGTCGTTCACGGTAAGACTAAAGGAACAGGTGGAGGTATTGCCGGCCAGGTCAGTAGCCAGGTATACACAAGTGCTTACCCCAATGGGAAAAACAGCACCAGAGGCCGGGCCAGATAACTGGATGACGATGGCAGGTCCCTGATCGTCGGTAGCTGTTACTGAATAATTCAGGACAGTATCACACTTGCCGGGTTGCAGTAAAACAGTTTCAGAGGGTGGGCAAACAATAACCGGGGGAACGGTGTCGGCCATAGGAACGGCACTGTAAATCGGGTTGGTTGTTGTGCCGGAGGCAAAGGCCTGGAAA
Organism: Chitinophagales bacterium; assembly: GCA_017303475.1. GTDB lineage: Bacteria > Bacteroidota > Bacteroidia > Chitinophagales > Saprospiraceae > M3007. The sequence goes on from JAFLBO010000007.1 coordinate 91,114, forward strand.
AAAATTACCGAAAGCAGCAGGAGTAAAATTCGATTCATGGAAGATTGTATTAGCGGAGATAAATAGTACGATTAAAAAACACCGCGAAAATTGAGCCGAGTTTTATCAATCGTCGGGTTTGTACAAAAATAAGGACATTTTTACCATACTGCCGGACATTTTGCTTGTCGCTCTGTATGATTTATGAAATGGAATTTTAAACATCCACTAAACCACTTCGAAGGAGCAATCGTTCAGAGCTGTGCCATTCACCAGGATAGACAGTTTATGTTTGCCAGGAAAATGTTTACGAGTGGTAAAATCCTGAAAGCGCTGATATTTTTCCAGCAAAAGGCTCTGGCCGGCGCCCAGTGTACATTCTTTTATTTTAAACACTTTAATGGATGTTTTACCGGAAAGAGTCTGATAATCAATGGCATATTCCAATCTGATAGCCGCAGATGAGTCAGCATTGTTCACTATCCGGAAAGCAAAATCCAATCGCCCGCCAATGGCTACTTGGGATGTGCAGCTCAGGTCTTGAATTTGGATGCCTTCCACCCCTTTTTGGTAACCAAAATGAGCCAGCGCATTGGCATTTCCTTTTTTGAGCAAGCCCCGGCAGGCATGACGAACGATCCAGTCGGTTTCGGGATTTTGCCCCAGCCAGCGAGCCGCAATGTCCAGCACAATGTTCGGGTGATCCTTGGCAATATCGTTCAGGTTGTTGGCTACGGAACGCCTGACCGTTTCTGCGGGGTCGTTTTTCAGCCTTTCCAGAATGGGCAAAATAGGAGCAGGGTCGCGTTTCAGCGCGGGTACACCCATCCCCCAGGGCAAACGTGGGCGAATGCCTTCGCTACTCAAGCGGCGCACCATGGGGCTGCTATGTTCTGACCAGAGCAGCATTTGCCGGTAAATTCGCTCTGGGTAGTGTTGTAAAAAAGGGCGGACGGCAAATTCCGCACTGCTCCAGCGGGTGAGGGTTTCCAGTGCTGGAATGGAAACATCCGGGTGTGCTACGCCAAATGCCTCCACAAAATCCGGCAGGAATGTGTATTCAAAGGTGAGTTTTTCGCCGTGTTGATCCAGATACCGTTCGGTGGTTCCCACCAAAACCTGCAGGGCATCCGGATACTCGGGGGGTAAATACTCGCGCAATACCTGACTGATGCGCCGAACGCGTTGTTTGAGTTCCAGGGGTTCCCATTGCTCATCGAACAGATGTTGCAGGAATTGTTTTTCCCGGAATGTTGGAAAAACGGCTCTTAATTCCACCGTAAACGGCTCGATCAGGCGGCGGGAAAAGATATTTTTTAATGGTTCGGCCATTGGGAAAAGGAGGGGTTATCGGCCCAGCATATCGCGCACTACCACGCTGGCCATGTTGAGTCCGAACAAGGCAGGGATGTAGGAGCAAGTGCCGTAAAAAGATTTTTTAAAACGAGCTTCGGTAGTCATCATGTGTTCTTTGCTCACCAGTTCAGAGCTGAAAACCACTGTTACGCCGCGGTACACACCTTTGCGTTTTAGTCCTTTGCGCACCTGCTGGGCAAACGGACAATTGTAGGATTCTGAGAGATCTGCTACTTGAACTTTGGAGGGATCTACCCGGCCGCCGGCGCCCATACTGCTCACTACACGTACGCCTTTTTGTTTGCAGGTTACAATAATGTATTGCTTGGGCTGAATGGAGTCAATGCAATCAAACACATAATCGAAATCATTGGTAATCAATTTCTTAACAGAATCTGGCGTGAGAAATTCATCATGAACGGTGAGGTTGAGCTCGGGGTTTATATCGCGCATACGATCAGCCATTACATCAGTTTTGCGTTTGCCAACGGTGCTGTGCAAAGCCGGCAACTGGCGGTTCGTATTGCTTAAATCCACAGTATCACCGTCTACAATGGTCATGTTACCCACGCCTGCACGCGCCAGAAATTCGGCGGCAAAACTGCCTACTCCACCCAGGCCAATAACCATAACCCGCAGGTTTTTCATCCGTTCCAGCGCTTCAGCGCCCATTAAGAGTTCCGTGCGTTGCAACCATGCAGGCGCCGAAGCTGTTTCTTCCATTGTCATTCCAGATTGTAATTTTGCGGCAAAAATAATGTTTATTTGGGATCAGCCCCAGCCCCAGCCCCCAAGGGGGCTCCCCTTCAAACATCGGCATCTAAACCCGCCGGTACATTAAAGCTCATGTCTTCCTTCTCTCATATCCAACATAAAATCCACACCATCGAAACGATTCCGGCGGCATTGTCGGAATGGCGCGCTCAAGGCAACCGTTTGGTGTTCACTAATGGCTGTTTTGATCTGCTGCATTTCGGGCATTTGCATTATCTGGCAGAGGCGCGCGATTTGGGAGAACGACTTATTGTGGGCATGAACAGCGGCGCCTCCGTGAGCCGACTGAAAGGTCCACACCGACCCATCAACGATGAACTCACGCGCACGCACCTGATGGCTGCCCTTGAGGTGGTAGACGCCGTAATTTTGTTTGAAGAAGATACGCCTTACCAGCTCATTCAGCTCATTCAGCCAGATATCCTCGTTAAAGGAGGCGACTGGAAACCAGAGCAGATCGTTGGCTCAGATATCGTTTGGGCCCGCGGCGGACAGGTGCTGAGTTTACCGTTTATCACGGGTTATTCCACTACCAATATTGAGCAGAAAATTCTTAAAGGACGATGAACGATGGACGATGGGATGGTGAACGATGGCGTAACCACTGACGATGCCTTGTCACCTTGAGCGCAGCGAAGGGTCTGATGTTATTTAATTGTAATGGGCACTATATTTCGAGTGTTTATGACATTCTCCTTTAACTCAGGTAGGAGAGGCTTCGCCACCGTCCACCGTTCACCGTCTACTTCCGTTCCACCCCATCGCTGCTGATGAGGTTTCCGAAAAAGATTGCGTTAGCAAACAAGCGGTTGGTACCGTACCAAAAGGCCCGGAAATTGGGATTTCCCGGGAAGCAGATAATTTTTCCTTTTCCTTGTCCGCATACCACAGCAGCTGCAGCGCCGGAAGCAAAGGGTTTCTGCTGTGGATGAATGTATCCAGCAAGTAGTGGATTTTGGGTAAGGATGGCCGGTGTGGCGTATGGATTTTTAGCGGTTTCCACAAACAGGGTTTCAGTGAGGAACACCGGCAGTTTGGGTCTGCTGTACCCAAAACAAAGCGGGTGCGTGAGGTCCAGTTCCGCCTCAAAAATGGCGCCGGGCATATTGCGTGCGCCGCGATCTTCCGCAATTTGGCTGTATGGCCTGCGCTTGGCGGCATCATCCGGGAGGTTCCGGAATTCGAGGGCTGCCAATCCGGCAGTTTTGAGCCAACGAAGGGCGTTTCCGGTAGCCACAATGGTACCGCCGTTTTGCACAAACGCCTTTACTTTATCAGCCGATACGGATCCGTAATTGCCATCGGGCAAAACCAGCACATTGTAAGTTTCCAGATTGGCGCCATTGAAGCGGTCGGCATCCATCATAGTGAGCGGCATATTGTACCGGATGTCCAGCAGGTGCCATATTTCGCCGGCATCGGCAATGTTTACGCCGTTGCCGGTTAGCATCAGCACTTTAGGCATGCGTACCACCGGGAATTTGCTGCTGCCCAGATCCGGCCCGCCGGCAGTGAGACCGTTTTTGAGGGCAACCAAACCCGAAAACCGAGGTTCGTCAAATCGTTCATTGACTGTTAAGTCTAATCCTGCCTCAACCTTCAGTGTCTGCCGATCAGCCGGAATCACCAGCGAACCGGCAGCAAATTGTTGTCCTTCGGCTTCAAAAGGCTCCATAGCCACGTGTACCCGGTATCCCTCTTTTTGCAAACGATACAACAACCGGGGCATTTCATAGCCCGGATTGGGGAAAACGAAAGCGTAAATGCGGGATAAGTCCGTTAGCGGAGCATGTTCTTCCTGCCATTGAGGCTCCATGTGTGCATCAGGCACTTTTCCGCTCACAGCGGCCCAATGCAGCCCAAAGGCATCCGGCAAGGTCCAGGCAGATATGTCGTAAAATATACTGTCCTGAAACTGTGTCGGGCGCTCAAACATACTTCGGATGAGTCGGTACTGTGGCTGCTCCAGGGGAACAAAAAAACTTCCGGCGCTGAACACACCTTCCGTTGTATTGAAGTCTTTTCCCAGTTGATAGAAGCTGATCTTGTGTCTGCGCAGCATTTGCAGAAATGCAATACAGGGCAATTCATCGGTTACATCGTAGCCAAAATTATTGGGTTTAGGGTCCCAGGAAGTACATTCCGTTTCGTTTCCAAAATCAAAAACATAACCTTTAACGCTGCTTTTTCGGGCTTCTTCCAGGGCAGAAGTATAGAAATCGCGCAGGTAATCGTTGAGCTCAATCCGCATTTCGCCTACGGCTTTCAACGTAGATAGGGAGGTAATCACCTGGTTTCGGATGCTGTATGGAAAGGTGAGCAATCCGTTTTTTGTTTCCTGCTGAGTTCCTCTACTACTGGCTTGTTCAAACAAAATGCCGATACCGCCATTCACATCAGGATAAGTGGAGCCTTTGCCATAGTAGAAGTCGTCGAAGTTTTCTCCGGTGTAAAACAGCACCTGCTTTTGAGACAGGGCCTTGGCGTGGTATTCGGCAATTTTGGCGGTAAGTTGCTGGTTTTTGACAGGTGTAATCGGATTGACCCTGCTTGGTACACCTGGCTGGAAAAAGAAGGTGGATCCGCTGTCCATTTCGTGGTGATCAGTGAGCACATTGGGGTGCCATTCCTGAAAAATTTTCACTCTTCCTACCGATTCCGGTTGTTGCGATACCAGCCAGTCGCGGTTCAGATCAAAACCATAGTGGTTGGTGCGGCCGCGCGGCCAGGGCTCGTTGTATTCATCCCCGGCTGGGTCTGCCGAGGGGTTTTTGCTTTTCCTGCTGTTTACCCAGGAAGAAAAACGTTGCATACCATCGGGGTTGAAGCACGGATCGAACAAAATGACGGTATTGCGCAGGAGTTCTTCCACTTCTTTGGTTTGGGCGGCTGCCAGGTAATAGGCCACCAGGAGTGCGGCATGGCTGCCGCTTGTTTCATTGCCGTGGATGGAGTAGCCCATGTAGTTCACGGCAGGCATGTTTTTCAGGTTCAGCTGCCTGCTTTCTGCGGGGCTCACCAGTTTAGCGCGTTCGGTTTTGATGTCCTCCAGTTTGGCGTGATTGGCCGGGTCGGTGATGGTTAGGCATATGAGCGGCCGGTTTTCGTGTGAACGACCGTATTCCATCAGGGTAATGCGATCGCTGGCAGCGTCGAGTGCTTTCATGTACCCGATCAGCTGGTCGTGACTGGTATGCCACTGGCCAACTTCATACCCCAGCCAGGATGCCGGGGTGGGTATGGCGCTGTTGTAAGTTAACCTTGGCAGGTAATATTCCTGGTAAATTCCCTGGGCTGAAAGGCTGGAAGGAAGAAGGAAAAAGAGCGTCAGCAGACGGGTTAACCTGTTGATATACATGGTATTAAAACTTGTAATCTTCTCTGACTGGGTTAAAAACATCAATCACTTTACAATCGGAAAGTGCGATGGCGGAGTGTCGTGCATTGGAAGGAATAACCAATACATGGCCGGCTTGCAGCAGGTGTTTTACTCCTTCGACCGTGATTTCCAAGGCGCCTTCCAGCACGGTTGTGATTTGTTCGTGTACGTGATGGTGCTCCGGTAGTGTGCTGCCGGAGACAATATCCACATAACCGATGGTAACCTTTTCAGTATGTACAAAGCGTCCGGTGATGCCTTTAACCAGTTCGCGGGCAGGCAGGAGGTTTAGTTGATAAGGTGTCATGTTGCAGTAGCGTTTTTAGCCAGATTTTGCTGTATGAGGCGAACAACGGCCAATACCATAAAAAGGGAAATAGCAGCAAATGGCCAGGGCACCTGCACATCTTTTTCCAGATCAACGGCCGTTAGGTCTTGTTTGTACAGGTATTGTCCGAGCACTTGCAGGCCATTGTTGAAAAAATGGCAAAGTACGGGTACCCAGAAATTTTGGGTTTGCCAGTAGAGCCAGCCCAGTATAAAACCCAGCAACATTCTGGGGATGAAACCTTCGAATTGCATGTGGGCGGCGCTGAAGATGACCGACGCGAGCAGGATGGCCGTCCATGGGTTTGGAATCCGGCGCATGAGTTGTTGCTGGATGACGCCACGGAACACCAGTTCTTCGCCCAGGGCCGGCAGCAGGGCTATGAGGCTGAGGTTTGCCAGCAACTCGCCGATATGTTCCATTTGAAGCAGACCCTTGAGGGCCGTTTCGGCCTGGTCTTCGGCGCTTTTGAAGAGTTCGGGCAGGGGAAGCTGCTGATTCAGGTTCAGGGTATAGAGCACCAGAGGTACCGACACCAGCATGAGCAGCAGACTAAGCAGCAGGGTGGAGGCTGGAGGCCAGTTTCGGCTGCGCAAATAATCCGGCCAACTGGTGCGGTTTTGGGTAATGCCGCGGTAAAAAATCCAGACCGTTAGTGCTCCTGAACCAAAAAACCCAAAAAAATGAGCCATACCCAGTTGCAGGCGTACCTGCCAGCGCTCTGGTGCGGGTGAGGTTTCGTGGAGCGCCAGTTGTGGATCCCAGCCCAGTGTTTTGCATATCAGCATATACAGCAGCATACCTGCCCCGGAGCACAGGATCATCAATCCGATTTGCGCCAGCAACACCTGAGCTACCATGGGTTCAGGCAGCCGGGGCGCCTGTATTGGAGATTCGCCGGGCAGAATGGTTTCGTTATCTTCCATAGACCTACATTTGTGCCGCAAGGTATGAGGCTGGGGGGATAGGTGGGTTATTAAAGGTCATTTAAGAGTCATTTGGGTCATTTAGAGTCATTTATAGGTCATTTGGGTCATTTAGAGTCATTTATAGGTCATTTACCTATCGTGGGTTGTCATCCCGATACTTGGGATGACAACCCACGATAGGTAAATGACCCAAATGACCTAAATAGCCCCCAATGACCCCCTAAATGCCCCTAAATGACCCCCTAAATGACCCTAAATGACCCCTAAATGACCCCCTAAATGACCCTAAATGACCCCTAAATGACCCCCAATGACCTCCTAAATGACTAAAAAAATGACTCGTTTAAGCGTAAACATCAACAAAATTGCCCTGCTTAGAAATTCACGGGGTAGCAATCTGCCCAATCTGGTGCAGGCGGCTAAAGACATTGAATCCTTTGGCGCAGAGGGTATTACGGTGCACCCCAGGCCGGATCAGCGACATATCCGTTACGACGATATTCCGGCGCTTAAAGCCGTGGTAACCACAGAGTTTAACATAGAAGGCAAGCCGGCGCCCTCGTTTATGGAACTTGTGCTGGCCAATCCGCCACATCAGTGCACCCTGGTTCCTGATACCGACAACCAGCTCACCAGCGATCATGGTTGGGATACTGTCAACCAGCAATCGGAGTTAAGGGAAGTGGTGGATGAATTGCATAAAAAAGGCATCAGGGTGTCGGTATTTGTTGATCCGGTGGCGGCTATGGTTGAGGGCGCCAAAAAAGCCGGCGCTGATCGGGTGGAGTTTTACACCGGTCCATTTGCCCATGATTTTAGCGCTAATCCGCAGGCAGCGGTTCAGGCCTACACCGAAGCAGCCAGGGTGGCCAATGAGTTAGGAGTAGGCATCAATGCCGGACACGATCTTAACCTGCACAATCTTCGGTTCTTTCGCGACAATTGTCCACAATTACTAGAGGTAAGTATCGGACACGCCCTGATTGCGGATGCCTTATATTATGGCTTGGAGAACACCATCCGGATGTATTTACGTCAATTAAGGTAAGTTTTAACTGTTGGCTGCGATATTTCGCTATTGCAACATTTGAAGTGTCTGAATTTTAAAGCATTGATTTTCAATGTTTTAAAATAAAATAGCTTTACTATTATTTTTAGGTGTATTAAAAAAACGTTAATTCTTTTTTTCCTTTGTAAAGTAAGCAGTTTACCTTTGGTCGTTCCGAGTATTGCCTGCAATGGCAAAATATTCTATTCCGGTAACCAGCTCAAACTTTCAAAAGCCGCTTGAAAACAGGTTGTTATCCCCTCTCGGGGTACGCTGTTTCAAGTGGCTTTTTTTCTGGTTCCGGAAGAACTTTTTAATCATCAACATCCGCAAGGATACACTAACAAATTCACACATTTTTTTCACCAAATCAACTTTCGTATGAAGCGATTATTAACAACTCTCGCTCTCGTAGTAGTCGGGTTCGGCCTTGCCGTAGCCCAACGTACTGTGACGGGCACAGTGAGCGGCGACGGCGAAGCGCTGATCGGCGCTTCTGTAGCAGTGAAGGGCGCCGCTGTGGGCACTCGCACTGATACAGACGGTAAGTACACCGTAAAAGTACCTGCCGGCTCCACCACGCTGGTATTTTCTTACACAGGCTACGCAACCCAGGAAATTGAACTGGGCGCTACCGATGTGGTAGATGTAGTTATGAAAAGCAACACGGATCTGGAAGAGGTCGTTGTAACGGCACTCGGTATCAGCCGTGAACAAAAATCACTCGGTTACGCCGTTCAGCAAATCAGCGGCGACCGGATTACCGCAGCCCGCGACCAAAACGTAGTGAACTCACTTTCCGGTAAAATTGCCGGTGTGAACGTTGTTTCCTCATCCGGTAACGTAGGCGCTTCCGCCCGTATCGTTATCCGTGGTAACAGCTCCATCACAGGTGAAAACCAGCCGCTCTTCGTAGTGAATGGTATCCCGATGGACAACTCCAATCGCGGCAACGGTAACACGCATTTGGGTGGTGTAGATTTTGGTAACGCTATCCAGGACATCAATCCGGACGATATCGAATCGATTTCTGTACTGAAAGGCCCGAACGCAGCAGCGCTTTATGGCTCCCGCGGTGCTAATGGTGTGATCCTGATCACTACCAAAACAGGTAAAGGTGCAGCCAAAGGCTTGGGTGTAACGTACAATGGCGACATCGGCTTTGCTTCCCCATTCCGCCTGCCAACGTACCAGAACAAATTCGGACAAGGTGTTGACTTCCAGTTCGGTTATGTAGACGGAACCGGTAACGGTTTGTACGACGGTGTAGACGAAACATGGGGTCCATCCTTTGACCCGGCTATCAACGGCGCTGACGGTATTGACAACGACGGCGATGGTACAGTAGACGAAAGCGGCGAAGGTGTGCTGATCGACCAGTTCACCGGCGCCCAGCAGCCATGGGTAGCGCACCCAGACAACGTAAAAAGCATCTTTGAAACCGGTGTGACGTTCACCAACAACATTGCAGTAACTGCTGCAGGCGACAAAGCGCATGCGCGTTTCTCTTTCACCAATATGGACCAGAAAGGTATGGTGCCAAACACCGACCTGAAGCGTAATACCTTCAACCTGGCCTTTGGCATGAAGCTGAATGACAAAATCACAACCGACGGTAACGTTACCTACACAGCAATGAAATCTGACAACCGTCCGGCTGTTGGTTATGCTGGTGATAACATCATTCAGCAAACCATCTGGTCTGGCCGTCAGGTTGACTGGGAATATCTCCGCGCCAACTACAATAACCGTGACGCTAACGGCAATATTGTAAACTGGAACCACAACTACCAGAACAACCCGTTCTTCACGCTGTACAACAACACCAAGCCGCAACAGCGCAACCGTGTAAACGGCTATTATTCTGTTTCCTACCAGATGCTGCCATGGTTGAAAGCTATGGGCCGGATTGGTACCGACTTCTTCAACGATCGTCGTGAAGTGCGTTACGAAAAAGAAACGGTTGACTATCCAAACGGACAGTTCTCTACCTTTGAGTACACCAACACGGAAACCAATATGGACTTCCTGTTGACGGCCAACAAACGTTTCTCCGACAACTTCTCTGTGCTGGCTACGGCAGGTGTTGTTCGTCGCGACAACCGCCTGGTGGGCAACGAGCAGACGGCTACTGCGCTGGTTGTTCCTGGTTTGTTTAACTTTTCCAACGCGGACGGTGCGGTGAATGTAAAACAGTTCACCAACACCTCCCGGATTAACTCTGTATTGGGTAGCTTGTCACTCGGCTTCTACGACTTCATCTATGTAGACGCTTCTGCACGTAACGACTGGTCTTCTACGCTTCCAGCAGAGAACCAGAGCTACTTCTACCCATCTGTAAGTTTGGGTTTGGTACTTTCTGAAAAGATTAAAATTCCTGGAATCAACTACCTGAAAGTACGTGGTGGATATGCTGAAGCTGGTAAAGACACCGATCCATACCGTTTGGCGTTCGTTTACGACGCTCTGACTCCGTGGGGCGGTTTGCCATCTTTCTCTGTTCCTGGCTCCCGCCCGAACAGTAGCCTGAAACCAGAACGCGCCAAATCTATTGAGGCAGGTATCGAACTTCGTTCTGCAAAAGATCTGGTTCGTTTGGACGTAACGTACTACAACACACGTAACATTGACCAAATCATTCCATTGAACGTTTCTGCAACTTCCGGCTTTACCAGCCGTGTGGCTAATGCAGGTACAATCAAAAACGACGGTATCGAGGTACAACTGGGTATCACTCCGATCAATGCCCGCAACTTCCGCTGGGATATTGATTTCAACTGGGCTAAAAACAACTCTATCGTAGAAGATCTTCCTGAGGGTGTGTCTGAGATTACCCTGAACACCAACTGGGGTCTGCGTCTGGTAGCCCGCGAAGGCGAACAATACGGTGTACTGGTTGGTCGCCGGGTAAAACGTGCTCCTGACGGTCAGATCATTGTAAATGAAGCCAATGGCAGCCCTATCCTGGATGTGGATGAAAATGGCCTGAACAACAACTTCGTACTGGGTTCTATTACCCCTGACTGGGTAGGCGGCGTGCGCAACACCTTTACCTGGAAAGGCTTCTCTCTGAGCGCACTGCTCGACATGCGTCAGGGCAGCGATGTATTCTCTATGACCTACATCTTTGGTCGCTACGCAGGTGTACTGGAAGAGTCTCTGGAAGGTCGTAACACCATTGATGAGATTCAGAATGGTTACAACTTCGGTGGTGTATATGAAGTGAAAGACGTTAACGGTAATGTGATTGGCTACGAGCCTAACAAGGTGAAACGTTCTGCTGAAGCATGGAATGCTGATATCTACAACCGTCGTCACGATCGCGGTGTGTTTGATGCATCCTTCATCAAGTTGCGTGAGGTTACCCTGGGCTACGATCTGCCTAAGGCCTGGTTCAAAAACTCCTTCGTGAACGGTCTGCGTGTAGCAGTTTATGGCCGTAACCTGGCTTTGTTGCACAGCAATGTTCCGCACATTGATCCGGAAACAGCCTTTGACAACTCCAACGCCATGCAGGGTATTGAATTCGGTCAGATGCCATCTGCCCGTACGGTTGGTCTGACTTTTGGCGCCAGCTTCTAATGATCACTCCAT
>JAFLBO010000007.1:107500-215385 GCA_017303475.1 Chitinophagales bacterium
CACCGAAACCCGGAGGATGCGCCTTTTATAGAGGCTTCGGATTACCATATCTTGTTCTCCAACATCCAGTTCCGGTTTCCGACAGTCAGGATCTGGCAGGATAACGAAGGCAATATTGTTTTTGAGCTCTGATCAGGCGCGTTCAAAAAGCCACCATTGAGGCAGGTAACTTTTGCGCTTTTTAACGGTGTAATGGTTGGAAATATACTGCCTTATGTGGGCGATAGCTTCCTGAGGATCGTCGGTAAATAGCACCAGGTCCATATCTTCAGGTGAAATGGTGCCTTCATCCGCCATGAATTTCAGGTATTCCTGCAGAGGCCGATAGTAATCCATGCCCATGATTACGATGGGAAAATTGTTGATTTTTCGGGTTTGTACCAGGGTAAGCGTTTCAAAAAACTCATCCATGGTGCCAAATCCGCCGGGCAGGATGATAAATGCATAAGAGTATTTCACCAGCAACACCTTCCGCACAAAAAAATAGCGGATGGTAACGAACTTGTCCAGCCAGGGGTTTTCGGCTTGTTCGTGGGGCAATACGATGTTGCAGCCCACCGACAAGCCACCGCCTTCCCTGGCGCCGCGGTTTGCGGCTTCCATGATGCCCGGACCGCCCCCGGTCATGACGGTTAATCCCAGATCAGTGGCGATAAGTTTGCCCATGGTTTGCGCCTCCTCATAATAGCGGTGTCCGTCTTTGAAGCGTGCGGAACCAAAAACAGTAACGCAGGGGCCAACAAAGTGCAGGGCACGAAAGCCCCGGATAAACTCCCAAAAGACCTTGAATGCAAAGAATAATTCGAAGTGGCGTTTGCGGGGGCCTTGCAGAAATACAGGTTCCTGGGTATCGATAAGCCGTTTTTTCGGTAAAGGAGGAAGCTTGGTCATATTTGTTAAACCACGAGTGTGTGTTGTTCCGAATAAAAGCAAAGGAACGTTGTGTTTGTCATATCGTTCAAAAGAAAGCGGCAAAATGGTGTTTTTCACGTGGCAATCCGGCCCAAGATCGTACCTTTGTCCTCCTTTCGGAAAATTTAGGGCATGGAAAACTTCGTAGACTACGTTAAGATAAAGTTCAAATCTGGTAAAGGCGGCGGCGGTAGCGTGCACTTTTACCGCGGTCCGGCCATGCCAATGGGCGGACCCGATGGCGGTGATGGCGGCCGGGGCGGGCACGTGATTCTGGAGGCTGAGCCGCAGGAGTGGACCCTGCTTTCCCTCAAATACACCAAACATATTTCTGCCAAAGATGGTCAAAGTGGTAGTGGTGGACTTAAAACCGGGGCAGAAGGCGACGATGTAGTGGTGAAAGTACCACTGGGAACCGTTGTGCGCGATGCAGAAACCGGTGAGTTTCTGATGGAAATTACTGAGGCAGGTGAACGGAAAATCCTGCTGCCCGGTGGTCGGGGTGGGAAAGGCAATACCTTTTTCAAAACCTCTACACATCAGGCGCCTAAATACTCCCAGCCGGGCGAACCCGGAGAAGAACGCTGGGTAATCCTTGAGCTCAAAGTATTGGCTGATGTAGGTTTGGTAGGCTTCCCTAATGCCGGAAAAAGCACACTGCTGAGCGCTGTAACCGCTGCCAAGCCCAAAATTGGCGATTACCCCTTTACTACCCTGACACCTCAATTGGGTATTGTGAAAGTGCGTGAAGGCCAAACTTTTATTATGGCCGATATCCCGGGAATCATTGAAGGCGCGCATGAGGGTCGCGGACTCGGGCACCGGTTCCTGCGCCATATCGAACGCAACAGTATTTTGTTGTTCATGGTGCCTGCTGATACGGACCGCAATATTGAAGCTGAGTTCAACATCCTGCTCAATGAACTGGAAGAATTCAATCCGGAGTTGCTTGACAAACCCCGGGTGCTGGCCGTTTCAAAATGTGACCTTATTGACGAAGATTTGGAAAAAATGCTGCGTCCCACCCTGCCCAAAGGCATACCCTCCGTTTTTATTTCCAGCGCAACCAATAAAAACCTGCAGGTGCTAAAGGATATGCTCTGGAAGATATTGAACGAGCAGGGGTAAGGGGAATATAGAAGGTCATTTTGGAGTCATTTAAGGGTCATTTAGAAGGGCATTTTGGAGTGATTTAAAAATGATTTATAGATATTTAGGGGTCAATTGTTTGTTGGGAGGCAGTTTGTTTCCAAACCAGCAATCGACCCCTATTTTTTTTATAAATGTCCCCCCAATGACCTCCAAAATGACTCTCCAATGACCCCTAAATGACCAACAACTAACCCAAAACACAACTACTTATGCCCAACCTGCAATTACCCGTACTGACGTTTTTTCTTTTTTGTTCCTGCATATTGAAAGGCCAGGCTAACTGGACTGCCTTGCAAGGTCCGGGCGGGATGGCCGGCCCGACCCCTGAAATGTCGGCTAATGGAACACTTTTCCGCCTCCGAAAGCTGTTTAATCAGGTAGAGGTGTCGGCTGACATGGGCGACACCTGGGTGAGTCGCAATTTGCCGCTACCCGGACAATTTTCTGTGCCCGACTTCGAGATGCAACCTAACGGAGAGGTGTATGCGCATTACGATCAGCAGCTGTTTCATTTTCGGCAAGATATACAGGATTGGGAGCCCGTAACGGGTTTTGAAGGAAGTTTGGATGCCCTGACGGATCATCAAAACCGATTGTGGAAACTTCTGCAGGATGGCTCATTGTTGTATACGGCCAACCTGGGCGGATCGTTTACCCAGGTATTGCCGGATGTGCCTTACAATGCCATGTTGGCGTTGCACAACGATGGCCATAACCTGCTCGTATTGCCGGATGCTCCGGACGACAAGGTTTTCCATTTTACCGGCAGCGGGCAAAAGCAACAGGTATTTTTTAACGTCAATAATTTTCATGTGGAATGGGTGAAATACAACCCTTATTCCAATGCTGTTTACCTGTTTTCCAATGATGGTCCTAATGCCCTGAAACGGTCCCTGGACGGTGGATTAACCTGGAGCAATCTGACCCTGCCCAATGCACAACCCACCAATGGAGTGCGCGATGTACAGTTTACCCAAACTGGTGAGGTGTGGCTGGTAGATGGTCTTTCGGTGTTTGTCTCCAATAATGAAGGTGATTCCTGGATGCCCCTGAACAGCCTTTCTGTGGCAGGAGAAATGCGTATTTCAGCCGATGGTCAAAAGGTATTTTCACGGGTAGCGGAATGTGGGCAGCAGGTTTTTTATACCAGCCTGAATCACGGCGCCAACTGGACGGATAAATCGGATGTATTTAACGAGCCAACGGTTTATCGCATCCTGAAGGGCAACAATCAAAGGCTGTATGCAGAATCTTGCAGGCGCAACGGGGTAGACTATTCCACGGATGAGGGGTTGAATTGGCAACAGGTGTTGATTCCAGTGGCAAACGGAACTTTTTCTCCACAAACAATATGCAAGACGCCGGGAGGCGTATTGCTGGCGCCAGGCAATAATGTGATCTATAAATCAGTGGATAGTGGAAATTCCTGGCAAACCATTGGGTTTAATCCATTTCCCATAGCGCCGTATCACCGTATTATTTCAGGCGCTGATGGTACCTTGTATGTTTTGACAAATGCTGACGGGGGCTTTTATTCCACGGATTTGGGCAATAGTTGGCAGCAGATGCAGGTGCCTCCGGATTTCATCAACATTTTTTTTAACGGGTATCATTTTCATCCCAACGGGCACCTGTATCGTGGAACGCAGTTTTCAATTTATCGTTTTATGCCGGAATTTGACCTGTTTATGGAGGTTGATTTACCGCCGGGCAGTTTTTCCTATGCTTTTACGGTTACCTCCACGGGGCGTTTGATCGTTATTATGGTTACCGTGGATGCGTTTATTTTGCAAAAAATGTATGTTTCGGATGATGAGGGCGAAACCTTTCAGGAAGTGGGGAATCCGCCGGCATTTATTAATGGAACGGCTTTTATGATGAGCGGATCGGGCGTGGTGCTCCTGAAGATTGACCAGCAGTATTACAGAAGTTTGGATGATGGACTTACCTGGACGCCTTTTTTCACGGATACTGACTTGCCAGCTTCTCCGGAGTGCTTTTATTTTTCTGCCGACAACTATCTCTATGCCGGGCTGGTGGGTGAAACAGTTCATCGGACGGCAGAAAAAGTGGTTTCAGTGAAAGAAACTGAAAAATTGGCAACCTGGAAGGTGTTTCCTAATCCTGCAGATGGGGTTTTACAGGTGGAAATTCCGGCGCAAGGCATGTCGCAATACCATATTTACGATGCGTTGGGCAGGCAGGTGCAATATCAGGGTGGGTTATCGGGTAAAAGTGGGTTACAGTTAATAGAAATTGACCGGCTGGAGCGCGGAGTTTACCTTTTGGAGTGCCTTGATGAAAAGGGCGGAACTGTATCCCGGAGTACTTTTATCAAACAATAACGATGCGTTTTCTTTGTTGCTGATCAATAGACTTTGATGCGTTAAGATCAGGTAACGTTATCATAGTATAACCGATTCAGCGGCTAATTATTACCACAAAGCAAATGGTCAAATATTAAAGGTAAATAGCATAAAGTCTTAAGACTGCTTTAGTACACCACGTCCTGCTTGAGGTATTCGCACAAAAAATAAAAGTTTTAAAAAAAATGAATTTAAAACAACAAATTGTTTTAAAACGTCTTTATCTTTGCCCTCCGCTTTGGAAACAACATTCACATCTAAATACCATTAAGCTATGGCAAGAGTAAGCACCTACCTCAACTTCCCCAACAACACCGAACAAGCTTTTCAATTTTATCAATCCGTATTTGGCGGCGAATTCCAGGGCGGAATCAGCAGATTTGGCGATGTTCCACCACAAGAAGGCGCTCCGGCGCTTTCAGAAGCGGATAAAAACCTGGTGATGCACGTAGCGCTTCCCATTCTGGGCGGGGTACACGTTTTGATGGGCACCGATGCACCTGAGTCTATGGGCTTTAAAGTCAATCAGGGCAACAATGTTTACATCAATCTTGAGCCCGACACCCGTGCGGAAACCCTGCGCCTTTTCAAAGCCCTTTCCGATGGCGGCAAAGTAGAAATGGAACTTCAGGATATGTTCTGGGGCGCCTACTACGGCTCCTGCACCGATCGCTTCGGTGTGCAGTGGATGTTCAACTGTGAGGAGAAAGTGTAGGAGGGATACTGGACTTTAGACTGCCGGACGTTGGACTGTACTTTCCAAACAAGTCCAATATCCAGCAGTCTAAAGTCTAGCAGTCTAAAGTCCAAAATCCATCATGGATCCGTAGATAATCCCGCCGCCAACCACATCATCACCTTCATAAAAAACGGCACTTTGGCCGGGGGCAATGCCTTTTACGTTGGCGTGGAATTGCACCTCCACATCATTGCCTACGCTGTGGAGTGTGCTGAAAGTACCACCGTCGCGGTAGCGGACTTTGGTAACGGCTTCCAGACCAGATTCAGGTATCTGGCCATATTTCATGAGGTTGACTTTGCCCACCATCATGGAGTTGCGGATGAGTTCTTCTTCTCTTCCCAGCACTACGGTATTGGTTTCCGGACGGATTTCTGTTACGAACATGGGTTCGCCGAGGGCAATGCCCAAACCTTTACGCTGACCGATGGTGTAAAACGGATATCCTTCGTGTTTGCCCAGTACTTTACCACTGGCATCCACAAAATTTCCTCCGGCCACTTTCTCATCCAGGCCATCAATTCGGCGGCGCAAAAAGCCCCGGTAATCATTGTCGGGCACGAAACAGATTTCGTAGCTCTCGGCCTTTTTACTCAGGTCGTCCCAGCCACGTTCTGCAGCCATCTGGCGCACTTCAGGTTTGGTGAAAACGCCCAGTGGCATCCGGGTACGGTTCAGGCACTCCTGACTCAGGCCCCAAAGCACATAACTTTGGTCCTTCTGCTGGTCTTTGGCCCGGGTAATGTATTTCCTGCCATCAAGCTCATTGATGATGCCATAATGGCCTGTGGCAATAAAGGCGCAATCCAGCATATCGGCCCGGCGCAGCAAAGAGTTCCACTTGATGTGGGTATTGCACAACACACAAGGGTTGGGCGTGCGGCCGGCCATGTATTCGTCTACGAAATTATCAATCACATAATCGCCAAATTCATCGCGGATATCCACAATGAAATGGTGAAAACCGAGTCTGACGGCCACCTGACGAGCGTCGTTAATACTGTCGAGCGAACAACATCCCGTCTCCTTTTTGGAACCCCCGCTGGTGGCATAATCCCATGTTTTCATGGTAATACCCACCACTTCCCAACCCTCCTCATGCAGAAGGACCGCGGTCATGGTACTGTCGATTCCGCCCGACATAGCGACCAGTGCTTTTCCGTGTTTGCTCATGGTGGGTGGTAAAGTAACGGCGGGTTTAGCCGCCGATGGTTTGATGTGGTTTGATGGGTTTGAAGAGTTTGATGGGTTTGAAGTGAAAGCCCCCTTGGGGGTTTGGGGCGGGGGTTTGGGGCGGGGGCGATAAAACACAATATTCGCCGAAAAGTTGTAAAAGATCAAATAAAGCGATCCATACCCCTGGGATGTTAGCCCCAAAACACTGGTAGCACGGTAAAATCTTACAATGGCAGGGCGGAATAACGCTCAATGAAGGCCTTGAGTTCATCTACCATTGCCGGTGAGCCGATGGCGATGGTGCAGCGCTGGTGCAATTCGTGTGGTGTGAGATCCAGGATACGTTTCATGCTGGTATTGAGGGCTTTTCCGCCTGCTTGTTCAATAAGCATAGCCAGTGGATTGCATTCATACAGCAGGCGAAGTTTACCTTTTGGGTATTTGCGCGTGCTGGGGTACAGAAAAATACCACCCTGAATCAGAATACGGTGCACATCGCTCACCATACTTCCGATGTAGCGCAGACCATAGTTCTGATCTGAACAGTGGTCGATGTAGCGACGCATTTCGAGGTCGAACTTGGAATAATAGCCCTGGTTGACGGAGTACGTTTGACTGTTTTCCGGGATACGCATATTTCGGTGACTCAGGCAGAATTCGCCGATACTTGGGTCCAGTGTGAAGCCATTTACGCCGCGTCCGGTGGTATACACCAACATGGTGGAGGTGCCATAGAGTACATAGCCGGCAGCGACTTGCTTAGTGCCGGCTTGCAAAAAATCTTCCAGGGTTGCCGGGCCATCGGCAGCACTTTTGCGTCGGTAAATGGCAAAAATGGTACCTACCGACATATTTACATCAATATTGGAGGATCCATCGAGCGGATCAAACATCACCACATAATGGCTTTGTTTGGAGCCAACCGGAGGCACGTGAATGATGTCGTCGTTTTCCTCAGAAGCCATGGCGCAGCATTCGCCGGAGTTTTGCAGGCATTCAATGAGGCGGTCGTTGGCGTAAACATCCAGTTTTTGCTGGGTGTCGCCACTCTGATTTTCAGAGCCATCGGCAACGCCGAGGATATTAACCAGTCCGGCTTTATTCACCTCGCGATTGATGATTTTGGCAGCAACACCGATGTCGCGCAGCAAGCCGGTTAATTCGCCCGTTGCGTAATCAAAATCTTTTTCGGAACGCAGGATAAACTCATCAAGCGTAACAATGCGGTTGGTTGGAATAGTGCTCAAATCCGAGCTTTTGATCACAGATTCCTTTACTGTTTTTTTTGTGGTGGCCATAGGTTGGTTATGATAGAATGGTAAAAAGGCGGGTCAAAAGTAAGACAAATTGAGTGAGTGAGTGAATGAGTGAGTGAGTGAGTTTGGGATTACATGATTGAGGAGGGAGGGGCGCTGAGTTTTAGATACCAGGATATTTAGCCACTTGCTATTCCTGGCACTACGGAATCAACTAATTTCCTGTAAATTGCGTTGTAATTGTAAATCCAACCCCAACTCAAACACTCAGGCACTCAAATACTCAAACACTCCAATACCGTGAACCGATTCTTCTTGCTTTTGATTCCGGTAGCTTTTGCGCAATGCAGACCAGCCATTCCGGAAGAGGTACCCTTACCTACCAAAATTTGTGTGCGCACCCAGCACCACACTGTGCCTATCCCCAATGCCATTGTTTACCTGAAGTATAATGCGGATTCTTTTCCCGGCTACGATCAAACGCCGTCTTATTTCGATGCGTCATTCTACACCGGTGCGGATGCACGCGGCTGTATCGAATCTGTGCCGGAAGGCAAGCATTGGCTCGTGGCTTTTGGGTACGACAGCCTGTATTTCCCGCATTATGTTTATGGAAGTCTGAATACAGAAATTTCGTTGAAATACAAGCCAGAACTGGATACTATCCTCTATATAAGTGAGTGAGTGTTTTGCGTTCGGGTGGGGGTTACCACTAAGCCACTGAGGACACTAAGCTTGTATCTTCTTAGTGTCCTCAGTGGCTTAGTGGTAACCCCCACCCGAACACCAACCAAAACACTAAAAATCCATTCTCACCCGAACATTCAAGCGCCTGCCCGTAAGATAATTGGGGATGGCATATTGGGTATTTTCGATCGTTTTGATCCAGACGTTGGAGGCTTCATTGGCTACTTTGAGCAGGTTGAATACTTCCAGGCTGGCCCAGGTGTTGCGGGTGAAACGCAGGAAATGGTTGGGCTTGCGTTTGCGCCATTGTTCTTTCCACAACTGAAAACCAAATCCGATGTCTACGCGGTGATAAGGCTTGAAACGGTATGGATTGCGGTAAATGATGTTGTTGTCTGGCACTCCAAAAGGTAATCCGGAGCCTACCGTGAAATTCAGGTGCATGCGCACATTTTTGTTTTTGCGCAGATAATCCTGGAAAAAAGTGGAAAAGGTAAACAATCGGTCCGTTGGTCTTGGCACATCCGCCACGTCTTGTCCTTCCCGCTGACCCACTTCCCGAACTTTGTGTTGTACTCCGTTGATGCTCTCACGGGTGCGCAGGAGCGAGAAATTCACCCAGCTCTCGGCGCCTTTTACAAACTCTCCGTTCAAACGCAAATCAAAACCGGTTGCATAACCCCGCGAATTGTTCTCGCCTGCATATCGAATCCGTACGTTATCCAGATCAAACGAAACCAGATCCCACATCTGTTTGTAATAGGTCTCCGCAATGAGGCGCATCTTCACCGGACGGCGTTTTCCCCACAGGAAATCCCAGGTAAAACCACCCACCACATGAGCCGATTTTTGCGCCTGCAAATCGGTATTCACCGAGCCGTCGAGTCTGCGCATTTCCCGGTAAAAAGCCGGTTGGTAAAATAAACCGCCGCCTAAACGATACGATACATCGCGCCTGGTATTCAAGGGTTTAAATAGTACCTGCGCACGCGGCGTAACAAAATATTCCCCATTCAGGGTCCAGTATTGTCCACGTAATCCGGCAATAACCTGTACTTCCCGAACACCTGCTTTTTTCCAGGTCCAGGTGTCCTGGAATGAGGCCGAAAAGCGGTTGCTCGATAACTCGTTCCGGGTTTTAAGCACCCTTCTCACAAACAACGCAACCGTATCGTAGGGCAGTGAATACAGGGCAGAATCCAGGCGTTCCCATTCGTTGATTTTATCCTGTATTTGCTCACTCTGCCATTTGGCCGACCACTGCAGGAAGTGGCTTCGGTTGAGTCCCTGCCCGGCATCATCGCGTTGCAATTCAATGCCGCCCTTGTATTCAGCATTTACTACTCCTGCGTTGAGGTAGTTGCGCACCCAGGTGTGTTGGGTACCGGTACCCAGTATGTTCACTATCTCGCCGAAATTATCCGAGCCCAGATTTTCGTCCAGTTCACCCAGGATATAGTACCCCAAAATATCAAAACGTTCGTTTTCCTGACTGCTCCATACAGAAGCCAACAGCTTGTGGTACAATGGATTGCGCTCGCGGTCAGGCAAATAAGTGAGCGAAATGCCGCCCATGGCCTGTGTAAAATCGTCTACCTCCTGCCCTTCAAAAGCGGTACGTAATTGCAGGGCGTAATCAATCAGGCCAAATGCACGGGCCAGACTCTGGGGCCGGAAAGCATAGGTAGAACGATTGAAATTCCCGATAGCGCCAATCTGCCAGTCGCGCGACAGATCGTAGGTCAGATAGGTTTGGATATCGGTAAAATTAGGCACGTACTCCCCTTCCACATCCAGACTGCCCAGGAGCGTTCGGGTAGTTTTGTACCGTGCACCCACCAGATAACGGAAGGCACGAAATCCATCCTTTTTCGGTTTCCAGCTGCCCTCCAGGTGAGCCGAGCCGCCCAGCAAACTCGCGCTTGCGCTTGCGCGCAGACTGTCCGGGCGTTTGTACTTGATGTCGAGCACAGAAGAAAGCTTGTCGCCATATTTGGCCTGGAAACCGCCACTGGAAAACGAAAGATCGCGCACCAGGTCAATGTTTGGGAATGTCAGACCTTCCTGCTGACCGGCGCGAATGAGCTGCGGACGATAGATCTCAAAATCGTTCACATACACCAGATTTTCGTCGTAGTTGCCGCCGCGCACCTGGTATTGCGAACTGAGTTCGCCTCCGGTTCCGGTATTGGTTCCGAGGGCAATATGCGGCAAAACGCTTTCCAGGTTGCCCGTTGTGGTGGGCAGCAGTTTGAGTTCTGTAATGTTTTTTTCTTTAATCATGCCACCGTCGTCCAGGCGTTTTCCGCTGATCACCACCTCCAGATTAGAACCAATGGGCGATATGCTCAAATCCAGTCCAAAACGTGCGCCGGGTTGCAGGGGAAGCACATCGGCAGTAGCGTCCTGGTATGCCACGCGTTTGAAAGAGAGGGTGAGACGTTGGTTGGCCGGGATTTGAATGGCAAATTTGCCGGATTCATCTGTGCTGACGGCTTTACCGGAGCCTTTGATGTATACGCTTACCAACTCCACCGGCTGACCATCGGAGGCATCCGTGACGCGGCCGAATACAGAAGCGGTTTCCTGGGCCAGAAGCCATGAAGGGAGAAGAAAGAGGGTGGCAAAAAGGAGTAATGGAGAACGCATAACAGGTGCTTTGGCGCAAATGTAGGGAAGAAGGTTGCGCACGGAGAGGGTTTCCCGCAGATTTACACAGATGACACCGCAGATTTTCGCGGAACACGCTAAGCTGTGGATTGAGGCGGTCCATGCGAACATTATGCTAAAAAACTTCGAAATACCAAGCCTTACGCACTCTGCGAAAATCTGCGGGAAACCCCTCTACGTGTGCAACCCTGCTGGAACCCTCCCCGTTTCAACGAACTCCGTATCAAAATTTTTCAACGTAACCAGCATGGCCAATAGCACATTGTAAATCACATTCATTGGCAGCTGCAAAATGGCTTCCTGAAAATAACAGGCCACCGCAAGCATGAACAACCAGGTGGTAATGGCCGCATACAAGGACTTGATAAACGGATCCCGGCAACGAATAAAATAGTACAGGCCGGTTCTGAGTACCACATAGTGAAACAAGGTGTACAGGATCAAACCAATCCAGCCCAGCTCCACACCCATGCGCACAAAACTCGAATCGTGCGGAAATTTGGCCAACTCGGAATCGGGGTTAAAACGTTTACCCCACACCCCACAACTCCCCAATCCGCCGCCGAACGGATGACTTTGGATATAAGGCTGAATCTTTTTCTGATTATTCAAACGCAGGTTCATGGAATCGTCCTGCGAAGGTTTAAAGGCCGACTGGATGCGGTAAATTACCCCGCTACTGGTAGATTTCAGGATAAAACCAGCCCCTAAAACAGCCAAAATGCCCCCCACCAGCAATACCCGCTTGCTCAGAATCAACCCCGCAAAAAACACCGCTCCTACCGGAATGAGTCCGTACGCCGTGCGCGTACCCGTGTACGCAGCCGCCCACAAAGCCGTGAGTCCCATGATGGACAGCAATATCTTGTGCGGCTTGCTGGTAGCACCTGCCACCAGTGCCCCGCAGAACACTGCAAAACACACCATCAAAATACCAAAAGTGGTGGGATCATAGCAAAACGATGGGATACGGACCAGATTCCATTGGTGGTACAGCTGATAACGCTCCTGATCGGCCATCATCCAGATGGTTTCCTGCTCGTTAAAGCCAAAAAATTGCTGCTTCAAGCCATATAAAGCGGCCACAAAGCACATCCCGATGATGAGTTTCAGGATGTTCATGATCCCGGCCCTGTTGCGTTGGAATGCATACGCCCCAATGAAAAATACCACCTGCTGAATGGCTACGCTGCGCACAGTGTACATCCAGGCCAGACGCGATTGTGCCTCAGGGTTAAGTACCTGCATGACGTTGTAATAGAGCCAGATCAGGATCATGTAGCTCAGCGGAGATTTGGCAAAGCCCCAGTCGCGCTCTTTGATCTGACGCAGCAAAATACCCACCGTGCTCAACAGGATCAACAAATCCAGCAAGGTGCCAATAGGCGCATCCGTATATTTCAGGGCAAAAGGAATGGCCAGCGAAACCACCAGCATCAGTGCAATGGCGAAGGTGATGTTAAACAGGCAGAACACCACAAGCGGCGCTCCGATCAGGCCCATGAACACCACCACGCTTAATTTCAATTCCAGCGTAGCCAACAGGTAAGACAAGGGCAAGGTGCCCAGCAATAACAGCGCCAGGCCCAGCGGACTGTTCAGTTTCCGCGCTATCAACTGCTCCTTTATTTTCCCCCAAACGGAGCGATCGCGAGGGGTAAAAAGAGGATCCATATGGCGTATTGATTGCCCTTATTTCCCCAGGGCAGATTTTCTCAGTTTTTGCAGGAAAGGAGAAGCAAAAATGAAAGATTGCAGGTTTTCATTATCGCTGGCAAGTACCTGATCCTTGGAGCCGCTCCATTCGAGCCGGCCTTCATGCAGGAAACAAATGTTATCACCAATTTCCATCACCGAGTTCATATCGTGGGTATTGATGATGGTGGTAATGTTGTTTTCCTCCGTAATACTGCTGATCAGCTCGTCAATGAGGATGGATGTTTTGGGGTCGAGACCGGAGTTAGGCTCATCGCAAAAAAGGTATTTGGGATTGAGCACAATGGCGCGCGCAATACCTACCCGTTTTTGCATACCACCGGAAAGTTCTGAAGGAAATTTTTTGTTGTTGCCTGCCAGATTAACGCGCTCCAGGCAATAGTTGACCCGCTCGGTTTTTTCTTTCAGCGACATGGGTGTGAACATGTCCAGCGGGAATCGGATGTTTTCTTCCACCGTAAGGGAGTCAAACAAGGCAGAGCCCTGAAAAAGCATCCCGATTTTCATCCTGATGGCACGCATGCCTTCCTTGTCAAGTCCGGTAAAGTTCACATTATCGTACCAAACCGTACCGCTGGTAGGCACCTGCAGCCCAACTAATATCTTGAGCAATACGGTTTTGCCGGCGCCGGAACGCCCGATAATCAGGTTGTTTTTGCCGGCTTCAAACAGGAAATCAATGCCTTTCAGCACCTGTTGATCGCCAAACGTTTTGAGGACTTTTTCCGCGCGAATCATTGATGGTCAGATGGACTTGAAAAATTTCAGCCCACAAGGTAAGGGAAATAAAGTATTTAAAGACGGTTGACGGCTTACGGTGGCATTATTCAACGCGGGTTGGGGTTGTGCAAAAAGGGTTGAAAGTGAAGATAGAGCAAGTTTTTATTTTGTTTTCTTAGCTAATAAACCTCGTAGGTTTTTAGAACCTACGGTATGTATACAAGTTAAAAGGAGAATCAATTTCTGATGTTAGACACCACTTATCACAGCACCTAGCATCTTTACAAAACATCACATCTTCAAGAGGTTATGGATGCTGATGCTCTGCAAAGATGCTAGATGTGAATAGTGGGATATCCATGGCCACTCGTTGAAACGAGTGGTTACAAGATGTTAGATGTGTTGCCAGATTGCCTTAACATCCACATATAACTTATGTACATACCATATATTTTTAGAACCTACGAGGTTTAGGGCTCGAGCAGCCTAAAAATTTGCTCATCCTTGAATCGACAACCTTTTTGAACAACCCCAACCCGCGTTGAATAATGCCACCGTCTACCGTCCCCCGTCTACCGTCCACCGTCTTTTACAAAATGGAGCGACTGCTGCGCAGCTCATCCTTCACTTCGGGCTTTAAGCGATCGGCGGCCTGACTGAGCATGTCTTCATCTTTGGGGAAAGGCAGCGGGCGGTTGCCAATGCGGGCCTTGGAATCCGGAGTCAGTGCACGTTCATCGCCCCGGAAAGTGGAGGCGTAGTTTTCAAACCGCACCTCGGTGGATACCTCGCAGGTTTCCAGGAGGTTCTTTCCGTCGTGATCCCGGATTTCAATGGAGCCGGCAATGCGGGCGGCTTTGGATTGGAACACTTCCAGCACATCAGCGCGGATGATAACCATGCGCGGGGTTTTGATGTCGTTGCCAAGGCTGTCTTTCATCACGTTTCCTTTTTTATCCAGCACATAATCCCATCCGTCCTGAATCTTTTTCTCGTCAATATAAGCTCGTTCCTGCACCCGTTCCGGACTGATGTCTATGTCGCGGATTTTCAACACGGCGCGGTAATCATAGTAAAGGCCTTTTTCTTCCACAAAAGAGAAATCGCGCCATTCAGAATCCAGACCACTCTTGTCGATGTTCAATAAACGTTCGGCAAACTGCTTGGGCAGCACTTTGTTCGACAGGTTTTTCACCTCAACCAACACATAGGAAGTACCCAGATCGCGGGCTTTTGCCAGCAGTTTATCCTTTTCCCGATAGTTTGGATAGAAGCGGCGTTGCAAGTCCTGCAACATACCATGCGCTTTTCGGGCAGCCAGTTTGTCGCCTTTTTCTGCGTTTTTAAGCAGGTTTTCGGCAGAAGTATACAGGTAATCTGCGGCTTTTTCGCGGCTGTCGCGTTCCATGGAAGCAATATCAACCATCTGGAACTGCGCCCGGTAGCCGTTCTTGGCCACCAACGGGGTCAGAGGCGACACCTTGTTCTGGCGGTCACGAATTTTCAGGTGAATATCATGGATACGATCCCAAAGCTCCGGACGGTTTTCTGCCTTGAGTTGCTCCACAGTGTTGAGGTCGCGCGCCTGCGCCTTGCGGAAGGCCAGCTCCAGACCCTTCACGTATTCTTCTTTCTTTTTAGGTTTTCCTTTCAGTTTTCGGATACAAAGATCGATAGCGCTGTCATAATCGCCACTTTCGACATACTTTTGGGCGGTATGACAAGAGCTGAGCAGAAAGGCTACTAAAAGAAGCGGGGCAAAAAGTCGGGCTGCGGTGTTCATGATTCGTCGTTTTTGATGTGTGCTAAACCTACTGCAAGTATGCGGGGCAATACTATCAGGATTCTTTTAAGGGTTGTTATGGGTTTCGCAAATTTTGTTAAAATCCTGAATGATTTTTGAATAAGCCTGAACAGACTGTGAATATTTTTTCCATCATGAGAAAGATCTTCCTTTTCGGAATGCTGCTTTGGGTAGCCGCACCGCTCTGGTCGCAGTCGGGCAATGCCGTGGTGGATTCCCTGGAAAAGGTACTCAAAATAACCGGTCCCGACTCTGCCCGGGTGCTGCTGCACAACAAACTGGCGGCACAGTACATGCGCTTTGATATGAAAAAAGCGCAACAGCACCTGCAACAATCGGCCTTGCTCACCGAGTCTTTTACGCCCGGAAAATGGTTGAACGAAGCCTCGTTTTTGCGCGGCAGAACCAATACCCAGCTCACTTACGGGAATATGCTTTTCCGGCAGGGCAAATATTCGGAATGTCAGTCGTATTATTTCGAGACCCTGAAATTATGCGATAAAACCGGCGATAAACTCACCAAAGCCAAGGCGCTCAACGGCATCGGCAGCAGCTATTTTTACCTCAACGATTTGGACAATGCCGTGCCTTACCTGCAACAAGCCCTCTCGCTGTTGGATGAACCGGGTTCTACACAAATGTATTTGTCGGTAAAAGGCAACCTGGCCAGTATTTTGGATGAAATGGGTCGAAAAAAGGAAGCCAACGCGGAATTTTTAACCCTTGCGGAAAAAGCGGATGGCTTGGGCATGTGGGAGGTTTCGGCCGGATCATGGCAAAATGCCATGGAATATTTTCTGGAAACCGACCAGTTGGAACAGGCGGAAAGATGCGCCAACAAGGCCCGAGCTGCGCTGGAGCACATCAACGACAAACTAAACCTGGCGCTGCTGCTCACTAAGGTCTCGTATATACACCTCAAACGCGGATCGTATCACCAAATGCGCAACTTATCGGAACAAGTGCTTGGTCTTGGCAAAGAGCTGGACAACAGGATGCTCATGCGCACCGGATATACCAACCTGGCATCGGGCTACGTGCAGGAGGCGGCTATAATCGAAAATACTTCACTCAAAGACAGTTTTTATGTAAAGGCATTTGCCCTGATGGAAACGGCCAATGCATTGAGAGACTCCATTTTTAATAGTGAAAAAACGCAGGCTGTAACGGAAATGCGGATTAAGTACGAAACAGAAAAAAAAGAACGTGAGATCAGCCAGCTCAGTGCTGAGGCCAAGAACCAGAAAATTGCAGCCTTGCAGCGGGAAATAGCCCTGAAACAGGAAAAACTCAAAGCAGAAACCGCCCGTCAGCAGGCGGCTTTGCTGGAAAAAAACAATGAAAACATACGGCTCGATCTGGAAGTGAAGGAGGCCAGGCTGCAGGAACAAAATGCCGAAACGGCGCAAAAACAAAAGGATATAGCCCTGTTACAGGCTAAAAATGAACGGCAGGCCAGCGAGGCTAATCTGGAAAGGATGCTCCGCTACGGCTTGCTGGCGGGCTTGCTGGCCCTGGGTATTTTCAGTTTCCTGCTATACAGAAACGTGCAGCAACGCAAAGCTGCCCAACGTAAAATTGAACAGCAACAAACCGAAATTGAGGCCCAAAATGCCGGATTGGAAGCGGCCAACCGCTACAAAAGCATCTTCCTGTCCAATATGAGTCACGAAATCCGGACGCCGCTCAATACCATCATCGGGATGTCTGATTTATTGCAGGATACAGAGCTTACACCCAAGCAGCAGGAATACACAAACGTGGTGCGCCACGCCTCCAAAAATCTCCTGGCCGTGATCAACGAGATCCTGGATTTTTCCAAAATCGAGGCAGGTAAAATGGAGATACGGCCGGAGCCTGTAGACCTGCATGAACTGCTGAAACAGGAAGTAAACATGCTTTCTGTACAGGCAAAGGAGAAGAAAATCAGCCTGGAGTGTCATATTGACTCCTCTGTGCCGCAATATGTCCTGGCAGATCCCACCCGCCTGAATCAGATTCTCCTGAACCTGCTCAGTAATGCCGTGAAGTTCACCGAAAAAGGGGGCGTTCAGTTGCGGGCTGAGGCCTGGCCGGGAGGCTCTGCGCAGCACCCTACCCTGCAATTTCAGGTGATAGACACTGGCGTGGGCATACAGGAACATCAGCTTAAAGATATATTTGATCCGTTCATGCAGGCCGGCGAGGAAACACATTTGCTGCACAGCGGTACCGGTTTGGGTCTGGCTATTGCCAAACAATTGGTGGAGTTGCAGGGCGGGCAAATCAGCGTACAGTCAAAACCGGGCAAAGGCTCAGTTTTTGCCTTTACACTCCCGGTACGTTTAGCAGACGGTCCGGTGGCGGCGCCGCAACAAATAACAAAACCGGCCCACGAACACCTGCGTATCCTGTTGGTAGAAGACAACCAGTTCAACCAGTTGCTGGCTACCGAGGTGTTGCACAAACTGGTGCATCACCCGCAAATACGGATTGCCATCAATGGTCAGGAAGCCGTGGAAGCAGTTTCGGAAGCTGTTTTTGACCTCATTTTTATGGATGTCAAAATGCCGGTGATGGACGGATTTACCGCCACCCGCCATATTCGGGCTGCGGGCATCCAAACCCCGGTTATTGCTCTCACGGCCAATGCCACTGCTGAAGAACGGGAAAATTGCCTGCTAAGTGGCATGAACGACTACCTGTCGAAACCATTATCCATTCATTTGCTGGAAGAAAAGATCAACACCTGGGCTTAGGTCCATTCATTCATGGAAAAAATTACTGAATCAGCCTCCAAGTACCGCCATTTGGAAAAAATGAGTGTGCGGGAAATCCTTACCAATATCAACCAGGAAGACCAAACGGTTCCGCTGGCTGTTGAAAAAGCCATTCCCCAGATAGAAGCGCTGGTGGAATCAATTGTGCCAAAAATGCAGGAGGGCGGCAGACTCTTCTACATCGGAGCGGGCACCAGCGGCCGACTGGGCGTGGTGGATGCCTCCGAAATTCCGCCCACTTTTGGCGCTCCGCCGGAATGGGTTATTGGTATCATTGCCGGCGGCGACCGCGCTATCCGGCATCCGGTGGAAAATGCCGAAGACAGCGAAACCCAGGCTTGGACCGACCTGAAAGTATGGCAACCGGACACCCTGGATACCGTTATTGGTATTGCGGCATCCGGCACAACGCCATACGTGATTCACGGGTTGCGTACCTGTCGGGAACAGGGAATTGCCACAGGTTGTATTACCTGTAATCCCGGAGCCCCGCTCCTGGCCGAGGCCGATCATCCCATCCTGGCTGTGGTAGGGCCAGAGTTTCTCACAGGCAGCAGCCGGATGAAAGCCGGAACAGCACAAAAGCTGATTTTAAACATGATTTCCACCGCCGTTATGATCCGCCTGGGCAGGGTTCAGGACAATAAAATGGTGGATATGCAGCTTAGCAACAACAAACTCGTAGACCGCGGCGCCAAAATGGTAGCGCAAGCCACAGGGCTGGAATACGAGTACGCCAAAAACTTATTGCTCAGATTCGGAAGTGTCCGAGCAGCTCTCCAGGCGTTTGGTGGAAGCTGAGGAGTACAAGATTACATGATTGACGATTACATGATTGACGATTACATGATTACATGATTGAAGAGGGAAGGGTTGAGCCTGGTATTTCTTTGGCCTGCGGCCCTGACGACACCAAAACCGAACGTGCCCCCTCTTCAATCATGTAATCGTCAATCATGTAATCGTCACAGCCTTCTCATCTCGTCTGCGGCGCCGGTTTGACGATCGCGGGCGGTTTTGATTTTATTATTGCCAAAGGTATTGGTCCAGGTGAGCATAACGGTGCGTTCGGCTACCTGGAAAGAGCTGGATACCAGCAGATTGAGGTCGGGCTGATCTGTGGTGCCATACCAGTTGGAAGAAAGCAGGAGGTCGGTGGCATTGAGTCGCAATTTTCCCCAACGTTCTCCAAAGTCTTTTTGCAAACCAATATTGAGTGCTCCGGTAGCGCGCCAGTGGGTAACGCCCCAAATACCGGGCGAGAGGTAGTTGCCGGAAATTTCCAGGCTGAATGCAGCTGGCAGCGTGAAGGTGTGGGTGGCATTAAATCCGAAAACCAGTGTTTTGAGCAACACCGATTGCCCCTCCACGGTGAAATCGTTATTCGTGGAAATCACAAACAGGGTATGCTGGGAATCCCACCATTTTTTGGGTCGAAACGGGATGTACAGGTTGCCGCTGAGCATGCGTTCGGTGCCCAGGTTGGCAAAGGTATTTTCCTGCCGGTTGGTTTCCGGATTTACCCGGGGCAAGAGGCGCATGGCTTCCGTTTCAATGCTGTATGATACGCCCATGCGCAAGGATTTGATATTGTAATTCAACTGAAAGGCATCAGTGAAAGACGGCTGTAGCGCCGGGTTGCCGGTGAGCAGTGTGGATGGATCGGAGAAGATCAGCCATGGCGCCAGTTGCGTAATTTGCGGACGCTGAATTCGGCGGCTGTAAGAGAGCTGAAGTTGCTGGTTGGATGGCAGATTGCGGGTGAGGAACAGGCTCGGGAACCAGGAACCATATTGGCGGTCTACCACATTGGGTTGGGTTTCAGAGCCGAGGTTGGTTTGGGTATACTCGTAACGCAGGCCTGCTTTGAGGTCGGA
Organism: Chitinophagales bacterium; assembly: GCA_017303475.1. Taxonomy (GTDB): domain Bacteria; phylum Bacteroidota; class Bacteroidia; order Chitinophagales; family Saprospiraceae; genus M3007. The sequence goes on from JAFLBO010000007.1 coordinate 127,335, forward strand.
TTTAGCATCCAGTTTCCAGGAAAAACTGCCGTATGCGGCGGCCACTTCTTCGTTCAGGTGAAACAAAGAACTCAAGGCCGGAATAACCAGCCAGTCGTTTTGTTGTCCGGGCAAACTATCCACCCGAACATCGTTGTCGAACCGGATCAGGGTCATTTTAGCGCCGGCCTCCAGGTTCATTTTGTTGTTTAGCTGTGCCGTGTAATCGGCTTTAGCCACGGCCATCCGGATGGGTGTTTCCTTCTCAATCCGGAGTTTATACAACGACAGCAGGGTTTCGTTCGGCTGGTATTGCAGGATTTCGTAGTGACTGGGGTTGCTGATATGGTATTGTACCAGATCTGCGTCTACATTCAGGGTTTGTTTACTGGAAATCTGGTGGCTCAGGTTGGCATTTACGGCAAAGGATTGGGCGTGGTTAACCTCGTCGTTGGGCATTAAAATTCTGTTTTCCACAACACCGTTTCGGGAATAGGAAACCTCGTTTTCGGCTTTCATGAACCAGTTGCGATCGTAAAAGGTACCTAATATACCTACAACTGTTTTTGGACTAGCCTGCCAGTCGAGGCCCAAACGGGCATTTTGCGTGGAAGTTGGGGTGTGCGGCCTACGGCTGTCGGAATTGGTTTCCAGGAAATCGCCATTGGTATAAACGCCCCGGTAATTGGTAAATATCTGAGGGTTGAGGTTGTAGTTATATTCGTAGTTGCCGTACCAGTTAAGCTTGTTTTTGCGGTAATTAAAATAACCGCTTGCGCCGTACTTGGCGCCTTTGCCGTGGCCGGCGTTCAGGGAATAACCACCGTTAAGGCCATCGTTGGTGGAGCGGAGCAAAACAATGTTGATGATGCCGGCGGTGCCTTCTGCATCGAAATTTGACGGAGGGGTATGGATCAGCTCAATCCGGTCGATATTGTTGGCATTCATGCCTTCCAGCATTTGCACAACGGCATCAGGGGGCATTCTGGATATCTTGCCATTGATCATGATGATGACGCCTTCTTTACCCAACAGCGAAATGGCTTTGGTAAGTCGGTTCACCTGTACCCCGGGCGAGCGTTGCAGCACTTCCAGGGCATTCCCGCCGGCGTTGGTGATAGAGTTGGCCACATTGACCACCATTCGGTCAATTTTTTGCTCCAGAAAGGGTCGGCGGGCCACCACCGAAACCTCATCCAGCTGGGTTTGGTTTTCCTGCATTACCAGGGTTCCCAGGGCAACTTCGGAGGCGCCGGCGCCCAGGTCGAACGGTTGTGAATAGGATTTGAAGAAGCCTACCAGGTAAAACCCGAGCAGGTACCGACCAGTTTCCAGGCCGTTGAACTGGAAACCACCATTGTCGGAGCTCAGCTGACTAAGTACCAGGGAGCTATCGGCAGCGGTTAAGAGCAGTACGTTAGCAGCGGCCAGCGGGTTGCCCTCCGGATCTGTCAGAGAGCCGGATACACGATTTTGAGCCGATGCTGTAGAGAGAAAAAAAGAAAGAATCAGCGCCAAAGCGCAGTAAAGGGAAGATGTTCGCATGGAAACAGGGTTTTGGAGTTTTACACTCCTTTTGTCTTTAATTTGATCAAAGAACAAAAGGTAACAGCTTGAATGCCCTTGTTTAGGACATTCGTTAACTTTGGCTAAAAGACAAGAGGAAAGTTGGAGCGTTGCATGTAGCGAGGCGGGGGGCGGGAATTACATGATTGACGATTACATAATTACATGATTGAAGAGGGAGGGGCGTTGAGTCTGGGGCGGTCGCCACGGGGCGTTAGCCCCAAAACGTTGGTAGCCCCGGGGAATTACGCGTGAATCCCCTGCCGCATCGCGGCAAAATCGGGTGTCTGAAAAGTAATTTTTACCGCAGAGCTGCAGCGGTATAAACAGTTAAACTTAAAGCACCTCTGCGGTAAAAATCACTTTTTAAACACCATTTACCAGAAAATGCCTCACTCACTCATATTCATATTGTAGTTCCAGTTGTCTCCTTTACACGCATTTGGGTCAATGCTTTGGATGATTTCCTGGTATTTGAGTCGGAGGGCGTCTGATTGTTTTTTCTTGTTGACTTTCAACTCTTTGGAGCTAATGGAGAAAGAAAAATTGTTGCCATCAGAAATAAGCCCGTCGCTGAGCAGGGCGGATTTGATGCGTTCCTGAATGGCCATGGACCGGGCCTGCATCTTTTCATGTTCACGTTGCATAGCCTGATGTTCCTTTTGCATTTTTAGATGCTCCTTTTGCATGTCTCTATGCGCTTTTTCCTGCTCCTTTTGCTCTTTTTCCCATTCTTTCGCCTGCTCCTTCCATTCTTTGGAAGCCCGTTTCATCTCTCTGGCCATTTCTTTTTGCTGTTCTTTCATGGCTTCGTGGGCTTCTTTCATTGCCATTTCGATCTCTTTCTGATGCTCGCGGTTGTAATATTCCATCTCTGCAGCACGGTCTTTCTGAGAGTCTTCAAAATAGTATTCTAAACCTTGAGGATTGTGGAAAAAATAGCGATTTCCATCATTGCCCAGATGTAGGCCGGGAATGAGTAATTCGGCTCCTTTTTCCAGTTTTTGTCCATTCATCCAAACTTCACCGTTTTTGATGAGCATTTCGGTAGACTCTCCGTTGTTGTCGAATTTGATCACGGTATTTCCGTTTTCATCTTCATCGGTTACCACACTGATACCATTCATTGCCGGGAAGCCGGCCATGGGCGGCATGGGTGGAAGCGGCGCCAAGGGTGCTGTGGGTGAAAAAGCTGCCGGGAAATCCGGGCGATTGAAATGGTAAAATCCAGGGAATGCCGGTGCGCCAGGTGGTGAGGGTGGTGCAGGCGGGGTTGGCATATCTTCCGTCAGCTCCTCCAACAAATCTTCATGTTCAGGGAATTCTGCTGCCGGAATGTCTTTTCCATCTATGGATAATTTAGTGAGTTCGCCGTTTTGGTATTCGGCTTCCACACGTTTGTTGCCATCCTCACGGGTAATTTTCTGGGTTACTTTGGGTTTAGGAATGGTATCTGAAGGCATTTCTTCCTGATCAAATCCGAAGATAGCCGACGGGAATTCGGTGATTTGCGCCAGGGCCTTTTCAAAGGTTGGCGCGGTATTGGCCCTCAGGCCCACCAGGGCCAGTAGTGCGACCAGTATGACGGTTGCTGTGATTTTTTCCATAACTTGATGTTGTTGTTGTGGTGCTTGATTCAGGATACGGCGTACCCGGTCGAGCAGGGTATACCGTTTGCCGCTGAGTGCCATGGCAAGTGCCGGGGCAGGAGTGGCCAGCTCCTGTACCTGCACCAATGCTCTGGCAAAAGCGATGGGGTTTCCGGTAACAGCCAGCGCGGCATCATCGCAGGCATTTTCCCGTTCCCGGTGAATGATTTGCGATATCCACCAAACGGCCGGATGGTAGTAAAACAGGGTTTCAACAAATGCCTGCAGGAGGTTGAAAAACCAGTCGCGCCGGGCAATATGCGCCAGCTCATGTGCCAGTACTGCTTCTACTTCGGCCACAGAAAGCTGGTTGACGAATCCGATGGGTAACAGGATCAGGGGCTTGAGCCAGCCCAGGGTAAGGGGCGACCTCACCAGGGCAGATTCGAGCAAGCGGATGCTTCTTTTTATACCCATTTGCCGGGCGAGTAACTGTGTTTTTTCCTGCCATTGGGCATCAAGGGTACGCACGCCGCGCGTCCGCAGGCGATGCACACCCAGGAGTCCTCCACCCAGGCGAAACAAAAAGAACACCAGACCAGACAGCCAGAGGGCCACAATAAGGGTATGGTTGGCATCCATCCAGGCGCAGAATTGTTCCGGAAGGGAGCTTGCCAGCACATCGCTGGTCCACCAGGTGTCGGTGAGGGTGATATTGGTTGCCGGGGCAGAGAAGGTGGTTGTGATCACCGTTGCCGGCTCATACTTCCAAAGAAAAGTACCGATTGCTGCCAAAAACAATCCCATCAGGGTGAGGTAGGCCGCCAGGTAACGTTGACGGGCTGAGCGCAGCCGGGGGAGCAGCATGAGCAAAACCAGCGCAAGCAAAGCGCCCTGCCACAGGGAATGAGCCAAAACCCAGCCTAAAGCGCGGAAAAAGGCATCCGTTATTGGTGTCATAGCTTAAATGTTTAGTGGTTGGTTTATTTACCCTGTTCAATTTTGGCAATCAGCGCCTTGATTTCATCCAGCTCTTCCGAACTCGCTTCGTGGTTGCCCAATGCCTGCATCACCAGCCGGGCAGTACTTCCCCTGAAAGCGTTGTCCACAAAATCCTGAAGCAGCAGATCCTGGGTGTCGCTTTCCTGTACTATGGCTGTGTAAATGTGCGTCCGGCCGTCTTCCTGCCTGCTCACCAGTCCTTTTTCAAACATGATTTGCATCAGCTTAAGCGTGGTGGTGTAGCCTGCAGAATCTTTGGCCTTCTGGCTGCTGCGGCGTTGTTCGTTGAGCAGGTCGTTCACGGTCCGGACCGTGGATGGACCCTGCTCCCACAGAATGTGTAAAATCTCGAGCTCCGAGTCGGTAGGTTTGGATATCATAATCAGCTACGGTAAACTTTTCTACTTGCAAAGATTCTACGAAAGTGTTCGTAGTTGCAAATTTTTCTACGAAAATTTTCGTAGATTAAAAAAAATGTAGCTGAATCTCACAAATTATCTATTTAAATGCCTGATAGTCAACGATATAAAAAATTATTCATTTTTTTTCAAAAACCTGGCAGCGAATCTGGCAACGTGCGCGTTCCATTCTGTACCAAGTTAATTCCTGGAAACCGTTATCTTTTTTTAATCACCAAACCGACAAAAGAATAACCATGACAGCCACTTTCACTTACACACTCGTACTGGCCGCTATCTACGCAGGCCGAAAGATTTACGCCTTAAGAGCCCCGATGGCCGCCTAACTAAATGGCATTCACCACGCACACAAAAAAGAACGCCCCGCCGAGTTGTTACCCGGCGGGGCGTTGTGTTTAAACACCAAACATGCACTTATTCTCTCCAGCGCTGTAAATGCTTTTTCACAGCATCTTTATTTTCCCGGTAAACTTTTGCACCCCTGGTGGCGGTTACAATACTGCAAGGCACTTCCCGGGCTACTTCCCGCTGGGAATGGCCGCGATCAAAAGCTTCGAAAATGCGCCATCGTTCGATCATCATGGCGCGTTCGTTTTCGGTAAAAGTTAGTTGGAGCAGTTCGTTGAACTCCTTTTCGGAGAGCGAAGATTGAAACAGTTGGTAGAGCATGATACGGGATAGTAGGCGAGTGAATTGGAGTAAAAGAAGCACAAACCTAATACTATTTTCCGAAAATGGCAGTTTTTCACCGCTAAGTACGCAAAAAGCGCCAAAGTAAACAGTGCATTTCACGTTTGATCATGTGTATGCCCTGTTTACTTTGGCGCTTTTTGCGTACTTAGCGGTGAAAACCTATCGCATCAACTTGTGCACTTCCTGCATCAGCTCATGGAACGGACGCGGCGGAGTGGCAGCACTTCCGCTGTTTTGCTTTTCCCATTCCGCTTTATCAATCACTCGCAGTGCAGGCAATTTGGCTTTAGCCAGGGCCTTGTTCAGCGCCGCTACATCGTTTTTAAAATAACCATCGGCTTTTACATGGGCTTGCTTGAGCTCCTCTCCTATGGTTTTTTGTCCTTCCAGCACCGATTGTGTAGGCATATTGTCTGAAGCCTCCGTGTACACATACAGTCGGCCCAGACGTGCGCGCAACTGTTGCTCACCGGTGATACCTCTGGATTCAATGGTTTCGGTGAGTGTTTTGCGGAAAGCATCCAGGTTTTGGCTCAATTTACTGAGCTCATCTTTCAGCTTCTTGTCTTTGGCAACTGCCATACGTTGATCCACGCTGTCTTTCAGGTTGCGCACCTGTGCTTCCAGGAAACCAAGATCTTCTACCATTTCAAACAAACCGTCAGATATGGTTCGTTTCTTAGCATAATCGAGTTCCGGCATTAATGGATCAGGTACCAATTGCAGGGAGCCTTCATCCACCCATTCGCCGGCACGCAGACGAACGGTGTAATTGCCCGGCAAGGCTTGTCGGCCAATAAACCCGGCGTATACCCCGAATTCTCCTTGTACCAATACACCTTTGGCGGCTTTTGGCGGCGTCAGGCGCATGTCCCAACGCACGAAGTTGATGCCTTTGCGTTTGGTCCCGGGCATAGATGCCACCACTTTACCGGATGGGTCCAGTACTTCTACAGTTACATCGCCTGTGTTGAGGCGGTCTTTTAGGTAGTATTGAATGGTTGCTACCTCAGGAGCATTCATACCGGCATAGGAGTCGGTGCTTGGGAATGCATTGCCATAGTGGCCGCTGCTAACTACTGCCGGACGAGTAGGCAACAAGGCGGCATTTTTTTCCAGGACCTCGTTGGTGAGACGACGGATGGGCGAAATATCGTCGATGATAAACACCCCGCGACCGTGTGTGGCCAGCACCAGATCATTGGTTTTAGGCTGGATAACTATATCTCGTACCGCAACGTATTCAGGCAGGCGAGCTTTGTACAACACCCAGCTTTGGCCGCCATCTGTGCTGATATACAAACCGAATTCTGTGCCCAGAAACAATAGGTTCGGATTTTCCAGGTCTTCTACAATCACGTGGGCATAGCCTTGCAGCACTTTATCGCCGCCGATGTTTACCCATGTTTTACCACCATCTTCAGTTTTAGCTACATACGTTTTCATGTCGCCGTAAGCGTGGTTATCGAAGGTGGCGTAAATGCGATTGCGGTTGAAACGGCTGGGGGTTACACGGCTCACCCAGGTTCCAGAAGGTATGCCTGCGATGTTTTGGGAAATGAGTTCCCAGTTTTTACCGCCATCGCGGGTTATTTGAATATTACCGTCGTCGGTGCCCACACAAATCAGGTTTTCATCCAGTGGTGATGGGCCAATGCTGAAAATGGTGCAGTGGTTTTCGGCGCTGGTATTGTCTACCGTTACACCACCGCTTTCTGCTTGTTTCTGCTTTTCTTTATTATTTGTGGTCAAATCAGGTGAAATACGCTGCCAGGAATGGCCCTGATCATTGGTTTTGAACAGGTATTGTGCGCCGATGTACAGGGTATTTGGGTTTTTAAGCCCTTTTACCAACGGGGTATTCCAGTTCCAACGGTGTTTTTCCTCACCTTTTGCCAGTTGTGGTTTGATGAACTGACTTTGATTAATCACCCGGTTGTATTTGGCTACTTCGCCGCCCTGACTTTCACTGTAAATAATATCAGGATTGGAGGCATCCGGCTGCACCCAGAAGCCGTCGCCGCCACCTACGCTTTCCCAGTCGCTGTTTTCTATGCCGGCTTTGCTTTGAGAAGGGCCGCGCCAGGAACCGTTATCCTGCAAGCCGCCGTACACATTGTAGGGTGTTTGCTCGTCTATTTGTACGTGGTAGAACTGCGATACCGGGATGGTATTTAGGTGTGTCCAGGTAACGCCCTGATCCAGGCTCATGTATACACCACCGTCGGTGCCCAGGTAGAGGTGACTGGTATTATTGGGGTTGATCCAGAGTGCGTGGTGGTCGGAGTGTACCCATCCGCCTGCATTGGAGGCTTCGCTGAAGGAATAGCCGCCGTCGGTAGAGATAGAGAGGGAGAATGCCGGGCGGTAAACGCGTTTAGGATCGTATGGGTCTACTACCAGGGTGCTGAAGTAGAAAGGGCGCGCGGTTACGTTGGAGTTGGCGCTTTGGTATTTCCAGGTTTCGCCGCCATCAGAGGAGATAAGCAGGCTTGTTTTTTCACTTTCTACAATGGCCAGTACGTTGTCTGGCGCGCTTGGGGCAAGTGCCAGGGCAATACGGCCGAACTCGCCGCTGGGGAGTCCGTTAGTTATTTTCCGCCAGTTTTTACCGCCGTCGGTGCTTTTATACAGGGCGCTGCCGGGTCCGCCAGACACAAATGAGTAAGGTGTTCGGCGGAATTGCCACATGGAAGCCAGGAGTACATCCGGATTGCGTGGGTCCATGATGATGTCGGCGCAACCTGTTTTTTCGTCGGTGTACAGCACTTTGTTCCAGGTTTTACCGCCGTCGGTTGTTTTGTACAAACCGCGGTCCGGACTATCGCTCCAGAGTTTGCCGGGAACGGCCACGTAAAGCGTGTTGGGGTCGGTGGGGTGGAGTACAATTTTAGCAATGTGTTCGGAGTTTTCCAGTCCAACACGGGTCCAGTTGCGACCCGCGTCGGTGCTTTTGTACAAGCCCAGGCCTATGGCCACGCTGTTGCGCATATTGCTTTCGCCTGTGCCTACCCAGATGGTTTCCGGGTTTTTCTGGTCGATGGCAATAGCGCCGATGCTTTGCGGGTATTTTTCAAAAACAGGTTCAAAAGTGAAACCGGCCGTGGTAGATTTCCACACGCCGCCGCCTGCGGTACCTACGTAGAGGGTTTTGGTACTGTTGTTCACGCCTTCAATGGCTGTGATACGTCCGCCCATTACAGCCGGACCGATGCTGCGGGCTTCTATTGCTCCGAAGGTAGAAGAGCTAAGTTTGGTTTGTGCCTGAATACCTGAGGCAAGCAGCAGAAAAACAGGGAAAAAGAGGTGAAATTGTTTCATATTCTGTAAGGAAAGGCATAAAAAAACCGCAGCGCTGTGGAGGCGCAGAGCCTTTGTCAACTCTGAAACTCCGCAAGGCTGCGGCGATAAAGGAAACCGGATAGCCAACCAAAGCGCCGGCAATGACCAACGCTTGAGTTGTCCAGTTTTTATTTGCCAGGCATCACGAAAGATTTCGGATCTACCAGCGGGTTGATGGTTACTGTGGTAACAGTGATGGTAGAACCACCCATCATTGGATCGTTCTGTTGCATGGTGAACGGGAAAACGAGTCCGTCCTGTGTTTTGAAGTTGGAATACGTGGTAGCGGATTCTACTTCTTTACCGTCAACTTCTTCTACGCGGATGTTTTTGATCTCGTAGAAAGTGGTTGGGTCGATGAAAGAGTATTCCACACGTTTGCCGCCTTTGTTGATTTTGATTTTGTGGGCTTCAGTGCCGTCCACATCTTCGGTGCCCATGTATTCGATGGTGTACCCTTTTTCTTTGTAACCAACCAATGTGCCATCTACGTCGGTCATATCAGCCATAGATTTAGCCTGGTCTGGTGTGATGGGTTCTGGTTCCATTTTGCCCATGAAAGGGTTGTTGGCCCAGCCTGTTTCGCCGTTGAGGACAGTTGTTTGAGTCATGCCCATCACAGAGACATCCATGCGGAGCGATTTATTGCGCACTGCCACCATGGTCATGCCGATGCTCATACCCGGAGCGCCGTCGGCAGTGATTTTAGCCTCAGATTTAACGGCTTCTACGTTTGCCCATTTAGCGCCACCAATGGCAGCGATATGTTTGTTGACAATTTCTTCAGCGGTTTGTGCCTGAGCGAACCCTGAGAGGAAAAGAAGGAATGCTGCAAAAGAGAGCGTTTTTTTCATTTTTGTACTTTTGATTTGGAAATGTTAATAACGGGTCACGCAGATCCGATATTGTACACAAAGAAACGACTGGTTTTCCGGAGTGGGTGAAAAAATTAGATAAGCGGGCTTCCAGATAGGACCAAGGACTTTTTTCTGGTAATTAGCGAAAAAAGGAAAGAGCGGCCAAACTTTATCAGCCGCTCTTTGATCCACGGGTACACTGCATTTCACTTGAACTAAGGGTTCACCTAATTGAATCAACTTAGATCTGTCTGTTGGAGGCGGTCCTCTTCCAGGTTATTTTTGCAATCCGGAGCCTCCCGGGTCCATTACCATGGGTACAGTACCGTTGGTAATAATTACTTTGGAGTTGCTGGATTGGCTCAATTTCAGCCAGGCATCCAGGGCTTTGAATTGGAGCACTTGTTCGGAAAGGCCTTCGGAGATAATTTTATTTGCATCGCGTTCGCCGGTAGCCTGAATACGTTTGCGTTCTGCTTCCTGGCGTTCTTGTTGGAGCACAAACTCCATGCGCTGGGCCTGTTGTTCGGCCTCCAGTTTGTCTTCGATAGCCTTGGTGAGGTTTTTGGGCAACGTGATGCTTTTCAATAAAACATTCTCAATCAAAATGCCTTTTTGATCCAGGGTTTTCATCATCAAATCGCGGATAGCGTTTTCGATAACTGCCCGGTTTCCGGAATGCATGTCTTTGGCGTAGTACTTGGAGGTAACATCAGCTACTGCAGAGCGGAAAACAGGCAAAATGATGGTTTCCTCGTACTCCAGACCTACTGAACGGAGCAAATTAGGAGCGTCTTTCTTGATTACTTTGTACAGGATAGACACTTCGCTTTGAATGGTCAGACCTTCCTGTGAAGGGATATTCAGCGACACTTCCAGGTTTTCGGTTTGGCCTGAAACCTTTATGATGGTGCTGGTAAATGGATTGTACGTCCGAAGTCCGCTGGTATACACGTTGTCTGAGAATTTACCGAAGGTGCGTTTAACGCCAAATTCTCCTTGTCGTACCACAGTGCAACTGCTCAAACCCATCAGGCCACACGCAGCGATGGCCACCGGAAGAAAAAACTTGATTTTCATAGTTATTATGTGTGGTTTGGTTAGACATCCCGGCTTTTTCGCCGCCGGTAAGCGATTTATTCACAGCGATTTTCCAATCGTATTTGTTCGAGTATAGACGCAGCCCTGTGGAGTTCCTGAGTCACAATGGTCCAGTTATAGGTACTCAGCGCTTTTTCAGCGTGTTGAATAGCTTCTTCGGCCCATTGATTCACCTGGCTACAGGTGTTCATGCTGGCCGACAGGTGTGCGATGCTGTAAATCAAACGGATGGCATGGTCAACTTTCTGGGCCAGGATATGGAGGTCGTTGCTGGCCAGCCCATCGGCCAAATCCATTTGAGCCAGTTGAGCATCGTCATGAAGTAATCTTAGCGGCGCCAGCGATTCCTCGGGGATTTTGGCCGTGGCTGTTTTTTTCAAACAAACCGAAGCAGCTTCCCGCATAAGAACAGCCTGCCTGCGGGCTTCAACTGCACGCTGGAGCTTTGAATTAAGGTCTTTCTCCAATCGGTAGTTGATCACATCGCATTGTCTGCGTCCTATTTCGGCGGTGGCCCGGATTTCTGTACAATAAAGCCCCGAAATCACCACGGCATCGAAAATAGTGTAACAATCGGCTAATTTTACCAGGATTTCAATGGGTTCGCTGCTTCTCATGGCATTGGCCAGGGCGGTGTCAACGCGGTTGGCCTGACGAACCACCCATTCCAGCGTTTGTGGCGAGTCCATGGTTTCCTGGCTGTATAAGCGATCTGTGAGGAAAAACATGGCCATCAGACCGCATCGTATGACATGAGAAAACTGGTGCATGATGAAAATATTATTAAAACTTTCAAATTTGAAAGTAATACTATGATAACATAAACCAATACCTCAAAAAGATGTTTTACTTTTGTGCATATTTTTTTCCTTTGTATGAACCTTCAGATAAGTATCCAACCCAATCTCAAACTCGCCCTGCGCGATCCGGAAGCCAGTACGCTAGGCAGAAAGATCATTCGGGAGGGCATAGTACTCATGTGTAACCTGGGCTACGAGCAGTTTACATTTAAAAAACTGGCTGAATCCATTGACAGTACCGAGGCCAGCATTTACCGGTATTTTGAAAACAAACACCGGCTATTGCTGTACTTTCTGACCTGGTACTGGAATTATGTAGAATACCAATGCACGGTTTCCCTGCACAATCTGAATGACCCGGAAATAAAAATCCGGAAGATCATTGAGATCCTGACCGGCGGATTGCCGAATTGGGCAGACACCACTGGCATTGACAAATCTGCGCTGCAGGACATTGTAATTGCAGAAAGCAGCAAGGCATACCTGACCAAGGAGGTAGACGCCATCAACAGTCAGCAGCTTTTCAAGCCTTACAAGGATTTGTGTCATCACATTGCTACGGTATTTGCCGAGTACAACCCGGCATACCCATACCCTCACTCCCTGGCGAGCACCCTGATGGAGGCGGCGCAGTTTCAACCATATTTTATGGAACACCTGCCTGCTCTGACAGATTTCAAAGGAGAGCAGCGGAACAAAACCGCTGTGGCGGGATATTTGGAAAATTTGGTGTTTGCAGCGTTGAGGAAGTAAGGGGTCAGTTGGGTCATTAGGGGTCATTTGAGTCATTAGGGGTCATTTGGGTCATTAGGGGTCATTTGAGTCATTAGGGGTCATTAGGGGTCATTTGGGTCATTTTTTTGGGGTTAAACCATATACTTGGGTTCAGGTAGCAAACGTTTAGTTGGCAGTTGAGCCAGATCCTTCGCTACGCACAAGATGACAATACTCGCCCCAATCCCCTAAATGACCCCAATGACCCCTAAATGACTCCTAAATGCCCCTACAAAACCTCTGCCTTCGCCATTTTTATGGCGGAACCCACCCTGCTGGATCAGCTCAAATGGCTGCCCGAAATCAAAAAACGCTGCGAAGAAGGCGAGGCTCCCTGGCTGTATTATGCCAAATTATATGATCAATGCAACCTAAGCTTAGGTAAACCTCAACGCTATTGCACCGTTATGAATATGTATGAATATGGCAAAATAGAGGTAAAACCCTGGGAAGGAGATGTGGAAACCGTCAATGAACAACGTGCAAAAATCGGGTTGCCATTACTGGATTGGAAGGTAGAAGAAGCCATGAAAGAAGGCTCGAAGTAAAAATGCCGTAAGGCACTAAGACACCAAGTTGTTGATTGTCTGCATTCTTCTGAATTCATTATCCATGCAGCGAAGCTGCTATCCTTCTCGCCTTGGCATCTTTGTGTCTTCTTTCTGCCTTCCAAATACACAAGGGGCCATCCACTGTTGCGGACGGCCCCTTGTCATTTTTTTGAAGGACTTTGGTATGTCATTAATTCAACTTATCCATATCCCGGATGAGAATGGTATTGCGGTTGAAATGGATTAAATTGGACTTTTTGAGTTCATTCAAAATGGCGGTAACTGTTTGGCGACTTGCGCCAACCAAATTGGCAATGTCCTGTTGAGTCAGGCCGTGTTTTACCAGGGTTTCGTAGCCTACCTGACGACCGCGTTCGCCGGCGCTTTCTTTGAGGAATTCCACAATTCTGGTGCGAACATCTTTCAGGATCAATGACTCCCAATGGCGCTCTGCGCGACGGAGCCGATCGCCCAGGTACAGCATAACTGCTTGTGCGAGTCCGAAATTCTGTTGCATCAGGTAGCGGAAGTCTTCCACCCGAACAGCAAAATAATCCACATCACGGCTCATGGCAGAGGCAAATTCTACCCGGGATTGCTCGCCGGCCAAACCAAGTTCGCCGAAAACCGTAAAAGGATGTTGGATGTTTTTGATGATCTCCCGACCATCATGGGAATAAATACCGATTTTAACGGCGCCGGATGCCAGCAGACAAACATAGTCGCTGGGTTGATCCGCCAGGTAAATGAAGGAATGACGGGGTGCCGTTCGGCGCTCGGCCATGAGTGCAAGACGTTGCAACTCTGCCTCCGAAAGCGTCGACAACAGCGGAAACTGCTGAAAAACAGCGTGTAAGGGTTGTCCGTTCATGTGCGATTGTTTTGGTTGGTATTAGAACTTGCGGGAGGCAGTTATTTTTTAGCCAAAATTGTGCCAACCCCGTGACCAAACTGTTTTTTAACCCTTTCTGTGTAGATCTAAATTCTTTATTTGGGTAAACGCTATGCTTCGCAGTATCTTTCACCCATCCCATCAAACCCATCAAACCCGTCAAACCCTTCAAACCCTTCAAACCCTCACCCCCCCCGGCGGCTAAACCCGCCGATACTTCAACCTCCGGCGGCTAAACCCGCCGATACTTCACATCCATGGTCCAACCATTCTCTCTTCTTACCGATTTTGATATCGCCCTGTTTCAAACCGGCAAACATTTCCGTTTGTATGAAAAAATGGGAAGCCATATCGTGGAAAACGATGGGCAACAAGGTGTCTGCTTCTCGGTTTGGGCGCCAAATGCCAAACGTGTGAGCGTGGTTGGCGACTTCAATCGTTGGGACCCGGATAGCCATGTGCTGCTGCCCCGTTGGGACTCCTCCGGCATTTGGGAAGGGTTTATTCCAGGATTAGGTAAGGGAACTGTGTACAAATACCGAATCCAAACCCATATGGGGGTAGACCTGGATAAGGGCGATCCATACGCGCGCACCTGGGAAACACCTCCGCGTACAGCCTCCGTCGTATGGGATTTCGACTACAGCTGGAAGGACGAAAAATGGCTCAAAAGTCGCCGCGCCAAAGCAGGCGAATCCCAACCCTGGTCTGTGTACGAAGTTCACCCGGGGTCCTGGAAAAAAATAGCTGAAGACGGCAATCGCTCCCTGAGCTGGCGCGAACTGGCCGCCGATCTGGTTCCATATGTGAAAGAAATGGGTTTCACGCATGTGGAGCTCATGCCCGTCATGGAGCACCCCTACTTCCCATCCTGGGGCTATCAGATTACCGGCTACTTTGCACCCACCAGCCGGGCTGGCTCGCCGGAAGACCTCATGTTCCTCATAGATGCTTTTCACCAGGAAGGCATCGGGGTGATTCTCGACTGGGTACCCTCCCATTTCCCGGGCGATATTCACGGCCTGTATTTTTTTGACGGCACACACCTCTTTGAGTACGCCGATATGCGCCGTGGCTATCACCCCGACTGGAACAGTTATGTGTTTGACTACGGCAGAAACGAAGTGCGCAGCTTCCTGATTTCCAATGCCTTGTTCTGGCTGGATAAATACCATATTGATGGACTGCGGGTAGATGCCGTGGCCAGTATGTTGTACCACGATTATTCCCGCAAAGAAGGCGAATGGATTCCGAATATCCACGGCGGCCGGGAAAACCTGGAAGCCATTTCTTTCCTCAAAGATTTTAATGATGCGGCCTACAAAGAATATCCCGGCATCGAAACCATTGCAGAGGAAAGTACGGCATTCCCGGGCGTGACCAAACCTACTTTTGATGGCGGCCTCGGCTTTGGCCAGAAATGGATGATGGGCTGGATGCACGATACCCTGAACTATTTCAAACGTCCGGCCATTTTCCGGCGCTGGCACCAGAATGAAATCACCTTCTCCATGGTGTACGCCTTCTCCGAACGCTTTATGCTACCCCTGAGTCACGATGAAGTGGTGCACATGAAAGCCAGTTTGTTGTATAAAATGCCGGGCGACGAAGCCCAGAAATTTGCCAACCTCCGGGCATTGTTCGGACACCAGTGGACGCACCCGGGTACTCAAATCCTGTTCATGGGTGGCGAAATAGGACAAAGCACCGAATGGAGCCACGACCTCGGTGTACCCTGGCAACTCCTGAAATACGACTACCACAAGGGTGTGCAGAACTGGGTAAAAGCCCTCAATAAATGCTACACCGAACACCCGGCTTTCTGGCGCCATGCGTTCCATCCTGATGGTTATGAATGGATATCCGGTGGCGACACCGAAAATTCTGTGCTGGTGTACCTGCGCAAAGGCAATCCGGACGAACCCACATTGCTCGTGGTTTGCCATTTCAACATCAACTACATGCCTGTGTATACCGTAGGCGTGCCACACGGAGGTGTTTGGAAGGAAATCCTCAACAGCGATGCCGAATCCTTTGGCGGATCGGGTATACTGAACGGCGACCTGAAAGCAGAGAAAAAACCTGAACACGGCAAGGATTATTCCGTGACCTTCAAACTACCGCCGCTAAGCGTGATGGTGTTTGAAGGAGAGGTTCCTAAAAAGAAATCCAGGAAAGAACCAGCGGCAACGCCAGTGAAAGAAGCCAAACCTGCGGCTGCCCGCAAGAAGAAAGGTTAGGCAGGCTGCCAACAGGTAGCCTGCCATCCCCAAAAAACCGCTTATTTACCAGACATCAGTTTGGACTGAGTGTACACCCCATATTCATTGCTTACCTTCAATTGATAGGCATAATTGCCGGCTGGCAAACCCAGGGCATCTATGTCTATCAGCGCCGTGTGTTCGCCGGAAGAAAGTTTGCCCAGCTCCAGTGAAGACACTTTCCGGCCTTGCAGATCCCAAATTTCCAGTGCCACCTCTGCCGGGTTGGTGAGGGTAAACGGCACGGTGGTTTGCTTGTCGTACGGGTTTGGGTAGTTCTGCCCCAGGGTAAACTGACCGCCGGTTTCCGGCTCCAGCTGAGCCAGTCCGGAAGTGCCGGAGCCCTGTACCGTTGCCTCCAGATACGCATCATATCCGCCATTGTTATTGGCTGTCAGGGTAGCTATTTGGTAGGCATACCCATCAGAGAAAATATTATCCTGGTTCAATCCCATGGGGTCGGCGCCTTTGGTGTACAAAGAAGGATTGGCGCTGTAAAGGGCATTTTTATCCGTTACCGGAAACGTAAGCTGCGAAACTGCCGCATATACCGAGCTCACATACACCTGGAAGTGGATGTGGCAGATACGTCCAGTGTACCAGCCCGGAAAAATGGTCACAAAATTTACCTCCCCATGCACATCCGTAATCTGGTAGCCGCGCAGGTAAGTGAGTCCGGCCTGACCAGGATTGTTCTGTTGACTGTAACCGGAATACAAACCATCTTTATCGCAATGCCAGATGTTTACCCGCACATTCTGCATGGGTTCGCAGTTATTCTGACCAATAATTTTGATTTTGAGGTTCAACTGTACACCGGTTTTGTTTTCCCGCACATCCTGCCGGAAGTAAAAGGAATTGTCTGATAAATCCAGCGGAAAGGGTCCGAGGGTTTCACTGGGAATCAGCGTACAGTTAGGGGGTAACATGCCGCGTTTACGTCCGATAGACTGCAATTTTTGAGCAGTTTCGATGGGAATTACCGCCGCGGCGCCGGCCAAGCCCAGGCTCTTCAGAAATTCAGCTCTTTTCATAACTAGAAAGTTTTTCAATGAACCACCAAGTACGCAGACCATCTTTGCAGGGTTGCGGCATCATTCAAAATAAAAGCGGATAGTTTCCATAACTTAGGAAAGATAGGAAAATTTGGACAAGCGCTAAACAGAAAATGCTGCATATTTGACGCAATTTTCGATTCGTTTCGGGAACCTAAATGCATTCAAAATGAAACAACTACTCGCCTTTACCCTGTTTATGCTAACCCTGCTGGCCTGTAAATCCAAGCCAGCCGACCCCAATGCGGCCGACGCAACTGCCATAGCTGAAACCATTCACAAGTTTGCACAATGGGCCAACGATTTTTCCAATGGCCCCGTTGACGATCAGAGGATTCTGGATCTGAAAGGCAAATACGCCCGCCTGGACTCAGCCCTGCTCAACCGGTACCTGGACCGGATTAAAGCCAGCGGCTATGTGTCTGATAAATACCTTGACACAGAACGCAGCTTCTACCAAAAATGTGAACCATTCTGGATGAGCGAAAACAAAGATGAAATCCTGACCGGTATGGATGAAAACCGCTTCTTCCACGCTCAGGATTGGGACCTGAAAGAATGGACTACTACCCCGGTGAAAATCATCGACGGACTGGGTACCGATGAAGTAACCGCCACCATGAACAATGCAGAAGGTAAACCCTTTGTAACCTATACCCTGGAAAAAGAAACCGATAAATGGCTGATTACCAGCATAGATTCCGGAAGTAAAGCCTATTACGAGGTCGATGAATACGCCGGCAGTTATTACTCCGACGATAAATCCTGCCCCATGGAATTGCATATTTCCCTGAAAAACGGAGCCTATAATTACCAGTGGAAATCTGGCAAACGCAGCGCTTCCGGTTTGGCCATGCCAAAATGGTCGGAATCAGGCATCTTTTTGCTTTTCAAAGGATTGGGCAATTCCGGAAAATCAGACGTGGAAGGTTTATTTGCCGACAACAGCATTGCGATTCAAAACGCCGGAAATGCGCAGAACAAGTACCAGAACTTTAAGGAGTGCGATGCCAAATACATCCATCTGAACAAGAGTGCGCGGCCTGCGGAAAAGCCCGCCACAGCACCCGCTGCAACTCCGGCTCCGGTAACCGAAAAACCTAAAACAACATCGAAAAAAGCTGTCAATGCCCTGCCAACGGTAACCATCAACCGCTATGGTGATATTTCCCTGAGTGGCAAAAAAATTGCCATCGAGGACCTGCGCAAAGCACTGCAAAAAGACCTGCTCACCCATGCCGTTATCCCGGATCAATTGCTCATCAAACCCATCGGAGAAGTGGGTATGGGTGCACGCCATGAACTGCAAACCGTAGTGAGCGAATCTATCTCCGGCGCCAAATGGGTGCGCAAAAAAGGCGCTCTGGAAGCAGTCAACCAAACCGTATCCAAACGCCTGAACGCCGATACGCAGCTGGAATTGAATAATTACCAAACCAGCGGCTACTTCGCTCTGGTAGATGCTCGTCCTCTGTACACCAACGGCAATCCGATTGACTACAGCATCTCGCCTTACAAATACGAATACCAATCAGGCAAATTTGCCGACCGGGTCATTGCTATCCTGAAGTTCGATAAAGGCGCCTGGAAAGTCCTTACCTATACCATCGGCGCCAATGCCGTTCCGGTAAACGACTGGGTAAAAAAATACGGAGTACCCCGTGCCCTCTTCGAAAAGTAAGACACAAAGCGGCTGACGCGAAGGCGCTAAGACGCAAAGGCGCAAAGTTTTTTGCAGCTTCGCTGCTGTTAGATGCAGAAGGCCTGCCCTCTGAAATTTCGCGCTTTCGCGCCTTTGTGCCTTAGCGCCTTTGTGTTCTTACATTTTCGCGTCTTAGCGCCTTTGTGCCTTCGCGCCTTAGCGCCTTTGTACCTTCGCGCCTTTGTGCCTTAGCGTCAGCCGCTTTGTGCCTTATCACCGTTCTTTGCGCCTTCCTCAAGGCTATGGAAGATCTGGATGAGCGCGCGGCCGCGGGTGGAAAGTTCGTATTCAATATGCAGCGGCTTTTGCCGGATCAGGTGCTTGTCCAGCAGCCCGGCCTCTTCCAGTTCCCGCAGGGCAACAGCCAGCGATTGTTTGCTGGCGCCCGGTAATTGTCGCAACAGCGCATTGAAACGCAGTGGCCCTTCAAGCGCAAGCCTGAAAATTTGTGGCTTCCATTTGCCTGCCAATTGCTTCAAAAGTCCTTCAGCAGGACAATTTTCCCCAGCAATATCCTCTGGAATAGTAGTCATCTTTTTTTGACTAATTGTGTGTGAATAGAAACAGCCTGACCTTTGTGGCGTTATTGGACTGCTGGACATTAGACCAAAAGTAACGCTATCCAACGTCCAAAGTCCAACGTCCAGCAGTCTAACGTCCAATAGTCCAGCACCAGGTATGAAACTTCCGCTACTTCTCCTGCTTACAAGCGCCATTGCCTGCAATGGTCAAAACAACAAACTTTCTATGAACTCCAACAACCCATTGCTGTGCGATGTTCAAACCGGCCTGTGCGAAATGCCGGGAAATGAGCAAAAAACGCCTGTTTCACCCAAGCCAGTGCGCATTATATATTTCACAGACCCCATTTGCTCTTCCTGTTGGGGCATTGAGCCTGCACTGCGCCGACTCAAGCTGGAGTATGGCGAGGTGGTAGAGATTGAATATCATATGGGTGGATTGTTGCCATCCTGGGATGTGTATAATAGCGGCAACATCAGCAAGCCCAGCGATGTGGCCCATCACTGGGACGAAGTAAGTCTGCACTACGATATGCCCATCGACGGCGACGTGTGGCTGGAAGATCCCCTGCCATCTTCCTATCCGCCAAGTGTGGCGTTTAAAGCTGCGCAATTGCAGGATGGTCAAAAAGCCATTCAATTCCTGCGCCGTATTCGGGAAATGGTGTTTTTGGAAAAGAAAAACATCACCAAATGGGAACACCTGGAACACGCTGCCAAACAGGTGGGACTCAATGTTGAACAATTTAAGGCAGATTACGAAGGACGTGCCCAAACCCTGTTTCAGGAAGACCTGAATTTGGCTCGCAGCCTCAACGTGCGAAGCTTCCCCACGCTCATTTTTTCCGATGCCGAGGAACAAAAACTGGTGCTAAAAGGTGTTAGACCTTACGAACATTTTGAGCAAACCCTGCTGGCCCTGTTCCCGCAGGCCATGAAAAATGTGTACGATAATCGTCCGGAAGTCCTCTTCCAACATTACCCAACCCTCACCACCCGCGAATTTGAAGTGCTTGCCGGTGTAAGCAAAGAGCAGGCGAAAAAAACGCTCCAGCAAATGCAGGAAAAGGGAATGCTTAAGGTTTACCATACCAAAAACGGGGCTCTTTGGATTCGGTAGACGGTTGACGGCCTAAGGTTGACGGTAGACGGCTTACGGTGAACGGTAGCGTTGCTCTTGAGATTTAAATGAGGAACAAATCCCAAGAACAACGCCACCGTCCACCGTCTACCGTCCACCGTCCACCGTCTACCGTCCACCGTCTACCGTCAGCAACTGCACCAGCATACCGCTTTTCAGTCTTGGTTCGAAATAGGTGCTTTTGGGCGGTAGAATTTCGCCGGCATCTGCCAGGTCCATCATATCTGAAAAATGTACGGGGTAAAGTGCAAACCCTGCTTTATTGCGTCCACGGGCAGCTTTGGCGAGTCCTTCGAGGCCCTTGCTGCCGTCTACATAAGTAACGCGGTTGTCTGAGCGGACATCGCGTATTTGCATGATTTTACCGAGTACCAGCTGATTGAGCAATGTAGCATCGAGTAGTACATTTTCTTCATCCAGACCCTGGAGTATTTCGGACCGGAAATGAAGCGCATACCATTCTTTGCGCAGACACATCACCAATTCATGTTTATCGGCCGGGCGGCGGGCTTCCGGAAGACAAGTTATATGGAATACTTCCGACAAGCGGGCCATAAACCGTGCGGGGCTGAGGTCTTTGGGCAATTCAACAGCCCGGTTATAGTCCAGGATATCTAATTGATCTGAAGCAAAAAAAGCACAAAACAGGTGATCGAAATCAAAGCCCGGAAACTGCTCCCGTTGTTCGTGCAGCGTAGCGATGGTGGTTGTACGATGGTGCCCGTCGGCGATGTACGTGGATTTGACGTGCTGGGCAAACAGCGACTGCACCTGTGCAATGGCCTGATCGTTGGTGACGGCCCATACCCGGTGATGTACCTTTCCCTGTTTGAATTTAGCCACGAAAAGCGGCTTTTGCCCCAATATTTGGGCATTCAGCCATGCATTAATGTCCACCACCGGCGGGTAGGTTAGCAGCACAGGTTTGAGGATTGCGCCCCAGCGCATGAACAACTCTGCCTGGTGTTTTTCCCGTTCGCTCAGGGTGGCCTCATGCTTTTTTACTTTACCGGCGAAAAAATCGTCTACCTCATTCAGCGCCACCAAACCTGTGTGGGTGCCGGTAACGGATTGAATCTGATAAATAAAGACGGCGGGTTGAGGCACTTTTTCATATAAGCCATCCTCCACGTACTGATTATACCGGTTTTTGGCTTCTTCGCAGAAGACATCGGAAGATTCCACCTTCTCCAGGTGCGGAAAACAGGCGCGCAGTGGTTTTATTTTCATGGACGGGCAAAACGAGGCCCAAAAGTAGGGAAATGTGCGGGTAGTTAGGGAGCCAACATTGTGATTATGAAGTCTTTCCTGAATGCATTCTCTCGGGTAAAACAAGGGGGCAACTCAGCAAGCGTGCAAACAGTAATTAACCAAAATACTCCATTGAAACTCCTGAATGAAGACCCGTTTTTGATTGTTTATTTTGCATTAATAACAAAAGGCACTATATTTGGCGAGGTGATTGCGATTTTAAACAAATATATTTTTAATATTTTAATAAAAATCGTAATTCTTTTTTTGGCAATTCACGCTTGCAATCCTTTGTGAATCAAGTGAATCCGTCCATTCATCCCTTTTATTCACCCAAATTCCGGCGTAGCCGAGCTACTATGAAAAATCTTTCCCTATCACTTCCGAAAATTCCGGGAATACTGATTTTTTTATCCCTCCTGCTGATCAACTTCCGCCTGTACGGACAAACATTCCAAACCGCAATTGGTTTCCCAACGCCTACCGACGAGCGGGGCGCCAGCGGTGTGATAGCCAACAATGGCAATTACATTATACTGGGAGGTAACACCCAGCATCCAAGCGGATTGTTCAACCCAGCCGGCGATATGCAACTCCTGAGACTCAATCCGTTGGGAAACCTGCTGTTCCCTTCTAAAATTATTGGTCAGGATGTGCAGGAAACTGCCACCTGGATAGAAAAAGCCTCGGATTGTGCCGGAAATGCAGGCTATATCATCGCCGGAAATGAGTTCAATGGCGGCAATAACAATATGCTGCTTACCTTCACCGATGCAGCCGGCAACCCCTTGTGGGTACGCCGCATTGGTACGCCAAATCTCGACGAAAAAAGCGCCTGTGTAAAACCGGACGGCGTCGGAAATTTTATTCTGGTGGGCACAAAAACCAATACCGGAACGGGCAATTCCGTCATTCAGGCGGTGAAAACCGATTGCGCGGGCAATCTGCTCTGGGAGCAAAACTACAGTCTCAATCTGGCCCTCACGGCA
Source organism: Chitinophagales bacterium (assembly GCA_017303475.1). Classification (GTDB taxonomy): domain Bacteria; phylum Bacteroidota; class Bacteroidia; order Chitinophagales; family Saprospiraceae; genus M3007. The sequence goes on from JAFLBO010000007.1 coordinate 149,820, forward strand.
GCTTCCGTAACCACATTCGCCACTTTCCAAACGGCTTGTCTTAACCTGCCAAACGAATACTTTATTACCGGCAAGGTAGCTGCTTCTGCAGCCGGTAATGAAGAGGTATTTATCTTGAGTGTAAATGCCTCCACAGGGTCGGTTTCCTGGATGAAAACCTATGATATCGCACCCGGCGCCGACGATGTAGCCACCTGTATTCAGGGCAATTGCGGCACTGCAGCTCCGGCCACCGGAAGTTTATGGATTGCCGGATACTCTCTCGACAATACCGGAGGCAGCGACCCCCGTAAGGTGATGGCCATGCAAACCGATATGAACGGGAATCCAAATTGGGCCAATCTGTACGATATTCAGAACAGTACGCTGGAATTGAGCACTCATTTTCAGTTTGCGGCAAACAACAAACTGGTACTGACCGGCAAAGCCGAAGACCCGGGCGTGAGCGACCCGCCGGAAAACGGACAGTGTATGCTCATGCGCATAAACGATGACGGCACTTCAGTGGACTGGACACGGGTGTACGAAATGGGCTATGCCTCCCAGGGAAACAGGGTGGAGCCCAATGCAGGCGATGAATATTTCATTACTGGCCATACCTATGAAATCATCCAGCCTCACGTTTTTGACTACAATATCCTGGCCATCAAGACCGACAAATTGGGACAAACAGACATTGAGTGTCACCACTCGCCGGACACAAAAATTCTCCCGCAACAACCACTGGCCGTTCCTGTTCAGCCAACCCCCATAACGCCACAGGATTTTTTCACGTCCAGTCTGAACACGGTTTTATACGATGACAAACAGACTTTTTGCCAAAATAGCAACCCAGTGGACCCCTGCGACACATTGGGTCTGAATGCCAATTTCAGCTATACGGTAAGTGGGAATACAGCAACCTTTACAGACCTCTCCACCATAGGCAGCGGCTCCATTTTTTCCTGGAACTGGAGTTTCGGTGACGCCGGAACCAGCAATCTTCAAAATCCGGTGCATACCTACGCGGGCCCGGGAGCTTATGTTGTATGCCTCATTGTGGCGGGAGGAAATGCCGGTGTCTTGTGCCGCGATACGATCTGTTTCGATATTATTATTCAAAACCCGCCGTTTGACCCCTGCGATTCGATTAACCTGAATGCCAATTTCAGCTATACGGTGAGTGGGAATACAGCAACCTTTACCGACCTCTCTACTATTGGCAGCGGCTCCATTTTTTCCTGGAACTGGAGTTTCGGAGATGCCGGAACCAGCAATCTGCAAAACCCGGTGCATACCTACGCGGGCCCGGGAGCTTATGTGGCCTGCCTCATTGTGACCGGTGGAAATGCCGTTGCTCTATGCCACGATACGATCTGTTTCGACATTATTATTGAAGATATACCCGTTGATCCTTGCGATTCTGTGGGTTTGGTGGCCAATTTTTCTGCATCTGTAAGTGGAAACACGGTGAATTTCACCGACTTGTCGACCATCGTAAGCGGTACCATCTTCAACTGGGCCTGGAACTTTGGAGATGCCGGCACCAGTTTCGTGCAAAACCCAACGCATACCTATTCCAACACCGGCGTGTACACTGTTTGTCTGGTGGTATACGCCTACGGTATCTCGTCGGCAACCATGTGTGTGGATACTTTTTGTCAGGATGTAACGATTGACCAACTGACCGACGGGTGTCTGTGTGATTCAAGCTTTTTTGCCGATGTGGCAGCCGGGTTTACCACCACCGGAAGTAATCCGATCGGGTTCACGCCGGTGGCACTGGATACTTGCGACAAAGTGCAATGGATTTGGGGCGACGGATCGCCCAACAGCAATTCGGTAGCCAACAATACCGTATTCCACACCTATGCGGTAGGAGGCGTCTATTTTGTGTGCATGATAGTAACCAGGACCTCTATAGATGGTATGACCTGTGTTTTTGAATTCTGTAAACAGATACAGGTGCCCGATCCAATGCTTTGTGATGACAATATTGTGCTAAACGGCGATTTCACGGCAGGGCTACTGCCTGGCAACCTGGGCGGGCCGGGCAATGTGAACAACTGGACCGTTTGGACCAACACCCCACAGGTTATTGTAGGCGACACCTGTCAGGAAGCCGGCGCCATTCAGGGCTGGGGCAATCAGGTGGTAGGAGAAGCCATTCAGCAGCCGGTTGCTTTTGCTTTGGGGGGTATTTACGAGGTTACATTCTGTGGCAAATGGCTGAATACAGTCCAAGACAGTGTTCGGTTCCGTTTCCGGGCTTCTACCGGGCTACCGGGCAGTTATTTTAACTGTACCGGCGCCTGCGACGAAATATACCTTTCACCCGTTCTGACCACCAATTGGGTAACCTATACCTCTGCCCCATGGACGTCCACGCAGAACTTCAACACACTCACTATCAGTGTGTGGAACAATTACAATGTCAACGACGGCGCGTTTGTATCCTGGGCACGCCTGGATGATGTTTGTATCCGGAGGATAGGCACCAGCGCTGTGTTTGAACCGGATGCGGCAATGAGCGCCAGGGTTTTCCCCAATCCTACGGACGGCAATGCCACGCTTGCCTTTGAACTGTCACGCGCACAAACATGCAGGTACAAACTCCTGGATCTTTCCGGAAGAGTAGTTCTGAACCGGGAATTTGATGGAAGCGCCGGGGAAAATCAGGTGCGTATTCCCATGGAAGGACTGGCTCAGGGGCTTTATTTGCTTGATTTTTATACTGAACAGGGAAGAATGCAGGTGCGGGTGGTGTTGATGGAGTAGATGTGGAAGAGGTTTAGGCCTCGGATAGATTAAAAATTTGCCTTATTTGTGGAACTGGCTGAACAAAACATGTGTTTGGGCAAACATTCCAAATTGCGAAACAAATCCACATTAAAAGGCAAATCAAGTTATGAAATTATCTAAAGCACTTAGCGACAAGAATCGGCTTGCCAGAAAAATCAAAGAGCTTCAACAAAAGATTGAGGCCAATAACAGCTATATAAAAGGCAATACACCAGCCTATAAGGTTGCAGATTTGCTAGGTGAGCTGGAAACTGCCATCAACGAACTCACTGCCCTAAAAACCAACATTCAGAAGGCAAATCAACCCGTACAGGATAAAATATTCAGGCTCGCTGAGCTCAAATCATTTGCAGCTTTCCTGAGAAGACTAAAAATCAAGGAGGGTAAAATTCTGGAAGAACGCTGGAATGCAGAAGTCAGAGAATGGGAGTCCGGAATGGGAACTGTTGATCGGGATAAGTTGCTCGAAAAAACAGAAAAGGAAATTGAAACGATACAGGTTGAACTGGATAAGTTCAATTTTGAAACAGAGGTATAACGCACGCTTTACATAAAAGGAGAACTTGGAAAGATCTTATCCTGAAAAGTCTGCCACCTGTTCTGATATTGATATAACACGGGGAATGCATAAGCGCCGCAAGGTGATCAAGATTCAAGGTAATCCCTGGTTATTCATTACTGAAGGTTTAAGCTTCATTATTCACGATAAATCGGCTGATCACTTTCATATAAATTGAGTACAAGTTCTCTGATTTTGTTGTTGTTGTGCTACAGGAAAATGTTCGGAATGTCCCAAACATTACGTCTTGAAATACTAATAAAAGTAGTAACTTTGATCTATAATCACTTCTTCTGTGGAACCAACCGGGCAAATTAACATTAGCATCAAAGGCAAAAAAGGCAATATTGACCTTAAGCCAGAGAATTATGATATTCGGGAATTGATCGAATTCCTGAAGCAAGTGGAGCATTTGCTCTTTTCCAACAAAAAAGACCGTTCAATAACATCATACCATGTGGAAGAGGGCTCGGTAAGACATGTTATCACCACTTCCATGCAGGCAGTTGTAGCTTTTAACGCTATATTGGCACAGATAAAGTCCGAAAACAACTTCATTAACTTCCTGGAACCCACCACTGCCGGAGCCTTTGAGTCATTTCAAAAAGAGGCCGAAAAAAACGATTACACGTATCTCATTTCTACCTCTATCTCGGAAGAAACTGCTCTGACCATTAATAAGGAAACCCGTTTCATTAGATCAGAAGATGTTTGGGTAGATGCTGAATTTTATTTTTACGGAGAGATCGTAGACGCTGGCGGAAAAGGCTCTGCCAACGTTCATTTAGATACCAAGGATTATGGTTTGCTTAAAATCAGTGCTGCAAAATCCTTATTGGCAGCATATGAAGGTAACCCGCTATATAAACCCTATGGGGTAAGGGCAAAGGGGAAACAAAATGTCAGATCCGGGGAATTAGATAAAAACAGCCTGGAATTAATTGACATCATCGATTACAACCCGTCCTACAAGGAAGACTATATCAAAGGTTTAATCAAAAAAGCCAAAAAAAGCTGGGAAGATGTCCCAGATGCCGACGAGTGGCTCCAAAATATAAGAGGATATGGATCGTAATTGTATCTTTTTAGATACCAGTTTTTTTATTAGATTACTAAATGAAAAAGACCCTCTGCATGAAAATGCACTTGGTTACTATATTTATTTTCTGGAGAAAAACTACATCTTAAAAACCTCTACGATCTCCATTGCGGAATACTGTGTAAAGGGATCTCTGGACGAATTGCCCTTGCAAGATGTCCAAATCCTTCCATTCAACATTAAACATGCTGAAAAGGCCGGATTTCTGGCATCTATTGTTTTTAACAACCGCGATACGGTGGATTTACCTGACAGAAAGATCATTCCCAATGACACAAAACTATTTGCTCAGGCCGATTTGGAAACAAACACCGTTCAGTTTGCTACCTCCGACGAAAGTTGCATGAAAGTGTTCCGGCTGCTTCAGGAAAAATGTGGGTTACAATTTTCCATTCTAAACATTAGAAAACCCTTCCATGAGGCGTTTGGCTTGTTGGATTTGAGGTGAGTCGGAACTATCTCCCTCCAACCCCTCTATCACAAATCTTCCAAAGTCCATATTCACCCTCCTTTTCACCGTACCACCAGTTAAAATATCCACCTTGGCAACAATACATTCGCATTGTTCAGTGCTACCGGGTATTTTATAGGTTCCAGCTTTTTTCTGGAAAGGATCTCCTGATTCATTCAGCGGATAAAGTAACACTCCCTTATTAGAGCTCCAGTGCTTATTATAGACAAATATCTGCTTCAAATCATCGTCGGAGGGCACAAAACCGTTAGGCGTTTTCCATTTGGTATCGATGATAACAGTTTTACCGTCAGGCGTTTTTACAACTATATCTGGCTTGATCCATTTTTGATTGGATTCTGACTGCCAAAAAACCACTCTGTTCTGACGTGAAATACCCCAGCCCGGCTCCATTACGGCACGAAGGCGGCGGAAACAAAACTCCTCCCACAATTCATTCATATCAAATAAAATAGCCAATACCTGATGCCGCCCATTGCGGATATCAGGACGGTAATTGAGCAAAAGCATGGCAGCCATTTCCAATGCTTCCCGATAGCGGGTGGTTTTGCGGTCAAACACAAGCTGCTGGAAAGTTTCAGCGGTTACCGGAATGTCCTGCATTTCCGGAAAATCGAGCAACAAGCGGGATAGCTTATCGCGAATACCCGTATTGGTTGTAAGATTGGGAATAATGTTTAATGCTTTGTACAAGAGCTGATTGAATCGATTCTCTCTGTCATAAATGGTATGATCCGTGAAAAAACGCTCCTGATGAACCAAATTATGCCGGATTTGCCGGGTAAAATTCAATTTACCCTTCCACACATGCAGGTTACTACTCTCCTGACGGTATTTTTTCACCAGCCCCTCGTGCAAGATCGCTTCACAGGCCTGAAGGTACAACTCCACGTATGCCTCTAGAATAGAGTTCGGTTTATGTCTAAGCGCAGCTTTTTCATGGGCAAAAACCTGCATCCACCGGCACTCTCGCAACATATCCAACAGTACCGCCTGCCAATCAGCTTTTTCACCACCCATGCGATCAATTTTGGGTAAAACCTCAATGGTGAGGTTTCCTACCTGAATCACGCCCACATATTCACTGAACTTTACACCATTGGGAAGCAACGTTAAAAAGCGATCCTTATACTTTTCGTTGTACTCGCCTATAGCTCGCCAATGAGCACGTGTAAATAACCCATCATCGTCCACCATGAGGCGATCGTGCTCAAAACATTGTATGACCGGGCAATTTCGGAGCATATTGACTCGGTTATATAGATGTAAAATCCCAATCAGCTTCGGGCTTTATCACAAACTCCTTAAGATCTTTATATTCCTCAGCCAACCCGGAGCCATTTTTCAGCGCGGCGAACAGTTTTTGTGAGTCAACTGTTTTTGCTTCCACAAACCCATCGCCCAATACCAGCCCTATTTTCTCATAATCCTGATAGAAAAATTCCTGAAGGAGTGGGATTATTTTGTTCCGGAACACTGTTTTCAAGCCTTCCAGATCTTCTACGCCCATAAGCCAGGCATGTCCAATGGTGTGGTCTGCATCAATAAGAACAGCGAGCCGTTCATTGATTTTTTTGAGCATGCTCTGGAGGTCAATGGAGGTGCCTGCAACGATTGCCGGTGCTATCTTTTGAGGATCAGGTTTCATGTGAACAAAAGAAAACCTGCGCCGCAGAGCAGTATCCAGGGCCTCTACGCTGCGGTCGGCGGTATTCATGGTACCGATAATGTAGAGATTGGGGGGGACTGAGAACTTATCACCGGAATAAGGAAGTACCACCGAAATGGCATTTTTGGCCCCATCACGCTTATCATCTTCCAGCAAAGTGATCAATTCGCCAAAAATTTGGGAAACGTTGCCCCTATTTATTTCATCGATTATGAGAACATAAGGTAATGGCTCTCCTCCTTTTTTGAGGCCCAAATTTTCAATTAGGTACTTGTGAATACCACGAATATAGGTATGATTATAAGTACCAGTTAAATTTCCGGTCTCGTGATATCTGCCAATTTGACTGATATTCACCCCATGCCATAGGTCATCCTTAACACGAACTTTAAATGTTGCCCCTCCCCTGTAAATCACCTCAAAACTAGACCGAGAAGTTGAGATGGTAATCAGTTTTGCCTTTCTCTCATTTTCCGGCTTTGTGGAATCTTCGGTAACCTTCTCCTCCGCTTCCATCACTTTAAGTTTAAACTCTTCAATAACTTCGTCAAAGTTGCCTAACTGAACATTTGCCTTGTTAGCAATTCTTTTAAATATTCCATCTTTTACATCATATTGCATTGGCCTACCATCTTCAGGAGGAAGTGGTTTGATGCCTTCTATAAAGTCCTCATACGCCATACTTTGGTGAAAAGTGCAAAATTCTATGCGTCCGGCTTTAACCAAATCATCAAATCTCTTCTTGATATCATTATTGGATTTTTCCCGATCAGCTGCAATAGATTCCACAGTTTGGGTTCCGCCACTTATTATTGCCAATGCATGATCTACCGTTCTATATGTTTTACCGGTACCTGGTGGTCCATAAAGAATGGTATTCAATGCGTTTGAAACTCGACTTTCTGAATTTTTCATGGCTTTATTTTTTCCCAATGTTGATTTTTCAGAAGTATTTGGAGTGTTAGGGTTAACCTCCGCGGCAATGCTTTCGTACTTAGGAATTAGCGCCTTTACATTTGGCATAATCAACTGTACAAGACTTTCCCAATCTTTTGGGAATTGATCATTTACAGGAATTCTGGTTCGGGTTGCTTGTAAAATTTGATCCCTCTGAGCCTCAAAAGGATTGTCTTCTGCTTTTGCATTGATGTCAATCTCTAAACTCAAATAGGGCTGGTTAGTCAAATTGTGAAATGCTACCTTGATAAAAAGTGTTCCATCAGGATAAAATCCCTCCGGTGCAAATCCAGCCAACACATATTCTTTAAAAACAATCTTACCACGTCCTTTTTGGGCATTTGGCTGCTCCTTATAGGTAACAGGTAGCGGCATCGCCAGTTTTTCTGATATCAACCGAATCAGATAATAAAGTTTATCACGTGTATCGTAATACCATGCCGCTGCTGGATCGCTGGCATCATAGGTAGTTCCGGATTTAGCAGCATAGGCACGCATGCCATCGAAGTCAAAGTAGTTCATACATTAATTCATTAAGGTCATCGTCTCTTGTATTTCCTCCGGATCTCCATTCCATTCTCTACCCAATAATACCCGGCCATTTGCTTTTTTGCTTCGGCGCACTCCATTCTATTTTTGAGTACTTCATTTCTCGAAGTTTAAAACGAAATCGTTTTAGCCTTCCTTCATATCTCTCCAGTCATATTTGCCAAAACCTCCATTTTAGCTATAATCATATCCATCCGTTCGTCTGTATCTGCATAAAACAAATGGCCTGGTAATGCATCCATCATTTTTTCATTACCCAATATTTCTCTCGCGCAACCTGCCAGGTAGGAAATTACCTCCAGATCTCCGGAATGCCTGATTTTTTCCGCAATATCACTTGTATAATTGAACAAGTAAACGATATCTTCAAAATCATGACTGGCCAACAAATCATGCTTACCGCGATCAAAAAAAGCATCTATTTTTGAGGCAAGGAAATAAGGTAACGGAAGAATCCTCACATTTAACCCTTCCAACAACACCGTTTCGGCTTTGGCAAAGCCGGATTCAAACCAACGATTTCCAGGGGCCCAACCCACTCCTTTAGTGGACATAATATCCACCAAAAGATCATCAAAGGCAAATCTGCAAATGATCGTGGAATCTGCCTGTTCCTGAAACCCCTTTATAACCAGTTTCTGGCGCAAGGTTTCCAGTTCCTGAACAGAAAATATCTGAAAAGTCAGGTCAATGTCTTTAGTAGGCCGTATGTCTTCGGCCGAGGTATCGTCAATATACAGGCTCACCATGGCGCCACCCACAAATACCACCTCTTGATTGAGTTCGCCCAGTGCTTTTGCAATTTTTACCGTTGCCATGCGGTTTATGAGGGTATTCTTCAGCATATTCTCTGATGTAATATTTCCAATGCAAGGTTTCGTTCACGGGCCCGACCAACACGCACTGCATCCATCAATGCCAGGTACTCATACAAGGTTGAATCCAGGTGAACCGCCTGGATAACCCCCGGATAAAGCGGTAAGATACTTTGGCCGCGAAGCCTCCCCTTGGCATAGGGCCACACGTAAACATCACTACCGCCAACGATCAGATGCGACAAAGGCTCAGCACTGTGGGCCGTTGGAATTCCTCTGACCTCCGCTCCGGGCTGCTGTGGGAAAATATAGGGAACGCCATACTGAATCAAATCCACAAAGGCTTGTTTCGACACCTCTTTGCCCTTTTGATGCAACAATCTCGCGTACGCCAGGCGCTTCAAAGACGCACTTATTTCCGACTGGCTGATAAACAGGGAATGAGCCAGGGAAATCTGATTCCAGGATTTGCCCTCCTCCATTAAAACCTTCAACAACACCACCAAATCCTGTGGGCGTAGCATGGGGATAGCTTTGTGATTCATGACTTATTGGATATTTCAATATGCAAATTTAGTGATATAAAGTATTTAAAAACAAATAATTATCAAAAATTATTGCATATTGCGATATTCAATAATTTCTTACCCAAACCCACCACTTTCTCCGGCAACCTATATGCACGCTGTCATTCCGACCAAAGGGAGGAATCTCGTTGCGTTATTTTACTTTAAGCGCTTAAAGTAAAATAACGCAAATCTTATTTTACTTTTCTTTTGCCGGATCATCTCGACTGACTGGCTCTAACCTCTTTATAAAAAATCCAGATTTTCAACCTCTTACGGACGCTGATGCTTTTCTTTAATAGCGTCCCCATTGACAAAAAGCGGTGGAAACAGTGATTTGTCCTGCCGGGTAGCTTAGCATTGGTTCAATAGCCTGGCATTGTTACTTTTCTTTTTGCTTGCCCAAAAAGAAAAGTAACCAAAAGAAAAAGGGCAGTCTTTCCGGCAAAGCCAACGACCTCCGGGGATTGCGCTGCTTTTTAACCGCCGACCGTCATTTTGCATTTACATCGTGCTGTACTGCCGGTTAAAAAGAAGGCGCTCCCTCCTTACGTCGGGACCATCCCCTTCGGTCGGGCTTGCCTCGCAGACGGCGGGCGCCTAGGCAGGGAATTGATTGGGAGCCTGGGCCCCTTATTTGTGGGTAATCGGGAGCGTTGAAACGAGCGGTTTCAAGATGATAGATGTACCCCGTGTTTTACCCCCCCCTCCACCAATCCCACCTCCGCCTCCGTCAACCCATACAACCCATACACCAACGCATCCACCTCCGCCTCCAGAGCCGAGGTGTCCGCATCCTTGTCCGCACGCTTGAGCGCGAGTATGCGGGTGACGAGGGAGATAATTTGTTCCTTTTGTCCAGAAGTCACATTGATAGGAATAGGGATGGATTCTACGTAAATAATTTTCAATCGAACAAACCCAGCCTGAACCTTGTCACAGACATTTTCTAAAAACAACCTACTGACTTTGGAATTAAGAATTCCTAGCAAGAATTTATCATCAGAAATGATTAATTGATTATTGTCATTACCGTAATAAAATGACTCATCAAATGCGAAGGAGTTAGCTTCCAATGAAATTCCAGGCCAAAGAATTTTAGCTTTTTCAAATTCTCTCCAATAATCTACGGCATCCTGAATCTCATACCATTGATAACTCCCAGGCTTTCTACCCGGCCATTTTGGATCAGTGTTATTTTTAGGTCTAGGCAAAAGTCGTTCCTTAAACTGCAATAAATATTGTAAAATAGCCGGATATTCTTCTATCTGTATGCCCCTTCGGGTGAAAATCAAATACTTATCACTCTTCGGCGACTGATACCGCTTAATATCCCGCCCGGCCAGAAACGGCTTGATTACTTCGGCACTTTTGGGGTCTTCGGTTATGAGCCGCTCGCGGGTGGCGGCATCTATCACAAAGGCTTCGTTGAGGCCGGTTTTGATACCATAATAAATCTTGCCCTCCACGTACTCGCCCAGGGGCTTGCCGGCCTGGCGCAGCTTGTCGAGCAGTTGCTGCACGGCCTGGTTGCTGAGGGTCCAGCCGGAATCTTGCAGGCCGCTTACCTGTACCTCAAACTCGTGCTCGCGCAGGTAGGCATGCAGCCCGTCCGGGAAATCGAGGGTTTGCACTTGAGCGGCTGTAAACTGCTCCTCGGCCCCGCGATTTTCCATCTCAAAAACACAAGGATAGGTGGTGGCCTCCTCAAACACCGGCAGGTCGCCAAAATCACGTATGGCCACTATGCGGCGCTGCTTTACATATTGCCGCAGCTTGTCGCCATAACCCGCCCGCATCCATTTGTTGGGTAGTATATAGCTAAATTGTCCGCCGGGCCGCAGCACCTGCATGCCGCGTTCCACAAAGTACACATACAGATCGGCGGTGCCGGAAAAGGTTTCGTATTGTTTCTGGAAATAGGGTTTGAAAGCCGTCAGTTCTTCCTGCCGGATATACGGAGGGTTGCCCACTAAGCAATCAAAACCGCGGAAGACGCCTTCGTCGTCCAGCACTTCCGGAAACTCAAAACGCCATTCAAAAGCATCCCGGAAAATGGCATTGGCCCGGATTTCTTCAATCTGAGCGTCCAATTTTTCCAGTTCGGCGCTGATTTTGGCTATTTCGGCCCCTTGTTTTTTGGTTTCGGCCTCTGATAGCCCAAACAACTGCCCTTGCTGGGTGAGGTTGAACAGTTCGCCGCCCAGCTTGGCTTTTTTCTTCAGGAGAGGATCGTTGCGGTGTATTTCCGCCTGAAAATCGCTTTTTATCTGGTTAATCAGTTGCAGCAGCCCCTGTTTTACATCCTTGTCGGTGGCGCGGTGGTAATCGCGCACATAGCCACGGTAGGTTTGTATGTCGTATTTCAGGCTTTTGAGCGCCTTGCTCAGATCTGCATCCAGCGCAAAGCGACTCACCAGAGAGTTGCCCTGCTTGATGTTGATGTCGATATTCGGAAGCGTCTCCAATTCCCGGAACTTGCTTTCCGCGGTGAAATAGGCATTCTTCAGCAGCTCTATCCACAAACGCAGACGGCATATTTTCACCGAATTGGGGTTGATATCTACCCCGAACAGACAATGTTCAATGATACGCTGTTTTTCATGAAACAGGCTTTCCTGAATGCGCTGCATTTCGGCAGGCGCCTGCCCGTTTTTGAGTCGGTAACTGAAAAAGCCGTCTTCCCAGGTAAGGATGAGTTCGTCGTTTTCCACGCGCGCGTCTACGGGCAGGCGAAGGCCCGAGGCATCGGCCAGGATGCGCAGTTCGGATTTGATGGCAATGATCTCGTTCAGCGCTGAAACCAGAAAGTGTCCGGAGCCCACGGCCGGGTCGCAGATACGCAGGGAATGAATCACGGCATTGCTCTCCAGGATCTCCTGCCGGGAGCGACGATCGATCAGGTGATTTTTCAGGTCGTCGAAATCGGCGCAATTCCAGCCGTGTTGGTCGTTGAACTTGTTCACCACGGCCCGCCGGATGGTTTCGCGGCACATATACATGGTAATGAAGCCCGGTGTAAAGAAAGAGCCGTCTTTGTAGCCGTTCAGTTTTTCAAAAATCAGCCCCAGAACGGCGGCGTTGATGAGGGTTTTGCCTTCTTCCTGAATTTCCTGCGCGCCTTCGGAAGAGAAATCGTAGGCATCCAGAAACTGAAACAGGTATTCCAGGGTGCGCAGCTGGCCCGTGCGTTTTTTACCGGCGTTGTCCTTGAGCACCGTGCCGGTGGCCAGGGGCAGCGTAAGGCGGTCTTTGAGGCTGTTGATGCGCAGGGTTTGACTTTCCAGGTCGGCAATTTCAAACAGGGAGCTGTTCAGGTATGGCACCTTTTCGAAACGCGCCTGCACATCGGCCGGGCGCGAGGCCGGTTTTTTGGCCAGCACATCAAAAAACAGCTCGTTCAGCTCATCGAAATCCTTGATCCGGTCGAAATTCAGGAAACGATACTCCGGGTTTTGTTCCTGGTAGCTGAGTAGCTGGGCTTCCAGGAGTTTCAGAAAGAGCAGCCGGTTCATCCAGATGATCACCAGTTCCAGACCCACGTTAAAGAGTTGTTCCTCCCGGGTATCGCCGTATTGCCGGGCATTGGGCAGGCGGCGCAGGCAGTCTTCCGTTTCTAGCGTAGCGATCACATTTTCCAGCATGGAGCCCGGGTGACGGTCTTTTTTGCGGGTAATGACCTTTTTTCCGCCTTCTTTGGTCTCTTCCAGTCCGATGAGGTGCAGCAGTTCGTGATAAAACCCCTTGTCGAGCGAATTGCTGTCGTTGGCAAAGGGCAATTTCAGCAGATGCACCGGCGAAATTCCCTTGTACAGCGGAATCAGTTTATGGTCGTTGCCATTATCCTGATCGAAGGCAATCTTCGTGTAATCTTTCAGGTTGAAGTACGTGAACGAGAGATTGTCTACGATACCCGGCAGGAAATCGGCCCCGATGGTTTTATAGATCAGGTCGGTATTCTTTTTGGCGGCTTTGGCGTTGTGGTAGTATTCCACCAGTTTTTTATGGTGGTAGAAATAGCGTTCAAAGTCTTTCTCCTCGAAGATAAACCACTGATGAATATCGGTAATGATCAGCGATTTGATGCTGTGGTTTTCGTTCTCAATACGTTCGCGGAGGTAATACAACACCAGTTCCTGCAGGGCTTTCCGGTTGAGGTCGGAAACGCTGGTCATTTCCCCGGCGTTTTTGGGGCGTTTTACTTCCAGCAGCACGGCGGCCGGGCTTTTGGCGGTTTTTCCGGCATGGATGACCAGGTCGGTGCGTTCTTTGGAGGCCAGCAGGAAATCGTTTTTGTACCAGGCGTCGTTCAGGAAATCGCGCAGGTGATCCCGTACATTGGCTTCGCTTTCTTCCAGGTCAATATTCGACAGCAGTATGCGCAGGCAATTTTTGAAGTTTTCGATGGCCGGCCGGGCCACTTTTTCCTTTAGGTAAGCCTTATTGAGGGCTTGTTGAAGGCTGAAGGGTGTTTTATCCATGATTCAGGGCAAGGGATTGGGAATGCAAGGATAGGAGGTTTTGGGGAGATGGAGTAGGTTGGTAGATAGATGAAGGCGAGATTTGGGAGTAGAAAGAAGACTTCTCCAATTCTAATAGAGTCTGAACTATCAGAGCATTTCGCCTCATCATTACTAAGCCCAGAATGGATCCTGCTCCCAGTTATTGGGAAATCCCATATCTCTAACTGATATTGCAGGATATTCAGCTAACAATTCTTTCAATCTTATTGAAAAAGTATGCCGTGGTGCAATTATATTTAAAAGATATTGAATGCAAGATAAAATTGTGTAAACTCGATCTGGCATTGAAGGTGGCAGCGAAATCCAAAGGAAGCCAGTGTGCTTTGGTAGTTTAGCTGTTTGAGTAAGAGTTCGGTTCCAAAGTCGGCTATGGTGGGCGCATATATTTCGCGCATGACTCAATGCGTGCATCCAGCTCTCCAGCACAAAAGGATTTAGTCCAAAATGGGCCGATACCTGTTTTTTTTCTGCGCTAATTGCCAGATTTTGATAAATTTTAGAAAGGAGTCCCATTGATGTAACCTCCAAAGACATCCAAGCTGCCGGTCTTTTGGGTTGTGTATATTTCCTCTTGTAATGTTTGATAAAAGTCTCGCTAGATCGCCTAATTTCCTTATCTAAGGATTTTAAGTCATTCCGAAAATTAACTTGATTATGGTAAAGTCGGCCATTTTCAAAAAAATGAGCCCCATGAGCCTGTGAAAAATGATAAATAATTTGTGTTCTAAATGCGATTTCAATCCGCTCAATTGCATCGAAAACTATTATTCTTAATCTTCTATCAAACCGGTACAAATCCAAAACATGTTCAAACTCAACATTGGGTAAAAAAGGATGGTTGGGATTTGCATTATTCTGCAAGGGATAAGTATATGCCCTAAGTCTATAATAACTTATGTGCGAGAGGTAATGCTCAGCTTTTTGAATATCTGGAATATTCAAGCCTCGGCTCTGAAGCAACCTGATTTGATCCGTAATAGCTAACGATGGTTTTCTGTACTGCATAAAAAAAATAACCCGCCCGGGTGCGCTTGCAAGCAGAGGCGTGGCAGGTCTTATTACTGCAAATGTATGGGATCTTTTTTACATAGCCAAATACTAAAAATTTTATTTGCCCTTCTATCTTCACCTCCGCTCCTCCAGCCAGACCTCAAACCGAGCTCTGACTAAACCTTAATTGCTGAATTGATTCAGCAATTAACAGTCTTTTTTGCTGCACTGATTCAGCAAAAATATGTTCAATTAGAAACATGCGTGGGCAGGAAAATTCCGTTGTGGCTATTTGGGATGATGTATTACCCCCCGCCCCCGGAATATCATTCCGGGATACCTGCCATTCCACGCTCCTCCATCCATGCCTCAAACCTGTCTCCGGGCAAAAAGGTAATCCGCTGCCCAAAACGCCCGGGCGCTTTGAGGTGAATGGTTACCAGTTTTCGGCCCAGACGCCGAATTCTTTCTACCTTCTCCACATCAGCCCAGGGATAACGCACCGTAACCCAGTAATTGGTGACATAAAAATGGGTGTCGCCGGCATCAACCCGCTTGAGACGCCAGAGGGTGCGGCGCACAAACAGCAACCAGCCCAACCAAAGCACCAACAAAAAAAGACGGCCCCACAACGCCGGGAAAGGCAGATACAACTCTTCCTCCGGAATAAATATAAAGGTGAGCAACAATCCGGTCAAAAACACCGTGACAAAAATGGGGGTAAAAACCCTCCAAAACAGGGTCATATTGGTTGAAAGACACTCGGTTTTTTCCGTTTTGCCCTGTTCCGGCTCCTGAGGAGTAGCGTTCTGATTTTCCATAAATTATTGTGCCGCGCCCGGAATCCCGAAGCGCGGCACAAAGGTAGGTGAAATAGAGGAGAGTGAAAGGGGTTGAGGGGGGTGAAGAGTTTGAGGGGTTTGAAGGGTTTGAGGGGTTTGAAGGGGTGATTATGGTTTGCAAACGGTGCGGCCGGCGTTTACACATTTCAATACCGCCAGCAAATGCATGGCGTGTTCCGGAACCAGCAGGTTCACGTTTACATTACCCAAGGTAAGGTCGGTTACACGGAGCAGCTCGTTTACATCCGGGTTGTTGGCCAGGGCCTGCCGCACAATGAAGTGCATTTCGCAAGGAATGTCCTTTAACTTGGTTGTGCCTAGCGCCGGGTTCAATCGCACAAAAATTTTCAACTTCATGGCTTCGCCCAACAAGGGGTTTACTATACGCCCGGTAGCATCAATCGGATTGGTCATGAGACGGCAATCAGCATCAGCCACAGCATCATCAAATTTCAACGCCACAGGTGTTGTTCCGGAATAAGGCAGCCATTGCACCACACAGGCGCCTTTGCCGGGAGGAAGGGTTACCGTAGCAGCGTTTTGTCCCCATTTTAATGGCCCAGATGCCAGAGCGCCTTCAATGAGCGGAGTGACGTCTTTAGTTATGGTTTGCACGCACTTACTGGTGTTCCGGCAATCATCAGTAGCTGTCCAATGACGCTCTGTGATGCAGAACCAATCACAATCTCCCAGAATATGAATGTCTTTGCGTGAAATAGCTACACTCAAATCACAGTTGTCGGTGGCTGTAGCCATTCCTGTTTTGGCAACTGTGGTATCGCAGGTAACCGTGATATTGGCCGGACAAATGATGGCGGGAGATTTTTTGTCTTCCACCTTGATTACTTGCAAACAAGTATTGGCATTACCTGCCGGGTCTGTTACCGTCCAGGTACGACTGATGGTAAATTCATTTGGGCATGAACCGGGGGCTGTGGCATCGGTAAATCCTGGTGGCAATGTGCCACAATTGTCAGACACAACCGGATGGCCAACAGCTCCGGGATTGGTGGGCATTTCGCAGCTGACAGTGGTATTTGCCGGACAAACAATACCGGGTTTTTCTGCATCTTTTACGGTAATAGAAAACTGGCAGGTTCCTGTATTGCCCAGCTGGTCTGTTGCTTTGCAGGTAACCATACTCACGCCTACCGGGAAAGTACTTCCGGAGGCGGGAGAACAAGAGGTCGTTACCGGACAATCACTTACGGTCGTTGGATTGCCATAGGTAACTTTGGCTGCACATTGACCAGCGTCGCTGTTGATTGTTTTGTTGGCCGGACAAGTAATTTCTGGTGGTGAGGATTTAAAACTACCCTCCTTAATGAACACTCCGGAATCCAGACGCTGATCGCTGGCATCCTGCACACCCAGTTTGAAATGGTATTTCTGACAAGCTTTAAGCGAAATTTTAGCAGTAAGCAACACCGTTTTACCGTCATATTGCAAGGTGGTAGCGCCAGTCATATTCCGATAAAAAGCAGGATCACCCGGGCCGGGGCTACCGAATGAGTGAGGAGGCGTAGCGAATTGACCACAAGTGGGCGGGCCAACAGTATTGATTGAAACGGGTTTGGAGGTACTCGGAATCAGTGCAATATTTAAGTCGGCATAAGCGGGGCCGCCGGCAGGATTTGGTCCACTAACCAAAAAACCAAATACGTCATTGAACTGGCTGCAATAGTATTCTTCATATTCTTCTGAGCCAAAAACATATTCAAAAGACACCTGATTTCCGATGGATTCCAGGTCAAACTCCAGCATACAGGCATCGAAGGTTTGGGGTGTAGGCGCCGGAAGCAGCTTGTCCAGATCCGCATTGCCACTCGCACCATTTAAGCCGGTAGCACCCGGAACGTCATTGGAGTGCGCCACCAGACTCACTTGTCCGGAAGTAAGCAAAATGCCTCTCCCAATGCCTACTTCATCTATGGAAGGACCTGTGGCAAAAGTTCCGGAAGCACCGTTGGGGCATTTTAATACGGCATTTGTAATGGTAACACCAGGCCCAACCAGTCGGGCAGCCAAATCTGATGGGTTATTGTTACTGGAAACTGACAATTGTGCTGAAGCGTTCCATGTGAGGAACAGGACCAGGATGCATAGCATCCGGCCCAAAGAGGGGAAGTGTTTCATGTTATCTGATTTTTAATGCGGAGAATAAATGGGGTTCAGGAACCTATGGTTTGGGCAGGCCGGCCAGGTAGGTATTCCATTCTTTAGCCTTCCAATCAGGTTTGACCCGAAGGTTTAGCAGGATTTTAGCTTCTTTTTTATCAAAATTGATTTGATAAGAAACCAGTTCGGTTGTCAGGTTACTGAAGAACCAATCAGCTTTGTCTTTAGACGTAAAACCCATGGTAGAAATGTCCAGATGGTATAAATAACCAAACGGGGCGCTTTCATCTATGGAAAGCACCTTTGTGGCATTATTGTACCGGGCTTTTGAGAGAGATTGTGCATTCAGATCCTGACTGCTAAGCAAGCAGATCATCAGGGCAATGGAAGACACTGCCAAACGAAAAAAAAGGGGGGCGTTTTGCATACTTTGGAAATTTTAGGTAAAAAATTGGTTTGTAGTTCTTAGCGAGGCTGTCTCATAAGTCGCTTTTTTATTTTTACCGCAGAGGAGGAGAGACGCAGAGAGCTTGATAACCAATTGTTTACACCTCTGCGTCTCTCCGCCTCTGCGGTAAAAATTACTTTTGAGACACCCTCTCTTAGTCTGCCATTTATGTCGAAACAATTGCCCACCGTGAACAATACAAAAAAAAATCCCCTCGCAGAGATGCTGCGAGGGGATTTTGACTACTTGACAATGAGTGTCTCGCTCCGAATGAGACGTTCATTTTTTTCTGCCAACATCCAGTGGTGCACCACTAATCTACTTCAATACTTACCCCACTCTTCTTGTCCGTCCCCTCTCCTTTTTTCTTATCGGAAATATTGATCCGGCTACCACTTTTGAGTTTACGGGCTACTGCGGAATACGGACCGGTTACTACGGTTTCGCCTTCCTGCAAACCAGACACTATTTCAATATAGTCGTTGTCCTGAATGCCTGTTTTTACCTCACGCACGCCAACTGTATCGCCCGACACCACAAACACGATCTCTTTGATCACGTCGTTGTCTTTTTTCTTTTCCTCCTCTTTAGCAGTGTCTTCGTCCTTTTTATCCTTATTATCTTCCTTGTCATCATCGTCGTCGCGGGCAGTTACGGAAATAATTGGCACTGTAAGTCCTTCTGATGTTTGGGTAAACACATCCACAGAAGCCGACATGCCCGGGCGGAACGGATAACGTCTGCCGTCTTTAAGCAGGTCCAGATAGGAAGCCGGGTCCACGCGGATTTTCACCACGAAGTTGGTTACCTGGTCTGTATTGAGGCTAGCCACGGAGGTCCCCACGTTGCTGGCGCTATTAGCAATCTCGGTTACTTTACCCTTGAATTTGCGACCCAGATAAGCGTCTACTTCAATATCGGCTTCATCGTTGAGGCTTACTTTCAGGATATCGTTTTCGCTCACATCTACCTGCACTTCCATGCTTCTGAGGTTTGCAATACGCATCATTTCCGTACCTGCCATTTGGAGCGTACCAACCACACGTTCACCTTTTTCCACGTTGAGCTTGCTCACAATGCCGCTTACGGGAGCCGTTACAATGGTTTTTTGCAGGCTGGTGCGAAGTTCTTTCAGTCGTGCATTGGCGCTGTTGATTCCGAACTCCGAAGCTTGCACATTGGCTTTTGCGCTGTTGAGTCCGCTTTCTGCGGCGCGCAGACTGGCATCATTGGCAGCCACCGCGCTTTCTGCCGCGCGCAGGTTACTTTGGGAGGTTTCGTATTCGGCGGTTGCGATTACGCCTTCTTTGAACAGCTTTTCATTGCGCTGGTGGGTGTTGCGGGCCACCTCAAGTTGAGCTTCAAGTCGGCGACGATCGGCTTTGAGTTGTTCAATTTGAGCTGAACTGTTTTGAACGCCGGAGCTGGAGGCATCGCGTTGGGAGCGGGCAGTACCCACTGCAGCCTGGCCTTGTTCCAGAGCGCTTTGGTATTCATCCGGACGAATTTTGGCCAGTATCTGACCAGCCGTCACGGAATCGCCTTCTTTTACATACAGGTCGATGATCTCACCAGACACATCGGAGCTGATTTTGACTTCCGTTTCAGGGAAAATTTTGCCGCTGGCGCTAACGGTTTCACGTATGGTGCGTTTGCTTACCTGTTCAACGGTTACTTCTTCGCCTTTGGGTTTTTGGCGCGCTTTGATGGCTGCTGCAATAATGAGCAGGGCAAACACGCCGATAAGCACGTATAGAAGGGTTCTTTTTTTGGGTTTAGGCTGTTGCGTTGCCATTGTTGGATATGCCGTTTGGTGGGTTACGTACCGGCGGGTTTAGCCGCCGATGGGTTTGAGGGGTTTGAGGAGTTTGAGAGAGGTTAGGTGTCAAAGGTCCGTATTCTTGCGTAAGGCAGTAGATTAGTTGGATAAATGGCGTAAAATGATGGATGAAGAGGTGGATATTTCGCACGGATTTCAGGATAGGCGGTTTTGCACAGACACATTGTACAGAAGGGGAATGGGGCAAAAAAAAGAGCCACCCCGGCTTTTGGGATGGCTCTTGCCTATGGAGGGCTGTAATAATGGTTTTTAATTGTTGCGGTTGGCAACTTTCAGGTAGGTTTCCAATGCCACGGCAATGGAAGGCGCCTCGGGGGTGCCGGCCTGAATGTTAACCTTCATACCGCGATCGGTAACGGCTTTGAGGGCCGCTGTGCCGAATACGCAGATACGGCGGTCTTCCTGTTTAAACTCAGGAAACTGTTCGAACATGGACTTGATCTCGTTGGCAGAGAAAAAGGCAATGATGTCGTACTTAATGTCCTTCAAACCGGAAAGGTCATTATTCACGGTACGGTACATAACGGCCTCCTGAACAGGAATTTTCAGGTCCTTGAAAAAATTAGTTACCTCTGGATTACCCTGGTCGCCGCAAGGGAGGTAAAATTTTTCCTCCTTGTTGCGCAGGATGTACGATTTCAGTTCGAGGATAGACTTTGTGCCATTGAAAACCTTGCGTTTGCGGAAATTGATAAATTTCTGCAGGTAATTGGCAATGGTTTCTGTAGCGCAGAAGTACTTGGTTTCGTCCGACATCTTGATGCGCATTTCGCCACAGAGTCGGAAGAAGTGATCCACCGCATTTTTACTGGTAAAGAGGATCGCGCTGTAATCGTTCGGATAGACGCGATTCTTCCGGTATTCTTTTTCGGTCAGACCCTCCACCGTCACAAAAGGCACAAAATCGATACGGACGCCAAAACGTTTTTCAATTTCGTCGTAAGCAGTTCGCACGGCTGGTTGGCCTTGTGAAATGAGGATGTTGTGAACTTTAGCGGGGGTGGGATCCTGAACAGGTGCAGCGGAAGCAGTTGCAGACATTCGGGAATACGTTTTGTGTGAAATTTGTGTTTAGTTTGAACAACCGGTGTTGTTTTCAAACGGCCTGTTTAAAATGCCGGATCGGTGGAAAAAGTTCCGCCCGGTCAGGTGTTTTGCATGAGCGCCAATTTGATGAGCAACAACAGTGGGGCTATTTCGACGGTGCAAAGGTACAACAAAAAGTGAAATGGGCTCTGTATCAAAAATTTAGCGCCCATTGGACTGGATCTCAGGCTTCGGTAGGCGTAAAAAATAGCCACCAAACCGAGCATCCACGACACCAAAAGCAGCTGTTGAGTGCTGTTTTTGGCTGAAAATGCGATTAAAAGATTAAATGGCACCAGGAAGAGTCCGAGGATGCAGTTGAAAATAATGATCAGAAAATTATATTTCCGTAACTCATTTTCCAGTCCAAACAGGTTGCGCATCGTGCCCAGCATCAGGTGTTTGGACAAAAATCCGAGGGCTGCGCCGGCCATACACATCAGCAAAAACGGCAGGTTATTGTAGATCTCGCCGTTGAACACCCTTGTTACCAGAAAAATAAAAATGCCGGCATTAAACAGAAAGTTGCCGTACAACAAATAGTACGGAGTAATTCCTACAAAGCCGGAAGCTTCGCGCTGGGCAACGGAAAAACCATTGTCGCTCAGGAACCCGGCCCAGGCTTTGCCCACCGCACTGCGGTTAGACGCTACAGAAAAAGTGAGAAAACCAAAGGCCATCAACAAAAGGGCTGCCATGATGCCGTTTGACAAGCCTCCGCCTCTGGGCAGGATAGCGAACGGATTGAAAGCCTCTGTTTCGTTTTCGGCCATGCCTGCAGCAACCACCGGCGCCCGGTGCGGTACCACATCAAATGGATTAACCGGCGCCAGGTTGCCGGGTTGCGCAGCCAGCAACTCCTTCGGGAGCCGGTGAATCAGCTCGAAAGGATTGGCAGCATTCTGCGCAGCCAGGGGCTGAAACAGGAGGCAAAAAAACAAGCTTGACAGCAACAGCCGGAACATGCCGCAAAGGTACAAGAATGATTTTTTAAAAAAATTTAAACTCTGCTTCCGTGTTTGATAAAAATGACTTTATCTTTGCACCCGCTTTTAAGCAGGCTTGGTGCCTTAGCTCAGATGGTAGAGCAATGGACTGAAAATCCATGTGTCCCCAGTTCGATCCTGGGAGGTACCACACCAAACCAAAGCCGTCCCGATTCTTTCGGGGCGGCTTTTTTCATTTCCCCTCCCCCCTGTATTCCCCAATTTTTTCCCAGTTTTGCAACCGAATCTCTTAGCTGCTGTTTCCTCGCCATGTCTGACGATATAGTAATCCGTATTCTCCTGTTGCCGCTGGCATTGCTGTACGGCATCGGCGTGGGTATGCGCAACCTTTTTTATCGGGTAGGTATTCTGCGCAGCGTACACTTCGATCTCCCCGTTATTTCTGTAGGTAATCTTTCCGTTGGCGGCGCCGGAAAATCTCCGCACATCGAATACCTGCTCCGCTGGCTCAACCAATACCTGGAAGTAGCTGTGTTGAGCAGAGGCTATGGCCGCAATACCACCGGCTTCCAACAACTTTCCGTGATCGATACCGCCGAAATGGTGGGCGATGAACCCCTGCAATTCAAAAGAAAATTTCCGGAAGTGCCCATCTGCGTCAGCGAAAGCAGAGCCCTGGGCGTGCCGGAACTCGTTAAACGCAATCCGCAAACCCAATGCGTATTGCTGGATGATGCCTTTCAGCACCTGGCCGTAACCCCCGGGCTTAATATCCTGCTCACAGAGTACGCACGCCCGTTCACACGCGATTGGCTGCTTCCCGCCGGTCGACTCCGTGAAGGCCGGTACAATTATCGCAGGGCTGATCTGATCATCGTAACCAAATGCCCGGCAGATCTTTCTGTTTCTGATCGCCACAAAATGATCCAGGAAATAGATCCTTTCCCCAGGCAAAAGGTGTTTTTTTCCAGATATCGCTACGGTACGCCATACGATCTCCTCCGGCCAGACCTCAAACGTGCGCTTGATCTGGATACCGATGTGCTGCTTGTGAGCGCCATCGCCAACACCGATTACCTGCTCAAACACCTGCGTACCTCTGTACGGTCTGCGCAAACCCTGGAATTCGAAGACCACCACTTTTTTAAGGAAGATGAGCTGCACGATATGATGCGCCGCTTCAACCGACTCGACAGCAGGAACAAAATCATCCTCACCACTGAAAAAGACGCTATGCGCCTGGAGTTGCACCGGGACTTTTTCTGGAAAAATCAACTCCCCGTATACGTTTTACCCATCGAAGTGGAATTCTGCCACGATGATGAAGCCCTCTTCCAGGAAGCGGTTCAGCATTTTTTACTGGACTTTAAGAGATAACGACGGGACGATGAACGATGGGGTAATCACTGACGATGCCTTGTCACCCTGAGCGTAGCGAAGGGTCTGATGTATAAATATCAGGCGTTTTACTCCTGGTCCCCTTTGGGTTTATGCCTTTGATCGTTTCCGGATGCTAACCGGGAGGCTTCGCCAGACCCTTCGCTACGCTCAGGGTGACAAGGCATCGTCAGTGATTACCCCATCGTCCATCGTTCATCGTCCATCGTTCATCATCCATCGTCCATCGTCCATCGTTCCTATCGGTCTCTTTCAAACAAGGCTTCCAGGCTGCCGCGCAACACCGTTTTGCGTTCAGAGGGCGTTTGTACTTCATCCAGATGTCGGAAAGCTGCTTCCTGGAAATGCTGTTTTTCTGCTTCGATCAGGGCTGGAATTCCGTTTCGATCGAAAATAGCGCGTACGGCAGATACTTTGGTGTCGGGATTTTCGGCGCCGGTTTGCATCCATTGCTGAAGCTCCTGCCGGTCGGCCTCAGGTGCAGTTTCGAGGGTTTTGAGCACCAGCAGGGTCTTTTTATTTTGCAAAATATCTCCTCCTACCTGTTTGCCAAATTTGGCCGGATCTCCGTAGGTATCCAACAGATCGTCCTGAATTTGAAAGGCAATACCCGCCAATCGGCCCAGTTCATACAGGTGCTGTGCATCCGTTTCGGAAGCGGCGGCACATACGGCGCCCATTTCCAGAGCTCCGCCAAGCAGTACAGCTGTTTTTAGCTCAATCATCCGGATGTATTCCGGGATACTCACAGAGCTGCGCGTTTCAAAATTGACATCCATTTGCTGGCCTTCACACACTTCAGTGGCCACACGATTGAAGATTTGCACCAGTTTGGCTACGGTTTCGGGTTGTGAAAAACGGGTAAGAAACCTGTAGGCGTAAATCAGCATTACATCGCCGCTCAGGATGGCCGTAGTTTGATTCCATTTATGATGCACGGTGGGTTGGCCTCTGCGCAAGGGCGCCGCATCCATGATATCGTCGTGCATCAGGGAGAAGTTGTGAAACAGCTCCACCGACCAGGCTGCGGGCAGGGCAGATTCGGCGGGTTGGTTGAACATTTCCGCAGCCATCAGCGTAAGGGCCGGGCGCAGGCGTTTGCCACCCAGGGTAAGGATATAGGCGCAGGGTTCGTACAATTCCGGTAATTCTCCGGGAAAAGGATTATCCTGAGCGTATTGTTGAATCAGATCGAGTAGTTGCGGAAGGCTGCGCATAAATATGCTGTACAGGCGGGTTTAGCCGCCAATTGAAGGGGCGAAAGTGAGAAAAGTTTGTGGTTCAGGGGATGTAGCTGTGCGTTTTTTTACCGGTTACAAAGGTAATTAGGGTAAAAACAAAAAAGGCCAGCCCAAACAGGCCGGCCTTCCTAATTTTTTGAAGTTGGACACAAGCGGGGAAACAGGATTGCCGTTCATTAACGGCGGGCAGCAAATGCAGTGAAATACGCTACCAACTCAGGGTAAAAACGTACCAGCGCAATGGCGGCAAGTGCGGTAAACAATACAAGCATAGTGTGTGTTGATTAAAAGTGAAACGATTCAGTAACTGCTTTCCTTTTCAGAATGATATTCTGCAAAGGCGCACGAAGGTAAACACACATTGCTCGTATCAAAATAATTTCAGTTGTTTTTTTCGTTAATTTTACATTTATATTTTCGATAGCATTCCTACCGGGTTTTCTCCCTACTTTTGCAGTTGATTTTACCTGATTTTCACTTTTTAAACAAGTCTTTGGCATATGGTTTTCAACAATATCCTTGAAACAATTGGCAAGACCCCGCTCATTCGTCTGAACAATATCGTACTCCACATTCCTGCAACGGTGTACGCCAAGATTGAAGCCTTTAACCCGGGCTTAAGTGCCAAAGACCGCATCGCTCTCCATATCATCGAGCGCGCAGAACGTTTGGGCAAACTCAAACCGGGCGGCACCATCGTAGATGCCACCAGCGGTAACACCGGATTCAGTCTGGCTATGGTAGCAGCCATCAAGGGCTATAAATGCGTACTCACCGTTACGAGCAAAATCAGCGAAGACAAGCTCAATAACCTCAAAGCCATGGGCGCCGAAGTGCACCTGTGTCCGCAAGAGGCCAAACCTAACGATCCCCAATCCTACTACCGCCGCGCTGAACAGCTGGCAAAGGAAATTCCGGGAGCTTATTACATCAACCAGAATTACAACCCGGAAAACGGCGAGGCTCACTACCTCAGCACCGGCCCTGAAATCTGGGAACAAACCTCCGGCCGGATCACCCACATCATTGGCAGCGCCAGTACCGGCGGAACCCTCTGTGGTAGCGGCAGGTATCTGCGCGAACAAAACCCAAACGTGAAAATTATCGGCGTGGATGCCTATGGTTCCGTGCTGAAAAAATACCACGAAACCGGCGTGTACGACGAAAAAGAAATCTACCCGTACCGCATTGAAGGCACAGGCAAAAACATCATTCCGGCCAATATGGACTTTGATCTGATTGACCGGTTTGTAAAAGTAACCGATAAAGACAGCGCCCTGCGCGCCCGCGAACTCGCCCGCATGGAAGGCATGATGGTTGGGTACTCCAGCGGCGCTGCCCTGCAGGCATTGGAGCAAATCCAGGACGAGCTCACCGAAAACGATGTAGTGGTGCTCCTGTTCTCAGACCACGGCTCCAAATATGTTACCAAGTTTTTCTCCGACAAATGGATGATCCAACAAGGATTCATGGAGGAAACTCAGGTGGAAGCCTGAGGATTGACGATTAACGACTACATGATTTACGTTTTACGATTGGGGGACTTAAGCTTGGCATGAATGATCCAATCTCCAACAGTCCAGCATCCAACGTCTATACACTCACCAACACATTCCTGAACAGTGGATTTATTTGAAAGAATTTACAAGCAGGCAGGCCCGCTGGGCAAATATGCCGAAGTGGCGGAAGGCTACTACATGTTCCCTCAACTGGAAGGCGAACTCGGAAACCGTATGACATTCAAAGGCAAAGAAGTAGTTTGTTGGAGTATCAACAACTACCTCGGCCTGGCCAACCACCCCGAAGTACGCAAAGCTGATGCTGAAGGCGCAGCCCGCTGGGGACTTGCGTACCCAATGGGCGCCCGTATGATGAGCGGCGACACCCAGCTGCACCATAAACTCGAAACCCAACTGGCCAACCATGTGGGCAAACCCGCAGGCCTGCTGGTTAACTACGGATACCAGGGCGTTTTGTCGGCCATTGATGCACTGCTTACCCGCCACGATGTGGTGGTGTACGATGCCGAAAGTCATGCCTGTATCGTGGATGCCGTGCGCATGCACATGGGCAAACGCTTCGCTTTCACACACAACGATGTTGCCAGCCTGGAAAAATGCCTCGAACGCGCCAAACGCCTCACCGACGAAAGCGGCGGCGGTATTCTGGTGATCACCGAAGGGGTATTCGGTATGCGTGGCGATCAGGGTAAATTGCGCGAAATCTGCACCCTGAAGGAAAAATACGGCTTCCGCCTGTTCATCGACGATGCTCACGGCTACGGCATGCTTGGCGCTACCGGCGCAGGCACTGCCGAAGAACAAAACGTAACCCACGACGTGGATATTTACTTCAGCACCTTTGCTAAAAGCATGGCGCTGATTGGTGGCTTCATTGCCGCACAACCGGAAATTATCCAGTTCCTGAAATACAACATGCGCAGCCAGATCTTTGCCAAATCGCTCCCAATGCCACTGGTAGAAGGCCTGTTGAAACGCTTCGAACTGCTCACTACCAAGCCTGAACTCCGTGAAAAACTCTGGCACAATGTGCGCATGCTGCAAAATGGCCTCACAGAGCGCGGTTTTGATATTGGCGACACCAATACCTGCGTAACGCCTGTATACATGCATGGCGAGGTAGAAGAAGCCATGGCACTGGTGAAAGATATGCGCGAGAACTACGGCGTATTCTGCTCCATCGTAGTGTATCCGGTAATTCCAAAAGGTATGATCATCCTGCGCCTTATCCCAACGGCTTCCCATACCGAAGAGGATATCCAAATTACCCTCGAGGCATTCTCCGCAGTGCGCGAAAAAATGCAGGCCGGTATCTACAAGCAGTTTGTGCCTGAAGTACTGGTGTAACGGTTGACGGTAGACGGTAGACGGTAGACGGCTTACGGTGGCGTTGTTCTTGGGATTTGTTCCTCATTTAAATCTCAAGAGCAACGCCACCGTCAACCGTCCACCGTCCACCGTAGGCCGTCCACCGTCCACCGTCCACCGTAAGCCGTAAAAAATCCATGAGTTCTACCACTATCCTTGAAAATGTGATTGACGAGCGGGCCGACATGGTTCAGCTTGCTCCTGAAACATTGGACAGGATACTGGCGGAAGGCTGGAGATTATTGGGAAAACGTTTCGTCAGACATAATTTCTCCACCTGGCGTAAACAACTTTGCAGAACCATCCCTTTGCGTATCAAACTGGCCGACTTCCAGTTGTCGAAGAGCCAACGCAAGGTGTTGCGGCAAAATGAAGACTTGCTGGTTATCAGCGCCCCGGCCAAGTTTGACAACGACCGAAACCGGTTATTCGACCTGCACCGCGACCGTTTTGAGGAAAAACAGTCTACTACCCTCGCTTCTTTCATACACCCTGATCACCCGCATTTACTTCCCACCGAAGGCCGCGAACTGGCGGTGTACCTGGACAACCGGCTCATAGCCTGCTCATTTTTCCACCTGGGGAAAAAAGCAGTATCCGGTACCTATTGTGTATTTGACCCCTCTTTTGAGCGTCGCAGCCTGGGCACATTCACACTATTGTTGGAGTTACTAATGGCCCAGGAGCTGGACATGGAATACTATTACCATGGTTACACCCATGATATTCCTTCTCAATTTGATTACAAATTGAGTCTTTCAGGCCTGGAACACATGAACTGGGAAAACGGCAAATGGACCTCCAGAGAAAGGCTACCCGTGCGGAACTGGAAAGCGCTGCTGAAAAACAGCTAAGTACATGATTGACGAGTACATAAGTACATGATTGAAGAGGGAGCATTCGGCCTGGTATACGATCGGGGCCTTTGGCCCGTGCAAACAACAAGCTCAACGCGCCCCCTCCTCAATCATGTACTTATGTACTCGTCAATCATGTACTCCTCTTAGTTTCTCCTGAGCGGCCCAGCGTAAATCACTCTTAATATTGTCTACTTCAAATTTTTGGTCGGTCCAGAAACGGATTTCGTACACAGTGCCTTTTTCCTGAAAATCGGCCAGGCGAATCTGGGGTTCCTGGGCAGGAACGTTGTGTATAATGGCGGTATTTTCATCTGCCGCCTGTTGGAGGGCTTTGCGCACCACCCGGTCGTCGGTTTTACTGGGCACCATGATGTGTACGGAAAAAGCTGTGGCTTCGGTGTGCTGGTGTGTCCAGTTGTGTACGTTTTCCGTGATGAATTTGTGGTTGGGAATAATCATGGTATGACCGTCCCGGGTCAGTAACTTTGAGGTGCGCAGGTTGATTTCTTCTACTCGTCCCACCTTTCCGTCCAGCTCAATAATATCACCAATTTCTATGGTACCTTCGAACAACAGAAACACCCCGGATACAATATCCCGGAAAATCTGCTGAACGCCCAAGCCCAAACCAACCAGTAAAGCTGCCGAACCTGCCAGGATTACCGACACGTGTATGCCCACCATTTCCAGCATGATGGCAACAGCCAGGGTCCAAACAAAATATTTGATCAGCAGGTAAACCGACAACTGTCTGCCGCGGTCGGCCAGGTTGAGGAGACGCGCCGAACCACGGTTTATCACTTTCCGAACGGCCCGCAACGAAAGCGTAGTTATCAGCCAAACCAGAAATATGCCCAGCAGCATGGCTACCGTTAGCGTGTAGCCGTTGTAGGATATTAATTGGTATTCCAGGAATGTTTTCATGACGGTGGACGGCTTACGGTAGACGGTTTACGGTGGACGGTAGACGGCTAACGGCCTACGGTGGACGGTGGCGTTGCTCTTGAGATTTCAAAAGCAACGCCACCGTCCACCGTCCACCGTCTACCGTCTACCGTCCACCGTAGGCCGTCTACATCATCGGTACATACAATTCTCCGTTCAACACATTGCGGGAGATCACGATGCGTTGTACTTCAGAGGTACCTTCGTAGATTTGAGTAATTTTAGCGTCGCGCATAAGGCGCTCCACGTGGTATTCTTTTACAAAACCGTATCCGCCGTGAATTTGAACGGCTTCTACGGTGTGGCGCATGGCCACTTCTGAGGCATACAGTTTGGCCATAGCAGCAGCCTGATCGTAGTTCTGGTGCTGGTCTTTCATGATGGCAGAACGGTACACCAGCAAGCGTGCCGCTTCAATTTCCGTGGCCATATCGGCAATTTTGAATGCAATTGCCTGGTGGTTGGAAATGGGTTTGCCAAACGCCTGACGCTCTTTGGAATAGGCAACCGACAATTCATAAGCGCCGGCTGCAATACCCAAAGCCTGTGCCGCGATACCAATACGGCCGCCGGAAAGGGTTTTCATGGCAAACTTGAACCCGAAACCATCTTCTCCAATGCGGTTGGCCTTTGGCACTTTCACATCAGAATACATGATAGAGGTGGTATCGGATGCGCGGATGCCCAGTTTATCCTCTTTGGCGCCAATGGTTACGCCCGGAGAATCGGCTTCAACAATAAGGCAGTTGATGCCTTTGTGGCCTTTTTCCACGTGGGTTTGAGCCATTACCAGGTGCAGTTTGGAGGTAGCGCCGTTGGTGATCCAGTTTTTAGTACCGTTGAGCAGGTAGTAATCCCCCATATCCACAGCTGTAGTACGCTGGCTGGTGGCATCGGAGCCGGCTTCGGGTTCGGAGAGGCAGAAAGAACCAATCCATTCTCCGCTGGTTAGTTTGGGCAGGTATTTACGCTTTTGTTCTTCGGTACCAAAGGTTTCAATACCCCAGCAAACCAGCGAGTTGTTTACCGACATGATTACGGAGCAGGAGCTGTCCACTTTGGAAATTTCCTCCATAGCCAGCACATAGGAAAGGGAGTCCATGCCGCCGCCTCCATATTCCGGAGACACCATCATGCCCAGAAAACCGAGTTCGCCCATTTTGCGAACCTGTTCAGTAGGGTATTGTCCTTTGCTGTCGCGTTCGATTACGCCGGGTTTGAGTTCGTTCTGGGCGAAATCCCTGGCCGCCTGTTGTACGGCAAGATGTTCTTCAGTCAGGTGAAACATATAATAATGTGGTGGAAGTTAAAAAAAGATGGCCTCGTTTTGTGGAGCAAAAGTACAATGGGTATAAACAAAGAACCCCGCCAAAGTCAAAACTTTCGGCGGGGTTCTGCGCTATTTTTTGTATTTCTAATCTGTGACGTGTTTTTCAGCAGCCTGCAACACCTGTTTATCCGGATTTCCTCCCCGGGCAACATACGCTACCACGCTGCAATGATGCTCATCAAAATTGGCAGGAAGAGTAACCTTGTAGTTCTTGGTAATAACCACACCGGCTTCCAGGGCCTCAGCAATTATATCGCCAGTTGGCGCTGAAACTACATCACGTACCACATGGCGGTGCACATAATCCGGCACCAGAGTATTGCCATTTAATTGCGGATCCCGAATACTGTCCTGGGTAATCAAAACGGTAATGCGATGCTCACCAGTCAATACCTGGTCTGGAAGCATATCCACCTTTATATTGAGGTCTCTCGTATCGTGGTTATAGGTATTGGCAATGTTAATGGCCATGCTGGCATCGCCAAAAAGATCCTGAGCAACTTCACCGCCCCATCGGGTGTGTGGCGTAAGGAATGTAGAAGTTTCATTCGGCAGTAATCTGCGATTTACGGCCGCTGTGGGAAACCCTTCCAGCGGCCCGATATAATTAGCCAACTCCTGAACTTCAGGAGTGCGAAAATCATAAGCGCTTGATGAATATGGCACAGAGAAGTTGGCGGCTGCATGTAAAGATACCACTACCAGTCTGTTGGCGCCATATTGTTGTTGCATTGCAACGAGCGTTTGTGTGCCCTGTGGACAGTTCTGGCAACGTACGCCTGTAGCTTCTTCCACAAGCACTGTTCGACCGGAAACATTCAGGCTGGGCGAAGGAATGATGACAGGCTCTTCCTTACAGGCTGCAAACAGCATAATAACTGCGGCGCCAATCAGTAGTTTTGTTTTTTTCATGACAGCAGATGTTTATCCTTTGATGTGGTGATGAAGTGAAAACTGAAATAAGGACCGTTTCCGGTTGTTTTTCCCCTACAATTTTAGAAAGAAGAATTCAGGGTGAGGCGAACGCCGTGGAACGCGGGCTCCAAACGACAAATACCGCCTGCACAGTTAATACCTTCTACCTGTTTAACGTATGCCAACGATACACGGTTGGATTTACGGGAATATACCACGCCCAATGAAGGGAAGTGCGTACCATCGTATTTTACCTTGTCTTTGGCTTTTTCCGGACTCAGACTTGGGTCCAGGCTTCCGTGTTTGAGTTTGTACATATCAGAGGCGTAGAAAATCCAGTGCGGCGCCAATCCTACTTCCACCAAGCCGTTCACCCAGGAACCAAACTCATCTTCGGTGTGCAGATACTGAGCCTCAATACGGATGGAACGGCGCGGAGAAAACTTGTACAGGAATTCACCGTATGGTGTCAACGCATCTACATACTTGTCTTTGCCCTGATACACAAAGATATTGTATTTCAGGATTTGCAGGCCGCCAATCAGCTGCCATTTGCGCTTTTGCTTGTAAGTGAATTCCGGCGTGATTTCGCGGTACAGTTCGGTTCCATCCAGGAACTGAATATCAGAGAAATTAACGCCTACCGACAGCTTTTTGTTCAATTTATAACGTACATCGAGCTGAAGAGCCTGTTCGCCCAGCTCCTGTGTGGCCGGTGCAAAACGCGCCGTGAGGCGGTACGTATTTTGCTTGGCCATGGGCGGCAGGAAATTGATGGGCCCCTGAATACCCAGTGCGTTTGGGTTTTGGCGGAAAGCAAAATCCTTGGTTCGCTTGGCCTCCAGTGTAATACCCAGCCCTTTTTTGGAATACGACACGCTGGTGTACACCGTATAACCTTTGCGGTTTACTAATTTACCAGCCACGGTATCAATTTCCGTCCCGATCAGGATGGAACGGGGGGCATTGGGATCGTAAATAACGTCTTTGGTTTTACCAGCCGCCTCTACATACCAGGTGAAATCGCCGGCTGTGAGCGTATTAAAAATGGTAGCAGCGTACGTATTATATTGAAGTTCAATCTGCTCATCCCGGAAATAACCAGCCACCTCAAACTTGGCATCATCGATGGTTTCGTCGGTATAGGTGCGACCCACAATACCTGCGCCGGGGGCCAGCGTGAAGTTTTTGGTGGAATCCGGCTTGATGAAGCCTTCAATGGCGCCACCGCGCAGAATGGTTCCGTAGCGACTGAACTGTTGTTTTTGGCGGCCGGTAAAAGCCCGCACTTTCCAGTTATCGTTGATTTTGTAACCTGCTTGGGCGCCCAGCAAGGCGTTATCAATCATTAATGTACGTTCTTCATAGGAACGGTAAATAATACCGGAACCAATCTGGTCGTACAGGTAGCCGCCGGCTATCTCAAACTTGTCGATCTGTTTGCGAATGTACCAGCGTCCGAGGCCCACATCAGAGTAAGAAGCATTGGGATTCAACAGGTTGGAGTTGTTGAACATATCAAAACGCACACCGGCGTCCAGGCCATTATGGGAATAATTCAGGGAAAGCCAGGTTTCTGCGCCGAATTTCTGATGATCGTATTGTGGAATACCGGCAGTTCCCAGAACGGAGTCGGCAGCAAAAAAGAAGTTCCCGTTGGCTTGTAAACTGCCCGTTATGTGCGAATTATTCTGCGCCTGAGCAGAAAAAACGAAGGTCAGCAAGCTTAGGGTAAAAGTC
Organism: Chitinophagales bacterium; assembly: GCA_017303475.1. Taxonomy (GTDB): domain Bacteria; phylum Bacteroidota; class Bacteroidia; order Chitinophagales; family Saprospiraceae; genus M3007. Next base: position 183,398 of record JAFLBO010000007.1, read on the forward strand.
AGATGTTTCATGCAAACGAGGATGGATATCCGGCAAAGGTAGTTTCTCCGGAAAATCCATCCGCGTTTTGATGGGGAAAATGGTCAATGGCGGACAAAAAGTTGGAAACCTTTAATTCCAGCTTACATACTCCGGTATGTCCGCAATGATCTCATAGCGGTTTCCTTTATTATACATTACCTGACTCCACAGATCGTCTGGTTTAGATTTGAACAGATAATTGGGGTGCATATGAGCCGTAACCCAGGAGCCTACCTCCATTTCTTCGTTCAGCTGACCGCCAGACCAGCCGGCATAACCAACAAAAAAGCGGATATTGGAAGGCTCAATCAAACCGCTGCTGATCAGAAACTTAAGGCTGTCAAAATCGCCGCCCCACCAAACGCCATCGCTCACCTGAACGCTTTCCTCCAGCAGATCGCCAACATTATGTACATAGTGCAGGGTATCGGTTTGTACCGGACCGCCATAGAACACCTCTGCTTCAAAATCCGGAAAAGCATTGATCAGGTCATGAATTTTCATGTCTGTCTTCTTATTCAGGATGAAGCCTACACTGCCTTCCTCATGATGTTCGCACAGCAACACAACCGTGCGACGGAAATACGGGTCGAGCATAAAGGGCTCTGCAACCAGCAGCTGCCCGCTCTTAATCATGGAATTAGTCATCACGCACAATGGATTAGTTGCGGACGAAAGTAAGTAAGAATGTAATAGGTCCCAAATTTTGGCGTGGCAAAATCATTTACCGGCGGTAACCATTTCCACACCGGCAGAAGTTCCGATGCGTTCGGCGCCGGCATCAATCAGCGCCTGGGCTTCGGCCAGGGTGCGGATGCCTCCTGCTGCTTTGATTTTCATACCGTCAGGCGCCAGTTTGATCAAGTTCCGAACCATATCAGGCGTTGCCGGATGCCCGTGAAAACCAGTGCCGGTTTTCAGCCAGTTGATGCGCGATTTAAGCGCCAGTGCGCTCAGTCGCTCCATTTCCTCATTGTTGAGCAGCCCGCATTCCAAAATTAATTTCAGCACTTTACCACGCATATTGGTGGCGAGCGACATAGCTTCAATGTCGTTGGCTACATGATTCCAGTTGCCGCTTTTTACCGCAGCAATATTGATCACGGCGTCAATTTCATCGGCGCCATCTTCGGTAGCGCGCTTGATTTCTTCGCTTTTGGCTGCAATAGCTGCATAACCCATGGGGAAACCAATGACGGTTACCACCCGGGTGCGCGGACTCAGATCGTCGAGCATCCGGCGTGTATCGCGCACGTATAATGGTGGAATACAAATGCCGCCAAATCCATGCTTGCCGGCCTGGGCGCACAGTTCCTTAACATCTTCCAGACGGGTATCGGGTCGGAGAATGGTTTGTTCTATATACTTGGCTATCTCAGACATGGGATGGATTCGGGCTGCAGTTAAAGGGCCACAAATGTAACAGTACTTTTGGGCAGGGGTAGCCAAAAAGTGTTAAAATTTCTACGGAACCGGCACAGCGTTCAGAATACGGGTGATGATGTCTTCTGCTGTGAGGCCTTCTGCTTCTGCCTCATAACTCAGACCAATACGGTGCCTGAGGGCATCTGCGCAAACATAACGCACATCTTCAGGTACCACATAGCCCCTACGGCGCAGGAACGCAGTAGCGCGTGCGGCCTGCGCAAGGGCGATGCTTGCGCGCGGCGAAGCACCGTACTGCATGAGCGAGCTGAGGTTTTGTAATCCGTGTTTGGCTGGTTCGCGGGTAGCGATGACGATATCCAGGATGTAATGCTCAATTTTTTCATCCATATAAATACCGTGCATCACCTCACGGGCGCGCAGCAGGGTTGCGGTGTCTAAAACTTTGTGTACCAAAGGCTGCTCGCCGGAAAGGTTTCGACGAACGATATCGCGCTCTTCTTCCTTGGATGGATATCCTATTTTTACTTTCAGCAAAAAACGGTCGGCCTGAGCTTCCGGCAATGGGTAAGTGCCTTCCTGTTCGATGGGGTTTTGGGTAGCCAGCACCAGGAATGGATCTTCCATGGTATACGTTTCCGAACCGATGGTTACCTGACGTTCCTGCATGGCTTCCAGGAGGGCGCTTTGCACCTTGGCCGGCGCGCGGTTTATCTCGTCAGCCAGTACAAAATTGGCAAAAACCGGTCCTTTTCGCACTGTAAACTCCGATTTGGCGGGGTTGTACACCATGGTGCCCACCACATCGGCCGGCAACAAATCCGGAGTAAACTGGATGCGACTGAAGCGGGCATCCACGGCTTGTGCCAGGGTTTTGATGGCCAGGGTTTTGGCCAGTCCGGGCATACCTTCCAGCAGAATATGACCGCGGGTCAGCAAGCCGATCAGTAGTTTTTCGAGCATTTGTTCCTGTCCGACGATCACTTTGGCCGTTTCTGATTTCAGTTGCTCTACAAAGGCACTTTCCTGATGAATTTTTTCATTAAGTGCCTGCAAATCAAAGTATTGTGACATATTCAGATGCAAAATTCTATTTTCGGGTATCGCAAATAGGGGAAAAAGGCCCGTTTTTGGCCCGGCAGGAAAATCCCCAACCTGTTCGTAAAGGACAATAAAAGTTTGCAAAAGTAACAAGGCTTTGATGGTTGAGAAGGATTATGCTACAGGTTCTGCCGATTTACTACTTTTGCTGCCCGAAAAATAAAATCAGTGGTATGAAAGCATACGTTTTTCCAGGCCAGGGCTCACAGGCTGAAGGCATGGGCAAAGAATTGTACGAAACCAACACACAAGCCAACGAACTGTACGAACAGGCCAACGCCATTTTGGGCTGGCGTTTGAGTGATGTCATGTTTTCTGGCAGCAAGGAAGATCTGACACAAACCAATGTTACACAGCCGGCTGTGTTTCTGGAAAGCATCATCCGCGCCAAAGTGGCTGGCGATGTCTTTCAGCCATCTGCTGTGGCTGGTCACTCTCTGGGTGAATTCACAGCTCTTTGTGCTGCCGGCGCTTTATCGTTCGAAGAAGCTCTGCAGTTGGTAAACAAACGCGCTTTTGCGATGCAAAAGGCTTGTGAACTCGCTGACGGTACCATGGCGGCCGTGTTGGGCATGGAAGATGCTCAGGTGGAAGAGGTTTGCAACAGCATTACCGGCGAGGTAGTGGTGGCTGCCAACTACAATTCTCCTGGTCAGTTGGTTATTTCCGGTTCCCGCAAGGGTATTGAGCTGGCGGTAGAAAAGCTCACAGCCATTGGCGCCAAGCGCGTGCTGGTGTTGCCTGTAGGCGGCGCTTTCCACTCACCGCTCATGAAACCAGCCCAGGACGAACTCGAGGAGGCCATCAATGCCGCCCGTTTCTCCAAACCCATTTGTCCGGTGTACCAAAATGTGCACGCCCTGCCGGTAACAGACCCGGAAGAGATCCGCAAAAACCTCATTGCACAGCTCACCGCACCTGTGCGCTGGACCAAAACCATTGAAAATATGGTAGCTGATGGCATCGACACCTTTGTGGAAGTAGGCGCCAGCGCGGTACTCCGTGGTATGATCCGCAAAATCGCCAAAGACGCCGCCACCGACGGATTATAATTCACTACCCCATACCCCACTACCCCACTCACTCACTCACTCACTCACTCATTCACTCATGTTCGACAACCTTTTTGGCAATCTGCAACGTCAGCAGGAAGAACTGAAACAGAAACTGGCCGAAACCATTGTGGAGGCCGAGGCCGGTGAAGGTGCTGTAACCGTAACGGCTAATTGTGATATGCAGCTGGAAAACATCAAAATTGATGCTTCCAAACTGGATTTAACCGATGCGGAACAAGTGGAAGACCTGGTTTTGGTGGCTGTGAACGAGGCTTTGGAAAAGGCCAGGCAAAAAGCTGCTGTAGAAACCAATAAACTGCTCCAGGGCATAATGCCACCCGGCATGGGCGACCTCGGTGGTATGTTTGGCGGACGATAATGCGACCATTTGTCGGCAAATAACCGGATTAAAAGTTGGGGGGATACACTTTACCACGTATAATCCACGTTTTTAAAGGCACAAAGAGGAGAAAGGCGCGAAGGGATTATACACGAAGGCGCAAAGGGTTTGTAGAAAACTAATCCACCCAAACACCCAAACACTCAAACACCAAAACACTCAAACACCAAAGCATTCAAATGCGTATAACTTATATTCTTCTTTTCACGCTTTGCATCTCAGGATTGCAGGCTCAGGTAGTGAACGATAAACTGGAGGCATACTTCTCCTTTGATAATAACTGCAAGGCAATTGACGACAGCGGCAATGGCTCCAGTGGCGCCCTGAAGGGGTCTATTGGTTGCGACTGCGGCTTGAAAGACTCTTCCATGTCGTTTGTTGACAACAACGATGCCATTAATCTGGTTGGTCCGTTCGCTGATGTGTTTTCCACCAGCGATTTTACGGTGAGTTTTTACATAAGGCCTACACCGCAGAACAATCAGCAAAATGCATCTCAATTGGTGATGGCCAAGCAGGATACCTGCAATCTGGACCACGCGTTTTGGGTGCGCTACAATGATTTTGGTCCGGTAGGCACCATCAGTTCCGGTATAAGTGAGAATGATACCCTGTTCACCACAGTTACTGCCAAGCTCGACCCGAATGCCTGTTGGCAATACATTACCCTCACGCGCAGCAATACCACTTACTCATTGTATGTAAACGGGGTATTGAAAGATTCCAAAACCACTGCCGTGCGCATCGACCTGACCAATACCACTCCGCTGGTGATTGGTGATCCGGTATGCCCGCTGGATTTGGATTTTAAAGGAAAGTTTGATGAACTGCGCTTTCACAGCAAAGCTCTGAATGTAGACGAGATCAAACGCTACAACCTGCGCGCTGATCAGATCCTTACCCGCGACACGTTGGTGTACCTGGGCAACTCTTTTCAACCTCAGGTAACGCAGTTTTGTGTGGGCCAGTTCGTTTGGTCGCCCTTAGCCGGCGTTGATAACCCAACGGCTGCCGAGCCAATCATTTCGCCTACCCAAACAACAACCTACGAAGTTGCCTTTAATTATATAGACGGCTGCGAAGCCATCGATACCATCCATGTAACCGTGATTGACCCGGCTACTTTGGATTGCAACGAAATTTTTATCCCCAACGCCTTTACTCCTACCGAAACGCCCAATCTGAACGATGTTTTCGGGATCAGTAATCCGTTTGCAGTGGATGAATTTATTTCTTTCGAAATCTTTGACCGTTGGGGTGGGCGCGTATTCACCGCCGAAACACCTTTTGATTCCTGGGATGGTAATTCCAACGGCAAACCGGTTAATCCCGGCGTTTTCCTTTACCGGTTGCATTACAAATGTAAAGGCGAGGAAAAAGTACGGGCCGGCAGCCTCACTCTCCTTCGTTGATCCGGGCCGAAGCCTCGGTCAAATTTTTCTGAAGCAAAAAAGAAAGCCCAAGGCACGTTTGCCTTGGGCTTTTTCACTAAACCGTTTCTATTGTATGAAGCACTTATACAATAGCCAATCCTGTGCCAAAAACGCAGGCACGGACATGTTTTTTGAAAAAAAATAAAAAATTGGGAAAAATGTGCAGCTTCTGGGTGCATTTAAGCTTCCTGATTCCAGGAAAACCGGATCATTCGCGACTCACCGTTGGTTTTGCTGCAATCAGTAAGCAGTTCCGGACCTCAAAGAGGCCCAACTTTAATACCATAAAAAAACCCTGTCAAATATTGCTACTCGACAGGGACAAAACAAAAAACAAACACTATGAACAAACACTAAGTAAAACTCAGTTGTATTTTCTTTCAGAAGTAATGACTTATTCCGGCAACAAATTTAATGAATAATCCATTACAGAGGTTGCAAAAATACATCATTGTCTTTTTCTTGTCAGACAATTTTAAATAATTCCATTCAAGCCCTTCAAGACGCAATTCGTTCAGCAAATTTTGTCCCAAAACCAGAATTGCAACCCATCTTTGCCGGCTTTTTAGGCCAATGGCCTAATTTTTAGCCTGAACAACATTTCGCATTTTACCGGTCTATGCTCTACAGAATCTTCATATTTGCTATAGTTCTCATGTCTTGCGGCGGAAATTCATCCGATCACAGCACCGCAGCCGCCGTCCGGACATCCGACGGCAAACTTCAGCCCGACGGCATGGCTGTTTTCCGTCAACGTTGTGTTACCTGCCATGGCGCCGACGGCACTTTGGGCCTCAACGGAGCCAAAGACCTCACCCAAAGCGCCCTCACCCTGGAAGAACGGGTAAACATCATTACCAACGGCAAAAAACTCATGACTCCCTTCGGAACCGTACTTACCCCCGAAGAAATCCAGGCCGTAGCCGAATACACCCTTACCCTTAAAAAGTAACCCAAACCATGCAAAAAGATGCCCTGGTGCTGGTAACCGGCGCCACCGGATTTGTTGGCTCCTACCTGCTGCGACTTCTACTGAAAAAAGGCTGGAAAGTGTGCGCACTGCGCCGCAAAAACAGTCAAATGGCCCTTGTAGCCGACATTGCAGATCAGGTAGAGTGGCGCGAAGCCGATGTAACAGATATGGGTGCGCTGGAAGATGCCTTTGACGGCGTTACGCACGTTTGCCACTGTGCAGCATTGGTATCATTCCACCCCAAGGATGCCGATAAAATGATGAAAATCAATGTGGAAGGCACCGCCAACATCGTCAACCTCTGTCTGGATTTTGGGGTAAAACGCCTGGTTCATGTGAGCAGCATTGCTGCCCTGGGCCGCACCCCCAAACGCAAACACCTCGACGAAACCAGCAAATGGGTGGAAAGTCCGCACAACAGCAGATATGCTATCAGCAAATTTCGGGCAGAAATGGAGGTGCAGCGCGGGGTGGCAGAAGGGCTGTCGGCCGCTATGGTCAATCCTTCCGTGGTAGTGGGCAGCAAAGACTGGGAAGAAGGCATGTCGGGATTTTTTAAAAAAATTGACCAGGGACTCAAGTTTTGCCCCAGCGGCGGTTCGGGTTTTGTGGATGTGCGGGATGTGGTGCGTTTCATGGTGCATTTGCTGGAGAGCGATCATAACGGCGAACGTTATATCCTGAATGTGGACAACCTGAGCCACCGGGCGTTTTTCGAAATGATTGCTGGCGAACTGGGCGTCAAGCCGCCGCCCATTACCGTTGGTCCGTTATTGGCGGAAGTGGCCTGGCGGGTGGAATGGCTCAAAGAAAAAATACTCGGGGCCACACCTATGGTTACCCGAGAGAGCGCGCGCGCCAGCGTGACGCACTACACTTATGGCAATGAAAAATCACTCGCCGTATTTGGGTTTACCTATACGCCATTTGCCCAAACCGTGCATGAGGTGGCAAAGCAATATCTGGAGGCCAAACAGGAAGGATATGCTGTGAAGGTGTTGGGTGATTAAGGGGGGGGCTTGCTTTTTTCGTATTTGGCACTTAAATTTGTACAAATACAAGTTAAAACCAATGATAACTGCCCATTTTGAACAACATTCAGAACACCTTAAGCATTACCTCTCGCAAGCAAAAAGCAGGATTCTAATCGCCGTATGTTGGTTTTCAAATAAAGAAATATTTGAGGTATTATTAACTAAATTGAAAGCCGGTGTCGAAATTGAGCTGATACTTGAATTTGACAATCGAAATATATGCGAAGATGGACTTGATTTTCAGGTTTTTATCCAATTAGGAGGTAACTTATTAGCCAGCAAAGAGCCCGGCTTAATGCATCATAAATTTGCCATTATTGATCATGAGTTATTAATCTCAGGTTCCTTTAATTGGACTTATAATACCAATGCAGAGAACCTGATCATAACATCTAATAAAGGAATTCTTTTGGCATTTTTAACCGAGTTTACTCGAATTAAAGGTGTTTCAAAGGCTATTTCATATGTGCGGCCAGAGGAAGCAAAAATATTTGGCATGCAATTATTGTTTGAGAAGGCACAGTTTAGCCTTACTGATCTCCGGAAAATGATAAGTAAGGGGACCAGTGTTTGGTTGGTAAATATCCCTAAAAATAGGTTTGTAGATATCGAATTTGTTTTGAGTCATAATTTGATGCCGTTTGATAAACCTTACTTGCTTGCTGATTATTGGTCGACCTCTACAACCTGGAATCTTTCTTCTCTTAAGATTATTTTAGAAACTCTTTTTGCAACTTTTTCTCGACAAAAGCTGAGAAATCTTATTTGTTGGGTGCAACGTATTCAGGTAGGCGATATCATTTTTTTAATAGGAAAATCGGATAAAGCTGCTGACCAAGCCCTTTGGGGAATAGGCATTATACAATCCATGCCACAACCTTTTAGTTCATCTGGTTTTTCGTCGTTCAGAAGTGTACACTGGATTAAAATCCTAAAAAACAATCCATACTATTTTAACGATAAATTGCCTCATAGTTTACCTGCAAAATACAGAGGTTCGGCTTTGAGGGTTGTGCAGGAGACAATGAGTTGATAAAATTTACTTACCAAATTAAACACCAAAAGAATAGGCCATTCACTACGAATTGTTTTAAATTTGCTCCAACCAGACCATGGAAACCAGGTATTACCAAAGAAAACTACCGCATCTTCAACCGGCAGAAGTGACATTTTTTATTACTTTTCGGCTCAAGGATTCCGTGCCATTGGATGATGTCCGAAGAATACAGGAAAATCTTAACCGGTTTGAAAAAGGGTTGTTGAGCTGGATAAATTTAACTCCAAAAGAAAAATATGAGATTGACTTGGCTACACACGAAAAGTGGTTTATGTTTAATGACCATTTGTTGGAAACAAACCCGAACGGTCCATTTTGGCTAAAGGAAACAGAAGTTGTCAATATTGTTGCTGAAGCAATTCAATTTCGTGCCGGCAAACAATATGAACTACATGGGTATACCATTATGCCAAACCATGTACATATGTTAGTTACTTTACTACCAGGAGTACCAGTTTTGCATAAAGTTATGCAACACTTGAAAAGAGTTTCCGGAAAAAGATGTAACGAGATTTTGCATCGGACAGGTTTAGCCTTTTGGGAAGAGGAGAGCTACGACCGGATTGTGAGAGATGAGAAAGAGTTTTTTAATATTTTAAACTACATCTTGCGAAACCCGGTAAAAGCAAAACTAGCAAAATCATGGAAGGACTGGCCGTATACCTATGTTCAGCCTGAACTTCTTTAACTCCTGTATCCCGGAATGTTATTCCGGGAAAAACCAAGATAAAACATGCCGGAATAACATTCCGGCGTACTCAAACTGTATCCCGGAATGTTATTCCGGGCAGAATCAAGATAAAAAAGAAAGCCGGAATATCATTCCGGCATACAATTATGCCCAATTTCGCACACCTCCACTGCCATACCCAGTTTTCTTTGCTCGACGGCGCCGCGTCTATTCCCGGACTTTTCAAAAAAGCTGCTGCCGATGGCATGAAAGCCCTGGCCATCACAGACCATGGCAACATGTTTGGCGTTTTTCAGTTCGTGGCAGAAGCGGCCAAACACGAAGGCGTAAAACCTATTGTAGGTTGCGAATTCTACGTGGTGAACGACCGTCACCGCAGAACATTTACCAAAGAAGATAAAGACAAGCGCTACCACCAGCTTTTTCTGGCCAAAAACCCGGAAGGCTACCGCAATCTGGTGAAACTCTGCTCCCTGGGCTATATCGAAGGTTTGTATGGCAAATATCCGCGTATCGACAAGGAGCTGATCCTGCAATACCACGAGGGCCTCATTGCTACCACCTGCTGCATTGGCGCCATGGTGCCACAGGCTATTTTGCGGCAGGGCGAAGACGCCGCCAAAAAGGAATTTGAATGGTGGCTCGATATCTTTGGCGAAGACTACTACATAGAAATTCAGCGCCACCAGATGCAGGAACAGGACCGCGTGAACGAGGTGCTGCTCCGCTGGGCAGAGGAATATAACGTAAAGGTGATTTGCACCAACGACTCCCACTACGTAGACCAGAAAGACTACAATGCCCACGATATCCTGCTCTGTGTGAACACCGGCGAAAAACAGGCCACGCCGGCCATCCGGGAGTTTGTGGAAGAAGGCACCGTGATGAAAGGCGGCCGTTTTGCGTTCTGGAACGACCAGTTTTACTTCAAAACGCAGGCAGAAATGGGCGCCCTGTTCAAAGATGTGCCTTTTGCCCTGGATAATACGATGGAAATCGTGGACAAATGCGAACACCTGAAACTGAAAAAAGATATCCTGCTGCCCAATTTCGTGGTACCGCAGGAGTTTCAAACCCAGGACGACTACCTCCGGCACCTCACTTTTGAGGGCGCCCGCAAACGATACAAGGAAATTACCCCGGAAATTGAGGACCGACTCAATTTTGAGCTGCACACCGTCAAAACCATGGGATTTGCCGGCTACTTCCTCATTGTAGCCGACTTTATCAACCACGGTAAAGACATCGGGGTGTTTATCGGGCCGGGGCGTGGCTCGGCGGCAGGCAGTGCGGTGGCTTATTGTATTGGCATTACCAATATTGACCCCATCAAGTACCAACTGCTTTTTGAACGTTTCCTGAACCCCGACCGGAAATCCATGCCCGATATTGATACGGACTTCGATGATGAGGGCCGGCAGCGGGTGATAGATTATGTGGTGGAAAAATACGGCAAGCAGCAGGTGGCCCAGATTGTAACCTACGGCACCATGGCCGCCAAGATGTCGATCAAAGACGTGTCGCGGGTACTGGATTTGCCCCTGGATCAGGCCAATGCCCTGGCCAAACTGGTGCCCGATAAGCCCGGAATATCCCTTAAGCGAGTACTCACTGCACCGCTTACCGGCGAGGGATCTTTGGCGGAAAAGGAGAGTTTACCTTCTGAAGACATCGAAAACGCCAAAAAACTGCGCGAATATCTGGCCGATCAAAACACCCCGGAAGGCGTGGTGCTAAAAGAGGCCATGGTTCTGGAAGGATCTGTACGTGGAACCGGTATCCACGCGGCAGGCATCATCATTGCGCCCAAAGACCTCACCGAAATCATTCCGGTAGCCACCTCCAAGGAAACGGAATTGCTCATTACCCAATATGAAGGCTCCATTATTGAAGATGCCGGGGTAATCAAGATGGACTTTTTGGGCCTGAAAACCCTCACCATCATCCGGGATGCCCTCCGGCTCATTGAGGAAAACCACGGCGTGAAAATCAGCATCGATGATATTCCGCTCGACGATAAAAAGACCTACGAACTCTACCAGCGCGGCGAAACCAACGGCACCTTCCAGTTTGAAAGTGCGGGCATGCAGAAATACCTGCGCGACCTGAAGCCCGACAAATTTGACGACCTTATTGCCATGAACGCCCTGTACCGTCCGGGGCCGCTGGAATACATTCCGGACTTTATTGCGCGGAAACACGGCAGACAGGCGGTGACGTATGATCTTCCGGATATGGAGGAATATTTGAAAGATACTTTCGGAATTTGCGTGTACCAGGAGCAGATTATGCTCCTTTCTCAGAAATTGGCAGGGTTTTCTAAGGGCGACGCCGACGTGCTCCGGAAGGCCATGGGTAAGAAGCAGAAGGCCGTACTGGACAAAATGAAGAGCCAGTTTATTGAAGGCGGCACTTCGCGCAGTCACCCGGCCAATGTGCTGGAAAAGGTGTGGACCGACTGGGAAGCCTTCGCGTCGTACGCGTTCAACAAATCGCACTCCACCTGTTATGCGTTTGTAGCTTACCAAACCGCATACCTGAAGGCCCACTACCCGTCGGAGTACATGGCGGCGGTACTGACGCACTCGCAGAGCAATATTGAAAAAATCACCTTCTTCCTGGAAGAGTGCAAGCGTATGGGTCTGGCGGTAAAGAGTCCGGACGTGAACGAATCCGGGGTGAACTTTTCTGTCAATAAAAAAGGCGATATCCGATATGGTTTGGGCGCCGTGAAAGGCGTGGGCGAGGCCGCTGTAGAAGCCCTGATTGAAGAGCGGCAGAAAAACGGTCCGTTCAAGGATATTTACGATTTTATGCGCCGCATCAGTCTGCGCGTGGTGAACAAACGCGTGATGGAGAGCATGGTATACGCCGGTGCTTTCGACAGCCTGGGCATTTCCCGCGCGGTGTTTTTTGCGCCTTCCGACAAGTACGAGACCTTTATTGAAAACCTGCTCAAATATGGCTCGGCGCATCAGGAAGACAAGGTGATGTCGGTCAATTCCCTGTTTGGAGACCTATCGGACTCTGTGAGCATTCCGGAGCCCAAACTGCCCAAATGCGACGATTGGGGCCTCATTCTCAGGCTCCAGAAAGAGCGGGAAGTGGTGGGTATTTACCTCAGCGGTCATCCGCTCGACGATTTTCGTTATGAGTGGGAAAACTTTGCCACACCATTGTCCAATGTAGATAATTTCAAGGGCAGGAAAGTGAATGTGGCCGGTTTTGTGCTCAAAGCCGAGCACCGGATCAGCCAGAAAGGCACCGGCTGGGGCCGATTTACCTTGCAGGATTATACCGGAAGTCTGGAAATCACGATGTTCTCGGAGAGCTACGCCAAATTCCGCAACTTTTTTGAAGAAGGCACCAGCATTTATGTAGAAGGAGAGTACAAGCAGCGCTACAACTCCGATGAAATGGAGTTCAAGGTGATCAATGTGCGCCTGCTGGAAACCGTTGGCGAGGAAAAAACAGAGTCGGTGACCCTCAAGATCCCGATAGAAAAGATTTCTGCAGATCTGATTGAGCAGATAGACAAGATTTGTGCTACGCACAAAGGCAAACACACCTTGCGCATGGAGCTGATAGACTTCCAGAACAAGGAAAAACTGCCGTTTATCTCACAGGCCCGCAAGGTAACGGTTGGCAATGAGTTCTTATCTGCGCTGGAGTTGCTGGGGGTGGAGTGTGGGGTGAATTGACATTTGGAGCTGTTTAAAATCTCCAGACGAAACTTTAGCACATTATTAAAGAGGGGGCATTAACGATGGATTCAATTGTTCGGTTTTCCCGAACAACTGCTGCTGATGGTAAAAACTACATTTCCCGAACGATTTTGATTTTTTAATTCAATGACCCTGGCGGTCACGCCAACAAGGGAATCCCACACGCAGCTTGGTTAACCCTCTTGCGAGGTCAGGGCGAATCAGAAGGACCTCGCAAGAGGTATAACCTTAATAAAACATAACATGCCGTAATGCAGCATCAGAAACTATGGCAAACACTGTCAACACACATACACGATTTTACCCAGTTAATGGTGTTCTGGACCGGAACCATTTTTTGAAACTTTATGCCATTTTTCAAAAGCAACTCTGGCGAAGTTGGTATTATTTCAACGAGCGTGAAAGATGTATAGAGGTCATATACCCATCCAAATCCCATCTGGACTTTGATTTATTCACCCATCAAAGCATTGTTGACCATTTTCATATTTGGGGCAGATGTGGAGACTACAGTTGTTATGAAGATATATTAGCCTTTAAATCTCTTCACTATCCAATAATTGATGGAAAAATTGACCCAAAATGTAAATATAACATTGATATAAAGGATGAATGGAACCTTGCTACTTCCTGTTTATATACTGCAGACGAACTACTGATCAGGTTCAAATACAAGGACCAGAACTATATAAATTCCTTATTAAGTATTCCATATAACTATCCAGATGCATTAAAGTTTCAAGATGAGTTAACCTGCTCCCTGAACTTAATGATGATCTATATGAAAAGCTCATATACCGACTATATTAATGACTTTACAGGGGAACATCTGGAAATGGATTATTTCTCCTCTGAACTTGGTTGGGGGAAAGCCGAAGTTTGGCAATGGATGTGTAATAATCCAGGGGTGAAATTGAAGGCGTTATTTCTGGATAGACTTTACAAAAATCGACCGTCCATTCAGGAGTCAAATCCGCATGACTATATTTCTGAGGTGCTGTTTAAGTGGAATAATAAAACCATGTATAAATTTGAGTGGAAGGATGGACATTTCAATCAAAGATCTGACTGCTCATGGGACAACTGTATCAACCCTGAATTCACGGCGTTTAAAACCTGGTACAAACAGATGCACGCTGGTTAGAGTATTTCTGATAAATATTCAACGCGCTGAAAATACACCTTTAGGAACCTTTTCCCAGACGGCCTAACCTCCGCAGCCTGGTTGGACCTCTTGCGAGGTCATGCTGATCACCACAGACCTCGCAAGAGGTCCAACCTTTGTAGCAAAGAATTCATATATCCGTGTAAAAAAAGCCCCATTCCATCTAAAAAACAAACACCTTCATCCGGGGAAAAGCCGTCTTTTGCCATGCATTTACCGCCCGAAAATAACCAGTTTCCGAAAACGCAACCTCATGGATATGTCAAACCGGATACTCGGACTGGATGTGGCAAGAGCATATGCCATTTTCGGCATGCTCATCGTCAATTTCAATTTTTGCTTTGGATATTTACAGGACCAATCTGCGCTTGGGCGTTTCTTGAGTCTGTTTACCGGTAATTCCACGGCCATTTTCATCATTTGTGCCGGAATGGGGGTGTCTTTATTAACCCATCGTTACAGTAGCTATTCCAGGGAGGAAAAAACCTCCTATAAATCTGTCATCCTAAAACGCTCCTGGTTTCTCTTTGCCATTGGCCTGCTGCTCTACAACTGGTGGCCCGGAGATATTCTCCATTTTTATGGCGGGTATATGCACCTGGTAGCATTCCTTATTTTCCTGCCAAAGCGCTTTTTCCTGTTCAGTGCTGCAGCTGTTATGGCAATCTATCACATTCTGCTGTTGTATATTCCGGTGGATACTGGCTGGAACCTGGCCACCTTTGACTATACAGATTTCTGGACCATACCCGGTTTTCTCAGAAATACGCTCTACAATGGTTGGAATTCCATATTCCCCTGGTTTGCCTATTTTGCACTGGGCATGTGGCTTGGCCGACTTGACTGGCAGGCGCCCAGACTTAAAGGGCGCTTGTTTGGTACAGCGCTTGTTTTGTTTCTGGCATTTGAGGGCCTGAGAAGGTATTCTCTGTTGTACCCGTTTGAAAAACCGGTTATGGATTACCTCCATTCAGAGTATTTTCCACCGTACTTGCCATTTATGGTCATCACGGCCTCATTCGGGGTTATGGTCATCACTTTTTGTGCCTGGCTCGGAGAGCGCTGGCCTGATAGCCGGTTGCTCCAATGGCTATCAGACACGGGTAAAATGACCCTGACAAACTATGTACAACACCTCACCCTGGGCATTTTGGTGTTGCAACTATTGTCGGGAATAAGCTATACAGGATTGCTTTCTGCAGATAAAGTGCTACCTCCCGCCTATATCCTGTTGTATGCGACCGTCTACTTTATCCTCAGTGTAGTATTCAGTGTTTTGTGGACAAAAAAATTCAAAAGGGGGCCGCTGGAAATGTTGATGCGAAAAATATCCAATGGATGATCCTATTGAGGTTGGACCTCTTGCGAGGTCCGGGCCAACCTTTGTAGCACAATTTGAAACAACGCTCAAATGCGACATGTTTATTTGCAAGGTTCATTCGATTTTTGCCAATAATGCCTGAATAGGCTGTTTTATAAGTATTTTTTACCGCAGAGTCCCAACATGCTCTAATAAACTGCACCTCTGCGTCTCTCCGCCTCTGCGGTGAAAAATACTTATGAACCCCTCCTCTTTAAACGCAAAAACAATGAACCACCACCTCTCCTCCTGGCTCAAACCCTGCCTGTTCTCCTGCTTTTGGCTCCTCTCCGTTTCCGCCAAGGCCCAATTGAGCGGCCGGGTGGTAGATATAGACGGCAGCCCACTGGCCTTTGTATCCATTCTCTGTGATGGCGTCGGGCAAAAGGTGTTTATAACGGATCTGGAAGGTCGTTTTTTGATTCAGGCGCCCATGCCCAATACCCTGAACTTCCGCTATGTGGGCTACGAACCCCTGCAACTGGATGCCGCTTACCTGCGCCGCCATGCTCCCACGCTGCCGGATGTGGTGTTGCGCCAGGCCAACCGCTCGCTGGCGGAGGTGGTCATCCGCCCGGGCGCTAATCCGGCCGAACGCCTGATCCGGCTGGCTGTGGCAAACCGCAACAACCACAACCCGGAGCAATATCCCTTTTTCACCTGCAATACCTACAACAAGATCAATTTCGATTTTGTCCCTCACCCGGAGGCTTTTGCCAAATCCATGGCTGGAAAGGATACCAGCAAACAGAAAAACCGGGAAACGCTGGAAAAATTCCGAAAAATGGAACGCAATGGCCGCTTCCAACACCTGTTTTTTATGGAAAGCGTTACGGAACGCCGCTTTCGTTTCCCCAACCAAAATCAGGAAAAAGTGCTGCTCAACCGAGTCAGTGGCGATCAAAACCTGGGCCTCGTAGCCATTGCCAACGCCGTACAACCCTTCTCTTTTTACAACGACTTTATCCGGGTGCTCGACCGTGATTTTGCCAATCCCATCGCACCGGGGTCTATTAACCAATATTATTTTCAACTAAAGGACACGCTCTACGATGGCCCGGACACCCTCTGGACCATCGCTTTCCGGCCGCGCAAGGGAAAGGTTTTTAATGGCCTGACCGGCGTTTTGCAACTTCTTTCTGCCGGGTATGCCGTAAAAAACGTGCGCGCCACCACGATTGGCACGCCGTTCATTGGAGTCAAACTGGAACAAGCCTATCAGCAGGCGCCCCTGGCTGACGGAACCTGGAAATGGTTTCCGGAACAACTCAATTTTGAGATGAATATCCCTTCCTATCCGGATAAAACGATGGGATCGCATATCAGCGGACGCAGTTTTATCTCCCGGGTAGATTTGGATACGCCCACCGAAAACCGGGATTTTATGCCGGAAATGCCCATATATATGGTAAAAAAGGCCACCAGTCAGCAAGATTCTGCCTGGATTCCGTGGCGCAATGCCGCGCCTTTGTCGGATAAAGAAAAACGCACCTATGTGTTTCTCGACAGTCTTTTTGCGGCCCAAAAAGTAGGCTGGGTATCCCAATTAATCAATTATACGGTTACTGGCAAGCTGCATTTATATAAAGGGCTGAGTGCAGATTTGAGGCGTGTTTTGAAGCTCAACGACTTCGAAGGTGCGCGCCTGGGCCTGGGCCTTACCAATGCCGAATCCCGTCCACTGCGTCTGCCCCGACGCCTCGAAGTGGGCGCTAATGCAGGTTATGGGTTCCGGGACAAGCAATGGAAATACGGCGCTTATGGTTTGTGGCGCATCACGCGGACGCATAACACGCAGCTGCGCGCTAGCTGGCGACGCGATCTAATGGAGCCAGGCGCCCTGCACGAACTCAGCAAAGCCAACCTCGTCAACCGCAGTCTGTACGCCCGCCGCATGGATTATGTGGAAGAATGGTCGGCCGCCATAGGCAGTCAGCTAACGCGCGATATAAAAATAGAGGTCACCGGAAACCGGCAGGACTGGTCGCCGGCGTATGCGTATGGCTTTGCGGCCGGAGAAAATGCTCCGTTGCAGCGTCAGTTTAGGTTTACGGAGAGCAGTGTGTACATCCGGTATGCCCGCAACCTGATGAATACCAATTTTTTGATTGCAGAGGAAAATCAGGTACAGCGCACCCCTGTGGTAGAGCTGGCCTATACCCGCGGCTGGAAAGGTGTGCTGGGCGGTGAGTATGATTACGAACGCTGGGTGCTGGCGCTCAGGCAAAACGTGTACATCCGGCGACTGGGCCGGCTCAACTGGCGACTGGAGGCTGGCACTGCAACGGCCAATACGCCCCTGGCCAAGTTGTTTACCCTCAACCAATCAACCTCCAATCAGGGCAGTTTTACCCTGTTTGTGGCGCCCAATACCTTTCAATCCCTGCCCGACACCCTGTTTATTGCTAATCGGTTCGTGAACCTGTATGTGTCGCAGGAAATAGGGCCGGTGTTGTACAAACATCCTTATTCAGCGCCAATCCTTACTTTGCTGCACAATATGGCCTGGGGCGATATGCGACAACCGGGTCTTCAGCGTGATCTCGGGTTCCTCACGGCCTCCACGCCTATTGCTGAAGCAGGTGTGCAACTGGATAATTTGCTGCGTTTCAGTTATGTGGATATAGCATACATGGGCATTGGCGGCGCTTTGTTTTATCGGTACAGTGGTCCGCTGGCAGGCGTTTGGGCGCCGCGGGTGTCGTTAAAGTTTAACTTTGGGTAAATAGTCTTCCTATGAATCTAACCTATCAAACAAGGCCACTATCGCAGGATGAACTGCAATACTTGCAAAGACTGATGTTGAAAGTCAGTAAGGGTGGCGCCAACGGAGTAAAATTTTACTACTATCCAGTTGCTGCAATGCTGGGCGCAGGATTTACCTGGCTGGCCATGCTTTCCGGTGATGGTTTTTTGGGCTTTTTGTTCGGAACCATGGCTGTTTTTTCATTCGCATTTATTGTTTTCATGCCTTATGAAATGTACAAAATGCGTAAGAAGAACAAATACACTTTACAACAGTTTCAAGCGTTTATACAAAAAGGCACGGTAGACACGTGTCGGATAAAGGCAGAGCGCATAGCCCTGGCTGAAGAATACGAAGACGAAGGAGATTTATACATCATTGCCTGCAATCAGGATCAATTACTTTATATGTGGGATACTGATTACACCTTGCGAAAAAAAATTCCCTTGCCTTGATTTTGAGGTTTATGAAGATGCTTTTTCAGATCTGATTGGCAGGCAAATTAACCCATTGAGTAGCCGGATTAAACCCATTATTATTGATACAAAAGCCAAATGGAATTATATGAGCAAGATTGGCGTACCTGGACATCTGCAATTGGAGCAGTCCAATTTTGATACTGTACTGGAAACCATACGTGCTTGTGCAGACACACCTTAAGAGCATGACAAAAACTACTTTAGTCCTCCTGCTTGCGCTTGGAACAACCCTCCGGTGCTTTGCACAAATACCTGTAGATACAACCGCGAATGTAGACACCAACCGTGTGTTTTATAAATATGCCATAGACCAAAAACAATACGTTTCTATCCTTACCGGATACCATTACAGAAAAAGCCATTTTGCTGAATTGGGCATTGCCGTCAATCGTTATGGACGGAAAGGCAGACATCCTGTTGCCTGGGCTTATTTTGTATCCAGCGAAGTAAAGCTGGACAAAAAAACAATCATTGGTCCTAAAATAGGCGCCTGGATGGCCGGTGGGCAATCTGCCATGGCTTTGGGTATTAACCTGATTTATTATACTGATTTTGAACAATCGTCGTTAAGACTCAGACCGGAGATTGGTATTGGGCTTGGGCGATTTAAGGTTTTTTATGGGTATAATATTCCGCTTACCAATAAGGATTTTGAAGGGATTAATAGAAATGTCTTTGGCCTGGCGGTATTGTTTGGCGTAAAACAAGTAAAACATATACAACGCAATGAATAATAAATCAATTGTCAAATTAAGTAATGCCATAGGTTTGGCCTCCATTATATTGCTGGTGTATTGGGTATTTATCCTGATTTGCACTACTGTTTTTAAACTCCAAATCCTAGGCGAAAACCTGTCGCAAAACTTTTACCTGAGTCTTGTAGGAATATTGGCGCTTATGCTTGGATCTCTTTTCGTCAATATTATGTTTAACCTGACACGTATTGCTGAAAAGCATAATCAGGATCATCTTCAGGAATCCGAAAAAGTTAGCAAGAGGCCCCTACAGGTACTTGGACTCAGTTTTATTTTGGTGTTATGCCTGATGTTGGGTGGTGACTACCTGACCTCAAGGGAAAAAGAGCGCATGTTGATTTCATCCGCCAAATCCATTATAGAAAACAATCCGGAGCAATCAGACAAATTGTTACATTTTTCCTATACCAATCAATGGATCAACGAAACCAGTGATATTTTGGAAATTTATTCCAGAACCGATAATCATTTTCCGTTTGTTACGGTGGTGGTAGCAGACACTATGCTTTCATCCAGGGTATATCTGGGTTTCAATAAACACCTTAGAAACAGTGGCGACCTAACGCCCAAAACAAGGTTTATACAAACCACCAACCAGGAAGAACGGGAATATCTGGACAAGGTTTTTCTGCAAAATCTGAATGAAATCCGGTTTACTGCAGAAGATGGACACTATGAGTTATTCTATCCATACAGAAAAGATAATAAATGCATCGTGCTTCATTTTTCAGAATCTCCAAGATTCAGTCGGCAGTTGAATAAGTAGACGGTGGACGGTGGACGGTAGACGGTGGACGGTGGCGTTGCTTTTGAGATTTTTATGGCTAAAATGAGACCTAATCTCAAAAGCAACGCCACCGTCCACCGTCCACCGTAGGCCGTCCACCGTAGGCCGTGTCTACCGTAAGCCGTAAATCTGTTCCATAATCATCCATTTCTCGCCGGGTTTGGCTCCGGGCAGCGCCTGCTGATATTTCCACATGAGTTCTTCCCATTCCTGAACACGCGGGTTGGCGGCATCCATGGCGCTTTTTTGTTCAAAGGAAAAATCATCCTCTGCCTCAATGACCATAAACAGCCGATTGGCTACCCGGTAGATTTCCAGGTTCCGGATACCAGAGTCCTGAATACTCTGAATGATCT
This sequence comes from Chitinophagales bacterium, assembly GCA_017303475.1. Classification (GTDB taxonomy): domain Bacteria; phylum Bacteroidota; class Bacteroidia; order Chitinophagales; family Saprospiraceae; genus M3007. The sequence continues at coordinate 203,922 of JAFLBO010000007.1, forward strand.
CGGGCCAAACATTTCGATGATAGGCTTCGTATTCGGCAATGAGTTCGGTATCGTCTTTTAAATCGAGAGCGAGGCAGTATTTTTTCATTGAGAGGTCATTTATGGGTCATTTGTTAACCCAGGAGTTTGTCATCTTGAGCGTAGCGAAAGATCTGAACCTGGGAATATGGATCGGGTGGATATTTCGCAAAGATTTGAAGGAGGTTCTTTTGGTGTTTGGTTGCTTTTGCTCCGCTGCAATGACCTGCTGTGTTATTGTGGTTTTGATCGCGGCTCTAAGGTAGCCTGTTGGCCTCTGGATGCCCCCATTGTTTTTACCATATGGAGATTTTTGGGGCCAGAATCAAAGTGAGCCATCAAGCCGTACGCTTTCTGCGAAAATCTGCGGGAGAATCTGTGAAAATCTGCGGGAAACCCAACGCGCGCGAGGTTTCCCGCAGATTTTCACAGATTCTCCCGCAGATTTTCGCAGAGACGTTCGGCTGGGCATTATATCGTGGTTCGGACAGATCTTTCGCTACGCTCAAGATGACAAACCCCTGGGTTAACAAATGACCCAAAATGACGCTACCAATGACCCCTAACCCCCTTACCCCCAAACATCCCGCCGCCTGATCTTGATCTGAATGGCATTTTCTATGGGTTTGTCGCTGACGAGTATCAAATACCCGCCGCCGCCTGCGCCGCTCAATTTCCAGCCCAGGGCCCGGGAACGGTATTGTTCTATTACTTTCCAGATATCTTCATCCATCATATTAGGGAACATGGCTATTTGCGCCTCAAAAGATGCCTTAAATGCCTCGCCAAAAGCAGCCAGGTCTTTATGCAGCATAGCTTCCCAACAACGATCCGCTGCATCGGCCAAGGCCTTGGCCGATGCAGCGTTGATAACGGTGTTTTCCAGCACATTGTAAGTAGATACCCGGGGCCCAAGCGTTACCAAATAAAAATGCGATTCTATCCAGTGTAATTTGTCATCATCTTGCACTGACTCAATGCTTTGCGGCCAATAATCGTTGTGGTAATTCAACTTGTTTAAGCCCGGGAATACAATTCCAATACTATCCTGAGATCCGCTTACATGTCCGGAACCTGGTGGATTATCGTATACAAACAGGATTTTAGCCAACTGTTCTTTATCCCCCGCCGGAATTTCCGTTTTCCAGAGTTCTATCGCCTTGCGCCTTGTACTGGAGGCCATACCGCTCCGATCATTGAATTCTAACGTTGGCTCTATGGAAACGGTGAGCACCGGACCCGGAAAAAACTTCGAAACATAAGGCTGATCCAGCCAGCCTCCGGCAATGTCTATACGGAACGGAATGGTGCAAACCGTACGCAAACTGGTAGTGGAACGAACCGGCAAATCCACATGTGGTTTGCGGCTCAATACATTGTACTCAATGTGGTTTTCCCTGCATAAAGCTTCCTTGGCCGGGGTATGCCCGTCTTCATTGACCACAAAAACATCCGGCGCTATCTCTGCCAATTCCTGCTCAAAATCAATGATACCCCAACCCTTATTAATGCGCACTTCCTTCACACAGGCCAAAGCATCCAGCATATACCGCCTTTCTTCCTGATTGTTGACCGGATAACGCCCCTTCAAATGCTTCACGTTTTCATCGTTGCCAATACACACATACAGGTCGCCAAATTGCGCGGCTTCTTTCAAAAACGCAACGTGCCCGCTGTGAAGCAGGTCGAAACACCCGGTTACAAAAACTTTTTTACTCATGACTGCTAAAAACAAGTGCGGCGAAGGTCACAAAAAATCAGGTATATAGAAAGTGTTAGCATTTACCAACGCACTTCCACACCCGCCCGGAACCAGCGCCCTGGCATAGTGAGCACCGCTGTATCGCTGTAACGCAGCTCTCCATACTCCGCATCCAGCACGTTTATGGCTTCTGCAAACACCTGCCAATGTTTGCGTACATACCTTAGTCTGGCATCTGTCACCCAATAATCCCCCTTCACCGAAGGATCCTGCACCACCCGGTCGCACCAGCGCGCACGCACATGCAAGCCCAAAGAAGTCAATATCTGATAATCCAAGGATGCATTCACTTGGTGACGCAAATGATTGAGTGCATAACGCGACAAAGCCACGTTATCCGACACCTGCGCGTCCAGATAGGTGTACGCCAGGTTCCAGCCCAACTTCTGTATCTGGTGTGATGCCTGTAGCTCTACCCCCTGCATCAGCACGCTGTTGTAATTTCTGGTTTGCCATTTATCCGCCGGATTATCCTTGGCCCAATCAATAAGGTTGCGGCCATCCCTGCGGAACAAAGCCATTTGTAGTTTTAAAGGACTGTAGGCCGCCCGGTATTTCCATCCCAGTTCTGTAGAAAAAGCACTTTCAGGTTTCAGTTCCGGGTTGCCCACATTGCCCGGATCCTCATAATACAGGTCGGTAAACGTAGGAATGCGGTAATTGTAACCCGCATTGGCATACACATTCCATTGTTTGTTCAACCGAAATCCGGCATCCAGTCCGGGATAGAAAAACACGCCAAAATCGGAGAAGGAACTAAGGGAAACTCCAGGTGTCAGGTTTAGCCTGCGCTGCAACAACAACCAATGGTGTTCGGCAAAAAGGTTGAGGGTGTAACGTTCGCGTTGCCCCAGTCGGGAACTACTTAGCGAAGTATATTCGAGGTTGGCGCCCAGGCCGGTTTGCTGACCATTGGCCCATTGGGCAGTACTGTTCAGCTCGGCAGTGAGTACCTGACTAAGGTGAAAATTGACTGTATTGGCGTCTGTACTCCGCTGAAAATCATACATATCCTGGTTTCTGCGCCAGGACACACGCGGCTTGAGCGTCCAGTTTCCGGTATTGCGCCGGTACCCCAGGCTAAGCACGCTGGTCTGTACCTCTTCGTATTGATCGGTAAATTCCAGCCGACCGTAATACCCGTTTGCACCAAAGTTGCGCGCATTGAAATTGGCCAGCAATTCCCATTGTCCGTTGCTGTCGCGATCTGCCAGAGTGGCCTGGTAAAAGCCGTTCAGCACCTGAAAGTCTGTATTGCTCCGGTATCCGTCAGAAAAATCGGCTGAGGCCGCTACATGCTGCCGTAGCCGTCCTTTTGGCAAAGAAGCATAGGCATTGGCGCTGCGATAGCCGAAATCGCCCCCGGCGGCGCCCAGTTTGAACACCCTTTCCTTTGGCGCTATGGTCACGATGTTCACGGCACAAGCAAAGGCATTTTGTCCGTAAATGCGCGCTCCGGGCCCTTTCAAGACCTCTATTCTTTCAATAGCCGACCAATCTACCGGCACATTCAGCAGGTGGTGTCCGGTTTGCGGATCACTGAGTCGCACGCCGTTGAGCAGCACCAGCGCCTGGTCAAAGCCGCCGCCACGCACACTCAAATCTGCCTGAATACCCAGGGGGCCACGCTGACGCACATCCAGTCCGGGAATGCTTTGCAGGGCTTCGCTGATGCTGCGCACCGGCATGGCTTGGAGCTCCTGGCGAGTGAGTACTTGTACCGTCCGGTTGTCTTGAGAAAAAGGCAATTGAATCCGCTGCGCGAGAACGGTTATTTCTGTAAACGTCTTTTGAACACGTTCTGTCTGAGCCTGTGCAAGCAGCGGTAAAAACAGCAAAAAGAGTGAAAATGTGGTTGGTTTTATCATTAAGCCAGAATTTTGGCGCAAGGATAGTTACACCTAAAGCCGGCAACGATCATAGAATTGTCAAGGTTTTTTAACCGTCAGCCAGAAGCGCCCATCCTGTTATTTCCAGACATTGATCGAAAAATCCCCGAATTGCAGCTAATTACCTAAAACACCAGGCTAACTCTCTTTACTTTTGAGGTACACTCCAACCCCACTCACTCATTCACTCATTCACTCCCGTGCCCTTCTCAGAGATTCTCGCTCAGGCTATAAAAAACATTCGGGCCAACATGCTTCGCTCGGTGCTGACCCTGCTCATCATTGCCTTTGGCATTATGGCGCTGGTAGGTATTTTGACTGGCATTGATGCCATTGCCTATTCTTTGAGCGACAATTTTTCCAATCTGGGCGCAAACTCCTTCAGTATTGAGCGCAAATGGGGCGAAGTGCGCAGCAATCGTCGGGGTCGGCAACAGAAAGTTGCTCCTGCGGTTACCTACAAGCAATCCATGGAATTCAAGGAGCGCTTCACGTTTCCGGCCAAGGTTGCGGTGGGTTGTTATGGTACAGGTAGTGCTACCGTCAAGTTTGGCGATAAAAAAACCAACCCCAATGTGACTTTTAATGGCGCAGATGAAAACTTCATGGATGTGAAAGGGGTGGAAATAGCCATGGGGCGGAACTTTTCCAAAATGGAAGTGGAAAGTGGCGCTTCAGTGGCTGTTATTGGTTCCGATATTGTAAAAACCCTGTTCGATGGCAAAAACGAAAAGGCCATGGACCAGATCATCACTGTGAATGCGCACAGGTACCGCGTGGTGGGCATTATGGCCGAAAAAGGCGCTACCATGAACGAGTCGAGCGACCGCAAGGTGTATGCCCCGCTGGTAAATGTAAAAGCCCTTTTTGGCGGTGGTGACGACCGGGATTATTTTCTCATGGTAGCTGTACCGGATGCTACCAATATGGAAGCGGCCCAATCTGAAGCAACAGGGTTGTTTCGGCAAATTCGCGGACTGCGGCCAGGGGAAGACGATGATTTTGAGCTTTTTGCTTCCGACAGTATAGTAGCCATACTGAAAGAAAATACCGTTACGCTGCGCCTGGCTACAGTAGCCATTGGTTTGATGACACTTTTGGGGGCCGCCATTGGACTCATGAACATCATGCTGGTAAGCGTAACCGAGCGCACCCGGGAAATCGGTATCGCCAAAGCATTGGGCGCCACGCGCCGCAGTGTATTGCTCCAGTTTCTTACTGAAGCCGTGGTTATTTGCCAGATCGGCGGTATTGTAGGCATCATCCTGGGTATCCTGATGGGCAACATTATGACCCTCATCATGGGTGGCAGTTTCCTGATTCCCTGGGGCTGGATGTTCCTAGGCTTCACCCTTTGTATGATTGTTGGTGTGGTATCCGGATTCTACCCGGCCATGAAAGCCGCACGCCTGGATCCGATTGAATCGCTGAGATACGAGTGAGGACGGTGGTCGGTAAAAAATTTGGAATTTTGGATATTTATTGGTAATTTGCAGTATTTGCTCACAAAAACCAATGAAATGTGGGAAATTTCAAAAGGTTCTTCCGCAGAAGTCATCACACAACTCAATATCGCGCATCGTTTAGGTTATATCAATGCTGACAAGTTGTACGAACTTGAGAACCTGGCTGAAAAAATTCGGGCATCTCTAAAAAACCTGATAAAAGCCCGAGGAGGCGATAATCTGGTAAAAGTTATTTCCTGGTTCATCTTATCCCTATTTTTGCCACGCTAAAAACCATCCACCGTCAACCGTAGGCCGTCAACCGTAGGTCGTCCATCGTTCCTCATGCTCCAACTCCTTCTTTCCGGTCGGGGGCGCCTGATTACCCATTTGACGGGTTGGGCGCTGGTGACATTGGCCACGTATTATCTCTTGTCGGGCATGATGCCGGCCAGAGAGGCGTTGTTCCGAACGCTGGTTTTCATTTTTTTCCCGCTGGTGTTGTTTTACACCAATGCACGGGTGCTTACCAATCGTTTTTTTGAAGCGCAGCAATACGGCAAGTGGGCAGTGCTGGCCATTTCGCTCTGGCTGGGCATGGCCTATTTACGGGTAAAAGCTGAGTTGGCTATTTTCGGCAGCACTGTTTTCAGCAATCAGGAAATGCCTGTTGACGGGGGGCGGAATGTGTTTATGGTAACGGTGGTGATTTATTTCATCCTGATGATTTTCAGCGGTTTATACCAATTGCTGGAAAACCGGCGGGACCTGGATGCACGCCATGCTGAAGCACAGTTGAGCTATCTGAAAGCGCAGATCAATCCGCATTTTTTATTCAATACCCTCAACAACATCTACGCCGCCGCCACGCTTCAACACCCGCGCACTGCCGATATGGTTTTGCGTTTGAGCGATTTGCTGCGATACGTTACCTACGATGGTCAGGCGCAAACGGTGCCACTGGACAAAGAAATTGGTCAAATACGCGCTTATATTGAACTGTTTCAGTGGAAATCTGAACACCCATTGCCCATAACCCTCAACATTGAAGGCGATACCGCCGGACATCCCATAGAGCCGCTCCTGTTGCTGCCTTTGGTGGAAAATGCCCTCAAACACGGCGATCTGGAAAGCGCTCCCGATGCCTTTTTGCATATTTCCCTGCAATGCTCGCCTCAACAGTTGCTCTTCACCGTGGAAAATTCTTTTGACCCCGACAATCAACAAAAGGACGAACAGGGCGGGGTTGGACTGGAAAATGTGCGGCAGCGACTCTCCCTGGGCTACGCCGGCAGGCATCAACTGACGGTCCAATCTGAAGGACGTATTTTCAAAGCTCAGTTGCGTTTGAATGCCTGAATGACGCAGGCTGGCCAAAAAACACGCATTGCCAGTCGGTAACAGGCGTGTTTTCCTATATTTTTGTTGGAAATAAGTTGCCTTTCCATCGTAACCCAACTTGCCAACCTGCTCATGAACCGACTTGCTTTATCCCTGCTTTTCCTGGCGCTTCAACTCCCGGCATTCTCCCAATCCGTGTACCACCCGATGCTGGTGGAGGGTCGCAACTGGGACGTGTTTGTGCGACCTACTGAGTGGCCCATTTGTGCCTATGATCGAGCCGGGCATTATACCTTAGGTTTGGATACGCTCATAGATGGACTTCTGTATAAACCATTACTGCTTCAGGTCATTCGTTCCAACCCACCTATACCTTTTTGTGGCGGGTTTTACCGGGATACCACACAGGTTTATCCGGGCGGATGGGTGCGCGAGGACACCCTGCTGCGACGGGTGTACAAACTGGAACCCGGCGCAGTGGAAGAGGTCTTATTATTTGATTTTTCATTGCATCAAAACGATACTCTTTGGTATGAGCATGGTGGAATTGCCATTGATACCGTATTTGATTTGATCCTGGAAAATGGCGCTGTCAGAAAAGCTTTTGTTGTGGAACCTTTTGGGGTTGCGTTTAACCTGAATATGTATGTAGAAGGGCTTGGGTATTTGTTAGGGGCTTTCAATCAGGTGTTTCTGCCATTTGAAGGTTGGAGTGAAACAACCTGTGTACGCGACGGCGAAACCGTTCTGTATCAATATGGTCCGGGATGTATAGGAACGGTTTCCGGAGTGACAGAACAACCCGAACAGGCTTCCATGAGGGTATCGCCCAATCCATTTTTCAACCGGCTGCAACTGCGCATGAATCCACAGGAAGCGGACCTGCAATTCTCCTTGTTGGATATAAACGGACGGGTAGTGTTGCAACAAACCATAGCGGCCAATACAGAACAAGTGGAACTGCTTGTGCCAAACTTGCCTTCCGGCCTGTATTTTTGGGCCGCCCAAGGCGTGGTTTTGGGCAAATTAGTGACCTATGACCCATAATTTCCGTTGCCTGCTGGTAGACGACGAGCACCTGGCCCTGCAATTGCTGGAAAAATTTGTGAACGACACACCCGGACTGGAGGTGGCGGCTACCTGCAAAAGTCCCATCCGCGCTATAGAAATCCTGCAAGGTGAGCCCATTGATTTGTTGTTTCTCGACATTCAGATGCCCATTTTGAGTGGTCTGAATCTGTTGAAATCCGTTTCCCGCAAGCCAGTTACTATTTTTACCACAGCCTATCCGCAACACGCGCTGGAGGCCTTTGAACTGGATGCGGTGGATTATCTGCTCAAGCCCTATTCTTTTGACCGCTTTACGCATGCCGTCAACAAGGCGTTGGTATTATTGCGACAAAAAGCCGAATCGGGCGCCGGGTTGCCGGAAGGCTCCCTCACCGTTAAAGCCGACCGGCAATGGATCAACATTCCGGTAGCTGAAATCCGCTACGTGGAAGGCTGGAAGGAATACGTGAAAATTTACCTCGAAAAGGATAAAATCATCACCCTCGAAAGTCTGAACAACCTGGAAAACACCCTGCCGGCCGAACATTTCCTGCGGGTGCATAAATCCTACATCGTTGGTCGACGATTTGTACAAAAAATGGACGGCGACAACCTGCAGCTCACCGGCGATGCGCGTATACCTGTGGCCCGCGCGCGCAAGAAGGAAGTGATAACGCAGTTGTTCAGAACGGATGATTGAGCATACTTACATACACTCGGTCTGAATATTTCCCACCTGAATCGGGCCTTTGCACACCAGGAAATTGCCGTAGCCTTCATACAGGGAGGCGGCGCCTTGAGCGCTCACCTGATAATACATGCGGTAATAATGGCCGGTTTGGTAAAGGGCCGGATCAATGTACAGGGCCATGCTGGCCGGAGTACCAAGTTTAACGGCTGCTTTCTGGATGATATTCAGTTCTTCATCTACAACTACCAGCTTGAGTTTTACCGGGTCGGAATTGACGTCTTTTCCAAGATACACCAACATTGCTCCGCCAATAGTTACCGGGCAAGGAGCAATACCAAACCAGGTAATGGTAGTTGGTGCAGTTCCGCTGAGGCTTACGGTATCTGAAAAATTCAGGTATTCTTTTTCTGTGGCATTCAGGGGAATATTGCCCCAATCGTTGGAGGTAGTACAGGAGCCATGTAGGCCCAATCCTTGACCTTGTTCATCAAAGAGCTTGATGCAGGAAAAATCTTCCGTCTGCGGCGGCTGGTCTTTTTTGCGTTCGCAGGCCGTGAAAAGGAGTAGTCCGAGGAGAGAGAGTGTGAAGTAGGTACGCATTGTGTTTATTGTTAGTAGTTTTTTCCGTAGAGGGGTTTCCCGCAGATTTACACAGATTGCCCGCAGATTTTCGCAGAAGACGTTCGGCTTGATGGCTCGCGCAGCATTGCTGCCGCAGGCAGCAAGAAAAAAATCCGCGTCATCCGCGTCATCCGCGTTCCAAAAAATCCGCGTTCCAACCCGCGTTCACTGGCCCATGGCGGCTTTCATGCGGGCCAGCAAACCCGTAGCACGTTGGTTTTGGGGCATGATACTCACCGATTTTTCTGCGTCTGCCAAGCCACCCGGACGGTTACCATTATTAAAACGAGAAACCGCGCGCTCCAGGTATGCATCAGAATACCTTTGTTTTTCTTCCGGAGTGCGGAGTCCTTGTTTTTCCTGTGTGGCAATTACCTCGTTGAGTATTTTTTCTGCTTCGGCGTAACGTTTCAGGTTATTATAGGCCGTTGCCTGCATTTGTTTGAATTGCAGGGCTTTATGGGGAGCCAGGGTAATGGCCGTATCCAAATCAGCAATAGTGCGCTCTGGGTTGACCAGCAAAGCCGTGAACGCCCGGTTGAAATAGGTGTCCGCATTGCCCGGATTGAGGGCAATAGACTGGTCGTACAGCGAAAACGCACGATCGCGCAGGCTGCGTTGGGTGCTGGAATCTTTAGCGGTTGCTGCTTTGATGGCAATACAATTGGCCAGTGCGCTGTACACATTAGCGCGGGTACAACCATCGGAAACGGCACGTTCGAGCATTTGTTCGGCCTCGGGTACGCGGTTTTGTTTGCCGTACCAATTGGCCAGCGATTCCATGGCCTGGTCTTCCGTTGGGTAGTATTTCAGTACCTGTTTCCAGAGGGTTTCGGAGTTTTTCCAGGTGGCCGTTTGTTCTCTGCTGAGCCAAAGGCACCATGCAGCAAATAACCCAAGCACCGCCCACCAGATGTTGCGCAGATTCGGTTTGTTTTGCAAAACATATACCTCCACCGCGTAAGTAAGCATAAAAAACAAGCCGGCAGAAGGCAGGTAAAAATACCGATCGGCCATGATCACCACGCCCACAGAAATGAACTGCAGCACCAGCAATACCGTACTCAAAATCCAGCCAATACCGAATGCCAGCACCCGTGTTTTGCGCATGCTCCAAATAGCCAGTCCGATGGTTGCCAGGAAAAAAATGGCTCCGCCGAGGAATGGAAAACCCTTCAACTCCAGCTCAGTGGGGTAAGGGTACAGGGTGCAAAGTTGCAGAGGCAGGAAGGACTTGACGAAATACATCATGTATCCGTAGCCGGCAAACAGGATCTTTTTATCCATCCCGAATACCGTGGAAAGCGCCTTGGTTTTATCTCCGGGAAGCGTGAGCAATCCGTGGAAATCGCCTCCTTTTTGCACATCCAAAGCAATCAGGCCAAAGAGTATGGACAGGGCCAGCATGGGCAGTTTTTCCAGCACCCAGGCCGCGCTGAACTTGCGTCCGTGCCAATAATCCAGCAGCATACATACCAGTGGGAACACCACTGCCACGCCTTTAGACAGACAAGACAGCAGCATCAGCAGCAAAGCCAGCCAGAGTTTGCCTTTGCGCTGAGTATCCAGGTATTGCCAGTAAGAGATCAGGCCAGCCAAGAAGAAAAAGACATAAAGAACGTCCTTCCGTTCAGACACCCATACCACAGATTCCGCCCGCAATGGATGAATGGCAAACAACAATGCGGTAAAAATGGCCACCGAGCGATACTGCCTGCCTGTGAGCAGCCAAACCAGCCAGCACAGCAAAGCCGCATTGCCCCAGTGAAGCAGCACATTGGTGGCGATGAAAGATTTGGCTTCGGCGCCAAACAGGGCCGAGTTGAGCCAAAGCGACCACATGGTGAGCGGGTGGTAATTGAGCGATACCACCTGCGTAGCAAAGGCCCGGAAATTTGCGCCTGTTGGATTTAGCACCATGGGGTTTTCGTACACATACACATGGTCGTCCCAGGAAACAAAATCGTGGCCAAAAGCGCCTCCGAACGCCGCCAGAATTACAGCCAACAAAGCGCCGACAGTAATCAGGAACCAGTGTTGCAAATGCCAGGGTTGATCAACCGTACCGGCGGGTTTAGCCGCCGATACCTTTTGAGAGACTTGGTTTGTTTTTTTCTTTGCCATGTTGGATCGCAGCGAATAGGGTAGCTAATTCCGGGAGCAAGATAGGAGATTTGATAGTCATTGGGGGAGTCATTTATTTGGCCATTGGGAGGGTCATTTTGGGGTCATTTTGGAGTCATTAAGGTCATTTAGGTCATTAGGAGGGTCATTTATGGGTCATTTTGGAGTCATTTGAGGGGGGCATTTATGGGTCATGAACCCATTGTGGTTTGTCATCTTGAGCGCAGCGAAAGATCGGAGCCTTGGCCTTCGGGGATCCGGTTTCGCACAGATTTCACACAGATTTTTAGCACAGATTTCGCATAGATGGGGTTTGCTGATAGTGGAGCTTAAACCGGATCTTTCGCTACGCTCAAGATGACAACCCACGTTGAACCCAGTTATCCAAATGACTCAGGTAATGTCTCAAAAAGTGTGTCTGGCTAAGGTCTTCACTGAGTGGTCAAAGAACGATTCAGATCAATTTCATTGGCTGTTTTGGGGCTCTGCGTTTTCCACATTTCAACACCCGCCTCACAAAAAT
>JAFLBO010000008.1 GCA_017303475.1 Chitinophagales bacterium
TCTATGTCCGTATTCAATCTTTTATCTCTACAATCCGTAAACTCCAATTCAATCCTTTCAATGAACTATATACCGTTTTATCTGGCGGTATCCCAGAGTATCGGGTCGCCGCAGGCTAACCAGTTACAATACAAGTTAAAAGCAAATATGATAATTTTATTAATATTACCTACTTATCCCCATGAAACTCCAATTTCTGCTGTTGCCTGACGATCAGGAACAGAATTCCGGCATACTATACGGACTAAACAACCTCCATACCACTTCCACCGACGACCCAGAGGCAGTGCAATTGCTGTTGAAAAACCTCACTCGTTTGATGGCAGACCAAACCACCAATGCTTCACCAATTTCTAACAAAGATTCAGGCAATTTACGCCTGTCGGTGGCCGATGGGATTGTATTTATTCCCCTGGATGAAATAAGGTACGTCAAAGCGGATGGTCCGTATGCAGAAATACATTATGCAAAGGACAAAATGGTATTGATTGCCAAGCCTTTAAAGGAAATCTGCAGCCGACTCATACATCCCTCTTTTATGCGCGTACACCAGTCGTATCTATGTCAGTTAAACTGGGTGGAGAAGATCCATCGTGATGGTTACCTGGTATTAAAAACCCAGGAACATATTCCTGTTTCGCGAGCCAATTGGCAGCAGGTTATTGATGCTTTGACCGCCTTAAAAAATGGGTAGATAAACACCGTTGGCTGAATAATAAATAATTGCCACCAAAGCATAAATCTGATAGAATAGCTGGAATTCACTACTGCATCTTGCAGGAGTAAAACGAGGCCCTGATAAACCACTTTCCCTCCTCGTTTAGCCGACAAATTTACCAAGCCTTGGCCTGCAAAGGACAAAGCCTGGCTGTGCCTTGCCTGTTTTCGAAAGGCATACCTCAAACTGATTATTAACCTCTAAAACTCATGTACCCCATGAAAAATTACCTCTTAGAAGGCGACTTCAAAAGCCTCTCCGACCTCCAAACCAAAGAACAAGACGCATTGCTTTCCATGCCCAACGTAGTAGGTGTGGCGCTAGGCAACAAACAAACCAACGGAATTGACACCGGAACACCCAGTTTGCTGGTACTGGTTGACCAGAAAATTGACAAGGAAGACCTTGGCAAATCAGATCTGGTTCCAGCCACCTTGGGCAAATTCAAAACCGATGTGGTGGAAGTTGGGCACATTTTTGCTCAAACCGACATGCGCAACAACGAAGTGATGCGCCCAGCTATGGGCGGTTGCAGCGTAGGTCATACCCGCGTTACAGCAGGCACCATTGCCACCACAGTCATTCGTCGCGGCGACATGGTTCCTGGCCGTTATTTCATCCTGAGCAACAACCACGTGCTGGCCAATTCCAATGCAGCCAGCATTGGTGATCCGATTGTGCAGCCAGGCTCCTTTGACGGTGGCGTTATGGCCACGAACCACATCGCCAATCTGGCCGGTTTCATCCCGATTAATTTCAGCGGCGGCAATAATGTGGTAGACTGCGCCATTGCCGAGGTACTTCAGTTCGACAAATGCAGTCCTGAAATCTACAGCATCGGCTATGTTCAGGGTGTGGCAAACGTACAGGTGAACTCCCGGGTTCAAAAATCCGGTCGTACTACCGGTTATACCCGAGGCAGGGTGATTGCCATTGGCGCTACATTAAATGTAAATTACGGCGGCGCAGGTGTGGCTCGTTTTGTGAATCAAATCATTACAACCAATATGTCTGCCGGAGGCGACTCAGGCAGTTTGGTGCTGGATATGCGTCGCAATGCCATCGGGCTGTTGTTTGCCGGATCTCCACAAGTAACCATCCTCAACCCGATCAATGCCGTTCTCGGCGCCTTGCAGGTTGAGTTTTTGGGAGTGTAATTCACCCCTAATTTGCACATCTATGGCCAGAGAGGGGAAACCTTCTCTGGCTATTTCGTATATTTGTCATGCGTAAACTTCTTTGGATAGTTCTTATCCTCTCCATTGCCTGTACCAGCAAACTGGAACATGGCCAAACAAACCAAGACATGAAAAAACTCGAATCAGCCGTACAGGAAGCCTCCGAAATCTGGATGGAATGGGATGGCATCATTGGTGTAGCCCAGGGAGAAACGGATAAAGGCAAGCCTTGTATTTTGGTATTAACCTCTACCGACACTAGTGCAACTGTGCAAAAACTGCCCAAAAAATTCAAAGGTTTCCCGGTTAAAACCCACTCCTCCGGCCCCATTGATGCTCAATGAGACAACTTTAGCATGACCGTCAAAATCCTTGCAGGCATCCTGCTCATAATTGGCCTTAAATGGTTGTACGAAGCATTCCCACGGCAAAAAGAATTGCCCGAAAAACCTATTGACCAGGCTTGGTGGGATGGTCTGAGCACAGAATGGCAGGCCATTCTGCGCATCAACCAGTATTTTTACCGGCATCAGGTTGATTTTTATACCGTGCAACAGGCTTATATCCAGCGACTTAAAGGTCAGGAAGATCCGGAGGATTCTATGTACAATACCCCTCTAAGGGATTGGCTGCAAAAACAAACCTATCTCTTGAGTTATGAGGATATGTATGCGCGGGTGCGCAAGAGCTATCCGGATACAGAGGCTGACAGTATTGACCTGAAAACCCTGGCACAGCTGGAACAAATTTACATGGTAAGCGGGCCGGGCGATCTGAGCCCGCTGAAAAAGTTTCCCAACCTTAAAATTCTGGTCATCAATTATTGCGGCATCAATCATTCCCTGCCTATAGATGAACAGGTAATCAACCTGGAGCCGCTCCGCAAACTGACACAGCTGGAACAAATCTACTGTGTATCTCCTGCGCTGAAAACCCTGGAGCCCATCAAAGGGCTGAGTAAATTAACTACCCTGCATTGTCAGAACAGTAATGTAAGCTCTCTGGAGCCTATCAAAAACATGAGCCAGCTGGAACATTTGGCCTTTGGAGATAAAGTGAAAAAAGCCGCTGTGCTTGGCCGTTTACACAACCTGAAAACATTGCATATCAGTGGTTGTCAGGAGATTCCAGATCTTTCCGGTTTACAAAACCTGAAGCAATTATCTATTGTTGAAAATGAGTTAGCCTTGGTAAACAGCAGTTTTCGGATAAAAAGTCTGGACTTTATCCAAAACCTGAAAACACTGGAAGTGCTGGATCTGGAGCTCAGCAGCTACAGAGGCTCCCTGGAAAAATTGAAGCCTATGCTGCACCTTAAAGCGGTAACACTGCCCAGGGTAAGCAGCGCAGATATGCAGGCATTTAAACAAGCGCACCCTGATTGCAGGATTGTGAATGAATATGAATGGTAATTTTTCAGGCAGCATTTTGAGGTTTAGCTCCGTCAGAAAATCCCCAACACGCGCTTAGCTTTGCCCGAAACAAACGTATCTCATGCATCATATCCCTGCCAGCCGTTTTTCCCTGATCATTCTTTGTTTTTTATTTTCTATAACAGCCATTGCGCAAAGCCTTCAATGGACAGCCGACGGCAATGCTTATTGGGTAGCAGATAAGGAAGGCATTGCACAGGTAAACTTTGCCACCAAACAAAAAACCATCCTGATCAACACCACCCAACTCACTCCCGCCGGATCAGACAATCCACTGTCAGTCAGATCATTTAAACCTTCAGATGATGGCAAGAAGATCCTGATTTTCACTAATACCCGGCGTGTTTGGCGCTACGACACCCGTGGCGATTATTGGGTGTACGATCTTAATGCCGGGAAACTTCGGCAGTTAGGAAGCAGCCTGCCAGCGACATCCCTCATGTTCGCCAAAATATCGCCCGATGGTTTGTCGGCGGCTTATGTGAGCAAACACAATATCTACCTCGAAGACCTTGCTTCCGGAAAAATCAGTCAGCTGACCAAGGATGGCACGGATAAAATCATCAACGGCACTTTTGACTGGGCTTACGAAGAAGAATTTGATTGCAGGGATGGCTTCCGCTGGGCTCCAGACAGCAAGTCTATTGCATATTGGCAAATTGATGCCAGTGATGTGAAGTACTTCCTGATGATCAACAACACAGATTCCATCTATTCCTATACCATCCCCGTGGAATACCCCAAAGTAGGAGAAAGTCCCTCAGTTTGCCGGGTAGGTGTGATAAACCTAAAAAACAAAAAGACCGTGTGGATGAATGTTCCAGGCGATCAGCGCCAGCACTATATACCCAGAATGGCCTGGGCATCCAATGCAACGGATATCATTCTTCAACAATTGGACCGGAAGCAACAGGAGAGCAAAGTCTTCACCTGCAAGGCAGCTACCGGAGTAGCCACTCAGATTTATACCGAAAAAGATGAAGCCTGGGTAGATGTCCAGGATGTTTGGGATAATGCGGGTGGATTGGAATGGATCAACCTTGGCGCCGAATTTATGTGGGCCAGTGAGAAAGATGGCTGGAGACACTTTTACCGGGTGTCCAGAAACGGACAACGTGAGGTGAATATTACACCAGGAAATTATGATGTGATCAGCCCCAGTTTACTGGATGAAGCGAATAACACGTTTTACTTCCTGGCTTCCCCAGACAATGCCACTGAGCGCTACCTCTACCGGGTTTCACTGAACGGCGACGGGAAAGCCACCCGAATCACGCCGATGGATCAAAAAGGAACCCATAGTTATCAGATTTCTCCTAATGGTCAATGGGCATTCCATAGTTTTTCCAATGCCGGATTCCCCACAGTTCGCGAACGCATTTCTCTTCCTGACCACCGCTCCTTGGATGGAAATGAAGGGGTGGCGGCCAAATGGGCCAAACACGATCCTTCAAAAAACAAAGTGGAGTTTTTCCAGGTGACCACCTCAGAGGGCGTTACGATGGATGGCTGGATGGTAAAACCGGCTAATCTGGATACCACCCTGAAATATCCGGTTGTATTTTATGTCTATTCAGAACCGGCCGGTGCTACCGTTAAAAATACCTTGGGAGTGGGGTCTAACGGGTTATATAATGGAGATATGGCCGCAGACGGCTATTGCTATATCTCTCTCGATAACCGCGGCACCCCAGCGCCCAAAGGTCGGGCCTGGCGAAAAGCGATTTACCGGAAGATCGGCATCGTAAACATCCGTGATCAGGCCCTGGGAGCGCAGGCATTGCTTAAACGCTGGTCGTGGCTGGATGAAAACAGGGTTGCAGTGCACGGTTGGAGTGGCGGCGGCAGTGCCACCCTCAATCTGCTTTTCCAATATCCGGAAATATACCAAACCGGCATTTCCGTTGCAGCAGTGGCTGACCAGCTTTGTTACGACAATATTTACCAGGAGCGTTACATGGGCCTGCCGCAGGAGAACAAGGAGGATTTTGTATCCGGCTCGCCAGTCACCCACGCCAAAAACCTGAAAGGCAACCTGCTATACATCCACGGCACAGGCGACGACAATGTGCACTTTCAAAACGCCGAACGATTGGTAAACGAGTTGGTCAAACACGGCAAGCTCTTTCAATACATGGCCTACCCAAATCGTTCACACGGCATAGGTGAAGGCGAAGGAACTTCTGAACATCTGAAACTTTTGTGTACCCGGTATTTGCAGGAAAAATGCCCGCGGGGCGGAAGGAGTAAGGAGCTTAAGCTGGAGATTAAGCCTTGAGGAGGTTTATGTATCCCGGAATGATATTCCGGGAAGGCCACAGACCTCGTGGGTTAAAAAAACCTATGGTATGTACACAAGTATCATGTGTCTTAGCTCCGTACCAATCCCATGCTCAGGCCCCCGCCGTCTGCGAGGCAAGCCCGACCGAAGGGGATGGTCCCGACGTAAGGAGGGAGCGCCTTCTTTTTAACCGGTGGTACAGCACGATGATGCAAAAAAAGACGGACTGCGGTTAAAAAGCAGCGCAATCCCCGTAGGTCGTTGGCTTTGCCGGAAAGACTGCCTTTTTTCTTTTGGTTACTTTTCTTTTTGGGCAAGCAAAAAGAAAAGTAACAATGCCAGACTGTTGAACTAATGTCAAATTACCAGGTATGATTAACCAATTATCTCACTACTTCTTGTTTGAGAGATTGCCAATATGATAACGAATCTAATGCCGGTGCACTGCACCTCCGCTCCTTAAATCCATTTTATGGCTACAAATATTTCCGGGGCGCTGCCCCTTAAAGCAACTTGTGTACATACCGTAGGTTAAAAAAACCTATGAGGTTTAGACCTCGGCCGGATTAAGATTTTACCTGTATTTTTATCGGCAACCTTTTTACACACCCACAGGTTCCTCTCTTTTTACCAAAAAAACAGCTCCCAACACATGAATATGCGCATTTTCCACCTCTTTTTGGGTTTGTTGCTAACCAACGCAACCTTTGCACAGAACACTATAACAGGCACCATTCAGAGCGGTGGCCTTACGCGCGAGTACCTCTTGTATATTCCGGCTGCCTATACCGGCAATACGGCAGTACCACTGATATTCAACCTGCATGGCTACACCTCCAGCAATCTCGAACAAATGTTTTATGCCGACTTCCGGCCGATTGCCGACACAGCCAATTTTCTAATCGTGCTGCCCAATGGCACTATAGATGCTCAGGGAAATCGCCATTGGAACACTTTTATAGGCAATTCCAATGTAGACGATGTAGGTTTTATCCGGGATTTGCTTAATTCTTTGGAGTCAACTTACAACATAGATGCCAACCGGGTGTACAGCACGGGCATGAGCAACGGCGGATTTATGAGTTATTCTCTCGCCTGCGAACTAAACGACCGCATTACCGCCATTGCCTCAGTAACAGGCAGCATGATACAGTCCAAACTGAATGCCTGCAATCCCGCACGCCCGGTACCTGTGATGGAAATACACGGCACCTCCGACAATACAGTGCCTTACAATGGATTACCGGCCGCCACTTTTGTATCTATCCCTGCGTTACTGAATACCTGGGCTGGTTTAAACAATTGTAATCCAGTGCCAACAATTACCCCGGTGCCTAACAACAATACAACAGATGGCTGTACGGCCGAACGCCAAATTTATACCGGGGGTGAATATGGAAGCACAGTAGAGCATTTCAAAGTTATTGGTGGAGGACATACCTGGCCGGGGTCAGCGTTCAATATTGGAATAACCAATCAGGATTTCAGTGCCTGTAAGGAAATCTGGAGATTTTTTAGTCAATATCAGTTGGATCAGCTTTCAGAAACCCATACGCCGGAGTTCATGGCAAAAACCTGGACAGCCTTCCCCAACCCTGCACAGAATTATTTCAGGCTGCAATCTACAGATCAACGCCCGGTGAAGCGGATTCAAATTTTTGATGCAATGGGGCGCTTGCAACAGACTGTTTTTCCAAACAATAACAACCACATAGACATTGAAACCAGTAACTGGGCTGTAGGCATCTATGGAGTAATCATTGAACAGGAAGCAAGCGTTACGCTGTTGAAAGTGGTTAAGACAGGAGCATGATACGAGTTCCCATTTATTGCCTATCTTCACGTTACAAATCAATTCTCTGAAATACACTTCAATTCATCCTTAATTACTAGACTATGCGTATTTTTATTTTCATGTTGCTAACAAGTTTGCCATTTGCGGCACAGGCCAGTGTAGCAAATTCTGTACAGGAGGCAAACACAATTGTTTTTCAACCAGTTACCCACCATTCTTTGACGCCTAAAAAGGAGCGTTTTTTTGACCGGATAGCCAAAAACATTTTGGAAAAAAGAGTCAGGAAAGCCTTGGGACGCAGTAACAGCGAATCAGCCAAGCCGCTGGCAGTATCAGGTTTTATATGCAGTGTATTAGGAGCCATACTGCTTTTTTTAACTGTTGCCGCAGGTGCCGGGCTGTTGCTTTTGCTGGCTGGACTAGCGTTAAGTATTATTGCACTTGTCGTCAGTGACTCTTCTGGCAAAAAATGGGTTAAGGCATTGGCTATCGTTGGAATAACCATCCCCTCTTTAGTCGTTCTATTCTTTTTGATTTTATATGCGGCATTATTAATTGTCTTGACTTCTTAAAGCGTGTTTAAAAATGGGCGCCAAAGTAAGAGCTAAACAACGTGGCAAAAAACCAACTCAGGCAGCATTTTGCTTACAAAGCGGCTCTTGTTCCTATTCGTTAATTTGACTGTTAATTTCCTATGCGCGCTTTCCTATTTTCCTGTATCCTTATCTGGAACAGCGGTAATTGCTTGTCACAAAATGCGGCTTTTACCCAAGTCAACCTCAATAGCTACGACGGCCTGGCGGGTGGGCCTGAGTGTCCCACTGATATTGTAAAATTAGGCAATGACTGGTTTGCCTTGATTCCGGAGCCTACAGGGCAGGATGCCGGCAGACTATACAAAAGTGATAATGGCGGGATAACCTGGATAAAACAAGACGTAATTTTTCCTCCAGGTAGTACAAACGATGACCGTATGCTGCATTTACAGGTAATAGGAAATAATCTGGTAGTATTTTCCTTATCGGTATTTACCAATGCCAATAACAAGTTAGAACAACACTTACTTGGCCATGTATCTTCAAATGGTGGTCAAACTTTTGATCTGGTATTTGAAGAAGTTTATATTGTATTTAACGCAGATAATTATGTAGAGGCATCTGGTCTGGATGTGGCGAATGGAACTTTGTTCTTCTATTTCAAGATAGATGGTCTATATACAGAACAAGTGTATTTTTCTGCGGATCAAGGTCTTAATTGGCAGGAATCTACTCAGGTGCCCTGGTTTTGCGATGATATTCGTCAAATTGCCGGTGACAATGGCAAATACTTCATCATCTCTTCCAATTTGATGTGTATGTCATGGGATCCATTGTTTACAGATGCAGAAAACAATGCCTGGACACCTAATGGCGGCGAAAGGAGATACGATATTTGTGTATCAGAAACCTTTTGTGAAGTATTCCTACAATGCAGGTCAAACCTGGCAATTAGCAGCCCAGCAGTTCCCATTTCAATATAGTGGCCAATTAATTATGTTCCCCAATGGTCGGGTAGTATTGGTTGATAAGACGACCAATCTTGGTTATATGAGCCCAGACGGTGGACAAAATTTTGGGCAGATTTTTGATTTGCAAAATTTTGGAACGGTCCTGAATGCCAGCAATTTTACGCAGATAGATAGTCTGCTGATTGCCTGGGGTGGAGCAGGCACCTTTATATCTAAAAATGAAGGACTGAACTGGATTTACTTTTTTGAAGGAGACTGGATCAACATTCAACATCCGGTAATCCAGGATGGGTTTTTATATACTGGTTCCAGCGGAGATTTTACCAGCTGGTATGATGTGCCTTTGCGCACGCCACTGCAACCGCTACTCGACCAACTTAACTTGATTAGTGAGTCGGGAGGAGTAGTAAAAGGGAAAACGTATTATGATGTCAACGGGGATTGTTTTAACGGGGTAAATGAGCCTTCACGGCCCAATGAAATTTTCAGCTTTCAACCAGGCAATTATGTGTGTACTTCCGACCCGAACGGCAATATAGCACGTATTTTACCACAGGGAAGTTATCAAATGCAGTTCGGTACGCCGTTATACCACGATCCGATTTGTCTCACACCTGGTCCATTGGCAGTTACACCAGGTAACCAAACCAATTTCACGCTTGGATTTAAACCCAATCAGCAGATCAAAGACCTGATGGTCACGCTGGTGAGCACGCGTGCGCGTCCGGGACAAGCGTTTCATGTAACGGCATTAATCCGAAATCTGGGCACCCAGCCCATTGCTGCCGGTACGGTGCTAACCCTTTCTTATCCTGAGCCGCCAGTGTTGTTTACTGATGCTCAGCCTCAGGCAAATAATCAGATGGCCGGACAATTGCAGTTTGTGTTGCCGGATATCCCAACCTATTCAGCATTGACCTACAAAATACACCTGGCGCTGCCGCCTGATCCGGGTTTGATGGGACAAATTTTCCAGATCAATGCGGGATTAACCACCAGTTTTCAGGACCCTACACCAACCAATAATGCTACTACGCACCCGGTGCTTGTGCTAAACAGTTTTGATCCGAACGATAAAACAGCCATCACCTCCAATCCAACCGGTGTGATGCCGATCCGGGATCAATCGCTGCAATACATGATTCGTTTTCAGAATACCGGAACAGATACGGCTTTCCGGATTGTAGTGCGCGATACACTATCTGGTTTATTGAACTGGAATTCCCTGAAAACCATTGGCGCCAGTCATGAATTTCGCTTAACCATCACAGATGCCGGAGTCGCCTCCTGGCATTTCGACGATATCCGGTTGGTAGACAGCACCACCAATGAACCGGAATCACATGGTTTTATCCTGTTTGGTATAGCGCCAAAGCCAGGCATCCGGGTAGGCGATATTTTGCGCAACAAGGCCGCCATTTACTTCGATTTCAATCATCCGGTAATCACCAACGAAACAGTTACCCCCATTGTACTCCGGTCTAAATACCGCGACGAATCGACTCTGGAACAGGCGTTTCGGGCTGACATTTCACCTAATCCGGTTGGAGATCAACTGCGTTGCCGGGTGTATTTGCCGTATGCCACTCATGTAAAAGCCATCCTTTTTGATGCCCATGGGAAAGCAATACAGGAGGTATCAGATAAGGATTACCCGACAGGGGAACATTGGCTTGAGGCAAGGCTCCTGGATTTGCCGGCAGGCGTGTACAGTTTGCAGCTTATTATAGATGGCGAGATGAAGACGCTGACGATGGTGAAGGAATAAGCCGTGATTGCGCTTAAATTGAGAGTCTCACTTTGAGTGAGACTCTCAATTTAAGCGCAATCACGGCTTATCCCTGCCCACAAATCGTTCTTCGCCCAATAGGAACCGGATGGCGCGTGCAATATTGCGTTGCAAGCTTTCTTCTGTTTTAAGAAAACCCAGATACCGCACAATTTCCAACTGCCGGGAAGCGGGCAATTTATGAAACACCTCTGCAGCTTTCGGGTGTTCAATCAGGGCTTTTTCAAAATCCGGATGCATGGATATGGATCGATCTGAGGTATCGAACCATACCTGAAACAGGGCGGTATCCCCTACGTCCTTACCGGCAGCCTTTCGCATGGGCATATTGAGGTACAAACGCCAGTGACCACTGTATTTTACCAGGGTTTGCGGAAACTCATGCCCGTCGATGGTCATGCGTACAGGAATTTTGCCTTTGTGTTTTCCGGCTTCCTGAAACAGCCTCTCCAGTTCCTTTTCCGGCAGAAAAACGTAAGGATTAACGCCAATGATTTCAATAGTGGCTTCAAATACGTTCATAAATTCAGGGTATCCAGTTTTTGTTTTGCAGCCATTCTCCCGGTTTCTACCAAGTCTTTGGTTTTATAAAAATCAAAGGTACCACAAGTGTACCTCGACACTTCAATTAATACATCTGCTGGATGTTGTTGTAATGCCATTAGCACCATTCTATCTCGCATGGCATCAAAATTCATTTCTATGAACTCAAAATAGCTGAGTTCTTTGTTTTCCTTTTTGTCTTTTACTTTGAAAAGCTTGTTCAGATAAGCATCCACTTTTTGCAGTGCAGGAAGGTCAATTTTCGGAGCGGGATCTTCAGGAAGTTGCAACACAGGCACGCGCGCGTTTACGTGTACAGCCACCAACATATCATTTTTCTTTCTTTTGATATTGCTCAACGGCAGGTTATTTACCACCCCGCCATCTACCATCACAGATTCGCCTGTTTTTACCGGCGTTAATACGCTGGGAATAGCAACCGAAGCCCTGATAGCATCGAACAGGCTGCCTTTTCGGTAAACCACTTCTTCGTCAAGCGCCAAATCATATGCAGTAGCGGTGTATGGAATGCGTAATGCTGAAATGTCTGTATCCGGAATAATGCCTTTCAGGATGTTAAAAACCTTGTCGGCCTTGATAAAGCCGTGCGGACTAAAGGTAAAATCCACCAGTTGCAGCAATTCCAGCATGTCCAGGTCCAGGAACCATTGTTTGAGTTCAGGCAATTTTCCGGCAGCGTAACTACCGCCCACCAGTGCCCCCATGGAGGTTCCTGCAATGGCATGGATATGATATCCGCGGGCTTCCAGTTCTTCAATGATACCGATATGTGCGAGCCCGCGCGCGCCACCACCGGAGAGAACCAGGGCAATTTGTTTTTTCATTTATAAGGCGATTAAGAGCATGTTGGGGATTTTTGACTCCGTCAGAAAATCCCCAACATGCTCTAATTAGATACTAATGCTCGAAGCGGTTTTACTGTCGGGGTGACTGGCAGTCACCCCGACAGTAAAACCGCTTCGAGCATTAACGTTGAATTACTAACCTTGCTATCCAGCGTCCGATTTTACCCTGGAAGCCTAATAAATAATAACCGGGTTGCAAGGATTGAACGTTGAGGGTTGGAGCGTCCGAGGTCACTTCTTTTTGTAAAATGACCCGGCCGGTGAGATCGGTTAAAGTGCACCATAATGCTCTTTCCTCTTGCGGCCACAGCATAGAAACCAATTCCGTGGCCGGGTTGGGGAATAACTCAAGTGTGGGTATGAATTGCCCTTCATGAGCACCTGCGTTGGTGGTTACTTCTACCAGACAGGATTTCCGGATGGTATCTGTGCCCAGAGCATTTTCTACTACCATTAGCACATCGTATGTGCCTGTTTGTGCGTAAGTCACTACCGGATTTTGGAGATTGGAAGTGGCCGGAATTCCGCCCTCAAAATGCCAGGTCCAGGTATCGGGCTGATAGGACGATTGATCCTGAAAGGCCAGCGGGGTGTTTACGTAGGCCAAGGTGCTTTCTGTGGAAAAATCGGCTACCGGCGCCCGATTTTGGTCTGACTGGTACGCCCGGATTTGGGCGCCGCCAAAAGTGACTACCATAATGCCGTCTTTAGATGGCGCTGGGTTGCAATACACATTATTGGGAGCAGTAAGCTGCCATTTAACTGCCTGTAAATCAGGGCGAAAAGCAATGAATTGCCCCAAGCCGGTGTTCACTATCACGGTAGAATCTCCGTCGATGGTCAATGATGGCTGAGACATGTTCAATTCCATGGATTCCGCCATTACGGCGCCGTTGATACCATTAATTCGTTTTACCCGGGAAGCATCAAAAACGTACAGGTTACCCTGATGATCTATCGAAATATTGCCGCTCAGGGCCGCACCGGTGGTCGCTGCGGGCGTATATGCCCAAAGTTGTTCAAAGTTGGAGCCGTTATCACGGTAGGCGTACAATTTTCCACCATCGCGCCAGAAATATAGTTCTCCGTTATCGCCCAGACAGAGTGGGTTTTCCTGGTCGCCGTCGCCTGGTATGGGGGAGGAGTTGTAGAGATTTTGTCCCGTGTTTACATCTATGGCTGTCAATACAATTGGTACGGAGATACCTCCGGTAATGCGATAAACACGCTCGCCACGGGTGGCTAAAATCCAGGAAGGGCCGATAGCAATCACAGTAGAGTTGGTCCAAAGCGGTTCTCCATTGTTCTTATTGAGACGCATGGTGAATATCCCTTCCGTAATGGGACCATTTAGAATAGGATCTCCGTTGCAGGCAAAAACAAAACCTGGGTATGCCCCGAAAGTATGGGATTTGATATTGGAGCGCCATTTGATCTGGCCGTTTTCCGGGAACAGGGCATAAATGGAATCGTTGGCATAATCGTGGGCATACACGGCATCCTCGGTGAAGCCGGTGGCATACAGGATGCTGGAATTCCCTAAATTGGGAGAGGTCCACTGCAAGGCGCCTGTTTGCAGGTTACGGCATTCAATTTTGCCTTTATGTGGACTGAAAGTAATCCTGGAAGTAACAAATCGATCGCCCAGGGTGTACACGGCATTGCCCAGAGTGGTGGCGCTGCTGGTAACAGTCCATTTGGTCTGGCCCACTGATTCCGGGCCGGCAATTTCGGTGCGTCCATTGCGCAAACTGTTGCTACCGAACGTAGACCAGTTTTGGGCAGAGAGGGTGACAGATGCTGATAGTAACAGAAAGAGGAGGGATGCTATTGGCTTCATGAAGATGGAAGATACCAAAGTTTTAGTTTTTAGACTTTATCGGGAAGTCTGTTAGAGTTTGTGTAGGTTTACCCGTATTATGAAATGGTATTTATTTGTTGGTTTATCCCTGCTCATGGGCGTTTCTTGTGCAGAATGGTCAAAAGTACAAAAAAGTGCTCAGGCCAAGGTGGATATCATCGCCTATTATGCGGGTAATGGTTCTGATCTGGATCAGTATCGTTTTGAACAACTGGACCAGGTTATTTTCAGTTTCTGCCATTTACGTGGCAATAAGCTAGTCGTTGACGATGCAACTGATACCATCACCATAAAAAAGCTGGTTGCGCTCAAGAAAAAGCATCCGAAACTGAAGGTGCTGTTGTCTCTGGGTGGCTGGGGTGGCTGCGCACCTTGCTCCGAGGTATTTTCCAACGCAGCCGGGCGCACTGAATTTGTTCGTTCTGTGAAAAAACTGATGAAGGATTTCCATACAGACGGCATCGACCTGGACTGGGAATACCCGGGCATTGAGGGGCATCCGGGACATCTTTTTCAGAAATCAGACAAGGCCAATTTCACTGCTCTGGTGCGGGAGCTAAGACAGGTTTTGGGTAAAAAAGCCGAAATCAGCTTTGCGGCAGGCGGGTTTGATGCGTTTTTTGAAGGTTCTGTGGAGTGGGATTTGGTGATGCCCCTCGTGAATCGGGTGAATATCATGTCGTACGATCTGGTAAACGGTTATAGCACCGTAACCGGGCACCATACACCCCTGTATAGCTCGCCGGGGCAACAACTTTCCGCAGATTATGCCATCAAATATTTGGAAAAACTAGGCGTGCCACGCAAAAAAATGGTGCTGGGCGCTGCCTTTTACGCCCGGGTATGGGAAAATGTGCCCAATCAAAATCAAGGGCTGTATCAATCCGGGAAATTCAAGTCGTTCGTTCCTTATCAAAGGTTTCTGACTACCATTACCGAAGCAGAAGGTTATCAATTTTACCGTGATACCATCGCGCAAGCGCCTTATGCCTATCATCCAGCCAAACAGCTGTTTGCTACTTTTGATGATCGGGAGTCTGTGCGCCAAAAAGCCCTCTACACCAAAAAGGAACAACTCGGTGGAATTATGTTCTGGCAGCTCGTTGGCGATACCCGGGAAAACGGGCTTTTAGATGCTATTTTTAAAGCCCTTTAGAGCCTGTTGGCCATTATTTTAATTACAAACACATGCCAAGCATGTTTACTGCCTCCCGGAAACCTTTTGGTCCGGGGTGATTAAGCTTCACCAGGTGTTTCATTTCCATAGGCGCCCATTCCAGACTGCCATTGCGCACCAAAAATGCCATGTTTGCGGCCTGGAGCATAGGGATATCATTCATACTATCCCCAATAGCAGCAACGGGTATTTTGCTTCCGGTTATTTTGCGAAACAACCGGGTAAGCCACCTCACGGCTGCACCCTTATGCACATTGGCAGCTTGCACCGTCCAGAATCGTCCTCCTTTAATCAGCGTTAAGCCATATTCAGAAAGCCATTTTTTCAAGGCTTGTGCTGTGTCCTGATCTTCCAGCACCGGTGAAACCAGCGTTTCTGTGTACCATCTGTTTTGTGCACGGATCAAACCAGCATCGTCAAGGCTTGTATATTTGGCTAATTCCACAGGACAGAGGTCGGAAAATCCACGAAGACCCCATATGGAGGGCACTAGTTGTAATACTTCCAGGATTTCAGCTCTATCAACTGAACTAAAGGGGAGCACCTGATACCCATGCCAATAAACCCCTGATGGCACATGCGCAGATAAGAAATAATCTTCCGGCCAACCAATAGCGCCTCCGTTTTCTGCAATAAAGGGGGCGTGTATTTGTAGCTTTTTTTGCAGGTAAACTTGCTCATCAATGGTTTTTGAAGAGCAGAAAATCAAGGGCACTCGCGCCTCTTTTAGTTTTTGAATAGCAGTTATAGCTTCATCCGCGCTATAGGTATGATGGTCAAGTAATGTGCCATCCAGGTCGGTAAAAAGCAGCAATGGAATCATACTAGTTGGGTATTACCGTATTTTACAGGATCCCAAATACGGGCGGTTTTATCGAAATCAAAGAATTGCAAGGATCCGTACTTAACAGGCGCTTTCGGCAATTCGTGTTTTTTAAGGATATTGAGTCGCCTAAGTTCGCCCAGAATTTCTGATTTCACCACTTCAGTACAAAGTGGGGAATGATAAATGACGGATAAGGATTGGTGGATCATTTCTTCCACATGGCCATCTTCTTTGGCATCGTGCAAATGCGGATTTCGGCTTTCAATCTGATACAGGTAAACGCCCTGTTGCATGGCAGGAACATCTTCCGGCAATACATTCACCCCTCCAAATCGTTCCATCAGGTTCACAAAATGATGCGTTTCAATTGAAAAACCTGCTGAATAATCCATTTGTAATGCCAATTCCATAGACATGGCATGTTCACCTGCATTGCCGGTTTTTACCACATCCGTTTCAAAACCCGTATATTGGCTTATCAAGCGGTTCAGCAGCAAATTACTAATCCGGCTTACCCTTCCCCATTTGGCAAAAAATAGTCCTTCGCCCTCAATTTTTGGTTTACTATGCCACTGTATTCTAACCATAGCATGAGAAGAGCTGGATTGACTTAATCCGGCTGAAAAAATGCGTACGTATTCAAATACAGAGCCTGGGAAATAATTATCAGCATCTACAAAGCCAACATACTTTTTGCCCATCAGTTGGGCCAACATGACACCGGCTATCATTCCTTCTGCTTTCCCGTTTCGTACCAATCCATGTTCATCCAACAACTTGGTATATCCTCCATTTTTGACCAAATCAGCCAATGCCTCTGATCGCTGGTGCATAATCAGGTACTTTTTTTTAGCGTAACAACAGAAGTTTTCCACTGTCTGGCACTCCAACCTGAACCGATCTATTGCTTCAGTATCGCTGTTAGAAAGTACAATAGGCAGGCAATCGTGTGGCAATCCGGACAAAACACCTTCCAAAAGCCTCAATCTTTCATTTTTTGTTGGTATAATGATGGCTAGGTCTTTTTCAATTTGGTGTAATTTTTCTGCTTCAATATGCCGTATAACGTGGAACGGATTGGATAGAGCCTCATCAGGCCAATACCCGCCATCCAGTTCGTAAACCTTTTGAACATCATGTAATAACACAGCGCCGAAGCGTTCGGCGTATTTGGGCAGTTCTATTCTCATAGGCAGGCTGATAGATTTCGCTTGTGAAACAAGCTATTAGAAAGTGCATACAAGCACCACATGAAAAGAAGTATAAAGTTCTGATGAGCCCGGCAGCGAAAAAATGATCCATATCACTTTAAGCAAAATACTCAATATTTAACATTTTATTTTTGGGCATCTAGGCATAAAAAAACCTAAAATTGATCTAAATCAATTTTCATATTCCAGTCCGTCTCCAACTTACCCCCTGTTGAGTTACTTGCTAAAGTTTTTTCAATTTAGGCAGTACGTTTTGGTCGGATTTGCCCGTATTGGAATTTTTGTGGGAAAAGGTGAAAAACATTCTCTCCATGCCGGGTAGAATCCGACCATTTGGTTTAAGTTACCAAAAAGGATGATAGAATGGAAATGTGCAGGCCAAAGGGCTTGCACTTTCTTTTTCAGGGATAAGAGCGTGTTTAAAATTCCATCGCCTGGCTGCAAGCGCAAAATTTCATTTTATATTGCGTTACATTTTTTCATCGTAACTGCCAGCTACGCCTGCAAAATGTGCCTTATCTAAAATAAAATTTTTCAGCTTTCGCTCAGGCATGGAAATTTAAACACGCTCTAAATTTTGTGCTTCCTGCCCAAGCAGTTTTACCTGGATTTTCAGGCAAAAGATTATATTTGCCCAAATCCATGCAAATCTCCAGTCCAGAGCTCACCATCGCCCCTTTTTTATTCAATCATCAATCCGTTTTGGAGAATCTTCCTCCAACGGAGAATGAGGCTTTACTGGAATTCAGCGAACGAAAGGAATTTCCCAACAGCGCGGTCCTTTTCAAAGAGGGACAGTTTCCTAAAGGTGCTTATCTACTATTATCAGGTATTGTCAGAATTGATGCAACCTCCCCGCAAGGCCAACGACAGGTTATTTATTTTTATGCACCTGGTGACTGGATGGGATACAGACAATTGCTGAATAATCAGCCATTACCCATAGCGGCTACTGCTATTGGCCAGGTAGAAACTCTTTTTATTCCTGCGCCTGCTTTTGAAGAATTACTTCGGTCTCAACGGTACTTTGCCAGGAATTTACTGGAAGCACTGAGTCTTGAATTTACCGTTTGGATAAACCGACTTACCACTTTTACCAAGTTGCCGGTTCGTGAACGCCTGGCGATTTGCTTACTGATCCTGAGGGATCGCTTTAGTTACCTGAATCCACCCGTAAAATATTTGATTTGCTCCAGAGCAGATCTGGCTGATTTTATCGGGGCAACCAACGAAACTACCGTCAGAACCCTAAGCTCGTTCAGGGATAACGGCTGGCTGACCTCCAGGGGCAAAAAAATTACTATTCTTGATCCGGATGCTTTAGCAAGCCTGGTCGGTTCAGTTTCAAAAGATTAAACCATGCAAGAAATTACAGCTTATCAGGCACTGCTTTCCGCGTGCTCTTTGATTGTTTTATCCTATTTGTTCTCTGTACTTAACAGGGTTACCCGATTGCCGTCGGTGTTATTATTACTGGGCACTGGCATGCTGCTTCGTTGGTTGACTCAATCATTCGGACTTCCTTTTCATATTCCCAAAGGAGTAGTTGAAGTGCTTGGCACTATAGGGTTAATCATGATAGTACTTGAAGCAGGGCTTGATCTTCATATAAGCAGAGACCGCAAAGCCTTGATACGCAACTCCTTCTTTTCAGCATTGATCATTTTTGTGCTGTCTGTTTGTATGGTGAGCTGGTTATTTCACTGGTGGTTTCCGGATGAATCCTGGTTGCATTGCACTATTTACGCTATCCCTTTAAGTGTAATCAGTAGCGCCATTGTACTACCCAGCGTTCACCACCTGAGTCGCGATAAGAAAGAATTCCTGATCTATGAAGCATCCTTTTCGGATATTGTTGGTATTATGGCCTTCAATTTTTTTACCGCCGGAGAAACCATTGACATGGCCTCAGTAGGTTGGTTTGGAGGAAGTATCGTTATAGCTATTTTGCTTTCAGTAGTGGTATGTTTTGGATTGATGATGCTGTTGTTAAAAAGCAAGGTTAATGTAAAGTTTTTCCTGGTTTTTGCGGTGTTAATTATGGTTTATACCGGCGGAAAAATGATGCATTTGCCTTCATTGTTAACGATCTTGATCTTTGGTCTCATTATCAACAACTGGGAGTTGGTAAATTGGCGTCCACTGCACCAGTACTTCCCAACGCGGGAAGTAGACCAGGTCGCTTCTTTTTTAAAAAGTATAACAGCTGAGTCTTCTTTTCTGATCCGTACTTTTTTCTTCGTTATCTTCGGCTATCAAATAGATCTCTCATTCCTCTCCGACCCGAATGTATGTATGCTGGGCTCGGCCATAGTAGGAGTATTGTTGTTACTTCGCTTTATTTATCTGCGTATTTTGCACAAATACAATCTGTTCCCTGAGTTGTTCTACATCCCCAGAGGCCTTATTACCGTGCTCCTGTTTTTAAAAATTCCTGATGGCATGAAAATCCAGTCTTTCAACGAAGGGGTATTGTTCTTTGTCATTCTCAGCACCGGAATAATTTTAATGTTTGGCTCCATCTTTTATAAAGACAAACCAATGGAAATGAAGGAAATGGAAGAGGGCTTTGACGCTGAAAAGCCTATTGTATGAACAACCATGTTTACATCATCACCGGCGTTTCCGGAAGCGGAAAAACTACCATAGGCCAACTATTGGCGGCTCATTTAGCTTACCCTTTTGCAGATGCTGATGCCTTTCATCCTCCGGAAAACATCAGTAAGATGTCGGCCGGCATACCGCTCACAGATGCCGACAGGGCGGGTTGGCTTTTGGCCCTGAACCAATACATTCGCCAGCAGAAAAACGGACTGGTGCTGGCCTGTTCAGCGCTAAAACAATCCTATCGAAACCAACTTGCACAAGGTGTAGCGGAGGATTCCCTTCACTGGATACATTTGTACGGGGAGATGGATTTGGTGCGTCGCCGAATGGCAGAAAGAAAGGGGCATTTTATGCCGGAATCATTATTGGTCTCACAGTTTGATACCTGGGAAAAACCGGATGCTGGTCTGTTGATACCTATTTTACAAACACCGGAGGAAATTCTCCGTCAAATCATTTCAACAATGGCATTACCAACACAATGGGGCCTGGCCGGATTAGGCGTCATGGGTTTAAACCTGGCCCGAAACTTTGCCCGCCGTGGTTTTGCGCTTTCACTGTACAATCGACATGTGTCCGGCACAGAGGAAAAAGTGGCCGAAAAAGCGGTGAATCAATATCCGGAACTCAAAGAGGCTCAGGCTTTTGAATCGCTGCCCGACTTTGTACAGTCGCTCGCCCGGCCCCGAAAAATATTGCTTATGGTCAACGCCGGAGCGGCTGTAGATCAGGTTTTTGAGGCATTGATCCCGCTTTTGGAGCCTGGCGATGTGATCATGGACGGAGGGAATTCTCATTATGAAGATACCCAACGCAGGCAAGCTGAGGCCGCCAAACACGACCTGTTCTTTCTGGGTGTTGGCGTATCCGGAGGGGAATCTGGTGCGCTCAATGGTCCGGCCATCATGTGCGGGGGCGATGCGCAGGCGTACGCGCAGGTAGCTGCCGGACTGGAGTCCATTGCCGCAAAGGATGCCGGCGGACAAGCCTGTGCGGCCCTGATTGGTCCGGGCGGAGCCGGACATTTTGTCAAAATGGCGCATAACGGCATTGAATACGCCGAAATGCAACTACTGGCAGAGGTGTATGGTGTGCTGCGCTGGGATTTGGGTTATACGCCAGATGAGGTTGCGGAGATTTTGACGCAGTGGGCTGAAAACGGACTTCAAAGCTACCTGTTGGAAATCACCATTGCTATTTTGCAACGCCGGGAAGGTTCAGACTGGTTGCTGGATAAAATATCTGATAAAGCGGCGCACAAAGGGACCGGCAGTTGGGCCAGCATTGCCGCCAGCGAACTTGGAGCGCCGTTGACGATGATGACGGAAGCACTTTTTGCCCGGTTTGTAGCCGCGTTGCGTGATCATCGGCAAGTGATGGCGGCTGCTTATACCGCGCCACAACACAAGGTAACACTGGATAAAGATGATCTCAAACAAGCCTATCAACTGGCCAGATGGGTCAATCACCAGCAAGGTTTCCAGTTTATCCAAATGGCGGCTAAACAATATCAATGGCAGGTAAATTTATCTGAATTGGCTCGTATCTGGACCAATGGTTGTATTATTCGCTCTGAACTGATGCAACTGGCACAGGAATACTTGTCGGACAGCCCGGATTTATTGCTGCACCCGGATTTGAAAAATACCGTAACGGCACTTTGGCCATCCCTGCAACGCACCGTTTCAGCTCTGAGCTTTAGTTCCAGGGCTTATCCCTGTTTGATGTCGGCCCTGGCTGCTTTGAATGGAAGTGTTACTGCTCATTCTGCGGCGCACCTTATTCAGGCGCAGCGTGATTATTTTGGTGCGCATTTGTACGAACGAGTGGATGATCCGAGCGGTAAAAAGTATCACACTCATTGGGAATAACCATATGCCTTACATTCTGTTACCTGCTGTGCTTTTGGGCATAGCCTTGTTATTGTTCCTGATTGTAAAGGCAAAGTGGCCAGCATTTATTGCTTTGCTGACGGTTTCCATTACAGTTGGTTTGCTGGCTGGAATGCCTGCCGATGCGGTGGTTAAAAGCATCGAAAAAGGCATGGGGGGCACCTTGGGCTATGTGGCTACGATTGTAGGATTAGGGTCCATTCTGGGGGGCATTTTGGAAAAATCGGGAGGTTCGCAGGTAATAGCCCGCAGCCTGTTGCAATGGTTTGGACTGAACCGCGCATCTTCGGCTATGGCGGTTGCAGGGTTCGTGATTGCCATTCCGGTGTTTTTTGATGTGGCTTTTATTATTTTATACCCTGTATTGGGGGCGTTACAGCGTAAAACAGGCAAAAATGTGTTGTTTTTTGCACTCCCATTATTGGCCGGGCTTGCGGTAGGACATGCCTTCGTGCCTCCTACACCCGGGCCCATTGCGGTAGCCAATATCCTGGGCGCAGATTTGGGTTGGGTGATTTTGTCGGGCATGATCGTGGGCTTTCCCACGGCTTTGGTGGCAGGGGTTTGGGCAGGGCGACGGTTGGCGGCCGGTGTGAACCTCGATAGACAGACTGTTGAGGCCGAAGATACATCGGAAGAGGTTCAAATGCCATCGGTATCGCTGGTGATGTGGATGATCTTTTTGCCCATTGGTTTGATCCTGATGAATACCTGTATTCAGGCTGATTTATGGTTTGTGGCATCGGAGGGCTGGAAGCAGGCTGCCGGGCTGGCCGGGCATCCGTTTACCGCCTTACTGTTGGCCAATATACTGGCCTGGTACCTGCTGGGGCGCAGAATGGGGTATTCCACGGCAGAACTTGGTCGTATAAGTACCCAATCTTTCCAATCTGCCGGGGTGATTATCCTGCTGACTGGTGCGGGTGGCGCTTTCAAGCAGATACTGGTTGATACTGGCGCCGGTGAAATGATGGCCCGAAGTGCAGAAGATGCTCATGTGCCTGTTTTGGCGCTGGCTTTTTTGATGGCGGCCATAATCCGGGTGCTGCAAGGATCAGCTACGGTAGCGATGGCTACGGCTGCGGGGATTATTGCTCCTTTAGTGACACAAAGCGGCATAACCGGCTTACCATTGGCCTGTATTGTAACGGCTATTGCCTCGGGCGCGTCTATACTTTCGCACGTAAACGACAGCGGATTCTGGCTGGTGAAAGAATACCTGGGCCTGACAGAGCGACAAACCTTCCGGAGCTGGACGGCTATGACAACAGTGCTGGGGGTTTGTGGTTTTGTGTTGTCGTGGGTGTTGTATTGGCTAATTCAATAGTCCGCTTTTAACCAAGACCTCCTTTAATTCCTCCTGTTGCTGCGTTCCAATACAGATTTTTTCACCACTTTTCAACTCCAGCGCCAGTCCGAATTTGCCATTGACGTTGTAAATTTTTCCATAACTGCCGCTGTAGCGTACACCCCAGCCACCTACAAATCCATAATTAACCACCTGAGCCGTTTTTACATCACTCCATAAAATACTGCGGCGGGTGAAGGGGCGAAATGCGAAGCGGATTTCCTGTTTATCTATTTCCGTATTCAACCGAATGCTCCAGAAAAAATACAATAAGCCAGCTTCAAAAAGGAGCATAACCACCAACCCGACGTTGGACATGGGGTTATTGCCAAACGGAACACCCACTACCATTTGTTGATACAAACCCAATACAGGGATTAACATGGTGCTGGCTAAAATCAACCATAACCAGGTTTGGGAAAAACGCTGCGACTCGGTGAAAAGCGGGGGCATAGGTTAAAAATTGTCGTAATAAGTAAAATCTTGCGTAATCAAGCCGTTTTCAATGGTAAAAACGGTACAAATGGGCAGGGTAAACTTACTACTGTCGGGGGCAGTTCCGGAGGAAATAAACTCTACAACCACATGCTTACCAGATGGGTAAATGTTTAGGATGCTGTCGCGCACATCCGGAATCACCTGGTGTAATTCCTGATATTTACCAACTATTTCTGCGCGGGTTTGCCGAATCATTTCCAGCCCGAAAGCGGGATCTTTCATTTCAGCCGGTTCACGGTACATGGCCGCCATTTTTTGCCAGTCATGCGCATTAAAATGCTTAAAATAGGTTTGAATCAGTTCCAGATTCTTGGCATCAGGAGATTCAGCAGTGGGAGGTGCAGGGGTTTGTTGGCAGGAAGCCAGTAGCAGAGCTACGAAAAGGGTGGTGCAGAATTTACGCATAAGACGGTGGACGGTGGACGGTGGACAGTGGACGGTGGACGGTGGACAGTGGACGGTGGACGGTGTGAAAATCCTCCTAAAGCTAATCATTTCCTGCACATTTTCTGAACAGGATAAACTGCTTTAATCCAATAAAGACATCGTTGGGTGGAAGATTTTGTATAAAATGTTCCAGCTGGGCAAAGCCTTCCGGCCAGAATTCATTGTTCCAGAAGCAATCTCCAACTATCCGGCCATCGGGATGCCGGGCAACATATGCTTTTACCCAGCTGAATTCACGATTTTCCATGCGATTGGTAACTTCAGGCATGAGCAGGCTGAGCAGACTTTCGGGGCGTTGCAAACCATCCCAGTTGCCCTGGTATTGTAAGGCGCCTGCACTGGTATGAAAACGCTGATCGCCCTCTTCCATTTCGACGCTGATATCCTCCTCCGGGTTAAATCGGCCTTCCAATCCGGAGTAAATGGTATTGAAAATGCCAGACAGGTATTGGTCTGTAACGGTATACACTTGTTGCTCCACGGTATCGCCCAATCCAACTACCTGCATATCTATTCCTCTAGGGAAGTACTCCGGATGGATAGTGAGAATCCAAAAAGGCAACATAGACGGATGAAACTCACCTTCTACCGGCCCGGAAGCTATTTCCAGTCCGCCGGGCAGTTCCAGCGCAGCATATTTTTGAGAAAATTCTACCGGGATACCGGCTTGTTCGAGGCTTTGACGGAGGCTGTACAGGAGTAAGTGATTGGGACTCATGAGAGGTTGTGGGTTAACAAATCTGGATGGGCAAAGATAATAGACATACTGCGAAAGTGGTTTGGACGTGGCGAGGTAGATTAAACAGCGTAATATTCCAGCCATTTTCTTTCCTGCTGATTGGCCGGCTTAATCATTTTGCGGGCATTTGCTAAAGAGATCGGGTTGTTCATGATCACATGCCAAAATACTCGTTTTAATTCCAACTGCCGATCTCTTGATTCAATAAAAATCCGCCCTCTTAAGCGGGAACCGTCCTTTAATGTGAGGACAACAATATTGTTTGTTCCATCTGAAGGAAACGAGTTCCTCTTTTTGAGCTTGTATTCATACTCTGAATAGGAAATATCTATTTTTTTGATTTGATTCCATGGAATTGGATAACCTTTCCAGATGATCTTGTCCTTGTCTATCAAAATAACTCCACGTGTATCATTATGGTCCAACTCTTGCATTCCACTAGACGACCATCCAATCATCAAACCTATGGTCAAAAGCAACATGCATAAAATCGTAACCGGTCTGCCTCCACCAATCGTCCCATTGCCATGTAAAATAATTAATAGAAAGCTACAGCCAATGATGATCTTGGCAATAAGTTCTACTTTTTTAAGACTAAACGTATGACTCAGTTCCAGTAGTGTTGCTTCAAAAGTTATTTGTGATGATTCTATTTGCATATGATGGTGGCTTTCTGCGAAGGTAAGCCAATACCCATACAACCCCTGTCCATCCCGTGGCATCTAACATAAAATTGCTTCAGCCACCATGCGAATACTACTAATTATAGCCATAATGCTGCATTTTCAAAGCATATCAAGCGCCCAGACGTCTTTTATACACTGCCCATTGGATTCAGCCGGACTGGCCAATATTCGGCAAAACCTGATTTGTGAAGACAGTAATTATAACCGAAAGCACATTCCAGTCTATTATTACTTATGGGAGAATATTGGTATATAGATGATGAGTATTTAGAGGCAGGACCAAGGGGCTGGATTTTCAGGGAGGGGCCGTAGTATAGGTTTCCCGCAGACGAGGGGTTTCCCGCCAATCCTACTGAAACACCCGCACGTAATCCACAATCATATGCTGTGGGAATGCCGTAGTAGCATCCGGCGAACCAGGCCAGTTTCCACCTACAGCCACGTTGAAGATGAAGAAGAACGGCTTGTTAAACGGATAAGCGGCTCCATTCAAACTAGCCGGCGTGATGGTATGGTATACTTCATCATCCACCAGGAATTCAATTTTATCAGCTACCCAATTGATTGAAAACACATGGAATTCATCCTGAAAATTGTCGTTTCCACTCAGGTATTTCGATTGGGAAATATACTGGTGTTGGCTGACATTGGCGCCGTAGTGCACTGTACCAACTACCCGGTTCGGGAGATTTCCGGTAAGCTCCATGATGTCAATTTCACCACAAGCAGGCCAGGAAACAGCATCAATATTGGAACCCAGCATCCACAAAGCAGGCCATAAGCCCTGGCCTTTCGGCAAGGCCGCCCGGATATCTATACGTCCAAATTTGAAATTCTTTTTTCCCTTCGTGACAATTCGGGAGGATGTGTATTGGCTTCCGCCAAATTGTTGCTTCTTCGCCGTAATCACCAGATGCCCACCTACCAATGAGGTATTGTCTTCTCTGTAGTACTGAAGCTCATTGTTACCCCAACCATTACTACCGGTACCAGTTTCAAAGGTCCAGTTATTCAGATCCAGACTCGTACCTTCAAATTCATCCGCCCACACAAGGGTCATACCCGGATAACTGGTAGGAGTGGCGTAACCACCGGAAGGAATTACCAAACCCGCCGCATTATCGTCGTCATCCTCAATTGTTACGGTAATGACATCCTTGGCCAGGTTTACATTGATTGGATTGTAAAGTTTGATTTCAAAGGTTTCTTTAGGCTCCTTTACTTCATCGCCAACAATATTTATCTCAATGTTTTTTTGTGTTTCGCCAGGAGCAAACACTATCTGACCACTGGTCAATACATCATAGTCAATGGTGGCATCGGCCGTACGTGATACCGCAGCAAAACGCAGTACCGCATTGGTTTGGTGGTTACCGCTGATGGTCAAGGTAACCGCTATTTTTTGATTGGCATCACCTTCTGTAATGGTTAAATCTGCAGCAGAAATAACGGGCAGATCACGGGCTTCTGCCGAACCATCATCCTCCTTGGCGCAGCCCCAAAGGATTGCCCCTGATGCCATAAAGCTGAAAATCAGTGATTTGTAAGTCATATTGTAGTGTTTTTTAGCTGTCATTGATATACCCGAACATAGTCTACCAGCATTTGTTGTGGAAAAATGGCGTCGTCAACACCTTTTTTGCCACCCCAGTTGCCACCAACAGCTATGTTGAGTATCAGGTGAAATTTCTGATCAAAAGGCCAGGCATCAATACCTTTCCCATTGTTCTCAAACGTGTGATATTTCCGGTTGTCCAAATAAAAATCAAGCCGGTCCGGATGCCATTCCAGGGCATATACGTGAAATGCAGATGATAAGTCTCCACAGTACAATGCCGCCGACTTTTGGGTGCCTTTAGCATGGTTAAAAGATTCGGTATGGATAGTGCCGTAAAGAGTGTCGGGCTCATATCCCACAAATTCCATAATGTCAATTTCACCGCTTCTGGGCCATCCGCCGTATTCCCAATCAGTAGGCAACATCCATATGGCCGGCCAAATACCAACTCCCTTAGGTAATTTGGCGCGCACTTCCATACGTCCGTAACGCCAATCACCCTTGTTTTTCGTAACCATTCGTGCCGAAGTGTACTTCTTGTTACCCATATTCTCTTTTCGGGCTTCTATGATCAAATGACCATTTTCCACTCTTGCATTTTCGGATCGCGAAACGGTATAAAATTCCATTTCGTTATTCCCCCATCCACAATTACCCGGACAACCGTCTCCGGAATCGTAGCCCCAACGCGTACTATCCGGCAGGCCGAGGTAATTAAATTCATCAGCCCAAACCAGTTTCCTGAAGGCGCCGGAACCAGATTTACTACTTGCACAACCCAGGCAAAAAGCCGCCAAAACTGCTATCGGAATGTAGAATTTCATAAGCAACTTATTGGGGTACAAAGGTCAGTTCAAACCAGCCCTGAGTCAAGGGAGTGCCGTTTTGTGCCCGCTGACGACCGCGCACCACCAACTCGGTAGCAGTTAATTTGACCACATCCAGCAGGTTGTCGCAATCCCAAACACCCATAAACTGGTTATCTGGCAGTAGGATCTGATCACGGCCCAAAATACCTGTGCCTTCCTGGAAAACAAAATCGCCAACTCCTGGGTCCAGCGGCTCTGGCTGGTATCCATTCCATGGATTCACCGACTGGCCATTGTTACGGTTTTGAAATACCTGTCCTTCGAAAGTGAAACAAAAACCATCGTCGTACTGATCGTTTTGCAGGCCATCGGCTGGAGAAGTGTACCAGGAATAATCGTCGTACGTTGGCCCTACCTTAACAGCGCCAGCTGCACGGGAAAGTGTCCAGCATTTACCTGCCGGACCACAATCGCCTGTGAGCAAGGCCATTTTAGGTGTGCAAACCAGGGCAGCATCGTTGGCAATATTGATTTGCCAGGAGGCTGCGGAGGTTCCACTGCCGTCTTTTTGAGACACATAAAGTGTAATCTCATAATCGCCTTTGGCAGTAAAAAGAATGGTATCAATTGCTTTAACTGAACTCTTGGGCGTACCGCCAGGCAAATCCCAAAGCCGTTGAAAGCTGCCTGTTGTGAGGTCTTTGATCACCACCCGGTTGGAATCGCCGGCCACAAACTCCACACTGAACTTCGGCGCGCCGGGCAGGGCATCCAGGCTATATTCGTCGTCCTGTTCCGGCTTACAACCGAATGCCATAATGGCCAGGAGTGTTATGATAGATAGTATTTTTTGCATGATGAGATTCGTTTTTGATTTAGGTTGCCTACTGATTTATGCTGCCGTCAACCGTCCACCGTAGGCCGTTAACCGTCCACCGTAAGCCGTTAACCGTCCACCGTAAGCCGTTAATACCCCGGATTTTGGTTGATGGCGCCATCAGTGGCCAAAATTTGAGATTGCGGAATGGGGAACAACTCGTGTTTACCAGCCACAAAACCTGCACTGCCCAATACCTGCGCGGCCCTGCCAGTGCGCACCAAATCGAAGAAACGATGCGCTTCCAGACCCAGTTCAATGCGCCTTTCGCGGTAAATGGCATCCAGCAAAGCCTGTCCGGAGTAGCTTACCGCCGGGATGTTCACCCGGGCCCGCACCTTGTTCAGGGAAATACGCGCGCCTTCCTCATCACCCGTCTGGTATGCAGCCTCTGCGTGCATGAGCAACACATCGGCATAACGAATGACGCGATCGTTGGAACCTCCGTTTGGATTGGGGTCGCCAAAGGGTGCATCTTCACTTTTGTTGTTGAAGTATTTTTTCGGGTAATAAATGAATGGCATATCGCCGGTAGCCGACAAGGTGAATACCCCGCGATCGCCCATAGGCTCGCCCACCCGGAAAATGGTGGATTTCAGGCGTGGATCTTCAAAGCCCTCCCGGAAAAACTCATCAACAAAATCCTGTGTTGGGATATTGAACCCGTATCCGGCAAATTGTCCGCGGGCACGCTGGAACACGTTGGTAAAACTGCCTTCGTTGGCGTTGTTTTTACCCCAGTTGCCGCCGGAAGCATTCATGTATTGGATTTCAAACACAGACTCTTCGTTGTTCTCGCCATCCAGTGTAAAAATATCAGCATAATTGGCCGTTAGCTGATACTCGTTGGAGGCAATGATTTCTGCGGCTGATTCTTTCGCCTGCGACCACTTTTTGCGCCACAGATAAGATTTGACCAACAAGGCTTGCGCAGCGCCTTTGGTGATGCGGCCCAAATCCGCCAAGGCATACTCACTCCGACGCGGCAGTACGGAAGCCGCTTCGCTGAGGTCGCGCTCAATCAGGTCCCACACCTCATCTGCTGAAGCGCGTGGCATTTTATATTCCGACGGCGCCAGTACGTGATCGGCCAGTGGCACACCGCCGAACATGGTAACCAGATTGTAAAAATTCCAGGCGCGGATAAATTTGGCTTCACCCAATATCCGGGCCTTCACTTTTTCGTCCATAGGAATGGCAGGCACTTTCTCCAGCACCACATTGGCCCGGTAAATGCCTTCATAATCAGCACCCCACTCTGATTCCAGCAGATCGGTATTCACC
Source organism: Chitinophagales bacterium (assembly GCA_017303475.1). Lineage (GTDB taxonomy): Bacteria > Bacteroidota > Bacteroidia > Chitinophagales > Saprospiraceae > M3007. The sequence goes on from JAFLBO010000008.1 coordinate 29,931, forward strand.
GGTCCCTGGAAGTTTTCGAGTTGTAGGAGCGTATTCACATCATTGTCGCCAGAACCTCCTTTGAAGGAGTCGTCCGACATAATATCTCCCCAAAACCAACGGAAGTGGCCTGCTGGAGAAAGCTGGAATTGAAGGGTGGCATACGCGGCATTTACAGCAGCGATGGCATCTTCTTCCGTGCGGTAGAAGTTTTCTTCGGTAACGCCTACGATAGGCTTTTTATCCAGAAAATCCTTCTGACAAGCACCTAATCCCAGTAGGAGAAGCAGTAAAATGGATTTTTTCATTGTTGTTAGATTTATGGTTATCGTGCGAAGGTTGGATTCGCACCTCCGGTACATCAAAATGTCAAACTGATGCCCCCCATGACGGTTCTGGCTTGTGGGTAAAATCCGCGGTCAATACCAATTTCCAGGCTGCCGCCAATATTACCAATTTCCGGATCCAGGCCGGTGTACTTGGTAAATGTAAGCAGGTTTTGGGCCGTCATATAGACTTTCAGCTTGTCGAAATGCATTTTTGTGAGCCAACTTTTAGGCAGATAATAGCCCAGTTGCAGGGTTTTCAAGCGCAGGTAGGAACCATCCTGTACAAAACGGTCGCTCACGCGGGCGTTTTGGTTTGGATCGCTCAGGCTAACGCGAGGCTCAACATTTGAGCTGCCTTCTCCGGTCCAGCGACCCAATGCTGAGGCCGGACGGTTGACGTAGCTGAAGTCGTAACGGGTAAAATTGGTGTAGATATCGTTACCCTGCGATCCCTGGAAGAAAAGGCTCAATTCAAAACCTTTCCACTCCAAATCGGCGTTCATGCCATAGGTAAAACGAGGGGTTGGATTGCCGATGTAGGTGCGGTCTTTATCATCAATGACGCCGTTTCCGTCCAGGTCTTTGAAACGAATATCGCCGGGCGCGGTGCCATCACTTTGGAATGCAGCTGCTTCAATTTCCTGTTGGTTTTGGAAAATACCATCGGTTACATAACCAAAGAATGATGCCACCGGATAGCCAACATCTGTTTTGGATGCGTTGGCGTTGGCTGATTGTACATAGCCGGAATACACCGGTTCGCCGCCACGGCCAAGGCTGGTGACTTCACTTTTAACGAAGGCAATGTTTCCTCCAATGGAATATTTCAGTGCGCGATCACGGTTACGATAGCTCAAAGACAGCTCCAAACCGCGATTTTCTGCAGTAGCTACGTTTTGGATAGGAGCGGCAGTGCCAGCCACCAGTGGAATGGGGGCGGCGTAGAGCATATCGGAGGTTTTTTTCAGGTAATAGTCTGCCGTAAACTGTACTCTGCCGTCGAGCAATTCTGCATCAACGCCAATATCCGTTTGGGTACTGGTTTCCCATTTTAGATCCGGATTGGCTGCCGTAAGGGCAACAGCGCCATTGGTAATGGTTTCGCCCGGCCCGAAGGTGTAATTTTGGCCGTTATTAACCACCGTGGTAAAGGAATAATCGCCTATACGATCATTGCCGTTTTGACCCCAGCTGGCCCGGATTTTAAAGAAATTGACCAGATCAATTTTCCAGAAATCTTCGTGACTGGCCACCCAACCAGCCGAGAAGGAGGGGAAATATCCGTAGCGATTGTTTCTGCCAAATCTGGAAGATCCATCGGCCCGGAAGGTGGCAGAGAACAGGTAAGTGCGGTCCCATTCATAGTTTGCCTTGGCAAAATAAGACAGCAACGAAGATTCCGTGGCCCATTGATAGGCGCTTTGAGACTCTATCGGATCAACGGTGTTGGAAATATATGCATCCGCCCATTTGTTCGAGGGCAGGTTGGTGTTGGCGCCGCCGCTCACATCATACCGGTTGTGCAGTGCTGTAGTACCGGCAATCAAAGTCAGGTTATGTTTTTCCCCGATGTTTTTATTCCAGGTAAGGAAGTTTTCCGACTGCCAGTTGCGCCAGAAATGGTTGGCCACACTAACGGAGTTGATCAGGGATTTTTCAGCCGCAGGCGCTTCACTGATTTCAGGCACATTACTCAAATCAAATTTGGGCACAAAACCACGCTGAAGGGCATAGGTTGCATCCAGACTCAATGCAGACCGGAAGGTTAATCCCTTGGCCAGTTTCACATCAGCGAAAACACTGCCCACAATGCGGTTGCTACGCCAGGAGCTGTAGGTTTGCTCAATACCATTAACCGGATTGGCAATATCTGTGCTACTGTAATTGGAATAAGCGTAGGTGCCATCTGCCTTGCGAATAGGTGTCACCGGGTCCATGTTGAGGGCCCGTATCAAGGGTGAGTTGTATTGGCTGTTTTCAATCAGGCCCTGACGTTCCAGCCAGGTAAAGCCCAGATTATTGCCAATAGTGAGCCATTTTTTCAGGTCGTGCGTTGCATTAAATCTGGCTGTTGCACGCTGGAAGTTGGCTTTATCGCCGCCTACAATGCCGTCTTGAGAAAAATAGTTGCCGGTAAGGGTGTAGGCAGATTTTTCACCACCGCCTGTAAAACTAAGTTGGTGACTGGCGATAGGCGCTGTTTCAAAAATGGCTTCCTGCCAATTGGTGCCTTCGCCTAACAATTCCGGATTGGCAAACTCAGGCAGGGGTGTTTTGCCGGCTGCCACGTAGGCTTCATTCTGTAAAGTGGCATATTCGCGGGCATTCAGCAGTTCCATATACCGCTGCGCGCGTTGCACACCGTAGTAAGCCTCGTAGCTGATTTTGCCTTCCTGATTGCGTTTGCCACCTTTGGTGGTAATCAGTACCACTCCATTGGCGCCACGCGAGCCATAAATAGCCGCTGAAGCCGCATCTTTTAATACGTTGATATTCTCAATGTCGTTTGGATTCAGAAAATCCAAGCCATCCACCGGAATACCATCCACAATATACAGTGGATCGGCATTATTGATGGTTCCAACCCCACGCACGCGCACTGTAAGCGCAGAGCCGGGTGAACCGGAATTTTGTGCCACCTGCACCCCGGCTGTCCTGCCCTGTAAGGCCTGTTCCACGCGGAGAATAGGACGTTCAGCTATTTCCTGGGCAGAAACGGTGGAAACTGATCCGCTGATGCTGGAACGTTTTTGGGCGCCATAGCCGGTTACCACAATTTCTTCCAGTTGCGAAGTATTTTCTTCCAGCTGAATAGTAAAGGTACTTTGACCATTGATGGGCAACTCCTGTGAAACATATCCAATGTACGAAGCCACCAAAATGGTAGCGCCGGCCGGAGCTTCCAGGGCAAAATTGCCATCAAAATCGGTGCGGGCGCCAACTGTTGTGCCTTTAATCAGCACGGTAGCGCCAATGGCTGCATCCCCTTCGGGCGCCAGGGTAATGCGGCCGCTGATCCGGGTTTGGGCCGTAGCCGCCAAACTGATCAGCAAACAAATATAAGTAATGTAAATGCGCATGGGTTACGTTTTGAAAAAGGAGGGAAGAGGGAAAGGTCATTTGGGGGGCATTTGGGGGTCATTTAGGGGTCATTTGGGGGGCATTTGGGGGTCATTTAGGGGTCATTTAGGGGCATTTGGGGGTCATTTAGGAATCATTCTTGGTTATTAAAAATTATCATCATGATTTCAAAAAGAAATAGATGACTATAAAAATGACCTCAAATGACCTCGAATGGCCCCAAATGGCCCCCAAATGACCTCAAATGACCCCAAATGACCCCAAATGACCTTAATGACCTTAATGACCTATCCTTCCTCCCAAGGTCAACTTATTTCACTAACTTTCTTGTGTAAAAACGCTCTCCAATCTGAACGCGAACGAAATACACGCCGGAAGGAAGCTCGTTTATAGGCAGGTCAAACTGAAGGTCTGCATCTGTTACTTGCCATATGCCAATGTTTTGGCCAATGCTGTTAGAGAGCAGTACTTGCTTTTTACCCCAAACTGCTGTACCGAATTGCAATACAGCTACATCTGAAGGCGCCGGGTTGCCCAGAATCTGGAATACGCGTGCATCTTCAATACCTTGTGTAGTGGATGAAACACATGCTGCATTGGTGAAGCAAGCCTGGTAGCAGGTAGCTACAGTGCTGTTGCTGTTTACCGCAGCCAGGAAACGGTCGTTGAAATTGTTCGGATCGCCACATGGCTGACCAGCCAGGTTTTCTTTGCAACTGAAGTCAGGACAAGGGCCGTTGGCGAAAGCGTAGTACGACTGGAATCCGGTTTTGCGTGGTACCGTGATTTCAAAAATACCGTCGCCATCAGCATCTGTCATTTTATACTTGCCACCAGGCACATCAAAGTTACCGCCGCCGCAGAGCCAAACGCCATCAGGGTTGGCTGGAATACCATTCATGCCTAATTTGAAGTTAATTTTCACTTCCTCGCCACAGGCATAACAAGAGTTAAAGCAAAACTTTGGCACTTCCAGGTTAGTGCTAACAGGCAGGAAACGATTCACAAACTGGCCGGATGGGTCACGACGGGTGCACTCTTCAAAACCGTTAAACTCTTCCTGTGCAGCCCAATTATCCAGTGTTACCTTATACTCGTACAAACCGTTTGGCACCGTGATGCTGCCTTCATAGATTCCATCAAAGTTGTCGTCGGTGAGTGGGTTTGCATCTCCAGACCAGTTATTGAATGAACCGGAAATGTACACTTTATCGAAATTGGAGGTGTAATTGTTCATATCCACCTGAAATTTCACTGTTTTAGCCTGTGGAGCGCTGCCACCTTTCACCACGATATCGTCGAGGTAGGATATTACGTCGGTTCCGGTACCTGCTGTACCAAAATCAAAGAACAGCACCACGCGCGTGTATGCGCCTGTGGCAGCCTCAAAGGGGGCTTCGATGGAAGGCGCAGATGGGTCAAAACAAATTTCTTCCCATTCGTTCACCTTCGTGTTGTCCACTTTAGTGATCCAGTTTGGTGCACCTGAAGTAGAGCCTTCCAGTTTGAGGGCCAGGTTGCCAATGTGGTCCATATGAACCTTAATGCAAACCTGTGCGCCATTGGATACATCTACAGGTGTGGAAGGATCGGGATTGGAGAACGCGCCAGCCCAGGTTTGGGAAACGGCAGGCTTAAGGTATTTCAACACATTGGCGCTGGTGTTGATCCCGGTAGCATTTGGATTGGAGATAGTTTCCGTCAGGGAACCATCCAATGCCGAACCAAAATACTGGAAAGTGGTGCCGGTTGCTGCGGTTTCAAAATCCAGGATCGTGGTAGTGGTGATGTTGTTAGGCAATGCCGTAATATCATCGAAATAAGAGGTAACATCTGTTCCTGTTCCGGCTGTACCAAAATCAAAGAACAATACCACCCGAGTGTACACGTGACCGGCAGCAGCCGTAAAAGGCGCCTCGAGTGAAAGCGCGGATGCATCGAACACCAGCTCTTCCCATTCATTCACCTTGGTATTAGCCACAGTGGTGAGCCAGTTGTCGCCGCCATTGGTTGATCCTTCCAGTTTGAGGGTCAGGTTGCCGATGTGGTCCATATGAACCTTGATGGCGATTTTGCCATTGGCGGTCAGGTCTACCAGTACCGTAGGATTTGGGTTGGAGAAAGCTCCTGCCCATACTTCGGCAACGGCTGGCTTCACATACTTGGCCACTGTGGCACTGGTATTGATGCCGGAAGGATTGGGATTTGCAATGTTTTCATTCAAAGAACCGTCGATGGTACTGCCAAAGTACTGGAACACCGTGCTGGTGGTCGGCGATTCGAAATCGAGAATGGTTGTTTGAGCCTGGGCAAATACTACGACAATTGCCCACACAAGACCAACAAGTAATGGTTTCTTCATAACACGATTGGGTTTTTGTTTTTGAAACATTATTTTAAAAATTCGACTTTTCGTAAAGCAAAGGTTGGAAACAAATCCTGCTTCATTTGCATTTTATGCTACGGTTCCACTACGACAAACCCCAAAAACCACTACGACAACACTACGCAAACCAGGCGGCTCCAGCTATGGTTAGGTATGTTATATTTGCACGATAAAATGAAACCTTATCCAGCCCTAAACCTCACCATATTTAGCCAACGTTTACTACCTCTCCGAGGTTTAGTATACGCTGGCTTGCTGCTGTTCCTTCCCCGGATACTACATGCACAGGGATTAAACCTCGGCACACCCCCTATCCGGAATTTTCCGAAAAAGGTATACCAGGCAGGCACCCAAAACTGGGATGCTGTACAGGATGCAAGGGGTGTATTGTATTTTGCCAACAACGAAGGACTACTGCAGTACGACGGAAGCCGGTGGCGCTGTTTCCCGGTGGCCAACCGTACTGTATTACGTTCGGTGGCCATAGATATTTCGGGCAAAATTTTCACTGGCGCGCAAAGTGAGCTCGGCTATTTTGCCCCTGATGCAGCCGGCCGTTTGCAGTACCACTCCCTGTTGAATTTGCTGCCGGAAAGCGAACGAAATTTTGAAGATGTGTGGGATATTGTTTGTGTGGGCGAACAGGTCTTTTTCCGTACCAACCACGCCGTATTTGTGTACCAAAAAGGCGAATTGCTGATGCTGAAGCCTGGTGGCTCACTGAACGCCCTGTTTACCACGCCGGCAGGTGTAGTGTTGCAGCAAAACCTGACTGAATTGTTGTTATGGGACGGGCAGCGGTTTAATCCATGGCGCCAAGCGCCAACGCTGAGCAGTGCATTAACCGGTTTTTTACCCTGGCAACAAGACACCCTGCTGTTCAGCAGCCTGAAGGATGGCTTGTTTCAGCTCAACGCAAACGGATTGGTTGCCTGGTCTACGCCACATGATGCCCTGTTTCAAAAAGAACGCATTTACAGTGCCACCATGCTTTGGAATGGCAATCTTGCCCTGGGCACCTCTTTGGGCGGACTACTGGTTTTGGATCGGAACAAGCGCATTTTTCGCCATTTAAGCAAAAAAAACGGGTTGCAGAACAACAATATCCTGCACACATTCTCGGATCGGGCAGGCAATTTGTGGCTGGGCCTGGACAGTGGCATTGACTGTGTGGTATTGCCTTCTGCCTTTACTACCGTTATTCCGGATGCAGATTTACAGGGTACCGGGTATGCCGCCGCGGTGCACAGCAGCTCGGTATATCTGGGAGTCTCCAACGGGGTTTATCAGGCTCCCTGGAACCAGTATTACGCTCCTAATCAGCGACCGTATTTTGAAAAAATCAATGCTACCGACGGGCAAGTCTGGCAACTCAGCGTGGCCGGTGGCGACCTGTTACTTGGCCATCACGAAGGCGCCTTCCAAATGAAGGGTCGGGAAACACAGGCACTCACCCGTGAGCCGGGCGCCTGGATATTTGTGCCGCTTACAGAGCAATATTTGCTGGGAGGGCATTACACAGGACTGGTATTATACCAAAAATCCGGTGGAAAATGGGTTTTCGATCGCAAGATTAGTGGTCTGAATGAGTCTTGTCGTTTTGTGGTGAAAGAGGATGCCAGTGTGGTATGGGTAGCACACCCGTATCGGGGGGTATACAGGGTGAGTTGGGAACAAGGTTTTGCAGCAGAACCTAGAGTGGACTACTTCAATCATGTGCAGGGCCTGCCTTCTGATTTGAACAATTTTGTGTTTTCCATTGCCGGGAAACCGGTTTTTGCTACAGAACAAGGCCTGTATCGTTTCAATACGTCTACCCAAAAATTTGAGGAAGATGCTGATTTCAGCCAGATACTGGGTAAGGGTTTTGCCTTGCGCTACCTGCGCGAAGACGGCCAGGGAAATATCTGGTACGTTGGTGACAAGGAGGTTGGATTACTGCAAGTGAACGATTGGGGAGTCCGAAAATCTGTTCAAAAACGCGTGTTTCCGGAGCTGTTTGGCAAGTTAGTAGCCGGATTTGAGTTCATATATCCTGTAGATGCCGCCAATGTATTTTTTGGAGCAGAGCAAGGCTTTTTGCACCTGGCCGCCCAATCCAAGGGCAGCCCGGATACTACTTTGAACGTATTGATATCTGAGGTAAAAGCGGGCAATGGTCAACGGGACACTTTGTTGTACGGAGGTTGGGGGCCCGGAGCTGCGGTACTGGATGCAGATTTTAGCAATCTTTTGTTTGCGTTTTCAGCCACCCGTTTTGAGGATCCCGATTTGCTGGAATATCGCTCCAGATTAGTGGGCATTAACGCCGGTTGGTCAGATTGGTCGGTGGGAAGCACACAAAATTTTACCAACCTGAGTCCAGGCAAATACCGCTTTGAGGTGCAGGCGAGAATGAAAAATGGTCAGCTGAGCAACATTGCATCTTTTGCCTTTCGTATTCGTCCGCCCTGGTATGCCAGCACGGTGGCCTTGGGTTGTTATGCATTGAGCGTTTTGGGCATTTTTATTGGCTTCATTATACGGCAGCAGCGCAAATTTGAAAGTGAAAAGGAAAGTTTGGCAGAGCAGCATCAGCAGATTACAGCCAAACAACAACAGGAGGTAGAGCGCTCTCAGGCAGCAGTTTCAGATATTTTGCAGGAAAAACTGGAAGCTGAAATTGCTTTTAAAAACCAGGAACTCGCCACCGCTACCATGCACCTGGTGCAAAAAGGGGAACTGTTGCAGACTATTCAGGAGAACTTACATCAAATACAGGAAAAATCTACCAATTCGGCCGTAAAAAAGGAAATTCAGCAGGTATTGAATCTGTTGAATTTTGATGCCAACCTGAACGATGACTGGGAACAATTTGCCTTTCATTTCGACCGGGTGCACGTGGATTTCCTTAAACGATTGCGCGAAAAACACCCGGAGCTCAGCTCCACCGACCATAAACTCTGCGCTTACCTGCGCATGAATTTGAGCACCAAGGAAATAGCGCCATTGATGAATATTTCTGTTCGCGGGGTGGAGGCCAGCCGGTATCGCCTGCGCAAAAAACTGGGGCTGCCGAATGATGCGAATCTGGCGGAGATCATTGCGGATGTGTGAGTGCGTGATTAGAAGGAATCTGATGCGGCCTGATACACCTTAAATCAGTTTTTACATCTGTGTTACATTGTTTTACAACAAGAATTCTGCTGGCGTGGTGGGTGGAGATACTTTTGCCCAAAACAACATTTCTTCTACATGACTGCCCAAACATTGCCCAAAATTATAGTTTTTTCACTGGTTTGCTTAATAGTTACGGGTTGCAGTGCGCCCAACAAAAGCACCCACGATACTACCCCCTCTGTCAAGAATGCGCCGGCAACCCCCAAAATCGTGGTTGTAAATAAGTTGGCAGAAAATGATCATTTACCCATTGAGGAGCGTATAGCACTGTATTACCAACTAAAAAAAGAACAGCCTGAGGTTTATGATTTTACCAACGAAACGGAACTGACGCTGTACGGCTACCGGGCGTTATGGAACAATAAGGTGACGGAGGCCATCGCCATATTTAAACTGATTGTAGCAGAATTTCCAGGTTCGTACAATGCCTACGATAGTTTGGGAGAGGCTTATATGGCAAATGGCGATACAGATCTGGCGATATGGAACTATGAAAAATCGCTGGCAATGAATCCCGATAACTTCAATGCAGAGGATCAGCTGGAACGTATTAAATTCCCGAATAAGAAACCGGAAACACCCACAGAAAAATTCAGCAAGGTTTATTCCGCGGCACAATACCGGGAGGACCTGGACCAACTGGCGTACAAACTCATTAAAGTACACCCGAATGCACTCAAATTCATTTCCAAAGAAGATTTATGGAAGCTGGTAGAACAGAAAAAGCAACTCATGACAGATCAGACTACCTATGCCGAGTTTTTTTGGCATTGTGGTGAAATTATAGCCAGTTTGCAATGTTCCCATACCCGGTTGAGTTATTTTGATGTAGAAAATGAGATGTTGCCGGTTCAATTCCTTTTTCCGCTCGAAACCCGTATTTTCAACAACCGCTTGTATGTTACAGATCCAGGCAACAATGCCGGCAAGGTGAAAGAAAAGGATGAAATTTTAAGCATCAACGGGGTGCCAACAGCCAAACTACTTCAGGATATTTATCGCCATTTACCGGCACAGGGGTACATTCAAACCCCCAAACGGCATGAATTCAACATGTGGTCTGCGTGTTTGATTCCTTATGCCCTCGGTTTCCCAAATCAATATGAACTTCTGCTCAACGGTCAGCCTCAGCCAGTAGTATTAAACAAGGCCGAGAAACATCACGGTCGCTTCCGGAATAAATCGCTTAAAATTTGTCAGGATGGCTTGTGCCTTGATCTATTGGGCGATGGTAAAAGTGCTGTCTTGAGTATTACTACCTTCAATTATTATCCCTGGAATAACCTGCCTGTATTTCAACGATTTATGGATAGTACATTTCAGGTGCTCCGGGAAAAAAACATCCGGAACCTGGTCATTGATGTTCGGTTTAATGGAGGTGGTTCGCAACATGCCAGTATTTATTTATTGCAGTATTTGATGGATAAGCCATTTGTGTATTACACCAAAACGGACTATGAAGGAAAGAATGAAAAGACGTACGGTGAAGATCCTATAAAACCCTTTAAAAACCGTTACCAGGGCAAATTATGGTTTATACAGGATGGTCTCGGTCAATCTACTACCGGTCATTTTATGTCGCTGGTAAAATTGCACAAACTGGGACCTGTCATTGGCGAAGAACTGGGTTCCAATCATTTCTGTTCGGCTGGACAAGCTATGTGTCGGCTACCGAATACCAAAATCACTTTTGGCGTAGCCAACAATACCCACGTATCCTCATCGGCTTCTCTTGAGGATGGAAAAGGGATAATGCCGGATCATGAGGTGTATCAGACTGTGGATGACTATTTTCGAAAGGTGGATGCGGTAAAGGAGTTTGTATTGTCGCTATTGGAGAGGTAAATTCGGGTTTCCCGGAGGTAGGTTTCCAGCGGGAAACTTACCTCCGCACCAATTTGAACCCGATATCCCTTCCCATGCCCTGGAAAATGGCCAGATTGATCCACGAAAGTGCAAATTTCTCCAGAAGCTCTACGCGGTCGCTACCACCAAAATCGTAGCAATGCTCAAAGCCGGCATCTGTGGCTAATTGAGTGGCTACATCTTTGGCCCGTGTACTGTTGCCAGCCATAAACAAATCTAGCCTGGTATGACCATAATCCGGATTTTGCATATTCTCAAAACCAGTGGTATTGAAACACTTCACTACTTCTGCCTGAGTCAGCGCCTCAAACGCATGAAAAGCGGTTGCATAGTGTTCTGGCTTGTTGCGAACAGCATTGGTTGAATCTATGATTACCTTCCCGGCAACCTGCCCAAATTGCTGCACCAACTCTTCAGCAATTTGTGGGGGTGTAGCTGCCAGAATCACCTCAGCAGCAGCAACAGCATCCTCTATGGAATGTACCGATGTGTTGGGATTAGCCAATAAAGCCTCCCCTTTAAACTGAGCGGTATCCCGAACGCCTAGCAGGATCTGATGACCCGCCCTGGCCCAGCTGGCCGCAAGCGCGCCTCCAACATTTCCTGTTCCAATTATGGCAATTTTCATGTGCTCAAAACGTGTGTTTTATAATGGTTTTAAATCGTATATCTCCCGGATGGATGCAAACTCATGCTCCATTTTCAATCCCAAATCAATCAACTTACCGGTGCGTACATCAAATACCAGCCGTAAATTTTCGGAAATCCGGTTTTGTACTATGCCCGCTGAACATGGTCAATTTTGATAATATTCATGCACTGCTCCCGCACGTTTAGCTCTACCAACCGATCAAAACGAGCATGCTCATCCTCAATGGCCTCAAGCTCCTCCCGATGCAAGCGACGTACATCACGCAAGGTTTGCAACCAGCTGTTGAGCTGCCCCATGTCGCTCGTATGCAGGGCTGCTTTTACACCTCCGCACTCATAATGTCCGCAAACAATGATATGCTTGACCTTTAAGTGCTCCACAGTACAGCATTGATATTGTTATCTGTGGGAATTACCTGATTGGCCACATTGCGGTGAATAAACACTTCGCCCGGCTGTAAACCCATCAGATCCTCCGCAGTTACCCTACTATCAGAGCAACCGATGTAGAGGAACTCCGGGCTTTGACCCTTTGACAGTTGTTTGAAGTAATCCGGATTGCCAGCAAGTTTTTCTGCAATCCACTTTTCGTTGTTTTCAAAAATTGTATTAAAGTCCATGATAATCAATTATTTGTGAAACCTGTCAGGCAAAAAATACCATAATGGCAATTACCCCGTCGCTAAATGCTTCAATTCTGTTTTTTGTCAGCATGAATCAGAACAAAAATCCGTTTTCAGGCTCCAATTTAGGAGGGAGACTGGTTTCTCCAAGCATTTCTTTTAAATCTCGTTCAATGGTGTTGCACATGGAGCTCATGGGGATATCGGTAATCTGGTTTTCAAACGGATCTTCGTTTACCTCGCCTACCTTGCCCATAACACCAAACACGAATGATATCAGGATACTGAGGGGTATCATAAGCGCCGGGACCCCCATTTTATTAAAATCAGCGATCAACGAAAATGGCAGTACAGCCATGAATACCAGTAAAAACAACTTGGTAAAAAAATGATACTGGCGCAGCAAAGGGGTGTTTTTAATACGTTCGCAGGCCCCTTGGAAATTATTAAACCCGGCGAGCGTAGGTTCCAGACTGATGTTGTCAAAGGCGCCTAGTATTTCCAAACGCATACCTTCTCTGATGCGAATGCCCTGGGTTTGCAACAGAAAATTGGGCTTGTTGTTTTTTGTGGTCAAAAGCTCAAATTCGTTTTCTGATAATAAATGCCGGAGTTCCTGCCAAGTGTTTTCCCTGCGCAGGTGCAGGCGCAACGCGTGGGCAAAGGCTATTTGCCGGTAAACCAGCTCCTGCTTGTAAGCCACCACTTCGGTTGGAGTAGCTTTCCCGATAGCGGCGGCATGATCGGCGTTGGCAATGATCTGCCGCGCAAAAATGCGGCTGTTGTTGATAATGCTTCCCCATATGGTGCGGGCTTCCCACCAGCGGTTGTAGGCGTTGTTATTGCGAAAGGCAATGAAAATAGCCAGCGCACTTCCCAGAATGGCAGCTATGGAAAAAGGCAGACAGACTTTCTCCAGATGCTGATGATGGTAAAGGAAGAATACCGCCCCTGATAGCCCTGCGGAAACAAGCAGCTCCACATACATATATCGTGCGATGGCCAGTGGGTTGAAGATTTTTTTGATAATCATGGACTTGACAACTTAGAAATCATGTCTTAAAAATCCGCCGGCATTATTTGTTTGAGTGAATGCATCCACTCCAGATTGATTAAAATCTGCCATGAGTCCAGCAGCCCAGCCGCGATATTTTGCACCAAGGCGCAGGCGTTGGGTAAGACTCCAGAATTCATTTTTGGGGTTGTACACTGGGAATAACTCCAATTGTGAGAACAAATGCCATTGATCATGCAGTTTTGGTTGCCAGCGGAACATACCGAACAAGTCTACATTTCCGGCTTTTTTCAGATCCGCCACCAGCCAGCCAAAAAACAGGAAATCTCCTTTCATTTTGACGTACTGAACCCCTGCTTTTGGTGTAAATCCGACGTTAACCAGGGAGCCTACAGCTACAATGCCCAATCCATTTTTGAAGTTGAAGGAAACTGCATTGGTTGACCCAAATGCAGTGGGGGTATTCTGGTAGTCAGTATTGGCACGGTTGCGACTGAAGTACAGAAAAGGTGTTCTGTCGTCTTTTTTATTTTTGAAATATTTAAACCACATCAGGTCTACTCCTGCCCGTTTGTGGCCGGCATAGGTCTCAACCGACTGGGACAATGTAGTGGTGATGGTTATGAAGAACAAAATGGGAATGAAAAACAACTTGAACATAGACTACAATTTGTAGTTGGATTTTGGGGACGAGCGGAGAGGGGTTTCCCGCAGATTTTCGCAGATGAAACCGCAGATTTTCGCAGAACACATTCGGCTTAATATTGGAATAAACTTAAACAAGCGGTTACAGCATCATTAGTCTCTCCACATTCCTCAACCGAACGCCTCTGCGAAAATCTGCGGGGTCATCTGTGAAAATCTGCGGGAAACCCCTCTCCACGGGAAAATTTTTCCACGAGCATTTGGTATTGTTTACGGATAAGCTTATTATTGTAAAGAACTTTTAAACTCTTATCAACCAATGTCAGAAAACGAACTCTCCTACCTAATCCGGGGAGCAATTTTTAGGGTATATAACTCCCTTGGCCCCGGAATTCTTGAAAGTGCTTATGAAGCAGCGCTCGTCCATGAACTTCAAGCATTAAACCTTAATGTATCAACTCAGGTCCCTGTCCCTTTGGTATACAAGTCCATTCAGATGACAGTGGGTTATCGAATAGATATTCTGGTTGAGGGCCAAGTGATCATTGAAGTCAAATCCGTTGAAGAACTTCAAGAGGTTCATCACAAGCAACTGCTTACGTATCTTAAACTCAAAGAATTGAAGCTGGGAATACTTGTGAATTTCAACACAGATGATATTCAAAAGGGCATTATCCGAAAAGTGAATGGTTTGTGACTTTTTCCCGCGGAGAGGGGTTTCCCGCAGAGAGGGATTTCCCGCAGATTTTCACAGATGAAACCGCAGATTTTCGCAGAACACATTCCGCTTAATATTGGAATAAACTTGAACAAGCGGTCACCGCATCATTAGCCCCTCCACGTTCCTCAACCGAACGCCTCTGCGAAAATCTGCGGGGTCATCTGTGAAAATCTGCGGGAAACTCTTATCCGCGGGACACCCCTTATCCGCGAGAACCCACACCTATTTACCCAACTGATTCACCACCAGCTCTGCAGCAGCAGCGCCGGAATTCTGCTGTTGGCCAGTAATCAGATTACCATCAGCAATAGCAAAACTGGAGAACGGCGCCGCTGTTTTGAAAGTGGTGCCTGCCAATTTTCTGGCCTCTGATTCAATACGATAAGGCTGAATTTTCATCCCCACAGCCTGATCGGCAAACTCCTCCTCGGCATCCGCAAAACCGGTCCAGGTTTTACCCTGTACGAGCAGCTCTCCATTGGATTTTTTAGCCTCCAGCAGTAAAGTAGTGGAGTGACATACCGCTGCAGCCGGTTTGCCGCTTTCATAGAATGCCGTAAATAACTTTTCCAGATTGTGGTTTCCGCGGAAAGTGTACATCGGTCCCTGGCCACCTACCAGGAAAATGGCATCATATTCGGCCGGATTTACTTCTGTCAGTTTCTTGGTATTTTCCAGCATGTCGTTGAACCATTTCTGCTGCATGTAACCGAGCGAAATAACATCGTGTGCGGAGTATCCGCTGGCATCCGTGGGGTTTGAATAGCCGTCCATCATTAGTTTGCCACCTTCCGTACTTACCAGGGTTACTTCATAACCAGCTTCCTGGAATACGCGCAAGGGGTGCGTGAGCTCAGCTGCCCAAAAGCCGATGGGCCATCCGGTTTGTTTGGAGGTGGAAGGTGAACTGGCTACCATCAGGATTTTACCTTTAGACGGTGCACCATGAAAATGAACGTAAGATTGAACTTCTTTGACTGTGCTCATATTCGGAGATTTTTGATTGTTAGAGGTTGTTACTTGTGCCATGCCATTCACTGCCAAACACAGCAGTACCAGGGCAAGCAGAGGGCCTAACCGTGATGTCATAACAAAAATTAATTTTGATGAAAAAGATAGTGCAAACCTACAGGCTATACTTACTTTTGCGAATATACTGACCAAAAAGTATAATACTAACTTTTAGGAAAGTAATATGAAAATCAAACAATTACAAAAATGCCAGATTTTATTTACAAGGGAAAAGTTTACTACAATCCGGTACAACTGGTCATGGAGCAGATTGGCGGGGTTTGGAAAATGCCCATTTTATGGCGCCTGAAGGATCAAACCATGCGGTATAGTGAACTGCGGCGCATACCCCATATTTCCGATAAGATGCTCACTACCCAACTGAGGGAGTTGGAAGCCGATGGTTATGTACACCGTGAAGTGTTTGCTGTAGTACCGCCCCGAACCGAATACTCACTCACGGAAAGAGGCCGGGCTGTTATTCCGCTTATTGAACAGATCCGGGAATATGGACTGAAGCTACTGGAAGAATAACAAACCATTGCCTGTTATTATGCTATTGGCAATATCAAGCCGAACGTTTTCTGCGCCCCCCTCCCCCTGACACAAATCAACCCACCCCCTGAGCCACATCATAGCCGCCCCTTTGAATTTTCCGGACTTTCGGGTTTTCAAACCTTACCGGCTTATGATGCATCAGGATCTCACCCAAGCCTCCGATTTACGCGCCCATGCAGAGGGTACAGGCGCTTTGCGCACGAAAATTCCGGTGTATACCGACTTTTTACCGCCCTGCAATAATGCCTGCCCGGCTGGCGAAAATATTCAGGCCTGGCTCTCCTTTGCCCAGGAGGGACGCTACCGGGAAGCCTGGGAAAAACTCGTGGAAGAAAATCCATTGCCTGCTGTGCATGGCAGGGTATGCTACCACCCCTGTGAGGACCATTGCAACCGGACCCATGTAGATGCTCCGGTGAGTATTCACGCCATTGAGCGTTTTCTGGGTGACCTGGCCCTGCAGGAAGGTTGGCAAATCCCTCTGCCCGCATCAATTAGTGGTAAAAAGGTGTTGATCGTAGGCGGTGGCCCCAGTGGCATTTCTGCGGCTTATCATCTGCGTCGCGCCGGACATGAAGTGGAAATTAGTGAAGCCGGACCGGTGCTGGGCGGTATGATGCATTTCGGGATACCGCCTTACCGACTCCCCCGAAATGTGCTGGATTCCGAAATCAACAGAATCCTGCATATGGGCGTGCGCGTGCGCCTGAATACACGTGTGGATGATCTGGTTCGGGAAAAGCAATCCGGCAATTTTGATGCAGTGTTCATTGCCATTGGCGCACACCTTTCCAAAAAAGTGGATATCCCTGCCCGGGATGCCGGACAGATTCTGGACGCACTCACTTTCCTGAAAGATACAGAATCCGGGAATGCGCCCAAATTGGGTCGGAAAGTAGCTGTTTATGGCGGTGGCAATACCGCCATGGATGCCGCCCGGGTAGCCATCCGACTCGGCTACGAGCCCATGATTATTTATCGCCGCGATCGCGATCATATGCCGGCTCACGCATTTGAGGCAGACGAGGCATTGGCAGAAGGTGTGAAGATCAACTGGTTGCGCAGTATCAAAGAAGTGGAAGGCAACGCCATCAAAGTGGAAATCATGCGCGTCAATGAAGAGGGGAAACCGGAAGGTACCGGCGAATACGAAACATTGGAGGCGGACTCACTCATTCTGGCACTGGGCCAGGAAACCGATACCGCCTTCCTGAAGAACGTGCCGGGTATGGAATTCGATCGTGACGGCAGTGTCAAAGTTGGCCCGGATATGATGACCGGCGCTGAAGGCATCTTTGCTGGCGGCGATATGGTGCCCAGCGAACGAACCGTTACCACCGCTGTAGGCCATGGCAAAAAAGCAGCCCGGTTCATCAATTCCTGGCTCCAGGGTGGGGGCTACCAAAAAACGGAAAAACACCCCGTGGTTGGTTACGAACGACTGCATATCTGGTACCAAACCCATGCTCCCAAACAAATACAAACAGAAGCCAGTCAGACACTCCGCGTACAGGATTTTCGTGAAGTGCTCGGCGGACTATCCGAAAAAGAAGCCCGTTACGAATCCCAGCGCTGTCTTTCCTGCGGCAACTGCTTTGAATGCGACGGCTGCTATGGCGCCTGCCCGGAAGATGCCGTGATCAAACTTGGAAAAGGCAACCGCTACAAGTTCGACTACGATCGATGCACCGGCTGCGCTGTCTGCTATGAACAATGTCCCTGCCATGCCATCGAAATGACATCTGTGTAAAATCTGCGCAAAAAATCTGTGTGAAATCTGTGCGAAAAACCTCCGCATAAAATCTGCGCGAAACCTCCGCGAAAAACATCCGCTACCATGTCCAAGTCATCCAAAAAAGTCACCATAGACGGCAACGAAGCCGCCGCCTACATTGCCTACCGGGTCAACGAGGTTTGTGCCATATATCCCATTACCCCCTCCTCCGCCATGGCCGAACTGGCCGATGAGTGGACCTCCAAAAAGGTGAAAAACATCTGGGGCCACGTGCCGGAGGTGATCGAAATGCAAAGTGAAGGCGGAGCAGCCGGAGCGGTACACGGCTCGCTGCAAACAGGCGCCCTCACTACCACCTTCACCGCTTCGCAGGGCTTGATGCTCATGCTCCCCAACATGTACAAGATCGCCGGGGAGCTCACCAGTGCCGTTTTTCACGTAGCGGCGCGCTCTCTGGCCGCCCAGGCACTTTCGATCTTCGGCGATCACAGCGATGTCATGGCCGCCCGCACCACCGGATTTGCCATGCTCGCGTCCGGATCGGTTCAGGAAGCGCACGATGGCGCGCTGATCGCACAGGCAGCTACCCTGAAAGCCCGCCTGCCCTTCATTCACTTTTTCGATGGTTTCAGAACTTCACACGAGGTCAATAAAATAGACCTGATCCCGGACGAGACCATCCTGGCGATAATTGACGAACAGGACGTCATTGCCCACCGTCGGCGGGCGCTGAGTCCGGACCGGCCTGTTGTGCGTGGCACGGCCCAAAATCCTGATGTTTATTTTCAGGGTCGGGAAAGTGCCAACCCGTTCTATCATGCTACTCCGGAACTCGTGCAGGCGGCTATGGATCGTTTCGCCGTACTCACAGGACGGCAATATCGCCTGTTTGATTACCATGGCGCACCCGACGCTGAGCGCGTCATTATAATCATGGGCTCAGGGGCCGAAACAGCACAGGAAACCTCCGACTACCTGAACCGCCAGGGCGAAAAAACAGGCGTGCTGCAGGTGCGACTATACCGTCCGTTCTCGGTGAAGCATTTGCTGGAAGCATTGCCGAAAACCATCCAAAAGATTGCCGTACTCGACCGCTGCAAAGAGCCAGGTGCCGCAGGTGAGCCTATGTATCAGGACGTGGTAACAGCCTTTGTTGAAGGCTACGGACAGGGCATCTGGCCAGCCATTCCCAAAGTGGTGGGTGGCCGCTACGGTTTGTCGAGCAAGGAATTTACGCCGGGCATGGCCAAAGCCGTGTTTGATGCACTGAAAGATGGGCATCCGCGAAACCATTTTACCATTGGTATCCATGATGATGTAACGCATACCAGCCTGCCCTGGGAATACCTGGAACTTCGGGATGAGTCCCTCACCGAAGCCATGTTCTTCGCCCTGGGCGCCGATGGTACAGTGGGCGCCAATAAAAACAGTATCAAGATCATTGGCGAGAATACCGACCTGCACGCACAGGGTTATTTTGTGTATGATTCCAAAAAATCAGGTTCGCAGACCGTTTCGCATCTGCGGTTTGGTAAACATCCCATACGGGCGCCATACCTGATTCGCGAAGCAGGATTTGTAGCCTGCCACAAGTTCAATTTTATCCATAAAACGGATATGCTCCGTTTCGCCAAACCCGGTGGTACCTTCTTGCTGAACAGTCCGTATGGAAAGGATGAGGTTTGGGGTCAACTGCCGGCGCCGGTTCAAAGGGCTATTCGCGATAAAGGTCTTCGTTTTTATGTGATCGACGCATCTGCGGTTGCAGAAGAAACGGGTATGGGCAATCGCATTAACACCATCATGCAGGTATGCTTCTTTGCTCTTTCCCGCGTGCTGCCACGCGAGGAAGCCATCGCGGCCATTAAAAAGGCCATTGAAAAAACCTATCAGAAGAAAGGAGAACAAGTGGTGCAGCAAAACTTCCGGGCAGTGGATGCCACTTTGGAACATCTGTACGAAGTAACCCTCATGCCGGTTATGGAACACCAGCCGGATTACCCGCCTGTTGTACCTGCTGAAGCGCCGGCCTTTGTGCGCGAGGTGACGGCAGTGATGATGGAAGGTCGGGGTGATGAACTGCCGGTGAGTGCCATGCCGGTAGATGGCACTTATCCGAGCGGAACTACCCAATGGGAAAAACGCAATATCTCCGACGACATACCGGTATGGGAACCGGATCTGTGTATACAGTGTGGCAACTGCAGTTTTGTTTGTCCGCACAGTGTGATCCGTACCAAATTTTATCACGAAAACCTCCTGGAAAACGCACCGGCTGGTTTTGCAGCTGCGCCCATCAATGCGCGCGGATTCCCTGAAACCCGATACACCCTGCAAGTGTACCTGGAGGATTGTACCGGCTGCAACCTTTGTGTGGAAGCTTGTCCTGTGCAGGATCCGGCCGATGCACAGCGCAAGGCCATCAACATGGCCGAAAAGGCGCCGTATCTGGAACAGGGCAGGGAGAACATCCGTTTCTTTGAAACTATCCCGTACAACGACCGCAGTACACTGGACTTCTCACTGGTGCGTGGAGCGCAATTCCTGGAACCCTTGTTCGAGTTCTCTGGCGCCTGTGCAGGCTGCGGCGAAACACCCTACCTGAGGGTATTGTCGCAATTGTTTGGCGACCGTTTGATCGTGGCCAACGCGACTGGTTGCTCCTCCATTTTCGGAGGGAACCTGCCCACCACCCCCTGGGCTAAAAATGCAGAAGGCAGGGGTCCGGCCTGGTCGAATTCCCTGTTTGAAGACAATGCAGAGTTCGGCCTTGGCATGCGGATTTCGGTGGATAAACACGTGGATATGGTGCGGGAGTTGCTCAGAAGGGTCTCTGGTGAACTGGACCCGGAACTGGTAGAAGACTTACTGAATGCGCCTCAAACCACCGAAACCGAGATTGCGCTCCAGCGCGCGCGGGTGGAAAAGCTCAATGCCGCTCTGGAGCAGAGCAAACACCCGGATGCCGTCCATTTGCGATCCATCTCCGAGTATTTCGTGCGCCGAAGTGTGTGGCTGGTAGGTGGCGACGGATGGGCTTACGACATTGGTTCTGGCGGTTTGGACCACGCACTGGCCAGCGGCAAAAACATCAATGTTCTGGTGCTGGATACCGAAGTGTACTCTAATACCGGCGGACAGATGTCTAAAGCTACTCCAACAGCGGCCACTGCCAAGTTTGCTGCTGCCGGCAAACGCGTGGGTAAAAAAGACCTGGCCATGCAAGCCATATCTTATGGTAATGTGTACGTGGCACAGATCGCCATGGGCGCAAATCCGCAGCAAACTCTGTTGGCTATGCGGGAAGCGGAAGCTTACCCGGGGCCATCACTGATCCTGGCTTACTCGCACTGCATTGCACACGGAATCGATATGGATAAAGGACTGGATCAACAACACCGGGCGGTAGCTTCCGGCTACTGGCCGCTCATCCGCTACAATCCGGTGCTGCGGCAGGCTAATCGCAATCCGTTCGTGCTGGATTCCCTGCGTCCGACCATTTCCCTCAAGGATTACGCTTATCAGGAGCTGCGCTATACAGATCTGAAGCGGAGCAATCCGGAAGAAGCCGAAACGCTCATGCAACTGGCTCAAACCATTGCAGATCTGCGCTGGCAGAATTATGAGAATATGGCCAGCTGGAAAGCGGAAGCATTTGTACCGATGAGTGAATGAGAGGGTGTTATTGTGTCATTGGATAGGTAAAACCATCTGCTGAAAAAATCTGATCATCCGTCAATGGGGTAATCAGGGCGCCGCTTTTGGTTCTATAACCGTACCCGAAATACCAATCTTGTGTTTGTATGAGTTGGAATGTTTCGTCCTGAAATCGGGATTGAAGCGTATCGGGATGGCTCCTGTGTTTCCAAAAGAACCTGTAGGTACCCATTACCTCTGTTTGCAGTTCAAGTTGTGCAGTATCAAAATTTAGTTGGTGCAGCAGAGTTTCCCATTTGAGGAAGAACATCGTTACTCCATTTTCGTATTCAATGTTTTTGTAAGTGGCGGCAAAACTGATCACACGCTGATCATAAAATTGAGGACGCTCCAATACTTCTAAATTGAACATTCCTGCTGACAAAAAAGGGAACTGGGTATCAATACCCATTGCCTTTATGGGCGAGCCAAAGGTATCGGGTTCGCCATATCGACTTAATATATAACCTGAGAGAATGGATAAGCCCATAATAAGAAAGATTAGAGCATGAAGGTATAAACTTGTGAACTACCTTGACAAAACTTGTACAAAGTGGTAATACGGGCCCAATGGAGAACCTATTTAATTTGGTTTACCACAAATAAAGCAGAGCATCCAAAAACGCTATTCCATTACATTTTATGCAGAAAAACTCTCCAGTACTATAACTCAAATTACATTTGTTAGACAAGCTCGGAGAGCAACATGAAAAAAACACATCTACTACTACTTGCCCTGATTTCTGCTGTTGCACTCAGGGCCCAATCCCTGCAATGGGGACTCAGCTGGGGAAGTACGGCCTCAGATCAATTTGTTTACGTTCATCTTAGTCCGCAGGGCGATTTATATACCTGCGCCCGATTGCCGTATACTGGCACTACAGATGTAGATCCCGGGCCTGCTGAACAGTGGATCACTACTGCCGGGCATCTGGATATTCTGGTGAGCAAATTTCAACCGGACGGGCAATTAATTTGGGCCAAATCTGTGGGTGGTACAGGATTCGATGAAGCAGACCTCCGTATAGACAACGAAGGCAATATCTATCTGACCGGCTTTTTTTCTAATGAAGTAGATTTTGATTTGGGTCCTGGCACTTTTATCCTCACATCTTCAGGCGGCAAAGATGTGTTTGTTGCAAAATACAATGCCGACATGGAACTAATATGGGCGCGATCCATTGGAGGTGCGCAAGATGACGAAGTTCGGGCACGAGAGTTGGATGCGCAGGGACGGCTTGTTGTGGCCGGAAATTTTGCCGGCACGGTAGATTTCGATCCCGGGCCAGGGCAATTAACCCTTGTAGCTGACAGCGGAAGTAATGTGTTTGCATTTTGCCTGGATAACAACGGATCGCTGGTTTGGGCAAATAACCTGGGTGCCGCGGTTGCAGATAACAACAACCAATCACTCGCCGCACTTGCAACCGATCATAGTGGCAATACCACAGCTTTGCTGAATTTTACCGGCCAGAGAGATGCCGATCCCGGGCCAGGTGTACTTATGTTTGAGGCAGATACCGGACTTGCCTTAATCATATTACGGCTGCAAAGCAATGGCCAGCTTTTATCAGCTAAAATGCTGGGGGGTACAGGAGGCGATATCGTTCCATTTACGGCAGAATATGATCCGCAGAACAACCTGGTTATATGCGGGCTTACCTTCAGACAGGAAGATTTTGACCCGGGCGTCAAAGTGCGCACACTGCCCGACAATACTAAGGCATTCCTGGTTAAATACACCGCTGATAGCGATTTGGGTTGGGTGAAAGCTTTCGAAGGCGACGATCTGGGATTTATCAAAAAAATGCTGCATCGGGTAGCGCCTAATGGGGATATTTACTTCACAGGCAGCTCCATTTATGGAACCATAGATTTTGATCCGGGTATAGGTCAGTTTTTGCTTACCTCACAGGCAAATTACAATGGATTTTTAGCCAAATATACCCCCAACGGCCTGCTTAAATGGGCTTATGCGCAAAGCAATGTAGACAATAGTTTTACAGAGGGAGAAAGTCTGGCCATAAACGAACAGGGCGACATCTACCTGGGCGGCTTTTTCCTGGGTGCTTTCGATTGCGATCCGGGCTTTGAAGCACAAATTTTAACCACAAATGGCTTCGGAGATCACTATGTATTAAAGCTACTCGACAACACTGTAGACGTGCAGGAGCCCGGCACACTTCCTTCCTGGCAACTTATGCCCAACCCAAGCAATGGCCTGATATCATGGGACTCCCAGCTTTCCTGGCATTATTCCCTGCGCAATGCTTTGGGCGTTTGTCTATTGGAAGGCGTGTCTGTAGCGGGCAAGAATGAAATTGACATACGGCAGGCACCTGCCGGTGTGTATTTCCTGCAATGTGAAGGAGGTAAAACCTTGAAGCTGATTAAACAATAGGATCAAAGGCTTATCCCTTGCCAAATCGTTTACTCAACCAGGCCCTTACAGGCTCATCGTACCATTTAAGCAAGGCATAAGACAAGGCAATACTCCCAACCAAAATCAACCCACCCATGGCTAATCCCTGCGCCATAGGCACGTTTTTCTCATTCACCCATTTGATATGCAAATAAATAAACGGATAATGAATGATGTACAATGGATAAGATACCTCACCTAAAAATTTGCACACCCGGGCCGACAAGCCTTCCGTCATGGTACCGCCAGCTCCCATGACAACAATAAACGGGAATAGAAAAATAATACAGGCAGATTCATATAAGCCATTCATCCACAATTGCTCCGGGCCACCAAACCTTGGCAAACTAAATGCCAGTACCAGTAACAAACTGCACCACAAGAAGGCATTTTTCACCTGCACCACTTTCCCGGTACGGAACAACAATACTCCGGCAAAAAACGGGAATAAAACACGAGTTAATCCCACCCTGGTTTGTGCAGCATCCAACGCCCAACCGCCAATCATATCGCCACGATCGCCGAAAACAGCATACTGCACCAATACTCCCGCGCATATCAGTACGAGCGCGCTCAGGACCATGCGCGAAAACTTGTGCACAAACAAAGCATACAACAAATTAGCGATGTATTCATAAAACAACGACCAGGCAGGACCATTCAGAGGCGCCATTTCCTGCCACCCACGAATGTCAAAGGCCGGCAACAAAGGCAACAATGTGCACCCTAAAAGCATGACAGCCAGCATTTTCCATACCGGCGTTTCTGCTATTACTGGATAAATATCTCCTTGTCCAAAATAAAACATCAAGGCGCCAACAACCGCACCTGCCACAACCATAGGTTGTAAACGAATCAAACGCCTTCGGTAAAAATCTGGACGCGACATCTGGCCCCAGCGATCATCATAGGCATAAGCCACTACAAAACCGGAAAGCAGAAAGAAAAAATCCACCGCCAGGTATCCGTGATTGACAATCTGGATAAAACGATTGTTGTGCGAGTAAGTTTCAAACACATGGAACACAACTACCATTACAGAAGCCACCCCACGCAGACCATCCAGGATATCAAAGTGTTTTTTGGGGATAAAGTTGGTTGCAGACGACATAGAAAAGGGAAAAGTGAAGCGCCAAATATATGAGCATGTTGAAGATTTTATCTACGTCTGAATACTCCAATTATGGTCTTTTCAAAAAAACGCATGGATTGTTCTCACATGCATCAAGCTGTGAGAAGGTGTGGTTAAATACCCATTTCCGACTGATTGAAAACACTCCTGCCCTACTACCGGTCCAGCCATTTTTTAAACCCGGGCGCTTTTTCCCTACTAATATCCACTTCCATTTTGGCAGGTGATTTCAGGAAAACCGTTAGTTTTTGATTTTCGTGCGGACGCACACTTTGTATGGCATCAATATGAATGATACTTTGGCGGTTAGCCCGATAAAATAACTGAGGGTCCAGCAATTCTTCTATTTCCTCAAGAGTTTGATAATCAAGCAGGAATTTATCACCGGAAAATGTGTAGAGGTAATTTAGCTGATCGCGTACAAAACAGGCAATATCTGTGGTACGAACAGGTACCCACTGATTCCGGGCGCTGGCTATAAATTTTTCTTTGTACAAACTGCCTTTTATAGGCTGTTGCAATAGTTTAGCCAACTCCATCAGGTTATTGGGCTGTGGCTGTTTGGCCAAAATCAGGTTCCGGGCACGGTCAAGCGTTTTGCGCAATGTACCCTCATCTACAGGCTTTAGCAGATAATCAAACCCATTTACTTTGAAAGCCCTGATGGCATATTCATCATAGGCCGTAGTAAATATAACCGGGCATTGCAGCGTGTATTGTTCAAACAATTCGAAACTCATGCCATCTCCAAGTTGGATATCCATAAATATCAAATCCGGCTCGGCATTATTGAGAAACCATTTTTTGGCGGTTTTCAAGCTGGGCAAATGGCACAGAATATCCACATCAGGAGCCACCTGACCAATCTTGTATTGTAGCTCTTTGGCAATGAGCAGTTCGTCTTCTATAATAATGGCAGTCATAGCGTGGAGTAGTTGACGTTGAAAGAGGTTATAGCAAGGGAATCCTTACTAAAAAATGATCCTGGGTTTCCAATGTTTCCATCGGATAGTCGCTCAGGTATTGATACAAAGAGCGCAAACGAACCAAGCCTTGTTTGTTACTGGTTTCTACCACAGTTCGACGCTGGAGATTGTTTTTTACTACGAGATAATTGGGGTCTGTGTAAATTTCAACCACCAAAGGCTCAGAAGCATCGAACGTATTGTGTTTCAATGCATTTTCCAACAAATTTTGCAAAGTAACAGGCACAATTTTACGATCAAGCGCTAATGGATCTATTGTAAAATACACTTGAAAAGCCTCTCCAAACCTCGTTTGTTGCAACTTTATAAAGTGCTCTGCAAAATCCACCTCGTCCTGAAGCGTAACGGTTTCTCTGTCTCGGCTCTGCAAAATATAGCGGTACATCTTACTCAGAGCTTCCAGAAATTCCGAAGCGGTTTTTTGGTCAAACCGAATCAAGCTTCCTAATGAGGCCAAAGAATTGAACAAGAAGTGTGGGTTGAGCTGTTGTGTCAGGTTTTCATACTGTACCAGCGCTTTTTCCTTCGATAAAGCCTGCGCTTTCTGCTCAAGGGAAAAAAAGTCTCGTTTCAGTCGTTCCCTCCTGCGAAAGGCCATAATGCCGGCTATAATTAATAGTATAAACACCAGCCCCCAGAACCACAAAGACTTATACCAGTGCTGGCCAATGTGAATATTGAGGGTTTTTTCCGGCACATTCCAGTTGTTCAGGTCATTGGTTGCTTTATACCTAAACACATACCGGCCACCAGGCACTGCGGTATAATTGGCTCTTCTATCCTGGGTAATTATCCAGTTTTTATCATAAGGCTCCATTTTGTAGGCATACCATGTCTGCAACGGGTTGGTGTAGTTGATGGCCAGCATGTCGATGGAGAAAAAATTGTTGCCAGGCGGCAAATACAGTTCCCTCAGTTCCTCCACATTGGATACAGTGGGAAAGGGTTTGTTGAACACCTTTATTTCGGAAAGCATCACTGGCAGGTTAAGCTCCGGCGTTTTGTATTTTTCCGGAGAAAAAATCAAAAATCCACGGGTAGTACAAAACACAAAACGGCCATCCTTAAGCTGATATGCTGGCCGGTCCGTAAAATCATCCTCATTTAGTCCGTCCTCAATATGAAACTGACGAATAAGCCGCCCCTCATTATCCAACAACAAAAAACCATGTGATGTGCCGGTCCATACCCTCTGCTGCTTATCTATTGCAAGGCTCATATACCTGTTGGTAGGCAAACCTGTCGCTGTGTTATAATTAGTAAACCGGAATGTATAAGGATCTATAACAGAAATACCTTCCAAGGTAGCCGCCCAAATCCGTCCTTTGGCATCCTCAGCTAAACTGTACACAAAATTCCCAATCAAATTCGTGTCATTCGCCGGAGTTCTCCTCCAGTATTTTGCCGATTGGTTTTGGGGATCATAATAGATTAAGCCATTTCCGTCCAGCCCAAACCAAAGCTGACCGCGACTGTCTTCTAAAATACACTGGCCATAATAGCCCTTGTGTGGAGCCAAAACAGGGTGTTCCTCCAAAGGCCGGAACTTTTTTTCGCCGGGGAGGCGGTAATAATGTCCGGAATTGCCAAAATTGGCCACCCACATAGTACCATCTTTGGCCTGGTGAACGGCTTTTGTCACTACATTCGGCAATCCATCCTGCTCTCCAAGGAATTCAATCTGGGTTTTTCCCGCCCGCAACAGATTAACACCTTTGGCTGTACTGATCCAGAGATCCCCTGCCTTGTCAATATACAAAGCACGCACAGAATTATCGTGCAATACCTTGAGTTTGTCTGGCTCGTTACCGTAATACCGTGTTTCGCCAGTGCCTGGATCCATATAGAACAATCCATCTCCTGTGCCAAGCCACCATTTGCCATGCGCAGTTTCCACACAAGCACGTGCATTTAGTAAGTATTCATTTGCACCTGCATGATTTCCAGGAGTAACAGACTCGAACAGGTTATTGGACGGATCAAAGAAAAAGATACCTTTTCTGGATGCCCCCCAAATTTTGCCTTCCCGGTCCTGAAACAAGTTTAATAATATCACCGAAGGAATTCCATGGGGCATCCACGACTCCGTTTTGATAAGCTGAAACTTGTCTTCAGCCTCAGAATAAAGCGCTAAACCAATATATGTGGTAGCAACCCAAAGGCGCTCCTGTCGGTCAATAAACAAATCAGAAATCGGATTGGAATGTTTGACTGCAGGCTGCTCCAGTTCCTCATGACTTTTCCAATAATTAAATTGAATATTGGTTTGAACAATGGTAGCACGATCTCCGGCAAAGGCACACCATAGCTTCCCCTTTGCACTCACTGCAATGCGAATAATCCGTTTACCGGCTGTTTCAGGCACCTGTGGTATAGCCTTAAATTGCTCAGAATCCAGATTGAAAGTCATCAGGCCGGTTGCGGTGGCCAGGTATAGTTCTCTGCCTAACTGGGCTATATCGTAAACTGCCGGAATTGGAGCATCCAGTCCGGATTTAAGTCCATCAAAATAAGTGAGTTCGTTTGTTTGGTTGTTGAGTTTTGCCAGCCCTCCATTCCAGCCAAAAAATATCTGATGTGGCTCCGCTTCGTGGAGCTTGTGCAACCAGTTCAGCGTACTATCCCCAAACTTTTGAAAACAATCTTTTGCATAATCGTATTTGACCAACCCGTTCAGCATACCCATCCAAAGTCCACCATCTGAAGCGCAAAGCAGGGTGCGAATCCCCCCTGAATAAAGCGCACAGGAATCTCCTTGTATATGCTCATAGTTTTTAACCCCATATCCATCATACCGGTTTGCGCCCGTTACAGTACCCAACCACATGTAACCGTATTTGTCCTGACAAACGGAGGATAGCAGGTTGCTGGTCAGGCCTTGTGCTGTTGTGATTTTCTGTACATTAAAGGATAAAGGTTGCGCCTCGGAAGAGACACAGCTGAGTAAACCAATGAAAAGGGAGGCGTACAGTGCTTTCATCCATCAGGCCAGGATAGGCTCCGGCGTGGACAAATATCCGCTTTTCGGGACGAATATTGCCAAAGCTTTTATTTGAAGCGTATCAAATTTGGAATAAAACGTAGTCAGAGGGGATTAGAGCATGTTGGGGCGCAAATGCCAATCTATTACCCTCGGCTCACGTTCCTGAATTGTACATAGAAGTCAACTCAAAACGCTTCATCCCAGTATACCTACGGTTCATTGGAAATCCTGCAGCCCTCCACAATGATTTTTTGGCGCCCCCCCAAAAGGCCCCTCACCTTTGTTTCATCAAACGCAACAAACTTTCTCATCTCAATTTTATTCCAATGCACTTTTCCGCCCAATCAGACATTTTTCAAACGCTCTGCCAGATCATGTCTGCCAAACAGTTTGACACCGCCGGTCGACAGAGCATTGAACATTTCTTCACTATTTGTCGGGAAGGGATGGACACAAATTCAGAAAAGTTGCTGGCAACCTTGTATCTCAAGGCATTAAACCAAAAAATCCACTCTGAACATCTTGGAGAAAACATCTACCTGGGCAAGTATGATATCTCCCAAATCCAGTTGTTCAACATCCTGATTGAAAAATTCCCTTTTGTAAAATACAGTCAGCAAATCACCAACGATGCCATTGTGGCAGAGATGAAGGATGCCAAAGAAGTAACCCTGATCGACATCGGCATTGGGCTTGGCACCCAAGTACTGAATATCATTGAGCGTTGTAAAAAGCTGGAGGGACTACAGAAACTGCACGTAATTGGCATCGAACCTTTTGGCGATGCACTGGAAAAAGCCGGCAAACTTATCCTGGCGCAAAATGGCCAGGTTCCATTTGACATCAGGTTTACAGGCATTCAGGATTCCGTAGAAAAAGTTGACCTGACAAGCATTACCGGACTACAGGGTAAAATCATCGTAAACGCATCCCTGGCTCTTCACCATATTCAGTCCGACAAGCAGCGCCAAACGACTATAGCTCAAATTAAAGCGCTCAAACCTGGCGCTTTTTTCCTCATCGAACCAAATGTAAACCACTACGAACCCGATTTCTTCAAACGGTTTGTAAGCAGTTACCACCACTTCAGCAATATTTTCCAGGTAATAGACCAGATTGAACACGTGAGTAATGATGACAAGAATGCATTGAAACTGTTTTTTGGTCGCGAAATTGAAGACATCATTGGCAAAGAAGAACAGGATCGTTTTGAAAAACATGAACCCGCCACCCAATGGATTGAACGCTTGAAACAAAACCAGTTTAATATCAACAGCGCCGCACTTTCAGGTCCCACATCTGCTGGCTGTGGCGTGGAAATCAAATACCACCAGGAAGGTTATATAGGTTTCACGCACCTTACAGAAACCGTGCTGGCCATTATTTACGCCAATTGAGCAGCCTGGAAATCAGGAGAAAACAATCTTATCTGTGGCTGCGGATCGTGTTGTTTAGTGACTGGCAGTCACCCCGTCACTAAACAACACGATCTGCAGCCACCAAAAAACCACCCACCATGACCCGCCATTTTTTCAATGAGTTTTTACATAACGCTCCGGTTCGAATATCGGGCAACGCTACACAGGCGCAACTGTTACTGGATAAAAACGAACAGTCCCAGGATGTAGATTTTTTATTGAAAAACAAGGCATTAAACGTCCTAATGGCCACCAATTGGAACCGATACCCGGATGCTGATCTGCAAGATCTGGAAATGTTGGTTGCCAATTATTGTGGTCTGGATGCTGAAAATATTGTCCTCAGCCCTGGCTCTGCAAGCCTGATCACCACACTGTTGAATTATTTTGGGTTGAACCAAAAACGTATTGTTATTGCTCAGCCCTCTTACACCCTGTTTGACTACCACTGCAAAACCTTCAACATCCGGTATGAACCCTGGATGCTGAACTCCGAACTGGAGTATGACTATGAAAACATGCCCACATTGGGCGCCGGTGATGTATTGATCATCACTACACCCAACAACCCGGTTGGAAACTGTTTCGACCCCAAAAAACTGGTGGAAATACTGGAGGCAAATCCGGATGCGTACATCATTGTAGATGCCGTTTATGCCGAATTTTGTTCTTACGATTACACCTCACTGGTGAAAAAGCACCCCAATCTAATTGTTTTGCGGTCCTTCTCCAAAGCGTTCCCAATAGCTGGGTTGCGCCTGGGCTACGGATGCGCAGCCCCACAAACCATTGCTATCCTGCGCAAGTTGATGCTGCCTTTTTCCATCAACCACTTCACGCAGGTTTTTGCACGCACCATCCTGTTTAACCCCGAATGTCAGGATTGCTCCCAAAAAATGGTGAAAACCGTCATTGCTGAAAGAGAAAGGATGTATCAACTGCTGCACAGGCACTTTGACCGAAATACCCTGAAAGTATTCCCTTCAGACGGCAATTTTTTGCTGATTCGTGTGCATCAGGATGCATCCTTTCAAAAGCTTGTGGCTGATCTGGAAACGGCCGGCATTAAAGTATTAAACTGCTCGCCGTTTTCAATGCTGCAAAATTGCCTGCGTGTTTCGATTGGCGCCGCAGAGGAAAATGACTTTTTCATTCAAAAATTGGCAGATAGCCTGGATTGTATAACCTTGCGTCATAATGCGTCTTTCAATCCCCCTCCTCTGGCCGCACTAAAGCAGGGCATACGGTTGGCAAGTTAATCAATGGGTACCGGCTATGACAAAAGCTCAAATACAACTCATACACCATTCCTGGCGACTCCTCAAAGCCATTGATCCGGCTTTAGTGGGCGATGTATTTTACAGTCGGCTGTTTTTTCTGTATCCTAAATTGCGCCACATGTTTCCAAAAAAAATGGAGGAACAGCACCAGAAACTCATCGATATGTTGTCGCATATGGTGGCCAGGCTCGATCAGCCTGAGCAATTGCTGCCCGAAATCCGGGAAATGGGCAAGCGCCATCAGGGCTATGGCGTAAAGCCTGAACATTTTGGCATGGTTGCAGATGCCTTGCTCTGGACGCTTGAAAGAGGTCTGGGTTCAGATTGGACTCCGGAAACTGCCGAAGCCTGGAAAGCCTGTTACACACTTATTGTTGATAATATGCTGGTAAAAGACTGAATACAACTCCTCCCGCTTTTTAGGGCATTCATCCGGCGCGTTATACCACTCGGCGCCAGGTATTTGGACAGCATGAGAATGTCCGGCACTTTTGTATCCAACTAATACAAATACCTATGCACCCGATAGAAAACCTCCTGAACCAACAAGTAGAAAAAGGGCTTACCCCTTCTGTTCAATATCGTTTTTTTGATGCTCGTGAATGCCTGTTCCGTCACAGCGTTGGGTTGGCAAACCTGGAAACCGGAAAGTCGCCCACCTGCGATACGCTTTATCAAGGCTATTCAGTAACAAAAACGTTTACGGCTGTTGCCCTCCTTCAACTGGCCGAACGGGGCATTTTGGATCTGAATGACCCACTTAAAAAACACCTTCCCGGACTACCCTACCCTACTAACATTACGCTGCAACATTTGCTCAGCCACAGCGCCGGCATAGCCAATCCTATGCCGTTGAACTGGATTCATTTACCAGAAGAACATGTAAATTTTGATGAATGGGCGTTTTTTAGGCCAATTTTGCAAAAAAACGCAAAGACCGGCGCTACCCCCAATGAAAAATTTGCCTACTCCAATCTGGGTTACGTGTTATTGGGCAAGGTTATCGAGCAGGCAAGTGGCATGGCATATACCAGCTACGTGGAGCGGTATATTTTGGATAAACTCCCCTTACCACCCGATTCCATTGGCTTCCACCTGGCAGGTACGGAACGAAGCGCAACGGGATACCAGTCTTATTTCAGTCTGATGAATGCCGTACTGGGCTTCATGATGAATAAACGGAAATTTATGCTACCCCGTACCGGCAATTGGCAAGCCTTCCGGCCATTGTACGTAAACGGTTCGGCCTACGGAGGCTTGTTTGGTATTCCGGAAGCTTTCATGGCCTATGCTCAGGCCTTGTTACAACCAGAGAGCGTGTTGCTTTCCGGACGATCCAGGCAGTTGATGTTTACAGAAAACAAACTCCAAAACGGACAGCCAAGTGGCATGAGTTTGTCGTGGTTTTGCGGCCAGCTTAATGGCGTTCCTTTCCGCGCACACGCAGGTGGTGGCGGTGGATTTTATGTAGAAATCAGGCTCTACCCTACCCTGCAAAAAGGCAGCGCAATTTTTTTCAACCGCACAGGTGTGCGTGATGAGCGTTTTTTGGACCAGGTAGACAGTCTTATATTGGAATAAGGCGGAAAACCTATGCCTTGCGTACGAATTCCGACTTCAAGCCCATTGAACCAAAGCCTTCAATTTTACAGTCGATATTGTGATCACCGTCTGTGAGGCGGATATTCTTCACTTTAGTTCCGGCTTTAACAGGCTTGGGCATGCCTTTTACCGGCAAGTCTTTGATCACAATTACACTGTCTCCATTTTGCAAAGGATTTCCGTTGGAATCCAGCACTACGAGTACATCATCAGAGGCAGCGGCGGCGAGTTCTTCAGGGTTCCATTCGTGGAAACATTCGGTGCACACCATGAGGCTGTCGTTCATATAGGTGTATTCGCATTTGCATTTTGGGCAAGCAGGATATTCTGACATCAGAAGGATATTTTTTTGAAAAACAAAGCCTTTGCCTTATTTTGTTACAAAGAATGGACAAGCAAGAGCAGTTTTCAAAATTTGATTTGCTGCAAAGGTAAGAAATAAAATCAAGATCTACACACCATATCATGATCGCCGGCCCATTGATGTAAATCTTGTTTGGAAATTGCTGCTGCCATCAATTCCGGAAACAAATCCGGTGTACAGGCAAATACCGGCACGCCCAATTGTGCACAAAATTTGGCATTCCCGTGATCGTAGGCAGGCGCCCCTTCATCGTTCAGGGCCAGAATAACTACCAGCTGGGTTCCGCTGGCTACTATATCCTCCATACGTTTGCGCATTTCTGCCTGGTTGCCACCTTCATACAAATCTGTAATCAACACCAAAATGGTATCGTCCGGCCTGCCAGTAATTTGCTGACAATACCCCAGGGCCTTGTTGATATCGGTACCGCCGCCCAGTTGTACCCCGAAAAGCAAGTCCACGGGATCTTTGAGATCTTCCGTAAGATCCACCACAGCGGTATCAAACACTACCATTTGTGTTTTAACCGTAGGAATGGTGGCCATAACCGCACCAAAAATGCCCGAATACACCACTGAACTACCCATGGAACCGCTCTGATCCAGACACAGGATGATGTCTTTTACTGATTTGCGGTTTTTCCGCCCATAACCAATACGTACTTCCGGAATGATGGTTTTATAGGCTGGCTGGTAGTGTTGCAGGTTTTTCCGTATGGTGGCATCCCAGTTGATTTCCTGATGCCTCGGCCTTCGATTGCGCACACTCCGGTTGATGGCTCCGGTGATGGATTGAATGGTTTTTTGTTCCAGTTTTTGCATCAAGTCATCTACCACCTTTTGTACCACCTGCCGGGCGGCATCCCGGGTTTTGTCCGGAATCATCTTTCCCAGTTCCATTAATGTAGCCACCAGGTGAATATCCGGAGTAGTTTGCTCCAGGATTTCAGGCTCAAGCATCAATTTGGAGCCTAAATCTGGCTTTTTGAGGGCATCGCCCTGGATTACCTTTACCACCGAATCCGGGAAATACTTCCGGATATCCCCCAGCCATCGCGCCACCGCCGGAGACGACACGCCATTGCCACCTTTTTTGGCATCCGCATCGCCATATTGAAAAGTTTGCTTTCGGTCAAACTCATACAAGGCCCCCAGGGCATCATCAATTCCACGGTCGGCTCCACTAAGCTTGACGCCGGTGCCATCGGCCTCATCAGCGCCCAGCATTAGTCGAAATCTTCGGAGGGTTTCTTCAGGTTGAATCATGGTAGCGTTTTTATCCTAATAATCCGGCAATAAAATCCAGTGGCATAGCAGCCAATCCGGCATCAAACCGGTCTGAAGCTGCCTCCAGGGCTTTAGACGATAAATTGACCTGTCCCTTTTTGGCTTTTTCGCCCAATTGTTTTCGTTCTCCAGGCTCAAACTTTGAGAATGTACGTCTGAGAATGGGCAATAAATTGACAAAGGCTTCTTCTGGCAGCGTACCCACCCACTGATACAAAAGGTTCCAAAGCACCGCATCATACAACAAAATCAAACCGCTGCCTTTCAAAAAACCCTCCATCCAATAGGCCGACAACATCGGATCGTTGCCTACAGATAGCGCCCTGCTGAATTGGGAGGCCACCTCATCGGCATCCAGCCATTTCCCATCCAGCAACAGCCTGGTGCAGCACCCGTGCAGTAAAGCGTGCACCCCGTCTTTTTCTGCCACTACCTGCAAGGCTCTGAGCCATGCCTCCCGCAACTCATTCATATCCAACAGTTGAACGGCTTCATGCACACTGCGGATTTGTACAAACATCTGCTCCGAACTCGCATCGTCCAAACCATAGCAGGCATTGGGCAATCCTATACACACCCGGGTGAGCAAGCCCGAAACCAGCTGCCGGATGGCTTCCTGATCGGTAGAACGCACATTGCCATATCGCCCCGTATCTGCCAAGGGGCCAATGGCCTGCATCATTTCCAATATATCTGTTGAAACGGAAGCACTGTCGCTGATACACTTGAGCAGTCGCGATACAGCCTCGAATAACTCCGCCGGTATTGCCCTGTTAATCATACCCGACAAGTCCCCAACCGATGTGGTGCGTTCAGATTGCTCGCGCAGGAAAACGGTAGCTGCATCTTCCACACTGTTGCCCAAAACACCTTTGTCAATCAGCGCAATCATCATTTCAGGCTCCCATTTCAACACCCAGGATTCCCGGAAGGTGCCTCTTGATCTACTTCTGGATGACTTAGCCCATGGAATGCCCAGGATACTTAACCGGTTAAAAAACACACTGCGTTTTAGGTCAAGCTCCTGCCGCAAATCCAGATCGAGCTCTTTGCCCTCAGCCGTGAAGGGCAGACGTAATTTCCGGGCGGTTTCTTCAAAATCTGCCTGCAAGGGTAATTTAGGCAAATTTTCCGGCGTTTTTCCAAGCGCCACCCCTACCACCAGTTCCTTGCGCACCAGCTCCAGCAGTACCCCGTCGCCCATGCACATGACGGTTTGGGTAGCCTCATTCATTTCCAGTAACCCGGGTCTCGACAAACCACGCAGGGCGGCCACCGATTCGCCCAGCCGAACAGATTCAATGACATGCGCTGTGGAGATATCCATTTTCTTTTTGCGCAGCAGTTGCGCTACTCTCGTTAGCCAGCGAACGCCCATATCATCCGGGTGTTTCCATAGGTGTTCGTACCATCCAGGTGAAGCCAAACCAGCACCATATCCGCTTTGCATGGAAAGCCGGTCGCTGGTCCATGGCACCCAGGTAACCCCCACTTTGATCTTACTTTTAGGCAGTTTTCCCAGGATTTTGACGTGTTCTTTCTCTGTTTTATCCAGATCCAGCAAGGCCGGCGCATGCCAGGCGCCACAAACCACTACAATATTTTGGTACAATTCCAGGTTGGATTTCCGAATCAGTTGTGCCATATAGGCCTCCCGGAACAGGTTCTCGGCATCCAGATGAGAGGGGATTTCGGCATCCCTAAGGGTTTTCATGGCAAGCATGACAGCCTCAAAATGTTCCTCCGGACCATGATCAAACGTGCGCTGCTCAAACTGCAATTCCCACCAGCGTTCAGTATCGTCAAAACCAGCTATTTCGGCCAGATACGACAGGGGGTCGCGCGGGCGGACTTGCTCAGGCGAAGTTTGTGCATCCGGTGTTTCCGGAAACTTTTCCCAGGATAAGGCCAGTGGCAAATCCAGACAACGGAGCGGCACTTTGTGCTCGTTGGCCCATGCCGCAGCCACCCATTCCGGAGAGAACTCCGCAAATGGATAAAACGCCGCACGCCGGAGATTTTGCTCGTCGTAGCAAAGCAGTGAAACCGGCGTCTTCAAATCCTTTTGCCCAATCAGCGACATCAGTGGTTCCAGTTCCGGAGGACCTTCCACCATCACCAGATCGGGCTGTAGTTTTTTCAGCATGGCCAGCACGTTTCGCGCCGATCCGGCGCCGTGGTGGCGGATGCCAAGCACGGTAACTGCCATATCAAATGCTGATGTCTTTACATGCCCGGTAAACATCCCGCCATTCTTCGCGGGTTTTGACCACCGTTTCCAGGTATTCGTTCCATACCACCTTGTCTTGTACAGGATCTTTAACCACAGCGCCCACCAGACCAGAAGCCACATCGGAAGCTGTTAACCGGCCATCGCCAAAATGAGCAGCCAGCGCAAGACCACTGTTGACCACTGAAATAGCCTCGGCAGTGCTGAGGGTACCGCTTGGCACTTTGAGTTTGATTTTCCCATCGGCCGTAACGCCGTTCCGGAGTTCGCGGAATATGGTAACAATGCGCTGTATTTCAGGCAATGACGGCGCTTCTGCATTCAATTTATATGCCTTTGCCAGACTGCTAACGCGGCGTTGCACGATATCTACTTCCTCCTGCATGCTTTCAGGAACCGGAAGAATAACCGTGTTGAAACGACGTTTCAAGGCACTCGACAGCTCATTAACCCCTTTATCCCGGTTATTAGCGGTAGCAATGACGTTAAACCCTTCAATGGCCTGTACTTCCATATTGAGTTCGGGTACGGGCATTGTTTTTTCAGAAAGCACGGTAATCAGAGTATCCTGCACATCGGCGCCAATACGGGTTAGTTCCTCAATGCGACAGATCTTGCCTTCTTTCATGGCACGCATCATGGGCGTTACCACCAATGCCTGTTCGGAAGGACCTTCTGCCAGCAAACGGGCGTAATTCCAGCCATACCGAATAGCCTCTTCACCAGTACCGGCTGTGCCCTGAATCAGCATAGTGGAATCGCCGGTAATGGCGGCAGCCAGGTGTTCGGAAACCCATGACTTGGCAGTTCCTGGCAAACCGTACAGCAACAAAGCCCGGTCGGTGGTGAGGGTAGCTACTGCAATTTCCATTAATCGCCGGTTGCCAATATATTTGGCGGATACTTCAAAACCGTTTTTCAACTTCCCACCTGTCAGGTAAGTAACCACGGCGCGAGGCGAGAGGTGCCAGTTTACGGGCCGGTCGCCGGTATCCTGTTTTTTCAGTGCTTCGAGTTCTTCTGCGAACTGCTCTTCTGCGTGTTGACGTTGAACGTTTGCCATAGGTGTGGTTATTTAAGCGCCTTTTCCATTTGAGCCCTGAATTGGAGCAAATGAATTAATGGTTTAACAAATTGATATTGAAAGGATTGTGTGTAATAGTCTTCCGGCACAACGGATTCCAGCTCCCGGATATCCGTTATGATGCCCGGATGAATCATCAGGGCTATTTTCTGTACGAATCTGGAGTCGGAGTAGATTACTTTTTGTTGGGAGAGGTATTTCAAAATGTATTTACTGAATACCAGAGAAAAGTCCCACTCCCGACCATAAGCCTGCAGCGTATTCAGGTCGGTGGCAAACTTTTGCGCGCCGTTCATCAGAAACTGCTCCAGTTCCGGGGTACTCAGGGCCGGAAACATTTCCGGTGTCATGAGCACTTCCAGGCCTTTTTGCTGGGCAATAGTTATAACGGCCGGGCGGTAACAGGTTTCACCGATGGCAAGTTGCAATTGTTGCAAAGGATAATACACAGGTGCTTTTTTCTCGTCGTGCAGGGCATCAAAAGCGGGAATAATCTTATCCCACCCGGCATCAAACAGCAATTCCCAAACAAAAGGGTGCATCATACCTGCCAGTTGCCCAAACCAAAACTCGCTGTCGGTCCATCCTTTGTAGGGACTCACGGGGTCCAGCGCAAAGGTTTCGGTCATGACTTCTTTGCACAAAAAATCATCCCCCTGCGCCGGAATTTTCAGGCTTGTTTTTTTGACCAATCCAAGCATGGCAGATTGTGTGCTCACATAATTGGCCAATTGCGCCTTCACCTGGCTAAAAAAGGCTGCATCCGGGCGTCGCAGCAGGAGGGTGCACAGAATATGCCTGAGCTCCAGGTTTGCCGGGCGGTCTTTGTCTTTGGATTGCAGGATGGCTTCCAGTGTTTCTTCCAGGAATGGCAACTCTTCCATTCGGGTATTGACCGCCAAAATTTTCAACCATTCTTTGCGTTCGCGGGCATTTTCCGTCGGCCAGGCTTGTTGCATTACACGGAAAACGAGTTCCGGTTCGAGCGCTCTTTGACTGGCCAGCCACTCTCTTCTTTCCAGGGCTGTGGCAGTATCAAAATCTATCTTTTCTGCCTCAGTTGGCAATAAGCTGCGCCATTGCGGATTGAGCCCCGCTATCCACCGGCCACGGGCGCCCAGCACTTTACCAACCTGATATTTTAGTTTATTGCTCCGTGTTTCTGCACAGTGTTTCAGGGTTGACGCCAACAGGAAATGAGGCAAGACATGTCCTTTTTCAGCCATTATTTCCAGAATTCTATCCAAAAAAAGGCCCAAACGCTGGGGTTCTTCCAGGCAATTGGCCAGTAGCGACCAAAGACTGGATGGACAAATGGACTCCTCCGTTTCGGGGGCCGGCGTGAGGTTAGGCGGAGGCAAAACGGGAGGCATCGAGCCCGCCATCTGCCAGGCCCAGGCCAGCGCAGCAGCCCGATAGCCATAATCCTCCCGATCGGCCGGAGAGGCGCCGGATAATCGTTGCTGCAACGGCTCGGGCAGCATTTCCGGCAATATGGCCTGCTTCCCTACGCCCAGCAGGGCAACTTTGGTTAAATCGTCCCAGGTATTCATTTTCTATTCAAAATTGCCAGGCAAGGGGTTTTACGGAATGATCAGAACGGAGCAGGAAAAAGGAAACCGCGCGACCGCCTGTCTGCGCGAGAATGTCCCACAATTCATCTGAAGAGGCGCCTTTTACCTCCATGGCGGCATTTTCTTCATCGTATAAAAACCAGCGTTCCTCCTGAGGTATCAGGCGCAACGCTCCTACCATTATGGGTATTTCGGTAGCCCAGGGCATGCGGGAAATAACCTGTGCGATATACGGCTGAACCGATACCCAGGAAGGAAATTCGGGTTGGAGCACAGGCATTTCCGGACTCGTTTCGCCCTGTGTTTTCACCAGGGCGCGTAATGGCCAGTTGGATGGATAATACACCAGTGTGGCATCCACGGAAGTACCCGGCGCCAGAAGTGTTTGAATGGGCATGTTGCGGTAGGCGAAATCCAGCAGCAGGGCAAATCGTCTGCTTTTTTGGCCGTAGAGCCAGAATTTGTAAAGCGTTATATCATTTGGTTCCTGAGATACTACGCGGGCGAGTACCAGCCATTGATCTTCCACGGTTTCCAGATCAGTGCGCTGAAGCAAGTCCTCTTTTTTGAGGTTCCAGCCTACCAGTGCCCGAATGTCTTCCTGCACCAGGGGGGATTGTTTATCCAGGTTTTTGAGTCCCTGAATCAGCAGGTATAGTCGCGCCGCCTGGCTGAGGGCCTGGCCTTGCCACTGACGGGGATGGGTGTAGGGTAATTTGGTAAAACCCAGCACCCAATTGCCCAGTCCGGTGGCTTTGGCGTCTACCATACGGGCGGCTGTTTTTTCAAAGTAGGCGGGTTCTTTTTCCGGCAGGGCCAGCAGGCCAATCCGGAGCATATCGCGCAGCCAGAGTTCCAGTTCGGCGGCGCCTGCTTCTACGGAGCTTTGTCGTTTGCTGTCGCGTTTTTCCTTCTCTTTACTGCGTTTGGCGGATGCTGCTTCTTCTGCGGCAACTGCTTCTGAGGCTTCCGTTTTGCCTGCTGCGCGTTCAGAACGTTTATCCATCCATTCAGATACCCAGGCTGGTTCGGCGCCGGATTGTGGAAATGCATCTCCTTGTTGGGCCCGGAGGAAAAGCAGGCCCAGGCCGTGTTTACAGGGGAATTTTCTGCTGGGGCAGGAACATTTGAAGCCCAACTGTTGCAGATCAATCTGGGTGCGGTAGGGTTCTTTACCGGAGCCTTTGATTTCGCCAAACAATACCCTTTCATTGCAGGCATAGGACTCCCACTTGAGTGCATTGGCCAGTTCCCTGCCCGACTTCAGGGAAGAAGGATCGGGGGCAAGGGCCGCTACCTGGTCTGCATTAAAGTAGTTCATTATGTTTGTCAACTGGGTTTACGATGCAATGGCAAACATAATGCCGTTGGAGATATTTTAAAACAATTTATGGTTAAAAAAATTCAATTTGGGGAATCTTGAGGGTTGGGGTTGAGATTTTTTCGATTTTAAATTATTGATTTTTAAGAAGTTATTGATTTCAGGAGGGATTGCTTTTTGTTTGAGATTGGGAAAGCGGGTGTAGGTTTCGCGCAGATTTTACACAGATTGTTTGCACAGATTTTACACAGATTTTCCCGCAGATGGCGCAGCGTGCAATAGCCTGGCCACTCACTCACTCACTCACTCACTCACTCACTCACTCACTCACTCACTCACTCACTCACCTCAAGAGGGTTACTTCTCCTTTGGCTGCTTTGACCACACCATTGAATAGTTCGTATTCTACCATCCAGATGAGTACATCCGAGGGGTGTGCCTGGGCTCCCCATTGGCCATTCCATCCTAATTGTGCATCGTCTGGAGAAAGCTGGTGTTGTTCCCAAACGGTTTCTCCCCAGCGGTTGACTACCCGCCAGTGGCGAACGGTGCGTACACAGGGATCCATGATGGGTCGGAAGAGATCGTTGGCGCCATCGCCATTGGGGGTAAAGGCTGTTGGAATTTGCACCATGCACAAATCACTCACATAGAGATTGATGGCATCCTGAGCGGTGCAACCGTTGGCGTCGCTTACGGTGAGGGTATAGGTGAGAGAATCCAGCGGATCGGCTAATGGATCGGGGCAGGCAGTACAACTGAGCCAATCTTCCGGCCACCAGGCATAGGTTAGTGTTCCGGCGCCGGTTACGCTTGCCTCCAGCTGCACTGAGGCGCCAATGCGGATGCTGGTATCCTGTGGTAATTGCACGCTTAAGGCCGGATAACCCTGTACGGAAATCTGAATCAATGAATCACAGCCGGGGCCATCGGCAGCACGAAATAGATTCAGTTCGGTATTGGCCGGGAAACTGGTTCCAAAAGCATTCACCACACTATTGGCACATATCAGAGTGTCCAGACTCAGATACACGGTATCCCGTATGTGCACCAGCAAGGTATCAACCGACACACACCCGTCGGGGGTGCGGGCTATAACCACCCAGGAGCCTGAAGTAGAAGGACTGAGGCTGACCAGCGCACAATCTGTGCAGTTGAGATCGTTGGCAGGCGTCCATTGCCAGGAGTCGAAGGCCTGTGGAAGTGGAAAATTCAGGATAAAACCGCTGCATTGTTCCGGAATATCCGGACCCAAATCCAGCCTGGTGGCCTCTGCAATGCTTACTTCGATGGTATCTGATTGCGCATTGCCGCAGCCGTCCCAAACGGTTACCCAGTATTTACCGGGGAACAAGGTGGTGGCGCCAGACTCTGTAGAGCCATTACTCCACAGGTAACGGGCAAATCCCGGGCCGGCATCAAAATGGAACACACCATTGTCGCAAACCTCCAGATCCGGGCCCAAATCCAGCGCCTGATTCACCGGAGGCAACACTACCAACGGCAGGGTATCGGCTGCCACATGGCATTTGGAATAAGCTGTAACGGTTAATAATCCCGAACCGGGCTGATTGAAACGAATATTGGCGCTGGAACCATTGGGATTTAATTGCACCTCCAGGCCATCTACCTTCCACACCACAGAATCGGCGGAGCAGGAAAGGGATTGTAGCGCATAATTGACCCAATCACCTGATACACAAACGGTATCTCTTGCTTCTGGCATCAGGTTGATAGCGGTTTTGCCAGAGGGGATAACAGGGGCATTGCACATGCCATGATTAACCCACCCAGGTGAAATGCTGTTGAGCATAAATTCACTGGATGTGCCAGCATTATTAGGCTGATGAATAGCTGCCAACGAAATGCCTCCTGGAACAAAAGTGACAAAAATGGGCACATATATTCTCCCATCCGGCCCCAGCTGCAATAACCCTACACCCTGACTTGGCTGTATAACCTGGTAAATACCCTGAACAGATTCTCTGATGTGTGAAATAGATCCAGCGTGTAAGTCATATTGCACAATCATATTACTACCTGGAAACACTCCACTAGCATAAAGGAACCTGCCATTTGGCGAGAACTCTATGCCTTTCATACCCAATGGAGCTACTAAGGTTTGCAACGATTCATGTTCATACACTAATCCGGTTGCATCGTTATGAAACCGGTGCAGTGAAATACTACTGGAGGTTCCATTCCAATAGCTACAGGCTATTTGTCCTCCATCAGGGCTAAATTTTATCTGGACAACATTACTAACAGCTATTCCAGTAGCGCTTACTACGGGAGTAGCATTTAACCCTGATGAGGTAATCCTGTAAGCTAAAAAAGCACTGTTTGCGGCAACAGTACGTGACACCACCCAATATCCGTCAAATTCGCAGCTTTTCACCGCCGCTATACCCTGCAGATTGGCGCCCAAAGGCAGTAATTTTTCTGTTGCCACCACATCGCCCCAACCATCGTCTAACGACATATCTATTACACTGTAGGTGGCATTCTGTTGATAGTCCTGAATAATAAGATAGAACTTACCCCACTGCCCTGGATAAGGTACTATAATTACATTCTCTGTAGCATTAGTAGCCAACAAATTGCCGTTGGGCATTGCCTGGTGGAAGCGATTGAATACCTTTTCTCCATCTGAATAAAAAAGCAAATTACCCTGGGCATCACATTGGGTGGCCGTACTGCTGCCTCCATAAAAAGTCTGCCCACCTGGTAATGGCACCGGTGGATCCGAATTAAAGTTTATCCCGGCGCCGATCCCAAAAAACCATCGATTACCTTCTTTCGGACTACAGGAATCCACTTCACAAGGGCACTCGGAATCCAGGCAATCGAAGAGTCCGTCGCCATCGTCATCCAGGTTATTATTGCAAATTTCTA
Organism: Chitinophagales bacterium; assembly: GCA_017303475.1. Classification (GTDB taxonomy): domain Bacteria; phylum Bacteroidota; class Bacteroidia; order Chitinophagales; family Saprospiraceae; genus M3007. The sequence goes on from JAFLBO010000008.1 coordinate 73,963, forward strand.
CAGAGATCTCACAGGTGGGCGCGCATACGGTGTCTATGGTGAAAGGGAGCGAATGAATATTGATTGCATCTGATTGCACCTGAAAAACGGTATCCGTCCATTGCAACACTGTATCAAAACTGACCAATACTTGCGTATCAGTAAGCATCTCATGAGGCGACTCCAGACAATCCCCGGTATTGCCCAGGGGGTCGGTTTTCAATAACAGTGGGCCGGCTGCTGAAAAACAAAATCCGCCATGGGCAAGGCCAATGTTACCTCCCAAATTCCATGTTCCGGGACGGTGCCTGCTCCAGAGCAAATTGCCATCGGTGTCTACCCCAAGGATAAATTGATAGGGTTTTAACGGGCCTGGGCCTGAATCTTTTACCTTGGCATTGCCCGCCAAGGCAAGTTGATTGTTTGCGCCCAAAGCTGCTACCTCCAGTTCATAGGTTGAATTGGGAATTTGTCTGTAGGATTTACCCCATATTAAGTCTCCTGAAGCACTGATTTTGATTAAGTTAGCATGATTTGTTGTCAAATTTTTTCGTTGACCAGCTATCAGGATTTCAGATCCGGGCAATTCCAGAATTTCCTTGGGTGTAACGATGGTTGGCGTCTGGTAAAACCGTGTCCAACCCGGATTTCCCAATCCATCCAGCCTGACCACCAGCAGCCCTTCCAACAATGACTCTACGCCAATAACATCTCCATTGGGCAAAAGCTTTAATAGACTCATAGGATAAGGTCTTTTTTTAGACCATAAAAAGCCCCCGTTTGCATCAAATCTGGCGATGTAACGATCATTTATCAGTATTGTAATGTCACCACCAGGCATTTCATTTATGGCTAAATCATTATTTCCCCAAATGTCTCTTTCCAGGGTAAAAGTCTTAACCCATTGCGGAATCCCATTTGAATTAAAAAGACCCAGGTAACATTGTGTAGAATCAACAACAGTGTTGTTAGGACCAGTTAACAAAAAATAATGGGTCCAAAAAGCCCAAAAACCGCCTCCTGGCCTCTCTTTTAATACACATTTTGCCTCGTTACATTTAACCGTATCCAACTCCTTTACCCATACAATTTCACCATTAGGTTTGCTTTTGATAATGCTTGGCCCTACTTCAAAAAATGGCGCTCTGAATCTTTGGACGGCTAGTATATGCCCGTCTGACAATTCCAGCAGCGGCCCTGCTCTATGCGATTCTCTATTCTCCATCTCAAATGCATAACGAAAGGTCTTTTGCACACAAATGCCCTGCACATAAATGGTCGTTTCCTGTGTATCCCGGCAAGCGCCGTTGCCGCTTACCAATTGTATCAAATAAGCACCCGGCGCACTGAACGACATAGAATCCAGCACTGCACCGTTAAATGCACCATTGATGTACCATTCCGTTTCTGTGGCATTCTGACTGTTGTTGGTAAAATACACCATCTGATCCGCATCAGGAGCCGCATTACTCAACGTAAAAGCCGATACCGCAGGGCAGTTTACCGTTACCGTCAATACCGCCGAACCTCCATCGCATAAATCCGGATTGGCCGACTGTACCAGCATATTGATGGTGTATACTCCTGGCGTAGGAAATGTATAGGTGAGGGTATTTTGGTTGCCAGCCAATTGACCGTCAACAAACCAACTGACGGCGCCATCGTTGAGGCTGCTATTTACATACGAGACCATTTGTCCGGCAGTGACGCTGGTTGGTCCGGACAGGGTAACCACCAGCGGCGCCGGGCAGGGAGTCTGACAGCCCCTGGATTGAAGCAGGCTTTTGCGCAGCCCTTCCAGGGTAAGGTTCATGCGCTGGGATTGGTTTGGCGTGAAATCGTGGAAACAGGCCAGCTGACCATAATCCATAAAATTCCAGTTCATATCCGGCTGATCCGTGGTAAACGGCCCCGATTGTAGATCCGTATTGCAGGTATTCACAGGGGCGCCGCAAGCCACAAAAGAGGTGCTTTGATCGGGCGGGGTATCGCAGATACGGTCGCCATCGGTGAGGCAATTGTTGTTATTGCACCCGCCCTCGAAGGTATGATACAAGCCCAGGTAATGGCCCATTTCATGCGCCAGTCCGGATACTTTTGCCGGGTCGGTCAGGTAAGCGGCTTCCATCACTATCCCATCTATAGCTGATCCGTGTGCATAAGGCAGGTGGGCAAAACCGTACACATTGCAACCATAGGTACTTGAACAGATACTGTTTACCAGCCAGATATTGAGATAGTCCTTCGGTTCCCAGCGCTGCAGGTTTTTCAATAGCAGGTTTTGGGTTTCCATATCCATGGTAGTAAGCGCGCTGCTGGTACGGGTAATGCCGTTGGTTGACAGGTTATCAGGCGTTCTGCGCGCCAGACAGAGTTGGATACCACAATTTATGCCGCTTCCCTGGTCAAAAATACCCTGATTTGCCAGGGTCTGATTCAGCCAGTTGATGGCCTGCTGAACCTGGGCATCGGTGATATTTTCCGGTCCATTCTGATGGATAATGTGCACCACAACCGGAATCGTTTTATCGTTTTCGGCAGCTTCCCAGGGTGTTTTCTGCTCAAAAACGTGCAAAATTTGGGTTTCGTAGGCCTGATGCCTGGCCGCAAAATCAGGCGCTTGCAATAAGGTTTGATGCCAGTAATCAGAGGCGCAGGAAGGAGGAGTTGTTTGTGCCAGAACGGTTGCTGGCAACCCAAAAAAGAGCAGGCAGTGTAGTAGTTTGTGTTTCATATTGGAACGAGATTAGGCCCCTACCCTATTTCTTTATCAAAATCTTGCCCCACATCTGTTCTTTTACATCTTTCACCTGGATAAAATACATACCTGGCGGGATGTTTTTCACTGGCATATTCACCGGAACACCGGTATCCGGCACATTCAGGGTTTGAAAAGGTTTCCCTTCTGCATTAAACAGATTGAGCTGCCCGGCTCCAGACAATGCGCCCTGTGTAAAAACCCTGAACTCGGTAGAAGCCGGGTTGGGCGAAATATGTAAGGTTTTGAACCCAAGGCCAGGTGCAGGCTCTACGGTTGAAACCGTTTCAGGCACATAAAGCGGTGTTTGTACGGTATTGGTGATGATGGGTTCGTTGGTTACCTGAGCATTCAGCAAGGAAACATGAAAAGAGAAAAACAAAAAGGCAGCATTAATAAGGGTTTTCATAAATGATGGGTTAGAAGATAGATAAAGTAAGGCGCGACCAATATGATCGCCACAAGGCATATAGACCAGGTAAGTATTGAAACCTACCTGGTCTACATTATCTAGGATTCCAAAACCCTCCCCGCCGTTGCCTGCTACTTGGCTAAAAATGCCCGAATGATGGCAAATTCTTTGGCAGGTTCTTCTACCTGAGGGTTATGTCCACTGTATTCAAACATCTCAAACTGTGCCTGCGGACAATATGTTTTATATTTTACCTGCATCCAGGGGACGGCTACACGGTCGTACCTGCCGGCTATGATGAGAATGGGCATGGTGAGGTTTTTCAGGTCTTTACGAAAATCAAAATTACCAATATCGTTGCCTACAATAAAGTCGCCGTCTTTACCCACCATTTGGTAGTACACCTTGGGATTGAACGGATTAGGATATGGCTTTCTGCCTCTGGCCCGGAAATTATTGGGGTTGTAGGCATACATAAAGCCATACGGCACCTTCCCGTAAATTTCCTGGTGAATGGGATCGCTGGACACCACGCCGCGCTCGCGCACTTTCATGAGTGTATCCCAAACTTCCGGATAATTCACCCGGATTTCGCGATTGGAATTATCATCGTTTTCCTGCCACATCACAAAACTGTGAAAAGTATTGGCCAGGATAAGGTGTTTTACATGTTGCGGGTATTTGATGGCGTATCCCTGCGCCACCAAGCCCCCGTAGGAATGCCCCAGCACATTGATTTTACCAAAGCCCATAGCCTTGCGCAGGCCTTCCAGGTCTTCAATATCGCGCTCCAGAGAATACTCCCGGACATCCTTGGCGGTATCTGATTTACCCCGCCCCAGGTTATCAAAATACACCAGCGTGTTGGTACTCGACAAAGAATCGAAACTCCGCAAACCATAGTGAGAACCGCCCGGGCCACCGGCGATCAAAAACAAGGGATCGCCCTGACCAAAACTCACGGTCCAGAGTTTGGCGCCATTGACGGTGTAGTATTTACCATCGGTTTGACTTTCAGGATAAGGCTGAGCAAAAGTGATTGCGGGGAGGAAAAGCAGGAGATAGCAGAGATATTTCATGGTTGTTTTTTACCGCGCAAGATAAAAGGAAATCAATGTCCAATATCCAATATCCAATGTCCAATGTCCAAGTGGGGCGGGGGTCTGGCGTCAGCACCTTTGCCAGTCAGTCTGCGCCTGCCTGACAAATGATAGTGGTTAACATCTCGCCATTCAGGCGAGAACATACCAGCAAAGGTGCTGACGCCAGACCCCCGCCCCACTTGGATATTGGACATTGGACATTGGATATTGGATATTCCCTACCGTACCACAACGCTATATTCCTTTTTAAAATGTTCAATTGTCATGGTTAGCGGGTTGCGTACCTGAATCTCTACCTGAAGCGGCTTTTTTCCGGGGGTAGTATATTTTTGCTGAAAACGCGCCGCTCCTCCATCCATGGAAATGGTATCGCCATTCACCATAACCATTACATTTTGGGCAGCAGCCCTGGAATTCAGCATTTCGGCCAGAAACACATCGGCCTCAAACATCTCCCCAACCCTGGCGTCGGGGAGCAGCGGCATTAAAACCGGCACCCATTTGGAAAAACAGCGCCAGGGGGGCTGAACAGATGCCGCCAAATCATTCATAGCTACCATTTGTGCCGTTTTTACGCGCAACAAAAGAGCTTCCAGTATAACCCCGGTTTCCATGGCGTTGGTTCGTTTGGCCATATTCCAAAAGGAATTGGTGGAATCCAACCCCAGTACGAATCTTGCCATGTACGCATTTTCTTCCTTTAAAGAAAGGGAATCCAGGTACGCCTGGGTGAGCGATTCCAATTGCTGCCATTCCAGCGCAGATAATGTTTTGTTGAACCGGCGCAGGTGCTCCAAATCACCCGCCCAGCATTGTTCTTTATACAAACTAATTTGCTTGATCAATGGCTCTGGGAGTCTTCTATACCTGAGTATTAAATCCATGCAAGCCATTGCCAGGCTATCATCCTGTTCGCCGGCATTTTTTTGAATTTCGACATCGAGTTGGCTTAGTTGCCTGTCGAGGGGCATTCCCGCATACTGGAAATCTTGACACAACAGCTCCTGAATGGCCGCTTGCCGCTGCCTTTCCGTCCAGATCCAGGCTATCAGCAAACCAATGACGGTCAGGTAGCCCGCATCGCGCAAGCTGAATCGCAGTTTCATGGAAGGTGTTTTCATGGAAGAAATAACGTTTGTAAGAGGTATTGCGCGTATGACATCCGGCTTTTTTCGTCTCTTTTTCAAAAAAAATTCGATCTTTCACCAACCCTTTTCCTAGCCATTCCGATATAGTAAGTAGAAAACGCACATTGCCCATGCCATATCACGCCAAAAGTACTGATGCGGAGCTCCGTCAGGGCTGTATCCAACAGGATCGGCTTGCCCAGGAGTTGCTGTACCGGAGGCATTTTGGCTGGTTATTGAGCGTTTCCATGCGATATACCCATAACCGGGATGAAGCTACGGATATATTGAACCTGGCATTCCTGAAAATTTTCAACAGTATGACGCAATTTCAGGATACAGGCTCATTCAAAGGCTGGATGGCTAAAATTGTTTTCCATACTGCCATCGACCATATCCGGCAGCATACTTCTTACAAAAAACACCACGACTACTCAGGGGAGATAGCGGATCAATCTGTGGAAAACAGCGGCCTTGATCATTTACAAGCCGAGGATCTCTATCACCTCATTCAGCATATTACGCCGGCTTCCCGCAATGTATTCAGTCTGTATGTCATAGACGGATACAACCATCCGGAAATTGCCGATATGCTGGGCATCAGTGTTGGCACCTCCAAGTGGCACCTGGCTAATGCCCGATATGAAATGAAAAAAATGATGGAACAATATTATCAACCGAACCTTTAGTGTGCACCATGGATCCATTATTATCCAAAGAGGAAAAAAACATGCGGGAAAAAATGCTCCAGCATGAATTCCCCTTCGATGAGAAGGCCTGGGGAGCTATGAAAACATTGCTGGAAGAGCAAAATAAGGAAAAAGGTGGCGGCGTACCAGCAGCCAGGCCTGAACCATTGCCTGGCCCTGGTAAACGCTGGATGTGGTTGCTCCTGCTTTTCTTTTTGTCTGGTTTGGGAGCTGTTTCTGTTTTTTGGCCTTCACACTCCATAAAAGATCCCATTTTTCAGGCACAGTCTAACACGCTGAATTCCTCCAATTCAGTATCTGAAAACATTCCTGCAAGTACCAAAACTACTTCCAGCACCTTACCTTTTGCTAATTCTGATCCCGGCACACGTTCAATGCCGGGCAAATCAATAAACACAACATTACCAGCTAACCATAATCCCAAAATAGCCAAATCTTCGGTCAGGATGAGTCTCAATTCCCGGATTCCCGGTCAACACAAGGACCAGGAGATGATTGCAGGCATTGTTCCGTCTCAAAACCCTACCCTTTCCCCGAACAGCGATTTATCAGGCAACAAAGAGACCGATTTACCCAAAACAACCAAAAACCAAGAGTTTTTGTATCGGATACTAAAAATTGAGTGCTTGCCTACACCGTTACCTGAGTTTCTACCAGCTCCAAAAAACCGGACCATTCAACCTGATAGCCTTATCATGCCTGGAAAAAACATAGCTATTCAATCGCACAGGCGAGCGCATGGCTTCATATTGGGCATGAATGCCAATGCAGTGGACTATAATCCGATCAGGTGGAGCGTATTGCCGCATGCCGGGTATTTTTTGTCATTCAAAATAACACCCCGGTCTTGCATACAAACTGAGGCAGTACTGAAGTTGGTTACCGGATACCAGTTAAAGGTGGAGACCCTGGATCTTACTCCTTTTGGAAGTTCATATAACTCCTTGAAAACCAACAATATTCTATACCTGGAACTTCCGGTATTGTATAAGCGCAAGTTTACGGCGCACAATGCCTGGCTTGCAGGTATTAAACCTTCCGGGAATGTAAAACTGTTTCCTTCCGGAACAAATTCATACACCAATGATTCCGGATTCCGTCAATACAGCGGCCAGTCGGGAATAAGGTATTTTGACCTTGGATTAGTACTGGGTTGGGAATGGCGACCTTTCCAGCACTGGGCCCTTGATGTACGATATAATCAAGGTTTGCTTGATATGACTTTCGATCAGTTTTACAGAGACAACAGTACTCATTTAAACTCCGATGTACAGGTAACGCTTCGTTACTTTTTGGGCAAATAACCTGGCTTTTTATGCGAATCCTACTACTTATCCTATTGGCTTCAGCCATAATTGGATGCAAAAAAAACGTGGAATTTCCAGCGGAAATCAGGCCTAATGAATTTTGGGTTCAATATTCCATAACCAACGACACCGGCATAACAACTGATGAATATTATCAGGGCGAAGACACCGTGACGCTTACCAATGTACACAATGCTCTTGCTTCACTGGACTATTTCACATTTGAAGCAATTCAGGGCAATGTGAAAGAAATCACAGCCGGTTTGGCGGATTTTCTGGCTGGCGTTCCCATTTCTGTCAGAATCAAGAGTCCGGACCTTGTAACAGACCCAAATACCCCGGAGCAATGGACGGCTGCAGAATTGGAAAGACTGTTGTATCCTGGCAAAACCTTTGCTTATGGCGATGCACCCGGAGAAGTTCTGCTAAAGTTGGAAGGATACCCAAACCGCCCCTGGGCCTGCACCAGCAGCACCGCAACCAATCAAAACGGTTATTTCGAAGTCCTTGAAATATCAGATTATGGCGCACCGGAAATCGGCATTCCATACTTTGGAAAAAAGGTACATATCAAGTTTGCAGGTCCATTAACCAACGATTCAGGCAATACCTGGACCCTTCAAAACGGAGAAGCTGTACTATTCTTCAGGTATTACACTTTTTAAAACACCAATTATATGTCTAAGCGCCTACCATTCCTTTTGACAATCAGCCTGTCATTAGCAGTTTTTTTACTGGTTCCTTCCTGCTGTCCCACACCTAAAGACTGTGCCCCCTGCCCCAACAACACCATTTGCAACGACGGCGATTGTGGTTGCAATCCCGACCAACACGATATGGGCAACTGGTGCCTGGATAAAAACGAAGACCTTTTTGTAGCAGCCAGCCTGGATTGCCCTTGTCTTCAAATACAGGGGCTGCGATTCATTGATATCAAACCACACCCGGGAGGGCCATTGCCTTATCCGGCCAAATCCACTTATGGCTTTTATCAACCGGATTTATCCTATCAGAGTGGTCAGGAGAAGTTTCATTATTTCGATTTACCGGATGGCGACAGTATTGCCATTTATAACCTGGTTGGACCAGGCATTGTAGGCTTCTACAATTGTGAGGTAAACGACTCACTGATTTGTGAGATAGATATTCTGGGTAAATTCCATGGGCCGGATACTATTGAAACCACCGTTTATTACACCCGTTGCAGGCTGGATCTGGATCATTATGTGGATGATGAAGTAACCCGGCGCCTGACATTTGTAAGGAAAAAATAGTGTTCTGACTATCTCAGTCCTTTTTTTCATTTGGGTTAAGCATAAAAAACACTTCATTACATTTTTCCAGGTATTCTTCTATCGTTGGCAGACCAATTGAGTGCCGGCGTTCGTTGAGTTTATTCGGATCAACACATGGTTTGATTTGTGTATTTCTACCCATAATCACTTGTGTTCCATATATTTGAGGGCGTCCAAAATTAATTTCCACCCTGTCTGTCAAAAAAGCAAAATTTTGCCCGGAAGCATTTTGTTTCAAAACCTCCTTCTTCATAGATTTCAGCACTTTTAATTGAAATTCAGGGTTAAAATCGCTATGTTGTACCAGGAGGAAATATTGCTCGGAAGTCTTTCTGCCTGCCAAAGCATACCCAGGAAAACCAAATTGTCTGAAGATTTTTTCAATGGCTGGAAAGTTGCTTCGAATTACCCTCTGATATGCCACGGCAGCACTATCTGAAGGCTGAATGAGCAACGTTGCCTGGTCAGCCTGATACAGGCTGTCTATCAAACCTGGCAATTGTTCTTGTTGAAAATACGCTGTTTTACTTCCTGCACATTGCATAAGCGTAACAAGTGTGCAAATCATCAAAATTTTTATGAAATAATTTCGCATTAAGACTGGCATTTATCCCAAACGAGCACTTGTTTGCATTATTGTTTAATAATTTACTATTTCCAATCAATATATCTCCTCAATCACCGATTGACCCTCGGAGCAGTCCCCGGAAGTCCACCGCCACGTTTCATGCAGCCTGATTCGCCCATCGGGAAGTATTTCAGGGATGGAATGGCACACTCCTGTCATAATCTCGTAGCGATCATTTACCTGATGATAATGCATGTGGATATGCCCTTGTTCATCAACCAAGCCAATCAGGTGACCTTGAAGGATACGTCCGCCCTGATAAGTTGAAGTCAGGATATTACCTGTTTGTTGATAATGAAACAGGGTTTCAGCAGAGGTTTCGCCGTTTTCGGTGTTTTGCACCGGGCGAAAGGTTTTGTTGTGGTAGTTGATCATAACGGAAGTTTTTCTGCGAATGCGATAACATGCCCATCAGGATCGGCAAAATAACAGACCCGATCGCCCCAATCTCTGTCTGAAACAGGGCTGATTATTGGAATGCCAAGTTGCTGTGCATAATCAAACATTTCCCGTACATCTTTTACATAAAGGTATATTTCACACCTGGGAATTCCATTTCCTGTCGCCGGATGTGGTAATTGATCGCCTAATATACGGGCTATCCCATTATTGGGCATCAATCCCAGTTTGCAGGTATCCGTCAAATTGAACTCCGTCATACCAGGCACATCAAGATCCGGCTTCCGACGCAAAAGTGACTGATAAAACGCTGAACTATGTGCCTGATCAGACACATAAAGGATGAATTGAATGAGGTATGACATGCAATTACAGGGTTGTCCTTGCGAATGTACAACATACTCCCATTTGTCTGATATTTACCCAAATTTGTGACAATCCTTAAGACACTAACACCTTATGAAGCAGCTCCTGGTTGTTCTCCTGCTCCTCAACTTCGATGCCAACGCTCAAAAACCGTTTTTTCATGCGTTTGACTATTTCGCCAACCACCTTAATGAAGAGGCATTTCCATACGAAACCTCCAGCGCTTACTTTCACCATCTCACCGACACCACCGCGCGTCAACAATGGTTGCAATCGCTGGATAGTCTGCAACGACATTTCTTTTTTGCCTCGGCGACATTCAGGGTGTACGATAATTCGGATTGTGAACAACTTATGGTCTATCTGCCACAGCATGAATCCGATTTTTTGGCCGCATTACATGCCGTATCGTTTAGTGAAAAGGAAATCGCCTGCTTTGCACAAATATTGGCCAATCTAAGTTTATGCAAGCGTACAGGGGAAAAGTACCGGACATATCGCGGTTGCAACATTGGTTTTAATAATCATGCACATGCCAAAACAATGCACACATTTGCTGATAAGCATTTTAATCAATTGTTTATAACAGAATTTACACAGGGCATAGATCCGCAATACACCGGCAGTGTACAAAAACAGACACCTGTAGACCGTCGTGTATTACAGGTCAAAAAGGGGATTCCTACTGTAGAGGAATTATTTGACAGCACCGGCACATTACAATTAAGATTTATTTATTCTATGGCTGGGGAGGACTCCTGCAGACAATGGTTTTACCCAAACGGTCAACTCGAGCATGAAGAAATTACCAAACCGCAGGTACGAAAGACCGTGGCGTACTACGCCTCTGGCAAAGTATTCAGAACGGAATATTGGCATTACAGAGATAGCAACAATAACCATTTTGATTCAACAGCAACGCTTGTATTTCATGAAAATGGTCAAAAATTATATGAAAGCATCTCCAATTTCTCAGCCAATCCAAAAAAAACAGGCCTAATGCAAAATGAAACAGCCTGGGACGAAGCCGGGCGCGTGGTGTTTAACAAGGGCAATGGCATCAGGAGTACCTATGAGCTAAAAGACGGAAAGCTACATTATGCAAAGCAGGAACTGGAACTGGACAGTTCGTTGTTTTTGCCGTTTACGCCGCTATTGCAATGGGAAGACGCAACGCGCGCCCTGGTGGATTCTGTGACTAAGCGCTACCTGCGAACCCATTCCTGGACCGATTACAGAACCGATGCCCGGGCATGCATGCAATACCTCGACGCAGCTACAAACACCCAACTGGACTCCACACAGCAGGCGGTTTTAGCGCCTGTATTTGAGATCATTTGCTCCGTGTACGCGCCCTGGGCTCCTGAAGATTCCATTGGAATAGCGCCACTGGAACCGGCGAAGTATCCGGATGAAAAGTGGCATAAAGCCTTCATTATTGACCATTACCATGGATTTTCATTTCGGGAAGCCACGCTGGACCGATTGTACAGGCTTGATAATGAAGAGGCTGTAAAAGAAAAAACCTGGTTTTATGCTGAAGAATCCAGCACAAACGGCATCACAAAATCTGCCTGGGATGCTCTTTGCTTTAAAATTCAGTATTTGAAACAAACAGCCACTTCGGATGAGCTCATTACCTGGTTGTGTGAGCCCATAGGCAGCCTGCATTATTTGTATCCGGAAATTTGGGCCTACGACACCATTTTTCCCAGTCAAAACAGGGCAATAGCAGTCACCCGTGATACAATGGAACGCATCTGGTTGCCACAACTGAAAAAACTTAACGCCCAGGTATGGAAAAAACTGAGCAAGGAAGAACGGCAACAGATTACGGAACTCAGAAAAATTTACCAGGAATTTATCACAACGTACAGGGCTAACAGCGCTTTACTTCGATATCGCATACACAGAAACCAAACGCCCCAACGAACCCTTTTTATTGAATCGCTCTATGATTTTATGGAGGGCAGTTATCCCAATTTCAGATACATGAACTTAACTACGAGCAAGCCGGCAGGACTTTCCCGCAACGACCTGACCATGCTGAGTCGTTCCATTTATGGTGCTTTGGGCGCCAGAAAACAGGATCTGGAGCAAATAGAAAAGCAATTATTTGCCTCCTTGGCGCCATGTTCATCCATTTGGATCACCCCGTTTTCCTGGTACTGGCGAGGCCAGGACCAGGAAATGTTGCGGGCATTGAATTTGATGATGATAGAATAATGGGGCTTACTTTTTTCCAAATACCAATTGGTCTACCGGGGCTGCATACGTAAGGTTAGCTGGCACGATGATATTGCGTTGTACACAATAACCTGAGTATTGAAGGGGTAGTAATCCGATAGAAGCACGGCGTTGATCCACCGCTTTGAGTTCTTCCAGCGTATGTATACCGGAAAAACTCCAGTTTTTTTCTATGAATGCATCAATTTTTACAAAATAAGCAGGCATAGGATGCAGGTAATCATACATCATACCATAATCCTGTGGTGAAATAATGCCGGCTGCCAGGAGACTAGTAAAAACCTTGTTATCCGACAATGTTTTGAACCTGGCTGGCCCCAGGTGACGAAGCATGGCTACCAGCATTTGGTTGTTCAGTCGGGATTTGATATGATCCTTAGCCGGGAGTTCCACCAACCAGGCAGTAAGCATATCCAGGTTTAGGGAATCTACCTCCTTAAATGTTCCAGCAGACACACTGTTGAAACGAACAAATTGGTCTACGTTCAACATGTTAAGCAAAAATCCGTAATAATCGCTTTTCAGGTTGTCTTCATAGCCTTGCTTTTGAACTTCCAGTCGTTTCGCCACTACAGGCCATTTTTTTCCAAAAAAGGTTTGAAAACGGAATGTGCTATCACCCAACCACTCGCCTACCCCGGCAGCAGATGCGGACAAGTCCAACTTAAAATCATGACTTTCCTGTTCTAACAAAGCAGCAACCAAGGGCGCCTTTTTGAACTTAACGGCTACATGAATAGCCATATCCAGCCTGACAGAACTCAAATCATAGTCCTTTTGAAGCAATTCCAATGCCTTCAAGGCTTTATCGTATTGCTGTGTGGCATAATAATATTCCAATCCTTGTTCCAGATATCCTTTATTCAGGTTTTGACTTTGTGCAGGAAAAACAAAAATGGTGCACAACAGGAAGATTATTTTGATTGCTTGGTTTTGCATAAGTACACAGGATTTTATGCCTCCCGGCAACAGGAGGCAAGTGAAAAAGATTCATTGTGTATTGTTTCCCGGAAAAAAGATCAAACGTGTAGATAGGGAATTATAGTATGTGCAAAAGGGGAATACCCAACCTTATCCAAGCCCATTTATTGTCAAATCATACACCACGCCGGTATTGAGGTTTATTTTCACACCCCAGAAATAACTACAGCCATCAAAAACCTGAATAATTTCCTTAGATATATCGCTTCCTGCTTTTTTGCCCCAAATACAATTAACCCATATTATCTTTTCATTTTTTGCATTGAGCAAGCCAACGTATTGGCGCTTGTATTTTCGCAAATTTTTATCAATAATCGGACAATGGCCTATTTGATTTTCATGTCTAGCATTCAATACTCTAATCTGTTTTTTTAATAACCCTTCTGCATATCGAATTTCATCCCTGGAGGGTGTAAACCTTCTTTCAGGATCATTTCCAGTAAACCATAACGGATGACTTGCTTCAAAAACATATCCCTCGTAACCGCGACCTTTTACATAAGTCGGGCCATTATGGGCTAATGTGTGTATTACGAGAAAGCAAAAAATGATTGGGATTTTGGACATGTTTATTGCATTAAAATAGCGTATTAAAAGGTGTAAAAAGTCCCCCATTGCAGTTTTTTTGTTATAACAGCGATAGTAGCTACCTCCTGTAGATTGTCCTTATAGTCCACATTGAAGTCAAACAATTCAATATCTTCCAGCTCCTCCAAGATATAACCATACTCAGCGAGTTTTTTCATCACTTTATCAATAAAATCTTCTCTGGAAGTAGCCAAGTATAGCACATTGACCGCGGCGCCTTTTGCCTCATCTAGTTCAGTATTACCATCCGCTGGCCTGACAGTAGCCAACCCTATCCAAACGTCATTATTCATTTTTTTCAGAATTTTTAGGTTTAATTACCTTTGTAAATGTACATCACCTCTGATTTACAGGCAAGGTTTGGCGTAATGGTTAGACCTCTTGCGAGGTCAGGGGCGTTTTCCCGGCAGTTGTGCTACAAAGATTGGACCTCTTGCGAGGTCAGGTGCGTTTTCCCCGGCATTTTTGCTACAAAGGTTGGACCTCTTACGAGGTCGGGGGCGTTTTCTCCGGCATTTTTGCTACAAAGGTTGGACCTCTTGCGAGGTCAGGGGCATCTGCTTGGCGTCATGTTTTTTTTCGCCATTCAGGCGAGAAAAAGCCATACAATTGTGCTGACGCCAAACACCCGCCCCACTTGGACATTCTACATTGGATATTGGTTATTGGATATTCCCCATTCCTTATCTTCACCCCATGGAGTACGATTACATCATCATTGGTTCTGGTTTTGGCGGCTCGGTGAGCGCGCTGAGGTTGTCAGAAAAAGGATACAAGGTATTGGTCATAGAAAAAGGCAAATGGTATCACTCCGATGACTTTCCGCGCACCAACTGGAACGTGTCGCGCTGGCTGTGGCTGCCTTCGCTGCGATGGTTCGGGATAATGAAGATTACCATTTTCAGGCATGTAGGCATTGTTTCCGGCACAGGCGTAGGTGGTGGATCGCTGGTTTACGCTAATACGCTACCTATTCCTAAGCAAGCATTTTTCCAAACAGGCTCATGGGCTTCCCTGGCCAATTGGGAGCAGGAGCTGGCGCCGTATTACCAACGCGCCCATCAAATGCTCGGCGCAAGCCCAAACCCCCGGTTTTTTGATGGCGAAAAAGCCCTGGAACAACTGGCATCCGATATCGGTAAAGCCGGCGAGGTACACCCCACACATGTAGCCATTTATTTTGATAAATACGGCAAAACGCAACCCGATCCGTATTTCGGCGGCAAAGGCCCCGAACGCAAAGGTTGTATCTATTGCGGGGCCTGTATGACGGGCTGTCGGTATAACGCCAAAAACACCCTGGACAAAAATTACCTATACCTGGCCCAACAACTAGGCGCAGAAATCCTGGCCGAAAAAGAGGTTACCGATGTGCGTCCCGTAGGCGCCCCCGACGGCTCAGAGGGATACGAGGTAACGTTCCGGGATGCCACACGCTTTTTCAAAACATCCACCACCATGCGCACGCGCGGCGTGGTGTTTGCCGGCGGCGTTTTGGGCACCGTTTCGCTGCTGCTCAAACTCAAACAAAGCAGCCTGCCACGCCTGTCGAACATGGTGGGCAAACAGGTGCGCACCAACAACGAAAGCCTGATTGCCGTAACTCAGCTGGAAGGCTCGGCCGACCAATCCCAGGGCATTGCCATCGGGGCTATTTTACATACCGATGAACACAGTCACCTGGAACTATGCCGGTATGGTTCAGGTTCGGGGGCATGGCGACTCAGCTTTTTACCTTTCGTGGAAGGCTCGAATCTGGTGGTGCGTCTCTTCAAAATCCTTGCCGATGTTGTATTACATCCTCGGCAGTACTGGAAGTATTTCCGGGTAAAAGACTGGGCTAAAAACTCCCAGGTCATGCTTTTTATGCAAACCCTGAACAGCACTATCACTTTCCGGCGTACCTGGTGGGGCAGTATGCGCACTGCTGTGGTGGGCGATGAAAAACCTACCGCTTTTATTCCACGTGCCATTGAACTGGCCAGGAAATTCGAAAAGATCATGCACGGCAAAGCCTTTGCCTTCGGACTGACACCGCTCATGGGTATTCCGGGCACTGCCCACATCCTGGGTGGCGCCGTGATGGGCGATAGCCCTGAAACTGGCGTAATTGATGCCCAAAACCGGGTGTACGGATATCAAAATATGCTGGTGTGCGATGGCTCCATGATTTCCGCCAATCCGGGAGTGAATCCGGCACTGTCAATCACTGCCATCAGCGAAAAAGCCATGGATAGCTTGCCCCAGCACCCGGACAAGTCATAATCCTCAATGCCTTATTTTTACCGGAATGTGAAACCAATGGCTTTGGAGATTGTCTTTAGGAGGTAGTCTATTAAACAGCAGTGCTTATGAACCAACTTTTTACCCGTCTGGCGTATGCATCAGGCCTCGCCGCCCTGTTATTCTCTTGTAATACTTCTGATAATTGTCGGGACCTAACCGGCCGTTGGTCGAATCGGGAAGGGCAAATTCTGGTTTTTGAACCTGAAGGGAAGGCCACCTGGCTTGTCAAATTTGGCAGTCAGTACGACACATTTGCAATTCGATACCAGTACGATTGCACGCAAAAAATGACCACCCTTGATTTGACTGAATTCAAATCAGGACCATTAGCCGGAAAAACGCTGTATGGTATTGTGGAATGGAGCAGCGACACCGTTTTTCGGTTCGATGCAGAAGCCGGAACCAGTCCGGAAGCCCGCCCTATACAGTTCAATGCAGAACATTTCGAGCGGTACTTTAAAGAGTGAGTGAGTGAATGAGTGAGTGAGTGAGTGAGTGAGTGAATGAGTGCTCGGCTTAATGTCTCGTGGCAAGCATTGGCCTTTATTACAGCTAATGCCAAACCGAATGTAAATTCACTCACTCACTCACTCACTCACTCACTCACTCACTCACTCACTCACTAAGCTTGAGCTACTGGTGCGCCGAAGTTCATGGGCGGGAGGGGTTGGTCGGGTTCTTCGATTTTACCGAATTGCATTTCAAACTTTTGAACATTATCCCGCAGGGCATACAACAGCCTTTTGGCGTGCTGTGGGGTAAGTACAATGCGTGATTTGACTTTTGCCTTTGGCAAATTCGGCATCATTCTGATAAAATCCACTACAAACTCCGCGTTAGAGTGCGAAATGATGGCAAGGTTGGAGTAGATTCCCTCTGCAACTTCTTCCGAGATTTCAATATTGATGGCAGGCGCCTGCCCTACGTTTTCTTTTGCCATAATTGGAAAGAGATTAAGTGAAAATGTTTGTCTGTTTTTCGACAGGCAAACATACCGCTAAAAGTGTTTGAGTGTTTGGGTTTTTGAGTTTTTGAGTTGGCGCTGGGCTTGGTGGTTCAGGGGAACTGATGCCCCTAAAGCATTGGCTTTTATTATTCCAATGCCCAACCGTACGCCAACTCAAAAACTCAAACACTCAAAAACCCAAACACTCAAAAACTCAAACACGCAACTTATATCTTGGTCAACCGCACGCCGCCCCACTGTTTGCCGTCGCTTAGGCGAAGCAGGTAGGTACCTTGTGGCAGGTGCTGAAGATCAAGGGTGGTAACAGATTGACCGCCCGGAGATTGGATCTCTGTGGCTTGGAGCAATCGGCCGGTTGCGTCAAACACGTCTGCACGCAGGGCTTGTGGCGCATGTTGCATACTGATCACGAACAGGCCTGAGCTTGGATTTGGCGCGATGGAAAGTCCCCATTCTGTCCCTGGCTCTACAGTGCTCGTTGTAACAACCACATTATTAACCACTTGCGTGCAGCCATTAGCGTCTGTTACTACTATTGTGTAGGCGCCAGGAGCCAGGTTGGAGAACACTCCACTGGATTGTGGCGTACCGCCATTCAGGCTGTATTGGTATGGAGAGGTGCCTCCGGTTGCCGTTGCTGTAATAGTAGAGCCGGAAACCGATGCCGTGAGATTCAATACTGCAGGTTGTGCTACTGTAACCGTGCTGGTAACCAGATTACCTCCTGCATCGCGTACGATCAGGGTAAGGGTTCCGCCAGGAACGTTGTTGAAAACATTGCTGGTTTGGAATGGAGAACCGTTCAGGCTGTACTCGTATGGCGGAACACCACCAACGGCGTTTACGGTTACAGTGCCATCTGAAGCGCCGTTACAGGAAACACCCGCAACAACAGTAGTGATAGTCAGCGGTGGTACATTCACCGTAAAGCTGGTGGTTGCAATACAACCGTTTCCATCTGTTGCCGTAACATGATACGTACCATTTGGCAGGTTCTGCAAATCCGGATTTGGCGCATCGCTGGCAAAGGAGTATGGCGAAGTACCACCTGAAATAATCACATTACCATCGTTACCAACTACTGTTACAGTTACACCCAACTGGTTTGGCTGATCAATCTGGATGGGGCCGAGCAGCACTGTAGTACCACTTGCATCACGAACGCTGGCTGAATAAGAACCTGCACTCAATCCAGTGAAGCTATTGCCACTTTGGAAGGCGCCATTGCCCAGACGATATTCATATGGTGGAACACCGTTAAACGCATTAACAAACAAGGTAGCTGTTTCTCCAAAACACAGGATTTCTGTGGCTTGCAAGCTACCTGTGAGCGGCGTTACAAACACTGTCACCTCTGTGGTTTTAGTACAGCCATTTTCGTCTTTTACAGTAACCGTGTATGTTCCATTAGGCACATTGGCAAACTGATTATTACCCTGGAAGTTAACTCCGTCAATGCTGTACTCCAGATTGCCGGTGCCACCTGAAGCTACTACACTGATTACATTCAGTACCGCAGAAGCGCCAATCAGCAGTTCATCCGGTCCGCCGAGCACATACCCGTTCAGTACTGAAGTTATGCCCAAATCATCTGTTACCACAATAGTATAGGTGCCAGCGCCGAGGTTGCTGAACACATTGGACGTTTGTGCAGTGCCTCCATTCAGGCTATACGAGTACGGAGCCTGACCGCCTGCCACATTCACAGCGATTTCACCGTTGGCATCACCGAAACAGTTAATACCTTGTTGCACAGTAATATTGGTTTGGAAAGCAGGCACATCAACTACCACTTCGGCGGTTGCTGTACATCCTTTTTCATCCCTAACCGTAACGGTGTAAGTA
Source organism: Chitinophagales bacterium (assembly GCA_017303475.1). Taxonomy (GTDB): domain Bacteria; phylum Bacteroidota; class Bacteroidia; order Chitinophagales; family Saprospiraceae; genus M3007. The sequence continues at coordinate 92,961 of JAFLBO010000008.1, forward strand.
CCATTGGTGAGATCCAGGAACTCATTACTGCTCTGGAAGCCCATACCATTCAGGCTGTATTCCAATGCACCTGTTCCACCAGTTGCATTAACCGTCAGGTTGTTGTTCACCACAGTATTATTGATAACAATAGCATCTGGCTCGGAAATGGTCACAACATTTGAAGTCACAGTGAAACCAAACTGACCGGTAACTACCACAGTGTAATCGCCGGCGCCAAGGCCGCTGAATACATTGCTGGCTTGGCTTGCGCCACCATTCAGACTGTAGGTATAGTTGCCATCCATACCTGTTGCCGCTACGGTGATTTCACCATCTGTAGCGCCATGGCAAATGATACCGGCTGTTTCAGTGGCTGTAGCACTCAGGTTGTTGACAATGATATTGATATTGAACACAGCATCGTGTACCCATGCATCATTGTTTTGATCCAGGGCGTCAAAATGGAAGCTGTCGGTTGTGGCAGCATCGCCATTGTGGGTATAAACCAGGTTGCCGTTATTGATGTCTTCCTGGGTAAACACGCCACCTAAAGTCAACGGCGTTCCGTTCAGGCTCAGCGTGCCATGCTCAGGCAGACTCAGGAGTGTAAATACGCCAAGGCCAGGCACACCACTGATTTCCATACTCAGGTGACTTTGCAGAATGGCTTCAGATTGTGCAGAAGGCACTGTAAGCGGGCTATTCACCAAAATATTACCCGGCGCAATAGGATCCAACAAGCAGAACGACAAGCTCCAGGCAGAGATAGAACCTCCGTCTTCATCCGGATAGGTATCATTCATCACCAGTTTCCAGGTTCCCTGAGAGGACAAGCCATTGTATTTGCCAAGCAAACCTACAGAACGGAAAGTACCGTTAAGTGCAGGAGCCACGCCGTTGCACTGAGCTTCCAGAACGGCTGCACCCTGTGCGGCCTGGTCGTCGAAAGTCAGGTTACCATTGTCACCAGCACAACCAAATTGCACCAAAGGATCGCCAGGCTGATCAAACAACAATACGGTGTCGCCTGATGGTCCAAGTAGCCAGGCTTCCAGGTCGCCTACGTACGTATGGGCGAAGGTTACGCTGACATTCACATCAGTAATGGTTTTGCTGGTGTTTATTGTCAGGCTGGTTTCCACCGGAGGCACAGATGCTGCCACCGGGATAGTTTTGGGTACATCTGTGCTGCTAAAGTTCTGTCCACAAGCGTTTTTACCGGTTTGGAAGGCAAAAACAGGTGAGTTATCGCTTTCGCCACAGTTGTTTACAGAGCGAATACGCCAGTAGTAAACAGTTTCAGCGAGCAAACCTGTAGCAGTACCACTGGTACCGGTTTCGTTCAGTGTAGCCACGATTGATCCTGACGCGAAAGAAGGGCTGGTAGACACTTCCACCACGTAAGATTCCGTGAAGGAGGCTGCATTCCAGGAAAGTGGAGCATTGGTTTCCACACCGGTAGCGCCCTGTGCAGGGCTAACAGCCACCGCAACATCAGGCAACCCAGGAAGTACGGTGAGGGTAAGCGTGCCGGTGCGACTGATTACACCGCTAACAGCCGTAACCGTCAGGTTGTAATCGCCCACCATTGCGGTGGTAATACCGGAAACGGTGATGGTAGCAGCACTGCCCGGAACCGCAGGATTTGGGTTAATGGCAACCGTAGAACCTGCTGGCTGACCGGTAACCGTAATGTTGGCGGGGGTATTAAACCCGGCAACGGCAGTCAGGTTAGCGCTGAAGGTGGCGTCATTGCCGGCACATACCAGTACACTGTTGACAGAGAGATCCAACAGGAAGGTTGGGGCGGAAATAATGGTGAAGTTAGCATTGGAAATATCAAAGAAGATATTACCCAGACCTTCTACACGCACCCGGCAAGTGGTGGAAATATTGTTTGGAACGGTGATGGTGGTGGAGCCATTATTAGGAACACTGGCAGCCAGTACCACCGGATAGGTAAAACCACCGTCGGTAGATAAGGTGATACGCACATTGGCACAGGAAACCGGTGCTGCCGTAGTATTAGCCACATCCCAGGTGATGGTTTGTGTGCTACCTACAGACCAGGTTACGTTGGTATTTGGCGCTGTTACCAGGAATGGACCAGAAGCAGCGCTAACGGCCACTGTCATATCATCTTCATCCGTGCAACCTGCATACCAGTCGTTGTCGCGGCAAGTAACCCGGAAGTTCATATTACGCGCTACACCTGGCAGTTCTTCCCATTGAGGATTTACGTTATTCACCAGATCCTGCAGACGTGGGAACACACGTGTTGGAGAGGTGTTGCCTTTATAGGAGCGGAAGAGCGGGCCTACAGCGGCATTGGGAGATGGCGGAGACGGTGAATTACCGTAATCCATCTGTTCCCAGGTGTAGGTGAGGGTATCCCCATCCACGTCAGAACCAGTGGCCGTAAGAGCGAACGGAGTAGATTTGGGGATGGTGTAATTGATACCGGCATCTACTGTTGGATTGTGGTTGGTGGTGGTAATTTTTACCGGACAGGTATTTGCGCCACCTGTATAAATGAAGGCGCCCATTTCCAGCATGTTGTAGCCATGGAAAATGTCTTCACTATTGCTGGCCACATTTTGAGCGCCACAAATACCGGCATAAGCCATGATAGTGGTACCGCTGCCGGGCTCAACAGCATTGGGCGAGTTTACATTGCCACCGCAGTTGGCAAAGGTGTGATTGCCGCCAAACTGGTGACCCATTTCGTGGGCTACATAGTCAATATCAAACGGATCTCCGATGGGTGATCCCTGGCCGGTAACACCATTGGCTTTGCTGTTTCCGCAAACCACATTCAGGCCTGCAATACCGCCACCACCTGTGCTGAATACGTGACCAATATCATAATTGGCTGCGCCAATGATATTATTGCAGGTGGTTTGGTTTTGGCCGAGCATGGCCCCGCCGTCGCCGTTATTGTAAGGATCAGTTGCGCCGTTCAGGTAAATAATCGCATCATTATTGGCGATAATCTGCATGGTAACGGCGAAATCGCGTTCGTAAACACCATTCACACGGTTCATGGAAGTGTTCATGGCAGCGAGCACCAGCGGTTTGGTTCCGCCGTGGAAAACAGCGTATTCACCGGTACAAGCCAGCGCCAGGCGGTATCTGCGCAGTTTGGTATCGCCTTGAAATTCTGCAAATTGAGCAGGGGTAAGTGGCTGTGTCAAATCCAGTTCTTTGGCATTTTCCGGATCAGGAGTACCACAGGTCCAGAGCAGATCGTCTTTCTTTTTAAGGTAATCTTTTTTGTTATAAACAACATAAAACTCATCGTTGCCATGTACGGCGGGGTCGATAAAGAAAGTACCATTATTGCTGGAAAAAACCATCCCGTGGAACCCCCAGGGAGTAAGGTCGCATTTTAGCAAAGCTGTAGGATCGTCAATACCACGACCGGTATAGGTACGGATTTGCGGGTATTTTGCCTGTAGATCAGGGTGCATCACCGGGGTTTCTTCCAGTTGAAAGCGACCCATTCCGCCATCAGGCAATGGCAGGTTGAGCACTACAGGTTGGCCGGATTCGGCAGCAGTTGTGAAGCGCAGCGGTGCAGCCGACAAAATTGGTTTCAGCGCCTGAACATCGAGGCGTACGGAACGGTATTTAGCCGGTTGAATCCGGCGTTCGCCGGCGGCTGGAATACCACTTTCTGAAACGTCCGTCCAGGGATTCTGGGCGGGCAGGTAACATAAGGTTACCAGGACACACAGTAGGGTAAGGAGGTTCTTAACCATTAAAAGGAAAGATTTGGATTTGAAACAATACGGAATATTCACAACGGCGAAAGTAGATAACAGACCTTAACCAAAAGCAGGATTCTTTGAATTTTGCAATTCATGGCCAAAACATCCTTCATTTTAACCAAAAACGCGGGCTTTTGAAATATTTAACATCATTACACCGCTCAACTTAACATACCTGCTCTGGTTTATTAGCGCTATCAAACAGATATTTGGTCAACCAATTCAAACGAAACCATGACTAAAGGATTTTTAATCTGGCCCATGCTGGCATTGTTTTTAAGCAGTTGCTGGCCACCAGCCTACCATGCTTCCTATGGTGAATACGACATCGCTTTTAACAAATACTACTACAATCTCCGTTCTCCTAAAAGACTGTATCAAAAACGCAAAGATCTCGCCGGATTAACACAGGTTTTTCAACTCCTCCAACAACGCGACACCACTGAAATTGGCCTGCTACAGCTGGAAAACAACGAGGAACGCTGGATTCGCCTGCACGATGTTTATGAGGAAATTAAAGCCCGGCAGTCCGACTTTTCGGTTTGGGTACCAGCCGCCAAAAGAGCTGAAGAGCTGATTTTTTTCCAGGAAATAGATTCGCTGGAGATGGACAGCAGGAAAAAGGCAGCTGCTGCACTTTACAACAAAAGCATAAAGTTGCTCCATTTATACGATTCTACTGCCAAACATATTTATGCCCGCAGGGCTTACGAACACCTTACTGATCTGAAAACCAACTATTTCAGGTATTGGGAAAATGCCAACGCGTTGATGGACAGCGCCTTTCGCGCCGGGAAAGTCCAGGTTTTACTGGAAAGGGCATATGGAGAAAATACCGACGAACTTGTTGCTTTTTGGGAAAACTACGATCAGACGCCTGGATTTCCGTCCATGAACTGGCTGAGTTTTTACACTGACAGCAGCGCACAAAAACAGTTCGATTTTCATGTCAGGTATTACCTCCACGAGTATATTGTCAATAGCGATACACTCGTCACTCATCCATCAGAGTCCGGACAGGAAAATGCCGGGTTTACTGTGAAAACAATGAAACCTAAAAGTGATGGCGCCAACTCAAAAGCAACCATTATTACAACCAATAAAGTTGCCATAATGGCAGAAATAACGAACCTAAAAAACAACAAACTGATTTGCCGGTGTAATACAGTTTTAACCAACACATTTGAAGAGGAGGAAGGAATGGCTGTCAACTACCAGCTGTCAGCAATGAAATCCCTCCCAAGATCCGTTAAAGGTATATTTCAGAAAAAACTAATCGAGAGAATTATGAATGAATAGATAGCTCGTTCCCATTAAATACCACAAAACTACCTTGCCATGAAACACACATGCTTATTTCTGCTCGCCAGCCTGATCCTTTCCGGATGTTTTTCACCACAACACTATCTGGATAAAGGAGATTACAACTCAGCCATTAAAGCCTATGGACTGGAACTTCGGGATCAACCTGTAAACCGAAAGAAAAAGTCTGATCTGCAAGGACTTGAACTGGCCTTCAACACCGCCCAGCAACAAGATTCAGCTTCTCTGGCACAATTGAACGCCCAACAACTACCGGAAAACTGGCCTCACGTCAACCAATTGTACAGAAGCATTCAGGAGCGCCAAACAAAGGTTAAAAAATGGCTTCCACTGAGATCGAGGAAAGGTTATGAACCCAGTTTTTGTTTTTTCGCGAATATCGACTCTCTGGAATCGTCCAGCCGACTGGAAGCTGCCAGATACATGTATCAGCGTGCGCAGGATCTGCTCGCCCAACGGGCGCCCGCGCCCGCCCGTGAGGCCTATCACCTCCTGACCGATCTGAAACAGCATTATTATCCTTATTGGGAAAATGCCAACAACCTGCTCGACAGCGCCTGGACTATGGGAAAAGAGCATGTACTCTTTATCACGGAAAGTCAGGTTGGCGCTTCAGACAGCAGAACATTTTGGGAGAATATGCGCAAAAGGCCACCTGTAGGAAAAAACGACTGGCTGGTGATTCACCAGGACTCCTCGGCGCGCAAATCGTTTGACTATACCTTGACCTGCCAGCTGCAGTCTCTGGATGTAGGCTCCGACAACGAGCGCACCTCTACCAGAACCGAAACCAAGGATGTGGAAGATGGCTACGAGGAGGTGCGCGACACTTCAGGCCGTGTCATTTCCCGAACTACCAAATACCGCAAGGAAACAACAACTATCACCACCTACTCCAATTCGCGGAGCGCCTATGCATCAATATTCATGGAATTAAAACGCGCTGGCACTGGCGAGTTATTGGTTTCGGCCCCAATAAGCTCCTCCTATCATTTTAGTGACAGCTCAGAAACCTCTATGCCACAGTCGCCGTCATACTGGGGCATGATCAGCCGCGTTGCAGACGATACGGAATGGGAAATTGGGCGCAGGTTAAAGAAGGCTTTACCCTTGAAGTAGTTTTTTAGGCGCGTTTTTTACCGCCGCGACACAGAGGCGGGGAGAGTGTTTCTCTGCGCCTCTGTGTCGCGGCGGTAAAAAAACCTCCGTCCCTCCCAATCTCAAATCCCTGCGATACAGATATATTTTGTTTCCAGGAAATCATCCAGGCCATACTTGGAGCCTTCCCGGCCGATGCCACTTTCCTTAACCCCGCCAAAAGGCGCCACCGTGGTAGCTACGAGTCCGGTATTAACCCCAACCATACCATATTCCAGCGCCTCCGACACCCGGAATACCCGGCCAATATCGCGGCCATAAAAATACGCTGCGAGTCCGTAAGGGGTATCGTTGGCCAGTTGAATAACCTCTTTTTCGTCGGTGAAACGGGTAACCGGCGCCACAGGTCCAAAAATTTCCTCCTGCATGATATCCATGCCCGGAGCAACATCGGCCAGCACAGTTGGCTGAAAAAACGTGCCTTCCATGGCTTTGCCGCCCACCAGCACGCGCGCGCCTTTTTGCGTGGCGTTACCTACCAGTCGCTGCACCTTATCCAGGGCCTCCTGATTAATCAGCGGTCCGATATTGACACCGTGTTCAGTGCCTGGGCCTACCTTTTGTTTTTGTACGGCGGCTGTGAATTTTTCCAGAAAGGCGTCATAAATGCCGGCCTGTGCAAAAATCCGGTTGGCGCACACGCAGGTTTGACCGGCATTCCGGTATTTAGCCACAATAGCGCCTTCTACAGCGGCATCCAGGTCGGCATCGTCGAACACAATAAAGGGCGCATTGCCGCCCAGCTCAAGCGAGATTTTTTTCACTGTATCAGCGCTTTGGCGCATGAGCAGCTTGCCCACTTCGGTGCTTCCGGTAAACGACAGCTTGCGTACCACCGGACTGTCGGTGAGCACTTTACCAATAACCGGAGCATTCAATCCGGTTACGATATTCAGTACGCCTGGTGGAAACCCTGCCCGCAGAGCCAGTTCGGCAAGTGCCAGGGCAGAGAGGGGCGTTTCTTCCGAGGGTTTGAGCACCACGGTACAGCCAGCGGCCAGGGCTGGCGCCACCTTGCGGGTGATCATAGCATTGGGAAAATTCCAGGGAGTAATGGCGGCTACTACCCCAACTGGCTGTTTAACCACCAATAAACGCATGCCAGGCATGTGAGGCGGGATAACATCGCCATAGGCCCTTTTACCCTCCTCGGCAAACCACTCAATGAAAGTAGCGCCGTATCTAATTTCACCACGAGCTTCCGGAACTGGTTTACCTTGTTCCAGCGTGAGCAACATGCCCAGATCGTCGGCGTGCTCAAGGATTAGATCGTACCATTTACGCAAAATTCCCGCGCGGGCAGTGGCCGTTTTGGCACGCCAATCAGGCAATGCAGCCTCTGCGGCGGCAATAGCCCTTCGGGTTTCATCTGCACCACAATCCGCAACCCGGGCGAGTTCTTCGCCTGTGGCCGGATTGGTTACAGGAAAAGTAGCGCCGGAATCGGCCTCTGTCCATTCATTATTGATAAATGCAGCACGATGTATGAGACTGGAATCTTTGAGCATGTTGTGAAATGTCGGGAATGTGTATGAGGGCGCAAAGGTGCAGAAAGTGTGTGAATCAATTCCACTCAAACCGCCGGATTTGTGCGGGTTCTGTATCAAAACCCGGGCGAACAAATTTTTGCCAGTTAGGAAACAGATTAATCATTTCTTTTCGCAATCGGCTGAGGGTTAGGAGCAGGTCCAGAATTTCGTCGGTTTTTTCGGGCCAGGCTTTGCGCAGTGTTTCCCAGGAGGCCATACTTTGATCAATACAAAGGATGCATACTTTGGCACTGCCATTTCCATCGCTTTGATGTGGCTTATCGCCCCAGATTTCTGCATCGTCGGCATCTTCGAGTCCGGAGATAGCCCGTTGTGCCTTCACGCCGATAAATGCAGCATATTGTCGGATAATTTCTACTGCGTCCTGAATATATCCTAGCCGGTCCAGGTCAATAGGCATATTCATTTCCGCCAGTCGCTGCATTTCAACGCCTTTTTCTTCAAAAAAAGCGACATTTTGTTCAAAAAAAGCTTCTGTTAGTTTGAAATAGGCCATCCCTTTTTCAAACATTTCTTCTTCCCGCTTTTCCAATTCCATGTTTTTTTCGTCAGGTTCCGGTTGAGGCATATCCAGTATATCATCCGGATCAATACCGGCCTGTCGGAGCATATCGTCCAGCATTTTGAGAGATTCTTTGAAGCTTTCACCTACGGCGCCCCACATTTCTTCTTCGGTCATGGGCGTTTCGCGGTTCCATCGTTTGAGTTCTTCTACGCCAACGGCGCATCGGTCCACAAATACACAACGTTCGCACCAGCGATCGCAGTAATTGTGTACAGCAGGAATAATTTTATTTTTTGACATGGTTACTGAGGATTTATAGTTTTGCGCTGTTTGAGTGTTTGAGTGTTTGAGTGTTCGAGTGTTTGAGTTGGTCGTGCGGTTTGGCAGGCCTTAGTGCCTTAGTGCCTTAGTGCCTTAGTGCCTTAGTGCCTTAGTGCCTTAGTGCCTTAGTGCCTTAGTGCCTTAGTGCCTTAGTCCACTTCGTGCCTTCTACTCAAAAGTACAAATTTCAAATGGTAAAAACAACAACGATCTCTGATCTTTTTTAAACATACCTCTTATGAAACATAAACTTCGCATGGGAATGGTTGGAGGCGGACAGGGCGCCTTCATTGGGGCTGTTCACCGTATGGCTGCTGCTTTGGATGGAGAAATTGAACTGGTTTGCGGGGCTTTTAGCAGTGATCCGGAAAAATCCAAGGCCTCCGGAGCTGCGTTAGGTCTGGCGCCTGAACGTTGTTACGGGAGTTTCAGAGAAATGATTCAGAAAGAAAAACGAGTACGGCCTGACCGCCGTATGGATTTCGTCAGCATAGTAACGCCAAATCACGTGCACTTTGCACCTGCCAAAATGGCGCTGGAAAACGGGTTCCATGTAATCTGTGATAAACCTGTCACTTTCAGTTTGAAAGAAGCCCAAAACCTGGAAAAAATTGTAGCCAAATCCGGCTTGGTGTTTGCCCTTACCCACAATTACACCGGTTATCCAATGGTGAAACAGGCGCGCCAGATGATTCGCAATGGCGAACTGGGAGCCATCCGAAAAGTGGTGGTGGAATACCCGCAAGGCTGGCTCAGTACTAATCTGGAAGCCTCCGGACAAAAACAAGCCTCCTGGCGCACCGATCCCAGCAAAAGTGGAATTGCCGGCGCAATGGGCGATATTGGCACCCACGCCGAAAACCTGGCAGAATACATCACCGGTCTGCAAATCAAGGAACTTTGTGCCGACATCAGCACTTTCGTGCCCGGACGTTTACTGGACGATGATGGCAATGTGCTGCTGCGCTTTGAAGGAGGAGCCAAAGGAGTACTCCACGCCAGCCAGATTTCTGCCGGGGAAGAAAACAACCTAAACATTCGGGTGTATGGTGAAAAAGGTGGCCTGGAATGGAGGCAAATGGAACCTAACACCCTCATTGTCAAATGGCTGGACAAACCCACACAACTATACCGCACTAATGTAGGCAATCTTTACCCCGAATCTCTGGCTGCCGCACGTATTCCCGGCGGACATCCGGAGGGTTACCTCGAAGCTTTTGCCAATATCTATCGCAATTTCGCCCACTGCGTACGCGCGCACAAGGCCGGTCAGCAACCAGATCCAATTCATGCTGATTTCCCTACCATTCACGATGGCGTACGTGGTATGAGATTCATTGAAAAGGTAATTGCCAGCGGGAAAAGCAGTAAAAAATGGGTGCAGTTGTAACGGGGTATTTTCATCTTTTGTGAACATTCTGCACTAAAAACCGTTGTTTTTGGCAAGTTTCAAGTTACATGCCTTTACTCTGGTACGACGGTATCGTCAAAAAGATAGACAACATTGCACCCAATGTCCGGCAGTTCCAACTGGAAGTGCCGGGGGTAGATTCCTTTGATTTTAAGGCCGGGCAGTTTGTTACGATGGATTTGCCCATTGGCGAAAAACGCCTGCAACGCTGGCGCAGCTATTCCATTGCCAATGCACCCAACGGTTCTAACGCCCTTGAACTTTGTATCGTAAGGTCTGCATCAGGGCCTGGATCCGGTTTTTTGTTTGATGAGGTAAAGGAGGGCTCAGCCATACGATTTAAAGGTCCGGATGGCGGTTTTGTGTTGCCGGAAACCATTGAGCGGGATCTGGTATTTATTTGCACCGGAACCGGAGTGGCGCCGTTTCGGAGTATGATCCTTGACCTCCTGCATTCCGGCAAGTCACACCGAAACATTCACCTGATTTTTGGTGCACGCAGCGAGCAAGATATTTTGTACCGGGAAGAATTTGAGACTTTAGCCAAATCCATGCCCGGTTTCAGGTACGATGTGGCTCTATCACGGCAGGAAGACTGGAATGGATATCAAGGTTACGTGCACCAAATATACCTTCATGAATATGCCTCTCCGCGCCCGGATATAGCCTTTTACATCTGCGGATGGAGCCAAATGATTGATGAAGCCGTAGCCAATTTACTAGTGCAATTGAAGTACGACCGCAACCAGATCCATTACGAACTGTACGGTTGAGTATTGCCTCCCCGGCGCATCATCAAATACACCCAGCCCAACAGACTACTTACTGCGGCGAGGTAAAACACGCCCGCAATGTGCGCACTGAACCACCCGGCCAGCAATGCGCCTGCGCCAATGGCAATTTCCAGGGAAATATACATAGTAGCCAACGCCCTGCCTTTCCGGCCCGGATCGCCCAGATCAACTGTCCAGGCATTGATGGCCGGCGAAAACACACCATTACCCAGTCCAAACAAGGCAGAAGCCAGGTAAAGCATCCAGGGAGCATCAGCCAGGGCAAACACCACCATAGCCCCGGCTATCATCCAGGCCGAAGCCTTGAGCACCGGCACCCTGCCCAGGCGATCAGATATTTTGCCTGCAGAAAAACGGGTGGTTACGCTGGCCAGGGTAAAAATGGTGAAAAAAGTGGCCCGGTTTTCAATCCCCAACTGGTCGCTCAGATCCGGCACCAGGGTCAGAATTACACCATAACTGATGTAACAGCAAATCATAACAATAGCCGCAGGAATGGATAGCGGATCAAAAATATCGTCGCGCCCTACTTTGAGTAACGACCAGCGGAAACGTTGCTTTTGCGGCAGGGTTTCTGCCAAATTAGCCAGGATCACCATGGAAAACACCGCGAGCAATGCCGAGGTATAAAACATGGCATTGATGCCATAGTGCTTGGCAAGCCAGCTGCCCAAGGGCGGCGAAGCGCTGGCGCCCAGACTCAAACAAATGCCAAGAGTACCCAGAGCCTCTCCCCTTCTTCCATCCGGCACAATATCTGCCACATAAGCCGAGGTACCGGTGGGCTTGAATCCGGTAGAGAAGCCATGAAAAAAGCGAAGCGCCAGAAAGCCGCCCACAAAAGCCAACTGAGGATAAAGTAAACTGCAAATAACGCAGGCCAAAGTACCAATGTACATGACTGGCATGCGCCCAACAGTATCAGCCAGTTTACCACTGAATGGCCTGGAAATACCGGCAGTTATTGTAAACAAGGCAATAATCAATCCTTTGTGCTCCTCACCACCCAGGCTGCTCAGATAAGCAGGAAGCTCCGGAATCATCATGTTGAAACTTCCTGCAAACAATGCATGCGACAGGCATAACAGCAGGAAGGATCGGGAGTAAAGCTGGGGGGTAGTCATTTAGTTACCTTGTTCCTGATAAATCCTTCCAACACCTCAAAGCCGCGTTCAAAATCCTGATTATTATTGACAACAAGATCCGCTTCTTCCTTATACGGCAGGATAAACCGTTCGTAAGAAGGCAACACGTGATGCTGGTATTTGTACAACACGTCATCAAGCGGATATCCACGCTCCACCTGATCCCTAAGAATGCGGCGAATGACTTTGAGGTTTTCTTTGGCATTGACAAAAACCTTCAGGTCCAGTTGCCGGGCAATTTTTTTGTAGTGAAAAACGAACAGCCCTTCAATAATAATGATTGGCGCCGAGTGGAACGTGAGCATTTTAGGCTTGGCATTCGGGTTGTTGAACACATATTCCTGAATGGTAATGCTCTCGCCATTCAGGAGCTTTTCAACATCCTCGCGAAACAGTTTTTTATTAAAGGATTTGGGCAAATCAAAATTCCATTCTCCGTTTGCATCCTTGTGTTGCTGTTCCCTCGGCAGGTAATAATCGTCCTGAGACACAATACAAACCTGGCTTTCAGAAAAACTCTGTCGCAACCGCCGAATAAAGCTTGTTTTACCGCTGCCGCTGCCGCCGCAAATACCGATGAGAAAAGGACGCATGTGATGGGAATGTGGGAATTGTGAAACTAAAATCGGGTGCGAAAGTATGGTTTCACGCAAAATTTTCTTGAATCAAAAGTGACTTCGTACATTTCGCCGGATATTGGCCCCTTTCCCCTCATTATCTCCTTTCTTTATGGATCGTTTTATCGGACTTGTTGGCATTGTAATCATTTTGGGAATCGCTTATTTGCTTTCGCACAACCGCAAAGCCATCAATTACCGAGTGGTAGGAATGGGTTTACTGCTACAAACTGCGCTGGCTGTTTTTATTTTGAAAACCTCTGCCGGTCAGGCCGTATTTGGCTGGCTGGGCAAAGCAGTTACCAAAGTATTGAGTTTCAGCGATGAAGGCGCCAAGTTCGTGTTTGGCATTTTAGCCGACAATGTCAAACTTGGCACGTATCTGGGGCCGGAGAACGGGTTCATTTTCTTTTTTAAAATCATCCCCACCATCATTTTTGTAGCCTGCCTGGTGAATATTTTTTACCATATCGGGCTGATGCAATGGATTGTGGAAGTGTTGGCCAAAGGCTTGAATTACATCATGAAAGTGAGCGGCGCCGAGGCGCTGAGCAATATTTCCAGTGCTTTTGTAGGTCAGGTAGAAGCCCAGATTATGATTAAACCTTACCTGCGTGGTATGACCATGAGCGAGCTGATGGCATCCATGACTGGCAGTTTTGCCTGTATTGCCGGGGGGGTTATGGCTACCTATATATTGTTTGGTGTAAAAGCCGAATACCTCATTGCCGCCAGCATCATGGCCGCTCCGGGCGCCCTGGCCATTTCCAAAATCATGTGGCCTGAAACCGAAGAATCTGAAACACAAGGCGTTGTAAAACTAAAAGTAGGCAAACAGCACTCTAATATTGTGGATGCCATCTCCGCGGGCTGTTCAGACGGTTTGAAAGTGGGTTTGAACGTTCTGGCCATGCTGGTTGGCTTTTTGGCACTTATTGCGCTCATCAACTACATTCTCAGCGCAGGTGGCAGCTTGGTTGGACATCCGGAATTTGGCCTGAACTCCATTCTTGGCGGCTTGTTCTCCGGTTTCGCTTTCGTAATGGGTGTACCCTGGCACGAGGCCTCCCAGGCAGGCGCGCTCATGGGCACCAAACTGGTTGCCAACGAATTTGTGGCTTTCCTGCAACTAAAACCCATCATCGAGAATCATTTATTATCAGAAAAAACCGTGGCCATTGTGAGCTTTGCTTTATGCGGTTTTGCTAACTTTGGCTCCGTGGGCATTCAAATTGGCGGCATCTCGGCCCTGGAACCCAGTCGCCGGGCTGATTTGGCCAAACTGGGATTCCGCGCCCTCATTGCAGGCACACTGGCCAGCTACATGTCGGCTACTTTGGCAGGAATATTGTTCTAAAACCAGAAAAACCCCGGATTTGTGGAGAAAACAAGCACTTTTGGACATATGAAACAGTTAAAACGGATCGGACTTTTCGGTCTGTTGCTGCCTTGTTTGTGGTTTTTCCAGTCAGGCAGTACCAGCTCCCTGCCGGATCAACACACACTACCCGGCGCAGAGATTTGTATGACCGATAAGGACTCTGTTGCATTTCTCAACAAACAAAAGATTGCCCAAGCCGAAGCAACATTAAATGCCCGCACACTGGCAGTAGCTAAAAGTTTTCTGGGAACGCCTTATGTACACGGTTGTCTTGACCGGCATGCAGAGGAATGCCTGACCGTTAATCTGGGCGAACTGGATTGCTGGACCTTTATGGAAAACAGTTTGGCTATTGCGCTGGCTAAAGATGGCAATTTCCAAACCTACCTCCAGCAATTACAGGAACTGCGCTACTGGGGAGGATATGTAAACGGTTATGGCTCGCGCATTCATTATTTTTCCGGTTGGCTGTTGCAAAATGAAAAAAGAGGCCTGTTGAAAGACCTCACCCGGGAAATGGGCGGCTCTCCCTACAAAAAAGAAATCGGGTACATCTCTGCGCGCCCGGCCAAATATCCCAAAATCAAAAATCCGGATAACCTCCGCGCACTGAAATCGGCCGAAAAACGCATCAATGCCCATAATTGGTACTATATCCCGCAGGAACAGGTAGCCCAGATGGAACACCTTATCCAGGAAGGCGATATCATTTCTCTGACCGCCTGGAAAAAGGATCTCGACATCTCGCACCAGGGCTTTGCCGTAAAAATCAATGGCCGTATTCACCTTATGCACGCCTCTTCCCTGAATAAAAAGGTGATTATTTCCAAACAACCCCTGCCAGCATATATCCTTTCCCAACCCGGTCAAACCGGTATAATGGTGGCCCGACTGGTTGATTAGAGCACGTTGGGGATTTTCTGACCCCGGCAAGAAAATCCCCAACATGCTCTTAACCTGCCGCTTTGCCAGTCTCCTCTTCCGATTCCTGACAGATGCAACATACTGAAGGAGGCGTTTCTGCCATTCCGTCAGATTTTTTGGCGTGGCACAACGATTGATAAAAGACCGGAGCAGACGGCTGATGACCTTCCAAAAAACAGCCTCCAATCTCCAAATTCATTGACTTCAACTAATTTACCAGCAATATGGGAAAAATTATTGGTATTGACCTCGGAACAACCAACTCCTGCGTGTCTGTCATGGTCGGCAACGAGCCAATCGTAATAGCCAACGACGAAGGCGCACGCACCACTCCTTCCGTGATTGGCTTTCTGGACAATGGCGAACGCAAGATAGGCGCACCTGCCAAACGCCAGGCCATCACCAACCCACAACGCACGGTGGCATCCATCAAACGTTTCATGGGGATGCGCTACAGCGAATCTACCAGCGAAATCGGTCGCGTACCGTATAAAGTGGTGAAAGGCGACAACGATACCGTGCGTGTGGATATCGACGGCCGCTTGTACACGCCGCAGGAAATCAGCGCCATGGTGCTGCAAAAAATGAAAAAAGTAGCCGAAGATTACCTCGGCGAAACCGTAACCGAAGCGGTCATTACCGTTCCGGCATACTTCAACGACTCTCAGCGTCAGGCCACCAAAGAAGCCGGCGCCATCGCAGGACTCGAAGTGAAACGTATTGTGAACGAACCTACTGCCGCTGCACTGGCTTATGGTCTTGACAAGCGCGACAAAGACATGAAAATTGCGGTGTACGACCTTGGTGGTGGTACTTTTGATATCTCCGTACTCGAACTGGGCGGCGGTGTATTCGAAGTAAAATCTACCAACGGTGATACCCACCTGGGTGGCGACGACTTCGACCAGGCTATCATTGAGTGGCTGGCTGATGAATTCAAGCGCCAGGAAAACATAGACCTGCGCAAGGACCCTATGGCGCTCCAACGCTTGAAAGAGGCTGCTGAAAAAGCTAAAATCGAGCTGTCAAGTGGTATGGAAACAGAAATCAATCTGCCATACATCACAGCAGTAGATGGAGTTCCTAAACACCTGGTAGTCAAACTCAGCCGTGCCAAATTTGAGCAAATGACCGATTCGCTCGTGCAGCGCACCCTGGAACCTTGCCGTAAGGCCCTGCAGGATGCCGGCATGCGCCCGAACGAAATCGATGAGGTAATTCTGGTAGGTGGTTCTACCCGTATCCCGCGCATCCAGGAAGAAGTAGAACGCTTCTTTGGTAAAAAACCAAACCGCTCCGTAAACCCGGATGAAGTGGTAGCCATCGGCGCCGCAGTTCAGGGTGGTGTATTAAGTGGCTCTGTGAGCGATGTGCTGTTGCTCGACGTTACGCCTTTGTCTATGGGTATCGAAACCATGGGTAATATCTACGACGTGGTAATTGAAGCCAACACAACCGTTCCAACTAAAAAGTCCAAAACCTACTCCACAGCATCCGACAACCAGCCACAGGTGGAAATCCATATCCTCCAGGGCGAACGTCCGATGGCACGCGACAACCGTTCTGTTGGCCGGTTTATCCTCGATGGTATACCACCCGCTCCACGCGGTGTGCCACAAATTGAGGTAACTTTTGACATGGACGCCAATGGTATTCTTAGTGTTACTGCGGTAGATAAAGGCACCGGCAAACAGCAAAACATCCGTATTGAAGCCAGCACTGGCTTGAGTAAGGATGAAATTGCCCGCATGAAAGCCGAAGCACAGGCTAATGCCGAATCTGACCGTCAGGTACGTGAGCGCGCCGAAAAACTGAACGCTGCCGACTCTCTGGTATTCCAAACCGAGAAACAGCTGAAAGAATTTGGCGATAAAGTACCTGCCAACCACAAAGAGAAGATCGAGAAAGCGCTGGAAGACCTTCGTGAGGCGCACAAGGCGCAGGATATAGCTCGTTTGGACACCGCCCAGGCTGCTCTCACCGAGGCTTGGAATGCTGCCAGCCAAGACATTTACGCAGCCCAACAAGCGGCAGGCGGCGGTCAGCCGGCAGAGAATCCTTATGATTCTGCCACAGGTGGTCCACGTGGTGGCGGCTCCGGAAATGAAGCCCAGGACGTAGAATTCGAAGAAGTAAAAAGCTAATTTGGCTTGATACGATCATAAAGTATGAGTCATCCCACAGTTTCTGAGGGATGACTCATTTTTTTACCCCAACATGCTAAAAAAAACGGCCGCCCGGATGGCATCCGGGCAGCACGCTTCGTCGTTCTATGGTTACATTGCTATGATTATTGTCCTTGTCCGAGCGTAAAGCCAGGTTCTCCATCAAAGGTGTACAAGATCTCCATCTTGATGGCATGGTAGCCTACCAGGCTCAGTTTAAACATCAGGTTTAGCACATCCTGAAACTCGGAAGGGATGAGGTCAGGCGATTTAAACCGGCAACGCCAGTGGTCTGTACAAAATGTAGCGGGGTTGCCGTTTGGCCAAACTTTGACCCCGCGGTTTGTAATCATGGTCAGTTCCATGTTTCCTGCTTTGTAATGTTTGAGGTCGTTGGCCATCTTTTCTACATCCTTTTCGTTGAATTGCAGGAAAATATCCACCCCAACCAGCTCTTTTTTGGCTAATGGCCGCTCCTTGAGCTTAATGGAAATACGTTCGTTTTTTTGACCACCCACAGCCGGTTTGAGGAATTTTGGCGACTGCCCCAGTCGGGCAATAACGGCGTCGGCAAATGCCTGTGTGCCTACTTTTTGGGTGCTGCAATTCTCGTTGAATATATCGGTTGTATGGATGCCCTCTTCGATGGTTCTAAGCCATGCGTTTTGAATTTTGGTGGCCACATCACCCTGGCCAATATGGGTCAGCATTTGCAACGCTGCCAGCAGCAAACCGGAAGGATTGGCTTTGTCCTGACCGGCAATATCCGGTGCTGAACCGTGGATAGCCTCAAACAAAGCGAAGTCCTCTCCTATATTGGCAGATCCGGCCAAACCCACCGAGCCGCTTACTTCAGCTGCGATATCTGAAATAATATCGCCGTACAGGTTCAGCGTCACGATCACGTCGAACAACTCAGGCTGAGCAGCCAAACGCGCCGCACCAATATCAATAATCATGTGTTCCTGTTGAATATCAGGGTATTCCTGCCCTATTTCGCGGAATAACTTGTGAAACATCCCGTCAGTTTGTTTCATAATATTATCCTTGGTCATGCAGGTAATTTTCTTCCGGCCGTGCAGGCGGGCAAATTCAAATGCGTAGCGAATAATTTTTTCTGAACCCGGACGTGAAACCAATTTCAGGCACTGAATCACTTCATCTGTCTGCCGGTGTTCGATGCCGGCATACAGGTCTTCTTCGTTTTCCCGAATAATTACCACATCCATGGCCGGATGCGCAGTAGGTACGAATGGCGGGTAAGTGACACAAGGACGTACATTGGCATACAAACCCAATACCTTACGAAGGGTCACATTCAAACTTTTGTATCCGGCGCCCTGAGGGGTAGTTATAGGCGCTTTAAGCAGTATTTTATTTTTTTGAAGAGATTCCCATGCTTCCGGCGGAATACCGGAGGTATTGCCACTCAGGTATACCTTTTCGCCAACATCAATGGACTCAATTTGCAATCTTGCACCTGCTGCCTGAAGAATTTTGAGCGTGGCAGTCATAATTTCCGGGCCAATCCCATCGCCGTGGGTAACGGTAATGGGAACAACCTGTGTACCGGCCGGCATAGATGGCCGGGCATTAGAGCTGAGGGTTGCTTGTGACATAACGTGGGTTTTAAATTAATAGTAATACTATTTAAACTGATAGTTTTAATTTTTGTTCAAATAAACAATCAGGCTCAACACCCGTCAGCTATTAAGAAATTGTATAAAGAAGGCGGTTTTTGCGCGTTTTTTCTAACTTTTTCTCGATTTTTACGTTTAATTGGGATGCTAAATCGCTACATTTGCGCGCTTTTTTTTGACCAAAAATCACATCAATGGCCTCTACAATATTCGATATCAAAATGCTCAAGGCGTTCTACGCCTCCTTCCCGGCTCGCGTGGATGCAGCGAAAGCCAAACTGAAACGTCCACTCACCCTCTCTGAAAAAATCCTCTTTGCTCACTTGCACCAGGAAAGCCCGTTGGCCGATTACAAGCGTGGTTCGGATTATGTGTTTTTCCAGGTTGACCGTGTGGCTATGCAGGATGCAACAGCTCAGATGGCGTTGCTTCAGTTTATGACTTGTGGACGTAAAAAGGTAGCCGTTCCCAGCACGGTACACTGCGACCACCTGATTACTGCCGAAGTAGGCGCTGAAAAAGATATGGAGGTGGCGCTTGACAAGAACAAGGAGGTATTCGAATTTCTGAGTTCTGTTTCCCAAAAATACGGCATTGGCTTCTGGAAACCAGGTGCTGGTATCATCCACCAGATCGTTTTGGAAAACTATGGCTTCCCGGGCGGCATGATGATCGGTACAGACTCCCACACGGTAAACGCCGGCGGTTTGGGTATGGTAGCCATTGGTGTTGGCGGCGCTGATGCAGTTGATGCTATGAGCGGTATGGCATGGGAGCTGCAGATGCCTAAACTGATTGGTGTAAAACTCACCGGCAAACTGCGTGGATGGGCTTCTCCTAAAGACGTTATTTTGAAAGTAGCTGGCATCCTGACCGTTAAGGGCGGTACAGGCGCCATTGTAGAATATTTTGGTCCGGGCGCACAAAGCATGAGCGCCACTGGTAAAGGCACCATTTGCAATATGGGCGCCGAAATCGGGGCTACTACCTCTACCTTCGGTTATGACAAAAGCATGGCGCGCTACCTGAAAGCTACCGGAAGGAGCAAAGTAGCTGCTATGTGTAATAAAATTGCACCCTACCTCACAGGCGATCAGGAGTGTTACGACAATCCGGAAAAATACTTCGACCAGGTAATTGAAATCGATCTGAGCAAACTCGAGCCGCACATCAACGGTCCGTTCACGCCGGATCTGGCCTGGCCGCTGTCTAAATTTGCGGCTGCTGTTAAGAAGAACAAGTACCCGGCCAAACTGGAAGTGGGCTTGATCGGTTCTTGCACCAACTCCAGCTACGAAGACCTGACCCGCGCTGCTTCAGTGGCGCGTCAGGCTAAAGAAAAAGGCATTGAGGTAAAAGCAGAATTCACCATCACGCCAGGTTCTGAGCTCATTCGTTACACAGCTGAGCGCGATGGCCTGCTGAAAGAATTCGAGCAAATTGGAGGTGTTGTAATGGCTAATGCTTGTGGACCATGTATCGGTCAGTGGGCGCGCCATATGGATGATCTAAAGCGTCCGAACTCCATCATGACCTCCTTCAACCGGAACTTCACTTCGCGCAACGACGGCAATCCGAACACCCACGCTTTCGTGGCTTCTCCGGAAATTGTAACCGCCTTTGCTATTGCGGGCGATTTGACTTTCAACCCAAAGCGCGGCACCCTGACCAACAAAAAAGGCGAACAGGTAAAACTCGATCCGCCGAAAGGTATAGAGTTGCCTAAAGCTGGCTTTGCGGTAGAAGATGCAGGTTTCATTGCACCAGCTAAATCCGGCAGCAAGGTGAAAGTGGTTGTAGCCAAAGACAGTCAGCGCCTTCAATTGCTGAAAGCGTTCAAGCCTATCACTTCGGGTGAACTGACAGATATGCGCGTATTGATCAAGGCCAAAGGCAAATGCACCACCGACCACATTTCCATGGCTGGTCCGTGGCTGAAATACCGCGGTCACTTGGAAAACATTTCCAACAACTGCTATATCGGCGCTGAAAACTACTTCAACGGTGAGCGCAACAACGTATTCAACGTAGATAAAGGTCAGTTCATGGAAGTACCGGCATCTGCCCGTCACTACCAGAAAAAAGGCATCGGCACCATCATTTTTGGTGAAGAAAACCTGGGGGAAGGATCAAGCCGCGAACATGCAGCCATGGAACCACGCTACCTGGGTGTAAAAGCGGTAGTAGTAAAATCCTTCGCACGTATCCACCAGACCAACCTGAAGAAGCAAGGCATGCTGGCATTGACATTTGCCAACCCGGCCGACTACGATAAGGTGCGTCAGGATGACAAAGTGAGCATCCTCGGCTTCGAAAGCTTCGCGCCAGGCAAACCACTTAAAATTCGTCTCGATCACGCCGACGGCACATCTGAAACCTTCGACGTGAACCACACCTACAACGAGCAACAAATTGAGTGGGTACAATCAGGCAGCGCTCTGAACAAAATCCGCAAGGAATTTGGCCTGAAATAACTCAGCTTCAGATTTTACAATACCCTGCACACCCGGTTGCTTGTGATATCACAGGCAATCGGGTGTTTTGTTTTTGTTCCCTGCCGCGATGCGGCAGGGGATTGAAATGTACAACATGTTCATCAACGCTTCGTTTACTACCTTTGCATCCGTTTTACCTGATAACATGATTGGATATATGCGCTTTTTGCTGCTTTTGTTGACTTCTATTGTTTTTTTGACTGGATGTGGCAATGAAGATGAGATTCCGAGGCCGGATATCTCTAATGTGAAAATCAATTTTAAACTGGAACGTTTCGAGCAAGACATCTTTGCGCTGGATACCACCCAACTGCAACCCGGAATGGAACAACTCCTGGGTAAATACCCCATGATGCTGCCGCTGTTTTGCAACGAAATTATTCACGATCAATCAAATCCCGCCGAAACACCGCGACAAGCATTGGCGGCTTTTTTGGCAACTCCGCAAATCAAGTATATTTACGATACTGTGCAACAAGTGTACGGCAATCTGGACTGGCTGGAAAAAGACCTGACCCAGATGTTCCGCTACTACAAATACTATTTCCCGGAAAAACCAACGCCTCAGGTGGTAACCATGATCTCTGAATTTGCCACCGATGCTTTCACAGCGGGCGACAGTCTCTGCGGCATTGGTCTCGACCTGTTTTTGGGCGAAAATTATCCGGGCTATGACCCAGATGTATTCCCGGCTTTTATGCGTCGGCAGTTTAAAAAAGAATACATCCCGGTGCGCCTGGCTAAAGCAGTAGCTCAAAATAGTTCCGACGGACCTTCCGGACAACGCTTGCTCGATATTATCCTCCACAATGGCAAGGAATTGTACCTGGTTGATTGCTTGCTTCCTGAAGTGCCCGACAGTATGAAGATGGGCTATACCTCCGAACAAATGGGGGGCTGCTATGCCAACGAAGCCGAAGTTTGGGCGCGCCTGTTGAGTGAAAAATTGCTCTACAGCACCGACTACGACAAGTTCAGAAAGCTTGTTTCGCCAAGTCCAAATGCACCCATTGTATTCGCAGAAGCTCCGGGCGAAATTGGCAACTGGGTAGGCTTGCGTATCGTAAAGGCATACATGAAACGCTACCCTAAAACAACTATGAAAGAACTCTTCCAATTGACCGACTCCCAAAAATTCCTGGAATTGGCCAAATACAAACCCAAACGCGATTAGAAGACTCAAAGTACACTAAGGCACTAACATGAGTCATCCCGAATTTAGGAGTGACTCATGTTTTGTTTTTGGCCTTGTGCGGTAGACCTCGGCAGAGGTCCAACCTTTGTAGCAGCATGGTTTAGATAATTTTAGGACCTCGCAAGAGGTCTAACTGACGCAGCGAAGTTGGACCTCTTGCGAGGTCCTGGATGCGATTTGCGTTTAATTTAGCTACAATGGTTTGACCTCTTGCGAGGTCTAGGGCACTTTTTGATCCTGCAAATAGGAGAAACCCTGAAAAATTCGGGATGACTCATGTTTGTAGTTTTTAAGTATTTGTGCCTTTGTGTCTTTTGTAAACTTCGTGTCTTGTCAACGGATATCTTTGACATATAGGCCGAGGCTACGGTAGCCCTGCCACTCTTCCTCTCGAAGGTGGAACAATATATCAAACGTTTTGCCTTCTACGGCCTCATACTTTTTACCTAATCCAAAACCGATGCCGTTCAGTACCACATTGCTACCTTCCTGCCGCAATGACAATTTGACGTGGTTATTATCCAATATTCTGGATTTACCGCTATCCAACACGTTTTCTGCCCAAAACAAGGGATTGGGATTGTGCGGCCCAAAAGGCTCGAACCGCCTGAGCATTTTCCAGAATTCCGGTGTAACCTCATCAAAACGCAATTTGGCGCTAACATCCATTTGCGGGTTCTCTATCTCTGGCAAAATGGAACTACTCACTACCTGCTCAAAACGCTCCTCAAAAGCTGCCACATTCTCTACCGGCAACTGCAGCCCCGCCGCATGAGCATGTCCGCCAAAAGTGTAAAACAGATCTTCGCATGCCTGCAAAGCGCCGTACAAATCAAACCCGGCAACCGAACGTGCAGAACCAACAGCCTTACCGTTGCTCTCCGTAAGGATAACCGTGGGTTTATGAAATGCCTCCACCATCCTACTGGCCACTATACCGATAATTCCCTTATGCCAGTTTGGCTCAAACAAAACGGTACTTTTACGACTAGCCCAATCCGTTTTTTCCCGGAACATCCGCTGGGCAGCCTCAGCCGTAGACTGGTCCATCTGACGCCGGTCTTTGTTGCGTTGCACCAGTTTCCCGGCATAATCCAGGGCGCTGTTTTTATCGGCCGACAACAACAGACGCACCGCCTCCCTGGCATCAGCCAATCGGCCTGCAGCATTAATCATTGGGCCAATGCCAAACACTACATCGCTGATATCCATAGGATAAGGACGATTAATTTTTTGCATCATGGCCCACAAACCAACCCTGGGCGAACGATTCAGCCGTTGCATGCCAAAATGCGCAAAAATGCGGTTCTCACCGGTCATATGCACAATATCGCAGGCTGTACTTACCGCCACCAGGTCCAGGAGTGAAGCCAACTCGTCCTGAGGTACATTGTGATGTAAAGCCAGTCCTTGGGCCAGTTTGAATGCAACGCCGCAACCACTCAACTCTTTATAAGGATATGGACAATCTTCGCGCTTTGGATCCAGACAAGCTACCGCATCAGGCAAGCCGCCCTCCGGCAAGTGGTGGTCGCATACGATAAAATCAATGCCATAACTTTTAGCCAGTTCAATGGCTTTATGGGCTTTAATGCCGCAGTCCATAGCAACCACCAGGCTGCAACCAGTTTCCCGGGCGTATTCCACCCCCTGCAAACTCACCCCATAACCCTCCTTATCCCGATTGGGCAGGTAGTAGTCGAGGTTGGCATAAAAACCTGATAAAAACGCATACATGAGGGCCACACTCGTGGTACCATCAACATCATAATCGCCATATAACAGAATACGTTCGCCGTTTTGCAAAGCTCTGTCAAGGCGCTCTACTGCCAAATCCATATCTTTCATCAGGAACGGATGATGGGTATTGGCTAAATCGTGGCGAAAAAAAATACGGGCGTCTTCAATAGTACGTATGCCGCGTTGAAGTAGAAGCCGACAAAAAACAAGCGGAATTTTTAGTTCCTGGTGCAAGCGTTCCGCTTCGGTTTCATCGGTAGGGATCAGTTTCCAGACAATTGGTTTCATAGAGTGGGTAAAAGCGTGTTTTATACGAAGTTAACCTTTTTTGCCAAATTATCTGAAAAAAATGCGCCGCAGGAAGGATTGTTTCCCTGCGGCGCAAAATTACACCATTGACTACGTTTATTGCTTAATCAATGAACCTTCATGCATAATAGCGCCCATGCGGCATTGTACCCGATACATGCCCGCAGGCCATGAAGCCACCTGAAGCGGATATTGGAAAGCGCCTTGCGCTTTCACAGCCTGCACCTGTAACACGAGCTGTCCGGAAGCGTTCCAGACTTGAATATCTAGGTCGCCGGCACGTTCGTTTTCCAGGCTGAGTAAAGCCGTTTCTGTGGCCGGACTTGGATTACACTGAAGATCGAGCATGTGGAATCCAACATTTTTCACGCTGTTGATGCCCAATTCATAGCAACCGCGGTCTGGCAAACCCTGACGCAAATTCCCCAGTAGATCAGTGGCAGGCGCTCCGGCAGAAACACCACCGTCCACAGCCGGCCCCATCAGCAACCGGTAGTCGTCGTTCAACGGATCCATGAAGGATACATTCAGGTCATGCACATCTTTGTTGCCGCTCAGATCGCCTACCAAAGAGGCGTCGGAGCTTTGGTTGCCGTTCAGGCTGATGACCAGTGGCGTACCGGCCTCAATTTCATAGTTATTGCCAAACGGATTTTGGAACAGACAGTTCAGTAAACTCAATTCGACATCGCCAGCATCTGATTCCCATTGGGCAATACCCGCCCCGATTTGCGCTTCATTATCAGCAAAAGTGCAGTTAATGGCAGTTACCCGGCTACTAACACTATCTGAAGCATTAACAGAAATGGCTCCACCGGCCCCGGCGCTCAGATTGATGTTTTTGGCAAACAAGCAGTTGGTCAGGTTGGCTTTTGTTTGGTTCATGTTGATGGCGCCACCCTGTGTTACGGCAAAATTGCTGAGGAATATGGTGTTCTCAATAGACAACAAACTATCGCCATATGCCTGAATGGCTGCACCGTAATCGCTGGTATTGTATAGAAAACTGCTGTTTTTAATCGTGGTAGCAATATTGTCGTTTACAAAAACAGCCCCGCCATAATCGTCGGTGCCGTTTTCCTGGAATAAACACCCGTCAATCTCTAATCGGGTAGTGTCATTCTGCGTAAAGATAGCCCCGCCAAAAGTGGCAGAGTTGCGCAGGAATAGGCAATTTTTATAGGCTACATCAGCTTTAAACCCGTTACTAACTGCCCCGCCGCTGGTGTTGGCCTCATTATCCTGGAAGGTACAGTCTTCAAAAACACCTTTACATCCAACGCCATAATTGGCCACGGCTGCTGCAAAGTTTGTTTGATGGCCTTCAAACAAACAGTTCGTTACGTGGAAAATGGTGGTATCGCCGTTGTAAACGCCGCCAGCCGAATTAGGCGCAACATTGTCGCGGAAAATGGAATTGCTCAGGGTGTAATTGGTGCGGTTATGCCAGATGGATGTTCCTCCGTAGCTGGTAGAAACATTGCGTTCAAACAGGCAGCTGTCTATGCTAAACTGGCTGTCGAACTCTGATCCGTTGAAATACATAGCTGCGGCGTTAGGCGCATAGTTTTCCCGGAACACACAATTTTTCACCAAGCAACTGGCCTGCCAACCATACACTGCAGAGCCACCAAAACCTGTGGTGGTATCCTGTTCAAACAGACAGTTATTCAAGGTCACAAAATGACCCCCGTTTCGGTCGTCAATATAAATCCCGCCATTGGCCGCCTTATTTTTGCGAAAAATGCTGTTTGTCATCGTCCAACTGGCCTGCCAGGAGAACATGGCAGCACCAAAGTTGGCGCCTGCATTATTGCCCTCAAACAAACAACTATCAATGGTAATGTTAGTGGTTTCCTGTGGATAAAAAGTACCTCTATTGGTGATGTTATTTTTAAACACACAGTTATTCACTTCTCCGGTTGGGGTTTGCCGTAATAATAGAATTGCCTGTTCTGTGGCTTTATTGGCCTCAAACAAACAATTATCAACCACAATTCCATCGCTGGCTGTGCCTATCGCGGCAATACCTGCTCCAGACTCTGCATAGTTGTCAAAAAAACTACAGTTGCGAATAGTAGCTGGCCCTGCCACGAGTACTCCTGCGCCCCTGCGCGTGAGATCCGGATTCGGATTATTAAACAAAGTTTGCCCGCCTCGAATCACAAAACCATCCAAAACGGCATGCTGCGTGGATACATCGGCAAACATAGTCACCACGTGTTGCACATTATCCGTACGGTTTTGGTCAAAATTCCCGGGAATGTCGTCTCCCAAAAGATCACCGTTCAGGATGGTCACATTAACCAACGGATTGCGTTGGTTCAGGGCTGTTTCGGTGCCGGCAAAACCGCCATACAGTGCAACCCCGGTTTGCAGGAGAAAGGATACTGCCGGCTTGTACGTTCCAGCGCTCACCCATATAGATTGTCCGGGAACAGCAGCGGTTAATGCTGCATCCAGCGACACATAGGCATTAGCCCAGCTACTGCCGTTATTGGAGCCAACGGCATTGGCTTTTACAAAAATGGTTTGTGCAGACAAAAACTGTATCAACAGAAGTCCGCAAATGGTAAGGAATTGCTTCATGACGGTAAGCGGTTAACAGTGAAAAAGATAAAATGCGTGTCCAAACTTAGGGTGTTTTGAGGAATATCAATGTCGCAAATCGGCAGTTCACAGGATTAGCGCCGGTAATTGGTACATTTGCGACCACAAACGCCTCAAGAGCATGAAGTTTGAAGATTACCGAATTGCCACGGAAGTAAAGCGCAACCTGGCCGATATGGGATTCCGCCGTCCAACGGATATCCAGTACAAGGCTATTCCACCCATACTGAAGGGAGAGGATGTGCTGGCTATTGCCCAAACTGGTACCGGCAAAACGGCTGCTTTCGTCATTCCGATCGTGCACTTGTTGCATGACCGGAAGGTGTCCGGGCGTTCAGAAGGCATCAAATGCGTGGTGATGGTGCCTACCCGCGAGCTGGCCCTGCAAATTACCGAGGTGTTTGATCAAATTGCCCGGTATACCCGGGTGAAATCCTTTTGTGTATTTGGCGGTGTGGAACAAGGGCCGCAGATTGCCCGTTTGGAAAAGGGTATTGATGTGCTGGTTACCACACCAGGCCGTATGTTCGATCTGACGAGTCAGGGTCATATCAAACTGGACAGGGTAGAAATGCTGGTATTGGATGAGGCAGACCGTATGCTGGAATTGGGTTTTCTGAAGGACATCCGCGATTTGATCCGTTTTTTACCCAAAAAACGTCAAACGCTGTTTTTCTCCGCCACCATCAACGAAACCATTAAGGATCTGGCTTATTCGCTCGTTACCCGGGCCATCAGGATACAGATTTCGCCCAAGGATCCGGTTTCTAAAAACATCGATCACTCGGTGTTTTTTGTGGAAATGGACGATAAACGATTTTACCTGGAACGCATGGTGCGCGAGCATCCGGAAAGCAAAATCCTGGTTTTTGTACGCACCAAAGTACGTGCAGAACGGGTCATGAAGGCCATGGAAAGGGTTGAGATCGAAAGTGTTACCCTGCATGGCGATAAAGAACAAAAAGACCGGCTGGATGTCTTGTCCAAATTCCGAACAGGAGCCGTAAAAGTGCTGGTAGCCACCGACGTCAGTGCACGCGGCATTGACATCCCGGATGTGGATTATGTAGTGAATTATGATTTGCCGGATGTGCCAGAAAACTATGTTCACCGCGTGGGTCGTACCGGTCGCGGCATGAAAAAAGGACTGGCTGTTTCTTTTTGCAGCACAGAGGAAAAGCCTGTTTTGCAGGCCATTGAGCAATATTTGGGCAAACCAGTACGCGTGCTGGTATTAGACCATACAGAGCGCGCAGAAACCATGGTACTTACCCGGGAGGAAAAAGATCCGCTCAAAGCCATCATGCAGGAAATAGAAGCCGCCGAAGCCTGGAAGGAGAAGCATAGAAAACCGAATAAGAGGAGGTAGAAGGTGAGCATAAAGAGGCTATCATTCTATTTTTACGGCAGATGCACAAGACTGCTGATAGTGAGAGTCTCACTTTGAGTGAGACTCTCACTATCAGCAGTCTTGTGCATCTGCCGTAAAAATTACTTTTGAGTCTCTCACTTTAACTCAAAAATTCAGCAGGTCCTTTGCTAAGGACTGATTACATAGGGTGCCGGATCTAATTCCGGCATAATCCCTTGCCGATGAGTATATCCAATCTGTACCCTTTAATACTAGGTTAGCTTCAACTGGGTTTTGATGGATATAGTTAAAACAATTGTAAGCATATTGATTATCTAGTCCGAATACAAATCCCTGAGTGGATGACTTTCGTCTACTGGCCTCAACAAAGGGATCTTCCCAACCAGTTTTCCCTTTAGTGTGTTGTCTAAACAAGGAGCCTGTTCGACCTTCCTGATTATTGATGGCTCTTCCATATGATCTAAGAAGAATATTGATTTGATGATTGAGCACCTGCCTGGGTATTGGGAATTTAAGATGTGATGCCCATTCGCATCCATCAGGCTTTGCAATAATTAACCAATGAAAGTGGTTTGGCATTAAACAATATGCCAGGAACTCGGCATACGGCGAGATGAGCAGTCGGGTTTTCTTTAAAAAGAAGAGGTAGTTCTCCTCTTTATAAAAAATCAATTCCTTGTTGTTACCTTGGTTGTAGATGTGGTAGATTACATTTGGCTCAAATAGCATTGTTGGAATCTTGGGGTATTTAAGTGAATTACACCAAAATTAACCTGAATATTTTATATTTACAAGAGGTATTACGAAAATGGTATAGGATTACGTGCAATTTGGCGGTAAGTTGCACGTAATCAGTGCGCTTCCAACCAATTTTCCCCTACCCCTACTTCTGCCAGTATCGGCACTTTCAAATTTGGTAAGGCGCTTTGCATTTTCTCCACGATAAGTGGCTTGAGCTCATTCAGTTCGTCTTTCCGAACATCAAACACCAATTCGTCGTGTACCTGAAGGATCATTTGCGATTTGAATTTCCCTTTGCGCATGGCTTCCCGTATATTGATCATGGCTACCTTGATCAAATCGGCGGCTGAACCTTGAATAGGGGTATTGATGGCCACACGTTCGCTCATAGATCTCATCATACCATTGCCGGAATTAATGTCGCGCAGGTATCGGCGCCGTCCCAGCATGGTTTCCACGTACCCGTGCGCCCGCGCAAATTCCACAATGCGCGTCATGTAGGTGCGCAAACCGGAATATTCCCGGAAATAGTTATCAATCAATTCCTTGGCTTCCGTGCGTTTGATACCAAGTTGCTGGCTCAGATTGCTGGCTCCTGCACCATAAATAATGCTGAAATTGACGGTTTTGGCCGCGCGACGCTGATCACTGGTTACCTGATCCAGGGCCACACCATATACGCCGGCTGCAGTGGCTGTATGGATATCCAAGCCCTTTTGGAAAGCGTTCAACATGGCCTCATCCTCACTGATTTCGGCAATCAGGCGCAATTCTATTTGCGAATAGTCGGCGCTCAGGATGAGGTGATCACTGTCGCGCGGAACAAATGCCTCGCGCACTTTTCTGCCCTCCGCCGTACGAATGGGAATATTTTGCAGGTTGGGGTTCTGGCTGCTCAATCGGCCGGAAGCTACCAGTGCCTGGTTGAAAGAGGAGTGTACCCTGCCGGTTCTCGGATTAACCAGGGTTGGTAGTGCATCCACATAGGTGGATTTCAACTTCATCAGACCACGGTGGGAGAGAATATCGGCGCAAATGGGGTTATTGACAGCCAATTCCGAGAGGATCTCCTCATCAGTAGAATATTGACCCGATTTCATTTTCTTGCCCGGGTACGGCAGTTTCAACCGATCAAACAAGGCTTCACCTACTTGTTTGGGACTGGCAATATTGAAGTTAAAACCTGCCTCTTGCAGAATTTTTTCCTCCAGCGCCACAATCTGCACAGCCAGCTCGCCGGAATATTCTTTCAGAAAATCCGGATCTATACGCACACCGGCATGCTCAATATCGGCCAGCACTTTGACCAATGGCGTTTCTACCTCTTCAAACAATTTAACCAGTTGATGCCCGCCGGCCTCCAGTTTGGGCTTCAGCACATCCCTCAGCCGAAGGGTTACATCTGCATCCTCCGCAGCGTATTCCTTGATTTTTTCCACCGGCACATCGCGCATATTGCCTTGTTTGGCGCCTTTTGCTCCAATCAGCTCTTCAATCTTCACCGGACTGTAATTGAGCAGGGTTTCCGCCATGTAATTCATGTTGTGGCGCAATTCCGGCTCCAACAGGTAGTGCGCCAGCATGGTATCCCAATAGGGGCCACGCAATTCGCAGCCATAGTTTTTCAGCACTATGGCATCGTACTTGATGTTCTGCCCAATCTTTACAATCTGCTCATCCTCAAATACTTCCCGAAATTCTTCTACGATTTTCTGCGCCTCTTTCCGGTCTGCCGGAACCGGCACATACCAGGCTTCAAAGGTTTTTACAGCAAAAGAAAAACCAACCAAATCTGCCTGAGGCGCTTCAATGGAAGTGGTCTCGGAATCGTAAGAAATGGCTTTGGCTTTTTTCAGCAATGCAAGCAATTCCGCACGTTTTTCCGGGGTATCTGCCAGGTGATAGGTGTGATCCGTGTTTTCAATGGTGTGCGTGCCTCGGGTATGAAACTGGGATTCCTGCGGCAAGCGGGCATCGTTGGTTTGCTCGCTCATCACAGCTTCATCAAACAGGTTGCCCTGCGTACCCGTGTTTGCTGCCGGTTTGGGCGGAGCAGCCTTGGCAGGTGCTGGCTTGGCAGCCGGTTCGTGTGTCGGGCCGCCGGCCCAGGGACTGCGCAAAATGGCTTCTGCAAGCGATTTAAACTCCAGTTCCTTGAATATTTCCATCAACTCCTCTCGGTTGAAAGGCTCCATCTCGAATTTCCTTTCATCAAATTGTACCGGGGCATTGATTTCAATAGTGGCCAGCCACTTGGAAAGGGTAGCTTTTTCATGGTGGGTTTTGACGATCTCTTGTTGTTTGCCTTTAAGTTTATCTGCGTTGGCCAACAGGTTCTCCACAGTGTCAAATTCCTCCAGCAACTTGGTGGCTGTTTTTTCTCCAATCCCTGGCAAACCAGGAATATTATCTACGGCATCTCCCATCAAACCGAGGATATCTATCACTTGTTCCACGCGCTTGATGCCCCATCTTTCGCACACTTCTTTGGGCCCCCAAATTTCAGCCGGATCGCCGCCCTTACCGGGTTTGTACAACAATACATGCTCCGAAACCAACTGCCCAAAATCCTTATCTGGCGTTACCATATAAGTGGTATAACCCACCTTTTCCGCTTGTTTAGCCAGGGTGCCGATCACGTCGTCTGCCTCAAAATTAGGCACAACAACCACCGGAATATTCATGGCTTCTACAATCTTGTGTACCCAGGGCAATGCAAAGGTGATATCCTCCGGCTGTGCCTCCCGATTGGCCTTGTAAGCATCAAATTTTTCATTCCGAAACGTGCCTCCCTTGGGGTCAAATACCACTGCCAGGTGAGTAGGTTTTTCGTTTTGAATTAAATCCCAAACGGTACGGATGAAACCCTGCACAGCAGATACGTTCCATCCTTTGGAATTCATCAGAGGCCGGGCAATAAATGCAAAATGCGCCCGGTAAATCAGCGCGTGACCGTCAAGTAAAAAGAGCTTTTTGTCTGCCATGGTTGTTTATGTCATTAGGGTCATTGGGGTCATTTAGGGTCATTTAGGGTCATTGGGGGCATTTAGGGTCATTGGGGTCATTTAGGTCATTAGGGGTCATTGGGGTCATTGGGGTCATTGAGGGTCATTGAGGGCTGCAAGGTAAAAGGAAAATATAAATTAATTGTTTTAAATTATTCAAAGGAGACATATTCTCCATTGGGAAATAGTTGAGGTGGTCACAAAAGTCGTCGATTTATTTTTACCGGAGAGGCGGAGAGACGCGGAGGCACTTAAACTGAGAGTCTCACTTGGAGTGAGACTCTCAGTTTAAGTGCCTCCGCGTCTCTCCGCCTCTCCGGTAAAAACTACTTACGAGACAACCTCTAACGCAGCACCGTAACATCTCCTTTCAGTGTAATAATCCTGCCATCGAGAAGCACCAACTCTGTATACCAAACAAACACGCCAGGATTTTGCGGTTGCCCACGAAAACTGCCATCCCAGCCAAAAGTGGGCTCGTTGGGCATGAATCCAAGTCGCTCAAACACGAGTTCTCCCCAGCGGTCGTACACCCGAAGGGTTCGAATTTCCGTTACGCCGCTGCCGGCAAAAACCGTAAACCAGCCGTTGTTTTCACTGTCCGGCAGTATCACATTCGGTACGTAAATCTGGAAATTATTCACCGTTATCCAAATCCTGTCCGACGCCGTACAGCCATTTTGATCTACTACCTGCACCTTAAATTCCGTACCTGTTTCCGGAGCAACCCGTTGTTTCAGTGAGCCATTATCAAACGTAAACACATCGTCTGGCGCCCAGACAATCTGACTCAACGTTGCATTATTCGGCAACACCAGCGCCGTTAACTGTACAGATTGCCCCAGTACTATGGATGTGTCGTTGGCCGCCAGTGAAACACTCAGTGGCAAAGGTTCCGTCAGTACCACTTCGCCTTCCCAGGTACAACCCAGCCCGTCGCGCACGCGCAGCGGGTAGACGCCAGGCTCCAACAATGAAAACTCATTACCTGTAGTAAACATTTGATTATCAACAGAATAAAAATAAGGCGCC
The DNA here is from genome assembly GCA_017303475.1 of Chitinophagales bacterium. Classification (GTDB taxonomy): domain Bacteria; phylum Bacteroidota; class Bacteroidia; order Chitinophagales; family Saprospiraceae; genus M3007. Next base: position 126,146 of record JAFLBO010000008.1, read on the forward strand.
GATCCGCCGCTTACCTGTTCGAAACGGATAACTCCATCATCATCTCCAAAACATAAAATAGGGTCCACGCTGTACTGGGCCTGAATGGGATCATCCCAGGTCAGCAGGATAGTATCTCTGGACACACAACCATTCTGCAAATCTGTTACCTCATGCACATATGCTCCGCCTTCCGTAACAGGCATTAACCAGGCAAGCGTATCCCTAACAGGCAAACCATTTTCCAATACAATCCAGCGATTTTCAAATCCCGTGCCCACGGAAGACCCCGTTGGGTTTAATACCGCCAGCGTTTCCTCACACGGCACCAAAACAGTTGGCGGCCCCGCCTCGGCTAATGGCGCTGCGGTGTTTTCCAACACCTGTAATTGCGTGGAAGCAGTACAGCCAAAAGTATTTTCTACCGTTACCCAATAAGTACCCGCCGTTTGAACTACCTGACTGGCAACATCCGGCAAAACACCCTGAGGCGATTGCCAGTTGTAGTGCAGATTACTTTGGTTGGCATGTACACCAATAGATACACTCGGCTGGGCACAGGTAATTAGGCCGGAATATGTTTCAAGCTCTGGAATCAATCCGTAAGCCAATACCGCCCCCTGCCACACCTGCGTGCATTGCTGAGCATCTGTAAGCGTAACTTGATAAATGCCTGGCTGGAGGTTCAGGATCAGAGAATCTGCAGTGTTGTCAGACCATTGATACACATAAGGTTGTGTCCCGCCCTGTACTGCCAACGACACTGCCCCACTGCTCGTTTCACAGGTGTCAGCGGCTACCACGGCGCTTAACGCCAGTGCCTGCGGCTGGGTAAGCGTAAAAGCGTTTTCCAACGTACAACCATTGGCATCGGTCAGGGTAAGTCCGTATTGCCCTGCTGCAAGACCGGAAAGATCTTCCGTGGTGGCGCTGTTACTCCAGTGGTATGTATAGGCCCCCGTTCCTCCAGTTGCGGAAATATTTATCGCACCGTTGCCAGCTTCAAAGCAACTGAGTTGGGTAAGCTGCGCTTGGGTAAAAACAAGTTCAGCAGGTTCAGTAATCTGATAATTGGCGCTGACGGTACAAGCGCCACCAGCATAACTCAGTACCAGTTGATATTGTCCCGGCCCCAGCAAACTCAGGTCTTCCGTACTCGCACCATTCGACCATTGATAAGCAAAACCCGGTGTTCCACCGCTCAGCAATATGTCTATACTGCCTGTTGACGCGCCAAAACAAGCAACCTGCTGTACATTGGCCTGAATAGCCGGCTCCTCGTGTTCCGGTATCACCACAGATTCCAACAACGTACAACCATTGGCGTCTGTGATGGTCAGTTGATACGGCCCGGCTGCCAACTGAGCATTTATGGCCGTTACAACATTGTTTGACCACAGTAATGTATAAGGGGGAGTACCCTGTGAAGCGCCTGAAAAAACAGCGCTGCCGGTGGCCAATCCCGGACAGGCAGGCGTAAGTACCACACCACTACTCAACAACTGATTGGGCTCCACCAGCGAAACACTGGCTGTGATGGTACAACCCGTGGCATCCGTAACGGTTACCGTGTACTGACCAGCACCAATGTTCTGCTGATCCTCCGTTGTTGCCGCGTTCGACCACAGAAATTGCAGAGGCAATATGCCATTTTGAACACTCAAATCCACAAAACCACCCAAGCCGCCACTACAATCTGCTGCCGCCTGTTGTGTACTGGTGATCAATGGCAGAGGTTCCAGAACCTGAAAAGTTCTGGTTTGACTGCAAGCCCCATTCGCATAGGTGAATGTGAGCGCATATACCCCGGGAGCGAGCCCCTGCAATTGATCCTCAGTGCTATTATCAGACCATAAATAAGCATACCCCGGCGCTCCACCATTGAGCAGAAAACTGATGGCGCCGTCGTTGGCGCCAAAACAAGACACATCCTGAATAATAGTGCTCTCTGCCGGAACGGCATATCCGGGTACATCCACCATTTGGGCCAGGCTGCAACCATTGGCATCTGTAATAGTGAGCTGGTAGGCTCCAGCCGACAACTGATCTACCTGATCCGTAGTGGCGCTGGTCGACCAAAGTATCTGATAAGGCGGTGTGCCCTGTGCCGCGCCCAGAAAAGTAATGGCGCCAGTAGATTCATCCTCGCAGGCAGGAACGGTACTGAAGCCATTAGACAATAAGGCCTCCGGCTGGGCCAGCACCACCATGGCCGTATCGGTACAATGGGTAGCATCTGTTACCACTACGGTATATATTCCGGCCTGAACGCTGGTCAATTGCAACCCCTGGCTGCCATCAGACCAGGTGTATTGAAAGGGCGCCTGTCCGGTTTGAATGCTCAGATCAATGGCGCCTGTTTCTCCAAAACATAAAATACCGGCACTTACCTGGGCATCTATTTGTACCAACCCTCCGGCCTCGCCCCAAATGCTGTCTACGGTAACACAACCTTTGGCGTTCGTTACCCTTACAGTGTACATACCATCCGTTTGGGTACTGATACCCGGGCTGTTTTCTCCGGTCGACCAATCAAAGGAAAATGGCGGGTAATTTCCCTGCACATTGGCTTGCAGTTGGGCGGGGTTTCCCTGGCAATCGCCCTGAATGGTATCTAATTGCAAAATTGGGAATCCAAAAGACTCCAACATCAGGGTATCCAGGTGTTTAATGCCACACAAATCAGTAGCTTCAACCCAATACGAGCCGGTTTGGCTGGCTTGTAAAGCACTGTTGGTGCTTCCGTCCTGCCAAACGTATTGAACAAAACCTGCGCCGGCCTGTAATTGAACCACGGTATCCTGGCAAACGGCCACATCGGGGCCCAGATCAACCGGAGCATGTGGAACAGGTACTTCAAACTGGAAAAGGTTGTTCAAAAAATCGCACTCCAGGATATTGGAGGAAGGAAAATCAAGATCCAGCTGGAACGGCGGCGCCACCGTTGCATCATCATTCACTACACCAAACTGGGTACCACTGCTTACCCTGGGCAAGGTAAACTGGAAGGTAACACAGGAATCTTTATCAACCGGCAGGTTAGTCATTTGAACATTTCCCAATAATGCCGTAGTACTAACGGTAGGGTTGGCCAGATAAAAAGCCACCGGCGAACCGGCGGGGAATACCTTGTTCCCCTCATTGCAAATTTGCACAGACAAGGTCATGCTGTCTGTCTGGCAGGTTATCTGGGTCACGGATGCCACTACATCTGGCAGGGGAATTTCCGGCTCGTAGTTTTCATTCAGTACCGGACGCTGAGAAAGGTAGTAGTTAAACGGTCGCACACCGGATCCTGGCGCGGGTAGTTCCAGGTGGTGCTCGATTTGGTTAGTGGGAATACTCAGATCGTCGTTTACATTGACAATGAAGTAGTTAAATTGATTCCACACATTTCTGCTGGGCACCCATGGGAATCCGTCCGATTCGTATACGCGCAGGCGCCCGCGGAACCGATCGTTAAAAAAAGGTGGAGGAGGTAAAGCTATCCTTCCGCAAACGGCAATTTCCGTTTCACCATCATTATCTACATCTGCCACAACGGCATATTCATCAGCAGTTATGGAAAAACATGGCGTTTTAAGCCAGTTTCGCTGTGCATCCACCCCGGGCGGAAATGGCGCGGCGCCTCCGTAGAGGATTCGCAAATTACTTTCATCACGGTAAACAATTTCAGAAATGCCATCTCCATTAAAATCATACACAGTTGATCCGGTCCAACCTGAGCCATCAGTGGTGGGAAGATTCCACCAATACGGGTTAATGGGTGTTAGTTGAGCAGCCTGAAGGTTGTAGCAGGTAAAATTCATGGAACTACAAATGAGGATTTCTGGAAAATCCTGTGCAAAACCGTGCAGCCGGTCGTCATACACATTAGCTATACAGGCCAGACTGCCACTGCTGAGAATATTGGTTGTATAGGGCAACCAACGAATAAAGCCGTTTTTGTTCCAGATATAAACCCCAAACTGGTTGGTCATCCGCGCCGAAGTAACCACAATATCGAGCACTCCATCCAGGTTTACATCGGCTACTGCAGTGTATCCATCGCGGTAGCCGGAGGTTGGAGGAACCATGGTCCGCATATCACGCTGAATTTTTATTTCCATAGGGTCCCCATCCGCCACATCCAGATCAATGGAATAGATCACCGGACCTGCTACCAGCTCCAGTCCGCCACAATCCGGATCGCCATTACAATCTGCGGGAGTGAGTATATCAACAGCAGTAGGATTGCAGGAACCTTCGGAGAACAACCCAAAAGCAGATTGGCCATTGGTAGCCGATCCATTGAGCATTTTATTGAGGGAAGGAATTGCCGGGTTGCTCAGGTTGAAAGTATAAATATCGTTTCCTGCATACACCTCGGAAACACCATCTCCATTGAAATCTGCCAGCAACGGTCGCTGATCAGGCTCATCCAGTACCACCGCAGTGGTAATCCAGAGCGTCATTGGATTGGTCGGATTTTCGGTGTAATTTTTATACACCCGAATCCGGCGGTCTGCACAGGCAACAAGCAACTCAGGAATACCATCGGCGTCCACATCGCCGATGGTTGGGGTAAGGCTGGGGTAAAAATCCATCCCACCAGGCACAGTTAGGATAAACGGATTGGCGGCATTGGAGCCATCCCCCCGGTATATCTGAATTTTGTCCTGAATGTTGGGCTGACCTTCCACCACTATAATTTCCGGTATGCTGTCTTCCTGCGGGTTGAGGTTGCCAACTACCGGAGCACAAACAGTGGAAGGACCATCCTGAGCAGATTGCCAGGCGAGTTTTACGGTAAACTGATTAGGCAAATTGGGAATAGTACAATCCTGCCCAAACAGTACCATACTTGGCCAAAGAGAAAAGAAAAAAACTTTCAGGTGTAGAGTACGCCGCATAATCACAAAACAGTTAACCCGAACGCAACAGGACCGTTGCTGTTCGGGAGATGATGGTTTCGGATCAGGATTAAAAGCAGGAGTCCTGGGATCTGTTCATGGGCGTCCCCATCGCAAGGGGGACTAATCGCGGGCAGGAATTTCGTACAAACAGCCCAAAGTTAATTGTTTCTCTATAAAACCCAAAAGAAGATGATGAATGGTGGGGAAAGGTGAGAGCATTAGGGCCTGCCCAAGCCAGGCTGCACGGTGTAACAGGTATCAAAGAGAAAACCATTGATCCCTGATTGTTCAAAATGCCCCCTTCCCCCATCATTCATCGTTTTTTACTTCAGCTTAATGACCGGATGAAGCCGATAAACACCGTTGCCCTGAATTTTAATAGATTCAGCTGCATCGAAATCAAGAAGCAGCGTATTTACATCCAGATTCAGGTGTTTATTGATTTTGATTTTGAGACCAGATTGCTGAGCGCTTGGGGTTTCCAGGGCATACAATACGCTATCCACCATTACTGAGTTATTAGGCCCCAGGATAAACCGAACCTCTTTCAAGGTATCCAGCGGAACCGGGCCCGAAGCTATCAGGGTATCTATGCCATTTTGAAAATCGAGCAAATTGTAAATGCCGGCATTGGTTGGGAGCGAAATCCATTGCGCAGAATCCTGGGCGCTTTTGATTCGGATTTCCTGAATGTCAACGTTCACCTGCTGAAAATCGCCGGGGCCATCTGTGAGGTGTATGTGTAAGGTGGTTTGATCGGTGGCATTTTTTTCACAGGAAAAAAATGCAATACAGGCAATAGCTACAACCATTGCGAGAAGAAAACGGGATGTGTACATAGTTGAATCGGTTGATGAAAAAATTAAACAATACCTGAAGACCAGTCGCCTTCAGACCATTAGTCAACAGCAAAAATCATACTTAAATTGTCCTAATATATGCAAATTGGGGGTATTCCTGCACAATTACCGCATCCATGGTAAGGGTTTGCCCGGATGAATATAGTTTGTCGGACACACCCGTAAAAACACCTGAAAAATGTAAACCAGTATTCTTGCGCGTGTGCAGGTGACCGCACTAACTGCACCTTTGTTCCATCAGTTGACTTCCTGCGAAATTGGTTTGGAAGCAGTGAGTCGGTACCACATGAAAACAATCAAGCCCTGCTGGTGATTCCACCGGCAGGGCCTTTTGTTTGCTGTGCTGAGCAATTGAAATGACGGGCTCTTGCGCCTATACGGCAAAACTTTCGCCACAACCGCAGGTCCGGGTGGCATTAGGGTTGTTGAAAGAAAAACCCTTACCGTTCAGGCCGCCGGAAAACTCCAGCGTGGTATTGAAAAGGTACAGAAAGCTCTTTAAATCAGTTACCACCTTGATACCATTGTCTTCAAATACCTGATCATTCGGCTTGGATTCATTGTCGAAATCAAGCTTGTAAGACAAACCGGAGCATCCTCCGGAAGTCACACTGACCCGGATGAAAAAATCATCGCTCAGTTTGGTAGACTGGCGAACTTCCTGGATTTTTTGCTTGGCGCTGTCTGCAACGAAGATCATGACTACTGGTTGTTCTTTTGCTGATAATCCGCAATAGCTGCTTTAATGGCATCTTCAGCCAATACGGAACAGTGAATTTTTACAGGGGGCAGGGCCAGTTCCTCAACGATGGCCATGTTATCAATGCGAAGGGCATCTTCCAGGCTTTTTCCTTTCAGCCACTCGGTGGCCAAAGAAGAAGAAGCAATGGCAGAACCACAGCCGAAGGTTTTGAACTTGGCGTCGCGGATTACACCGGTTTCATCGTCTACTTCAATCTGCAGACGCATTACGTCGCCACATTCCGGGGCGCCTACCAATCCGGTACCCACATTCTTCGCATCTTTATTGAGGGAGCCCACATTTCTTGGACTCTTGAAATGGTCGAGCACTTTTTCTGAATATGCCATGTTACTGTGTATTTAGCGTTGATGTAGTGATGTTAAATCCTTTTGGTTTTCAATGGGTTATTTTCTGCTCAGCAAACGGTAGTACAGTCCTTTTACAAAATAGTAAATTTTGTAAACCAATTGCGTAAAAGCATCAGGAGGACTTTGTATCGGCATGAGTTAACAGTGTTTCGGCGGGTTTAACCGCCGATGTTTGACAATTTTGAACAATTCTCCCCTCCCTCTTCAATCGTGTACTCATGTAATCTTCAATCATGTATTTTAGTGCGCCGTCCACTCAATCTTACTCAGATCTACCCCGTCTTTATACATTTCCCAGATTGGAGAAAGCTCACGCATATGGTTCACACCGTTGCGCACCAGCTCAATAGCCTGGTTCACTTCTTCCTCGGTAGTAAAACGCCCCAGGGAGAAACGAATGCTGGAGTGCGCCAGATCATCGCCCAAACCCATACCTACCAATACGTAGGAAGGCTCCAGCGACGCTGAGGTACAAGCCGAACCAGAAGAAACCGCAATGTTTTGATTGAAAGTCATCATCAGACCCTCTCCTTCCACGTGTTTGAAAGAGATATTGGATACGTGCGGCATACGGCTGTTTACATTGCCGTTTACCTTGGTTTCTTCCATTTTAGTCAGTTCAGCCTCCAGGTGATTGCGCAGTTTGCTGAGTCGTTCAGCATCCTGATGCATTTCTTCCCGGGCAATTTCTGCCGCTTTACCGAAGCCTACAATGCCCGGAACGTTCAGTGTGCCGGAACGCATACCGCGCTCGTGGCCACCACCGTCCATCTGGGCAGTTACTTTAACCCGTGGGTTTTTACGACTCACATAGAGCGCGCCAACACCTTTGGGGCCATACATTTTATGGGCCGTGAAGGACATCAGGTGCACGCCCAGCTCGCGCGGGTGGGTAGGAATTTTACCCACTGCCTGCGTAGCATCAGAGTGGAAAAGCACGCCATGTTTTTCGCACAACTTGGCAATTTCCTGCATGGGCTGAATCACACCGGTTTCGTTGTTGGCCCACATCACTGAAATGAGAATGGTGTTGGGTTTGATGGCAGCTTCCAATTCTGCCAGATCAACCAGACCGTCTTCCTTAACTTTCAGGTAAGTGATTTCGGCGCCTTGTTTTTCCAGGTGACCACAGGTATCCAAAATGGCTTTGTGTTCGGTTTCAACCGTAATAATATGGTTGCCTTTTTTGGCATACATCTCGAACACACCTTTCAGTGCCAGGTTATTGCTTTCTGTTGCTCCGGAAGTGAAAATAATTTCTTTGTCCTCAACATTCAAAAGTTTGGCCACTTGCTCCCGGGCATAGTCCACAGCATCCTCTGCTTCCCAGCCAAACTGGTGACTCCGGCTGGCTGCATTGCCGTGTTTTTCAAAGAAATAGGGCAACATTGCATCCACCACACGCGGGTCGCAAGGGGTGGTGGCATTGTTGTCCAGATATATGAGTTTGCGCTGGTTCATGTACTTATTTAGATTTAATCGCAAAGGTAAACAGGGTTTAGGGAAAAAAGTTGGGTATTATTCATACAATTTCTAAACGTTTTATGGAACGCGGGTTGACAAATGAAACACGGATGACGCTGAGGACTCAGATTTAGAACTGACTTCGGCAGCCATTTTAAATATTACGTGTAAGAAATCACTTTATGGTTACTTTTGCACGCTTCAAAACGCCCTGCTAACCCTCGCTATCCGAGTTCCAAAAAAATCTGCGTTTCCATGTTATCCGAGTTCCCTCCCGTGTCGAAAGCTGAATGGCTGAACCAGGTTGCCAAAGACCTCAAAGGGCGCCCCATGGAAGAACTGCTGTGGACGCGCGCGGATGGCTCCGTGGTTACACCATTTGTACATGCCGACGATTTCCAGCAGCCACCGGCGTCATTGGAAAGCACTGACAACAACTGGGAGATAGTTGAAGAAATTCAGGTTTCCGATCCCGTTACTGCCAACCGACAAGCCCTGGAAGCTCTGGAGGGTGGCGCTGAAAGCCTCTGTTTCGTACTGCATTCAACTCCGGACGCAGCGACTTTTGGCCAATTATTGGACGGCATTTACCTGGATTACATCGGATTACACTTTGCAGGTAAAGCCGTGGATACCAATCCGGGTATTTTCCTGGCGCTGCTGGAATCACTTGCTGCACAAAAAGGCATATCCACTACCGCCCTGAAAGGCAGCCTGGCTTACGATCCTGTGCCGGTATCCAGTGTGGTGGATTGGCGCTACCTGGCCGAACTGATCGAATATGCCCGCACTAAATTCCCGCAATTCAAACTCATACGGGTTGCTGCCAGCGCTGATACGAACTTGAAAGACACCATCCTGCATGCCAACACCTACCTGAAAAACCTATCCGAAAAAGGCCTTTCTGTTTCGGAAATCAGCCAAACCATGGAATTCTCCATCGCTATTGGTAAAAGTTATTTTGTAGAAATTGCCCGCATCCGAGCCCTAAAATTACTTTGGCTAAATTTACTCCAGGCCTGGAAAGCACCGCTCAAATACCCATCCATAGCTGTACAATACCAGCCTGAAACATATACTGACGACCTCTACACCAATATGATCCGCGCAACTACCATGGCCATGTCGGCCGTTCAGGGCGGCGCGGCGCGACTTACCGTGCTGCCATACGATGCGGGCCGGGAATCGCAGGCCAAATACCCGGCTACATTCTCCCGGCGCATTGCGCGCAACGTACAGCACCTGCTCAAAATGGAAAGTGCACTCGATGCTGTGTCTGATCCAGCTGCCGGAAGCTACTACATTGAAACACTGACCCGGCAATTGGCCGAAAGCGCCTGGCCAACAGAAGCCTGACCATATTTCAGAGTATCCCTTCATCTGCAAAACTGAAGTAACCTCGCTCCGATATAATAAGGTGATCCAGCAGCGGGATGTCCAGAATTTTGCCCGCCTCCCGCATTTTTTTGGTCAGTTGCGTATCCGCCTCGCTGGGCTTCAGGTTGCCGGAAGGATGGTTGTGCACCGCAATAATAGCCGAGGCTTTGGCATCAATAGCCATTTTAAAAGCTATTTTTACATCGGCAACTGTACCGGCCGAGCCGCCAATACTGAGTTGTTCCCGACTGAATATCTCATTTGCTTTGTTGAGAAACAGCAACCAAAACTCCTCATGATGCAAATCGTTCAACATGGTGGAAATAGCCAGATACGCATCCCTGCTGGTGCTCACCCGCGGTCGCTCGCGCAGATCCGATAACTGTCGGCGCCTGCCAAGCTCCAACGATGCAGCTATGGTAATGGCTTTGGCTTCGCCAATACCTTTAAAACGCTGCAACTCCGTAATGGAGCGTTTGCCCAGTTCATGGAGATTGTTGTCTACAGTGCTTAAAATCCGTTGCGCCAAACCAACGGCGCTTTCGCCCATACTGCCGGAGCCCAATAAAATGGCCAGCAGTTCGGCGTCGGATAAAGCATGGCGCCCCTTCAAGAGCATTTTTTCACGCGGGCGGTCTTCCTCCGCCCAGGCACTTATGGCCAGGGAATGTGTTTTCATAAGATTTCACGTACCGGCGGGTTTAGCCGCCGATGGGTTTGATGGGTTTGATGAGTTTGAAAAGGGTTAACAAGCTGCTAATTAAACCAGGGTCTAATGTCCAACGTCTAAAAGTCCAACATCCAAAAATACTCTGTTCACTTAACAATTGCAAATATGAAAATCAAATTTCTTTTCGCTGCACTGGCAGTAGCCTTCGCAGGCATGTCGTTCACTATGGCCAATTTTGGCCCATGGGAATTGTTAGGCTCCCGAAAAATCAACTACAAAGTTGATCGGGACGAAATACTGGTTACCCGCGCAGAGGGTGTGTTTTCTGCCATTCAAATTAGGGTAAAACGCAGCCCGATCAATATGCACAAACTGGCTGTTCACTACGGAAACGGCGATGTGGAAGAAATTGACCTCCGTCAGAGTTTCCGCGCAGGTAGCGAAAGCAGGGTCATTGATCTACCTGGCAACAAACGTATTATCCGCAAAGTAGTGATGTGGTACGACACCAAAAACCTCGCCGCCGGCAAAGGCGTGGTGGAGCTTTGGGGTAAACATTAATTGGTTAGACCTCGGAAGAGGCCCCACCTTTTTCTATAAAACATCATGAGTGATCCCGAATTTGGGGGTCACTCATTTTTCTTTCCGGCAACAGCATTTCATCCCACATCTCACGCTGCCGATCGCAGTTGAAAAAAAGTTTATCGAATAATTTAGTTTACAATGTAAACTAGTTTGCATATTTGCATCATTAATAATGCAAACCAAATTATTCACCCATGCAAACAACGGAAAAAATACTGTCTCCCCTGGAAAGTCTCCAGGTCATTAGGGAAACCATCGACATTGCCAAGCGCACTTTTCGCGACAACGGTTTCCACTTTCTGCTTTGGGGCTGGCTAGTGGCCATTGCCAGCCTGGTGCACTGGTATCTGGCAACCAACAATCTCCACGAGCACCCCGAAATGGCCTGGGGCATCATGGTCATTATCGGTATGCCGGCTGCCATCATCCGGGAATGGCGTCGGGAAAAGAACAAACGGGAACCCAATGTTTTCAGTCAGTGGTACAATATGATCTGGCTTGGATTTGGCATTTCCATGATTCTGGCCATCACGCTGGCGGTAAAAAACCACCTCTCTCCTACCCCATTCATCCTGATTCTGATGGGTTTTGCCACATTCATGTCGGGCATCATGCTCAAATTCCGGCCCTTGATTTTTGGCGCCATCGTGATTTGGGCCGGCGCACTGTGGTGCCTCTTCCTTTCTGATGTTCAACACCTGTTGGTACAGGGCGCCTGCGCCATATTTGGCTACCTGCTTCCAGGATATTTACTCAACCAAGAGGTAAAAAAAGGCCATGTACCAGGAGCTTAACCCACTGCTGCTTTCCCAACTCAGGTTAGCCATTTTGTCATACCTGATGGTGGCCCGGGAAGCCGAATTCAATATACTAAAGGAAAAAACCGGCGCCACCAGCGGCAACCTCAGCGTACAAGTAGGCAAACTTCAGGAGGCGGGATATATTACGGTGGAAAAAACCTACAAAAACAATTATCCACTCACGCTTTGCCGTATCACACCGGAAGGTATTATTGCCTTTGAGCAGTTTTATCAGGATCTGAAAACGTATTTCGACAATCAAAAGCCTCCATCTCCCTGATGAGAATGGATTAAGGTGTGCATCCGCATCAAGGCTAAAAGAAAAGGAGCCATTCCGGCGACGGAATGGCTCCTTTTCTTTTAGCACCGGCTACCGACATGCCAGCCGCTATGCTGCGTATTGCGTCAAGAAAACAACTTTTATTAAACGTGAATTAGCTTTTTTTTACTTTGCAACGTTAATTTTACTAACCAGATGCATCCTGAACATTATTTACCATACCAACACAGTTCAAAATGAAAAATACTACTTCAATCTTACTTCTTACACTGCTATTTCCTGCCATTGCTTTAACGCAAACCTTCCAAATGGAGATAGATCACTTAAATACACTTTTACAAACTGGGGAAAAAACACCTCAAGAAGTGACAATCATGAAAAAGGCGCTAATTGAAGCGTGTGGTGACTCGAAAAACTATCCAGTTCTACCCTATGATACCCTTTCAGGTTCCTTCAATTTTATTTATGTTTTAGAATGTCCTAAAGTGCCAAAAGATGTTTTGTTCAAAAGGGTAAAGGAATGGTGCGCGCTCTCATATGTAGATATTGAGCATGTGCTCCGATACGAAGATGTTGCAAGTGGTAAAATAATTATAAAAGGATATACACCAATGGCATATAGAAAAACGTACAAAGGCTGGTTTGGTCAAACTAAGACCTATTCCCAATCAAGCAAGGGGTATCATACAATGGTCGTTACCTGTAAAGATGGAAAAGTAAAGTTAGAGGTTAAAGATATTCGCTTCTCATTTAATAGCCGCCCATATTGGTCAAGCTATACCAATTCTTTTGTGACCGGCTCTGAGTCTGAGATTTACCTAAATCAAATGTTCCCAATCACTAAAATCGAACCATATGTAGAATGGATAGGGCTATTGGATTTGGGCAGCCAATCCGTTTTAGAATACAAAAGGCACTCTTTAAATCTTCATTTGTATTTACTAAACTGGGAGAATGACTACAAATTTTAGAATCCCCATTTGCCAGGGATTTTTCACAATGGCTACCAACCCGCACAAAAGTGGCTCAAAGACCGCAAAGACCGGGAATTGGGCTTTGAGGATATTTTGCACTATCAGAAAATCGTGGTGGCTTTGGTGGAAACGGATAGGATTATGAGAGAGGTGGATAAAGTGGGGGTGGTGTAGCTGAAAGCAAAAGCAGTACACCGCGCCTGTTTGGGGGGCAACCCTAAATCGTAAAAAATCAAAATAAGCCAATGCAACACCAGGGGCTTTTTATCCGGGACTACCTGCAAAGTCATAGCTATCTACTTGATGAGGTGGTAGAGTTAACGGGCATTTCTGAAGAGCAGTTAAACGAATATTTGGAAATGCCCGTTGTGCTGGGGGACGTTGTGGCGAAAATCGCCTTTCATATTGCAGCCAAGCTACCAGAAGATTTCTTCAAATTGCCGGGGGATGGGCAGCCGTTCGGGCAACCTGAAAGCAACGCCTTAAGCCACCTTTGGCAGTGTGTTGGTACATATCTAGTATCTTTTGGGCCATATGAGAAGTGCTCCGCGTCGATGTTGGAGAGGTTAAGAAGGTGAAAAAAAGCCAGAGGAATTCTAAATTAGCGATATTAATGCAGCGCGCGACAGAATTAATTCATCGAAAAACGTTTTTTTATGATAAAAAGCAAATCTTAGAGCATTTTTGAGCAACCAAATTGTTAATGCCATGTCTGCTCATAGCATAAATAACTATTAAGGTGCACCTTTGCCCCTCGATTCCTAGTTATAACCTATAAATCAATTTTTGCATGAAAAACAGAAAGCAGCGCCGCATCCTTCGTCGCACTATTCGGGAGTATCAGCAACTTATCGGGGAAGGTGTGCCTCCTGTACCTACTTTTCTTCCTCCACCAACCAAACCAGGTGAAATGTTCCAGAAGTTTACCTTGTACAACGAAAATCGTCGTACATACACAGACATTAAAACTGAGTACATAGGTTAAATATTATTACAACAAATGCCAAATCTAAAAGAAGTTTTACAGGAGATCCAAGACGCTCTTGCAAATGGTGACAAATCCCCCCTTGATTCGATAAGACGAAAATATTTAGCCAATGTCCATGAAATGACTGGCAGAAATGTCATTGCATACTATTCCGGCTGGTTAAACAAAGGGAATGCTCCCGATGTAGAAATCAACGACAAGGACAAAAACTCTTTTATGACCTGTATTCATAGGTTAGACAGAACACTTGGCTTGGATTTAATACTTCACACACCAGGTGGTGATTTAGCGGCCACAGAAAGCCTTGTCGACTATCTGTTTTCCATGTTTGGCAATGACATTCGCTGTATCGTGCCCCAGATTTCAATGTCTGCGGGAACAATGATAGCTATGTCATGTAAGGAAATCATGATGGGTAAGCAGTCTAATTTAGGGCCAATTGACCCACAATTTGGTGGAATTGCTTGCCAAGCTGTTGTAGAAGAATTTGAGGAAGCCAAAAAAGATGTACAAAAGAACCCTTCCAGCGCTCCACTATGGCAAGTAATAATTAGTCGTTACCATCCAACATTCATCGGGTCATGCAAAAATGCAATTGCATGGTCAAAGAGTTTGGCGGAAGATTGGTTGGGGCGCAATATGTGCGTAGGGCAAAAGGCAAAAGTTGATTCAATACTTAAAGAATTTAGTGACCATGCCCAAAGTAAGTCTCACTCTCGACATATTTCAAAGGAAAAGTGTAAAAGTGTGGGTTTGAAAATTGTGGACATGGAGGATGACAATGACCTTCAGGACATAATTTTAACAACTCATCATGCTTATATGCACACATTTGCACATTCTGCTGCTGTTAAAATAGTTGAAAATCATTTGGGTATAGCTTTGATGGAGTTTGAACGTGTCCTTCAAGAGCCTCCTGTTACCCCTTAAGAATCCTTTACAGGCAATAAAAAAATCATTTTCTCCTATTTAGAGGGTGTTTGTATGCAAAATGTATGCAAATAAAAAACGACTTACACGGCACTGTCCGCGTAAGTCGTTGATTTTTAAAGTGGGCCTGGCAGGAATTGAACCCGCGACCATCTGATTATGAGTCAGCCGCTCTAACCACCTGAGCTACAAGCCCGTGTTCATTGCTGAACGCCGCAAAGGTATATTTAATTCCATTCTCCGGCAGAAAATGCGCTGCGGATTTTTTTACCCGCAAACAGACCTCGTAGGTTTTTAAAACCTACGAGGTCTGTTTGCGCCTTCCGGATGTTTTTTAGATCCTTTAGAAATAAATATTTTTGGCGTATCAGCAGGGTTTTACATATTTGCCACCGACTAGCTTCGGCTGCCCAACAAAATAATCTTTGGTCGAAGAAAAATAACGGTAAATATGGGTTTTCAAAAAGTAAACACAGTAGAAAGTAAAAGTGAAATGCAACACTTCGTCCGGAGTCTCCTGGGCGATGTGCAGGCCTTCGAATATATGCTCCAGAACGACTGGTTCGAAAGCGATATCACACGCATTGGCGCCGAACAGGAAATGTGCCTGGTAGACAACAAAACACTCAAGCCTGCCTGCATCAACATGCAGGTGCTGGAAAGAATGGGCAATGATAAACCCTGGTGCGTAACCGAGCTCGCCAAATTCAACCTGGAAAACAACCTCAGTCCGCGCGAATTCACCGGCACCTGCCTCTCCGATATGGAGGCCGAAAACATTTTCTATCTTTCTGAAATTCAGAAAGTTCTGAATGATTTCGACGCCAGCATTATCCTCTGCGGTATCCTGCCTACCCTGCGTAAGCACGACCTGGAAATGCACAACCTCACCCCTAAAGATCGCTACTTCGCGCTCATGGCGGCCATCCAGAAACACCTCCTGGGCACCGCCTTCGAACTTCGTGTGGAAGGCGTAGACGAACTGCTGGTAAAACACGATTCTCCGCTGCTGGAGGCTTGCAACACCAGCTTCCAGGTACACCTTCAGGTGGCCCCCAAGGAATTTGTCAAAATGTATAATATCGCTCAGGTGCTGGCAGCGCCCCTGATCGCTGTTTCAGCCAACTCGCCACTGGTATTCGGCAGGCGACTCTGGCACGAAACCCGCATCGCCCTGTTCCAGCAAAGTCTTGATACCCGTACAACGTACGACCACATGCGCGAGCGCCTGCCGCGTGTAAACTTCGGCTCTGGTTGGCTCAAAGGCGACATCACCGAAATCTACAAGGAAGATATCAGTCGCTTCCGCGTACTGCTGGCTGGCGCCATTGAAGAAGATTCTTTGGCAATGGTACGAAGCGGACAAACACCAAAATTGCGCGCCCTGCAGATCCACAACTCCACCGTGTACCGCTGGAATCGCCCTTGTTACGGTATTTCCCCCAACGGAAAACCACACCTGCGCATCGAAAACCGTGTAATGCCCGCCGGCCCAACGCCGGTAGACGCCACCGCCAACGCAGCCCTCTGGCTGGGTTGTATGATTGCCATGGGCGCCCAATACCCGGACATCACCAAACACATGGACTTCGCTGATGCCCGCGACAACTTCCTGAAATCGGCTAAATTTGGCATCGACAGCACCTTTAGCTGGATGAAGGACAACAAAATAACCGTTAAAGAGCTGATCCTCAAAGAGCTGCTGCCACTGGCCAAAGAAGGCCTGAAAATGCGCAAGGTGAAAACCGCCGATATCAACAAATACCTCGACATCATTGAGGCCCGCACCCGCGAACACAAAACCGGCGCACGCTGGGCCCTGCGCACCTTCACCAGCCTCATTAAGGACATTACCACCGACGAGGCCGTAACCGCCGTAACCGCCGCTACCATCAAAAATCAACAACAAAACAAGCCTGTGCATACCTGGAAAGAAGCCTCCGCTGCCGACATCGACAACTGGCAACCCGGCCACATGAAAGTGGAAGAGTTTATGTCGACCGACCTCTTTACCGTGCAAAAAGAAGATCTGGTGGCCCTGGTAGCCGAAATTATGGACTGGCGACGCATCCGCTACATGCCTGTGGAAAACAGCAAAGGCGAACTGGTTGGCCTTATTTCCAGCAGAATGTTGCTTAGGCACTTTGCCCGCCACACCGTTGACCCGAACGAAGAACCGCCAGTGGTAACGGTAAATGACCTGATGATCGAAAAACCTGTTACGGTTTCCCCGGAAACATCCATTCTGGAAGCTATGAACAAAATGCGCGAACACCGCATCGGTTGTCTGCCAGTAGTTAAAAGCAAGGAACTCGTGGGCATCATTACAGAAATGGATTTCCTGCGGATAACGTCCAGGTTGTTGGAAAGAGTGGAGAAATAGGTTTCATGCAAAGCTGGCTATGAGCATATGAAATACCTTCTCCCAATAACTTTTTTATTAACCATAAACATCCTCGAAGTCCACGCACAAGCTCCAGGCTTATTAGACGATCGCATACATATTGACCAGTTCGGCTACCTTCCTGGCAGCCAAAAAATTGCCGTTATTGCAAGTCCGCAAAGTGGATACAATGCTCCGGCGAACCTCACGCCAGGCACACAATTCCGGATTAAGAGAGTGTACGATAACGCAACGGTGTTTCAGGGGAATATTGCCCCCTGGAACACCGGCGCTGTTCATGCCCAATCAGGCGACAAAGCCTGGTGGTTCGACTTTTCAACCTTTGCCACAAACGGCGATTATTACCTGTACGACAGCCTTAATAACATACGCTCCTATCCATTCAGGATTTCCGACTGCGCTTATGAGCCTGCACTAAAGCAAGGGTTTCGCACCTATTATTATCAGCGATGTGGCACAGGCAAAATCCAACCTTTTGCAGAAGCTGACTGGGCCGATCCGCAGCCATGCCATAGAGGCAATTTACAAGATGAGGTGTGTTACAGCATCCAAAATCCGGCGCCGTCCAGTGCCAAAAACCTCCACGGTGGCTGGCACGACGCTGGTGATTACAACAAATACGTCAACTTCACTTATGGCCCACTGATGGATTTGCTGCTGGCATATGAAGAAAACAGCATCATTTGGAGCGACGACACCGGCATTCCAGAATCCGGCAACGGGGTACCAGATTTACTTGATGAGGTAAAATATGAACTGGATTGGCTCCTTCGAATGCAGCAGACCAACGGCTCTGTGTTGTGTGTAGTAGGGGTAAAAAACTTTGCATCTGCAAGTCCGCCAAGTGCAGATCATGCGCAGCGTTTTTATGGTCCTGCTACCACCTCGGCAACGCTTACGGTGGCCGCAATATTTGCACTTGCCTCCAGAACCTATCAAACCATCCCTTCTCTGTCAACCTATGCCGCTACGCTTCAAACAGGCGCTATAAATGCCTGGAACTGGGCAGTGGCTAATCCTGATGTAACGTATTACAACAGTGGTATTCTTGCCGCGGGAGAAAACGAGCCGGATACCTACAACCGGGATATGCGCAAACTGGCAGCTGCAAGTTTCTTGTACGGGCTGACTGGCCAGGCCATTTACCGCAATTATTTCGACAATAATTATCAGAATGCCCATCTGTTACAGTGGTCATACGCCTATCTTTTTGAACCCCACACGCAGGATGCGCTGCTTTTTTATACCATGATTCCAGGCGGCACAGCATCGGTAAAAAACAACATCAGAAATACATATTCCAACAGTTTAAAGACCGGCAATGACGATAATCTGCCGGCCTTCCTGAGTCAATCGGATGCATATCGGGCTTTTGTGCGCAATGAAAATTATACCTGGGGGAGCAATGAGTTCAAAGCGCATCAGGCGAATATGTTTTTCACCATGAATCATTACGCCCTGGATGCGGCCAATGCGATTAACTACAAAAATGCCGGAGCCGGATTTTTGCATTACCTGCACGGTGTAAACCCTACCGGATATTGTTACCTTTCCAATATGGGTGCACATTGCGCCGAGTCTTCCGTTCCTACGCTCTACCACTCCTGGTTCAATGACGGCACGTTGTGGGACGAAGTCGGGGTGTCGGCTCTGGGGCCGGCTCCAGGGTTTATACCAGGAGGCCCAAATCCATATTTCCACCCGGATGGCAATTGCAACTGTGTTATTTCTCCACCGGAAAACCAGCCGGTGCAAAAATCCTACAGACCATGGAATACGGGCTGGCCTGAAAATTCATGGGAAATCAGCGAGGTAGCTATTTACACCCAGGCAGCCTACCTGCGACTTTTAGGCAATGTGCTGGGCTACCGATCCATGCCGCCATCTTGTGCCATAGTCCTGCCCGTTCAAATCATGGGCAGTCTGGAAGTGTGCGCAGACGGAACCTATCAATATAGTGTTCTGGAAGTGCCTGGCAGTACCTATTTTTGGGAAGTCACCGGCGGTGTAATTGTTTCCGGACAGGGTACCAGCACGGTTTTTGTGCTTTGGAACACCAGCGCGCCCACACCAAGCATTACCATTCATCAGACAATTCCTTAAATCCGGGCGTTATTCTGAGGTACGGCCATTGGCCGACGAAAACACTCTGGCCATACTTTTGTTATTTCAGATTAAAAGCCTACTTTTGAAACCAAAATTATCTGCTATGCTGCGCCTGCTTTGTTCCCTCCTTCTTCTGAGCGCCTTCCTTCAAACAGGAGGGGCCCAGATTGTCAATCAGGAAAGTTATGGCTTCGTGTACAACCGCGAAACCACCTTTAATTTTCGGCTGGCCACCAACCGAAGTTTTGGCATAGGTATGGAGTGGGGAAAACTGCGCACATACAACAAAACCAAAACGCTCAGCATCAGTCTGAGTGAAATGAAACACCCCAAGGAGCAAAAACAAAACGCCGCCCCAAGTTTACGGCGCTCCTCCCGACCATTCGTTTACGCCAAACGCAACAGCTTGTTTGTGTTGCGTTCCGGATGGGGTAAAAAGCGTTACTTCTCCGAAAAAGCAAAACAAAAAGGCGTAGCCGTGGGTATCAGCTATTCTGTTGGCCCCGCACTCGGTTTGTTAAAACCTTACTACCTGATTCTCAATCTAAAGGGCGATCCCTCCAGCGGAGTAGGACGCACCGTACTGGCCAAATACTCAGAGTCTAACCATGACAGTTTTCTCGACAATACCCTGATACTTGGCGCGGCGCCCTTTACCAAAGGTTTGAGCGAGATGTCGGTACTACCCGGCGGCACCGGACAAATTGCCTACCACATGGACTGGGGCGCTTACGATGAAATGGTAAAAGCGCTTGAAATTGGTTTATCAGTGGATGTCTTTGCCAAAAAAGCACCCATTTTTGTAGGTGATGAACAGAATCGTCAGGTGTTCTTCAACTTCTTCCTAAATTTGCAGTTTGGTAAGCGGAAATAACCTTTCACGCGAACTGCTCAGGATTATGCTTGAACTTCCCATCATCGACAATAAAGAATCGTCCTCTCGTCCTAAACGTCCGGAATGGCTGAAAGTACGCCTGCCCATGGGCGAAAACTACCGCAATGTGCGCAGTATTGTGGACGACTTCAAACTCCACACCATTTGCCAGAGCGGCTCCTGCCCGAATATGGGCGAATGTTGGGGAGAAGGCACTGCCACTTTCATGATTCTGGGCAATGTCTGCACCCGCTCCTGCTCCTTTTGTGCGGTTAAAACCGGTCGCCCGAACGAATACGACGAAGACGAACCCCGTCGTGTAGCCGAAGCTATCTGGCTCATGAAGGTCAAACACGCGGTGATCACCTCTGTCAACCGGGATGAACTCAAAGATCGCGGCGCCGAAATCTGGTATCAAACGGTTCGCATGGTGAAAGAACGTTGTCCACAAACCACCATTGAAACCCTGATTCCTGACACCAAAGCCAATTGGGAAGCACTGGAACGTATGATTTCTGCTGGTCAGGAAGTGGTGAGCCACAATATGGAAACCGTACCCCGGCTCTACCGAAAGGTGCGCCCGCAAGCTAAATGGGAGCGTAGTCTGGAACAAATTCGCAGAACAAAGGAGTTTGGCAAACGCACCAAAACCGGCATCATGGTTGGTTTGGGCGAAACCAAAGAAGAAATTTTTGCCGCGATGGACGAACTCGTGGCCAACGGCTGCGATGTTCTCACCTTGGGCCAATACCTCCAACCCACTAAAATGCACATTGAAATTGCCGAATATGTGCACCCCGATACCTTTGCCGAATACCGTGAAGTAGGCCTGGCCAAAGGTTTCAAATACGTGGAAAGTGGTCCGCTGGTGCGTTCCAGCTACCATGCCGAGCGACATGTTTTTTAACCATGCGTTTTCTGATATTCCTTCTTTGCCCGCTGTTTGCCCTGGCTCAACCTGTAGCAGATCAAACCTTTAAACTCGCCGGAACCAGTGAGCACTTCTATGCTTTTGCAGAAGGCGACCAGGTAGACCTGTTCGTGGAAGAGCTCACCAGCAGAAAAATCAAGTCGGTGGAATTTTCGCAATACCCCGACGGACAAATGCTGTACCGGGCCTACGAGCTGGATTCCAACCTGCAAAAAACCATCGTTATTCCCAGAACCGGCATTTATTTGCTTCGTTTTGAAGAATCGGGCTTGAGTAAAAAAGTATGCCGTTTTACACTGCATCGCAATCCCGGCAACCCGGAAATGAACAGGTTTGATACCCAGGTAAACTGGGATTTGAAAGCCATTCCCAATTTCCGGTTGAACAAAAAAAGCGTTCAATCTGGCAAAAAAACTGAGGTAATCTCCCTGGGAGGTCAATCCACCGTGAGCGCCAGCAAGTTTTACCTGAAAAAACCGGTAAACGCCTATCAGTTCACTTTGCCGCCTAATACCAAACAATGGGCCTACCGGATTGCTGTTGGACAGGCTGCTCATGAAGCCAGACAGCAGGACGCCCAAAAACTCAAACAAGCATTCCAGGGCGGCGCCGCCAAACTGATGGGCGTGGAACCGCATACAGCCCTCGCCGCCTTTGCCCTGGGCATGGCCATAGATATGAGCACCTCCAAGGCCGGTGAAGACGTGGAGTATGCCCTGGTAGACTGGACCAACTGGGAGCTGTTCTCCAAAGGAGAAAACTACAATGCGTTTATTTCTCAGGGAGGCGTGAGTGTAGACGCCCAACGCAGGTATAGTCCGCTGGAAGGCACCTATTATTTTGCGCTTAAAAGTGATAACTGGGTGGATGATATTACCGTCAACGTAGATATTGAGGCAGTTGTGGAATAC
The DNA here is from genome assembly GCA_017303475.1 of Chitinophagales bacterium. Classification (GTDB taxonomy): domain Bacteria; phylum Bacteroidota; class Bacteroidia; order Chitinophagales; family Saprospiraceae; genus M3007. The sequence continues at coordinate 148,284 of JAFLBO010000008.1, forward strand.
CCGCTGTTCGAGGTGCAGTGGTTTTTGGAGCCTGCCCAGCCTTGATTTTTCCTTCCAAAATAAAAAAATCCAACCTCCACCCAACCTCCGGGTGCATATCTGCGTGTAGCTTTCTGACACGGTTGACGGTAGACGGTGGACGGCTTACGGTGGACGGTTTTAGGCTCGGGGTAGTCAGGAAGGATCAATTACCCCGAGCACAAAACCGTCCACCGTCTACCGTCTACCGTCCACCGTCTACCGTCCACCGTCTATGAACCTGGATCCTCAATTACTTCAAGCGGCCCATAAAGGCGACCGGAAAGCGCAGTACGCACTGTACCGCTCCTGCTTTCCTGTGCTGATGTCGGTATGCATGCGGTACAAACGGGATCAGCAAGAGGCAGTATCGGCTGTGAACAATGGATTCCTGAAGATCATTCAAAATCTGGATCGATATACAAGAGAAGAAGTGCCATTTCAGGCCTGGATACGCAGAATCATGATTAATACGGTGATTGACGAATTCCGGAGAGAAAAGAAATGGCGTGAGTTAACCGTTTTTGCGGATGAAATAGAACGCACATTCCCTAATGAACCTATCGATTGGAATGAGGCTGAACAAAGGATGGATGTTGCTCATTTAGAAGCCCTACTTCGAAAACTACCACCGATAACCCAAAAAGTGTTCAACCTGTTTGCCCTGGATGGCTTCAGTCATAAAGAAATCAGTGAAATGCTGGATATGAGTGAAGGCACCTCCAAATGGCATGTCAGTCACGCCAGATCCCAACTTCAATCCTGGATCAAAGCAGAAATGGCAACCGCCCCCTAACCCCCCCCCCCTCAAACCCCTCAAACCCCTCAAACCCTTCAAACCCCTCAACCCCTCAATCGCTTCTCATACATCATCCCGACATGGATAACATAGACGACCTGATGCGACAGAAATTCGACTCCGACAATCCCGGAGAGCGCTTCGAATTCCAGGAGGAGTTCTGGGAGCAAGCCGAGGTATTGCTCCAAATGGACGAAGAGCGCCGCAAACGCAGGGCGTGGCTGTTTTGGAGCCTGCTCCTATTATTATTGCTGCTGTTACTCGGCGGCTGGTGGTACTTTGCACAAAACGGCACAGGTATTACCCAAAAAGCGTCCAATCCAACTACAGAAACACCGATTAGCAAAGAAAATATCCCTTCAAACCCTTCAATCCCATCAAACCCTTCAAACCCTTCAAACCCCTCAACCCCCTTAAACCCGTCAAACGCTTCAACCCAAAACCGGGCGACCACAAGGGTCGCCCCTACAAGCGCATCAAACCCCACCCCTTCCTCTTCAAACCCTTCAAATCCAACCCAGATAACCAGAAAAATCGCCACACCTGATGCCTTGAATAATGTACAAGCTGCATCCAGGTCCATCTCATCAAACCCCTCCAACCTCTCAAACCCCTCAAACCCATCAAACCCATCAAACCCTTCAAACCCCTCAAACCCCTCAAACCTCTCCAACCCTTCAAACCTCTCAAACCCCTCAAACCCCGCCCCCTCACCCCTTCAAACCCCGGAAGCAGAAAAGCAGTCGCTCGAAGCGCTGTTCCCGTTCGTGCCCCTGTCGATCATTCGGGTACAACCACCATTCTTGCCTGTAGCTGCGCCCATGATACCGGTAAAAAATCCGATAGCAACCGATATTCCGGTGGCCGAAAAAACCAAGCCCGCCAAAGATTCCCGGAAGTTTTCTGCAGGATTCAGTTTGCTGGCATCGGTCAATTCACCAGATACCCTCAGCCGCCGCCTGGGTGTAGCGCCCGGCGTCTATGCTCAATACCGGATAAACAATGAACTCACCTTGCGCTTTGGCGGACAATACCGGATTACGCCGGGGTATACCATTGACAACAACCTGCCTGATTCGATTACGGGCGAGCAACTTCGCTACTCTTTTGGCTTTAAAAAATTGAGCTATGAACGCCAAATCAAGGCACTGCATCACCTGGAAATCCCGTTATCCATGCAATGGAACAGGAAACGAATCGGACTGGAAGTAGGCGCTACCCTGGGCCTGTTAATATTGGTACAGGAAACCACCAAAACATCTTTTGAATCATCCCTTGAAGCGCCAAAGCAAACAACCAAAAACTTTGTTTCAGGTGATCGCTCTCTGTACAGACCTTTCTACCTCACAGGATTCCTGGGGGCAGAATATCGCCTGAGCAGTCGGTGGGCCGCAACAGCCAGGGCGCATTACAGGTTTACCAGCCTAGAAAAACCTACGGAAGGAGGCCCGATTTCCAGACCGGGATTCATTGACTTTGGGGTCCGTTATCGTCTTTATTAAACCGGAAAAACATCATGAAACATACTTGGTATACGCTGACCCTGTTGGTTAGTTTGAGCTGGGCAGCCTGCACTGTAGATCCACCGGAACCCATTGACGGGGAGGAAAACCCGGTGTTTGTAGCTTCTATTAACCTGGATTCCGTAGGATTTATCCAGGCAGGAGTCAATGACTACTATCTGTTTACTCGAGTGGAACGCCCCGATGAAACACTCGTCATGTCGGGGGCTTTTGCTAAAACAAACTGCCCGGATGGCGATTGTCCGGAAAGCCTGAAGTTTGAATTCTGGAATAATACGCTTGAAAACATGGTAGAATTACCTGAAGAAATATTTGGACCTTTTTTCCCCTGGCAAATCAAGGGTATCGCCACAAACCCGCTGGGCACTGTAGCTATTCAATGGACCGACACCAAAGGCAGGATGCTACGATCAGACTGGTATGCAGGATTTCAGGATTCAACCTATATGACTATCACAGCTTCCGAGCCTTGGGAAAACAACGAAAGGGGTGAAAAAACCTGGAAAATGGATGTTAATTTCTCCTGTTGGCTTATGGATTCCACACAAACCGTTGAACAGCGAATTGAAGGCACTGCCGTCATTGCTGTTGGTTACCGTTAATCCAGCATAACGAGCCTTTTCCGTATGTTTGCGGCATGACGCGTACCAAAACCGACATCCTCGTACTGGGTTCGGGCATTGCCGGACTCACCTTTGCCATCAAGGCCTCCCGTTTGTTTCCAGACCGGAAAATTCTGGTACTCACCAAAACCACCGAAGGTGAAAGCAATACCCGCTACGCCCAGGGCGGCGTGGCCGCAGTCTGGGATCTGGAAAAAGATAATTTCGAAAAACATATTGCAGATACCCTTGATGCCGGTGATGGACTTTGTAAGGCCGACATTGTGCGCATTGTGGTGGAAGAAGGTCCCGAGCGGGTACGCGAAATCATTGGCTGGGGAGCCGATTTTGATAAAGTAAAAGATGCCTCCGGGTACGATCTGGCCCGGGAAGGCGGCCACTCCGAACACCGTATCCTGCACTATAAAGACCTTACCGGCTGGGAAATGCAGCGAGCGCTCATGGAAGAGGTAAAAAAATGTGCCAATGTGCAAATTGCCGAGCACTATTTCGCCCTCGATCTCATTACGCAACACCATTTAGGCCGAATGGTAATTCGGGTAACACCCGGTATTGAATGTTATGGCTGCTATGCCCTGAACAAACAAAACGGCGAAATTGATACCATTCTGGCCCGGGTAACTGTGATGTGTACCGGTGGCGCCGGACAAGTGTACAAGTCTACCACCAATCCGGTGATTGCAACCGGCGATGGCGTAGCAATGGCTTATCGGGCAAAGGCACGGGTAGAGAATATGGAATTTATGCAATTCCACCCAACCTCCCTGTTCAATCCGGCCGGTGAAACGCCCTCTTTCCTGGTTTCTGAGGCGGTTCGGGGCTTTGGCGGCATACTGAAAACTGCGGAAGGTGAGGAATTTATGCAACATTATGATCCGCGTTTATCACTGGCGCCCCGCGATATCGTGGCGCGCGCCATCGACTCCGAGATGAAAAAACGTGGTACCGATTGTATGTATCTTGATTGCAGGCATCTGGATAAGGAGGCTTTTGTGGCGCATTTCCCAACTATCTACGAAAAATGCAAAAGCATAGGCATAGATCCGATGAAAGACATGATTCCGATCGTGCCCGCCTGCCATTATACCTGCGGAGGAGTTATGGTGGATGCCCAGGGCCACACCAGTATTCAGCGACTCTACGCTGCAGGTGAGTGCAGCAGCACAGGCCTGCACGGCGCCAACCGACTGGCATCCAATTCCCTGCTGGAGGGAATGGTATTTGCCCACAGAGTGGCGCAGGATTTGCCCGGCAAACTGGAAACCTGGTCTTTTCAGGAGGATGTTCCTAACTGGAATGCTGAAGGCACAACCGACCCTCAGGAAATGGTGTTAATTACCCAAAGTTTGAAGGAGTTACGGGAAATCATGTCGTATTATGTGGGTATCGTGCGCTCCAATGTGCGTCTGAAGCGCGCCCTCGACCGACTTTTCCTCCTCTATCAGGAAACAGAAGAACTGTATAAAACCACCACCATCAGTCCGCAACTGATGGAACTACGCAACCTCATCACGGTGGCTTATCTCATCACCCGTTCGGCCTCCCACCGTCGTGAAAGCAGGGGCTTGCATTACACCACCGATTATCCTGAGCAGTTACCGTTTGTGGAGCATTCAGTGTTGTAGTGACGGCTTACGGTAGACGGCCAACGGTGGACGGTAGCGTTGGCCTTGAGATTCCTTGTTTCCAATAGTCCGAAACAAATTCCATGAGCAACAATACCGTCCACCGTAGGCCGTCCACCGTAAGCCGTCCACCGTAAGCCGTCACTTATTCATACTCTCCCACTTAGCCAGATCCGCATTCCCTTTTTCTGTTTCGCCGAGGCGTAGGTAGCAATTGCCTCTGGCGCGGTAAACCCGGGCAAAGGTGGTATCCAGTTCAATGGCTTTGTTGAAATCTGCAATAGCCTCCTGGTTCCTGTCCAGATTGGCGTAGGAGAGTCCGCGATTGTAGAGCTCTGGCACCTCGTTTGGGTAATGCTCCAAAAACACATTGAGGTCGTTAATGGAAGCCTCGTAGTTTTTCAGCATACCAAAAATGTTGCCCCGGAATTTGTAGGCTTCGTACAGTTGCGGATTGCGCTGAATGGCTTTGGTGAAATCCTGAATGGCTTTTTGTGCATCGGTGGCTTTACCGTAAGCCATACCTCTCCAGTAATATGCCTTACCAAAGTTATCTCCGGTAGCCGCAATGGCTTTATCAATCAGGGTGGTGGTATTTTTCCAGTCGCGGATGCGCAGAGCGGAAGTAACCAGCCAAACAAAGGCCAAGCCTAGCAAAACTGCCCATGCTGCACCAGTCCAGGACGGCCGTTTTTCTTTCAAAAAATCAGGCAGGGAGGCCAGCATGACAAAAATTCCGAGTCCGGCCAGATAGTTATAACGGTCCGAGCGCAGCTCAAACGTACCGAAGGTAGACCAGGGCAAGGCCAGAATAATGTTAGAGAGATAAAACAGAGCGCCAATCCAGAGTAACGGCATAACAGCCCTGCTTTTCCAGGCGCCAAACAGCAAGGCCGCCAAAATTGCCGGCGCTGCGTAATAATCCCAGCTCCAGGCGCCATTTACTTTTTCAAACGGATACCAGATGCTGAGACCGGTTGGGAACAACAGTTTTTTCCAGTAAAACAGCACCGTATGACAAGCCATCAGGCCGCGATCAAGCAAGGTGAAATCTGCTGGTTGGTTGAGCTGCCCTGCATACTGACGCGAATACAGGGTGAGTGCACCAAAAGCCAGGGAAATCGCAAAAAACGGGGCTTTTTCAAGAATAATTTTGGTATTAAAGCCGCGTTTTTTCCATAAATCCAGCACCAGCAGCGTAAGTGGTAAAGTTACAGCCGCCGATTTGGCCAAACATGCCAGTAAAAACATGGTAACCGCCAACCAGTAGTTTTTACCCCAGCCACTACCCTCTTCCGAGGTGTGTTTGAGGTAATAGTTCATGGCCAGCAGACTGAACATGGAGAACAATGGCGTACTAAAGCCGGCAATCCAGGCCACTGCTTCTACCTGCAATGGGTGGATAGCAAAAAACAGCGCCACCACAGCCGAAACCGCCAGATTAAAGTCGAGCTTGCGGAACAAACGGAATACCAGCAAAACATTGGCAAAATGTACCAGTGCCGACAGCATGTGGTACCAGTTTGGACTTTCTTTACCCAGAATGTAGGCAATTTGGTAGCCAATCCAGGTGAGCGGGGCGTACATACCCAGGTTGAAACCGTTGAAAATCAGGAAATCTTTCACCGCCGGATTGTCTACGGTAGCGGTATGATCGTCCATTCCCACCATCTCATTGCTGAATCCGGTGCTGTAGAGGACAAACCCAAGGGCAGCCAGTACCCATGGCAACCATTTTTCGGTATTATCCGCTTGCTGAGTATTTTCTTTTTTCGGGCCCGAAGTCGATTTTTTCGCCATACGCTCAAACAATTAAAAATTTACGGGCGAAGGTCGTGAAAGAGATTGAAAATCAGGGAATGATGATGGAGAAAGGATTTTTTGAGTTTTGGGAGGTGGGGGGGCACACAGATTTTTTCGCACAGATTTTACACAGATTTGTTGCGCAGATTTCACACAGATTTTTTAGAATACTTTGAATCAAAATCTGTGTGAAATCTGCGCAACAAATCTGTGTAAAATCTGCGCGAAACCTGCCCGAAACCAGTGCAAAACCCACCATCTTCGCCCTTCGAAATCAACCCACACCATGAATCTCATTTTTGATTTTGGCAATGTCCTTTTCGATTTGGACTTACCCGCATTTGAACGAAAAATGAAACAATATGCCGGAGATCAGCGCTACTCCGAGGCAAAATCCAGGCTTGTGCAGCAGCGTGTTTTTGAGCTTTACGAAACCGGCGGCATGAGTTCAGAAGAATTTGTTGCCCAAATAGCAGAAGCCTCCGGCACAACCAACGAACAGGTTATTGATGCCTGGAATGGCATTTTTCTGGATTTTCCACGTCATCGGCTGGACATGCTGCTGGCCTTGCGCAAAAAACACCAGGTTTTTCTGCTGAGCAATATCAACCCCTTGCACGAAAGCTGGATTGCTGATTACATGGACCGCACCCACGGCCTACGGGATTATGAATCGCTGCACTTCGACGGGGTATATTTCTCCCACCTCATACGCCTGCGCAAGCCCTCGCGCGAGATCTATGAGTACGTACTGGCTGATGCAGAGCTCAAACCTGAAACCTGTATGTTTTTCGACGACCTGCCCGAAAACATCGCAGCAGCCTCCGAGCTGGGTATTCAGGGCATCTGGCACGACCCCAAAACGGAAATAGCAGACCGAATGAAGCAACTGCAATTGTTGTAGGTGGGACATTTTCACCCCTTGACAATTTGTATGCTCCTCAATATCTTTTGTCCGGACCTCATAGTAAGCAAATAATTTCCCGGAGGCAGAATCTCCGGCAAAACGCCTGACAGGCTGTGTTTTCCTGCCGGATAATCCTGGTTATTTACTAAATCAAAGACCTTTTTTCCATTCATGTCCAACACCAAACGAAAGATCCCGACTTCCATCAGGCAATACCTGTACCAGGGTAAGGGCTGGATTAGAACCTCCTCCCATGATAGCACTAATGATTTTACCATCCGGCCTGACCACCAAACTGGTGCCTTCAACTTCGTTCAGGACATGATGCACCCCCTGAGATCCAAAAGCGGGGTCTAATGTACCATCGGGCAAACATTGTAAAATAACTGCTGAAAATGGCAAATGCGTATAACCTGTAACCACAATCTTACCGTCATCGAGCAAAGTCAGGTCGTACGCCTCCGACAACACCCCATGTCCACCCAAATCATGAATTATGATGCCGTTTAACCCAAAGGAAGTATCCAAAGTTCCATTAGGTTCTGTAAAACGAAGTATCCAGCGTACCATCAGTGCGATACCTTAAAACATCGAAGCTATAACTATCCGGGCTACCAACAAATACCATGGAACCATCTTCCTGTACCTGGAGGTAGTTTCCATACGGATTTAAAGCCCATATACGCCAGGGGATTTGCACTACACCATACACACCAAATGAAGGATCGGGATAAATACCCTGAGCTTGAATGCAGACATTCAGCCCAAAAAACAATAAGAAAAACTGGATGTATTTCATGATGAATGAAACGTTTAAAGGTTAAAACGAAAGCAAAAAGACGGCTTTGTCTGCAGGTATTTTGTAACACTTTTTGGCCTTTATTCCCTAAAACCAATTATATATTTATTTTATTCATAATTAATTGATTATCAATATTAAAACAAAAGCTTAATTTATCCCTTTTTCCTCAAAAAATCGCCCGGAATCATTTCATTTCCCGGATTATTCGCCGTATCTTTGCACACATTTTTTCAAGTTTAGTAGTCAAGGATATTGAACCGCATGACAGAAGATCAAGTTCTCAACCCCCAGCAAAACCCAGCTTCCTCAAACGATTATGGCGCCAGCAGTATTACCGCCCTCGAAGGCCTCGAGGCGGTGCGCAAACGCCCCGGCATGTATATCGGCAGCACCGATATCAAAGGTCTGCACCACCTGGTTTGGGAGGTTGTAGACAACTCCATCGACGAACACCTGGCCGGCCACTGCAAAGACATTTGGGTAACTATTCACCCTAATAACTCCATTACCGTAAAAGATAATGGTCGCGGTATTCCAACCGGAATGCACGAAAAACTCAAGAAATCTGCTCTTGAGGTGGTTCTTACCGTACTGCACGCCGGCGGTAAGTTTGATAAAGACTCCTATAAAGTATCCGGCGGTTTGCACGGGGTAGGTGTATCCTGCGTGAACGCTTTGTCGTCATACCTCCGCGCCGAAGTTCACCGCGAAGGCAAAAAATTTGAGCAGGAATACGAACGGGGCAAACCCAAATACGATGTGCGTGTGATTGGCGACACCGATTACCGCGGCACCATTGTAACCTTCCTGCCCGACACCGAAATTTTTGAAACAGACGAATACAAATTCGACATCCTGGCCCACCGCCTGCGCGAATTGTCGTACCTGAACAAAGGTTTGCGCCTTTCTCTGGTGGACGAGCGTGAAAAAAATGACGACGGCACCTTCAAAACAGAACTGTTTTACTCTGAAGGAGGCTTGCAGGAGTTTGTGGTATACCTGGATGAAGCCAAAACACCACTTACCGAAAAACCCATTTACATTACAGCCAATGAAGATAATGTAGATGTAGAGGTGGCTATGATGTACAACACCTCCTATTCGGAAAATGTGGTGTCGTTTGTAAACAACATCAGCACCCGCGATGGAGGCACACACGTAAGCGGTTTCCGCAGAGCCCTAACACGGGAATTCAAAAAATACGGCGAAGACGGTGGCTTTTTCAAAAAGATCAACTTCACCATTTCCGGCGAAGACTTTATGGAAGGCCTTACCGCCATCGTATCCGTAAAGGTTCAGGAACCGCAGTTCAAAGGTCAAACCAAGGGCGAACTTGGCAACTCCGAGGTGACCGGTATCGTAAGCCGTTGCGTGGGCGATGCACTTAAAGTGTTTCTGGAAGAAAACCCTAACCAGGCCCGCCGGATCATTGACAAAGTAATTCTGGCAGCCACAGCCCGCAACGCAGCCCGCAAAGCCCGCGAGATGGTGCAGCGCAAAGGCGCATTAACCGGCGGCGGCCTGCCCGGCAAACTGGCCGACTGCGCCAGCCGGAGCCCGGAAGAATGCGAGTTGTTCCTCGTCGAAGGTGACTCGGCAGGTGGTACGGCCAAACAAGGTCGCGACCGCAATATCCAGGCTATTCTGCCGCTTCGGGGTAAAATCCTGAACGTGGAAAAAGCTCTGGAGCACAAAATTTACGAAAACGAGGAGATCAAAAACATCTTTACCGCTCTGGGTGTAAGCGTGCAGGAAAACGACGAAGGTCATCGGGTGCTGAATACCGAGAAACTGCGTTACCACAAGATCGTTATCATGTGTGACGCTGATATCGACGGTTCACACATCACAACCCTGATTCTGACCTTCTTCTTCCGTTACATGCGCGAACTGATTGAAAAAGGCCATATTTACATCGCCCAGCCGCCACTTTACCTGGTAAAAAAAGGCAAAAACCAACGTTACGCCTGGAACGACAAACAGCGTAAAGAAGCGCAACTGGAGTTTGGCAGCGGCCGGGAAGACGACGATTCTGTGAAAGTTCAGCGATACAAAGGTCTGGGTGAGATGAATGCAGAACAATTGTGGGAAACTACCATGGATCCTATCAACCGCATTCTCAAAATTGCCACCATAGATGATGCTGCCGAAGCGGATCGTATGTTCTCCATGCTCATGGGCGATGAAGTACCACCGCGCAGAGCTTTCATTGAGGCAAATGCAAAATACGCGCGGATAGACGCGTAAGGACGATGAACGATGGGCGTTGCGCCTGGCTTTCCAATGGAAGGCCAGGTGCAACGCCCATCGTTCATCGTTCATCGTCCATCGTTTCACCCGGCACATACTCCAGCACATCTCCGGGCTGGCAATCCAGTGCCTTGCAAATGGCTTCAAGGGTACTGAAACGAATGGCTTTGGCCTTTCCGGTTTTGAGAATGGAAAGGTTAGCCAGGGTAATATCTACTTTGGTGGCCAGTTCTGTGAGCGACATTTTGCGCTTGGCCATCATAACATCTACATTGACTATGATTGGCATGGCTTAAATGGTTAGGTCTTGTTCCTGTTGAAGTGCCACTCCGTGTTTGTACACCTGAGAAATGATGTAGACAATACCTGCAATGAGGAGAAATTCGGTAGATACCTGAACCACATCCCAGGAGCCGTCAATGTTCAATGAAACGTGCCTGGTGACCTGATGACCAATCATGGATACCACCCAGATGTTGAACAGGATGTATGCAATCCCTTCCATTTTTTGCGCTACTTCCATAGTAAATGGGTTACTTAAACTCATACCCGACAAGAGTTTGGTTACCCAATACCAGAGGTACACAAACATACCGGACAATACGAGTATGAATGACATAACCCGAACGTAGTCCCACAGGTTATCCTGAGCGAGAGATGAGGCCACTGTTTCAGCTGAGCCCGGAGGCGTCTGGCTGAGTACTTTCCAGCCGAATCGGAAAAGCTGGGTGGCAAAATTGACGGCATAACCAACCAGGGTTATCCAGGCCAATACGCGTAAAACCATTAATATTTTTTCTGTTTTCATTACCTGCAATGTTGAATAAGTGAAAGAAAATGAGCCTAGATTGTTAGGTCTTGTTCTTGTTGAAGCTGAAACCCGTGACGAAACACCTCAGCCAGCGAAAACAGGATGAGCGCTATAAAACCCGCCTGCAAAATGGGCTCTAAAAACAAAGGGGAAATCGGCACTGAAGGCGATTGGCCGCGCTGCGACTGCACAATACTCCAGAGAAAAGTCCCTGAAATATAATTGGCTAATGGAAACACCAGCACAGCCATTGCCATCCGCCGTATTCTGCGCACATTCTCCTGAGGAAATATTTTTCCCCGATCCATGTCCCGAAAAAGCATAAACATCTGATACAGGATGTAAATGCCTAATAACCACGGAATTTGTTGAAAAAGGATATAGCCCAGATAGCGCACCTGCATCATAGCTGATAAATCAGAAAACTCTACCATTACCAGCTTTCTATCCCCAAATTCATAAAGTTTCATCTGTTCGCCGGTTGATGCTTGCGGGATTTGTTCCGGCCCAACCACGGTAGCGGTAGTTACCCACCCACGGATAAAAGGCCCGTCGGAACTATTACCAAGATAAGAACTTAACTGCAAAACAGTTAGTACTCCAAATGCAATGGTGAGCGCCATGAATGTGTGCCGCAAAACCATGGGAAGACTGATTTTTTTGCCTTGAATGTTCATAACGTAACGCTTGGTTATTTAAATGATGTCGCAAAAGTGCAGTAGAATTTTCTTTTTTGCAAATAATTTTTATTGATAAACAGTAAATATTTTCTTTTATTCAATTTTTCCTTCACTTTAACATATACATTGCTTTCAGATCACCTTAATTCTGAAACCCCAGGCTACTAAGATTAAATCCTAAACAAACTGGTCTTTTTTTAATTATATCACGCCAAAAGCCCGGGAGTTTTCATTCATCCGGTATTTTGGCCACGAAAACACCCAACTAACGACATTGGCCGAAAAAAGAACCCCGTTCATCACCCAACCCTGACTTTTGTAACAACCAACCAAAACACTAAAACACTAAAACACCAAAACACCAAACAACCAACCAACTCAAACGCTCTGATGATACTCTCTGTACAAGACGTAGTTAAAACTTATGGTAATTACACCGCCGTCAACCACGTTAGTCTGGACGTGCCCAAAGGCTGTGTATTCGGTATGCTGGGCCCAAATGGCGCCGGCAAAACATCCCTGATCCGGATGATTACAACCATCACAGCGCCTGATTCAGGCGTCATTTATCTGGATGGACAAAAGTTGCATGCCCGTTCGCCGGAGCAAATTGGCTACATGCCGGAGGAACGCGGCCTTTACAAAAAAATGAAGGTGGGCGAACAACTGCTCTACCTGGCACAGCTCAAAGGACTCAGCCAGCACCAGGCTATGAATGAGATTGAAGCCTGGTTGACTAAATTTGAGATCAAGGACTGGTGGAATAAAAAAGTGGAAGACCTGTCAAAGGGTATGCAGCAAAAGATCCAGTTCATTGCCACTGTGCTTCACAAACCAAAACTGCTCATTCTCGACGAGCCATTCACCGGTTTGGACCCCATCAATACCAACCTAATCAAGGAAGAAATCGCCCTCTTGAACGAATCCGGTATCAGCATCATTTTCAGTACCCACCGCATGGAACAGGTGGAGGAAATGTGCGATCATATTGTGCTCATCAATAAAGGCCGGAACGTACTGTATGGAGAGGTAAAAGCCATCAAAAACCAGTACAAACAGAACCTTTTCCGCATAGAAACACATGAGGCACTACCCACCGAACTGCCAGAACGATTCCCGGTGGTAAAAACAGAGAAAAACGCCCTCACATTCAAGCTGGAAAATGAATCCGACAGCAACGAACTCCTGCGCACTTTCCTTCAAAAGGATATCAAAATCAGTCGTTTTGAAGAAATCTTGCCCACTTTCAACGAAATCTTCATCCAACGTGTAGCCGAAACAGAAGAACAATAAGGTCAAAAAGGCGCAAAGACGCTAAGTCACGAAGGCGCAAAGACGCTAAGTTCTCGCCCCAGCCCCTCAAACCCTTCAAACCTCTCAAACCCTTCAAACCTTTCAAACGCTACCCATGTCTAAACTTTCACTCATCATAAAACGCGAATACCTCACACGCGTACGGAAAAAATCGTTCATCATTGGCACGTTGCTGGCTCCTGTGGGCTTGCTGGTGTACATGCTGGTCATTGTTGGACTTTCCAGCTACCAGGGTGGCGACGAGATCAAGGTTGCCGTTCTGGACGAAGCCAAAATAGTGGGCAATCTGCCCGATGAAAAAGGGGTTCGCTTTCTCCCATCTGGCAATAAAACCCTGGATCAGCTCAAAACAGAGGTAACCGAAAAGAAAATTGATGGAGTACTGAGGGTACCGCCTGTGAGTAATTTCCAGCAGAAGGACCACACCATTTATTATTACTCCGACGACAAACTGGCGCCGGAAAAAAGTGGCCTGATCGAAAAACGTATCGCCGGAAAAATAAAGGAGTTTAAAATGGACTCCCTAAAGCTCGACGCCGGCCAGTTAAAACTGTTGGAATCAGACGTATCCATTGACCCGGAGGGCATCAATAGCAATCAGGACGACGACCAAAGCAAATACACTGCCGGAGTTGGCCTGGCTGTTGGAGGTATTATGACCTTCCTGCTGTTCTTCATGGTTTTGATGTATGGCCAAATGGTGATGCGCTCCGTCATGGAGGAAAAAACCAACCGGATTGTAGAGGTCATGATGTCCTCTGTGCGTCCTTTCGACCTGATGATGGGCAAGATCATAGGCGCCGGCCTGGTGGGTCTCACACAGGTAGTGGCGTGGGTGATACTGAGTGGTGCTGTTTCCTTCCTCGTGCCTTTGGTAACAGGCATGGGCTCTGTAGAACCACCGATGACACCTGGCAACGCCACCATGGACCCTGAAATGATGCAGGATACCGGCATGCGTATCATGACGGAATTGAGCAAACAAAACTGGCCGCTGCTCATAGGTTCATTCATCATTTATTTCCTGGGCGGATACTTTATTTATTCATCCATGTTTGCTGCAGTGGGCTCTGCCATGGGCGACGATCTGGGTGAAGGCCAATCTTTGACCTTGCCCGCTACCCTGCCCCTCATTCTGGCATTTTACATTGTTTCTATGGCGGGTTGGCGCAACCCCGATAGCGGCCTGATGGTTTTCTCATCCATATTCCCCTTGTTCTCCCCAATTGCCATGCCGTTCCGTCTGGCCTTCAATCCGCCCTGGTGGCAGGTAGCTATTTCACTGATTTTAGTGGTGGCATCAGCCGTATTTTTTGTTTGGTTAGCGGGCCGGATTTATCGGGTAGGTATTTTGATGTACGGCAAAAAGGTGACGCTCAAGGAAATGTGGAAGTGGACTTTTTATAAGGGATAAATGTCAGGATTTTTGTCTCTCATGAGCAGTTACCGGAAATGTACACGCAACGCTATCGCCCTTTTTTGCGTATTTTGATCTGACATCTGGTAACCTGATAATCATGAAGAAAATCCTATGTGCGTTTGCGCTGACCCTTGCATTTTTTCCAAACCTTTTTGCCCAGCCGGAACCCTGCGGCCCTAACCCGTCTATGACCCCATTTTGTGCAGATGCCTGTATCATCTGCGACATCAATGGGTTCACCGGAGTCAACGATGAAGGCGTTACAGGGCAGGCCCCTCCCGGGTTTTGTACCGGAACCGTTCACCATATGCAGTGGATAGGTTTCATTGCAGGCAGCACCAACCTCACACTCTCTGTCACGGTATTCGATTGCCAAACCAATGCCGGACTTGAAGTAGGGATTTACAAAAGTCTGGATTGCCAGACATTCCAGGCTGTTTCCAATTGCGACGGTGATATTCCACCCAATACTACCCAGAACTTCACCAATACAGTGCCGCTCACCGTTGGGCAGTACTATTACTTCGTTATGGATGGCAACCAAAACGATGTTTGCCATTATACCATTAAAGTGGTGAGCGGCACTACCGAAGTAATGCCATTGGAAAACTCAGGCAGTATCGTTGGTCCGGAAACAGTTTGTATCAACAGCCCGGAAGACTATACGGTGAGCCTTCCACCCGGAGCAGCCCATTTTTACTGGACACTCAACGGACTGCCTTATGCCTCTGAAACGGACACCACTGTGTCACTTAATTTCTTAACAGCAGGCCTGAATCAACTCTGTGTAACAGCCTCCAACACCTGCGATACCGCCTTCCCGGCCTGCCGCAACATTTATGTAAACAGCATTCCGGCAACCACCATCGAGGCTACCATTTGCGCCAATGAATGTTATACCTATAATGATACCACTATTTGCGATGCGGGTATCTACGAGTTTCACTACTCCGGCTCAGAAGGCTGCGACAGTCTGGTGCGCATTGAGGTAACCGTATTACAAACCATCACCACCAACCTGAACATTTTTCTCTGCGATGGCGACAGTATCTGGGTTGGCGGCAATCCCTATTTTGTGGCGGGCCAATACCAGGAATTACTCACCTCACCCAATGGCTGCGATAGTATAGTCAACCTGAACCTGATCATTATCCAATGTGAAATCCAGGGGCAATTACAAGCTAACCCTGTAGTTTGCAAGGGTGAAACCACCGGCGCCTTAAAATTTTCCGTAGCCAATGGCACCCCTCCCTTCACGTACGCATGGGAGCGCGTGGGCGGAGGTGGGCCAAGTGGAACCGGCAACATAGCTGCTTTGAATACCATCCAAACCATTCCGAACCTGCCTTCCGGGTCCTATTCTGTTTTCATCAAAGATAACTTTGGGAACGATGTGGTCTTCTTCCAGGACATCACCGAACCATCAGCTATAAGTCTGCAGGAAACGCTCTCCTCCTTCCAGGGCTACCAAATTCGTTGCCAGGGTGAAACTAATGGCGCCATTTCCCTCAACATATCCGGCGGAATACCCGGATATCAGTATGCCTGGAGCAACGCTGCCACCACCCAAAACCTGCAAAACCTGGCCGCAGGCGCTTACACATGCACAGTAACGGACGAGCAAGGCTGCTCGCTGGTGCGTAGCTTTTTCCTTACAGAGCCAACCGAATTGGTACTGGATGCCAGCTTTCAAAACCCTGGCTGCGCCGGACCAAATACCGGAATAGTTGCCGCCACAATCACCACAGGCGGTGTATTGCCATACACCTACGACATCTCCGGCAGCGGTTTTACCAACCAAAGCACATTCAACGGCCTGTCGGGCGGCGACTATGAACTCACCGTTCGTGACGGCAATGGCTGTGAAACCTCTGAAACCGGTACGCTGGTTACTCCAGTCATTCCAACCATTGAACTGGGGCAGGACCTGACGGTCAACCTGGCCGAAAGCACCCAACTGGTGCTGACACAAAACACCCCGCTCGACTCCTTTGTATGGTCGCTCAAACCCGGACTTTCCTGCTACAATTGTCCGGAACCGGTGGCAACACCATACGAAACCACCACCTACACCCTCACTGCAGAAGCTCCTGGTGGCTGCACCGATACCGATAGCATCACTGTTTTTGTTCAAAAAGTACGCGATGTGTACGTACCCAACATTTTCAGCCCGAATGATGATGGAGAAAACGACTTCTTCACAGTGTACGGAGGTCCGGAAGTGCAGGAAGTTCGGCTGGAGATTTATTCCCGCTGGGGGGAAATGGTGTACCGGCATATTGGCGGGGCCAACGACGAGTCTACCGGCTGGGATGGCACCTTCCGCGGGGATCGCGTTTCACCAGGCGTTTTTGTTTGGCGCGCCGAGATTTTATTTGTGGATGGCGTAACGTTGAATTATGACGGGGATGTAACGGTGTTGCGGTAGTTCCCGTACTTTCGCACCATGATCCCTCCAAAACAGGTGCAGGAAATCCTCGATGCCACCCGGATCGAAGAAGTGATTGAAGAATTCGTGTCGCTGCGGCGCCGCGGAGTCAATCTTATTGGCCTGTGCCCTTTTCATGGAGAACGAACACCTTCTTTCAATGTGAACCCGGCCCGCAACATTTTTAAGTGTTTCGGCTGCGGCAAGGCAGGCGATGCTGTCACTTTCCTGAAAGAACACGAAAACCTGACCTACCCGGAAGCCTTGCGCTGGCTGGCCAGGAAATACCACATTGAAATACAGGAGGTAGAACGCACCCCGGAACAACTGGCAGAAATGCAGCTGGCAGATTCGCTCTATATCGTGAACGAATTTGCTTTGCAGCATTTTCAACAACAACTGTTTGACACCGATGAGGGCAAATCCGTTGCGCTGGCTTATTTCCGCAAACGCGGTCTGCGCGAAGAAACCATTCGGGCTTTCGGACTGGGTTATGCGCCAGACGAACGCGATTTGCTGCTCCGCAAAGCCCGGAACACCGGCCATAGTCCGGAACTCTTGAAAAAAGTTGGATTATGCAGTCAGGACGGTGGCCGCGATTTTTTCCGGGCCCGGGTAATGTTTGCCATCCACAACCTTTCCGGCAAAGTAGCTGCCTTCGCTGGCAGAACCATGTCGGCAGAAAAAACCATTCCCAAGTACATAAACAGTCCGGAAACCGAGATTTATGTCAAAAACAAGATCCTTTATGGCGCATTTCAGGCTAAAAAAGCCATTCGCCAACTGGATGAGTGTTTGCTGGTGGAAGGCTACATGGATGTAATTTCCCTCTATCAGGCGGGCATCGAAAACGTAGTGGCGTCCAGTGGCACATCGCTTACAGAAGGTCAATTGCAGCTGATCCGGCGCAATACCCAAAACCTGAAAATCTTGTACGACGGCGATCCGGCGGGGATTAAAGCGGCATTGCGTGGCCTTGACCTTGCCCTGGAGCAAGACCTCAATGTGCGCATTTGTTTGCTGCCCGATGGCCACGACCCCGATTCCTACGTGCAGGAATTTGGCGGTGAGCAATTCAAAAAATTCACCACTGAAAACGCCAAGGATTTTATCTTTTTCAAAACCGACCTGCTGCTGGACGAAACCAAAGGCGACCCGATTAAAAGGGCCGGTCTGGTAAAAGATATTGTGAGCAGCATTGCACGTATTCCGGACCCGATTAAACGCAGCGTTTATTTGAGGGAATGTTCGGGTTTATTGCAGGTTTCAGAACAGATTCTGGTGGCAGAAGCCAACAAACTGATTGGCCAAACCCTGAAAAAACGGGAAGAAAAAGCAGCCCGGCAACCCAGCGCCGCATCAGATCAACCTGCCCCCTCAGCGCCTCCTCCTGCCTGGGGCGACGACCCTTTTTTTCCACCCGACCCTGGCGCTTATTTCCCGCCCAGCGAAGCCGGAGAATTGCCGCCTGAATGGACGGAAAAACAGGTGGCCCAACCCAATAACGAGGTAAAAACAGCAGCTGAATACCAGGAACGCGATATCGTCAGGCTATTGATCCAGTTTGGCAGTCACATCCTGCCTCAGGAGCAAATTTCCGTGGGGGAATACATTCTGGCAGATATTGAAGAATCACTAAGCGATTTCGACAATCCTTTGTACGGGAAAGTGGCCATGGAATGTCATGCCATGTTGCTGGAAGGAAAAACCTTTGATCAACACTATTTCATTCAGCATGAATTGGCTGAAGTAGCTAACCTGGCCATTGATATATTGGCGGAGCCTTGGGAATTTTCTCCCAACTGGGAAGCCATGTGGAACTACCCGCTACAGAACCAGCCAATGCCTGAGCGGAATTTTAACCTGGACATGAAACAGGCACTGGACCGGTTCAAGCTAAAAAAAGTGCAAAAAATGTGCGCTATAAACCTGCAACGGGTGCAAAATGCTTCCAAAGAAGGAGATCATGACGCTATGATCCGATTCATGAAAATTCAGCAAAAGCTCAACGAAACGCGCAACGAAATCGCATTGCGCACTGGCACCGTAGTTTTCGGGAAATAACATGATGCAGCTTACCATTCTCGGCAATGCTTCAGGCGGGCCCTTCCATGGTCGCCATTTTACAGCTCAGGTATTACAGGTAGAAAATAAGATTTTCCTGATTGACTGCGGGGAAGGCGCCCAAATGCAGATTTATCGGTTTCGGACCAAGGTGGACGCCTGTCGGCAAATTTTCATCAGTCATATGCACGGCGATCATATGTTTGGACTGCTGGGTATGATCACCAACTGGGGACATAAAAAGCGAACCGAACCTTTACAACTCTATTCGCCGCCGGGATTGCAGGAGTTTATTGAAACCACGCTGCGGGTATGTGGCGTCAAACTGTCTTATCCCCTTGAGTTTATAGTAGTAGACAGCACCATTTCGGCCTGTGTATTTGAAAACAACAAGGTAGAGGTCTGGACTATTCCACTCCAACACCGTGGCCCAACGAGCGGCTGGTTATTCCGGGAAAAAATCCGCCCCAGAAACATCCTGCCGGAGAAAATCGAACAATACCAGATACCATTTACCATGATTCCGGGCATTAAGGCCGGAGCTGATCTGGAACTGCCCAATGGCCATATCATTCCCAATCAGGAGCTAACCCTGGATCCTCCGCGACCGAAGTCTTACGCATTTTGCAGCGATACCTGTTTTTCCGAACAGGTTGTTGAAGTTGTTCGCGGAGTGGATCTGTTGTACCATGAGGCTACGTTTACCAATGAGCACTCCCTCGAAGCTGAAATTTCCATGCACTCCACTGCCGCCCAGGCTGCTCAGGTAGCCAAACTTGCCGGCGTTGGCAGGCTTCTGCTTGGTCATATTTCTGGCAGATATACCTCAACGGATGTTCATGTATCGGAGGCGCGGGAAGTGTTTGAGCACACGGATATAGCTGAAGAAGGGCTTACCTTTTATGTTTGATTATGTGAACACGGATTGTCATCCTGAGGTACGAAGGATCTGAACGCGGATGACGCAGATGACGCGGATCTTGAAAATTGCCTTCGGCAATTTTGAGGTTTGCTTACCCTAAAATCTCAAATGTATCTAAACAGGCTGCCGAAGGCAGCATAAAAATCCGCGTCATCTGCGTCATCCGCGTTCCAAAATCCAATCCGCGTTCTCAGCGTTCCAAACCCTATTCACGTTCACAGCCCGCGTTCCTCATAAATCTGCGTACCTTTCCCAAAATTTATCCGTATGCGGCAACTCCTTACCTGGCTCCTTCTAGGGTTCCTTTCAGCTCAATCTTTCGCACAACAACCTACGCCTGCCGATACCCGGCTCAAAGGTTTTGACCAACGCCAAAAACTCAAAAAACAGTCACTGCTTGCTTCCATTGAGCCAGTCAATATTGGCCCTACCGTGTTCTCCTGCCGGGTCACTGATGTAGATGTCAACCCTGCCGACCCCACCGAAATGTATGTGGCCTATGCCTCCGGCGGACTTTGGCACACCACCAGCAATGGCACTGCCTTCAAGCCTGTTTTCGACCACGAAGCCAGTATGACCATTGGAGATATTGCCGTAGACTGGACCAACCGGGTACTTTGGGTAGGCACCGGAGAGGCTAACAGCAGTCGCTCCTCTTATGCCGGCACAGGCATTTACCGCAGCTCCGACCAGGGAAAAACCTGGGAATGGCGTGGATTACCGGAAAGCCACCACATTTCCAGAATCATTTTACATCCTACAGATCCAAATACACTCTGGGTAGCCGTTTTAGGCCATTTATACTCACCCAACCCCGAACGCGGGGTGTACAAAACCATTGATGGTGGTAAAACCTGGGTTAGAACACTGTTTGCCGATGAAAATAGCGGCGCTATTGACCTGGTGCTGGATCCCAATGATCCCAACACCCTGCTGGCCGCCACCTGGGAACGGAGTCGGCGGGCCTGGGAATTTAATGGCGCAGGGGCAGGCTCTGCCATCTGGAAAAGCATAGATGGCGGTAATACCTGGGTAAAAGCGATGAACGGATTCCCCTCCGGCCCCAAAACAGGTCGAATCGGACTGGCTTCCGGCAAAAAAAACGGAAAAACGGTGCTGTATGCCTGCATTGATAATCAAAATCCCAAGCCGGCTAAAGACAAGCCATCTGATGACGGACTGACCAAAGACCAGTTGCGAAACATGTCGAAGGAAGCATTTATGCAACTCAACGACGAAAAGCTGGCTACTTTCCTGAAGCAAAACGAATTCCCGGAGAAATACAGTGCCAAAAAGGTCAAAGACCTCGTCCAAAAAGACAAACTCAAGCCCATTGCCCTGGTTGAATTTCTGGAAGACGCCAATTCACGCTTGTTTGAAACAGACTACATCGGCGCCGAACTCTATCGGTCCGATGATGGCGGCCAAAGCTGGAAACGAACCCACGAGGATGCCATTGAACAAATGCACTTTACGTATGGCTACTACTTTGCCAATGTACGCTGTATGCCGGAAGACGCTGACCAGGTATATATGATTGGCTTTTTCATCATCCGGTCTGAAGATGGCGGCAAAACCTGGAAAAACATCAATGGCGAGAATGTACACGTTGACCACCACGCACTTTGGCTGAATCCTGCCAGAAAAGGGCATCTGGTGAATGGCAACGACGGCGGTTTAAACATATCCTGGGATAACGGAGAGTCCTGGATTAAGTGTAATACACCGCCTGTAGGCCAGTTTTATGCCATTACTACCGACGAGTCGGACCCTTACCAGGTATACGGCGGCGCTCAGGACAATGGCGTTTGGGTTGGCCCCAGCCAATACGAGGCCTCCACCGCCTGGCATCAAACCGGCGCATACCCGTATAAAGAACTGCTTGGCGGCGATGGAATGCAGGTGCAGGTTGATTACCGCGACAACAATACGGTGTACACCGGATTCCAGTTTGGCAACTATTTCAAAGTAGACCGCACAACAGGTGCTTCCCGACCCATAACGCCCAAACACGACCTGGGCGAACGCCCGCTTCGTTTCAACTGGCAAACACCCATTTGGCTGAGCCGACACCAGCAAGATGTGTTATATCTGGGCGCCAACAAACTGTACCGTTCCTTTAACCAGGGTAAAGATTGGGAGGCCATTTCCGGCGACCTGACCAATGGCGGCAAACCTGGTAACGTACCTTACGGCACCCTCACAAGCATTTGCGAAAGCCCTTTGAAGTTTGGTATGTTGTACACTGGCTCAGACGATGGCCTGGTGCACCTAACCCGCGATGGCGGCGAAACCTGGACGAATATCTCCGGTCAACTTCCTGCCAATTTATGGGTAAGCAGAGTGGTGGCCTCTGCCCACGAGCGCGGGCGTGTGTATGTGTCGCTCAATGGTTATCGTTGGGATGATTTTACCGCTTATTTGTACGTTTCACAGGATTTTGGTCAAACCTGGACCAAACTTGGCAATGACCTGCCCCTTGAACCCATCAATGTAGTCCGCGAAGACCCGGCAAATCCGAATGTCGTATACGTAGGTACCGATCACAACGTTTATGTATCATTGGACGGCGGAGCATCCTTCCAAACGCTGAGCGCAGATTTCCCTGATGTTCCGGTACACGATCTGGCCATACAGGCCAATGCCCGCGAACTGGTGATCGGCACTCACGGTCGCTCCATGTTTAAAGCAGATATTTCCCTTATTCAGCAATTAAACGCGGAAGTGCTGCTGTCAGAACTGAAATTATTTAGCCTGGAAAAAAGAAAATTCAATAAAAACTGGGGCAAAAAACGTGCTTATCAGGAAACAAAAGATCCAGAATATCCGGTTTGGTTTTACAGCAAAAGTGACGGAAAAGTATCCTGGACCGTCAAACATAAAGAAAGCGGCTTGGTCCTGAACAGCGGCGCCATAGATGCTGTTAAAGGAGTCAACAACTGGACCTATGCCCTGGACTTCCGCGAGGATGCCTTGTCAAAATACAAAGAAGCCCTTCAACGCGAGCAAAAAGATGCAAAAAAGCCACTTGACATGGAAAAAGCTGACACCGGCAAACGGTATCTACGCAAAGGCGTGTATACCTTTACACTGGAAAAAGGCGGCGTGAAAGTGGAAGAAGAATTAATAATTGAGTAACAGAACACTGTCACAACCCATCATAACCTATGAAAAACATCCAGGTAACCCTATTGCTGTTCATTTCCCTGAGTTTGAGCAGCTGCCTCACCATCGTTGAAGAAATCACCATCCGAAAAGATGGCAGCGGTACTTATAGTTTCGCACTGGACGGCAGTAAAATCAAAAGCAAATTTGACAACTTTGGGAAATCAATGGGGAAAAGTACGCAACCCGACAGCTCCGCCCTAGCCGGACTGCCTGACACCGTCAACGTTTTGGAAAAGAAGGAAGAGAGGTATGAAATAGCCGCACGTATGCTGGCCAATAAAAACGGAATCAGTAATGCGCACGGTTTCAACGACACACTTACCCACCAGTCCGGATTTGCCTTCAATTTTCAAAGCCTGGCACATCTGCAGGATGCGCTGATTTCCCTGAAGGACGACGATGTGGAAATTGGAGGCTGGAATGAAGATGCTTACATCGGCATGGATGGAAAAACCTTGAAACGTCATGCAGGAGCATCCAGCTTTGCCGATTTTCTAGCTGAAATCATGACAAAGCAGGCATCAGATGACGAAATTGCACCAGATGCCAGTGCAGTAAAAGGCATGATGAAAATGATGTTTCGCGACCTGGAATTCAAAACCATTTACCATTTCCCCGACCAGAAAATCAAAAAGTGCAACGACAAAAACGCACAATTAAGCGATGACCGCCACACGCTCATCATCCTGGAAAAGCCCTTGGACGAAAATAACAAGTCGAAAAAGAAACCTTCGGAACTAAACATCCGTCTTAAATAAACAATTCAATCAAACCTGATACGGGCTAGTCCCCGTATATATTTTTCCAATTCCTACATTCAATGAAAAATTTGAAAAACCTTTTCCTCGCAGTACTTGCCGTGAGCATGACTGCACTCACTGGCTGCCTGCATATTATTGAGGAAGCTACCTTTAAAAACAACGGTTCCGGATCCTATAAAATGACGCTCGATATGAGCGAGATGAAGGGCATGATGGACATGTTCAAAGGCATGGCCGGCGATAGTTCTTTGACCTCAGGCATGGGCATTGAAGGCGATTCTACTTCTATCCAAACAGAAGGCGATTACACCCCGCCGGCTGATGCTCCTGCAATGGAAGACCCTATGGGAGGTCTCGGAACCCAAATGAGCAGTGTTGCTGCAACCATCCGCGGCGTGGAAGGCATCACCAATGTGGTAGAAATCAACGACACCACTAACTTCCAGTTTGGCTACTCTTTTGACTTTGTGAACGTAGATGCGCTCAACCGCGCTTTGCGTATCATCAACAAAGACAAGTACGACGCCAAAGTGGAAGAAGTTTTCCGCTTTAAAGGCAAAAGTTTCGAGCGTCTTGGAACAGGTGATATTGGCGAAGAAATGAAAAAAGCGATGATGAACTCCGATGAAGAAGGCGGAGAAGAAGGCAGCATGGATATGGTTAAAATGTTCCTGGCCGATATGAGCTACAAACAAATCTACCATTTCCCTGACCGCACTGTTAAAAAGTCTGACAACAAACTCGGCGAAATCACCGACGAAGGCCATACCCTGACCATCAACATCAAGCCTTTTGATGAAGAACAGCAAAAGAAAAAGGCCAGCGTAGCCACCAAAGTCAAACTTAAATAGAAGGCACGAAGGCCAGTTATCATATTTCAAAGGGGCTGTCTCGGAAGTTATTTTTACCGCAGAGGCGGAGAGACGCAGAGGCACTTAAACTGAGAGTCTCACTTGGAGTGAGACTCTCAGTTTAAGTGCCTCTGCGTCTCTCCGCCTCTGCGGTAAAAATAAATCAGCGACTTTTGAGACACCCTCTTTGCGTCTTCGTGCCTTTGGCCAGTCCTTTGTGCCTTACTTCTTACCGGGGCGCGTACCACCAACAGTCCCGGTAGCAGGCTGAACAGCATCCGGCACCTCGCTGGGAAGTTTAGCCGGATCAGGCAGGGAATCGGGTCTTGGTTTGGGCAACTTGGCCTGAATCTTTTCCTGTGCCCGGTTAGCCAAAATTTTGGAGGTCAGGTCGGCCTTAATCATACGCTCTTCGATTGGCAAACGATCCGTTGCAATGGTATCATTGAGCATTTTTTCAATCATCAAGCCTGCTATAGGCGCTGCATAGGATGCACCCCAACCCGCGTTTTCCACATATACGGCTATAGCAATTTTGGGATCGTCTTTAGGTGCAAAAGCAAAAAATACAGAGTGGTCGTCGCCATGCGGGTTCTGACTGGTACCTGTTTTTCCACATACCGAAACGCCTGGAACCTGGGCAATTCGGGCTGTACCCCGCACTACGCATTGCTCCATTCCTTCCACTACCGTTTCAAAGTGCCGGGGGTCAATTTCCACCTTGTTTTTAACAAAAAAACGATCCGGTATTGAAGTACCATCCTTGAATTCTTTGATCAGGTGGGGCGCATACCAATAGCCGCGGTTGGCAATACATGCCGCCAGATTAGCCATCTGAATGGTAGTAAGCTGCAATTCGCCCTGCCCAATGCCACACGACATGATGGTTGGCGAGTGCCACCCTCCCAGATGTTTGGGATATAACTTGTTGTAATAAGCGGAGGTAGGGAATCCACCCGGACTTTCATTCGGGTAGTCAATGCCCAATCTCTTCCCAAACCCAAACTGTGTCATGTATTTATTGAACTCATCCAGCCCTTGCTGCGGGTTTGAGTAGCCATACTTATCTACCTGATCCCGGTACTTCATCATATAATAAGTATTACAGGAATGGGCCAGCGCATCCACCACTCCGTTCAGATGCCCGCTGTGGTGACATTTATACAACCGACCAGCATAGAAGTAACCTCCTGAACAACTGAAGCCTGAATTAGCGCTTATGGTTCCTTCCTGCAAACCAATGAGTGTAACCACCGTTTTGAAAATAGACCCCGGCGGGTATTTAGCCATCACAGTGCGGTCAAAGAAATACCGCAACGGATCGGTCAGCAGGCGACTAAACTCCTGTCCGCGCTCATTGGTCATCACCAACAAGTTCGGGTTGTAGGTAGGAGCACTGATCATGGCCAGTATTTGTCCGGTTTTCGGATCAATAGCCACCACACTGCCGGTTTTATTCTGCATCAACTTCTCACCATAAGCTTGCAGGTTGATATCAATGCTGGATACCAAATCCTTTCCGGCAATAGCAGCAGAATCTCGTTCACCTTGCTTGTAACTACCCACAATACGTCCCAGGTTGTCGCGCAGCAAATTGGTTACCCCCTTTTTTCCGCGCAAATAATCTTCATAACCCGATTCCAGCCCGGCCGCTCCGATATAGTCGCCGGTTTCATATTTGCCGTTGCTCCGCTCTATATCTCTGGGTGTTACCTCATTAATATACCCCAAAACGTGCGCGCCGGCATTAAACGGATACCCCCGGATACTGCGCGCCTGAACGAAAAAACCAGGAAACTCGTATTGGCTTTCCAAAAAACGGGCGTTTTTCTCAGGCGAGATTTTTTTCAGGAAAACAAAAGGAACAGATTTAGAGAATTTGCCACTGCGCCAGTCTTTGTTGAGGTTGCGCTTGAATTCATCTTCCGTTATACCCAAAATTCCACAAAACTTAGCCACATCCATCTTCTTCATATCCATCTGGCTGTAGGTAACCATCAGGTCAAAAGTGGCCTCATTGTTCACAATCCGCTCCCCGTTGCGATCATATATAATTCCGCGGGGCGGATATACTGTGAGCTCTTCAATGGCTGTGGCATCAGCCAGTTTGGCGTACGACCCGTCAAATATCTGCAAGTTGGCGGCTTGCAGCATCAGGGCAATGGCGCATACCAGAAAAACGACTTGAATATTTCGTTGGCGATGGAGACCGTTTTTCATGACTGGGGATCGGTTTAGGAAACTATGCTCATTTTTTGGGATTGAACATAGCGACATATAACGCTACAAATATCATGGTTAAACCCCATGCTGCAGCGGTTTTTTTCACAATTTCCAAGGCAAAAAGGTGTGAAAAGTAACTAAACGAAAAATACCAAAGCAAATGCATGGCCATGAACAGGGCTGTTCCCTGCAAGAATGTCTGCCAGCCCATGGTTGCCGGAGCAAAAATGGAATCTTTAGTCGAAAAACCACCTTTGGGTGCAAACGGCATCAGCGCCAAACCTCTGGCAAACGCACTAAACGTACCTGCGCCGGCGTGAATCCCCCAGGATGGCACAAAGGCGTCTACCGCCACTCCAACAGCAAATCCCAGCAAAATCAGATAAGGCGCTGCCATTTGTAACGGCAGAAACAGGATAAACAGCGGATACAACAGCACGTTAAAATACGCGCCAATGCTGCCGGTCATTTGATTGAGCAGCAATGATTGTACGGCCACCAGACCAATGAACCGCAGTACGTGGGGCGTAATGGAACTACTGTTCATTTGCTTTAATTTTTAACTGCAAACTATCTGTTTCTGCCTTGAATAAATTCTGTACCACAGAAACATCCCGAACGGTTGTCATATCCTGGTGCAACTTCACCTTGATTTCAAGGAAGTACGGATTTTCTGCATCCGTTTTGGGCGAGCCGTAAACCTTACCTACCGGATGTCCTGCCGGAAACATCAAAGAATAACCGCTGGTTACTACCGGCTCATTTTCTTTAACAACAAAATGCTGCGGGATATACCGAAGGGTCATTACCGTTGGATCGCCGCCATCCCAGGTCAGGGAGCCAAAGGCGTTTTTTTGTTGCGGCAACGCAGCCGAAATCTTGGCCTGCTGATGAAGCACCGACATGACCAGGGAGAAATGCGGACTCACATGCCGCACAATACCCACAATACCCACCGGGCTCAATACCGCCATATCTGTCTTAACACCATCGCTGCTACCCCGGTTGATAATCAACCAGTTGTTGGCGCCCGACACAGAATTCTTGATTACTTTGGCAGTAACTGATTGGAACTGAGGACGAACCGTTTTGCGCAGAATGGAATCAGTTCTGGAAAGCGAATCATAACTCACCAGAAAAAAGGTGTCCCGAATGGGCACCTGCACCTGACGGGCATTAGACAATCGAAGTTGCAGACTGTCTACCAAATGTGCCAGGCTGTCGGCACGCTCATAGAGATTGAAGTAATCTGAGGCCATCTGGCGTTTTTCCAGTGCGCGACCACCAAAGATGCCAGTGGTATTAGCCCAGATTTCACCCTGACGGGTGTTAAAATTGACCATCATGGCAAAACAAATCACTTCCACTACCAGGAACGTGACAAAGCCACCGTTACGAAGCAGAAGTTCAAGGAGTTTGCCCATTGGAGGAACGATGAACTAAAACGATGGACGAAGAACCTTACGTTCATCGTCCATCGTTTATGGTTCTTTATACGCTTTTACGGTCAATTAAGAAAGAATACTGGTGGGAATGGCGCAGCGCCATGCCTGTACCGCGCACCACCGCGCGAAGCGGATCATCAGCAACCTGTACATTCAGCTTGGTCTTCTGCTCCAGACGCTTGTCGAGTCCGCGCAACAAAGCGCCGCCACCGGTGAGGTACAGACCCGTTTTGTAAATATCAGAAGCCAATTCAGGAGGCGTAAGTTCAAGTGCACGCAACACCGCATCTTCAATCTTGCTGATGCTCTTGTCCAGTGCATAAGCCACTTCCTGATAACCAATCTTGATTTGCTTTGGAATACCGGTCATCAGGTCGCGACCATTAACCGCATAATCAGCAGGTGGGTTTTCCAGTTCGTGCAGCGCAGAACCCACGTGGATTTTCACTTGTTCTGCAGTGCGCTCGCCAATGAGGATATTGTGTTCGCGCTTCATGTAGTTCATAATATCGTTGGTGAGTTCATCACCTGCGATACGAATACTTTGGTCGCAAACAATACCAGACAGCGCGATAACGGCAATTTCCGTGGTTCCGCCACCGATATCGATAATCATATTGCCAATTGGCTCTTCGATATTCAAACCGATCCCGAGTGCAGCAGCCATTGGCTCGTGGATCAGGTAAGTTTCTTTACTGTCAACGTGGTCGGCGGAATCAAATACTGCGCGTTTTTCTACTTCAGTGATACCACTAGGGATACAAATCACCATTTTGAGGTGACTGAGCATATTGCGGCGGCGACCAACCATTTTGATCATGCCCTGAATCATGGCTTCAGCAGCCTGGAAGTCGGCAATTACACCATCTTTGAGTGGGCGAACCGTTTTGATGTTTTCGTGGGTTTTTTCGTGCATCTGCATGGCACGATGACCTACCGCAATCGTTTGTTTGGTATTGCGGTCAATAGCGACAATAGAGGGCTCATCTACCACCACCTGATCGTCTACCATGATGAGCGTATTTGCAGTACCGAGGTCAACGGCGAGTTCTTGCTTGAAGAAATTGAAAAAGTTGAACAAAGTATGGGCTGTTTAATTGTGTGAGTCGAATCGGATTGGGAAAAAAAGTGCGCAAAACTACGCAGAATTTTGTGCTTTTCTAGGTTAAATGTGGGGGAGAATTTGAAAAAAAATAGGTGTTAAAGTAATTTTAACCAACGGTAACGACCCAAAAATCCTTGTCCTGTAAATACCGTTGGGCAAGTGCCTGAATTTGTTCAACTGAAATGGTTCGGACGGTGTGTACGAGGGCCTCAAATTTCTCAGGCGATTGATGTTCCACAATCATATTTCGGACCATATCCGAGCTATTGATCGGGCCATCCAAACCATTGAGCAACATTCCCAGAATGTAATTTCTAACCATACTCAATTCTTCTTCCGGCACAGGCTTTTCCCGCAATTTCCGAAGCTCAGAAAAAATAGCCCGAATGGCTGCTCCGGATTTTTCAGGACTCACCTCTGTGGCTATGTAGTGGCAACCATCGTTCAAATAAGCGTCTACCGTAGCATAAATGTTGTACGTGTAACCCTTTTTTTCCCGAATATTTGTCATCAGCCTTGAGCCGAAATACCCGCCCAGTAGTGTATTGAGCACTACCATGCCGTTAAAATCGGGATGATTTCGGTCAAACAATCTGCGCCCGATTTTAATGGCTGTTTGCAGGGAGCCCGGCAATGGAATCTTAATTTTCCTGCCGTTTGGATGCTCTGCGGCCCCGGGCAATGGGTTGCGGCCCGGCATTGCAGGTCCGCTATGCTGCCCAAACTCCCGGTTAATCATGGATAAAACCCCGGCATCTATACTGCCGCTGGCAAACAAAAGGCAGTTTGCAGGAATGTACCATTTCCGGTAGTATTCCAATATATCAGCCCGTTCAATGGACTGGTAATCTTCCGGCATGGAATTGTACCCGTACGGGTGCTGCTCTCCAAAAATCAGTTCGGTGACTTTCCGGTAGGCCACTGTTTCACCCTTTTCCAACTCTACCGTCAACTCCTGAATGCTGGTTCGCCGGAAATTTTCGAGCTCTTCCTGCGGAAAAGCAGGCTGGAGCAACATCTCCGCAAATGTTGGAATAACTTCATGCGCATACTTTTTAACTGAAAACAACACGAAGCTACTAGTATCCAGATTGGTAGGAACATTAATGGAAGCTCCAAAATAATCGAGATGTTCCGCAATTTCAGCGGCCGTCTGCCTGACGGTTCCCTCCCGTATAAGTCGCGCCGTAGCCCGGGCAGCCAGCCGTTTTGCTTCTTCAGGCCTACCTGCACGAAACACGGCTTCCAGCTTTACTATTTCCTGTCCCGGGAAATCCAGTACATACACCGGTATACCATTGTCCAGATGCACCAACTCCGGGCGCGGCATGGTCAGGTGACGAACTTCATGAATTTCGGGAGCAGTTTTACGATTTACCATGGAATGTTTGGATGAAATTTTTCATTTGGCGGGGCAAAGGTAGTTTTTTCGGTTTTTTTCCACAATTTGTTAGTTTCTTTACGAGAATAGCAGGCTTCAAGGCCTTATTTTTGCGCCGTCCCCCAAGCCCCTGACTCACAATATACCTAACGATGAAATTTAGCGTATCCTCTTCTGAACTCCTCAAACAAGTGCAAATCGCCAATGGCGCTATCGGATCCAACCCGGTTTTGCCTATTCTGGAAGATTTTCTATTCAAAATTGAAGATAAAAAACTCACCATTGCAGCTACCGACCTCGAAACAAGCATCGCAACCACTATTGATGTGCTGGCAGATGACAATTTTTCTGTGGCCGTGCCTGCCAAAATATTGCTGGATACGCTGAAAGCCCTGCCACAGCAGCCCATCACTTTTACGGTCAATCCCGACAACTGGAATATTGAAATCACATCTTCCTACGGCAAGTATAAGCTGGCCGGCGAAAACGGCGAAGACTTCCCCAACATCCCTGAACCGGATGGCGTAGACACGGTAAAAATCAACAGCAAATACCTGCTTGATGCCATCAACAACACCGTTTTTGCCACTTCTTCAGATGAATTGCGCCCGGCTATGACTGGCGTGTATTTCCAGGTGGAAAACGATAAAATGACCTGCGTGGCCACTGATGCACACAAACTGGTTAAATACAGCACCCACCACCTGGCTGGTGAAGTTACCACTTCCTTCATTGTGCCCAAAAAGGCGCTTAATCTGTTGAAAAACGCACTTCCGGGCGGCGATGGCGTAACCATTTCCTTCAATAAAGCCAATGCATTCTTCGCTTTTGGCGGAATGAAACTGGTGTGCCGCCTCATTGATGCACGTTATCCGGATTACAACGCAGTTATCCCTGTAGATAACCCGAATAACATGACAGCAAACCGCAGCGATTTCCAAAATTCGCTGAAACGTATTGCTATTTACGCAAATAAAACTACCAATCAGGTGGTTTTTGAACTCTCCGACAAAAGCCTGACGGTGAGCGCTCAAGACCTGGACTTCTCTAACGAAGCTACCGAACAGATCCCTTGCAACTACGAAGGCGCGCCGATGAAGATCGCCTTCAACGCCCGCTTCCTGGCAGAAATGCTGGGTGTACTCGGATCAGATGAGGTACGCATGGAGTTTAGTTCGCCAAGCCGCGCCGGCATCCTGACCCCGGTGGAAGAGAACAACAACGAACACGATATCCTCATGCTGGTTATGCCCGTGATGTTGAACGGCTAAAACACAGCGTCTATGTTTACCGGAATTATTGAATCAACCGGAACTGTTGTGTCCGTGGAGCGGGATCAATCCAACGTACATTTCACGGTGGAAAGCAACATTTCTGCACAACTTAAAGTTGACCAGAGTGTATGCCACAACGGCGTTTGCCTGACTGTAGTGGCCGTTGAGGGCAACCAACATCGGGTTACTGCTGTAGACGAGACCCTCAGGCGCACAAACCTGGGCCAATGGGCGCCCGGACACCTGGTTAATCTGGAGCGTTGCCTGCCTGTTGGCGGCCGACTGGACGGCCATATTGTGCAGGGACACGTAGACGAACTGGCTACCTGTGTGTCTGTGGAAGAAACCGGGGGGTCCTGGAAATACACCTTTCAATTCAGGCAGGAAAAAGCGGGATTATTGGTAGACAAAGGATCTGTTTGCCTCAATGGCGTGAGTCTGACCGTTGTATCGCCCGGAATGGATCACTTCTCCGTTGCTATTATCCCTTATACCTGGGAACATACCAATTTCAAGACACTAAAAGCTGGCGACACGGTAAACATCGAGTTCGACATTTTAGGAAAATACCTTGCCCGCCAAATGGAAATTTTGGCAGCAACGAAGCATTAGTTCCTATTTTTCTATCATAAATGCCCGGGTAGTGCGCTGATTCCCGAAATTGGCGTGTAGAAAATAAACACCCGCTGGCCAGTCTCCCGTAGGCGCCTGCCACAAACCGCTTGCAGCGGATGACTCCTCCAGCATCCAAAGCAACTGCCCGTAGGCATTGTAAATGCGAAAGCTCACA
Source organism: Chitinophagales bacterium (assembly GCA_017303475.1). Lineage (GTDB taxonomy): Bacteria > Bacteroidota > Bacteroidia > Chitinophagales > Saprospiraceae > M3007. Next base: position 181,271 of record JAFLBO010000008.1, read on the forward strand.
GGCTTTGCATCAGGTGTGTCCAACTCTATGTACAGGTCTGTGGAAGCCGGATTAGGGAAAAGAGACAATTGCTGCAGTTCTGCGGGCGAATCCGTGTCTGTGAGCACACCGGCGCCAAATGCACGTCTGGCATAATCGTCAAACTCTCCTCCGGAAATGATAGGGGTAGTGGGATCATTCAGGTTGTACAACCGGTAATACCCGGAGCCAAAATTGCAACACATACCATCTCCGTATGCATCAGAAATGTGCAGGGAATAACATCCATTGGCCGGCAAATCCAGAGTATCGCGGATGATCGTCATACTCGGATAGGCGCCCGGGCCAGGAAGCACACCCAGCGGAAAAGCGCCGCCGCCATATGGGCCAACTTCCTGATTTCCACCGAATTCCAGCACACTTCCCCAGTCATCCCGCACCTCCCAATAGGTTTCTTCCCCGAAATTATCGGTGCGCAGTTTCAAAACCACCTGCGTTGTATTAAAACTCTTGGCCTGCGAAAAATTGTCAATTCGTATATTATTGGCCAAATCCTCATCCCCAGCCCCATTGTTAATCCCGGATACATTGACCGACAAAGTACCTGAATTCGACACGGTAATGGGAGCAAACTGAATATTTGCTTCTCCGTAAGTGTACAGATTTCCGGTCCAGGATAAGGTTTGAACCATATTGTTGTTCCAGCTAAGTTCAACAGTAGCCTGGGTGAGCGGCGAAGATCCAAGGTTGGTTAGCAGAAAACTGGGAGCAAGCTCCTGAAAGCCACAAATTTCGTCCAGCTGGGTACCCGGATAGTATTCAAAAATGCCGGCATTCGTATTGCCGTAGGCAACCGGGCACTGATTGGCTTTTTCCCACAGGTCTTCCGGCCCCAATGGTTCCACCTCATAAACGCGTTTGTTGGGGCAGATAACAAACAGCGAGGGGTAATAGCTTATCTGATAGGCATTGGCAATGGCGGCATTGTCCAGAATTGGATAGTCAACTCCCTGGGTGTAATTGCCGGCAGTGCCGCCATTACATCCCGCATCGCCAAAAATGCAATTGATATTGGTGCTGGGGTCACCCTCCACCCAAAAAACCCGTAGTTTATCGTCGCCTTGAGGGCCATGCTCTGCATACAAATCCTGCAATGCCTGGCTGGTATGATACACCCAACAGGGAGCGCACCATGTAGCAGAGATCTCAATCAGCACAATTTTACCTGATTCCAGGATGTCGTACAAGTGATGCGTTTGACCATAAATATCCTGCGCAACAAAGTCAGGCGCAGTGGCGCCTGATGGCAATTGGGCGGAAAGCCGCATTACCACCAAAAAAATCCCTGCCAGAAGCCCTAATTTTTTACGCATTTTTTTGCTAAAATTGTCCGATTTAATACAAAACCGTTCTGCCGAACAAAAATAGGTAGGGGTAAACAGCTCTGGGGTGTACCTTTGTTTAATTATTTCACGAACCTGCTAATGCGAGACATTTCCGTCATGAAAAAACTAACTGCTACCCTCCTTTTGGCAACTGGCCTCATATCAATGGCCAATGCCCAGTTTCAATCCGCCTACCACGTGTATCCGAACCCTTCTGATACCATTACTACTTCCGACACTTACGATTCACCGGCACACGGTGAAATTGAAAACGTATCAGCCGCACCTGTTTCCATTAAATGGGAACGCAATGAGGTATACCTGACGCCAAATGTCACCACCGCTGTTTGCGACCCTGTTACCTGCTGGTTCCCCGGAGTGTCAAGCAAAAATTTTACCCTGCAACCAGATTCTGCCGGACAGTTAACCGTACACTTCTATAATTCAGGTTTTGATCCGGCGCCAGGTGAAGCGGGTTCAGGTATTGTGCACCTCAAACTCACCAACCTGAACAACCCCGCAGACACCCTTACTGCCGTATATACTTACAGCACACTCACTGGCACCAACGACTTGCCAGCGCCGGTGGTTAAACTGTTCCCTAACCCTGTGACTGATTATTTCACCCTGGAAAATGCTGAAGAGGTTGGCTCTATGCGACTCTTCACCATTGACGGCCGGATGGTAGCGCGTTTTGAGGCTTCTTCCGACAATACTTATGCCATTGGTCATCTGCCTATCGGAAACTATGTACTTTCCTTTGAAGACAAGGACGGCAACCTGTTTCAGGCTGTCGAACTGCATAAAAGGTAGACAACTCAGTAATTGCCACAAAGGTAGGTCAGCTTAGCGGCCTGTACAACACACGAGGGGTTGGCGGAATGCCCGCTCCTCGTGTGTTTTTATATTTGTCTGGTATTTTAGCTCTCTGCAGTAAAACGACAAAAGTCTTCGGCCAACAACAGGGTTTTACCCTGAAAATGTCTTCTCGGATGCAGGTGTTTTTGCATGGCGGGAACCACGCCGCCGTCCTTTTCCAAAAATGTCATTAACGTGCGCAGCACCTTGAAATAACGGGGCAAATCGTTGGCCTGCGGAATGTCCTGAGCCCCAAACCTAATCATGGCTTTTTGAAATGTAGGAAAGCTATAAGGCGCATACGACTCCGGATAACGAAATGCCAGATATAATGCAATCATCTGAAAATCATCATGATAATGATTGTTTTCAATACTGGTAGGATGCGCTTTCTTGTAATCACGCAGTACACTGTCGCAGCCAAACAGAAACCTGGAAACCCGCCCGTCTACTTCCCTGGTTTCGTTGTACAGATCATCGAACATCATCCGCACTGTAAGCGGATCAAATCGCCAGAACATGGTCATGATGCGTTTGGGTTGCCACTGTTCAGTTTGCCACAAACGCCGTGATTCTGAATTAAAAAAAGCCCCGTCGAACATAACGGCAGGCTCTGTCACATCCAGTTCCCAATGCTGCTGAAAATGCTGCACCGACTCCCATTTGTACACAAAAGGATGGTGTTTCGTAGCCGTCAGCCACTGCTTATACTCCGCAATGGCGGTGTTTATTTTGGATAGTATCATTATTCTGTGTAGTTCACCGCAAAGACGCAAAGTTCGCAAATCGCACACCTTAAACCTTGGCCAGCCTTTCTCCGGCTTGTGCCAGCAGGTCTTCCGTTTTGGCAAAACAAAGTCGGATAACCTTCTCGTCTTTCAGATCAGAATAAAACGAAGAAACCGGAATGGCTGCCACGCCAAATTCTGTGGTCAGACGTTTGCAAAATGCCAGATCGGGCTCGTCGCTGATGTGCGCATAATCGAAAAGCTGAAAATAGGTACCCGCGCAGGTTAGCGGCTTAAACCGGGTGGCCGACATGGCTTGCAGAAAGAAATCTCTTTTTTGCTGGTAAAACTCCGGCAAGCCGAGGTATTCAGCCGGGTCTGCCATGAAATCGGCAAAAGCCGCCTGCATAGGGTGATTGGCGGAAAACACATTGAACTGGTGTACTTTCCGAAATTCGCGGGTAAGCTCTGGTGGCGCCACGCAATAGCCTGTTTTCCAGCCTGTATTGTGGTAGGTTTTACCAAAAGAATAAATGGCAAGTGTGCGCGCATACAAATCCGGATAGCGCAAAGCTGAAGCATGTTGCTCGCCATCGTAAATCAGATGCTCATACACTTCATCGCTCATCAGTATCACATCAGTGCCGCGCAAAAGCTCCTGAATTTGTAGCATGTCCGACTCACGCAGAATCGTACCAGTAGGATTTTGCGGAGTATTGATGCACAACATGCGGGTGCGCGGGGTGATACACTTTTTCACTTCTTCCCAATCCACCCGGTAATCTGGCGCTGAAAGACTGATCGGCACTACTACCCCGCCAACCGTTTCTACGGAAGGTCGGTAGGAATCATAGCAGGGCTCAAGTAATATTACTTCATCTCCCGGGCGCACAAAGGCTGCGATGGCGCAGAAAATGGCCTGGGTGCCGCCGGCAGTGATGGTTATTTCCGTTTCAGGATCTACAGAAGCCCCGTACATCAGCCTGATTTTTTCCGCAATGCGCTCCCTCAGGGATAGAATACCCGGCATGGGCGAGTATTGGTTGGCGCCCTTGGCCATATGTTCAGTAACCAAACGCTGCAACCGTTCAGAGGGGTTGAAATTGGGAAAACCCTGCGACAAATTGATGGCGCCTACCTGATTGGCCAGGCCCGACATAACGGTAAAAATGGTGGTGCCCACGTTGGGCAGTTTGGAATGGATATGCATGCATGGAGGATTGCTTAGACTGCAAGCAGATTGCTGATTTTTTGTTTAAACCAGATTGTTTTTACCAGCTCAGATTTGGGAATATTCTGACGCTGTGGTAAATCAGTGGCGTAAGCTTTCATAGGAAAAACCTTATACCAGGTCTCAAAATCATCACTTTGCATTGCGGCAGCCAGAATTGTTGCTTGTTCTGAATTTTCCTTCTTATTTTTAAACCTGTTTTGAGTAGGCTTGTCAGAGAATACTTGCTCTCCAAAATAAGGATACTCAGTACGTTTAAGAGCTAATGAAGGTATAAGGGTTGGAACAACTTTTTCCTTACTTGATTTTAGTTGACTAATGTATGAATTAGAATCAAAAGACTGATCTGTAGTAGCAAAATACTCCACCAGGTTTTCTGGGTGATACAACAAATTTTCAATACTATAGTAAGGTAGAATATAAAGATTCTTGTATTGAGCCCTGATTAATTGAATATCATCATCAGACAGAAAATCGCGATCTACGATGCCAATTGCATTAGGATCATTCAGTACTTTATGGAATACATTATTACGATTCGTTGCCTTAGCAAAAAGCACATCCTTCAGACCAAGAGAGGCATAATAGTCCCTATCATTATTCTCGACAAAGCATAGCTTTTTCCCGGACAGTAGAGAAGGCAAAAATTCCTTTCCTACGGCAATCTCATAAACTTCTAAATTCTCTGATGGAACTGGTACAAGATTCCTGGGCAAATCAAAGTCCAGGTCATCAAAATCGATGATGACAGCATCCGGACTATTTCGGGCAAAATCAATGAATCCAAGAGAATGGGAAGCTGTCCAGAATTGACTGGATTCTGGTATCCAATTAGTGACAATTTCTTTTAATAAATTGTACTGAAGCTTGGTGTTTAAGTGTAAATCAATTTCATCAAAATAGCAAACAGCATTCTCTATGGAAGCTCTTCTACTTGAAAGGTTGATCAAAATATTTATCACTTCTTTCTCGCCAGCGCTAAGATGGTTGTAATGAAATTCTGAGTCTCCCTTTCGAAAGGTAACCTGAGCAATATTACCCTCTAATGGCGGAATAATTTCTATCAATTCAAGCTTGGTGCCATTTTTTTCGCCAAAAATGTTAGTCAGAGCTCTATTGATTGGATCAATATAACTTTCGCGAATTTTAGATTGCGCATCTGGCATTCTGAAAAAATCACGAAGAATAATACTGGTAATATGTTCTATATCATTTTCGAATCGCTCGTCACGGTCTATAAAATATTTTGGCCGATCAGCATCCTTTGCTAAATTAATAATATTACCGCCAAGACTGGTTTTAGTTAGTCTCGGAACTTGACGAAAGCTGGTTCTGCCGTAAAAATTTATCTTATGAAGACCATCAGCATGTGGTCTTGCATTGCTAATGCTGATGTCCCAGAATTGTTCGTGTTCAAAACCAACTGAAATCAGGAAATCGGAATCAGATCGTTTTTTATAATAATCAACCGGCAGCTGTTCACCCTTTTGGGCTTTATTTAAGCCCTCAAAGGCATCAAAAATACAAGATTTTCCCGCCCCATTTGATCCAATGAGCAGAACCAACTTTGCCTTTTCCGGTATCTCATCGATACCCAAATCAGTGAAGCGTCTAAAATTCTTAAGCCTTAAATTTTTGATTCTCATAAATTGATTTAGCAAAGGTAATGCTAACCTTATGATAAAAGGCGCCACATTTACACCGCCAGCATTTCCAGCAAGGCCTCCTCCGTCTCCAGTTTCACTTCTTTTTTGGCCTTGATTTTCTTGCCAAAGGTGTCGTATTTCTTGTAGGCAGAGAAATCAAGCCCTGTCAGGCTCGCTAATTGCTCAATGCTGATCTGAAACTCCCGGAATTCCATATTCTGGTCCACATCAATGGCTTCAAAATTAATATCGGCCACCAGCGGCACCTGGGTCAACTTGAAAGCTGTAGCTTTTAGTTTGTTTTTATCATCGCGCCACACCACCATTTTCCAGAATTCCATCGGAATCTGAACCCCGCGGAATACCGGATCGCTTTCTGCAAAAATAGGACCGTTGTACACGGAAATACGCGATTGTTTGCCACTTTCAACCGACACGCCTTTCTCCAGAATGACTTTTTCAAGCCTGCCCCAGAGCCCTTTGCTGGAACTCCGGTTAAGTTTGCCTACCTGCGGACAAGCGTTGGTGTGCATACAGGTCATGTCGGCAAACAGTTTGGCATCGTTCGGATTATCGGCATAATTGGCGTCTTCTCTCCGGCTCATATGCCCTTTATCGAAGCCGCTGTTGGCATAAAATTTATCTGTGAGTTGGGCTTCCAGGTCAATACGCACGTCCCGCAACCATTTGTCTTCGCGCTCGGAATCGTCTTGTCTCTTAGCCGGATCTCCATCTACATTGATGGCGCTCACCATAGGCATTTTCCGGATAGCATGTTGAATAACGCTGTAGTAATAGTACTTCAGCTCTATTTCTTCCGGCGCGTCCTTTCTTTTGGCTGCAAAGGGCCGAAGCGCTTTATTCGGCTGGGGAAATGGCAGTTTCACCCCCATATAAGCCGGGTCATATCCCTGGCATCTGGAATAATCCACCTGCTGCTCTGCAGATGCTTTTTCCAGTTCTTCCATGAGTTGGGGATCAACTACAGAGCCGCTAATGCCAACTGAAGCGCCGCCGCTTTGTACGGTGGTTGCCTGATTTTGCACCGTCACCTGCACCACGCCATTAGCCATCAGTGTGGCATTGGGGATAGAAATCAGGATAGCATCTGTGTTAGATGGAGAAGCCGTTTGCACGTTTTCCATTGGAGCATCCAGATTCCCGGTAGTGGCAGGTACAAATGGTTTTTGCATACCTTTCACCAGAGCATGATCCGGAAACTGTGCAAATAAATGCGCAGTAAGTTTGCTGATACGAATACCCTCATTGGCTATCCAGACAATTCTACGGGTATCTATTTTGCCATTTTCCGGCAAAATGGGCTTGTTATCTTTATCCACATAATGCGTCCCATCTTCCGACTTTTTCGGAACGCCCATATGGTGCAGCGCCACTACCTGAAACTGATCGTTAAACACCGGGCTGCCGCTGCTACCCTGGGAGGTATCAGCTTCGTACCAAAGGGTGTTTTCCTGGATTTTGACAAATTTATTCTCCCGGATGGACAATTGCATGTAATCGCCATCAGGATGATGGATAATATTGACAAACTCCTGTCCTTCTCCGGCCAGTTTGCCAAGGGTTGGATTGAGGTAATGATATCCTATCTCGGTAATGGGTAGCCGACCCTGATCGTCCAATGGATGAACGGCAACCACACAGTAATCCAGTTTTTCAAAGGAAAAAAAGAAATCCTTTGGCGCCAGCTTGAAAATATGAGGCGTTTTAGGACGGCCGGAACCATCATACTCATAGCCAAACTGCACTTCGCTGTCTAATGCATCTTCCTTTTGTTTAAAAACATGCCAATTGGTCAGCAGAAGTCGCTCCGAGACCATGAACCCGGTAGCATAACCCTGAATGGTATTGCTGCGTTTGATTACAATCCGCCCAACCTTTCGTTTGGCCGATTGGATGGTTTCAATAAAATTGCTGTAGACGGAGTCGTTCTGACCAATGGCGCGTTCAAAAGCAAAATCCACGGGTTCCAGGCCGAAATCGCGCAACATATGCTTGCGTTGTTCCAGATTTTGGTCGTCGGAAACGCCATCAACGGCAGCGCGTTTGCCGGTGGATTCATACAAGGAAGCCTCAGCGTCCTTTGATTTCCATTGTTCATACCTGTCAACACAGGCTTCCAGTTGTTTTAGGGATACTTGCATTTTTTTGATGGTGGACGGTGGACGGCTAACGGTGGACGGCTTGCGGTGGACGGTGGACGGTTATGAGCTCAGTTTAGTCAAACAATGATCCATTACCCAGAGCTCATAACCGTCCACCGTAAGCCGTCTACCATAGGCCGTCTACCGTAAGCCGTATAAAATGCAAGTATAATGGTTTTTAGTGTTGTATGAGCACCTTTTGTGTACGGAGGCCTTCAACACCTTGAAAACTCAGGAAATACCACCCATCAGGATATTGTTGTGTATTAAGCTCCCATTGGTTTTCTCCGGCATTAGCTTCGAAAGAGAATGATTCAGAGGAGCCATCTACACGTGAGACTCGGAACAGTATGGACTCCGGGCGTTCTGTGTGGTATCTGATTTGTAAATTACTGGAGGCAGGATTGGGAAAAACAGTCAATTCCTGACGTGTTTTCGGCTCAAGGGTAGGCACAAGGGTGCCGCAGGGGTTGGAAATAAAAGCAAAATCCGCCGCCATAAAATCGGAATGGAAATGGTGCGCGGACCACATCACGTCCAACTGGTCCTTGACAAACTGGCGTTGCGGATTGGTCAGCCCTACAATGACCGGCCAATTGGAGGGGTTATTAAACACTTCCGTTTCTATTTGAGCAGGCGACTTGATTAAATATCCGCCATTGCCAAGGCAGCCATTACCGACCAGTTCGTTGTTGATGGCGTAAGAAGTGTTGGAGGTAATTCCCGGAAGGCGTTTGAACCGTTCAGGATAGATAGGAGAAGGCCGGAAAAGGTCAAAGTCGGTGCAAATTCCCTTATTGGTCAGGTATTCCCAGTTTTCATAAGCCTGCATGGCGCCTGCCACACCCACATCCGGGTGACTGTCGCGCTGATTCATGGAAAAAAGCATTGGAACCGTCGCATTCTGGACAGCAAGGGTCACTCCGGGATTGCAATGGGTCACTGCCGCCTGCCAGTTTAAAACACCTGCCAGCAAGGTAGAGAATGCGCCTCCGGCAGAAAATCCAAGTGCCGCCTGCGGAGTACTCCAGCTCATTTTTCCCCGCTGAATAAAAGTATCCCGAATAGCGCGAACATTGGCAATATCAACACTTTGAACAGAATCCGGAAAATAGTCATACCGAATGGCGGCATCTCCATTCAGGTCCATTCCCACGGTAGATTCGTCACTTTCTGTAATGATCACCCCCCAGCCTTTCAGTACTAGATACCGGGCAAATTGAAATTGCTCGTATTCTGATCCTGCCCAGGTGGAAGCAGAGCCATTGGTGCCATGCCAAAGCCAGCAAACTCCCTTGGGAGCGGCATTGGCCGGAAAATAACTGAATACCCGTTTCATCCGGTCGCGGCCCATGATCTGCTCCTCTGTAAACGGGTTGTTCGACCCCGTTGGCAGCACCGGAAGTTCGGCGCTGAGGGTTACATGCTGGGCCGGCATAATGATCCGGGTATGCCACTCCTGCGGCATTTCCAGAAAACTGGTGTCGCCAGTCCAATGACTAAAAATGCGGTTAGCGCCCCATTCCTGCGCCCAAATGTGGATGGTATCGCCCGGAGCAGCCTGCGTGGTTTCTGTATATCCATTATTAACCGTTAGTTGGAAAACTTGCGCCTGAACAGCAGCGCCAGGCACTGCCATACAAAACAGCAGCACCCAAAGGGTATAGGTTGACTTCATGGTATAATTAACTTTCAGGCACAAATCCTGCAGAAGATCCGACCTGTGTGAACAAAGTATTGTTTCGACGATTAAAAGGCCACAAGGTTTAATCCTTCCACATTCCACCCATTAACCACATTCCCTACATTCTACCTATCTTTGTACTCCAAATCACATTTATCATGTCCACGCCACGCAACGAGCAGGAGATTATCCAACAGGTACTTAAAATTTTTTCTGCTCAACTGGAAAAAGGCGGCTTCCGTAAAACACCGGAACGTTTCGCCATCTTGGAAGAAATTTACAAGCGCAATGACCATTTTGACGCAGAAGCGCTGTACATCCACATGAAAAACCGGAGCTACCGGGTTAGTCGGGCTACGGTATACAATACCCTCGAATTGCTGGTAAACTGCGATCTGGTCAAAAAACACCAGTTTGGTAAAAACCTGGCGCAATACGAAAAGTCTTACGGGTATAAACAGCACGACCACGTTATCTGTGCCCACTGTGGCAAGGTGGTGGAATTCTGCGATCCCCGTGTGCAGCAGATCAAAGATATGGTTGGCGAACTGCTAAATTTCAAAATTTCACACCATTCACTCAATCTGTACGGAGTATGTGGCACCTGCCAGAAAGAAATGGAATTCGGTATCGTCAGGCGCCAACCTAAAGAAATAGACGATGAACCAGGTTGGGGGGATTAAGGGGGCGAATAGCCGGCGGGTTTAGCCGCCGTGGTTTAAATAGCCGCCGTGGTTTGAGCGAGCAAATAATTGGAATTAAATCTATTGAGCAATACATTTACCATAAAACTGCCCGCTTTTGAAGGGCCTTTTGACCTTCTCCTGTTCTTCATTGAACGGGATGAGTTGGATATTTACAACATACCCATCGCCAAAATAACTGACGATTTTCTGGCATACCTCCACCAAATGGAGGAATTGAGTGTAGATCTCGCCTCGGAGTTTATTGTTGTAGCCGCTACCCTGATGCGGATCAAAGCCAAAATGCTTTTGCCGCGCAAGCAGGTAGACGAAGAAGGTAATGAGATCGACCCGCGGAAAGAATTGGTGGATCGATTGCTTGAATACAAGCGCTATAAAAGTGTTCTCGACGATCTGCGTCGACTGGAGGAAATGCGATCCTTCATGAACCCAAGGGGCTTTGCCACCGCTGAAATCAGGCAATTGGCAGAACAAGCCTTGGCAGAAGCAGAACTGGAAGCCATTAGCCTGTATAAATTACTGAGGGTATTTGAGCGACTGGTTTCGCGTTTTGATGAAGCACAGAAATCGAAGCGCGTCCATACGGTGTATAATTACAATTACACCATTCAGGATCAACGGGAATATATTTCCAAATCACTCAAAAAAGGCGAAAAACGCAATTTTGAAGAGCTTTTCCTTCAATTAGAAAACCGCCTGCACGCCGTTGTAACCTTCCTGGCCTTGCTCGAACTACTGAATGCCCAGGAAGTGGTGCTTATTCAGGGTGAAGGCATGAATAATTTCTGGCTGACTTTACCAGAAGAGGGAGACCACTAAACTACTAAGACACTTAGGTCACGAAGAGACACTAAGAGGGCGTCCCCTTAGTGTCTCTTCGTGACCTGCGTATCTTAGTGGTCTTATTATCCCTTCACTACCATCAATTTCCCGCTTTGCATCATACCGTTGTTCAGGATGCGAATGGTGTAAAAGCCGGCTGCCCAGCCTTGTAAAGCTATACGGTGCTGACCTCCGGAAAGATTTTCCAGTTTGTGTACTGCTTTTCCTTCGGCATCGTAAATGGTTACCGACTGTACTTCAAAAGGCAATTCAAGGGTAAACTGATCCACCGCCGGATTGGGGTAATACAGGGCTTGCATCACAGGGCCAGGTTGCTGTTGTGGATCGTTTTCGAACCGGATTTCTGATTTTCCCTCGCAGGTTTCTACGGTGGTATACTCAGTAATAATCCGCACGATTAGGTTGTTCAAAGGTTCCACTTTGTATTCATCAGTGGTTGGCTCTATGTGTTTGCCCCCAATACCGGAGTGATCTGTGAGAAACACATAACTGCCATTGGTAGCCAGGCCGAAAAATTTCATCAAAAACTCGGTATCTTTTTGAATTCCGCTGGCTGCAATGGGTACGATCCTGATGCCCAGACGCGCTGCTTCCTGAATGCTTCTTTGCAGACTTTTATTGATTTCCTCGCCCTGGTGCGGACTGGCATCCAACACCAGAAAACAAATTCTGGCAATGGCGTTTTCGCTCCATTTTTGCTTAAAAATAGCTTCATCCAAGGCTGAATGAACTGCTTCAGGGTAATCTCCGCCGCCACCGGCATACTGTTTTTGAATAAAGGAAACAGTCTGGTTAATGTCTGGGGAAAGCTCGCTACTGCGGGTCAGGTATTCGTCGCCATTATCGCGGTAAAACACGGTTCCCATGCGGTAATTGAGCTCAGTATTCCGGCTCTTTGCCCGGCCAATCACGTCGAGCAGCTCTGTTTTCAGGTATTCAATTTCGTCGCCCATACTGCCGGTAGCGTCTACCACCCAAAAGATGTCTACGTTCTTGGGCGCCTGACAGGGAGTATTGATTTTCAGGGTATTGAAACCATTTTTGGCTTGTTTCAGGTTTTTCAATTCGTAGTTACGACCATCTACCAAAACCTCCGCGCGAAGTGGCCCTTCTGTTTTATCCACTGTGTACAATCCAGCCCAGAGCTCAGCTTTTCCGGTGTTATCGGTACGGGCCTGCCAGAGTACCTGATCAGCTTTGTCTTTTAGCAATACAGGTGCATCTGCCACCGGAAATCCATTGTCGTTGGTCACCAATATGGCGTAGCGTTGCTTGGGATAAAACTGATACATCAACTGATAGGAGTCTGCTTCACCATCTGCCAGAATATCCAGCCAGTGGTGGTTCCAGTTGTGCAGATCGTTCCATTCGCCAGCGGTGAGCAAACCGGCACGCGGGGCAGGTTGTTGAATCAGCCCGGCAGCCATGGCAGGCTCTTCTGTAGTAAGCGCCATATCCAGTTTGGCATCCACCGGAATAGAAAGCGCATCATAGGAAATGTCTTCTACAGGAGGGATACCGCCACTCACCCTAATGCCATCAATATAGTAAACCGGAACTTCTCCACGGGAACCTTTCATGTTCACGTCGCCCCCATCTGTAGAAACCGCGCCAACAGTGGTAGCTACTTCGGGTTTTGTCGCTGGTGCAGCAGTCTTTGCCTTACCTTTTGGCGCTTCAGAAGCGGATGGATTGGATTTGGCTTTTTTATCACTGCTTCCGCTGCCAACGGTGGTAGAAATAATTTCTTTTACACTGCGTGTCGGCAGCTCTTTGATTTGCTCCGGGGTTAGGGTTTGTCCACTGGAAGTTTGGTCCTGTTCAATCAGCGGCACCTTGTAATCTTTTACTATTACCTCGTTTAATACTTCAGCATTGCTCAGGGTAACATCCTGCTTCGTGGTAACTCCAGCCAGCACTTTTACACCTGTAATTTTTACTGCTTTAAACCCAGTAAAACTAACCTCCAAATCGTATGTGCCAGGATCGAGGTTTAAACGATACTCGCCGTTGTAATCAGTCACTGTTCCACGCACAAAACTGGTACCTTTCATAACCTTGATAGTTGCACCAATGAGCGGTTCGGTTCCGTCTGTCACCAGTCCGGTTAAAAAAGTATTGGGTTCAGTTGTGGTAAAAAGAGAGGCCAGAAACAGCCAAATAGAGGAGAGAAATAGGGAAAGTTTCATCATTGGAAAAGTTTTCTGTTAACGGCGGCAGCAGTCCTGCACAAGGTAAGGATGCACCAGCCACAGAAATTACATAAACCAACTTGAGGCGAATCAACTTAGTTCCCCAAAAATTTACGCCAACCCGTGAAAACGCAGCAAATGATTGGGCTCCTTTTCATTGAATACACAGAGAATAAGGGTATTTCGCTGCGCCGGATCCGTGGGAAAAAGAATTTTAACGGGGTTGTGGATATACCCACGTTCAGCAAAGAGTTGGAGTTGTGGCGACCTGGATTTTTTGAAAAGTTTCAAATCGGCGGCTGTTTGGGGTATGGGCACATCTCCATAGCCTTCTTCCTCCAAAAACTGCCTGATCATTTCATAGGCATAAGCAAGTTTGGAACCAGCAAAAGCCGTTCGGTATTCCCAGCCATCGGAAGTGCCGCCCAGGTAATTGCTGCCAGCTTCAGGGAATTGCACACGCATTGGCACATGAGGCTCCGAGGGAGGCGTCTCTTCACCAGCAGGAGAGGGTTCTTCTACCCATTCATCCAGTATAAAGCCAAATTCGTCGTACTGCACCAATTTGTGTTATTTGGAGGCAAATATAAAACAAATTATTGAACGCGAATTAGAACGCGGATTTTTTTGGAACGCGGATGACGCGGATGACGCGAATTTTTTGTGCTGCCTTCGGCAGCATTTTTGGATAAAATTGAGATTTCACCTGTTTTACAGAGCGAATTGCCGAAGGCAATTCCAAAAAATCCGCGTCATCCGCGTCATCCGCGTTCCAAAAAAATCCGCGTCATCCGCGTTCCCAAAAAATCCGCGTCATCCGCGTCATCCGCGTTCCAAAAAAATCCGCGTTCCTACCCGCGTTCTAACCGGGATTTGGCTTCCTGGGCCTCCTGGAATTCCGGGGCCATGCCGCTTGCCTGTTTATAATCGGCCAAAGCGGCTTCTTTGTTGCCCATTTTTTCAGAGGCTACGCCACGATAGTAGTAAGCTTTAACAAAAATTGGGTCCACCTTGGTGGCAATATTGAAATTGTCGTAAGCCTTGGAAAGAGAATCAAGTTCGAGGTAAATGATGCCCATATCAAAATAGGCATTGGCATAATCCGGGTCGCGGAGCAGCAGATCGCGGTATATGGAAAAGGCTTTGTCGTAATCTCCTTTTTTCTTGTAATAAACTGCTTTGAACTCCTGTGCTTCCAGGTATGTGGAATCTACACGCAGAGCATTATCAAAGTACTGAACGGCGAGCGAATTGTTCCGATTGCCAAAAATACGGCCCAGGAAAAACCAGGCATCTGCGTTTTCAGCATCAATTTTGACTGATTTTTGCAAGGATGCAATGGCATTGGTAGTATCGCCTTTGTCCAACGCTACCCTGCCGGCCATGTAAAATGCTTCAGCGTTTTGTGGGTCGCGTTGCAGGATTTTATCCAGGGTAGCCAGGGCATCACCATGTTTTTTTACAATCAATTGGAATTCACTCAGTTTCAGCAAGGTAGGAATCCGATCCGGGAATCGTTGAGATGCCAGTTTGAGCACTTCAATGGCTCTCTTGGAGTCATTAGGACGAGCGTAATCCAACAAAACATCGGCCAGCAGGTGATAATGGGCCGGTTGCATGGAGTCTATACGCATGGCTTTTTCCAAATCTGCCATAGCTTCATCGTAGGCATCCAGTTTGTAATAGGTAGAGGCCCGCAGGTACAGGAGCGTGTCGTTGTTGGGGTCTTTTTCCAAAGCGGCGGTCAGCTCGGCCAATTGCGGATCCGTTTGTAATTGCTGAGCGGCTTCAGAAAGTGGTTCTGCCTTTTTTTCAGGCATAAAATACCAAACAGCCAGGCCTGCAAGGGCCAATCCGATAACGGCGATAAGAATTTTGCGTGCAGTCATTTTTTAAAAACGGTTGGGCAAGCGTTTAGACACCGGCGAAGCGCCAAAGGGTTGGCAAACTGTACCGTTTATTTCCATTTCAGGGTTTCAACCATCCTGTTGAGGTCTTCCCGCATAAAGGCCACTACTGGCGCCAGGGAGTCTGGTCGTGCTATGGTGTTGAAATACAGGGAACCGCGCACGAAGTTCCGGGTGGAATCTGTGAGAAAAAACTGATAGGAGGAGGCAGCCGGCCCTTCTACATTGAAAACTATACCGTGCACCCGGTCGGCTGCTCTGTGAACAGGTTGTTCATCAATGTAGGTGGCTTTGACCGTGTGTTTATTGGTCATGGCAAAGGCATCGGCCACAAACTTGTCGAAATCTGCGCGGGAGTGAATGGGGTAATAGCTACAATAAATTTTGGCGTTCAACTCCGGTACTACGATGTTAAACCAGCATTGATCCCGTGGTTTTTCGTCGAAATAGGCAGAATCCTGTTCGATTTTGGCATAAACAGGCTGATCGAAGGTGAAATTGCAGTACCCTTCTTCAAATGGCTTGTAGGCTTTTTCCGGATAAACCACCCTGGGATAAGCACGTGGTTTGGGCACCGGCGTGTATTCTCCACAGGCGGTGAGCAGACTTAAGAGGACAAAAAGAGAAAGAAATGGCTTGATCATGTGAGCTTTTGCCGGTTAGAACGCGCAAAGGTACATGCTCCGTTTGTCTGGCCTCATATTATCTGCGGATATTCCATTGTTTTACCCTTTGCTCGTACCGATTGCGGTTAATGGGCCAGGCATCCTTGTCCAGGGATGCCTCCAGTTCTTCTCCTAAACCACCCAAAAGTTTGGGAAAGAAATTGATCCCGGTGGCTGCCTCTACTTCGTCTATGGTTAAGGCGTAATCCATCACTGGTTTTTCGCTCACCTGATTGGGTAGGATAAAAGCGATGGCGCGTTGCTGGTCTGGGGCCACCAGTACTTTATAAAAAGACCCGGGTACGGTTACTTTGCTGAACCCTATTTGCCCCAGGTTGGTTTCGGTGAGTACCGGTCCAGTCACAACGTACAGGCGTTTGAATTTACGGGCCCAATCGCGGGTCAGTTCCTCCAGTTCGCGCCAGATACCCATGTTGAACGGCGGACGTTGAGGACTGATATTGCTCATATAAAAGGTTTCATCAATGGCCCGCGTATCGAATGCCATATCGGCAGCCGGGCACAGGTGTCCTTTATCATACCCACTGGAGGAGTAGTCTCTGGGCGTGGCGCTCTCCGTTCGCACGTTAGGATCGGGGCGGAAAGTATTGGGGCGCTCGGCCCAGTTTTCGTCCAGACGCGCGCGGGAGAGTTCATAGGCTACCCATTCGGCCTGTTCGTGATCTTCATTGTAGCCCAGGGCGAACCAGGTGTGCAGCACCGTTTCAGCTTTGGAAGCCGGCAACATTTCCAGCGAAACAAAAGTGCTGTCTTCAGAAACGGAAGTGGCCTCAGGTCGTTTATCCGGTATTTCAATGGGAGGTTTTTCATCCATAGGTTCGTTGGCTTTTTTGCCACCGAACTGATTGAAAAGAAAATAGGCCAAACCGGCTAATGCGGCAAAAAGGCCTGTTTTGAATAAAAATCCATCAGAAGTACCGCCTGATCTGCGTCGTGCCATGTCTTTTTTTGTTTTGACAAAGGTAAAAAGGGATTTTAAATTACAACAAAAAGTTTTACAAAAAACGAATACATTGTTAAGAAGCCAATATGCCTGGAGCATCCTATTTTTGCCGCAAACCATTCTTGTATGTCCGCGATTTCCCGTTTTTTATGGTCGTTTTTAATCATCTGCTGCTTTTTTTATCCTGCACATTTTCTGGCCCAGGGCATTTCATTCCGACCCATCACCTGGGATGAAGCGCTCAGGCAAGCCAACGCAGAGGGAAAAATGATTTTTCTGGATGCTGTAACCTCCTGGTGTGGTCCTTGCCGGATTATGGGACGTGAAGTCTTTCCTGATCCTATGCTGACTGAGTTTTTTGACCGGCATTTCGTGAGTATCAAGCTGGATATGGAAAAAGCTGAGGGCATTGATGTTTCCAACAAGTACAAGGTCTGGGTATACCCTACCCTATTGTTTGTTGACAGCAGCGGAAAACTCTGGCACCGGGTAGTTGGCTATCAGAGTGCGCCGGAGTTGCTGTCGATGGCCAAAACCGCACTTGATCCGGCGAATAACCTGGCCGGATTGGAAATGCAGTACGCCGCCGGCAACCGCAAGCGGGATTTTATGCTGCAGCTGTTGAAAGCCAAAACATTGGCCTACGATGAAAATACGGGGCAATTAGCCAATGACTTTTTGAAAACGGAGGATTCTTTGGACACCCCGGAGAATATGGATTTAATATACCAGCACGTAGACGATCCGTATTCGCGCGGATTCAGATTTTTGCTGAAGAACCGGGCTGATTTTGAAGAAAAATATGGAAAACGGCCGGTAAAAATCAAGATTGAAAGCGTTTTTGAAGCCTACATGGCCGCCCACCCCGGCCTGCAACTGGGCGAAATCCAGCGTTTATACGGCACCATTTATCCTGAACGCGGTGAGGAGCTGGCTTCGCGGTACCGGCTTCAATTTTACCGGCAGCAAAAAGACCCGGTGCAGTTTGCCCTCGCCGCTATTGATCATTACCAGCGCTTTCCATCGGAAGATCCTGAAGAGCTCAACGAAATCGCATGGTTATTCTCTGAGGAAGTAGACGATCCAAAACAATTACATACTGCCCTGGATTGGGCTAACAAAGCGGTAGCCAAACATGAAACTGCATATTACCAGTACACACTGGGCAAGCTCTGGTTAAAACTGGGCAAGAAGAAAGCGGCACGTGTAGCAGCCGAACGAGCGCTGGAACTGGCCAAAGCGGAAGGTGAAGACACTATGCTGATGGAGGATTTGCTGGAGGCTACCTTGAAAAAAGGATGAAAGTGTTTGTTTTGGTTTCAGAGCTATAAGGTTTTTGGAAACCTTACAGCTCTGAAACCAAAACATCCAACCTCATCGGCTATGCTTGCATTTTTCCTGCACAGCCTGAATCAGACTTGCGTCGGTCCAGAGATGTTCGTAGGTAGTTTGGTTATAACGTTTGTTTTCTTCCGGAGTTTTTTCCTGAAAGATGATATGGGCCAATACAGGCCAGCCGGAATGTTCTGCAGCGGTAAGTACCCTGCAAACGCTTCTTTCCGGCGATACAGCCGGGTGCTTTTCCCGCTCTACTTTGGTAGCCATTTCCAGATAACGGGTAGTAGTAACACGTGTTGGCTGGAAGAAATTCACGCGGTGTATGGAGGGGTCGGAAGGCAGATAAATAGCTTCAAATTCATCCCCTTCCGTGAATGGAAAGCCGGTAGGCAATACCAAAGGTGTGCCAATGGGCACTTTGAACTCACCTTGATCCATCAGACTGTCTACAGCCAGTAATGCATAACTGATGGTTTGCTCTTTACCTGAGTTTAATTGTGAAAGATGAAGTCGGGCAACGGTACGTTTCCCCTCGGCCCCGAGTCGTTTCATGTTCGATTTGCTGTAATTGCCTACCACACCGGAAAGGGCTATTTTCTTTAATTCCTGGGTGTGCCCATACCATTTCAGACCAAAAAACGCCAGCAGCAACACCACCACAATCCCGATGGCCACCATGGTCATGTATTTCCGGTTTTGCCCTTCCTGTACCCTTCTCACGCGATTGCGCGGGGTGTCTACCTTTTTATTTACCCGAAACTCATAGGCAAAAGCTCCATCTTTTCGTTTTTCCAAAATGACCTCACAGAGTTCATCTTCGATGAAAAAAGAATACATTTTGGTATCCTTTACCGAAAAATCAATCTGCACCACCTTCAAATTACAATGGATCATGACATGGCCAGTCCGATCGCCATGGTACAAGCCTACCTTGTGGCGCCCGCCGAAGTCGTCCAGAAATACCCAGTTAAGTTGAGCCATGCAGGTGGGGTATAAGGTGGGGCATTATGGTCATTTGAGGTCATTTGGGGTCATTTAAGTCATTTGGGGTCATTTGGGGTCATTGGGGGTCATTTGGAGTCATTTGGGGGCATTTAAGTCATTTGGAGTCATTTGGGGGCATTTAAGTCATTTGGGGGCATTTGGGGGCATTTGGAGTCATTTGGGGGCATTTGGAGTCATTTGGGGTCATTTGGGGTCATTTGGGGTCATTTGGAGTCATTTGGGGTCATTTAGGGTCATTTGGAGTCATTTGGGGTCATTTATTGGGCATTGCAGGAAATCTACACTCACTCACTCACTCACTCACTCACTCGCTAGAACGTTGAAAAAGATTAGTTCTTATACATCACACTTGGAGAAAAGTTTATCAGAGTGTACAGTTTAAAAAATGGCATGCAAAATCATGACTTTTTATTGCAAAGTCGCAAAATGAATGGAATAAACAACAAGTGGGATGTGCACAACCCAAGCAAGTCACTAACCAATAAATGACCCTCAAATGACCCTGAAATGACTCTAAATGACCCTGCAATGACTCTAAATGACCTTCAAACGCCCCTACTTCCTCCGCCCCTTCACCTTTGGCCGACCAATGCTGACGTACTGAAAACCGAGCTCTTTCATTTGTTCGGTATCATAGACGTTGCGGCCGTCGAAGATGATTTTTTCGCGGAGAAGTGAACCGATCTGGTCGAAATCAGGTGTACGGAACTCATTCCACTCGGTCATGATGGCCAGGCAATCGGCGCCTTCCAGGGCTTCGTACATTTTATTGCAGAGGGTGATACGGTTGCCGTAAATGCTGCGCACATGCTCCATTGCTTCGGGGTCGAAGGCGCGCACCTTTGCGCCCAGGGCCAGCAGTTCGTCGATGATCACCAGGGCCGGAGCCTCACGGATATCATCCGTATTAGGTTTGAATGCCAGTCCCCAAATGCCGATGGTTTTGCCTTGAAGGTCGTTTTTGAAGTGCTTTTTGATTTTTTTGGTCAGCACACCTTTTTGGATGCTGTTTACCTTCATTACAGATTTCAGGATTTTGAAATCGTAGGAATATTCTGAAGCTGTTTTGGCCAAAGCCTGTACGTCTTTAGGGAAGCAGGAGCCTCCGTAACCAATGCCCGGGAACAGGAAACGTTTGCCAATCCGGGAATCCGAGCCCATACCGATGCGCACCTGATCAACGTTGGCGCCTACCTTTTCGCAGAGGTTGGCAATTTCATTCATAAACGAAATCCGGGCTGCGAGGTAGGAGTTGGCCGCATATTTGGTCATTTCCGCACTGCGCTCGTCCATGAAATAAATAGGGTTGCCCTGACGTACAAAGGGCTCGTACAGCTGCTTCATCAACTTTTTAGCCTTCTCGCTCTTGGTGCCCACCACCACGCGGTCTGGTTTCATAAAATCGTCGACCGCCACTCCTTCGCGCAAAAATTCCGGGTTGGAAACCACGTCGAACAATTTTTTAGGCAACTTTTCAGCCATAATTGCCGCCACCTGTTCGGCAGTACCCACCGGCACCGTGCTTTTGTCTACAATCACTTTATAGTCGGTAATAATGTTGCCCAGATCGCGGGCTACGCCCATGATGTACGACAAATCGGCAGAGCCGTCTTCCCCGGGAGGTGTAGGAAGCGCCAGGAAGATGATGGAGGCTTGTTTGATGGCTTCATTCAGGTCGGTAGTAAAATGCAGGCGACCTTCTTTGGTATTGCGTTCGAACAACACATCCAGTCCGGGTTCAAAGATGGGAATTTTGCCGGCGCGGAGGTTTTTAACTTTTTCCTGGTTGATGTCAACACAAATGACATTGTTTCCTGTTTCTGCGAAACAGGTTCCTGTAACCAGCCCTACATAGCCGGTACCAACAACTGCGATGTTCATGTAATATTCTGGTGTGGTGAGTGTGCCGGGGTTTAATCCGGAATCTGTTTTTGGAAATTGAGGCGCAAAGGTAGGACTAAGCAAAGGATGCGGGCAAGTGCCGCCGCATTTTTACACCTGACTAACAAATTGTGGTTATCCTTCATGTATTACCCTACTTTTGGCCGCAAAAGACTTTGGATATGAAACGCGCTAATAACAATCAGATTACCCGAGGGTGGATGCTCCTGATTTTGCTGTTGACAGGACTGAGTATTCCAATTTGGGGACAAAAAAACGGGTCGAATATTGTGCCAAATCCGAGTTTTGAACGGTATTCCGGTTTCCCTATCGGCTGGTCGTACAAAGGCTCTTTCTTTGGAGAAGTGGTAAAATACTGGTTTAGCGCCACCACAGCCAGTCCGGATATTTACGGCCCCGATGTGCATGTGCCCATGGACTGGGCGGAAAAAGGTTTTGGTTCCCAAAAGGCCCGCACCGGTAAAAGTCTGGCCGGCTTGACCCTGTATGGTTGCACCAACGGCAAACCACATTGCAGGGAATATATTGAAATTCAGCTTTCAGAGCCCCTGGTGATTGGTCAGGCATATTACGTGGAGTTTTGGGCAACCCATTTGCCTAAATCGCTGCAGATCAACAACCTGGGCGCCTATTTTTCAGTTTCTGAAATCAAACGCAGCACGGATGAAATGCTGATTCGCGAAGCGCAGGTTAAGGCTACGGATCTGGTAGCAGCGCCGGGTGGCAAATGGGTGAAGGTGAGCGGACAATTTGTGGCCAAATATGAGGCAGAATACATCCTGATCGGGAATTTCAGCGACGATTTTAACACCCTTTCGATAGCGCCGAGAGAGGATTGCTTCAACTATGCCTATTATTACATAGAGGATGTACTGGTAAAAAAGATCCCGCCTTTTAAGCCCGTGCCGGTTAAACCAGACGACCTTACCAAACAAACCCTGGAGGTAGGCAAAACGATTCAGTTGAAGCATATTTATTTTGAATTCGACAAAGACGAACTCATGCCGCGCTCCTATGTAGAGCTGAATAAACTCCTGAAAATCATGCGGGAAAACCCCAAACTCAGCATTGAAATTGTGGGACACACCGATGCGCTGGGCGAAGATGCCTACAACCTCGATCTTTCCAAAAGAAGGGCTATGGCAGTGGAGAAATTTTTGCTGGACAACAAAGTCAACAAATCCCGCCTGCGCTCAAAAGGAGAAGGAGAATCCAGGCCTGTCGCTACCAACGACACCGATGAAGGCCGGGCTCAAAATCGGAGGGTAGAATTTGTGGTGATCAGGAAATGAGTGTTTGAGTGTGGGAGTGTTTGAGTTGGCGTGCGGCTGGGTTTTACCACTAAGCCACTGAGGGCACTAAGAAAGATTCTCCTTAGTGCCCTCAGTGGCTTAGTGGTAAAACCCAGCCGCACGCCAACTCAAACACTCCCACACTCAAACACTCAAAAACTCAAAAATTCTTCCACATCATACTTTCCACTGGCTTGTCGGTGCGATCGGTGTATTTGGCGTTTTGTTTTTTGTTGTAGTAGTTGGCAATATCACCATCCACGAGGAAATAAATCAATTGCCCGATGGGCATACCTGCGTACACGCGCACGGGCATCACGCAGGAAATTTCCAGGGTCCAGGTGTTGCAAAAACCCACATCGCCTTTTCCGGCAGTGGCGTGAATATCAATGCCCAGGCGTCCTACGCTGCTTTTCCCTTCCAAAAAAGGCACGGAATTATGGGTTTCGGTGTATTCTTCTGTTACGCCAAGGTAAAGGGTGCCAGGCTGCAGCACAAAGCCTTCTTCCGGAATCTCGAATACATTGATCCGATTGTGCTTTTTGGCATCCAGTTGATGATCCTGATAAACCGCCAAATAGGAACCCAGGTGTACATCGTATGAATTGGTACCCAAACACTCCGGGCGAAATGGCTCAATCACAATTTGGCCGGTCTCGATAGACTCCAGGATTTTTTTATCAGTCAGGATCATAATATGGAATGTGTGGATTGTGGGGGAATAGGGGGCTTTGAAAAAGTGCGCAAAAGTATGCCAATGGAACTAACTTTTTGGTGGGTTGAACGTTCTAAATTTGAAAGATGGACATAACCATCATACACACATGAAAAAAACACTTGTATTAGGCGCCACCACCAATCCTGAACGATATGCCTACCTGGCTGTGGGTCGGCTCCTGCAGCATAAACATGAAGTGGTGCCTGTGGGTATCCGGCACGGGGAGGTGCATGGCCTCGAAATTCTGGAAGGCAACCCGGACGTAAAAGACGTGGATACCGTAACGCTTTACGTGGGTCCGGCCCGACAGCCGGAGTATTACGACTATATTTTTTCCCTCAACCCCAAACGCATCATCTTCAATCCGGGCACGGAAAATCCCGAGCTGATGCAAATGGCCCGCGAACGCGGCATAGAGGTTGTGGAAGGCTGTACTCTGGTAATGCTGTCTATTGGGGTGTATTAGTGCTGTAATTCAAATGTTAAAACGTTTTAAAATTTCTGTTTTCTCCTGAAATTTGCCACTCTGGAAATTTAATTTGTCACGCTGTGTGACCCTTCTTCCTGTCGACGTATAAAAGGCACAAAACAAAAAACGCATCTCCCGATGTGGAGAATTTAGTACGGTAGGAAGATTGTTTTCATTTGGTTTTTGGGCCGCTTGACGTAATGTCGAGCGGTTTTTTTTATGACTTCCATAAAATCGTCAAATCCCGCTCCACTTCCCAGTCTTTAGCATAGAAGAAATTGAGTCGCGCAACGGTTTCCTCATTCACTTTCAGGTCGTGCAAGGCATCGGGAGGAGAAAAGACGCCGGGTTTGATTACGGGCAACGACGCATTTTGCGCATGCAGCGCATAACCTACCCAGGTCTTATAGCCTAGTAAAACCTGGAACCAGTTCAGGGCCAGCCGACTTCTTTTGCTGGAAAACACCAGCCAAAACGGCGCCGTAGGCAGCATGGCTGCACACAAGAGTAAATCCAAGAGGCGTTTATCCCGCCGGCGCCCCGGCTCTGCTATATTATAGCGTATATCAATGGTGTACAATTCACCCGGCTCATCCTTGTTGCTGCTGCCGATGATGCTCAAACTTTCCTCAGGCACAATTTTGTAGGAAACCGCCGGACCAATCCTGGCCATGTGTGCCATGATGTCCTGCGATCCAATATCCCTGGAACAAAAAATAATTTCGTTCGCCTCGTAAATCCGAACCAGATCCTGCAACTGATCCGGCTCGCCAATCCGGTCGGCATCTGCCTCCTCCCCTACCCTTCCAATCAGGTTTTTACCTTCCATACCCACCCGGTTGAGCAATTCCAGCACTCTTTTGCTCTCCTGCACCGACCCCACAATCAGGAGATTTTTCAATCGTGAACTGCCTAATCTGAAATGCCCGAATTCCCAAAAATGCGCCACCAGTCGTATGCCCAGGGTAGCACAAAATGCCCACACTGCTCCCATGAGTACCAGCGCGCGCGAGGGCCGGTAATCGAGATCCAGCAATCCATACACCGCTGAGAGTATCAGCGTGCCCAGACCCAATCCGCGCAGCAAGCGACTTACTTTATACCTTGCGTCATAACCTCCGCTCAGCCAAACCGTGCCGAGCCATATCAGGATGTACAGCGGGAAATTGAACCACAACACATTGGATTTGAACCAATTGGGGTCGTGGTAATAATAACTGGCCCAAAAATCTTTCAGCAAGATCAGCCCCAGATAAATGGCCGTTGCATCCAGCGCCGGCAACCAGGCTTTGCCCATAAAATTCCGCAGCAGCGTGAGGCCTGCACGAAACCAGATGGCCCCGTGAAGCATAAAAATGAACAACCCGGCGCCCTGCCCGCTGAAATGTTTGCGGGCAAAAATGATCATGGCCTGATAAAAGGTGCGCACATAGTTCAGGCTGCCCTTCTTGGTGCTCTCACCCTTGTAATGGATGATCCGGGTTTCTGGGAAATAATAGTTCTTAAAACCGGCCTGTTGAATGCGGTAAGACAAGTCTATGTCTTCTCCATACATGAAAAAGGCTTCATCCAGCAAGCCTGAACGCTCCAGCGCCGTTTTACGCATGAACATGAAACAGCCCGCCAGCACATCTACCTCCGCCGTCTGGTCTTCCGGAAGGTAACCCAGGTGGTAACGATTGAACAGTTTGCTCTTGGGGAAAAGAGTAGACAAGCCAAAGGTTTTACAAAAAGCCACCCAGGGTGTGGGGAACCCGCGTTTGCTTTCCGGCAAGAACTTGCCGCTGCCGTCTATCAGCTTGCAGCCCAGGGCGCCTGCATCCGGATGAGCATCCATGAAATCCAGGCACTTGCGAAACGTATCTTCTTCCACCAGCGTATCCGGATTGAGCATGAGCACATATTCACCGGCGCTCTGCCGAATGGCCTGGTTGTTGGCCACCGCAAACCCGGGGTTATCCGTATTGGCAATGAGCTTTACCTCCGGAAAACGTTCCCGCACCATGCGCACGGAATCATCGGCCGAATGGTTGTCTACCACCCAAACCTCGCCGTCAATACCCTCCATGGCCCGACGGACGGAGCCGAGGGCTTGTTCCAGAAAATACCGGACATTGTAATTAACGATGACAACCGACAATCGCATGCGGGCGCAAAGATGGGGTTTATTAGCTGACTGTTGTGGATGTCTCAAAAGTAGTTTTTACCGCAGAGGCGGAGAGGCGCAGAGGTGTAGCAATTTGATTATCAATAACTCTGCGACTCTCCGTCTCTGTTGTGGATGTCTCAAAAGTAGTTTTTTACCGCAGAGGCGGAGAGGTGTAGCAATTTGATTATCAATAACTCTGCGACTCTCCGTCTCTGCGGTAAATTTAAAAAAAGCGACTTCTGAGACACCCACAATAGTCCAAGGTCCAGAATTTAATCAAATACCCCAACTACCACTCCTTGCGATGAGGGGATATTCCGTACATGCAGGGTACGACTGTTAAACGTAAGGGGGATGGCCGTTGCTGCCTGGGTTGGGAAAAACATATCCACGCCATTCATGAACGGAAATGTGCCAAAGGTTCCTACAGGTGTTAATTCAGTTTGCGCGTCGCCATCATCGTAAAGGAAATAGGTAATAGCCGTTTTGGAAGGCGGCGCATATTGAGCAGTGGAGAGTTCGGAGCCGGCCGCCAGCAGCGTATCTCGCTGATACACCACAGCCTGGCTTGCTGAAAACACATTGATCACCGTTTGTTGATCGGTTTTGGGCAAACCCGCCAGCAGGATGCCGGCCAGCGATGGTGGCGGTGGGATGGTGCGCAGGTACACCAGACTGTTCAGGTGTGTGATGCCTTCCCGGAAATAGTGGATCACCCGCTGAGAGGAGTTTGGCGGTGTGGCAACAAACTCATAAGTGGTATTGGCTTTGATGTTTTCCGGACCGTATTTACCATCTGTATCGGTCTGAAAGGTAAAATCAGGACTGCTGCTGATGCGTTCTCCATTGGCCGGATTAACTTCATACAATTCCACCTTGGCATTGACCAGCGGGGTGTTTTCTCCAAAATACAGCACTTTTCCGGCAATACACACCAATGGTCCCTGAGGGGTGATCTCCAGGGTGCCGGGCGCTGTATTGTGAAAAAACTGCCAAACAGCCGCAAAAGATTCCTTGCTGGTGGCAATTTGGTAATGGTCTTTTCCGGGTATCATCACGTTTTCTGCCCCGGAAATATCGCCACCATCCACCACTTCATCAGCCGGACTCCAGAGGTTCAGGGTGGGCTCCGATCCATTAGGACCCGCAGGGCCGGATTGCACCGATGAGCCAATATGTACGTAGCCATCCACCTTAGCCGCCCGGACCGGATCCGAGAGGTAAGTGTAGCAAACGCCGCCGCCAGCACTGTGTCCCATCAGGCGCACCCGCGTGGCGCCGGTTTCAGCCAGCACCTTGTCTATGAACTGATCCAGCAACTGCGGGGTATTGCCACCGAATTGGTTCAGGCTGTTCCAGTCGAAGGCATACAGACTGCGCCATTTATAGCCATTGGAAGTAAAAAGCTGGTGAAATTTGGTCCAGGTATCTCCGGAAGCGAGGAAGCCATGCACCATCACTACCGGGTAGATACAGGTGTCGCATTCCACTGGCGAAGCTGGCGGTTCAACCGGATCAGTCAGGGCCAGACTTTCATTTTCTCCACAAGCCAGGGAGAGTGCAGTCATCAGGAGTCCAATAATTATTCGGTGTAGCATAGATAACAGATAGGTTTCATTAGAGAGTGCCTGAAAAACACGCTGGTAAAAGCTCAAAGATATCTGATTGGTGACTGTGCTTGATAAAATTTGGTCTTTTCTTTACTTTTGCTGGTGCGAGCGGAAAGTTTGCAGAATTGCGATTTAGATGGCAACCTTATAACGACAGTGCTATCGCAAATACGAACTTATAACTAATAATGATCACAACTAAAAAATAAACCAAGACGCGCAATGCAGTTAAACATTAAACAAAGATTTGCTGTAGTATTTATTTACGTAGCACTTATTCTTGGACTTGGCTTTTACTTTTCAGGTGACTGGAAATTTTTAATCGACACAAACAACAACCTGAATTCAGTCTTAATTGCTACAGGACTTGCTCTTATTTTAAGCACATACATAACTGAACCCTACTTTTCAAAGCCGGTTGACGTGATTACAAGATGGGTCGCAATATTTCTTTTCTTAATCGGACTAAACAGCAAGGAATGTTTATCACTATATCAGTATTGGCTAATTGCTTGTGTGGTATTTACAGGTCTCGCTTTACTTTTGATCTTTCTTCATGGTTTTAAACGATTTGAAAGACAACAAAGAATTGCTGTTGATTTTACTTGCAAAATTTCAAGACCAGATATTGTATTTACTCTCCTCTATTTTGACATTGTAGTATCTTTTTTTCGCTTCAGACCTACAGAATATCCAATTCTTATTGGTTTCGGCTTTCTACTTGCAGTGAACAAGCCGATAGTGTGGCTGGTTGGTCTCATTTCTTCTTTATGGAGCAACATCACATCGAAGAATGATGCTGCAAAATATTTAGGACAAATAATCGGACACGAAAGCACAGACCTTTACAATGTTGAGTTATCAAGCGACAATCCTTTCAGACAAAAAGAACTTGCGGGGAAGTTGGTTTATCTTGAAAACATTACAAACGGAGTTGCAGGAATTATTCTAAATGAAAGAATTTTGCTAGGAAAAAAATGGATTCAGGTTTTGTCTCTTCGGGACAAAAACCAAAATCTAATTTCCTTCAACATAAAGTCCCTTCTTCCACTCACAGGAGAGAAAACTATTTTCTCAAAAACAAATGCAGTATATCTTCTCGACACTGCGGCTTTAGATGATGATGTCAAAGGAGCTATTGAAACAAATCCATTGAATGCTCAATTCAAACGAATCATTGGCAATGTATGGGAAGGTTCAACAATCAATAAAATCAAATTCAATAAACTTTTTACACACGAACTTCAAAGAGAGAGAGGAATTGGAGAAGGAAGTATTATTCAAACTGAAATTGCAGGTGAGGAAGTTATCTATCAAATCATTGATGCAAGAACAGATGAAGAGAATTTAGAGTATAAAGATACTCACGGCTTCACAATAGGCACAGCACAAAAATTAGGAAAATATGATGTGGTTAATCACGAATTGAACACGGTTAAATGGTTGCCGGAAATCTACACCCCGATCTTTTTGCTTGACCCGCTGCAAATTGAGTATAACGCAAGTCAATTTATAGGTAAACTTCCAAATACGAATTACGGTATTTCCATAAAAAATCCGCATGAACTTGTAACACATAACACCGCAATTCTTGGAATTCTCGGTATTGGTAAATCATGCCTAACATTTGAGTTACTAAAAAAAACAGTTGCAGCAACAAACTCAAAAGTGATTTGTATTGATATCACAGGACAATATCTTCTGGAAGTAAGTAAGTATATCAATACAGGAGTTGCAGAGATTGATTATGCAGCAATAGAGCTGCAAATAAGCCCACGATATAAAGCAATCAATAAAGACATTGAAGAAGGTGGCAACTACAAAGTATTTAAAGAGCAATTAACCGCAAGAGTAACTCAGTTACTTGATACAGCAGCAGAACGAATTTTAATTTTAAATCCGCAACAGTTCAATGTCAGTTATCAAGTTGGCGAAGTAAAAAACAAAAAGGTTGGACCTGGAGCAAATGATTGGCAAGAAGTGGCATCAATGAGAGATTTAACAGTTGCCGAAATAACACGACTTATTTCAGAAGTAAGTCTGGAATTGTGCAAAGCAAGAGGAATGACTGATGATGCAAGATTGCTTTTGGTTTTTGAAGAAGCACACTCACTTGTTCCCGAATGGAATTCAATTGCAAATGATGGAGATAAAAGTGCAACAAATGGCACGGCAAAAGTTATTCTTCAAGGAAGAAAGTATGGCTTAGGCTCAATGGTAATAACACAAAGAACTGCAAACATCAGCAAGAGTATTTTGAATCAATGCAATACAATTTTCGCTTTACGAGTATTTGATGACACCGGAAAGCAATTTTTGGAAAACTACATTGGCTCTGACTACTCTAATTTATTGCCAACATTGGAAGAAAGACACTGTGTTGCAATCGGCAAAGCTTTAAAGTTGAAACAACCAGTGATACTTGAATTGAATAATATGAATAGTATTATTTTACCGCCAGTGGACGCACCAATTGTTGAACCATAAACAGAGACAAAAAATTATAAAACAGTCAGAAGGGCAGCGACTACCACGGATTTAGCTCCAGATGGGCTATCATGCAAATTTGAGACTTTGTGCATTTATTCAAGTCCTGTGCCGGATTGACAGTTTATCTTTTTCTTCCCACACAGCTGTGGACTGATATCAGTAAATTTGAGATTAATGAAAATTGCGGCTGACCCGTCCTAAAAAAAGTTTACAAATACATGATTCATTATCATCATGTGTTTTTTCTTTTTTCTTTTTGTTAGCGACTGTTAGTTTGTGGAAAAATACTTCCTGGACTCCTTTGTCTGGTAGTAATTCTTCCATCGCTTTTCCAGTTTCCCAATGATTTGGTGAGCTACATTAGGTGTCCGCAAATTCAAACTCATGTGTGGCCGTTCGTCGTTGTAAATGTGGATGATTTGTGGAACGATTTTTCTCATCCCCGATTTGCCCACTTTACCCAGATCGTATAGCCATTCGTCCTTCAAAATGCCATTTACCCGTTCTGCAATTGCATTCTCCCTTGGATCTCCATTTTCTGTCATGCTGATCTGGATCTGATGCCTGTTCAGCAGTTTTACATATTTGTCCGAACAATATTGCACTCCTCGGTCCGAGTGGTGTATGAGTCCTGAACAATCACTTTTCATTGATCTGAGGGCCATTTGCAGGGCCTCCACGGCATTATCTGCATCTAGGTTGTCTGCAATTGCCCAACCAAGTATTTTCTTGGAACACGCATCCGTGATCAAAAATAGGTACAAAAAGCCTTCCGTGGTTTCCAGATAGGTAATGTCGCTTACCCATAGTTGGTTGGGACGAAGCGGTTCAAAGTGCCGGATCAGGTTGGGATATTTCCGCAGCCAATGGCTACTGTTAGTCGTCCTTATCCCATTTCGACGCCGTCTTACCAGAAGCCCATTCTGCCGCAGCATATCAAAAAGTGCGTCCCGGCCCATCTGAATCCCGATTTCTTCCAATTTCACTAACAACTTCCTGGTCCCTATTCTCGGCTGGCGTTTCCGGATTCCTTGTACCTGACTAAGGATAAAATGCTCCTCTACAGCTTGCTCATATATGACCTGTTGCCTTTGGTAAAAGGCTTGGCGACTCTTGTCAAACAGCCCACACAAACGCCCCAATGGCACTTGTGGATGCAGGTCTTTCATTTTTTGCGCTGTTTGACACCAAACTTTTTTTCGATCGGGATATTAAACTCCTCTTCCGCTATCTTGACCATCAGTTGATACGCTTGCCGACGCAAGCGTTCATCCTCTAATTCCCGCTTCAAAAGTGCCAGTTCAGCCTTTAATTCGGCTAATTCTTCGCTGTCTTTTCTTTTTGTTGCCATAGTGGGTGTCTCTTCTGTGGCAAATTTATCTATCCAGCGCGAAATGGTCATACTACCGCCGATCCGATATTTCCGGCTGTAGTGCTCAAGGCTTTTCGATCCGTTCAGAACCTCCTCAACAACTCGCTTTTTAAACTCGTCCGAGTAGTGGTTTACTTTTTTCATCTTTGTCCTGTTTTATGTTTACTTGTAACTGGTTAGCCTGATTTCCATTTGTTATCAGGTTGTTGAAAAAAGTTTATTTTTGTGTCCTGAATGGAGCTACCCAATGACATAGCAAGTTGCCACCGGATAATTCTAGAGTTGGTATCATTTA
>JAFLBO010000009.1 GCA_017303475.1 Chitinophagales bacterium
ACTTTGCCGCCGACTTCCTTCAGATTCCGCCTCGCAACGGACACCCTTGTCTTTGGCTAATACTCCTCGCTGCCAAGCGTATAGCGGACTTCCACCGCCGAGTCTGCGCCCATGCCGGGCGCACAAACAACGTGGGTCATCACCCCCAAAAGGAA
Source organism: Chitinophagales bacterium (assembly GCA_017303475.1). Classification (GTDB taxonomy): domain Bacteria; phylum Bacteroidota; class Bacteroidia; order Chitinophagales; family Saprospiraceae; genus M3007. Next base: position 156 of record JAFLBO010000009.1, read on the forward strand.
TGACAACCCACATTAGATCAACCATCGATCCTATCGTTCATCGTCCATCGTTCATCGTCCCCCACCGCCGGCAACAATCTTTCCACTGGCCAGCGTTTTTCCTTTTTCCGTGAGGCGCCAGAAATACAGCCCGCCACTCAGATTTTCCCGATACACCATGCAGCTCTGCTGGTTGAAATGCAATACCTGTACCCGTTTGCCAGCCGAATCAAAAATCTCCAGGATCCGGTCTTTAGCCTCCGGCAAATCCGCAGGCAGTATGAACTGCGCCTGATCCATGAACGGGTTGGGCATTACCTGCACCTGCACGCGCGCCTGATCCGGATAATCGTCTGTAGATACCAACAGATACTCGCCATAAACCCGGGTCACCGTATTGGTAATGATGGGCGGATTCTGATCAAAATAAATGGCCGCCTTATTGTGTACCGCCGTACCGTTGGGCAATTCCGGTTTTGGGTAAATTCGGAAAGAGAAATACCCCTGCGACCCCTCCGGATTAGTGGTGCTGTCTGGCAATAAAATGTTGTCAAACCGCACATGCAAAATACTGTCGCTGATCTGGGCAAAAGTGTAGGCATGACTCGCACCCAGCAGCTCTATCCTGGACGGGTCCATTTTTGCCGAAATCGTATCCCGCAAAATCACCAGAAATGCCGTGTCGTTGCCGGTGTTCTGGAACCGAATGGTGTACTCCAGCGGCGTGCCCGGGCGTACCAGGTGCTGTTCGCCAAAACCAAGCGGCAAGGCTGTTTTATCGTTCGGATCGTATGAGTTCACCACCTCCATACAGCGACTCGTAGACACCGGGCCCGCATTGCCACCCAAACCACTCGGAGAACCGCCTCCCATACCCAGGCAATTGGTGAGGGAATAGGTCACAATGGTATCGCCTGGCGCACCCGGCTCCTGCTGTGCCTCAATGCTTACCGTGGTAGAGTCAAACATAGGCAGTACCCCCTGCACTACCTGCGCGCCGGCCAACAACTGGAAATTACCCTGGAACAGTACAATCTGATCTTCAACAATCACAAAATCCAGCAATCCGGCATTCGGACCATTGCCCACATTCTTGATGGTGAAATAAATAGAATCCGAATCGGTATCACATTCACCATCCACCTTTACAATGGCGCCCTGCCAGGAACCCGGATGCATGCACGGGGAATAATCCAGCAATTCCGCCGAAATACATACCTGCTGACCAATCTGCAAATCACAATCGGCCGTGGTGTAAATCTTGATTTTGTCCCAATCCAGAGGAGTTCCAAAGGGCACATCGCCCAATTCGTAGGTCAGCTTGTTGCCGTCTATGGCGTCCGGAACCGGCACGCCGCCACCATAAGTAAGCATCGGATCAAGCGTTACTTCCAGGGTCTGATCTTCTGCCGCTACTGTACCCAGGTTCTGGTAGTTGACTACAATGGTGCGCGTAGAGCAGGGCCGAACACTGTTACCTTCAATATTGAGGCGCATTTCCGGACAATTCAAGGCTGCATAAGCCACAAAATCTTCGGTTTGTACCAGCGGATCTGTTCCCGCCAAACTGATATTCCTGACTGCCTGACCGCAGATGGCAAAATTTTGGTTCAGCGGATAGAGTTTCAGGGTATAATCTCCGGATGGCACAAAAATGGAATATTCGCCATTGGCATCCGTTTTCCAGTTGATGTAACCGCCATTGTACTGCAGGTTCATATCCCACAACACAACCGGAGGCTCGGCAGGATCGGCCAGACAATTATCGTTTTGATCCATTACCACCTTGCCTTTAATCTGGTGAATCAGATCCAGACTTTGGATCGGCAGGTCTACCACCTCAGCCCCGTTGGCATTGGCCGGAAACGATACGGTATTGGCAGCGGTAGGGCACAGGAAAAAGAAATGTTCATTCGGGTCTGCCGTGATCGTGAAATCGCCCGCCGGAAGTACCAGACGATAAGCGCCCTGACCATCGGAAAAGGAGGCAAAGCTTTCCAGGCCGTTGGATGCCACTACTTTGGTGTGGTAAAGGCCCGGTTCTCCGGCCTCTGCAGTGCAACTTTTGTTGTTGTCTTTGCGCACAAAACCGGTCACATTATTCTCAAAAAGGCCGGTATTGGCGCTTATTTTCATGAATCCCATTTCATCGCCCGAGCTTTTTCCCACACCGGCCGCCCAGCCATCGGCTTCCGGTACACCGTTCATGGTAACCAGGGGTAGCTGGGCATCCACGGGCGATTCTGCACTCCAGTTCAGGTTGCCATCTGCATCAAAGCGCATGAGGTAACCACGGTTTGTGGCAGTAGTGCCAAATGCCAGGAAGCTGCCGTCAGGATATGCCCGAACGCCTGTAAGGGATGTTGGAATGGGCAAATCCGGGCTAACACTGGTTTCCACGCCATTATCGTCGTAAAACCGGAAATGCCATTTGCCGGTATTTTGCACATAAACACACACACCGAAACCGCCGTTTGGCATGGGAAAGATCTGGCCAAAGCCGGATGCCGGCTGAATTTGCCAAACCTGCGTGCCGGTATTAGTAAGCCTGGTCAGCAAACTGTTATTGAATTTACGGAACAACAAGTCGCCATTAGCCAGTACAACAGGTGCAAATTCAATGCCTTGAAGTGTAATGTTGTAATTAAACACCTCGGTGCCATTCGGGGCAATATGCTTAATGGTGTTGCTTTGATCAGAATACACCAGTAAATTACCATTATCCAAAATATCCAGCACCTGCGCGAAGCGTTGAAATCCTGCCACCGGTTTTTGGTAATCCAAACTGCCATCGGCATTCAAACGCAGCAAATGGATATCGGTGGAGTCGTTGTGCAAACCCATGATCCAGTCGCCATCCGGAAGTTCAAACGCGCTTCCTTTTGGGAAGGTAAGCCCCCCCCGGCCTTGGGGCGGCGGCACATAAAGATTATCCCACTCCACATTCAATCCGGCATCCAGCTTGATCACCCTGGGGCGCATATCAATGCCAATGGTGTTCCAGTCGGTTACTTCTACCTGACCGGTAAGCAGGTAGCCGCCATCTGCAGCCAGGCTAACCGACAAACCCGTGGAAGTTTCAAAACCTGCCTGGGTAGGGAAAACGATTTTTTGGTTTTGTTGGGCGTTCGCCAAGGTTGCGCCAAGGCAGATGAACAGACAGAGCATGTGCATCAGAGAAAGCAAATTCTTTTTCATAGTTGTATTATGTTTGGTACGATGCAAAAGTGTCGGCACAAGCCCTCTGGAAACAAAATCATTTTTTTAAATTTGCCGGAAAACTTTAAGCTCATTTATGTCGTTTTTTATTGATTAACAACGTTTTAAAAATGGATAACTCAGCTATCATGGAAGCCATTACGGCGCTAAATGCCTGGGAAATTCGGGAATTTAGGCGTTGGCTGGAATCTCCGGCCTTTTCTACACGGGCAGAATACCTGCAGCTGTACGATTACCTGGTGAAATGCACAACTCAAAACCAGCCTGCCGATGCCACCAAAATCGGACAAAAACTGGGCATCTCTGAGGAGAAAAAAATGCGCTATCTGCTCTCGGGACTGCTGGACCTCATCCGCGAATATTTCATTCAAAAAGAAATGGCATCCGATACCGGTCATCGGGAAATTTATCTCCTGCGCGCCATGCGCAAACGCAACCTGGAAAAAAACTTCAACCTGGCCGACCGGGAATTTGACAAGGTACTGGAACAAACCGGACAGGCGCATCTGGACCGGTTTCTGCTGGATTTTCAGCGCCACCGAGAACGGTATGAATGGGGAACGGCGCAAAACCGCGTGCAAATTTTTCCCTTCGAGCTACTCAGTACTCAGCTCAACACCTGGTACGCCGGCCAGCTCATGCAATTAGCCTGTATGGAAAAAACCCAGCAAGCCGTACGGCGCCAGGAAAACCATATTCCGCCGGATTGGACCCTCGCGCTGCTGGAACAACTTCCCGGGCAACCACAACAACAACCATCTGTTGCCTTGTATTACCTGGGTTATCAAATGCTCGCCCAGCCCAACGAACCCTCACATATCACTGAATTCAGGTCGCTTTTGGCAGAAAATGCCGGCAAATTACCCCTGCCAGATGCCAAAGGCCTGCTCATGCTGGCCATCAATCACGGTATCCGAAGTATCAATGCCGGCGATCGGGATGCCATCCGAACTACCCTGGATTTTTACCTGTTTGGCCTGGAGTCCAAGTTGCTGCAAGACAAGCGCGGCATCCTTTCCAAATATACCTACAACAACGTAATGATGACCTTCCTGGCCTTGCAACGCTGGGAGGATGCCCTGAATTTCCTCGAAAAATACGCCCCGGAACTTGAGCCTTCTGAGCGGGAAAACGTGTACTCCTATAACCTGGCTATTTTTCATTTCCGGAAAGGCAACTACGACGAAACCCTCAACCTGCTCCGCAACATCCATTTTTCCGATCCCATGTACAACCTGGAAAGTCGGAAAATGCTGCTCAAAATTTACTTTGAACAAGGCGATGTGGATCCGCTGGAATCCTTGCTGGAAAACCTGCTCACCTGGCTTCGTCGGCACCCGGAAATTGGCTACCACCGCGAAATGTACCGAAACCTGGCCCGTTTTACCGGTAAAATGCTGCGTATTACCCCATCCGACAAGGATGCGCGCGAACGGCTGAGAGCCAAAATACGGGAAACGCCGCTGGTAGCTGAGCGCAACTGGCTGCTGGATAAACTGGGCCCGGGCTAATCAAAAACTACAGTCCAAGCAGCGAACCCCTATATTTACCTATCTTTGGTAAAAACTCTCTCCATGCGCGCCATGAAAAAACTGATTACGCTTTCGCTGTTGCTGGCTTGTTCCTATTCCGTTTCCGCTCAATACAATTTCGGGAAACTCATTGCAGGAGTAGAAATGGGCTTTGATGTTCGGCAGCTAACCACGGGGATCATTCCGCGCTTTACACCCAGTTTTCAAATGGAAGTGCCCTTCGGCTCCTTTGCTATTGGAGCCGGCATTGGCAGGGAATATTACAGGGCTTACGAATACTACGTATACGCAGGCCAAACCATTCAAAAAGAAGTAGACGGGGTAAAAGTTACCCTGTATAAGTCCAATATACGCTCTTTCAACCCGGCATATTGGACTGTTCCGCTCAAAGCAGAAGTGCGGGTGCACCGTTGTCAGTGTGTGTACCTTCAGGCTGGCCTCAGCCTCGATTTTCTGGACGTAGGCACCCCGGACAAACTGGTTTTCAGCGGTGCAGAATTGCCGATTCAATTGCTTGATTCCTACAAACAGGATCAGTTGTTTAAAAAGCAAACCACTAATTTTTCCTTCGGAATCGGTTTCAACCTCTTCAGAACAGAAGGCTTCCGGCTCCTGGCCCGGCCATCCATTATCTGGAGCGAAAATCCGGAAATCTACACCGATGCGCCCAAGTATATTCCAACCCTGCGCATGAACTTCGGCGCCCAGTTCGCTATTTTACGGTAGACGGGGTGCCTTATAGTGAGAGTCTCACTCAGAGTGAGACTCTCACTATAAGGCACGGTGGACGGTGGACGGCCTACGGTGGACGGTGGCGTTGCTTTTGGCAGTCCAAATTTCAAAAGCAACGCCACCGTAGGCCGTCTACCGTAAGCCGTCTACCGTCCATACACCATAAACACCGCAGGCAGCTTCTCCAGGGTCTTTATGCCGGAATTTTTCCAGTCTTTAACCGGCAGGCTCCGGATCAACTCGCCGGCGCCGGTAATATCCTGGGCTACGCCAAACATAGTATTGGGCTGCAGGGTTTCCAAGGCTACCTCCAGTACCATTTGAGAGCGGTAGGGTGTTTCAATAAATAGCTGGGTTTGATCCTGTTGCCGGGAAAGTGTTTCCAGTCGGCGCAAATCTTTGGCCAGTTCCGGCCGTTTAGGCGATAAATATCCCTGAAAAGCAAACTTTTGTCCGTTCATACCGGATGCCATCAGAGCCAGCAACAGTGAAGAGGGGCCAACCAATGGCGCCACTTTTACTCCTTCCCGATGAGCCAGGGCCACAATAGCCGCCCCCGGATCTGCCACGCCGGGACAACCGGCCTCAGAAAGCAATCCCACGTTTTTTCCTGCTTTTATCGCTTCCAAAAAAGCGGCTTCCGCTTCTTCCGGACGCTGATTTTCAGGCAATTCCACAAAAATCATTTCCTGAATAGCCTTTTCAGGGCCCAAACGCTTGATAAAATGGCGGGCTGTTTTGGCGCGTTCTACAATAAAAACATCCAGATTTCGCGCCAGCTCCTGAGCATACGGCGGTACGGTATGCAGGGCTTCTTCAGCAATGGGGCAGGGAATGAGGTATAGGTTAGGCATTTGACGGCTTACGGTGGACGGCTTACGGTGGACGGTAGACGGCCTACGGTGGACGGTGGCGTTGCTTTTTGCAGTCCAAATTTCAAAAGCAACGCCACCGTCCACCGTCTACCGTCTACCGTCCTATTTTTTACGCATATAAAACCACAGGGCGCCGAACGCTACAATCAGAATGGCCGGCAGAATCACTAATTTACCCAGTGTTTCCTGTCCTGCCAGCAATTCGGCAGCCGGGCCGGTGAGGCCGCTGGCTTCGGCGCTCTGGCGGGCAGAATCAATCCAGCTGCCCACAATGGGTTGAAGCAAACCGGTGGCAAACATACCCATGCCGCCCATAACCGACATGCCCAACGCACCTGACTTAGGAAGGTACTCGCCTGTAAATCCGAGCATGGTAGGCCAGAAATAACATACGCCAATGGCAAACATAATAGCCGCCACATAAGTCATGGCGCCGGTGGTATGACCTAGCAGGTAAATACCCAGGGTAGCAATAATGGCAGAACCCCACAACACGCCGGTTGGGTTGAGTCGGTGTACTACCGGACCGGCGTAGAACCGTCCAACCGCCATCAAACCAGTGGTGAGCGCCAGAATGATCATCGGTTTTGCGCCGGAAGACTCCAGCAACGGACCAACCCATTGTTGGGTGCTGAGTTCTGTGTTGGCCGTGAGTACCATGCAGAAGAGCATGAACAAATACAGGGGGTTGAGCATGCCCATGAGGTTATCCGTCAGTTTAGCCTGACCAGCCTCTTCAGCCTCCGGAAATTTTTGTCCCCAGAACAAAAAGGCATAAGCAACTGTCGGAATCAACATAACGCCCACCTGCACCTGCCACGACATACCCATACTGGTGATTAGCTGTGAGATCAGCGAACCCAGGAAAATGCCACCGGGAAACCACACGTGGAACCGGTTGAGCATGGTGGTTTTGTTGTTGGAGTACATCCCCGCAATCATCGGATTGCAGGCTGCTTCTACAGAACCGTTGCCAAATCCAACGAAAAAGCTGGAAACCAGCAACATTTCAAAGCTGGTAGCAAAGATAGTACTCAAAATACCCAGTAAATGACAGGCAAAAGCAATCCAAACCATGCGTTTTGGCCCCAGTTCGTTGTACAACAAACCGCCAACAATCGTAGCAATGGGAAACCCAATGCCCAAAACCATTTGGTTGATCAGACCCAACTGGGTACCATCCAAACCCAGTTTATCGCGTAATTCATTCAAAATACCCGCCCGAATGGCAAAGGCAAAGGCAGTGGTGACCAGGGCAAAACAGGAAGCTGTAAACAGCCGGTTCGCGTTAAGATTGCTCATGCTAGATCAAAATTTCGTTTTGAAAAGATGGCCAAAAGTAGAAAAGCCTGAATCTATTCCACTTAAATCATGAAATTTTTACTACTGTAGTTGTGCCTCCAGCGAAGCTTAGGGGTTTTTCAAACCCCTTCAAACTCCTCAAACCCTTCAAACCCTTCAAACCCCTCCCGCCACCTCCTTCACCAATCCCGGCCCTTTATAAATCAATCCTGTGTACAATTGAACCAAATCTGCGCCGGCAGCCATTTTTTCGCGGGCCGATTCGGCTGAATCAATGCCGCCTACTCCAATGATCACAACATCTTTGCCCAGTTTTCGGCGCAGGTAACGAATCACTTCGGTGGCGCGTGCACGTACAGGCGCGCCACTCAGACCTCCTGCGCCAATGGCTGTTACCGACGCTTCGGAGGTATTCAGGCCGTTTCTGGAAATGGTGGTGTTGGTAGCAATCACGCCGGCCAGTCCGGTTTCCCGAACAATATCGGCTATATCATCCAGCTGACTATCCGTCAAATCCGGGGCAATTTTGAGCAAAATGGGTTTGGGCGCAGTTTGGGCCCTGTTTTTTGTTTGCAGCTCGTTGAGCAACCGTGTTAAAGGCTCTTTTTCCTGCAATTCCCGCAAACCGGGCGTATTGGGCGAACTCACGTTCACCACAAAATAATCCACCCAGGGAAATAACTTGTCAAAACAAATCAGGTAATCATCTACCGCCTTTTCATTGGGCGTCACCTTGTTTTTGCCAATGTTTCCTCCAATAATGGGTCCGCCCGAGGGATTTTTTTCGCGCCATCGTTTCAGTTCTTCCACCAGTGCATCCAGCCCCAGGTTGTTGAAACCCATCCGGTTGATCAGGGCTTCATCTTCCGGCAGTCGGAACAGGCGCGGCCTTGGATTGCCGTCTTGTGCCAGTGGTGTTACCGTGCCCACCTCAATAAACCCAAAGCCCAGACAAGTCAGGCCAGCCAGGTGTTTGCCATCTTTATCAAACCCCGCAGCCAAACCCACCGCATTGGGAAAAGTCAGACCCATAACCTGCCTTTCCATTCGTTTATCGGTGCTGCAAAACATAGCGCGCATCCACCAACGCGTAGGCGGAATGCTTGCTGCAAGATCCAATAACTGAAAGGTAAGCCGGTGCGCTTTTTCCGGCGAGAGCGCAAATAACAGAGGTTTGAAAATCGAATACATACCGGGCAAAGTTCGGAATAACTTCCGGGTTTTCACCACTAAGACACTAAGGGCACTAAGGTGAAGTATTCTTAGTGCCCTTAGTGACTTAGTGGTCTACCCCCCGATTTTCTTCCGCGTCTTCTTCGGCATCAACCCTTCCTGACGCTTGCTTTTTTTACTTTTTTTGGGCGCTTTCAGACTGGATTCGGCCGGGCAACCGCTTTTTTTACTGCAGGCAGGTGCGGTGAGAGAGACCGTTAAAACCAGGAAAAACGCAAAAAACCAATATCGACGCATAGGAAATCAGTTTTTCTTGCCCTTTTTCTTGGCGTCTTTGGCAAAAACATCGCTGGCATGGGTAGCCTGCGGGCATCCGGATTTACGGCTGCAGGCAGGAGCCAATACCGCAACAGCAAAAATAAACAGCAGGGCAGGGGGGAGAATGCGGGATAATTTCATGGTGAGCTATGTTGTATGGTTGTTGATGCTTCAAACCTCATCTTTTTTGGGCACCGGATCGTGCATGGGGTGCGTACTCCACGGATGGCATCGCAAAATCCTTTTTACCGTCATGTATGTTCCGGTAAAAGGGCCCCACTCCTGAAGCGCTTCAATGGCATATTCCGAACAACTGGGTTTGTACCGACACTTGTTGGGACCTAACAATGGCGACAAGGTTACTCGATACAATTTTACCAGCAGGATCAGGATTTGTTTAATGATCCACATTCCCCAATTACCCAAATTTATACCCTACCCCCCGGATAGAATGGAAAAAACGCGGTGTTTTGGCGTCTTCTTCAAAGTATTTCCGGAAAGAAAGGATGAAGTTATCGATGGTTCTGGTGCTTGGGAAAACATCGTATCCCCAAACAGCCTGCAAAATCTGGTTGCGACTCACGACTTCGTCTTTGCGTTCCACCAGCAGCTTAAGCAACATGGTTTCCTTCTTGGTCAGCGTTAGTTCTTCACCGCGAAACGTGACTGCTTCAAACGTTTCAAAGTTGATCTTGTTGCCGCCAAATTCAAACAACACCGGACTCTCACCCTTCTGTCGCTGACTCCGGCGCAAGAGTTTGCTTACCCTGAGCAGTAATTCTTCCAGGTTAAACGGCTTGGTGAGGTAATCATCTGCACCTTTTTTGAGTCCCATCACCCTATCCTGACTCATATCTTTTGCCGTAAGCAGCAGAATGGGCACCTCCGTATTCGTGAGGCGTACTTTTTCCGTGATGTCAAAACCATCTACTTCCGGAAGCATCACATCCAGCAACAACAAATCGAAATGCTGCCCGGCAAACAATTCCAGCGCCTTTCGACCATTGCCTGTGGCAACCACCTCGTAACCGTCCAATTCCAGGTTGAGTTTCACCGCATCCCGGATATGCGCTTCGTCTTCAACAAGTAATATTCTCATAATGTGGCAAAGATACATATTGAAGACGGAAAGATGTGACACAAAGGCACAAAGGCTAAAGACACAAAGCCCAAAATGAAATTACCTTTGCCGTCGGTGCCAGGACTCTACCTACATATCCCGTTTTGCAAGCAGGCTTGTTATTACTGCAATTTCCATTTTTCCACTTCATTGCGGCAAAAAGGAAAAATGGTGCAGGCTATTTTGAAAGAACTGGACATCCAGCAGCATTTTCTCAACGGCGCCGAGCTTGGCTCCATTTACTTCGGCGGCGGCACCCCCTCCCTGCTGGAAACCTCTGAGCTGGTGCAGATTTTTGAACAAATACACCGCCTGCACCGCGTTTCTTCCAATGCAGAAATTACCCTGGAAGCCAATCCCGACGATTTAACTGCGGAAAAACTGACAGAACTCCGGCAGCACACCCCTGTAAACCGACTAAGTATTGGCATCCAATCCTTTGCTGAAGAAGACCTGCGCTGGATGAATCGCGCGCACACGGCTGCTCATGCGCGCGAATGCCTGGACAAGGCCCTGGCCGCTGGATTTCAGGACCTTACCATTGATTTGATATATGGTTCACCTACCACCTCTCACCAGCAATGGGCCGAAAACCTGCGCATCGCTTTTCAGTATGGCATTCCGCACCTGTCATGCTATTGCCTGACGGTGGAAGATGGCACTGCCCTGGGTACCTTTGTGCGGCGCGGACAACAACCGCCAGTAGATGAAGAACGGGCAACAGCCCAGTTCAACATGCTGCTCGAAGCTGCCGCTGCGCACGGTTACGAACACTACGAAATATCCAATTTTGCCCTGCCAGGCCGGTATGCCCGTCACAACACCAATTACTGGCGCAACGAACCGTACCTGGGTATTGGCCCGTCAGCACACGCGTACAACGGTATAGCCAGGCAATGGAATATTGCCAATAATGCTTTGTATATCAAGGCTTTGGAAGAGGGTCGTGTACCCTTTGAACAGGAAATACTCACCCCGGAACAACGCTATAATGAGTATGTAATGACTTCCCTGCGCACCATGTGGGGGGCTGATCTGGAACGTATTCAAGCCATGGGATTCGGGGAGCATTTTGAAAAAATCGCGTTGAGTTTCCTGCATTCCGGCGATCTGCTGCAAGAGGGCTCCTTTTTCAAATTAACCAATTCCGGAAAATTGCTTGCAGACAGGATTGCTATGGAGTTGTTTGTAGAGAACGACTAGTGTCGCATCAGCAATTCCCGATGCCGGGTGCCCCATTCTGCCAGGATAACCAATACCGACCGCAGCGACTCGCTGTATTCTGTGATATCGTATTCTACCATCACCGGCTTGGTATCCAACACTTTGCGGTATACCAGCCGATTCATTTCCAGATCCTGCAATTCTTTCGACAACATTTTTGGGGTAATGCCCTTCACGTTGCGTTCCAGTTCCATGAAACGCTGCTTGCCTCCGGTAATCAATGCCATAAGTATAGGCAGTTTCCATTTTCCACCCAAAAACTCGAGGGTGTCTGTTACCGCCCGCATGGATACTTCACATACCCGCTTTTCCTGAACTGCTGGTGTTGCCATACCTGACTTGTTTATGTTTTAAGGTAAATACTTTCTCAAAGTATAGTACTATACATTAGGAAAGTACTTGCAAAAGTATAGTGATCACCTTCACCTTTGCAAGACTTTTAACAAACATCTTTTCAACTACATTATTATGACGATTCTTGTTACAGGTGCAACTGGCCATTTTGGCAAAGCCACCGTAGATTTTTTACTGCAAAAAGGCATTCCTGCTACGAATATTGCTGCTTTGGTTCGAGATGAAAATAAGGCTCAGGACCTACTCGATAAAGGAATTCAAGTCCGTCAGGGCGATTACAACGATCCTGCTTCCCTGAAAGCGGCATTTCAAGGAGTTGACAAACTCCTGCTAGTATCTGGTACAGATATTGAAAACCGGCAAAAACAACATGAAAATGCCGTAAATGCTGCCAAAGAAGCCGGCGTAAAGCACATTGTATACACCAGCTTTGTGCGCAAAAACGAATCGGACTCCAACCCATTGGGCGCTTTGGCTCAATCCCATATTGCCACAGACAACGCCATCAAAGCCAGCGGGATTCCGTACACCATCCTGCTCAACAGCCTCTACGCCGATGCACTGCCCTTATTCCTTGGTAATAATGTGAAGGAAACCGGCATTTTCTTCCCAGCCGGAGAAGGCAAAACTGCCTTTACCCTGCGTTCGGATTTAGCTGAAGCAGCTGCAAATGTTTTGGCAGGTGCCGGACACGAAAACCGCGAGTATGTGTTGGCCTCTTCAGAAAAGAATTCTTTCCACGACATTGCCAAAGCTATCGGCGATTTGAATGGAGTGGATATTTCCTATAACAGCCCGTCTCAGGAAATTTTCCGGGATGCCCTCACTAAGGCAGGTGTGCCACCACACTATGTGGGCATTTCTGCAGCTTTTGGAGAAGCCATCAAACAGGGCGAATTTGATGTGCCATCCACAGACCTTGAACAGTTACTTGGACGAAAAGCTACGCCACTGGAGCAGTATCTGAAATCAGCGTACGCCTGAATATTCAATTAACATTAATATGGCGTTGCCGCGGCATGATCAAAATGTCACGGCAACGCCGTTTTGTATTGGGTAGCCGCAATGCGGCTTTGAGGATGTTAGCTGGAAAACCTTTTATGTCGGGATAAACAATGCCTGATCATCAACTAATAATTTTTTCAATAAAAATACTGATCGGTATTTTTATTATCCTATCTTTGCTCCGTCTATGTTATCTAAAGCAGAACGTACCCGAAAATACATTGTAGAAAAAACAGCCCCGGTGTTCAACGCCAAGGGTTTTGCCGGTACGTCTATTCACGACCTCACCGAGGTTACCGGATTATCCAAAGGCAGTATTTACGGCAACTTTGAAAACAAAGACGAAGTAGCGCTTGCAGCATTCGACTATAATTTTGCGCATGTGGTCAATTTCCTGAAAACAGAAATGGCCTCTCGTGAAACCATCATTGAAAAGCTGTTGGTTTATCCGGATATCTACCGGAATTTCCTGGAATTCCCGATCCTCAAAGCCGGCTGCCCCGTTTTAAACACCTCCACCGAAGCCGATGATACCCATCCGCTACTTCGGGAAAAAGCTGCAAATGCCCTGGCCTTCTGGAAAAACTCCGTAGAACGACTCATACAAAAAGGTATAGAACTCCAGGAAATAAAACCCGATACCAACGCCTCCAACTTTGCCATCATCCTCATGTCCATCATCGAAGGAGCTGTTATGCAAGCCAAAGTAACCGGCCAAAATGCCCCGCTGCATATTTCCATGGACTACCTCAGCAATTTTATCCTGACCCTCAAAAAATAGCAAAATTTTTTGCACATTAATATACCGATCGGTATATTTTATATAAAAATCTATCAAAACATGCGAAATGACCTCAATTCCCAATAAATACCCCCAAATGACTCACAAACAACCCAAATGACCTAAATGACCTTTCAAATGACTCTTATGACCCCTCAAATGACTACTAAATGACTCTTAAACAACCCACACCCATGTCCAACGCAACACTGCCTAAACTTCTGGAAAGTACCGCCAAAATCCGTTTCCCGGATTGCGATCCGTTCAACCACCTCAACAACTCCCGCTACCTGGATTACATCATCAATGCCCGGGAAGATCAGATCCTGGAGGCTTACCAGTTTGACTCCCACACCATTGCCCGGGAAACCGGATTAGCCTGGGTTATTGCCCAGCACCAAATTGCATATCTGGCTCCTGCCATGCTCATGGAAGAAGTGGTGATTCAAACCCGTATGCTCTCTTACACCGATCGGGTTATCCAAATTGAAGCCCTGATGTGGAATCAGGATAAAACCGTATTGAAAACCCTGATGTGGACACGGCTGGCTCATTTTAACCTGCGAACCATGCGCAGCCATACCCACTCGGAAGAATTTTTGTCGTTATTTTCGGCAGTAGTTGATCCTTTACCCGCAGAAATTGGTTTTGAAGAAAGAATCAAACAACTCAGAATTAAGGTATGAAAACAAACTATCTGGAAAGCGCTATCAAACAACTGGAGTACTACAAAAGCCTGGGCGATAAAACCTTCGCCCAGGTTTCAGACGAAAAGCTCTTTTGGCAATACCACGACGACAGCAACAGCATTGCCACTATCGTCAAACATCTCTGGGGAAACATGCGCAGTCGCTGGACCGATTTCCTCACTACCGATGGGGAAAAGGACTGGCGCAACCGGGATGCTGAATTTGAAAATGACATCAGTACCCGCGCTGAATTGCTCCGGATCTGGAACGAAGGCTGGGAGGTTTGTTTCCATGCCCTCAAATCGCTGCGGGAAGAAGACCTGGACACCATTATTTATATCCGCAACCAGGGCCACACCGTTATGGAAGCCATCAACCGCCAATTAGCCCACTACCCGTATCATGTAGGGCAGATTGTGTTTATTGGTAAAATGGCCGCAGAAAAATGGGATTCGCTTTCCATCCCCAAAGGCAATTCCCAACAGTTCAACGCTGAAAAGTTTGCGCAACCCAAACACCGCGAACATTTTACAGACGAATCCCTGAAAACCAAACCCTGATATCCCCATGGCATTTTCGCTTTCCCATTGCATCGAAATACTGGAGCGCACACCGGATACCTTGAACCGTATGCTGACCGGGCTTTCTCAGGAATGGGCACATCAAAATGAGGGGGAGAACACCTGGAATGTATTTGAAGTGATCGGACACCTGATCCACGGAGAACATACCGACTGGATAACCCGTGCTACGCTTATCCTTTCAGATGCTCAGGACAAAACCTTTGCTCCGTTTGACCGGTTTGCGCAGTTACATCTGCATCAGGGTAAAACACTGGAAATGTTATTGCAGGAATTCCGGGAGGCCCGCATGGAAAATCTGCAAACGCTCAAAGGCTGGAATCTTTCAGAATCGGATCTGGTAAAAACGGGCACCCACCCGGTGCTGGGCATAGTAACGCTCCAACAACTGATAGCTACCTGGGTGGTTCATGATCTTAACCATCTGTGGCAGATTTCCCGGATAATGTCGAAGCAATATGAGCAGGAAGTAGGCCCATTTCATGCATTTTTGGGCATATATCGTTAGTTTATCACCAAAAAGCCCTAAATTGACCGGAGTTATTCACCTAATTCCGGTTTTTTATGCCCTACGCTTCCCTTTTTTTCCTGCTTTTACTCCCAACGTGCCTTATTTCTCAACCACTTTCCTTTCAATCTACAGGTATAGGAGGGGGTGGAGCACTGTTTAGTCCGGCCATCAATCCGGCAGACGATCAGGAAATGTATTTTGCCAGTGATCTGGGTGGACTCTATACCACCCGAAATGGTGGAAACTCCTATGAGTTGGTACATTTTACGGAAGCTGTTGTCAATCCATACGGCAAAGTTTGTTTCACACAAAATACTGAACTTCGATACGCTTTAATATGGGATGAAGCCCATTATGCTACTCGTCCGGCCAAAAGTTCAGATGGTGGCAATACCTGGAATTTTCTACCCGGGGATACAGATTCCGGAGAAGAAAAGCTGTTTTTATATACAGACTACACCAATCCTAATCGGGTGCTTTGGACCGATTACAACCATCTCTTTTATTCTTCAGACGGCGGGCAAACCGCCCAATTGAAATGGACTGCTGCCAATAGCGGGGCCGGCATACTATTGTCTGGTGTGTTTTTTAATGGAAATGATATTTGGTTAGGAACCAATGAAGGGGTAATCGTTTCACACAACGGAGGCATTTCTTTCAGTAATGCCAATTTTGCCGGAATTCCGCCTAATGAGGTAATTATGGGATTTGGTGGTGGAAAATCCGGTAATACAACCCGTTTTTATGCCCTAACCGGTGATCCAGCAAATATCTGGGCTACGAATATGGGATATAATTACTGGCAAACCATTCGTGGTGTTTATACCATGGACAATATTTCAGGAACCTGGTTGACTTCTATGAACGGTATTGACCTGGATGCAGATTATGCCGTTTACCTGGCGATGGCAGATAATGACCCCAATACCTGTTACCTGGCAGGAAGTACCCCATTTGAAGAAGCGATCGTAATGAAAACCGCCAATGGAGGCGCCAGCTGGGAACATATATACCTCCGAAACAATAACCAGAATATTTACACCGGTTACCAAGGCGCCAGTGGCGATTTCGGATATTCCTGGGGTGGTTTTGCACTGGGATTTTCTGTAAACAGGTTGAACAGTCAGCATGCCGTTCTAACCGATTTTGGTTTTATCCACCATACCCTCAATGGTGGTGTGAATTGGCACCAGGCTTACTTGCAACCTGCAGACGAAAACCCGGCCAATGCCCCCACACCCAAGAAAAAATACTACCATGGAGTTGGCATGGAGCAGACAACCTGTTGGCAAGTATATTGGTTTGATGCCAATAACATCTTTGGCTGTTTCACTGACATTCGCGGAGTGCGATCCCAGGATGCTGGTAAGTCCTGGAGTTTCGACTATACGGGCCATAACCTGAATACCATGTACCGGATTACCAAACACAATACTCAAGATATCTGGTACGGCGCCACCTCATCCGTTCACGATATTTACCAAACAACCTATATCACCGACCAGCGCCTGCAACCTTCCTATAAGGACGGTCAAGTGCTTTACTCCTCAGATAAGGGAAAAAATTGGGCGGTACTGCGCGATTTTGATTTTCCGGTAATCTGGGTTACCACAGATCCCACAGACAATGATCGCTTGTATGCCGGAGTAATATCCACCAACCCGGCTGTTGGTGGTGTGTGGAAAGCACAGGGAATTTCCAACCCGTCCAACACCATTTGGAGCCATTTGCCCAATCCGCCCGCCAATAATGGTCGCATATTCAACATCCATTGTTTAAAAGATGGAACATTGGTAACTACCTGGTCGGCCAGAAAATCTAATAGCGGAAGTATTTTCAGTGATAGCAGTGGTGTATTTGTCAGCACAGATGGTGGCCAGAACTGGCAAAAGCGAAACCATCCGGATATGAATTACTGGACCAAAGATTTGGTTATTGATCCCACAGATCCTACTCAGAATACCTGGTATGCCTGTGTTTGGAGCGGATGGGGAGGACCCGCCAATGATTTGGGGCGACTGTTCCGAACAACCAACCGGGGTTTGAGCTGGCAAGCCATTACGGCTGATGATCAGTTCCTGCGTGTCAGTTCTGTTACCATCGATCCGCTGGATCCGGAAACCATGTATCTGAGTACCGAAACGAACGGCCTTTGGGTAACTCATGAAAAAAGTGCCGCACAGCCACAATGGAGCCTGGTTTCCTCATATCCGTTCCATCATCCGGAGCGGGTTTATTTTAACCCGTACAAGCCCGGTGAAATGTGGATTGCCAGTTTTGGGAATGGTATGCGATTTGGCGCGCTTGCTACTCCAGTTTCAGAACCCGGTAACGCAACAGTTCCCGTCATGCAACTGATACAAAATCCTATAGAAGATAATCAACTCAAAATCCGCCTGCAGCTTTCACAACCTACAAGCGCGTCCTTTCTTTTGTACGATGTGCTAGGCCGTATCGTGCATTCTTTTGGATCGCAGATTTTACCTGGCGGTTTAACCAACCTTGATCTGGCCTGTTCCGGTATTACGGCAGGAATTTATTTTTTGCAAATGGAAACGCCTGAAATGAAGGTGGTGGAAAAGGTGCTGATTCAGGTTGGCAACTAACCGTTAGCGCCCATCTACTTCTTTCAAAAACGCCTCGAGTAGCTGATTGAACTCGCCGGGTTTTTCCATCATCGGAGCATGACCACACTCGTCGAGCATGTGCAGACGGGAGTCTGAAATAAGCTCATGGAATTTTTCGCCAACAAACGGTGGCGTTACAATATCCTGCTTGCCCCAAATCAGGAGGGTAGGGGCTTTGATTTTGTGCAATTTATCGCCCAGATTGTGGCGTACGGCAGATTTTGCAGTGGCTACCACGCGAATAGCTTTGCCACGATCATTCACAATACCGAATACCTCATCTACCAGCTCCTTGCTTGCAACGGCCGGATCGTAAAAAGTCTGAGCCGTTTTGTTTTTGATGTATTCGTAATCACCGCGCTTGGGGAAAGCCGTACCAAAAGCGCTTTCATACAAACCCGAGCTGCCGGTAAGGGTTACCGATGCTATATGTTCCGGATGCGCAATTACATAGAGCAAAGCCACGTGTCCGCCCAGGGAGTTGCCCAGGATATGTACTTTATCATACCCCTTGAATTCCACAAAGTTGGTAACAAACTCCACCAGTCCTGAGACAGATACCTGAAGGATCGGCAGCTCATATATAGGCAGGATAGGAATCACTACATTGTACTTGTTTCCGAAGTGATTCGTCAGATCCTGGAAATTACTGAGCGCACCGAACAGGCCGTGCAATAACATGAGCGGCGTACCCTCGCCACCTGTTTCTATGTATTTAAAACCTTGCTCTTCTTTAATCGGAAAATTCATGCGCGGGATGTTCTGAATGATGCAGGAATAGATGCTATGGGCAAAAGTAGAAAAATCCTGTTAACCCCGAGGATTTTCGCAGAGATTTAGCAAGGTGAATGTTTCGAGAAGTTTGGTTTTAGCCTATGTCGGAAATTGGTAGGTATGTTTTTAGGACTCCGAACTTCTCAGTTGATACGACATCCAGAGCACTACACTTAACAATACCACGGCGCCTGCCTGGTGAGCCACCCCAAGATCTACCGGAATTTGTGCTTTGCAATTGATTACGGTAAAAATGCCCAGCAATACCTGTACACTCACAGCTGCCACCAACCACCAGGCACTTCGGCGGAGTCGTTCACTGATATTTTCTTTCAACAATTTCCACACGAAATACACAATCAGTGCCGTAAGCACATAGGCCGTATTGCGGTGCAGAAAATGTAACAAGGCCGGCATAAACGGATTGGTATCATAGTGGATAAAACTATCGCCCGTCCAGTGACTGCCGTCAAGCAGTACCGTTGGCAGGTATTCGCCGTGCATGTCTGGCCAGGTCGGGAAAAATAAACCGGCTTTGGATCCAGACATCATAGCCCCCAACCCGATCTGCACAAAAGCTAAGCCGAGCAGGGTCCACGACATACGCCTCAAGCCAGGCATTGATCGTTCTTTTTGTTCCGGAGCAATGGTCATAAACCAGGTCCACATCAGGTAGGTAAAAATGACCAGCGCCATACACAAGTGCAAGGTCAGATTGTAGGCGTTTACCCAAGGGCGTTTGATCAAACCACTGGCCACCATAATCCAGCCAAAAAATCCTTCCAAACCAGCCAAACCAACCACCATTAGCAAACGTGGCATCAAACGCCTGGACAACATCCCTTTAAACCAAAACCAGAAAAATGGAATCGTGAACACCACCAACATCAACCGTGCCCAAAGCCTGTGAAAATATTCCCAGAAGTAGATAAACTTGAAATCCTCCAGTGCCATACCCTGGTTGATCTTTTGGTACTGCGGGGTTTGTTTGTACAAATCAAACTCCGCTTGCCAGGCTGCTTCCCCCATCGGCGGAATGGCTCCGGTGACAATGTCCCAACGGGTGATGCTCAACCCGCTCCCGGTGAGTCGGGTTACGCCGCCTATGACGATCTGGAAAAAAATCATCACCAAACCTGTTAATAACCAAAGTTGAACGGCGCGCGGAATTTTCAGATCATCCGCATATTGGAACTTGAACATGTTGAAAGAGGGCTGATTCAAAATTTAAAACAAAAGTACCAAGGAATAGATCTACACTTTTCCATCCTTAGCCCCTTTCTATGAAATTTAGATGGTTTAAAAAAATCCCCCCTACGGGCATCATTAGGACTGTTAGTTTGTGGAAAACGATATAACTGAATAATTCATGTTTGCAATCCATAGAAGTTACCAGCATTTTGCACAAGTTGCCCACAAATAAGTGCTCTTAAAATCAAATACTTAGCGAGTTGTTCACATCAATACAGCAAAACGTTGAAAAACCTGCTGTTGGACTTTTCTCCGCTACCAACGTTGTGAATTTACGTTTGCTATTCCAGGCTTTTACACACACGTTATCCTTATACAAGCCAATTTTGACCTTCAACACTGTACTGGTGTGAATTACTGTGCATGACTCTTATGGTTATACACAGTGTTTACCCACAATCCATGTTTTTGAATAGACTTGATTATCAAGGTATTAGGTAGCATTAAAAATAAGGGTGTGGATAAGTTTTGATACAAACCGTTTTAGTGGTTAATGTATTGATAGTCAATGTTTTATATTTTTTATTAGGTATAATAATTTGAATTATTTTATAAAAACAGAATAATATTCTGAAAAATATAAAACAATTCCCAATTTTTACTTATCATTTGGTTGTTTTTACAAAAAAGCCTGATCAACCGGATCCGTTTTACTGTTCCAGTTAATCAGGCTTGCTGATGCGTTACACATGGAGTTTTTATCGCACAGATTTTACACAGATTGGTGGCACAGATTCCACACAGATTTTATTCCGTACTGTGTAAAATATTCATCCCATATTTAAAATGAATCTCCAAACGCAAAGTCTGGTTTGCGTTCGGTCCAACGGCCTCGTGTAAAATCAGGGAATGCCTGGGGTGAACTTCCTGTGGCTATGCTGGCTTCTGAAAGTGGTGTAATAGCAAGCCAGGTTGCGGCATCGTACACATCCAATTGCGGCGCCTGATTTCTTTTTGCCGACTCTACAAAATGGTGGAACACAAAAAAGTCCATGCCTCCATGACCCGCAGCTTTGGCATCATCGCCGTAACGCTTCCAAAGCGGGTGATCATATTTTTCCAGCCACGACTTGGCATCGGTCCAACGGTGTGCTTCGGTTTGTCCGTCGATGAATAATTTTTTGTTTACGTCCATCCAGATTCCTCTGGTTCCCTGAACCCGGAAAGCCAGGGAGTACGGACGTGCCAAACTGGTATCGTGCGAAAGCATTACCGTTTCTCCATTGGAACACTTGATCATCGTAGTCACCTTATCACCCAGGTTGAACTGTACCTGAGCGCTCGGATGCGATGGCCCGCCTTTCGGATGGTTCACCACATAGTCGTGCAATCCTCTGGTTTTGCTCGCAATGGAAGTGAGGTACAGGAAGCGGTTTCCACGATTGATGTTGATCATCATGGCAGCAGGCCCAACACCATGGGTAGGGTAGAGGTCTCCATTGCGATGAATAGAATGTTTGGTGCGCCACTTTGCTTCCGAGAACGCTTTCTCTCCAAACTCTACTCCGGAATCATATGGGTTTATACCGTCATTAAATTTCACACCACGAAGGTCGTGTTCATACCCTCCCTCCAAATGGATGAGCTCTCCAAAGAGTCCCTCGCGCACCATTTGCAACACCGCCATCACATCCCTGCGGTAACACACATTTTCAAGGAACATCAAATGTGCCCCTGTCGATTCATGGGTGTTGACCAATTGCCAGCACTCATCCAATGAAAAACCTCCACACACTTCTGTGGCCACATACTTTCCCTCCTTCATGGCTTCCACACATTGTTGGGTATGCCATTCCCAGGGAGTGGCAATGACTACAGCGTCTATACTTTTATCTTTCAACAAACGCTGATAATCATACACTCCCTTGTCGTACACATCCGGTTTTTTCTTCCCTTTTTCATCAATCATTTTCAGGGTATCGGCCAGCATGCGTTGGTCAGGATCGGCAATGGCTGCTACTTCACAATCGTCCCGAAGCAAGGCCATCTCCACATGGTTTTGTCCGCGCAATCCCACTCCAATAAAACCAATCCGAAGTTTTGATTTAAAGGAGGATGGTTGCAGGATGTTAGCCTGGGCTGTTGGGTTTTCGGCGGAAGCCATATTGGGTAAGGCCAAGGCAGCCCCGGCCAGCGCAGTGTTTTGCAGAAATGATCGGCGGTTAATTTTGTTCGGCATTTTCTAAAAAGTGATGGTGGTGAAACTGCCGTAAAAATAGACACTCTACTTCATCTCCATCGGTACTGCTGTCAGACTTTTCAACTGTCCGTCGCGCAGTATCCAAAGGGATATATTTCTGCCAATGGTAGATTCGTCCAATGCCTTGTGCAAAGCGTCGATGGTATCCACCGGCCGGCCTTCAAATTGTAAAATGATATCTCCGGCACGAAGTCCGGCTTGGTCGGCTGGACCGCCAGACTCAACAGCCTGCACCTGTATTCCCCCCTTGGTAGGAATCTCCAAGGCATTCAACCATTTGGCCGGAAGTGGTACCGCCTGAGCACCAATCCCCAACATACCTCTGCGCACACGACCTTCCAGGATCAGTTTTCCCACTACATATTTTACCAGATTAGATGCCACAGCAAAACACAATCCTTGTGCCGGCAGGATTACCGCAGTGTTTACCCCGATTACCTGACCAAAAGAATCTACCAACGGACCACCGGAATTTCCGGGATTAAGCGCGGCATCTGTTTGTATAACATCATCAATTAACCGACCGGTTTGGGTGCGAAGGGTGCGGCCAAGTGCACTAACCACCCCGGCAGTAACCGAGTATTGAAACCCAAAAGGGTTGCCAATAGCAATGGCTATCTGTCCAACCTGTAAGGAACTGCTATCGGCAAAACGGGTAGGAGTGAGATTGTCGCCATCAATTTTTACTACAGCAATATCGGTGGAAGGGTCGTCGCCAACCAACCTTGCATGGAAACTCCTGCCATCAGGCAGGCTCGCTTCTATATGGGAAGCGCCATTTACGACATGACTGTTTGTCACGACCAAGCCATCCGTACTGATCACAAAGCCACTACCGGAGCCTCCGTTTTGCTGGTTTGGAGCCTGAGCTTGTCGCGCATTTTGAGCTTGTGGCTTCTGAACTTTGAGGTGTACTACTGCGCCACTGACTTGCCGGGCTACCCCGGATACAGTTCTGGAATAGGTATCCAGCAAAGCACCGTCCTTGTCTGCAGGTAAACCTGAGGTAGAAACAGCATCATTGGATACTGCTTCTGTAGAAAGAAATTCGAGCATGATAACTTTTGAGAATGGGTGAACGATCAGGGCGGTACTTTCAGAATATACCTATGGCGATAATTATGCCATAGACATTTTGGCAGCCTTGTTCACACCCTACCTCACAATCCGAAGGTTACGTTCTTTGTTTCAGTGAAAAAACGCATGGCTTCCCAGCCGCCTTCCCGGCCTACACCAGAGTGTTTTACGCCACCAAATGGCGTGCGCAAATCGCGCAACATCCAGGTATTTACCCAAACAATACCGGCCTGAAGATTGCGGGAAAAGTAATTAGCCCGCTCCAGATTGTTGGTCCAAACGGTAGCGCTCAAACCATAGTTGGTGCAGTTGGCCAGAGCAAGAGCTTCCTCATCTGTATCGAATGACTGTATGGTAACTACCGGACCAAAGATTTCTTCCTGGTTGGTACGACATTCTTCTGTCAATCCTTCAATGATAGTAGGGGCTATGTACCAGCCCTTGTCATAAGGCGACGGCATGGAAAGTGCATGCCCGCCGGTCAGTATTTGTCCACCTTCCTGCCTGGCAAGTTCTATACAACCCATCACTTTATCGAAGTGCATTTTGGAAACTACTGCCCCAAGTCGGGCTTCCGGATCCAGTGGATGACTCACTTTCATTTGATTAACCCGATCCACAAAGTCTTTTTTAAACCTTGAGTAAAGTCTTTTTTCTACATAAATTCTGGATCCACAAAGACAAATTTGTCCCTGATTATTGAAGGAAGAACGCACGGTGGTGTCCAGCATTTTGTCGTAATCACAATCGGCAAAGATCAGATTGGGATTTTTACCGCCCAGTTCAAGACTTGTTTTCTTAAACATGGGGCCGGCAATATGGGCAATTTCTGCACCTGCACGAGTACTTCCGGTAAAAGAAATAGCCTTGATGCCCGGATGCTTTACAATGGCTTCTCCCACTTTGGGTCCCAAACCATGTACGATATTAAGCACACCTGCAGGCAAACCGGCTGCCTGGCAGATCTCTCCCAGAAGGTATGCGGTGAGTGGTGTTACTTCAGACGGCTTTCCAACTACACAGTTTCCGGCAGCAAGTGCTGGTGCTATCTTCCAGGTAAATAAGTAAAGAGGTAAATTCCATGGAGAAATACAGCCCACTACACCCAAGGGTTGGCGCAAGGTATAACTGATGGATTCCGGAGTGTGGTGACTTTCGGAAGCGAAGTGCATCAGAGCTGTGGCAAAAAACTTGAAGTTCAGTGCCGAACGGGGTATATCGATCGTTCTGGAAGTGGTCAGCGTTTTGCCAGAATCCATGCTTTCAGCCTCTGCCAGCTTATCCAGGTTTTGCATTATGCCATCAGAAATAGCCCGGAGTATATCATGCCGTTCCTCCAGGGATATAGCCGACCATGCAGGGAACGCCGCCTTTGCTGCCTGGTATGCTGCCTCAACATCCGCATTATCTGAATCGGGTAGGGTGCCTAGTGGTGAGCCAATAGAAGGATTAATGTTTTCCAGTGTAGCGCCTGATTGAGCGGGAACGAATTTTCCGTTGATGTAATTCTGAATAATCTGCATGGAGACAAGGTTTGCTCCAGCAAAGGTACGGAAAAGAATCAGGCGTGAAACCGGGCGCATGTTCCACGTGGAACAAAGGTGTTGTCGTGGAGCACACTTACGTGTTCCACGTGGAACATGCAAAAGGTTTAGATTTTGGTGATTACAATTTCTACCCTGCGGTTTTTAGCCCGGAGTTCGTCGGTGTCGTTTCCATTGATGGGGAATTTTGCGCCGTGCCCGATGGTTTCAATTCTTGACGCTGCAATACCTTTTTGCACCAGGTAGTTTTTCATGGCCTGGGCTCTTTCTTCTGAAAGTTGTTGCAGGTCTTCCGCCTTACCAATATTGTCGGTATGTCCCTCAATACGGATGTGCAGTCTGGGACTTTCCACGAGCAAGGTGGCAAGACGTTCCATTTCTGAATACGACTCCTCCAGAATGATCGCCTTGGATTGCTGGAAGTATATGGGGCGGAGTTCAATTTTTGCATTCACTTCCAAAGGGTTTAACAAGAGCTCTATGTACTGTTCCCTGAAGTAATAATAATCCCGTCGGTACAGAATTTCTTCTGTCTGCCCGGCAAAACCGCCCTTTTCCGGAATCAGGTCGAACTTTACACCCTTGGGAATTTTTAAACGGAATGTGCCATCTGGCGCAATCAAAACATTGTGCGGATCTCCTTTTGCTCCATAATACACCCGGCATCCGGTAATCAGCTCGCGGGTATTGGCATTGAGTACCCTGCCCACCACTTCCAGTTCTGTAGCCTGTGGAGGTGCAATGCGCACCCGGAAAATATCGCTGTTGCCATCCCGCTTGGAACTGAAATACAAATACCCGGAACTCATATTGAAATAAGGTTGACTGTCGTCAAACTTGGAATTCATGGGATCAAAGAGTAGGGCAGGGGACGACCAGTTTTTCCAGGTGTCGTCCAGGCGGCGGGAAGTATACAAATCATTGCCACCTACGCCACCGGCGCGCGCCGAGGAAAAAAACAAGGTTTCATTGTCTTCAGATAAAAAGGGTGTGGTTTCCCTCCGGTCGGAATTGATCACGTTACCCAAATGCTGCGGAGCACTCCATTTGTTTTCGCCCTCCTTAAAACATACGTACAAATCCATATCCCGGGAATCCGAACGAATGGCAGAAAGAATCAACACCTTCCCATCGAAACTCATGGTGAGGCTCACATCAGAAGTAATGGTGTAATAATCCTTGATGTTGATCGGACTGGGAAAACTCCAGCCGATACTATCAGCGGTGCGCCGAACCAAAGAAAAGCCCCGGTCCATGTTGCCATTGCGTTCAAACTGATTGATAACATAAAAGGCATTGGGGTCCGGAGTGATCGTTACCATACTGTTGGGCAGGGCATTGTTGAGTGGATAGCCCGGGTGAGATACTTCCAGAAAATCAAAAGAATCTCCCTGAGCAATCCATATATCCTGGTTAAAAGCCGAACGCTCCGGATTGATAATTTTTCTGCTTGCAATTTGGGAATACACATCAGAAAGGGCGGCGGGGTATTGCTCCGGGCTAAGTTTGACGGCCATGTCTACGCTGTCAATCAAAAGCGTGCGGTCAAACTCCGGATAACCCACCCGGGTGAAATACAGTGTCCGACCATCTCTGCTAGGTACGGGGGTGATTTCATCGTAGGGAGAGTTGATGAACGGAGGCATTTTCTCCAGTTCAAAGTAGTGGTAGTTTTGGGAAAAACAAAGGCCGGTGGCGAAAAGCAGTAAGCTGGATAACAATATTGGTTTCATACACAAAGAAAGAAAAAAAGCGAGCCGTCTTTACCAGAAAGACGGCTCGCTTTTCAAACGAACGAAAGGATCAGACTATTAGAGCTTGTTGGGGATTTTCTTGCCGGGCCAAAAATTGTCCTTTTTCCACCATTTTTTACCTTTTTTCAGTCACGTAACTCAGGCTATGCTTCTTCAAAAACGCAAAAACTGACGAAAAAAACTCAAATTTTTGACTCCGTCAGAAAATCCCCAACATGCTCTTATTCATCATCGCCCTCAAATGCTGCAAAATCAAACAGCAAAGAGAAACGAAGTGTATTGTCCAACGGGTTGCGTTGATTGCTGGTTGGTACCAGGTAGCTGAAGTTCAAACCAAAGATGTTGTACTTCACACCCAAACCTACACTGAAATATTTGCGGTTGCCTTTAGAGTAGTGCTCGCGGAAGTGACCAATACGCACGGCAAACTGATCGTCGTACCAATATTCGGCGCCAACACCCAGGGTGATTTCTTTCATCTCTTCAGAAAAACCGCCAGGAGCATCACCGAATGATTTGAAAATACCACGAACCGGAGAATACTGTTTGTAGTCTACCTGACCATCGCCATCAGCATCGCCGAGATCCGGACGAGGCGTTGGTACCAGCAGCTTGTTGAAATCTGTGCTCAGGGTAATGGAGTTGTACTCGTCCAACTGGATTTTCAGCGCACCGCCAATACCCAGGTTGGTTGGGATATAGTCGCGATTAACAGAGTTGGTGTAAGTGATTTTGGAACCAATGTTCGTGATTGCAGCACCAAATGTAAATTCACCTTTATTGTCGTTGAATTTCACAGGCGTTTTGTAGGTCATAGAAATATCAGCAGCGCCGGCAATACCAGGCTTGATTTCGTTGCCTTCAACCACACGACCCGTTGCCAGGTTGGAGTAGATAAATTTGGCGCCCACAGAGGCAGAAAATTTAGGCGTGAGTTTACGCGCATAAGCACCACTCAGCTCAAATTCATTCGGGCGACCCTGGCCCAGAGATTGACCAGTTTCGTCGGTGAATTCAATATCGCCCAAAGCAAAGTAGCGCAAGCTACCACCTACCGCCTGAAACTTGTCAATCCGGTAATAACCAGACAAATAAGCCAGGTAAACATCGTTCAAACCCAGATTACGCATCCAGGGTGTATAAGTAGCAGAAATGGATACGTTTTTATCAGCAAATGCCAGCTTGGAGGCATTGTAGTGCATTCCGTTCGGGTCAACAGAGGTAGCAATACCTACATCACCCATAGCGCCGCCGCGGGCGTCCGGTACAATACGGAGAAATGGAACCGCAGAAGTAACGGCATTTGCGCATTTTTCTCCTGTAATCGGATTATTTCCGTTGACACATTTGGGCTCAATCTGGCCGTAAACTGCCGTCCCGGTTAGTGTCAAAGTCGCCATGAAAAGCGACTGAACAAGTAATTTCTTCATGATAAGCGGTGAATTTAGTTGTAATGTTTTGGAGTTGTGGCTTTCCGTTTTTTTAACAGGAACTCGTCCACAAATTATTTTAAGATGACCAGTTTTTCAAAATCACTTTGAATCGTGCTGCTTGTTCCGGAAGAATCCGTTCCACGCACTTTGACCTTGTAAAGGTACACACCTCGTGCGAGAGGGTCGCCATAATCATCATTTCCATCCCACTGAATCTCGTCGGAAATGCGAAAACCGTCGTTATTCGCTACTGTTTGCTGTATGGTTTTCACCAACCGACCCGAAACGCTGAAAATATTAACC
Organism: Chitinophagales bacterium; assembly: GCA_017303475.1. Taxonomy (GTDB): domain Bacteria; phylum Bacteroidota; class Bacteroidia; order Chitinophagales; family Saprospiraceae; genus M3007. Next base: position 28,514 of record JAFLBO010000009.1, read on the forward strand.
TGTACATCCAATACCTGACCGGCAAGATTATGCTCAAACTGGAAGTAAGTATTGGTGGTGAAAGGGTTTGGATAATTCAACACGTGAGCCAAAGCTGCTTTTCCACCTTCAGCTACCACAAATTCTGTGTAACCTTCGCCGGAATTATTGGCAATGTCCCAACCTTTTACCTGCAGGGTATGCTTGCCGGCAGCCAGATTACGCAAAGGATAAATAGCCTGACCTTTGCGGGCATCGCCTTGTGAACTTTCATAGAACTCATTGAGAACCAATGTCTCCAGTACATTTCCGTCCAAAACAGCAGTTAAATCGTGGCCAATACTGGTTCCCGTTACATTCATGCCGTAATCGTCGGAACATTTAACCAAAACCTTGGGATTGTTGTCGGTAATACCACCAAAAGCAAAGGCATCTGTGTTCAAAAATGCCTGTACCATTGGAGGCGTATCGTCTTTAACCAAGCCGGAGTTTCCTCCGATAATGATGTTTTCGTCAGCGCCGGCGGCATCCAGTGGCGTTCCGTTTTCAGCATAATAGCTGATTTTGCCCGTACCAAATGTATAGTTTATGTCTTTTGGTACCACAAAATTCACCTTAAATGCTCCGTTAGTTACCTGTGCGCTTCCTTTGAACAGAATATTGCGCTGCACCTGGAAACCCCTAACCTTACTGTCGCTGTCCTGTCCGAGGGTTTGCAATGTCTGGGATTTATCAAAAACCGTGACAAAAACCCGTCCATTGAAGTTATTCAGCAAAATGCCGTTAATATCCGTCACAATTCCTTCCAATTCCACCGGCATCAAGGCTTTCAGGGTATCTGGCTGCCCTTGGGTTACAGCATGACCATTCACTTTGGTTGTAGACACACGGTATTCCGGAAATGCCAAATGCATGGATGGATCTCCGAGCAAAGTAAAGCGGCGGGCATTGCGTACATCGCTGGTGAGTGCGTTTTTCGCATCCTTTAACACATCGCCAATGCTGCGGTACTGACCATTGGTGCGTTGGAAGATAAAATCCTGCACAGCATCTGTAAGATCCTCATTACCAGCAATATACACAGAACGAACCGTAGTAAACAAAGCAATTGCGCCAGAATTTATCCGCAAAAATGCCTGCTCTCCGCCCGTCAGCGTAGTGTAATCATCATACCCGCCAAAGGTGCAGGTCGCTGTGATAATCAGCGGATAACGGTTGGGGTTATCCCAGCCTGCAATATCATTATTGTCTACTACACGTTCTTGCGACAAGCCTCTCGGACCACCGTGACCGATGTAATTGGCAATAACCATACCCTTAAACATCTCGGAGTTGATGGCCGATTTTGCATCCGGGAAACGCTGGCCAGCGGAGGTAGCAATTTGCTGGTAAGCATCAAAATATACTTTACTAATGTTGAACCAGGACTCTGCTGCTTTATTTTCAGTGGCCAGTTTGTCTGCCTGGTCAATGTGTGCATTGTGGTCCTGGTCGTCTGCAATATACACCGCACGCAAGCGCCAGTCGCCCAGCGTGGCCGGATCCTGGTCGTAAGCAACAATTTTATCTACAATATTCCGGGCTTCATCCGTGGTGTTGCAAACAAAACGGCCTACCGCGATATCCAATGCGCCAGTTAAAGCGCCGCTTTCATCCGGGCTCAAGAGAGCAAAAAAGTCGTCGGAAGGGAAAGCATCAATAGGACTGAATGACTCGGCCGTTTCAAAAGCGGGGATAAAGTCCTTGTTATCTTCACTATTGGTGTTGTTTTTTGGGTCGAATGAAGCATCGCCGAAGAGTAGGAGATAATGGAATTTATCCGGATTGCGCTCCAGCAGCATGCGGGCAAAGTCGCGTATAGCGGTAGGGTCTTTGGCGCCGGAAGAGAACTCGTTGTAGAGCTGCAATACGTTTACCGCAACGATGTCCAGGTTGGAATAAGTACGGCGATGTTGGGCAAAACGCTCCGCATCTGCTTGAAAATCAGGATGATAGATCACAGCGAAGTGTACATTATCCAGTCCGTGCAGGTTCTGATTGGCAATTTTGCCGGCTGTTTTTTCAGGTTTTGGGAAGCTGCCGGCGTCGGTAAAGACCACAAAGTTGCGCAGGGTTCCGGAGGTGTTGCTGCCAAATTCAACCTGGGATCCGCTTTGTGTTTTTTGCTGCACCATGGGAACCTGTGGGTTGGTTACATCCCAAACGGTAGCATTGCCGTTTACATTGGAAACGCGGAAGGTGGCTGCCGGCTGTGCGAGCGTGCTCAAATCGCGGAATTCCAGCACCGGGCCGGTCATTTTTAACTGTCGGCGGGCATTGATTTCGATATAATCCAGCCAACCTTCACTTTGGGCGCCTACTTCAGGATAAAGTATACGTACTTTGATATCATTGGAAACAGGCTGAAAATTGCCTACCAGAGCTGCGTTGGAAGCAAAGCTGTAATCGTTGTTAGACACCGCTACGCTGGCCAGGGTGCGCGAAAAGGTGCTGCCGGCCACTTCCATACGGACAGTCTGGCTAACGGCGCTTCTGCCGGCAAATTCGGCGCGAATACGGGCTGTGCTGCCACTTACCAGGTTGGGAAAGTTGAAATCAAAGGATTGATCCCTGGATTGATAGAAATAACTGCCAAACCAACGTTTTCCGGAGCCCTGAGAAGTAGGGTTAAAGTTCAGCAAATTGGTTTTTTCCTCTTCCAAACGCTGAACATCGTCAAATTCTTCCGTGACATAAGAAGCAGATACGCTTTCTTTTTCATTGATACGCAAGCCAAAACCATCACCTGTTTTAATAAAATACCAGGCATGGAGGTCGTACAGGTTCAACCGAACCGTCAGTTCCGGATCGGTGGCATGCGGGCGGTGCAGCCATGGGCGTGGGCCAACGGCATAAAAGAGGATGTAATCGCCGGTATTGAACTTACCGTCTTCTTCGCCAATCACCTGAATGGTGTTTTCAATCAGGTCATCGGGTCGGGAATCGCTGTTTTTTTCCGGCAGCATGTAGCCACCGTTGCCGTACAGGCGGATACTGCGCGGATCGATGTTGTCCAGATCAGAAATACCCAGTTCGTTTTTGAGGAAATTGTAATCTAGCTTGTAGATACCGTTTTGCGCTACACCGAACTTGTAAATATTGCCGGAATTCAGCACGGAAGTATAGGTAAATCCGTCACGGTCGAGGGCTGGCGTGGGAGGGATGGGCTTTGGTGTAACCTGAATTTGCAGGGTAAAGCTCTTGGCGCGTTCAAAAGAACTGCCGTTTTTGCGGATGGGAATGAACTTTACACGTCCGAAAAAACGGCTGCGCTCCTGTTCCACCATGGTTTTCAGGGAGATATCAGTGCTCAGGTAGGCATCATCGGGCGAAGATTTTTTGGTAAATGGCTCCCATTGTACCGATATCAGGCTGGCTTGAATATCGGAAGGTCCGGAAATGTCGAAACGTTCCGAAAATAAAGGCAGGCTGCGCGCTTCATCACCGAAAGAGCAGCCATCAAATTTCCAGATTTCCACGGGCGTGCCGTCGGCCTGAATATAAGTAGCTGCTTTGTCGGCCCAAATTAATTGACGTTCCACGGGGAACGTGGATTGAGCCGACATTTTAGCGGTAAAAAAAAGCGCCGGAAGGAGGAGTAATAGCTGATTTTTCATGATCAAAATCCAGTTTTTATCGGTGCAGTGAAATGGCGCAAAGCAAGGCTCGTGGGTTGCCTGTGTAAAATCGCTTTCTTTGTGCCAAAATTTTTCCTGTGCGTACATTATCAGGTTTCTTTTGGTCGTTAGGAGTATGTCTGCTGTTTGCTTGCGGCAACGGGAGTAAACGCGATATTGGCGCTTTTTACTTTCCTGTTAAAGACCTAAAAGGCGGAAAAGTTTATGAATACGTGGTATCGCAAAACGACTCGGTGATGCCGGAATACTGGTTTTACCGCACTTTTGTGCGCGATAGTGGCCTTTTTTTGGTTGGAACCTACTACGATCACCGTTTTCAGATTGGCCAGATCATTCGGGAAAAAATTACAAAAAGTGGCGCTTTGGCCAAAGAGTGTCATTTATATGAAGCCGATCCTGATCCGGAAGTGGAAGGCGGGCAGATTCATACACGTACCACCATAGATTTGCCCAACAAATTTCCGTATTCTGTAACGGATTCAAGTGCAGCATTTGTCTTCAAATTGCAGTTTCATCCGCCAGACGATCCGGAAAGTACCATTTTCGTAGAACGCAAACGACGCTTTCTCGGGGATGCCCCGGATTTTGAGTACGATGGTAAAAAATACCCCTGCGTGCGGTTTGGTCTGGAAGAAACCATTGGCAATGAAAAAGCGGGTATTGAGCCCGTGAAAAGCCTGGGAGAAGAATGGTATGCCAAAGGCCTGGGTTTGGTGTATTATCGGAAAACCTACGGCACAGAGGCGTTTAAGGTAGAAGCCCGGCTGACGGATATTTTTACCATGGCTGAGCTGGAAGAAAGAGCCACCGCAGTATTTGGGGAATAGTTTTTGCAGTATTCTACTTTCCCGGGCAACCAAAACCGCAAAACCAACACCATATAACTCACCCGAAGTATCGGGTAGCGCCGGCTTAGTCCGGGCTTTTTGAATCCAAACCTGCTTTTCAAGAATTTTGACATGAAAAATATGTGGAAAATAGCCCTTTCGGCTGTTGTGCTGCTGTGCATGGTGTTTGTCACAGCCTGCGTTACAACCAAGAAAAAAGGGCAGGAAACCAGCAAAGGCAAGAAGTTTTACCACTCCTTCACCAATAAGTACAACTATTGGTTCAATGCCGATGAGCTGTTCCGGCTTACTACCGATAAGCTGGCGGAGCAGCACAAGGATAATTACACCCAAATTCTTGAAATTTACCCGGATGCCGCCGCCGATCCCACCGGCGTACGCGCTGATCTGGACAATGTGATTCAAAAATCAGCTAAAGGTATATCCCTGCACCGCCCGGGCAACTGGACAGATGACAACTACGGCCTGATGGGTAAAGCCCAATTCCTCAAGCGCGACTACGAAACGGCCGAGGCTACCTTTAAATTCATTAAGGAAGAGCAAGATCCACGCCGTTTTTCCAAATCTAAACTGAAGTCCAAAAAGTCTTCCAAGGAAAAAACAGCCGATCGCAAAAAAGCCGCCGCTAAAAAGAAAAAAGAAGCAGCAGCAAAGAAAAAAGCCGCTGCCAAAGAGCGTAAAAAGAAAGCTGCCGAGAAGAAAAAAGCCGCCAAAAACAAAAAGAAAGGCGGAAAAACTAAAACCGACACCAAAAAGTCTACCACACCGGCTCCCGGTACTGCCCCAAAACCGCAGGATAGCGAAGAGCTGAAACTCACCGGCGTCAGCCCATACGCCCAACCTATGGGCCGAACCCACGATTATCCGTCGGCTATGATCTGGTATGGTCGCACCCTCACAGAGCGCGACAAATACGAGGAAGCGGACTTTTTGTTCCGCGATCTCTGGGAAGACCGCTATTTCCCAAAATCGCTGCAGGATGAACTGGCTACCGCAGAAGCCCGCCTGTACATCAAGCAAAAAAAATATGATCAGGCCATCGAACCGCTGACCAAGGCCATTTCTCTGAGCAACAATAAAAAACACCGCGCACGCCTTTCCTACATCCTGGCGCAATTGTACGAACGCTCCGGAAACTATCAGGAAGCCTATGCTGCCTACGAAAAGGTGTTGAACAACAAACCGGCATACGAAATGGAGTTCAATGCGCGGATGCAGCAAAACACCGCCGCCTGGGCTACCGGTAAAAACAACAGCGAATCTGCTTTGAAAAACCTGGAACGTATGGCCTCCGACGTCAAAAACCAGGAATACCGCGATCAGTTGTACTATTCCATGGCCATGATTGCCCTGCACGACAATCAAAAAAAGGAAGGAATCAGCTACCTGCGCAAATCGCTGTCGTTCAACAAGAATAATACCGCTCAACGCGCAGATGCCTACCTCAAACTGGCCGATCTGTACTTTGAAGACGAGGCTTTTGTACTCGCAAAATCATATTACGACAGCACCCTCACCGTTTTGTCGGCAGATGATCCACGCTACAAACGCACCACCGACTACGCCACCAACCTCAAAGACATTGCCCGCCTGATCCAAACCATCGAGGCGAACGACAGTATTGTGCGGATTTTTGGTATGAACGAGGATCAACGCAAGGAACTGGCAAAAAGCATCAAAAAACAACGCGATGCCGAGCAGGCAGCAGCCATCAAGAATGCAGCCAATCAGCCCGCAGGTCCGGTGAAAGCGCCAACGCCTATTGCTGGTGGCAAACCCTCTTCTTTCTACTTCTACAACGAAAGCTTCCTGAAAAAAGGTCGCAAAGACTTCGGCCGTAACTGGGGCGACCGCAAACTTGACGACAACTGGCGCCGCAGCAACCGTATTGTAGCCGGTGGTCCAGATGATGTAGCCGGTGGCGACAGCTCAAAAACCAATGTGGTGGCAGATGCTGATTTGAAAGACATCTTTTCCAATATCCCGAAATCGGAGGAGGAACTGACAGTGTTGCACATGGCCACCTATGAAGCTATGTATCAATTGGGCACCTTGTACCGAGACCGCCTTCAAAACAACCGTCGCTGTACTAGTACACTGGAAGAGTTGCAGGTGCGCTACCCGGATACGGCCCGTTACGAAAAAGAAACCTGGTATTACTGCTACCTGGCTTATACCGATTTGAAAAACGCGGAAAGAGCACAGGTTTACTATGATAAACTTACCGGAAAATACCCCAAAAGCGCATACGCCCGCACGCTCACAGATCCGAACTTCCTCAATGCCACCAAGGAACGCGAACGCGACCTGAACAAATACTATCAGGAAACTTACGATTTGTTCCAGAAAGGCGTGTATAAGGATGCTTACACCCGTTGTGAGGAAGCGCCCAAAAAATTCGGGTCACAAAACCCGTTAGTGGCTAAATTCGCCTTGTTGAGTGCACTTTGTACCGGCAATTTGAGTGGAAACGACGCCTATTGCGCGGCATTGGGTCAGGTAATCAAGCAATACCCTGATTATCCGGAGGCTACACGGGCCCGCGAAATTGCCCGGGTGCTCTCTTGTAAAGGATTTGAAATTGACGAAAAGAAAAAGACCGACTCCCCGATTGACGACGGGTTTACGCTGGAAGACGACAAGCTGCACTATTTCATTGTGGCCCTTACCGGCGAAAACTTCCGACTGGACGAGGTAAAAGCGGCAGTAACGGATTACAACAACGAGTTCCACAAAGCGGAGCAGTTGCGTATTTCCAACATATTCCTGGGCACAGACACGAATATGCCTATTGTGGTTATCCGTAAGTTTGATAACAAGGAACAGGCCATGCGGTATTACAATGAAGTGAAAAATCAGAAAGGTTTTTTGGGAGAAACGGCTAAAAAGAGCTTTACCAAAGAGATGTTTGCCGTTACCCAGGAAAACTACCGCCGCATTTTGAAGAACAAGACCCTGAATGGTTACCGCGAGTTTTACGAAGAAAATTACCTGAAGAAGAAGTAGATGGCAAAATTCAAAATGACCCTGGAATACGACGGGGCGAGGTATGCAGGCTGGCAATTGCAAAAAAATGATCGCTCCGTTCAGGGCGAATTACTGGATGCAGCCGCCAAACTTTTCGGAAATCAACCCATTGAAGTGTATGGCGCCGGCCGGACAGATGCAGGCGTGCATGCGCGCGGGCAGGTAGCCCATCTGGATGTGGCCGAAACACGCCTAAGTCCGGACCAAATACGTATTGGACTGAACGATGCGCTGCCACATGACATCAATATTCTGCGTGTGGAAAAGGCTCATCCGAAATTCCATGCCCGGCACGATGCCCGCAGCAGAAGCTACACCTATCAGATCTCCAAACGCAGGGATGCCTTCGGGAAAAAGTATGTGTGGTGGGTGCGCGATCCGCTGGATATACGTGCCATGCGCGATGCAGCTGCCAGATTAGAAGGTTTTCACGATTTCAGATCCTTTGGCGCAACAGAAAAAGCTGGCCAGAGCACCCTGGTAGACCTGGATCAGGTGGAAATCAGGGAGGAAGCGGACCGTATTTATATTCATATTACCGGTTCCCACTTTTTGTGGAAAATGGTGCGCCGTATGGTTGGTGTGCTGGTGGAGGTAGGCAGAGGTCGGATGAACGGTCAGGATGTGGAAACTTTTTTGAAAACAGAGAGCAGAGAACCTGCTAAATATACAGCCCCGCCCAGCGGCTTGTTTTTGGAGCGGATTGAATATTGAGGAGGTTGGGAAAAAAAGGCTACCAACATTTTTGGGGCTAACGCCCCAGGGGATTGGTTGGGGCTAAAATGAGCATGAGCCACCCCGAATTTCGGAATGACTCATGCTTTTAATGCGGGAAGCAAAATCTTTAGATGTGCGCTTCCAGAGCTGTTTTTGCGCTGTATTGCAAGATGTTCTGAAGAACAGCTGGAGATGGGTTGAACTGAACCTTGGGCAGTTGTGCTTTTGCGAAAAGCAACGCATTGAAATCGTCGCTCAACTCGGCGTCGTCTTCAATCAAGTGCGCCATCTCGAAAGCTTCACTTGCAGAAAGTTCGCGATACAGGAATTGCACCATTTGTGCATCATATGTGTAGGTTTCGTCCATAGGCGGTTTGCCAAATGTTTGTAAGGTGAAAAAGATAAAATCGTGCATAAAACTCGTTCCGGGTGGGGTATATTGCGTTTCCTGCCAAATTATTTTCAATTTTAACATCATCTTTTCCGCCGATCAATTTTAGCCCTTCCGGGTAGTGGCCTTTTGCCTACTTTTGCCCTTCAAAATCCGGATTTCTCCGGAAAGGCTGGGCGCCAGGTTCCAGTTCCCGCCAACCCCGGCGCGGGCCCAATACAACATGAAAGGCGTTGAACAAATAGAGCATACACTCCACAACATCGCTTCGCCCAAGCGGGGCCATACCTTTTGGGGCCTGGTGGGGGTGCTTGTATGCGCCGCATTGCTGATCAGTCTGGAACACCAGGATTTATTGCGGGCGCCCAACGATGTGATCATTGCCAATAGCAGCGACGGGTTTAAGAGTTACATGACGGCCATCTGGCACGTAAAGCACGATTCCAGCTATGTGCACTACGCCGGCATGAATTACCCCTACGGCGAACACGTGTTGTTTACCGACAACCAACCCATTGTGTGCAACGCCCTTCAGTGGTGGAGCACACAAATGTGGGACGTAAAAGACCGGGTCATAGGGTTTATGCACGTTACGCTGGCGCTTTCCATGATTTTTGGCGCCGGCATGATCTATCTTTTGCTGCGCAAACTACACCTGCCAGTTTGGGTGGCTGGCTGGGCAGCACTGGGCATGGCCTTTTTGTCGCCCCAATACGGAAGGTTCGACGGGCATTTTGGCATGGCACATATTTGGGTGTTGCCTATGCTGTTGTTTTTGTTGTGCCGGTATGAGGAACGACAAAGCCGGCGTTATCAGAGTTTGCTCATTGGCGCTCTGGTTTGGGTAGCAGCGCAATTACATTTTTACAACCTTGGAGTATCGGCGGTGTTTTTGGGCTTTTATACCCTCTTTCAAATAGGTATTAACCCCAGTTGGCGAAATATCTGGACCCGCGGCAGTCATTTCACCGTGATGATCCTGCTGCCATTTGCCCTGCTCAATGTGTGGCTTCACTGGTCGGATTATTTTGCCGACAGGCCAATGTCGCCTTACGGTTTTACAGACTACATTGGGCGATGGGAAGGGGTGTTTTTGCCTTACCCATATTTTGCGTTGCACCGCTGGATCAGCGAATGGATTGTTCCAATCCGTTCACTGGATTTTGAAGCAGAGGCCTACGTAGGCTTTTCCGCCACTCTTTTTACACTTTGGTATCTGTTCAAACGTCGTACGAAGGCTTTTGAGCCAGAATGGGAGGCTGCGGCATATCATCGGGTACACAAAAATTACCTCAGAGGTATCAGTTTCGCGGCATTTGCCACTCTGCTTTTCGGACTGGGCTTTCCATTTGCCTTTAACGAACTGGAATGGCTGGTGAATTACATGGGACCACTGCGGCAATTCCGCGGATTGGGCCGCTTTACCTGGGTATTTTTTTACGTCATCAACCTGATGATGTTTTATGTGCTGTGGAACCGCAGTGCGCGGTACATACCAGGCGCCGCATGGATGGCGTTTTGGCAAAAAAGAGCGCCTTTTATCGCAAAAAACTGGGTTAAAACAGCCAGATACGGCATGTTGGTGTTGCCGCTTTGCCTCCTAAGCGCCGAAGCGTTTTGGTTTCAAAAAAATAACCCGCTCCAGCTGGTACCCAGCCCGGCAAAACGTGAAGTGGCGGCGGCAGAGCCAGGTCATTGGCTCAACAAAGTGGATTTTGGCAGGTATCAATCCCTGATGCCCCTGCCTTATTACCATATCGGGTCGGAAAATATGTGGCTGAACTTTGATTTTGAGTTGTTTCAGAAGGTTCAAACCACAGCCTACCACACCGGCGTGCCGGATATGGGGGTAATGCTCAGCAGAACCTCGGTGAGCAGGATGGTTAAGTCGCTGCAATTCTCACTCACGCCCTGCGAAATTCCGGATATGTTGTCTGAATTGCCAGACAACCGCCCTATTGCGCTAATGATCAAACGCAGCGAATGGGATGCGGTGCGGAAAAACTATGCGCACCTGACCGATAAAGCGCGCACGGTATACCAGGGGCCGGAAATAACCATCATGTCGCTGATTCCCGACAGCGTGCGCACCTGGTGGGAGGATAAAATTCAGTTGGAGCAACGAAATATGGCCCAAAATGCCGCATATAATCAGGAAAGTGGTTTGCGCGGCGACCAATCCGGCATTTGGCACCGTTATATGGCTTACGATTCACTGACGCAGGAGAAACCCTATATTTTTCAGGGTAAAGGCGCTGGCAGCGGCATGCTCAGCGATACCACCCGCATCTGGAACGGAACCATGCCCAAGGGCGTTTACAGTTTCAGCATTTGGGTAAAAGCCGATGAAGACATGGGTTTGCCACAGGAATATCATATTCGCTTGCCTAATACGGTGCTGAACGGCAACCTGGGCAGCCGGGTACAAACCATTGTGCAGGGCTGGGCATTGTGCAAGGTGGTGTTTGAGTTGGAAACCGATGCACCGGTGGATATTTTCCTGCATAAAAAGGACATAGAAATGCCGTTTTGGTACGATGAAGCCCTGATTATGGCCCAAAACCGACATTTATATCTTCAAAAACCGGGATGGCTCATGCACAATAATTTCTGGTATAAACTGCCGGCCAATTGAAACAGCAAATACGATCAATTTTTTCCGCACCATGCAGCTTTTAAAAAACGTTCGCGTTTACGATGGGGTCAACGAAGGTCTGAAAAGGGATATTCTGATCCAAAACGGAGTTATAGCCCTTATGGCCGAGCAAATTCCGGCGCCAGATGGCGCTGAAGTAATTTCTTCAGAGCATCTCTGCGTATCGCCTGGCTGGCTGGATGTTGGTGTTCAAGTGGCCGATCCGGGATACGAACACCGGGAAGACCTCACTACAGCGGCGGCAGCAGGAGCAGCCGGCGGATTCACGGCTATGGCCTGTTTTCCCAACACCGAACCTGCCCTGCATACCAAGTCGGAAATACTGTATGTAAAAAGCAAATCTGCCGGGCTGCCGGTGCATTGTTATCCCATTGGCGCTATTTCGCAGCATGTGGAAGGGAAAGACCTGGCAGAACTCTACGATATGCATGCCGCCGGCGCCGTAGCCTTTTCCGATGGTAAAAAAGCAATTCAGGATGCCGGACTCCTGCTTAGGGCCCTGCAATATTCCCGTGCATTTAACGGACTGATTATCAATACGCCTCACCATAAAACCATTGCGGCTGGCGGACAAATGCATGAGGGTTTGATGAGTACTTCCCTGGGTTTGAAGGGCATTCCGGCGTTGGCAGAAGAAATTATGGTGCAACGGGATCTGAGTTTGCTGGAATATTCGGAAGGCCGGCTGCATATCCATTTGATTTCAACAGCAAAAAGTGTAAGTCTGATTCGGGCAGCCAAAAAAGCCGGATTGCCGGTAACCTGCTCGGTGGCAGTTGCCAATCTTTGTTTTACGGATGAAAAGCTGGTAAATTTTGATTCCAACTGGAAAATTCTACCACCCCTGCGCGAAACCGCCGATATGTATGCTTTGCGGGAGGGACTCGCCGACGGCACCATCGATTTTATCTGCTCCAACCATACACCCTGGCACGAAGAAGCCAAAAATCTGGAGTTCCCGTATGCTGAATCGGGTATGATAGGTCTGGAAACCGCGTATGCTTTGTGCCGCACCTATCTGCACAAAGAGCTGACGGTGACACAGCTGGTAGAAAAACTGTGCCTGGCGCCAAGACGAATTCTGGGGCTACCCGTTCCCAAAATTGCCCAGGGCGAACGCGCCGAATTAACGGTGTTTGATCCGGAATCTGAATGGGTGCTGGAGGCCGGAAACATCCGGTCGAAATCAAAAAACACCCCGTTTGTGGGTGAAAAGTTCACAGGAAAAGTACTCAGGACTTTTTCGGGTAAGTAATTCCGGGCAATACACTGAGAGTCTCACTTTAAGTGAGACTCTCAGTGTAAACCTTTCTGAAAACAAAAACAATACATGTCTAATCGCCAACCCTCTGCATCCGACTGGTTCCTGATGATTTTTCTGGCAACCATTTGGGGGGCGTCCTTCCTGTTTATCAAAAAATCGGTGGCTATTTTTAGTCCGGTACAGATGGCCATGTGGCGCATGGTGCTGGCCACCGTGGTGTACATACCTATTGCCATAGTATATTGGTCAAAAATTGACTGGAAACGCTGGAAACCGCTGGTAATCGTGGCGTTTTGTGGCTCTGCCATTCCCAATTTCTTTTTTGCGGTAGCGCAGCAGCATGTAGACAGTAGTCTGGCGGGGGTACTGAACTCCCTGACGCCCTTGTTTACGCTGGTTATCGGCGCTTTGTTTTTTGGTATGGCGTTTTCGCGGGATAAGGTGCTGGGTGTAGTGATCGGGTTAGGCGGCGCGATCATGCTGGTATTGTTCAACGGTCACGGAGGGGTATCCGGAAATGCCTTTTATGCCGGTTTGTGTGTGTTGGCAACGGTTTGTTACGCCATCAATGCCAATACGGTGAACCGGCATTTACGCGATTTACATCCGGCGGCCATCGCTTCTGCAGCGTTTATGGTTACAGGCCTGTTGTTTATGGGCGGTTTGTGGTATTCCGGCGGCTGGGAAGTAGCCTGGCAGCATCCGGAAGGCATGAAAGGGCTTGGATACGTGTTTTATCTCTCGGCAATAGGCACCGTTCTCGGGTCAATTCTGTATTTTTTACTGTTACAGCGCACCAGCGCCATTTTTGCCACCTCCGTTACTTACCTGTTGCCCATAGGCGCAATAGCTATAGGCTCCCTGGATGGCGAAGCCATTGGTTGGATAGATATACTCGGTACCGCCGTTATTCTGCTGGGTGTGTATCTGGCGAGGAAATAAACGATGGACGATGGGGTTGGTTGGTATAAATACCCACCCAACCCCATCGTCCATCGTTCATTTCAACAACCCATTTAGCTGATTGTACAAATCCTGCACGGATTTGTCTACCGGAATTCCCTTATCTCCCCAAACGATGCGGCGTACCATATCCCCATCCTGCCATTCCAGGAAAGAATAGGTGTTGCCCGGATGCTGGAAATCCAGATTGCTGAGGGTTTCTGCGGTTTTGAAGAGCGCTTTGGCTTTGCTGCCTTTGGTTCTGCCCGATTTGGTGATAGCGCCCATCATATCGCGCCCGAAAATCTGGCCGTTATCGCAGAGGATATGGGCGGTTTCTTTGCCCACGAAGCCTCCGCCGGAGCCCCAGCGCAGTTGTTTGGGTGGAAGTTTATCGGCAGCGTATTTATTGCTTTTGCAGGCTGGCAAAAGAGCGATGGCGCCGAGAAGAAGGCTTAGGGTGATCAGGATGTATTTCATGATAATAAAAATTAGAATTACAACAAATCCTTTCCAATATCCCGCCGGAAATATTTACCCTCGAACTGTACCTTTTTGGCATTCCGATTGGATTTTTTGAGGGCGCCGGGGATGTCTTTGCCCAGACTGGTGAGGGCAATAACCCTGCCGCCTGCTGTGATCACCTGGCCGTTTTTATCCAGGGCCGTTCCGGCGTGGAAAGCTATGCCGTCTTTCACGTCCTCCAGGCCCGTGATGGTTTTTCCTTTGGCATAATCGCCCGGGTAACCGCCGCTTACCACAAATACGGTGGTGGCCACCCGTTTGTCGGCACGGATTTTCACGCGGCCGAGGGTACCTTTCGCACAGTTTTCGAAGAGGTTAACCAGGTCGTTTTTCAAACGCGGCATCACAACCTCTGTTTCCGGATCGCCCATGCGGCAATTGTATTCAATCACGTAAGGCTCGTTGTTTACCCGGATCAAACCGATGAAAATGAAGCCTTTGTACGGGATTTTTTCTTTACGCAGGCCTTTTACTGTAGGCTGGATGATGCGGGTTTCAACTTTTTCCCACATCTCGGCATCCACAAACGGTACCGGGCTTACGGCGCCCATGCCGCCGGTGTTCAGGCCGGTATCTTTTTCTCCAATACGCTTGTAATCCTTGGCTTCCGGCAGGATTTTGTAGGATTTTCCATCGGTAAGCACAAAAACGCTGAATTCGATGCCGCTGAGGAACTGCTCCACCACCACACGGGCGCTGGCATCGCCGAATTTGCCGTTCAGCATTTCCTGAATTTCAGCAATGGCTTCTTCGTGCGACTGGCAAATAACCACCCCTTTGCCGGCTGCGAGGCCGTCGGCTTTTAGCACCACGGGCAGGCTGTGTTTGCGTACGTATTCAATGGCCTGCGGCATTTCCTGCTCGGAAAATTCCCGGTAGGCGGCTGTGGGGATGTTATGCCGCTGCATGAATTTTTTGCTCCAGGCCTTGCTTCCTTCCATCATGGCGCCGGCTTTGGATGGGCCAATGACCGGAATATGTCGGAGTTGATCGTTTTCCTGGAAGTAATCCCAGATGCCGCGCACCAGCGGCTCTTCCGGGCCAACTACCACCATTTCAATCTGATTTTCCAGGGCAAACCTGCCAACTGCTTCAAAATCCAGGGGATTGAGGGGCACGTTATTTCCATGCGCTGAAGTACCTGCATTGCCCGGAGCGATGTACAATTGATCGCAGCGTTTGCTTTGGGTGAGTTTCCAGGCAAGGGCATGTTCGCGTCCACCGGATCCGAGAAGGAGAATGTGCATAGTGTGGGTTTGAAGTATCCCGGAATGGTATTCCGGGGCGATGTTTGAAGGGTTTGATGGGTTTGAGTAGGGGCGACCCTCGTGGTCGCCCTAAGGGTTTGAAGGGTAAAGCCCCCTTGGTGGCGGGGCAAAGGTAAAGTTAGTGCATAAGCTTATGTTAATGAAGTGGCTGAAGTGTGGGTGGTTTCGATAAGTTTTTTTTAATTTGCTGTGCAAATCCTCTTACATGGACCGCTTGCTTGTCTTGCTTTTTTCTGTAACCCTTCTGATCGCCACTGCGGCTCCGCGCGGCGCATCGGAGGAGTGCAATTTTTCCGGCGGGATTTGTACGACTGTTGAGAAGGCGGTAAAAAAGAGCACGAGTTGTCTTTTTTCCGGTTGCAGTGAAGAAAATGAAACAGAAGAGCAAGATTCCGGATGTTCCATGCCGGCTTGTTGCGTTTCGGGTCCCTGCTGTTGTTTGTGCCTGGTTCCGGAGCAGCCGCAAATTTGTGGTCGCCCTGTTTTGATACAGGAGAAAAGGGTAAAACCCGGGTATTATCAGGGTTTTTACCCTCAGGAAGTGGATCTTTCTATTTGGAAGCCCCCGGCCCCGCCCCGCCCCCAACCCCCAAGGGGGCTTTACCCCTTCAAACTCCTCAAACCTCGGCGGCTAAACCCGCCGGTACAGGAGGTTTTCGATTTAGGCGGCTGAACCCGCCGGTACATTCACTCTAACGACATTTTCAACATCATGAAAAATAAAGCATTGGCCTTCACGGCTGCCATTCTCCTTTCTGCAGGTATCGCATTTGCCTTTGTAGGCTCTTCTCAACCATGTTGCGCAAGCGGAGCATCCGCTCAAACGGAACAACAGGCTTGTTGCGGAGACGACCAGCCTTGCTGCGATATTCCCTGCTGTGCGGAATAATGCCGGTTTAGGTATCGGATAAAATGAAGGAGGCGATGATCTGTTTGATCGTCGCCTCCTGTTTTTATTCGGGAAAAAGATGGTCCTGTGACAGGAGAGCTATATGTTAAATAATCTCGCCATACTTGTTCGTTTAACTTTTGTTAAGTACTTTCGTTTCCGGTTTTGCTTCGATTATATTCTTTATCGTGCGCACGGGGGCAAATCTGTTATTTCAATGTAATCCTTCCACCCGATTTGCCGAAAGGCAAATGCGCGGTTAATCGCTTCAGAATAGCATTTTTACTTGTAGAATTGATTTTATGAGAAGTTTTGTCAGTCGCATTTAGGGCTGGCAGCTGTTATTAAATTTCAACCCTTCATACTTTAACAATGTTTCGTTATGAAAGAAAGTTCTTCCCTTCGCAAGTCGTTTCATGCTCAACGATACTTACAAATTCCGTTTGCTATGCTGTTTGCCTTAGTACTTTGTGCTAATAGCGCAGGCGCCCAATCCAGTACCGCTATATTCACATTCGTAAGCCCATACACAGGACTCTCCACAGACCAGACCAAAATAGTCAATTATGCTACGAACCAGCCCCACATCGGTTCTGTTCAATATGTTTCCTGGGCCTCGGGAAATTTGTTGGATGCCAATGGGAAAATTACCGTTAACTTGTCTGGAGAAAATGGTGGTCAACCCATCTCATTTGACGTAATCGGCTCCCACTTTGCCAGTTTGACTGAATATGCTTTGTATGGACGTCACTCATTGGGGGAAATCGCTTTATATATTACTCCACAGGGTAAGGGAGGTAGTATTACGCTGGTAAATAGCGCTTATGAGCTTTTACCCTTAGGTGGCACAATGGGGGTAATGATCAAATTGGCCTCTGCGGAAAGTGGAAGTTCAATTTGTGCAACAGAGCCAACTTCGCTAGAAGAATCGGGATATTGTGAGGACGACTGCGGCAGTGATGTACTTGACGTACTTGCCATGGTTACGCCTGCTGCACAACAATGGCTTGACGATAACTACGGCATTTTTGGGCTTTGGTTTCTATTTTTAGAAACAGGCAACATTAACGGAGCATTTGCCAATAGCGACATACCAAATAAAGGGGTTCGGGTGCAGACAATTCCTTACACACCAGATTTTCCACTTTCAATTAGTAGTAGCGATGATTTAAGCAATCTAACCAATAGCTCAAATGCACAACAAATACTTCAACAAAGAGGCTGCGACGTTGGTATTTTGCTTACCAACCAAGATTATGGCAATATTGCGGGAAAGGCAAATTCTACTGACCCAACTAGTATCAACAAGTTTTGCATAGCACAAGTAGCAAGCATTGGCCCTGTCCGCTACACCTTTGCCCACGAACTTGCTCATCAGTTTGGCTGTCAGCACCACAACGTTACTAATGTTCCAGGCTGCCCACACGGAATGATATTGACCAATAGTGGCAAACACACCATTATGGTATTTGGCTCTCCCAATAACAACCGCATTCAGCACTTCTCCAACCCCAACGTCCTATTTGGCAATGAACCTACTGGCACCTCAGCATTTAGGAACAACGCTGCACAAATACGGGGAGCATTTTGCGAGGTGGCAAATAATAACCCTCCTGCTTGGTTCACTGTTGACGTTACCCACGGATCAGTCATTGCTAATGACTGCCCATTTACCGCCAGTGCAAGTGTTCAACCCGGTATGATGGATATTTTAGGTAACCAACAAGATTGTGGTACAAGCTATTCCTATCAATGGTCGTGGTCAGGAGACGGTATCAACTATCTTAACTTCGGTACCAATAGCCCTAATTTGAACCTTCCCATAGCCCCAGCTTGTCCTTTCTTTTACCTGCGAGTGACGGTTAGCACTCCTAACGGATGCAGTGCCGCCGTTACGAAACTGCTGTTTTGTGGTAATACGCAATGCAGTACCCGCCCAGAAATAGTGGGCACTGCTGACACAAAAATGGTGGAACAAAATAAGGTATTCCCCAACCCTGCCCAAGATAAGTTCAGCATACGGCTGGAAGACTTCCTAATGATCGGAAGTGTGAAGGCGAGGAGTGCAAACGGAACATTGGTTTACACATTGCCAATACTTGGCTTTGAACAAGGTACGGTAACGTGTGATGTTTCCAACCTGCCAAATGGGGTTTGGTTTATAGAGGTACAAGAAGGTGACAAGAGAGCGGTCTTGAAACTTACGATTATGCATTAAGACACGAAAGCCGTGCAGGGTGTGCAATTGCCACCCTGCACGGCCTTTTTCTTTTCAAGTCAAACAAAAGACAGTGCAATGAATTCAACTTTTCCATTCTTGGTTGTATTATTGATTTTGCTAAACGGGTGTCAAAAAGACGCCGGGTTCAGGCAAGCAATTTTGCTCAATACTAACTCCACGAACATGGTCATCGGGACCGACTTGACAGGTTGTGATGATACATCCGCCTTCAAGAGCGATGTGGACTTGCAACCGCTGGCATTTCTTCAAAGTTGTTATTCCTGTAATGCTGTTAAGGAAGTCCCTGGTTTGGGAGAAATTCCGTGGACAGGTAATTGCGAAGTATATTTTGCAGATTCTACCCTTGCATTTAGATTCAATACTTATCAACCATATTTTCAGGAGTTCCTGCTAAGAGAAACCCTCGCATTTAACTATATTCCTAATAGTATTGGTATCCACCCAGTTTTTAATTGGGTGGATTGGGCTCAAGACCCAGAAAAAAGTTTTGGCTCCTACGCTAGATCCTGGGACGACGGTGATGTTTCAGACGGGCTTTGGGGTACAGATACTCATTGCACCAACTACATTGAAATCACCCGCCTTGACCTGGAAGATTGGGAAGTTGAGGGCCGGTTTGAGATACATCTCAAAATGAAGGAACAAGGAACAAACGGCATTTTGTATTCTGAACGCATTAACTTTCTGAACGGTAAATTTAAAGCCGAAATCGAGAAATATTGACAACATCCGACTGAATTGGGTACTAACCGACTCTGTCATATAAAAAACTATAGTTATGGTCAATTTTAACAACAGCATTAAACAGATACTCGGTTTGTTTTCTTTTTGGTTTGCTGTGTCACCCGGTTTTGCCCAAATCCCAAACGGCAACTTTGAAGAATGGCAGACTGTTGACAGCATCGAAAACCCGGTAAATTGGGAAACGAACAATAATTATGTTGGTTACCTTCCAGTTGCCAAAACCCTGAATGCGATACAAGGCAATTATTCCTTGAAAATATCCAGCACCGCAAGGGATATTGGAGGCAATGCCACTGGCGATGGATGTGCTCACGTCAAATTTGTACCCACAGAAGTGTATAAATACCTGACTGCATCTGTCAAAGTTGACACCGTAGATACAAACGGAGAGGTAATCATTCGCGTCAAACAATGGCTGCCGGCGAATGCCCTGTTTGAAAAAATTGGCAGTTGGAAGGAAACAGCAGTCACCAACGGAGTGGTGCAGGTCGTTCTGCCCATCGAACAAGTTGGCCTTGACACGCTCTTGATTGAAATTTGGGCAAAGAATAATTATGACCTCTTTACCAATCCCGGATATACTGAAATGATCATTGACAGTATGCAACTGAAAACAACGGTGGTTGTTCAGGAATCTGCCAATAGCCTACTTGGGGTGCTTTATCCCAATCCCGCCGGCGAAACCCTCCACTTGCAAACAGAATCCGCCATAGAAACACTCCGGTTTTTTGACGCTACCGGCAGGGAAATGCACTCTTTTTCCGTTACGCAGTCAAAAGAAGGCGCAACCGTGCAAATTCGGCAGTTGCCGGCCGGCATGTACTATCTGGTGCTGCGGAGTAAGGAAAAGGTATGGAGTGGTAAGTTTGTGAAGCGGTAACTTTTACTGCCCAAACACAAACTGCACAATATTCGCCCCCATTTGCAAAGCTTTGGTGCGTAGCTCTTTGGGGTCGTTGTGCACATCGTCCCAGCCGTCGCCGAGGTCGGTTTCAAAATTGTAGAAACACACCAATCTGCCCTGATACAGCAGCCCGAAGCCCTGGGCCGGTTTGCCGTCGTGCTCGTGAATCTTGGGCAGACCGTTGTTAAAATTGTATTTCTGGTGGTAAATGGGGTGGCTGAAAGGCAGTTCCACAAAATCCAGCTCCGGGAACACCTTTTTCATGGCCGGGCGCACGAAAGGATCGAGGCCGAAGTCGTCGTTCAGGATCAAAAAACCGCCGCCTTCCAGGTAGGCGCGCAGGTTGCGGGCCTCCAGGTCGCTGAAGAGCATATTGCCGTGGCCGGTGGCATACACGATGGGGTAGTTGAAGATTTCTGCGCTGCCGGGCTCCACCGTAGCGTAGTCGTTCACCTCAAAATTGGTGCGTAGGTTTTCGTTGCAGAATTTGGCCAGGTTTTTCAGCGAATTGACGTCATTGTACCAATCGCCGCCGCCATTGTATTTCAAAAGGGCGAGTTTGAGGGTAGGCGGGGTGGTGAAAGCAAACGAGGCCAGCAGGATCAGGGCCAACAAGTAACGCATAGCTAGAGTTATTTTTCGGGGTTAAAACTTCGAATCGTCCACACTGTTCAAATAGGCCTGAATTTCTCCCACCACAGATTGCACACAACCGTCGTCGAACGGCGATTTAAGGTTGGCGAGTTTTACCAGATTCAGGAAAGAATCGCTACCGCCTGCGCGGCAAAGTCGTAGGTAATCAGCCCAGGCAGTGGCGTGGTCTTGCCGGTCTTTTACCCAAAACTGGAAGGCACAGATTTGTGCAAGTGCATAATCAATGTAATAGAACGGCGAGTTGAAGATATGGCTCTGTTTGTGCCAGAATCGGCCGGCTTCCAGGTGTTCCACGCCATCGTAATTACGGTGAGGCAGGTATTTTTTCTCCAGATTGCGCCAGGCCAGATTGCGTTCCGCAGGCGTCATGTCAGGATTTTCGTACACGATGTGTTGAAATTCGTCTACCGCTACGCCATAAGGCAGAAATTGTATAGCTCCTGCCAGGTGCATGAAACGGTATTTATCCGTCTGATCGCCAAAAAACAGGTGCATCCAGGGCCAGGTGAAAAACTCCATGCTCATGGAATGTATTTCTGCGGCATCGGCGGTTGGCCAGTGGTATTCTTCGAAGGGGAAATCCTTGCTGCTCCACACCTGAAAGGCGTGACCGGCCTCATGGGTGAGTACGTCGATGTCTCCGCTGGTGCCGTTGAAATTGGAGAAAATGAACGGCGCTTCGAATTTGGAGATATAGGTGCAGTAACCGCCTGTGGCTTTTCCGTCGCGGTTTACCAGGTCCATGAGCCGGGCCTCCTGCATATGGTGGAAGAACAGATCGGTATCCGGGCTTAATTCCTGGTACATTTTGGCGGCATTGGCCACAATTTCTTCCGGGGCGCCGATGGGTTTGGGGTTTCCGCTGGGAAATTTAAACTCTTCATCGTAATGTTTCAGCGATTCCAGTCCCAGTCTGTTTCGTTGGCGTTCGTACAGCCCTGAAGCAATCGGTACGATGTGTTCCAGCACTTGTTTTCGGAATCGTGCCACCATTTCGGGGGTGTAGTCTGAGCGTCGCATGCGCGCGTAGCCCACCTCTGTGAAGGATTTAAAGCCCAGTTTTTGCGCCATGCTGTGCCGCAACTTCACCATGCCGTCGAAAATTTGTTCAATGGCGTCGGCATTATCGGCGTAAAACTGCCATTTGGCGCTGGTAGCTTTTTGGCGGGTTTCCCGGTTATTGGAAAGTTCTATGGGCAAGAGGCTACTGAGGTTGTAGGAATTTCCTTCAAAATCAACCTTGGCGCGAGCCTTTATCTTGGTGTACTCTGTGCTGAGCGCATTTTCCTGCTGTAAATCTTCCAGAATACTGGGCTGAAAGGTTTTGAGGGAAACTTCTGCCAGGGTAAACAGGTGAACGCCGAATTTTTGGGCCAGATGCCTGCGAAACCTGGAGTTGAGCAACGCTTTGTACAGCTGATTGTTCAGGGCCTCGAAAGAAGGTGATTGCTCATCAAAGTATTGGTTTTCCGCTTCATAGAAGGGGTCGGCGGTATTAGCGGTATGCCGTACATAGCAGAGGTTGTACATGGAACCAAACTCAGCCCGCAGGTCTATGATGGCGGTAAGGGCCTCTTCCTGTTGATCGGCAGTATCAGCTTCTGTGAAAGCCTGCAGATATTTGTCAAAAACCTGATTCAATTCCTCCATGTCCGGACGGACGTAAGGGAATTCGTCGAATGTAATGGTTGCTGGCGGGGCCAATTGGCTATGGATCATAAGCGTGATATATTGGTCAGGGGGCAAAGGATTGGCAAAAATAAGGGAAAATTTACAGGCGGAAAGGGTGCTAACAAAGCAAACGGCGGCAAATCCGACCAAATTGTTACTTTCGCCTTAAAATCAGCATTATGATGCGTTTACTACTCTGTTTTTTAGTTTGCATTTTGAGCCATGGTTTGGTTGAGGCTCAAAGTACGGCTTATGTTTTTCAGTTTGGTCCAACGGCTGGATTGCAAAAATGGGATAATTCTTCCGGCCGGGAGCCGTTGTTTCAGTATCATGGAGCCATCAGCATGGAAGGCATCAATAATGAAGACCCGCGCGGATCTTTTTACATGCAATTGGGCTATCATGTAAAGGGTAGCGCCACGAGGTATCGTTTTTTCAACATCAACTCCGGAGCGCCATCCGGCACAGCCACAGAGCGTTTCAAATTCAACAACTTTTCTCTTGCGATTGGATTCAAACAGCGTTTTAAGGAGAATAGTATTGGCACGGTCCGGTATTTTTACATGGGCGGCTTAAGAGGCGATTACACTTACAGCACGAATATTGATGAGTTGGCTGAGCGGAACAGCTGTAATCCGGGATATTACCCGTTTATGGTTGGCGTTCAGCGCTGGATGGGTGGATTTACGGTTGGCGGCGGCATAGAACTTGATTTTTCGGAGCTGGTAGGCGCACAAGTGCAACTAACCGTCAATCCGGATGTTACACCACAATACCGCTCCAATGCCGTGAATAACGTCATTGATACTTGTTTCAATGGTCCGAATTTCAGCATACCGGAGCGCAGAATTCGCAATACCACGGTGGAGTTGTCGATTGGTTTGCGGTTGCTCCGCAAGGTGGTGGTGGTGGATTAGACGGTTGACGGTTGACGGCTTACGGTGGACGGTTGACGGTGCGTGGGAGCTTTACTAATGTGAGTTGTCATGCCGAGTACTCGGCACCTACACAAGCCTGGCTGCGGGCAATCCTTTTTGCCAAGGGATAATATCGAAATCTGGCTTGTGTAGGTCCCGATTCTCGGGATGACAACCCACCTTGCTATAAATACCCACGCACCGTCCACCGTCCACCGTCTACCGTCTACCGTCCACCGTCTACCGTCTACCGTCTCCGGTCAATTCCTCCCAGTACTCTACGGCGCGGCGGGTATGCGGAATGCAGATAGAGCCGCCCACCATGTTGGCAACGGCGAATACTTCAAAGATTTGTTCGGTGGTAACGCCCAGTTCGTGACTTTTGCCGAGGTGGTATTTGATACAGTCGTCGCAACGAAGCACCATGGAAGCTACCAAACCGAGTAGTTCTTTGGTGCGAACATCGAGGGCGCCTTCCTGGTAGGTTTGGTTGTCGAGGCTCCAGAAACGTTTGATTACCTTATTGTCGTGCGCCAGAATGCGCTCATTCATGCGGGTACGGTAGTCGTTGAATTCTTGTACGAGTGACATGTGAGAGTTTTTTCGTTATGATAAAGGGATGAATGTTCCTGAGGATCAAATGACAAGCAAATTTCCTGATTGTTCACCATTTAGTTAGAAACATCATGCTTCGTGCTGCTCTTTTGGATATGTACAACGGCGAACAGAACCGTGGCATACCCATGCTCAAAAGTATTCTGGGTAGATACCAGGAGGTACTTGAATTTGATCATTTCGATGTTCGCGCGAAGTGTGAAGTTCCGGATCTTTCCTATCAGATCTATATTTTTTCCGGTGGTCCGGGCGATCCGCTGGAAACCGGCGGAAAGTGGCAGGAGCCCTATTTTTCGCTGATTGAACAGCTTTATCGGTACAATCAGGCGGGTTTGGGTGAAAAAAAGTATTGTTTTTTCATTTGCCACTCTTTCCAGATGGCCTGTCATCATTTCAACCTGGGCGAGGTGTCGCAGCGTTTTAAGATGTCGTTTGGCACTTATCCGGTATATAAAACCCATCAGGGCAAGGAGGAGCCATTTTTTGGCAACCTGCCTGATCCGTTTTACATTGCCGATTTCCGGCGGTATCAGGTTACGAAACCCAACCACAAGCGATTCCGGGAAATGGGGGCTGAAATTCTTTGCCTGGAAAAATTACGTCCGCACGTACAATTTGAGCGGGCCATCATGGCTGTACGGTTTAGTCCGGAGATGATTGGCACACAATTTCACCCGGAAGCTGATCCGGAGGGTTTGCTGAGTTATTTTGTGGAAGAGGAGCGCAAGAACTCCATTGTGGAAGAGCACGGCGAATCCAGGTACAACCGAATGATCCGGGATTTGGCAAATCCGCAGAAAATTCAGCGCACGTTTGAAACCCTGATTCCAACGTTTTTGGATCATGCGATAGAGGCGCTGGAGATGGAATACGCCTGAAAACGAAAACGGTTCAATGCGAGACTGCATTGAACCGTTTTTTGCAAAAGGAGGGCTTTTAATAAGCCAACCCTTTAAAAATCAAGCATTTACATTTTGCTCCAGGTAGGAAATTGCCTGACCTACGGTCTGGATACCTTCTGCCTGCTCGTCCGGGATAGATACATCGAATTCTTTTTCGAATTCCATGATCAGCTCAACGGTATCGAGTGAGTCAGCGCCCAGATCGTTGATGAAG
The DNA here is from genome assembly GCA_017303475.1 of Chitinophagales bacterium. GTDB lineage: Bacteria > Bacteroidota > Bacteroidia > Chitinophagales > Saprospiraceae > M3007. The sequence continues at coordinate 53,560 of JAFLBO010000009.1, forward strand.
CTTGCCTCTGGGGTCACTTCAGATTCGTCAACACCCAGCTTGTCAATGATGATTTTTTTTACGCGGTCGGCTACGTTTGCCATGTTTTTCTAAACTAGTTGGTGAAAAAAAGTCAATTTTTCAGGGTGCAAAGAAACGCCAACTGCCAGCTTTATCAAAGATTTCCGCTTTATTTTTTTCCAAACAGCTAAAAAGGTTTCAAAATGGCTTTTTGTAAAAAAAACACTTACCCGACACCGCCAAACGGTCAAAAGGAAAAATTTTTACACAATGGTCGGCAACACGGCTAGAAAGATGTTGGGAAACTATATATTATGCATTATTTTTGCCCCGCAGAACTTATTGTAGTTTTTACACTTTAAACTCTTCAACATGACTCTCACGGAAGCGGCAGCATTGCTTCAAAAAAATAAATCAGGTTTGCGCAAAGACGGCTCGCAGTTCACCAAGATCGTAGCCACCGTTGGTCCGGCCTGCAGCGCACCGGATAAACTGCTTGATTTGGTTCAGGCCGGGGTGGATGTTTTCCGACTCAACTTCAGTCATGGATCGCACGAGGATCACCTTCAGGTAATTCAGCGCATTCAGGCCATCAATAAAGAACACAACCTGCATATTGGAATTCTTGCCGATCTACAGGGCCCAAAATTGCGCGTGGGCAAAATCAAAGATAATGCATTGACGCTGGCAGAAGGCGATATCATCACCATTACCAACGATGAAAAAGCGCCAGGGGTGAAAGACAACATTTACATGTCTTACGATCAGTTTGCGGAAGACTGCGAAGTGGGCGAGCGTATTTTGATGGACGACGGTAAACTGATTTTTGAGGTGGTTGAAACCAATAAAAAAGACACCGTTCGGCTCAAGGCACTTCACGCAGGCGTATTGAGCAGCAATAAAGGGGTAAACCTGCCCGATACAAACGTAAAACTGCCTGCGCTCACGGAAAAAGACGAGGAAGACCTCAACTTCATCCTTACGCAGGACGTAAACTGGATCGCATTGTCGTTCGTACGCCGGGCAGAAGACCTCAAGCCGGTTAAAGATGCCCTGGAAAGAACCGGTCACCAGGCCAAAGTGATGGCTAAAATTGAAAAGCCGGAAGCGGTGCGCAACCTGCGCGAGATCATCCGCGCCTGCAACGGTATCATGGTAGCTCGTGGCGACCTCGGGGTAGAAATGCCGATTGAAAAACTGGCTATGACCCAGAAAGACATCATCCACATGTGCATGCAATATGCCCGTCCGGTAATTGTAGCCACACAGATGATGGACAGCATGATTAACAACCCTTCGCCTACGCGCGCAGAGGTAACCGACGTAGCCAACGCCGTACTGGATGGCGCCGATGCGGTAATGCTGAGTGGCGAAACCTCCGTGGGTAAATACCCCAAGCTGGTAATTCAGTACATGTCGAAAATCATTACCGAGGCTGAAAAACAATACTGGCCGCAGATCAGCAACCGCCGGCCAACGCCTTCGCCTCAGTTTATGCTGTACCATTCGGATGTGATCATTTTCAGCGCCTGCAATGTGGCCGAACAAATTGGCGCCAAAGGCATTGTGGGGCACACGGTTTCGGGTTATACGGCCTTCAAACTTAGCAGTTTCCGTCCGAAATCCAATATTTTCATCTTCAGCGATCAGCAGGTGAAACTCGGCGCATTCAACCTCTTGTGGGGCGTGCAGTGTTTTTATTACAACCGTTTTACCACCACCGACGAAACCATTCAGGATTGTGTGGATATCCTCAAGGAAAGCGGGTATGTAAAACCGGGCGACAGCATTATCAACACGGGCTCCATGCCTATGGGCAAACGGATGCCAACAAATATGATGAAAGTGACTGAGGTGGAATAATCGCCAAGTTGCTATAAAGACACGAAGGACAAGGTGGGCGCGTTATCTTAGCGCCTGCCTTGTCCTTTTTTAGTTATATATCCCATGAAAAAAATCCTTTACGCCTTGTTTCTGCTGCTTCCGTTTGCGGGGCATGCGCAACCTGAATTTGATCAACGCCTGGATTTTGATCAGATCAAGGCTATGCTGACTGATGGTATTAACCAGAAAGACTTGCGGAAACAGGCGCTGGCCTGGTATCATTGGGCGTATTACGATGAGGAGCAAACCGGTATTTCCGACTCGGCTTTTCAATATCTGGCCAGGAGTGCCGATCGTTTTGGCAAATCCGGCGATTCTTTGGCATATCACCGCACCCGGGCTGATCTGGCCGACCGGATGGCTGCACGCGGATTGTGGGATGAGGCCATTAAAATGCAGCAGGAAGCCTTGTCGTTTGCAGAAAGAACCAACAACCTGTACCTGAAAACCCACCTGCTTGCCCGCTTGAGCCGGATTTACTCCGACAAAGGCGATGCGCAAAAATCCACGACCCTCAGGCGTTTATTTACCAAAGAAAACCAATCGCTGAAAGACACTGTGCTGGATATAATTGTGGCCAAGTATGAGGTGGAGCACAACGGACAGCTGGGCAAATACGCCATTGCGCGTTACGAGGCCTCCAATGCGCTCCGGTTGGCGGAACAAATCAAAAGGCCTGATTTTATTACCTGGGGTCAATATTCAGTGGGGAAATACAGTATTCTGGACCGCGACTACAATATGGCCTTGTTTTTCCTAAAAAAAGCGGAAAAATCGGCGCCCAGGACCAATGTTGCCTTGCGCCGCGACATTTGCCGGCAGTTGTCTACGGCTTATGCTTCGCTGGATAGTCTGGAATTAGCCTTGTATTATGCCAACCGTACCACCGAGATTGGGGATACCCTTATTGCCGAGGAACGGGAAGCGGCCTTGCATCGGGTGGCTATTCAATTTGATACCCGGGAAAAACGCAAGGAAATAGCACAGCTCGAAAAAGAAAAAAGTGCGGTGGAAGAGCAATCGAAACAACAACGGATAGGCTTGTTTACGATGGCGGTAGCTATTGCAGCCCTGACTTTATCCTTTTTTGTGGTAGTGCGCGATTACAAACACCGCATCCGGATGGATAAAATTGTGGCTGATCAGCAGCAGGAAATTGACCAGCAGAAAATTCGGGATTTGGAGAACAACCTGAAAATTGAGACCATGCAGAGCATGTTGGCCGGTCAGGAAAGTGAAAGGCAACGTGTAGCACAGGATTTGCACGACAGTGTTGGGGGGCTGCTTGCTGCGGTAAAAATGCAGATGGAAACCCTGAATGCCAAAGAGCCAGCTTTATCCGGAGACGAAGACTGGCTAAAAATCAGGAAATTGCTGGATGAAACTGTTTCTGAAACCCGGCATATTGCCCGAAATATGCAGCCAAGCGCTTTGCTGGAGTTTGGATTAGTGACAGCCCTGCGCGACCTGACAACCAGGGTACACGGAAAAGGTATGCCCCAGTTGACGTTTCAGCATTTTGGCGATTTCAGTGATCTGGATCGGGATTTGGCCCTGAATTGTTACCGAATTATACAGGAACTGGTACAAAACAGCCTGAAACACGCCCAGGCCAAAGAAATTTTGGTACAAATAACCCGGACAGAAGACGAGATTGCGCTGCATGTGGAAGATGACGGAAAGGGATTTGACCCTAAAACCATGCAAAAAGGCATGGGAACCGATAATCTTGCCCGCAGGGCGCAGTTTCTGAAGGCCGATTTGAGTGTACAAAGTGCAGTAGGGCAGGGCACCAGCACAGTGGTAACCGTGCCGCTGGGAAAAACTCAGGGAAAACCCTGAAAATAAAACCCGGCTTTGCCCTGATATATAGGAATAGAACTTGCCTGACTTTTGTGTCGGGCATTTCAACTACCGATTACAACAATTTTTGCCCTACCCCCCGATTTTGTTTCTCATTGCTCTCAATAGGCAGATTACATTGAGACTTCGTTCTAAACCTTTCTTCACGGCGCAATGTCGTTGACCCTCAAGGTGGATCCATGTTGTGTTGACTTTTGATATACAGGTCTGAAGTACAGCGCACGGAATCTTCCGGTTCTAATTATCCCTTAGGCAGATTTAGTCGCCCGCCGCTCAATGGAGTAGCGGGCGATTTTACTATAATGTCACCGCTATGCGGTTTTTTGGGCCGCTTCGCGGTGTCGCTTCGCGACGGGGGTGTTGTTGGGAATGTGTACTTTTGGGCTGCTTGGTTTGTGTCTGGAGCTTTTGTGAGGTTCCATTTGCCGTGATAAAGTCCAGCGTCTGACAGTCTAAAGTCCACTAGTCTAAGATCCAACAGTCCAATTATGCAATTAGCCCATACTCCTGCCCGAACTTTTGTGGGAATTTCCATGTCGATGAGTTTGCTTGACAACCGAACGGTTGATCTATGGCGTCAGTTCATGCCGCGCCGGCATGGTATATCCGGGCGTGTGGGTGAGGAGATGTATTCTTTGCAGGTATATCCGGAGGGGTACTATGAGCGGTTTAATCCGGCTACAGTTTTTGAGAAGTGGGCATTGGTGGAAGTGACGCCGGGTACAGAGGCGCCTGATGGTATGACGTTATTTCTGCTACCGGAAGGGGAATATGCCACTTTTATTCATAAGGGTGATGTGGCTGCTTTTGTGGCGCGTTTGCAAAATGTGTTGCAGGAATGGATACCGGCTTCGGGGCTGGTACTGGATGCGCGGCCGCATTTTGAGGTGTTGGGCGAAAAGTATCGAAACGGGGATCCGGAATCTGAAGAGGAAGTGTGGGTGCCGGTCAGGCGTCTTTGAACATTTCATTATCCCGATTTTTCCAATTCTGCTGAACAACTTACTTTTCGGGCTGTTTTTAAGGCTATCATTCTCAAATTATTCAAAATCACCATAAAATGGCATTCACCTTACCAGATTTACCCTATGCCCACAATGCACTGGAACCGCATGTGGATACGCGCACCATGGAAATTCACCACGGCAAACACCATGCTGCATACGTTAATAACCTGAATGCGGCCCTGCAGGGCACGGAGCACGAGGGCAAAAGCCTGGAAGAGCTTTTCGCCATGATGAGCAAACTTCCTCCGGCAGTGCGCAACAACGGTGGAGGTCACTGGAACCATACCATGTTCTGGGAAATCATGGGGCCCAATGGCGGCGGCGCTCCAACAGGCGATCTGGCTTCCAAAATCAACAAAAACTTCGGCTCGTTTGAGGAAATGCAAAAATTGTTTGCTCAGGCAGCTACCACCCGCTTCGGCTCCGGCTGGGCATGGCTTTGCGTGGATGAAAACGACGATCTTTTCATTACCTCAACGCCAAACCAGGACAATCCGCTCATGGATGTTGCCGATAAAAAAGGTCGCCCGATTCTCGGCCTCGATGTCTGGGAACATGCCTATTACCTGCACTACCAGAACCGTCGCCCGGATTACATTACTTCCTGGTGGAATGTAGTTAACTGGGAAGAAGTGGGCCGCCGCTACCGCAGCGCCGTGCGCATTAACTAAAATACTACTCCAGAATAAGCGCTCTGGCTGAAAAACGGGGGGTGTCTGAGTTTCCTCAGGCCCCCCCCGTTGTATTACCGATGCTTGTGCCTATTTTTGTGCGCAGAAAAAACATCCTATGACGCTTCGCGAACTATTCGATTACCTGAACGCCAACCCTGTTATGGTGGTGGGCTATTTCCTGCTGATCCTGATAACGGCTTTCCTGGCCGGGATGATGGGCCGCGGCGAAGGTCACCTGAGTCCCTGGAAGTATTTGTACTCGGCTATAGTTTACCTGGTATGTGTACCGGGCATTTTTGCCTCGGCACTGGCGGTGTATTTGTTTTTATTTGAAAACGGCGGCAGCATTTTCAACCTGAACCTGCTTACCCAGGTATTGCCCATTGGCGCCATGCTGGTAACGCTTGCCGTGGTGCGCAGAAATGTTGAATTCGGATACATACCCGGCTTCGGCAAGCTGACGGATCTGATCATGACCATCGTGACGGTATTCGTGTTGATGTATTTTCTCAACAGATTGCACCTGGTGGCCTGGGTGTATGTGCCGGTTCAGTGGCTGATTCTGATTGTTGCAGCTTTGCTGCTCATTGTCCGCTTCGGACTCAAACGTTTATCATCCTGATGCGATCCATTTTTTGGTGCCTGATACCGGTATACCTACTGACGGCTTGTACAGATTCTATCAAAGAAACCCGTCAGGTGTTTACCCAGGACGATGTAGCTGTGGAGGTTGGCAAGGAGGTGGAAATCCTGTATTCCGACAGTGCTTTTGTGCGGGTTCGGGTAACCGGTCCGTTGCTGCACAACTATTCAGACAGGGAAAAGCCGCGACAGGAATTTCCCGAAGGCATTAAAATGGATTTTTTGATGCCCGATTTAAGTGTCAGAAGCGTACTGACGGCCAAAGCAGCCACCCGGTTTCAAACGGAAGGACGCATTGTGGTGCGCGACAGTGTGGTATTAACAACAGTGAAGCAGGAGAAGCTGGAAACAGAGGAATTGATCTGGGATGAAAGAACAGCCAAAATCCGCACCGATAAATTTGTCAAAGTAAGTCAGCCCGGCGAAGTGATTTACGGCTTCGGACTGGAAGCCGAGCAGGATTTTTCTTACTGGCGCATTTTGGTTCCGAAAGGGAAGATAAAGGTGGAGAATTGAGTGTTTGAGTTTTTGCGTGTGCAAGTGTTTGAGTTGGCGTTCGGTTGGATATGTCGGGAAAGAAATAAGGACGCCGGCAAACACCCCCCAACAAGCTCAAGCACCCCAATGCCATCACCTTAAATTACCCGATCCATAAAACTGAACGCCAACTCAAACACTTGAAAACTCCCACACTCCCACACTCAAAAACACCCACACTCAAACACTCAAAAAGTGAATAAACAGCTTTCCGGATGGTTATCAGCGCTGCGGATTGGAAGTCATTCCTTTCCGGCCACGCTGTTGCTGCTGCTGATTGCTGTTGGCGCCAGCTGGTGGTTGTTGCCAATGTTCAGCTATGTGCTGGGTTCGGGCTGGGTGGCTAAAATGGTGGTTTTAGTGGTTATTTTTGGGGGTATTTTGTTGTTTAAAAACCTCATTTTCAAGGGCATATACAAAAATCCACACCTGGACGGGGAGGCCGCGTTGCTGGAGTATCTGGTGCAGCAAAACCACTCCGGCGCCCCGGGCGAGGAGGAGGTAGAAATGGAGTTGCTGGAAAATGCCTTACATCTCAAGCAGGTGCGCGCGCACGATTGCATGGCTCCGCGCAATGAAATTGTACACATAGATGTAAATGCACCGGTGTCGGAATTGCGGGAATTATTTATCCAAAGCGGTCTTTCGCGTATTCTGGTTACTGCTGCCGGCGATCTGGACCGGGTGCTTGGCTATGTACACGTGCAGCAGCTGTTCCGGCAGCCCCGGGATATTCACAACATGGTGATGCCCATCACTTTTGTTCCGGTGAGCATTCAGGCTAATGATTTGCTGAACAAGTTTGTAAAAAACCGCACCAATATTGCCTGTGTGGTGGATGAATACGGCAGTATTGCCGGATTGGTGACGCTGGAGGACGCGCTGGAGCAATTGTTTGGTAAAATTGACGACGAGCACGACCAGGAGGAGTTTATAGAGGCTCAGGTGTCGGATAAGGAGTTCATTTTTTCCGGCAGGCTGGAAATACAGTACCTCAACGAAAAATACCCGCAGCTCAACCTCCCCACAGGCGAATACAATACCCTTTCAGGCTACATTGTGGCGGCCACTCAAACCATTCCTGAGCAGGGATTGCGCATTCCGCTGGATGGCAAAACATTTCTGTTGGAACTGGTAAGTGACCGGAAGATTGAGACTATCCGGGTAATGCTCTAAAAAAGCGAAAGGCCTCCCACGGCAGGGAAGCCTCCACGCATTCAAACTTGCAGCGAATTTTTTTGTGTTTATTATGTAAGGGCAACTATGGTCTTTTGTAGTCCCGCGCGTCCATTAGGCCAGCTTTTCCACATCGCGGATAAGGATGCTGTTTCTGTTGAAATAGATGAGGTTTGAGCGTTTGAGTTCGTTGAAAACAGAAGTCACCGTTTGGCGGCTGGTGCCTGTGAGGCTGGCAATTTCCTGCTGGGTGAGGTGGTGTTTCACCAGGGTTTCAAACCCCACCCGCCGACCCTCGCGGGTTGCGGTTTCCTGCAGAAATTCGATGATGCGCTCACGGGCGTCTTTTACCACCAACTTAGCCAGGCGTTCTTCTACGCGCTGCAGGCGTTGGGAGATATGTGTCATACAGGCAAATACCAATCGCTGATTTCCCTGCATTAATTGATGAAAATCGGTAAGCTTGACGGTCAGGTATTCTGCGCCGTCATGCAGACTTTGGGCAAACTCACTGCGTTTGGTTTCTCCGGCCAGAGCCAGATCGCCAAACATCATTTCAGGAGCAATCAGCTCCTTGATGATTTCGCGGCCTTCGCTGGAAAAAGTGCCAGTCTTGATCCGGCCTTTTACCAGGAAATACAGGTTCTCAGCTGTTTCGTCGGGCACAAATACGAAGTGGTAACGCGGGGCTGTTTTGTATTGAGCAGCATCCGCAAATTGCGCCAGTTCTGTTTCATTCAGTGAACCGAACATGGGCAGACTCTTCAGGAAGTTGATCTTAGCATTCTTGTCCATGGGCGTTAGTTTTTGCGTTGATTAATAAAATTGACAGTACAAAAGTACCCGGGCATAATTCTATTGAAAAGGACAAATTTGCGGGATTGTCGGGTTTAAATTTTAATTAAAAACATTGCAATTGATTGATTTACACAAAAATAAATTGCCATTGATTAAATTAAACTGTGGCGTTCTTTTGATAATACCCAACAATAATTCCTTGTTTATTGGCGCATTCCGCCCAACTTTGTGCTGGTTGGGCCAACATTCCAATGTCTTTCGTCCCATGAATATCCGATTACTATTAGGCGGGATCTTCTTTTGCCTGCCTCAATTGCTTACAGCTCAGAATTGTCCGAATCCCATTACCCTGGATGGCGTTTTGGTAACCAACACCCTATGTGGTGTATCTACCGGCACGGTAATCATTACACCGAACGGAAATGCCGGGTCTTATTCGTACGGTTGGACTCCTAATGTGTCTAATTCCAATGTGGCATTGAACCTGGCTGCCGGCACCTATAAAGTGCATATTACCCGGAACAATAACCCTAATTGTACGCTGGACACCCTGATTCTGGTGAACAACAGCAATGGTCCGCAGGTGACAGCCACCATTGGCGCGGCACAGTGCCTGGCCAACAACGGGACCATCAGTTTATCGCCCGCCAACCTGTTGTATAACTGGAGCAACGGCGGCAACGGGCCATCCATTGCCGGACTTCAGAGCAAGAATTATTACGTAACGGTAACCAACCCGTCTAACGGCTGTTTTTCGGTGTTTAAGTATTTCGTGCCCCGCGATTTAAACGCGTTAAACGTCAGCGCGCAAGTGCTAAACCAGTCTAAATGCGGCAAAAACAATGGCCGGGCGCTGGTGAGTGTAAACGGAGGCTCCGGGCAGTACACATACAATCCGGGGCCGGGTCCGCAGTACAACAACCTGGCTCCGGGCAATCATACGGTGCAGGTGCTGGATCTGGTGACTGGTTGTTCTGGTTCGGTGAGTTTCACCATTCAGGATTTGCCGGTAAGCGGTTCGGTGAGCGTAACGCCCAATAACGGCAAATGCGCAGGACAGTCGGGCGGTTTTGTTTCGTTTGATGTTACGCCAGGCGCCAATTTTACCTTACCCTACGTTTTTACCCTTGAAGACGCCCTGGGGAACAGTTATTCGCCCGGAAGTTTGCCCGGAGGACAGTATTTTCTTCAAATTCTGGACGCCGATGGCTGCCCTTTGCCTGAAGAAACGTTTGTGATTCAGGAGCCGCCGGCCTTCAATTCCCAGGTGCAGGCTTTCCCGGAAACTTGTGTGGAAAAAGGGCAGATACAACTCCAGATTTCAGGCGGCAATGGCTCGCCATTTTTAGTCAACTGGACAGATATGCCGGGCGACGATAATCCGGAAGATCGCACAAACCTGGCGGCCGGTATTTATTCGGCGGTGGTGTACGACTCGCTTTTTTGCGCGTATCCCTTGAACAATATTCAGGTATTGGGGCAGTGCAGCAGCGCTGATCTGGTGCATTTGGTATTGCCGGTGAACAGTTCTGATGTGTATTGTGTGCCCAGGCCGGTAGGACTTCCACAGGCGGGTACAGTGTTCGGATTGGTTGGCGGCGGCAGCAACGGCAATTCTGCCTACGGCAGTTGGGTACTTAACAACAATGGGTGTTTGACCTACCAGGCGGGTAGTCTGGCAGGATTTGCGGTGGATACCATTTGTGTAAAACGCAGTGCAGCGGCTTTGGGCCTGAATGATACGGTTTGTGTGGTAGTGAGTATTACCCAACAGGCGCTTAGCAAGCAGGCGGTATTTTTTACGGTACAGGTGGATGAATCGGCCAGCGCATGCGGCACTATTCCGCCGGGGTTCAGTACCAAACATGTGGTTCAGTTGGGTCGGCCCGGCCTGAGCGGTACAAGCGATGTGTTTGGGCAATACCAGATTGATGCGCAAAGCGCTTGTCTGGCGTTTTTTGCCAACCAATACACCGGCAACAACGTGGATGAAATTCGGGTTGGCGTGCTGGATACCTTGAACAACCGTTGTCACCAAATCACGTATTACCCCACCATTTTACCCGAATATGATTGCTCCTCGGCACTGGTGCTGGGCACTGATACCCTGCAACTAACTACCACTGATTGTAATGTGCCTGCCGGAACCTGCGTGCCTATTCCGCTGGACGAAATGGTGCAGTACAATATTATAGACAACGGTACTTTGTACAATGGCGGCCTGGGCGGCTGCAACGAAGGCTTGACTACCCGCTACAATTTTGGAGTTTTACCTTCCGGTGGCGGGCCCTATCAGTTGCAAAGCTGGCTGATTAACGGACAAACCTACAACGGGAATTTTCTCAATTTTAACGGTCTGCTCAACCTGATGAATCAATTGGACCCGCCGCCCAATGGCTGGTCGGTGCAGGGATCGGGGCAGATACGCGGTGGGGAGCCAGGGGGCAATTACGGGGCCATTACCATACAATCGGCCACGGGAGTTACAGAGGTATATATGCCTTCGGTAGTGACTATTTTTAAGGGGTCCGAGCTTCGTTTTTTGCCCGGACCGCATGAGGTGGTCTTCCGGAATGTTCAAACAGCCTGTTCAGATACCATGTTGGTTTCAGTGCAGTGTCAGGATTGTCCGCCCATCCACAGTTATCCGCTGAATGGCCAGGGAATGGTGCGTTGGTCGGTTTCTGATTGTCTGAAAGATACCATTTTTTGCACCAATGCACTGAATGCCGAGCTGGGTCAGTATCAGGTAACCGATAATGGTATTGCTTTTCTGGATTTTGCCCTTTGCGGCAATTTTGTGGGCTTAAATCTGGATACAGGGATGCACCAGCTGCATTTTTTTAACCCATCAACCACCTGCGAATGGGATGTGATGGTGGAGGTGCAGTGCAGTGAAGTGATCAGTGAGCAGTACATACCGGTTTCGGTACTGGTGGGAAGCACGGTTACGATTTGTCTGGATTCCACTACGGTAACCGGCCCGGTAACCGGCATTGTCAATATTTGTGAAGACGAAGGCAGTAACACCATTGGTTATGGCTTCGATGTGCCGGAATGGTGCGTGCAGATAACCGGGCAAAACCCGGGGATGGACACCCTTTGCGTACAGCTGTGTAATGCGCTGGATGAATGCGCCAATTTTTTCCTGATTGTACAGGTAACCACCGCCATGAGCGATAGTTTGCAGGTGTATCAGGGCATTTCGCCCAATGGAGACGGGAAAAATGATGTCTGGCTGATTCCGGGAATCGAGCAATACCCCAACAACGTAGTGCAGATATTCAACCGTTGGGGCAATCTGGTATACGAGCAAAAAGGATATACCAACAACGATCCCTGGACCGGGCAATGGAACGGCAAGGAACTGCCAGATGGCACCTATTTTTACCTGATAGAGTTGGGTAACAATGCCGGTCGTTTAAGCGGTTGGGTGGTGGTGCAACGGTAGACGGCCTACGGTGGACGGTGGCGTTGCATTGACCATTTGTTCTTTTCTTTTCCTGAAGTCCAAACGAATGCCAGAGCAACGCCACCGTCCACCGTCTACCGTCCACCGTAGGCCGTCTACCGTTTCGCCAACGCGTCCTGAATAATTCCCCACACCTGGGCGCGTTCTTCACCTTCCAGCGGAAGTCTGGGCGCGCGCACGTATTCGGTGCCGAGGCCGGTGGCTACTTCTGCAAGTTTGATGTATTGCACCAGTTTGGGGTGGATATCCAGTTCCAGCAGGGGCATAAACCACTGATAAATACGGCGGGCTTCTTCTATTTTGCCGGCTTTGGCAAGCTGATAGATGGCCATCGTTTCTTTTGGGAAAGCATCTACCAGGCCGGCCACCCAGCCATGAGCGCCCAGCAGGAGCGATTCCAGCGCCAGGGTATCTACCCCGCACAGGATTTTGAATCGGTCGCCGAATCGGTTGAGCATACGGGTGATGTTGGTTACATCGCGGGTGCTCTCCTTTACGGCCTGGATGGTAGGCCAATCGGCCATGGTTTCAAACATATCCAGCGTTACGAGGATCTTGTAATCTACCGGATTGTTGTAGATCATGATGGGTAGCGGAGTGGCATCAGCTACAGCGCGGAAATAGGCCAGCGTTTCACGGTCGTCGGCCTTATACCGCATGGGAGGCAGCAGCATGAGTCCGGAGGCTCCGCAGCGTTGCGCTTCTTCTGCGGCGGCCACGGCTGCGCGGGTGGTTTGTTCGGCAATATTCATGATCACCGGCACGCGTCCGGCGGCATTTTCCACGGTAAAGCGCACCAGTTCGTATTTTTCCTCATTGAGCAGGCTGCTGGCTTCGCCCAGGGTACCGCCCAGAATCAGGCCGTTGGCGCCGGCGGCAAGCTGGGCCTCCATATTGAGGGCAAAAACAGGAAAATCAATGGTATCGTTTTCTGTAAAAGGAGTGGTAAGGGCGGGGTAAACGCCATGCCAGGTTGGTTGCATAATTCGATTTTGGATGATTAGACGTTAGACATTGGATGTGGCATAATTACAAATGGTCCGCGAATGTAGACTTAACCTGAATCTGCACCAAAACGAACAGCGTTTTTCCGTACTTTTGCGCCTTCATTGCAATACTTAAGTCATTTAGGGGTCATTTAAGAGTCTTTAGGGGTCATTTAGGGGTCATTTAGGAGTCATTTAGGAGTCATTTTAGGTCATTTGAAATAACCTCGAATGACTAAAATGACCCCCAATGACCCCCAATGACCCCTAAATGACCCCCAAATGACCTAAATCCCCACATCGTTCATCGTTCATCGTTTAACTACATGTCAAGAGTACTCATCATTGGCGCAGGCGGTGTAGGCCGGGTTGTTGCCTACAAATGCGCCCAGCACCGCGATGTTTTCAGCGAAATCATGCTCGCTTCGCGCACCCAGTCCAAATGCGATGCCATCGCAGATGCCATTCACGCCGCTTATGGTGGCAAAAAAATAGAAACAGCCCGTGTTGATGCCGATAATGTGGCAGAAACCGTGGCGCTTATCCGCCAGTTTAAGCCGGATTTGCTGATTAACGTGGCATTGCCATATCAGGATTTGCCCCTCATGGACGCCTGTCTTGAAACAGGCGTGAACTACATGGATACTGCCAACTATGAGCCTAAAGATGAGGCTAAGTTTGAGTATTCCTGGCAATGGGCTTACCAGGATCGCTTCCGCGAAAAAGGCATCATGGCCCTCCTCGGCTGCGGATTCGACCCGGGTGTAACTTCCGTATATACCAAATACGCGGCGAAGCACTATTTTGATGAGATCCACGAGCTCGACATCATTGACGCCAATGCCGGCAACCACGGTAAGGCATTTGCCACCAACTTCAACCCGGAAATCAATATCCGCGAGGTGACGCAAAAAGGTCGCTACTGGCAAGACGGCAAATGGATTGAAACCGAGCCGCACGAAATCTGGAAAGACATCAACTATCCTGAAATTGGTCCAAAACGTTCTTACCTGATCTACCACGAAGAACTGGAAAGTCTGGTGAAAAACTTCCCGACCCTGCGCCGGGCGCGTTTCTGGATGACTTTCGGTCAGGAATACCTCACGCACCTGCGCGTGATCCAGAACATCGGTATGGCCGGCATTGAGCCAATCAAATTCCAGGGTATGGACATCATTCCGTTGGAATTCCTCAAAGCTGTATTGCCGGCGCCGGAAGAGCTGGGCGAAAATTACACCGGCTTCACCAGCATCGGTTGCCGCATTAAAGGTGTAAAAGACGGCAAAGAGCGCACGTACTACGTTTGGAACAACTGCTCACACGTAGATGCTTATAAAGAAACCGGCACCCAGGCGGTGAGCTACACCACAGGCGTTCCGGCTATGATTGGCGCCCGCATGATCCTGGAAGGAAAATGGGCCGGCAAAGGTGTATTCAACGTAGAAGAAATGGATCCGGATCCGTTCATGGATCGTCTCAACAAAGACGGTCTGCCCTGGCACGAACAGGTGGATATTGATCTGGAGATGGATTAACGGTAGACGGTAGACGGCTTACGGTGGACGGCCTACGGTGGCGTTGCATTTGGCATTTGTACTTTACTTTTCCTGAAGTCCAAACGAATGTCAAGAGCAACGCCACCGTCCACCGTAAGCCGTCTACCGTAGGCCGTCCACCGTCACCCTTCAACCGTCGCAAACACCGTCACCGCATACAAACCGGCCGTTTCGGTGCGCAGGCGCGCTTCGCCGAGGCTGACGGCCTGGAAACCGCTGGAAAGCGCGAGGGTTACTTCTTCCGGACTAAAATCACCTTCCGGGCCAATGGCTACCACGGTGTTTTGATCCGGTTGAAGGGTGTTTTTCAGATGCGGCATGGGTTCGTCCCCACACCAGGCGAGGCGCTTTTGCGTCTCGCCTGTTTTTTTTACAAAATCTGTAAACTTCGTGAGCGGGTTGAGCTGCGGCAGCCAGGCGCGCAGACTCTGTTTCATGGCCGAAACCAGTATTTTCTCCAGCCGGTCCAGGCGCAGTGTTTCCCGTTCTGAATGTTTGCAGAGGATGGGCGTGATTTCATCCACGCCTATTTCTGTGGCTTTTTCCAAAAACCACTCCAACCGGTCCATGTTTTTGGTTGGCGCAATGGCTATGTGCAGGCGCCCGCGTGTAGACACAGGGGCGGCCTGGCTGGAAATGATGCGGGCAAGCACCTGTCGCTTGCCCGCATCAGCCAGTTCGGCTTCGTAAAAAT
This sequence comes from Chitinophagales bacterium, assembly GCA_017303475.1. Lineage (GTDB taxonomy): Bacteria > Bacteroidota > Bacteroidia > Chitinophagales > Saprospiraceae > M3007. Next base: position 68,849 of record JAFLBO010000009.1, read on the forward strand.
GACCTTTTCCATCGGTGAGCCGGAGCTTGTCGCCCGGTTTTTTGCGCAAAACCGTGCTCAGATGCCGGCCCTCCTCTTCTTCAAAAATAGCGAAACCGTTTTCAATCTTCGGTGTGAAGAACAACTGACTCATAGGGTCACTTGCGGGTCTTCAGTTCTTTGTACACAAATTCGCCAATTTGCTTACCACTTTTTAGACCGGCTTCGTTGCCCCGACGGTAGTGAATGCCGCCGTACAAACGGCTGATACCCACTTCTGTAGATGCTTCGTAGAAAGATTTGAAAGAGCGGGTTGGCAAACCAAACTCTACCTCTGTGCTGTCGGTAAATGCAAAATTATCGCCGAAAATGCCGGTAAGCACCGCTGCAGAGGCCATTGAAATGGTACTGTGGCCGCTGGTATGTTCCGGGAACGGAGGCGTTTGGATCAGCGGTTGCCAGCTTTGATCAATGTATTGGTTGATGTAAGATTCCGGACGAATCAGGTTGGTTTTGTACTTGGTGTCCCAGTTGGAAATGAAAGCATCTGCCAGGGCGCAGGCTACTTTCACATAAGCTTCTGCAGATAACATGGCATCGGCATTGGCTTTGCGGCAGGCATGCCCAACAATGTTCATCCAGTGGCCGCCCGGGCTGATTTTCTTTTTGGCAAAGGCCACGTGGCCGCTTACTTCCATGGCAAACGGATTGTCGTCCCAGTACCAGGCAATGGCTTCTTTTTCCGGGTTTTTCTCGTTTACGATATCGTGTACTTCCAGCGCCTGTTTGTAAAATTCGCTGTTTTTTTCCTTGCTGAAGGCTACCGGAGCATCAGCCGGGAACTGGCTTGCAGAGTCCATCACCCACGGACGGATTTCTGGCCAGTGTGGCTCCAGGGCATCGCCATACGCAGGAGGCGTTGGACGCCAGCGGGAAGGATTTTCCACGTCGATGGTAAACTTCGCGGCGCTGCGTGTTTGGGCGTAATTGTCGGTTTTAGACCATGCAATGATGTGTTTGGCAACAGTTTCGCCATACGCCATGGAACGATCATACACATCCTTTGGAATATCCATTTTCTTGAAATCCTCGAAGATTTGCTCTTTGAGGTCTTCCACATCGCCCTCAGAAAAAACCAGGGCTTTGCCCACAATCAACTGGGCATTTACGCTGGCCAGGGGGAAGCAGTAATCTTTTCCTGCTTCTGGTTGAGGTACCGGTGTAAGCCCATTCAATTGGCCGGCCAGGCTTTGGTAATTCGGGAAACCCGGTACCAGCGCTTCATAAGCAGCCACTGCCGAGTAGGCATATATCCTGGACGAAATCGGAGGCGCGAAAATGTCGTGACGGATAATGTCGGTAATGCGTCGAACGCCGGCATGAATAAACTCGGCGTTGTTGGCTTTTTGTTGGTATTCGTTGCTGCCGTTTTGGCAAGCGGGCAGCCACAATAGCACAGCTACTATGGCAAGCAAGAGTGATTTTACCTTCATAATGAACGATTTAAAGAAAACCGGATTTGAATTAATCCGGTACAAAATTCTGTGTAAATGAGGTAATTAGACCCTCGAACAGGCTTTTTAATTCTTTTCTAATGGGCTAATTTCGGCAAAAATAAAGCATGAAAAAGCAAAAACAACTGCTACTTTTCCCCCTTTAAAACAAGCGTCGTCTATGCAGCAATTTGTACGGTTATTTTTTGCCCTCCTTGCCCTCACCATTTTTCTACCAAATTGCTCTGATCACATCCCGCCACGCATACTTATTTTCTCCAAAACGGAAGGTTACCGGCATGAATGTATACCTGTAGCTACCGCCGCTTTGCGTAAGTTATGCCTGGAAAATGGCATCGCAGTGGATACCACCGAAGATGCCGAAGACTTTAATGCCAAAAACCTGCGTCGCTACAACGCCGTCATATTTTTATGCACCACCGGCGATGTACTCAACCCGGCTCAGGAAACAGATTTTGAACGCTACATCCAGGCTGGAGGCGGCTATGTTGGTATTCACTCCTCTACCGACACCGAGTATGGCTGGACCTGGTATGGCGGCCTTGCGGGCGGCTATTTCAATGGCCACCCGGCCATTCAGGATGCCACCCTGAACATTGAAAACCACGATCACCCCTCCACCCGTCACCTCAATGGCAGCACCTGGCAGCGGAAAGACGAGTGGTACAATTTCAAAAACCTCAATCCCAATGTTACGGTGCTGCTCAGTTTGGACGAATCCTCTTATCAGGGTGGTACCAACTGCAAAGACGGCGCGGCAAAAGCCTGCCACCCTGCCGCCTGGTGCCATGAATACGATGGCGGACGCTCGTTTTACACGGCTGGCGGACACACCAAAGAAAGCTATGCCGAACCTGATTTTCTAAAACACGTGCTGGGTGGCATCCGCTATGCCATTGGCAAACAAAAACGCCTGGATTACACCGCCTGCCGGACCCCGGAAATCCCGGACCCTACCCGTTTCCAAAAAACGGTGCTGGCCGATGAGCTCACCGAACCCATGGAGCTGGAATTGCTCCCCGATGGAAAGGTGATCTTCATTGAACGCCGCGGCAACATCAAAGTGTACGACCCAACCACCGGCCTGGTGAATGTGGCCTGCAAACTTCCTGTTCACTCGGAGGAAGAAGACGGCCTGATGGGCATTGCCCTTGATCCGAATTATGAAAAAAACAACTGGATCTACCTCTATTACTCGCCTGTAGGCAGCGAAGCGGTGAACAACCTGTCGCGTTTTGTCTTTCGGGGCGATTCACTGGATCGCGCTTCGGAGAAAATCATTCTGCAGGTAACGGTGCAGCGTGAAGAGTGCTGCCACGCCGGTGGTTGCCTGGAGTTCGACCCCGACGGTAATCTGTTCCTGAGCACGGGCGACAACACCAATCCTTTTGCATCGGAAGGATATTCGCCCTCCGATGAGCGCGCCGGACGCAGCGCCTGGGATGCCCAGCGTTCATCGGCGAATACCAACGATTTGCGGGGTAAAATCCTGCGCATCAAACCTTTGCCCGATGGCAGTTATATTTGCCCGGCTGGCAATTTGTTTAATACCGAAAAAGAGCTGCATTGCAGCTGGCCGGAACACAAAGTGATGCCGGAAGGGCAAAAAGGACGGCCGGAAATTTACGTAATGGGTTGCCGCAACCCTTTCCGTATTTCCATCGACGAGCGCCGCAAGCTGCTGTTTTGGGGCGAAGTAGGTCCGGATGCCGGCGAACCTGATACTGCCCGTGGTCCGCAAGGCCACGATGAGGTAAACCGGGCCCGTGCAGCCGGATTTTTTGGCTGGCCTTATTTTGTGGGCAACAACAAACCCTACCGCGAGCACGATTTTGCCACAGGCAAAAACGGTCCGCTGCACGATCCGGAACACCCCATCAACAACTCGCCCAACAACACGGGCCTGCGTGAATTGCCGCCGGCTCAATCAGCCTTTATCTGGTACCCCTATGGCAATTCGCCGGATTTCCCACTGGTAGGCACTGGCGGCCGGAATGCCATGGCCGGTCCGGTGTACTATTCCGACAAGTACCCTGCCGATACCCGTATGCCGGATTATTACAACGGTAAACTCATCATTTATGAGTGGATGCGCGGATGGATGATGGCTGTAACGGTGGATTCCATGGGTAATTTCAGTAAAATGGAGCCATTTGCGGAGCAACTCAAATTCTCCCGCCCCATGGATATGGTGGTGGATAAAAATGGTTCGATCTGGATCCTGGAATACGGCACACAATGGTTTGCCACCAACCCCGATGCCCGTCTCTCGCGGATTGATTACGTGCGCGGCAACCGTCCGCCCATACCATCGCTGCAAGCCAGAAATACAGCGGGAGCTGCGCCATTTGCAGCATGTGTAGACATCTCCAAAACCCAGGATTACGACGGCGAATACCTGGAATACACCCTTGATTTTGGCGATAGCACACCACCGCTAAACATTCACCCCAAAAAGCCTACAGCACGTGGTGGGCTGGCTTCGGTGGAGCCCAAAAACATGCCCCACAAGCGTTCGGAACTGGATAGCATAGTGCACCTGTATCAAAAACCGGGCAACTACGAAATTACCCTGAAGGTGAAAGATGCGGCGGCAGCCATGCGTACTGCCAAGGTTAAAATACATGTGGGTAATGAACCTCCGCTGGTGTACTGGAATTTCAATGGCAAAAACCGAAGTTTTTACCAGGCAGGCGATATGTTGCATTATCAGCTGGAGGTAACGGATGCTGAAGACGGATCATTGGCTAAAGGCAATATTTCGGCTTCGGCAGTGGCAACTACGGTGGATTACCTGGAAACGGGCTTTGATATCACCAGCATTGCTCAGGGGCACCAGGCCGCCAAGCAGGCGGTAGAATACGCCCGGGGCAAACTGCTTATCAGTCGCTCGGACTGCGGCACCTGCCATGCTGAAGACCGTTTGGTGAATGGTCCGGCGTACACGTCTATTGCAGAGCGGTATCGCAACAACGAATTTGCGGTACGCAACCTGTCGAAAAAAGTGATTACCGGTGGCGCCGGCAACTGGGGCCAGACGGTAATGAGCGCCCACCCGCAGGTGTCGGAAGAAGATGCAGGAGAGATGGTGCGCTGGATTTTATCGCTCGGCAGTCCGCCCAAACCCAAACAATCTTTCCCGCTGTCGGGCGATTATGCCTTGACTCCGCCTCCGCCAGTCGATAAAAATGCCAAGCCGAAGCAGGGTACTTTTATTTTCAAGGCTAGCTACCGCGACCGTGGCAGCGCCAATCAGGGACCGCTGGAACACGGCGAAACCATAGCCATGCGTCCGGCGTTTCAGCAGGCTGAACAAGCGGACAGCATGTCGAAAAACATTCGGACGTATCGGCCGTTTAATGGGGATACCGTGGTGCTGAACGAGATTAAGCCCAACAGTTTTTTCATGTTCAAGCATGTGGATCTGACTGCGGTACACGGCGTTGCGGTAGGTATCGGGATGAGCGACGGGCGTTATCAGTATGGAGGAGGCAGGATAGAGGTTCGTTTGGGTTCGGCCAAGGGTAAATTGTTGGGTCAGGTGGTTTTACCTGTGCCGGAACAAGCCGCCCGAATGACCTTTACGGAGGTCAATATTCCGCTGGAAGCCGTGAACGACGGCTCGTTTCACGACCTGTTTTTTGTGTTAAAAAATGAAAATGCACCCTCCAAACCGGTTATTGCGGTGGATTGGGTGCGCTTTGATATGAGAAATTGAGCAAGGCAGCAACTTTTTCCGCAATTTTGCGTCTTGGCCAGTAGAGAGGAGTATTTTTCACCGCAGAGGTTTTTTCACCGCAGAGACGCGGAGGCGCAGAGAAACGCCTCTCTGCGCCTCCGCGTCTCTGCGGTGAAAAAACCTCTGCGCCTCTCTACCCTTAAACGACCAATAAATAACTATTTTTAATGCTTGATTTGTCTTTTCAATACCCTGCCTGGTTTTTGATCTTTTGTGTGTTGCTGGGGTTGGGTTATGCATTGTTGCTGTATTATCGGGATACTACTTTCAAGGAACAGGCTCCAAGGCTGAACCTGTGGCTGGGTATATTGCGTTTTTTGGCGGTTACTATTCTGAGTGCCTTATTGTTGTCGCCGCTACTGAAAAGTTATTTCAACGAAACCAAAAAGCCCATCGTTGTGCTGGCTCAAGACCAGTCGGAAAGTGCGGCAACCGATTTGCAGGGCGAGGTTTTGAACAAGTACAAACAGGATTGGGCATCGTTGAAAGAGGCCCTGGCGGAATCTTATGAGGTGCATGAAATTGCCTTTGGCGATCAGGTGCGCGAAGGTGTTGATTTCCAGTTTACCGATAAAGTTTCCAATCTTTCAGAACTGATGCGTGGGGTGTACGACCTCTACGGCGGTCAGAATTTCGGGGCTTTGGTGCTGGCATCAGATGGTATTTACAACGAAGGCAGCAACCCGGCCTACTCTGACGCGCCCCTGTCGGCTCCGGTATACACGGTGGCCCTGGGCGATACCACCCCGAAGCGGGATTTGTTGCTCAAGCGCGTATTTCACAACAAAATAGCCTACCTGGGCGATAAATTCACCCTGCAAATTGACCTTGCCGCTACCAATCTGGGCGGGCAGCAGAGTGTGATCACAGTATCCAAATCTACGGATTCCGGACTCAAGCAGTTGCAGAGTATTCCGGTATCCATTGCCGGCAACGATTTTTTCACCACCAAAGAAGTGATCCTCGATGCCGATCAGGCCGGCGTGGTATCTTATGTGATCAACGTAGCCGCTCTGCCCGGTGAGGCAGGAACCAGCAACAACCGTCGCGAAATTTTCATCGACGTGTTGGATGCCCGGCAGAAAATTCTGCTGTTGGCCAACAGCCCGCACCCGGATCTTTCTGCTTTAAAAACCACCCTGGAGAACAACAAAAACTATCAGGTATTTACCAATTACATCAGCGATCCGGGCCTGGACGTAGGGAAATACGATTTTGTGGTATTGCACAACCTCCCATCCTCTACCAACGATTTGTCGGGCCTGCTGAATACATTGAACGATAAACGTATTCCTCGCCTGTTTATAGCCGGTATGCAAACCGGATACAACGCGTTGGGCAAGGCGCAGGGCCTTATCAGCATGCAAAGCAATGCCGCCCAAAGCGATGAGGTACAGGGTCGCGTATCTCCGGCTTTCGCTGCATTTTCACTGAGTCCGAAACTGGTGGAGGAATTGCCCCGGTTCAATCCCATGACTTCCGCTTTTGGAAATTTCGGGGCTACGGCACAGGCTCAGGTGTTGTTGTACAAGCGCATTGGCAAAGTAGATACGGATCAGCCCCTGCTGGCGGTAGGCGAAACCAACGGCATCAAAACCGGAATATTACTGGGCGAAGGACTTTGGCGCTGGCGTTTGTTTGACTTTTTGCAGCACCAAAACCATGAGATTTTTGACGAACTGGTGGGCAAAACCGTACAGTATTTGTCGCTGAAAGAAGACAAACGCAAGTTCCGGATTACGCAGGACAAAAACATTTTTAATGAAAATGAGCCTGTGGGCTTTGGTGCGGAATTGTACAACGACAACTACGAACTCACCAACGACGCCGATGTGGCCATGAGCATTCGCAACCGCGACGGCAAGGAGTTTACCTATACTTTCAACAAGCTGGGCAAGGCTTATACCCTGAATGCCGGTATTTTGCCGGTAGGCGCCTACACGTACAAAGCGACAACCAATTTCAATGGTCAGGCGTTGGTGTACGAGGGTAAGTTCAGCGTGCAACCCATTGAACTGGAGTTGTTTGAAACCACGGCAAATCATGCCGTTCTGCGGCAATTGAGCGCCAAGTTTGGCGGAGAAACCGTTTTCCCCACTCAAATTGCTGCCATTGCCGACAAGATCAAGGCCAACGAAACCGTGAAGCCTGTTATTTACCAAACCACACAAACGAACCCGCTCATCAACCTGAAATGGATTTTTGCCCTGCTGGCCCTGTTGCTGGCTGGCGAATGGTTCCTGAGAAGGTATTTCGGAGCGTATTGATTATCTTTGCTTAAAAAGTGCTTTATGAGGATCAAAAAATTAGAGCTTCAAAATTATCGCGGGTTTAAAAATGCTTCAGTAGCATTTTCCAATGATAATATAGCTGTTCTGTTCGGTTGGAATGGATCAGGCAAAACCTCTGTTTTAGATGCTATAGCGACGTTGATAAGCGGGATTCCTTTTCCTAAAGCAAGACAAACGGATAATTATTGGCTGGAGGATGACGATATTAGTGTAGGACAAGCAGAGGCAAATATCAGTGCAGTTTTAGACCTCCTTGGAAAGGACGTTTTGCTTAGAGAGTCTAAGCAAATTGGAAGTGAATCAAATTTCACTAGCACATTTAAACCCAACATCAGTCTTTTTGATAAAGAGATTCTTCCCGTTAAAGTGTATTACAGAACGAATAGGGAGATGCCATCGGAGAAAAATGGAGATGCTATTTCAGGATTAGACATTTTGTATGCAATACGTCAAGTATCTGCATATTCAACGTCCATAAACGCCAAAGCAGGAACATTTTTTGATTTTACTGAATGGTGGCGATACGAGGAAGACATTGAAAATCAGCAAAAAATAGACAAAAAGGATTTCTCCTGGGAGCGCCCTACACTACGTACCATTCGTCGGGGCATCACCAAGTTTTTGACTCAAATGGGACTAGACTTTTCCGAATTAAGAGTGAAGAGGCAGGGAGCTAATGAGATTGATTTTACAAAGCCTTCCATAAAATCTGAACTTCATATACTTAAGGGAAGTACAGAACTAAAATTATCACAATTATCTGCGGGAGAACGAGCTGTTATACTTTTAGTTGCTGATATTGCGAGAAGAGCCTCAATTCTGAATACAGGGTTCATCAATCCACTTGAAAGTCCGGGCATTGTTCTGATTGATGAAATTGAACTTCATCTGCACCCTAAATGGCAAAGAGCAGTGATTGGCGCGCTCCGGAATACATTTCCTAATATTCAATTTATTGTGGCGACCCATTCGCCACAGGTACTTGGCGGTGTGGAAAATGGAAATGTATTTGAAATTGAAGATTTTCAGATACGGGTAAGAAATACCTTCGGAAAGGATAATAACTGGTTGTTACATGTGATAATGGATGATGAGATTCGGGATAAAAAGGTTCAAAAAGACCTCGCCCGATATATTGAATTCATTAGACAGGGCGACCTTGATAAGGCTGATACCTTAAGAGAGGAACTGGTAGAAATGATTGGTTCGGATGATCCGGAATTGGTAAAGGCAGATATTTTGATTCAGAAAAAATCGGCGAAAACCAGATGAAATATATCAAAAAAAGCAAAGAACCTGAAAATTTTACCGAATGGAAACGCGTAAAATTAGCAGATATTACCCGGCTTTCCAGAGCGGGAAATATGGATAATGTATTTGGGTTGCTGCAAAATCAACCAAGACAGGAAACCGGAGTAGCTGAACTTGATCCATATACCAAAACGCAATTGAGAGAAGATTTGCTGCATGAACAGGGGTTTTTATGTGCATATTGCACACAACGGATTGAAAATAATCACAGGACTAAAATTGATCATTTTCAGCCTAAAGAAAACCAGCAATATCATCACCTTGTTTTTGAATACTCGAACTTGTTAGCCTGTTGCGATGGGGGCGAAAGGGACAAGTCCAGGCCCAGAGAATTATATTGCGACACTAAAAAAGAATCCAAGGATCCTACGCAGCCTGACAGGTTGGTTTCTCCTTTGGATGTAGATTGTGCCGATCATTTTTTATACGATGAATTCGGCATGATAAAACCGGCCCAAGAGGGATCAATGGCAGAAAAAACCATTCATTTTTATGGGTTAAATTCAAAAGCGCTGACTGTGTTGAGGAAAGCTGCTATAGATGCTTTCATAACAGAGGTATGGCCTGAACTTAAAACAGACGCAGCCATTAGTCAGCTCGGGCAAAAAGTAAACAATCGGTATTCTCCCTTTTGTACCGCAATTATTTCAGTTTTAAACAATTACGCTTAACCAAATGGAACGACCTGACATCCGCACCCTCTCTCTCCCCGACCTTGAAGTGGCGTTTGCTGCCTGGGGGGAACCACGTTTCCGCGCCGGCCAGGTGTGGGACTGGCTTTGGAGCAAGGGCGCCCCGGATTTTGATTCCATGACCAACCTGTCGAAAGCCTTGCGCGCGCGCCTGGCCGAGACCTATGCGCTTAATTCCCTCACAGAGGAAAAAACGCAGCACAGTCTGGATGGAACACTGAAAACACGCTGGCTGACCTACGATGGTCACCGCATTGAAAGCGTGCTGATTCCGGTAACCGACGACGACCGATACACCGTATGTGTGAGTACACAGGTAGGGTGCAGTCTGACCTGCGCTTTTTGCGCTACGGGGCGCATGGGCAGGCGCAGGAACCTGGAGGCTTCCGAGATTTTTGACCAGGTGGTGGGCGTAAACCGACAAAGCCTGGAGTATTACGGCAAACCCATTACCAATGTAGTGTACATGGGCATGGGCGAGCCGCTGCTTACCTATCCGAATACCATGGCCAGCATAGCCCGACTCACGGCGCCGCCGGAAGAAGGCGGACTGGGTATCGGGGCGCGGCGCATTACGGTGAGTACGGCTGGTATTGCCAAAATGATCCGAAAACTGGCTGACGACGGCTTCCGGTCCAATTTGGCGCTCAGTTTACATGCGGCCGACGATGATAAACGAAACGAAATCATGCCCATCAACGAAACCAACAACCTGAAGGTGTTGATGGAAAGCCTGGAGTATTTCTACCGGAAAACAAAGGGCCGGATTTCTTATGAATACATTGCCTTTCAACAGTTCAACGATTCGCTGGAAGATGCGCGCCGGCTGGTGCAGCTTTGTCGGCGACAGTTTCCGGTTCGGGTAAACATCATAGAGTACAATCCTATTGGTGGCGTACCTTTTGAAAAATCTGACGAAAACCGTTTGAATGAATTTGGCGCTTACCTGGCCAAAGAAGGCGTAACCGTAACCGTTCGCAGAAGCCGGGGCAAGGATATTGACGCCGCCTGCGGGCAATTAGCGAACAAGTGACGGTAGACGGTTTTGGCTCGAGGTAAAGTGAGAGTCTCACTCAGAGTGAGACTCTCACTTTACCCCGAGCCAAAACCGTCTACCGTCCACCGTAAGCCGTCCACCGTATAAAAAAATGATCAAGCGAATAGTAAAAATGACCTTCCGCGAGGACGCGGCAGACACCTTTGTGTCGGAAGTTTTTGAACAGAGCAAGGAAAAGATCCGCGCTTTTGCGGGTTGCCGGCATATGGAATTATTGCGGCAGAAAAATCAACCTAACGTAATGTTCACCCTCAGTTTCTGGGACAATGAGGAGGCGCTGAATGCGTATCGCGCGTCGGAGTTGTTTGCGGATACCTGGGTTAAAACCAAGGCATTGTTTGCTGCCAGGGCAGAAGCCTGGACCACTGAGGTCATTGACGAACCAGATCACCGCGAAGTACGCTAAGTACGCAAAAATCACAACTTTGCGCTCTTAGCGTACTTCACGGTGAATAAAATCTAAAATATGGAAAAAGAAAATCAGGAGTCCAAAAACGGCTCAACAAGAAAACAAAAACAATGGAACAGGAAACGCGGCGAAAATGCCTGGACGATGTTCAAGGTAATGGCTGAGTTTGTGGATGGTTTCGAGGTACTGAATGAGGTAGGCCCCTGCGTGTCCATTTTTGGATCGGCGCGTACCAAACCAGGTACGGTTTATTATGAATTGGCTGTAAAAACGGCTTCCCGACTGGTAGAAGAAGGGTATGGTGTAATTACCGGCGGTGGTCCGGGCATTATGGAAGCCGGGAATAAGGGCGCCTGGATGAAAGGCGGAACCTCTATTGGTCTAAACATCAACCTGCCATTTGAGCAGCATCATAACCCGTTTATTGCGCCGGATCACAACCTGAAACACCGTTATTTCTTTGTACGGAAAGTGATGTTTGTGAAATACGCCCAGGCTTTTGTGGTAATGCCCGGCGGTTTTGGCACATTGGATGAACTGTTTGAGGTGTTAACCCTCGTTCAAACCAATAAAATTTCCCGCATGCCCATTGTACTCATGGGTGTTGAATTCTGGGAAGGCTTGAAAAACTGGATCGTGGAGATCATGCTTAAGCGTCACCACAACATCCACGCCGAAGATCTGGACCTCTTCCTCGTCACCGACGATGTGGAAGAAGCCGTTCAGTACATCAATAAATTCTACGCGGAAGATTCCAGTCTGCTGGAACCGAATTTTGAGTTGTAAACGGACTACGGTGGACGGCTTACGGTGGACGGTGGACGGTTTGGGCTCGGGGTAAAGTGAGAGTCTCACTCAGAGTGAGACTCTCACTTTACCCCGAGCCCAAACCGTCCACCGTTACTTTTTCCCTTTTTCCCTTGTTGGCGGGGACGCCAACTGCGGAAACCGTCCACCGTCCACCGTCTACCGTCCACCGTCTACCGTCCACCGTCTACCGTCTACCGTAGGCCGTTACTTCTTATCCTGCTTCGCAAATACCTTTTTCAGGATATCTGAGTTGCGTTGACTTACGTCGGAGCGGATGCCGAGTTCTTTTTTCTGGACTAGCTCGAACATGCCTTTGAGGGCCATTTTCGTTACGTGGTCGTCGAGTTCCGGATTGGTTTTGGTGACGAGCGGGATTTTATTGTAGGCTGTCACGGCGCTTTTCCAGTATTCGCGGGCGTTCACCTTATCCAGAGAGGCCTGAATGATAGGCTTGAATTCGGCGTATAGTGGCGCGTAGGTAGATTTTTCCAGATAACGTGTGGCTGCGTCCTGGTTGCCCATCAGAATATTGAGGGCATCCTGAAAAGTGAGGTCTTTGATAGCCTTGATGAAAATAGGTTTGGCTTTAGTGGCGGCATCTTCAGCGGCTCGATTCATTCGTTCGGTGAGGTCGGCCTCCACGTTGGAGAAACCTGGTACGGCTTTGAGTTTGCTAACCACTGTTTTGGCTTCATCCGGGAGCAGGATTTTGTAAGGAGATTTGAAGTAGCCGTCTTTAGCGGATAGAAAATCTACAGCTTCGCCGATACCATTGTTAAGGGCTTCTTTGAGGCCATTACCGGCTTCTTCCTGCGAAAGGGGCACATCCACCCCCACTTTTTCTTTGGCTTTGTCGAGAATTTTGCCGAATTGAGCATGTGCAAACTGCCCCAGCAACAGCGCGGCAAAAAGAAGTAGCGATTTTTTGAACATGATTCTAAATTGTTAAGTGAACTTTGTGACGGAAAACGGTGGACGACTTACGGTAGACGGTAGACGGTTGCGTTTTGCTTAGCTTTGAGCTTGGAACACAAACCCAATAGTAGACTGTAAGTCCTCAACCGTTGGTTGTTGGCCGTTTGTCGTTACAAAGAACGTTTCAACCTCAGGAAAGACACAGGAGGTTTACAGGTTTAGGCATTTTTTAACGGATTACGATTTACGATTTACGGCTTACGGTGGCGTTGCTCTTGAGATTTGAATGGACATGAGTCAAATTTTCCCAGGAGCAACGCCACCGTCCACCGTCCACCGTAAGCCGTAAATCGTCCACCGTAAGCCGTCCACCGTCCACCGTAGAAAAAATGAAATCATTAGTCCAATACCTGCTTAGAATGGCGAGTGCAGTAGTGATCTGCTGTACAGTATTGGCGTATGTATGCCCGTCGGTGAATCCGGCTAAGTTTTCGTGGTTATCGTTTTTTGGTACGGCGTTTCCGTGGATGTTGCTGGCCAATTTGTTGCTGGCGGGAATCTGGACCTGGCAGGGCAATCGTTTTGCCTTGTATCATATTGGTATTTTGGCTTTTGGCTGGGATCATATTACCGGGTTTATCGGGTTTGATTTTGGCAAGGATGCTGTTCCGGAGAATGCGGTTACGGTGGCCACCCACAACCTGGGCAGCATTTACCAGGGCAAGGAAGCCACCGATGCCTGGCGGGAAAAACGCGCTTCGGCGTATGCCCGTTTTTTGCAGGAAAGCGGGGATCCGGATATTTTGTGCACACAGGAAACCAGCGGCAAGTTTTATCGGCTTTTGGCCGAAAAAATGGGTTATAAGCACACATTTAACCTCAAAAAAGGCACGGTTATCCTGTCACGTTATCCCATCATGGGCGGCGGCGATGTGCCTTTTGACAACACCTCCAACTCTACGCTATGGGCCGATGTGCGGGTAGGCGAGAAAAAAGTGGTGCGCATATACAACGTGCATTTGCAATCCAACCGCGTGACGAATACCACAGCCAAAGTGATTCAGAAAGGCGATTTGGAGGAAGGCGAAACCTGGCAAGACATCGGGTTTGTGCTGGGCAGGGTGGGCTCAGCTACCAGTTTGCGCGCCGAGCAGGCCCAGAAATTGCGAGCGCATATTGCCGCATGCAAAATTCCGGTCATCGTGTGCGGTGATTTCAACGACACACCCAATTCCTATGTATATGCCCAGCTTTCAGAGGGTTTGCACGATACTTTCCGGCAGAAAGCCCTTGGGCTGGGCACTACGTTTGCCGGCGCTTTGCCCCTGCTCAGGATAGATTATATCCTTACGGAAAAGAGCATCACCACTTTTTCCTGCCGCACCGCCCGGGATGGCGATTTTTCGGATCATTATCCGGTGCTGGTCTCGTTGGGAATATAACACACCTCCTTTTTTACTTTACTTTGCCTCATGCAACCAGACATCAGAACCGTTACGGTTACCAGATATGTAACTCCCCTGCGGGAGGGTGGCTCCTTGCCGGCCATTGTAGAGGCCGACGACGGTTTTTTGTACGTCCTGAAATTCAGGGGCGCCGGTCAGGGAGTGAAGGCATTGATTGCGGAGTTGATTGGAGGAGAAATGGCACGACTTATTGGACTTAAAATGCCGGAACTTGTTTTTGCGGAACTAAACGAAGCTTACGGACGTGCGGAAGGCGACGAAGAAATTCAGGACCTGCTCAAGTTCAGCACCGGGTTGAATCTCGGTATGCATTACCTGTCGGGCGCGGTTACGTACGATCCGGCTGTGATGAAACCGGATGCATTGCTGGCGTCTAAAATTGTATGGCTGGATGCTTTTTTGATGAATGTAGACCGCACCGCGCGCAACACCAACTTGTTGCTTTGGAACCGGGAGCTTTGGCTGATTGACCACGGCGCCGCTTTGTATTTTCACCACAATTGGGAAAACTGGCGGGAGCAAAGCACCAGGCCATTTGCCCAGATCAAAGACCATGTTTTATTAAAGCAGGCTTCGAGGCTGGAGGAGGCTGAGGAGGCCATCAAAAAAGTGTTGAACGAAACAGTAATCAACGAAATCGTTGGTTTGATACCAGATTCCTGGGTTGAGGGCGCTTTTCAGGAAAGTGCCGAAACGGTTCGGAAAACGTATGCGGAGTTTTTGACCATACGATTGAAAAGCAGCGAAACATTTGTCAAACAGGCCATTCATGCAAGAGTTTCGGGTATTTGAATACGCGGTGATACGCATTGTGCCCCGGCCGGAACGCGAAGAGTTCGTGAATGCCGGGGTGGTGTTGTATTGCTCCGGGAAAAAATTCCTGGGCATACGCGTGCATTTGCCGGAGGCCAAGTTGCTAGCCCTGGATCCGAATATTCAGCTGGACGAGATCGCCCAACATTTGCAGGCATTTCAGGATATCTGCTGTGGCAAAACGCCCGATTCGCCCATTGCGCAACTGGATCTGGCTTCCCGGTTCCGCTGGCTCACCGCCACCCGCAGCACCATGATTCAAACCTCCAAAGTGCATCCGGGCTTGTGTAAGGATCCGGAAGAAACACTGGAAAAACTGATGCTGGAAATGGTGGGATAGGTGGGATGGACAGATTACCTTCAAACCTGGAGAGATTCGGGTGATTGAGTTTGATACTGATTATAGCAATACGCTCAAACTGGTTAATGCCCATTATACAACTGGCGAAAAAGCAGTTTGAGTTTTTTTCATAATTTTAGGAAAATTATCCCTTTCCACAATGTCAATCAGAAAAGAATCCGAGCTTGAAGGCATGCAAAAAGTAAGCGACGCCGTGGCTTACACTTTGAAACAAATGAGAGATTATGCCAAACCGGGCATGACCACCAAGCAACTGGACGATTATGGCGCCAGCATACTGAAAGATTTTGGCGCCAATTCAGCGCCCTATAAGACCTATAAATTTCCGGGCTGGACCTGTATTAGCGTGGATAATGAATTTTGCCACGGCATTCCATCTACGAAAAAGGTGTTGCGCGAAGGCAATCTTATCAACATTGATGTTTCGGCAGAACTGGGTGGCTTTTGGTCAGACAATGGCGCGTCGTTTGTGCTTGGTGAAGACAAAAAAGGACACCAACAGTTAGTGGATGCGTCCAGACAAATTTTGCAAAAAGCCATTCAAAACATACGCAGCGGGGTTCGGATTTCAGATATCGGGCACCTTATTGAAACCGAAGCGAAACATCGTCGACTCAAGGTAATCAGAAACCTGAGCGGGCATGGCATTGGCCGGAGTTTGCATGAGGCGCCTGCCGAAATAGCCAATTACAGAGACCGGCTTAACCTGGCTAAATTTAAAGTGAACTCGGTAGTAGCCATTGAGACCTTTATTTCCACCCAATCCAGTTACGCCATTACCCTCAGGGATGGCTGGACCATGGTGGGCAACAAAGGCGGGTACATGGCGCAGCATGAACACACGATTGTGGTGACAGATGGCTCCCCCATTATTCTGACGGAAAAGAATGATATTTGGGGGTGATGCAGGAAATGAAACTAAGTCATAACGACCTTTCTGGTCGGGGGAAATGTGTGTAGCCGGGCTTGTGTGGGTCCCGGTTCCCGGGATGACAACTCAGGTGTGGTTTGGTATGGTGGGTGGCTTTTGGGCCAGGAAAAAAGTGCCTAAATAAATACAACTCAGGTGTGGTTTTGTATGGTGTGTGGCTTTCTGCCTGGAAGAGGAACATCACTTGTGAAAACACAAAAACAATGTCAACAACACAAAAATGAAACACCTCCTACTGCTCACTTTCCTGCTGGCTTCCCTGGCAGTGAATGCCCAAACAACAGATTCCATTCAGCAGATCCTGAACCAAATCATACAACATGCCGAAACCGCTTCTTTATACCGAAACCGGGTGAATTGGGATTCTCTACGGGCGCGTGTACAGGAACTGGCCCAAAATGCCAAAACTGTCTCTGAACTGTCTCCGGCGCTAAAACACCTACTGAAAACGCAGCATGGCCGGATTTTCCATCAAAATCAGATGCTGGCGTATTATTTTGGTGAGCCCAAGCCACACCAAAAGACGTTTAATCCTCAGATTTTTGGTCAGGTACAAAGCGGGCAGGTATACCCGTTTGAAGGCAAATTATTAAATCAAAATATCGGGTATGTGCGTATAGTCGGGCTCCCGATGGGCGATAATCAACAGATGTCGAAGGTTATTGAGGATGAGGTTTGTCGGCTGATTGGTCAAGGGGCTGATCGCTGGATCATTGATTTGCGGTACAATGGCGGCGGAAATCTGATGCCTATGGCAGAGGGCCTGGCTGCGGTTATCGGCAATGCTGCGGTGGGTGGTTCAGAGGGACTCTCTTCTGCTCAGAACGATGTTTGGCAGATAAAGGATGGCGATTTTTATTACAACGACTATACTGTTCAATTGGAGAACCACTGCAAACTGAAAAAAGCGCCTAAAGTGGCGGTGCTTACAAGCGTATACACCGTTAGTTCAGGAGAAGCTTTGGCGGTGATGTTCAAAGGCAGGAAGCAAACCCGCTTTTTTGGTGAAAAAACCGGAGGCATGATCACCGTAACCGACTGGACGGTATTGGATCCTTTAACCGCCATGACCATCTCGGTGAGTTATTACAAAGACCGGAACGGTAACGTTTATCGGGAATACGTGGATGTGGATGAGGAAGTTCCGTTCGTGGTTACGCCCTTATCAGAGGCAGATTTGTGTGTAAATAGGGCCATAGAATGGCTGAAAAAGAAATAAAGAAGCCTTAATCACCACCTAATATTGGCTTCACATGTATCGTTGATTTTTGTGTGGTATTGTAAACAACATTCTTTTCACCACTCAAATTTTCGCGCCATGACAACATTCGAAACGCTGGAGGCAGCTCTGGAGCCAATTGAAAATCAGGAAGAAAACAACCTGGATACCCTTGTAGAAGCTTCTGAGGAGCCATCTGAGGAAGAAGAAGACGATGCTGGAGAAGAGGCGGAAGAAATGCAAGAGGGCGATGAGCAGGAATAAGACTGAATAATTGGAAGATGCGCTCAAAGAAAAACGCCACAGGAACCGAATTCCTGTGGCGTTTTTCATTGAGCGCACAAGTTATTCCTGAACCACCAGCAATTTTTGCCCCTTCAGGCTTTCGGATTGAAAATCAACCCAATAATTACCGGGCGCCATACCATTCAGGCGAATGGGAATAGTGTGACTCCCGGCTGTTTCTGTTCCGGAATGTTGAAATACCAACCTTCCGGTCAGATCGAATACACGGATCAGAAACAATTCCTCATTGGGAAGTTCGAAACGGAGCTGCACCTCACCGCTGGTTGGGTTAGGGAACACGCTCAGGTCTATCGAACTATTCGATAGTTTACCGGATTCAATGACGGGTTGTTGCAGGTTATTGTTGCCGTTGCCGGGTAAAACGGTTACTACTGATACACAGGTAGATCCGTTGCCACTGAAATCCTTTACGGTGATGCTCAGGTTGTTATTCCCGATATTGGCAGTGGTATACACCTTAACTGCGGGACTATATGACCATACAGAGCAGTTGTCGTAGCTATTCTCGGTCAAATCTTCGGAATAGACAGCCACGCTTCCATTGGCGCCCAGGTAAACAGTAGTTGGAGAACAAACTGCTGTTGGGGCCAGGTTGTCTTTGATTGTTACCTGTGCATTGCAACTGCTGATATTGTTATTTACATCTTTAACGGTCAATGTTACCGTTTGAGACGATCCCGGAATGTCAGAGCAATTGAACTGGGTTTTGCTCAAGGTCAGACTTGAAATGCCACAGGCGTCGGTGCTGCCGTTGTTAATTTGGTTGGTATTCAAGGTGGTTTGCCCTAGGTCATTCAGGTAAATGGTGGCATTTTTACACTGTGCTGAAGGAGCATTCAGGTCTTTAACGGTAATGATGGCTGTGCAGGAAGAACTATTTCCACCAGCATCGGTAGACACCAGTGTGACCAGGTTTGTGCCCACATTGTTGCAGCTAAAAGTGTTGGGTGTAAGCATTTGGGTAAAGCTGCAGTTATCAAAACTTCCATTATTCACAGAGGCGGGCGTTACCGTTACAGAACCGGAGCTGTTCAGGTTCGTCGTCAGGTTTTTGCACACAGACGTGGGTTTAATTTGATCTAAAACGGTTACCGTGGCGGTGCACTGAGACCGGTTGTAACTTTGATCGTATCCCTGCAGGGTAACCAGATTTGTTCCGAGGTTGGCGCAACTGAAAGCCGTTTGGCTTAATGTGAGGCCGGCAATGCTGCAATTGTCAAAAGAATTGTTGTTTACCTGCGCAACGGTGAGCGTTGCCAAGCCACTGGCATTCAGAAACAAGGTGGCATTTTTGCATAAAATAGTTGGCGCCAGGGAGTCTGAAACCGTCACCGTAGCATTGCAGGTATTGGTGTTGCCATGGCTGTCGTTGACGGTAAGGGTAACCGTATTTTGTCCCAGTGTACTGCAGTTGAAGGCATTTGGCGTCACAGATTCCTGGTTTACGACACCGCAGTTATCGGCGCCGCTTTGGAATACATTGCCTGTTTGAATACTTGCATTGCCAGATGCATTGAGGTTCACGGAGAAGTTTTTGCAGGTAACGCTTGGGGCTATGTTATCTACAACAGTAATAGTGGCTGTACAGGTTGACTGGTTGCCATGACCATCATTGATAGTCAGTGTGCTGGTATTTGTTCCTATTTTACTGCAATCAAAGCTATTTGGAGCAACAGAAACCTGATTTACCACACCGCAATTGTCGGTACCGTTCAGAAATACATCGCCGGTGCTGCTGCTGCCCGTGCCATTGGCATTAAGGGAAACGGTTGCGGGTTTGCAGGTAACACTTGGGGCAAGATTGTCCACAACAGTTACTGTAGAAATACAGGAAGCTGTATTGCCATGGCCATCATCGGCTGTAACGGTGATCTGGTTGGCGCCAATATGGGTGCATCCGAACACCGTTTGCGAAATACTTTTAGGGGTTACAACGCCACAGTTATCTGTTCCACCCTGGTATACCTGGGCATATCCAACAAACGCCGAGCCCGCTGCATCCAGGTAGATGGTTGGGTTTTTGCAGGAAATAACCGGAGCCGTTTGGTCTTTTACCAAAACGGATACAGTGCAGGAAGTACTCAAAGCAGTATTTTCCGCTTTAAGGGTTACGAGGTGATTACCAAGGTCTGAACAATTGAACTGGCTTTTACTGAGGGTTAATACCGGATCGCCACCACAAATTGCCAAAAAAGGAACAGCCACCTGGAATGGCGTTAAAGTTGCCTGACCAGTATTATCCAATTCCACCTCTACAGAGTTATTGCATGTAAGATAAAACGGTGTGAGGATCTCACTATCGTTGTCATTGTACTGAAAAGGAGCATCTAACGGCGCGCCAACAATAAAATCCATATCACCCAGGAGCCGAACTTTAGCCAGTTCGTTCGGGCCAGTCAGGATATTGTACATAGAAACGTCCTGGCGTCCCCACACAATTTTCTCTACTATTCGTTGTCCGAGCCTGTTAACCTCCACGGCTTCCATAGCTTCCTGGGCTATGATTTGAGCAGCAATCAGTGCTACTGTAACAATATTACCGGATTGCGACGCTATCGCAGCTGTCGTTCTAACACTGGCCTGGGCTGCTTGAACCAATTTTGCAGGTAACGAATAGTCGACAGCAGGCGCCAGAGCTGCTACCCCAGTTCTAACCCCCATATTCAGGGCAACTGCTACCCCCGGAATTATCATAGGCTCAGCAATCAGCGCAATATTGATCCCCATACTTTGGTGATCGTTTTCAAATTCCAGCGTTTTGCAGGCAGACGAATATTCCTCCATGATTTGCTGCTGGTAACTTGTAGGTTCATAATCTCCCGGCCAAACAAAGTCGCTGGCATTCAACAGATCCAGCAGATCACTGAACAGTACGGGGCCGCCGTTATTAATCCCAAAATTGGTTTCAAACTCTATGGCTTTTTCTGTGAGTAAGTCTGAATAGGCCCAGCGTATATCTTTGATTTTGCTTTCAAAATAGGTCACTACCTCATTTTCTTCAGGTGTGCGGTTGGCGGGAGGGCGTTGAGCCAGCTCCTTCAGCACATAATTGCGTAAGGCAAAGGCCAATTCTGCACGATGACCTTTATTGTGTAAATCCAGGTTTTGAAGCGCTTGAAGGGCTGTGATATTATCTTGATAATGCGCTTCAAGCGCTTCCAATACCACAGGAAACCACTGTAGATCAGCAGGTAATCCGGCACGTTCACAAACCGCTTTTTTAAAATCAATTCCAAATACGATACAGTCGGAATACGGACTGGCGCCGTCCAGCAAATGATCGTAATCGCCCTCCAAAAACGGAGGGTCTTCCTGGGTTACCGGCAACATTAACCATTTCACTCCGATACCACTGGAAACCTCCTGATATAGAGGCTTTTTATTGGCTGTTTGTCCTTTAGTACCTATTTGATAGCCACTTACTTTGTTTTCAAACCGGAAAGTATGTTCATTTCGAATCAGACTCCATTTGGCATTTTCGCTGGTGTTTTGGTTCATATAAAGCTGATCACCGGCGGTTGTGCTGCCGTTATTAGACAAATAATTTCCGGTAAGGGCATTTTGCATGTAATAATAATCGCCTCCTGCATCCAGAAAATGCCAGTAACAGGAATAGTCTACTCCCTCAACGTGTACCACCTCCGTATTTTCCGGACTGAAACCCTGATCGCTGATCATATCGTTATTGTTGGTACCCACCAACAAATACCTGGAGGTTGGGTCAATAGGCATGGCCAGGTTAAAGGCAAATTTTTGCTCAGGCGAAACTCCGGTTATTGGTGCATCAACGGTTAGTTGTCCGTCAGGAGCAACCGTAAGTACCAGATCAGGACCGTTTTGGCTTAGCCTTGACCGAAGTTTATTCCAGCCTACTTCTGTACCAATCAGGCGAAACTGTTGCTTCCACATGCCGTCGCCCTGCGAGCCATGGTATTCTTCCCAAACGATGCCGCTGCCCACAGACGCATTTTGAACGGTCATGTACAAATTATTGTGCCGGTTGCGGATATGAAACCAGCGTACATCCGGGGTCCATCCATCGCCATCATCCGGACCATCTTCAATAATAAAAGTACTATGAAAATCCAGCGGCTGATTCAAAATGGCAGCTGCGCCACCATTCCATTCCAGAACAGATGGATTGCCATCTATTTTGCTGGTAATATGCCATTCTCGGCCTGAAAGGTTGGCATCCAACACAGTTGCGCCACTGGAGAAATGTTGCGCAGCCAATTGGGAATGGATTCCAAAAGCGCATAAAACAAGCAGAAAAAGACTGAAAAAGGATTTCATCTCCGTTGAGTATTTAAGGTGAAAAAATGCAACGCCATTCATGGGCATTACTTTCGGAGACAAAAGTGTGGATGGGGTACCTCTGAGGCGGGCCACTATTCTTTCAACAGGGTGGAATATCCTTTCCGGCTGGTGGAGTATCCTTTCAATAAGGTGGAGTATTCTATCCGGCCGGAAAAATCAGGATCCTGAACGCGAACGGAAGGCAGAGGGCGACAAGCCAAACTCTTCTGAAAACACCCGGCTGAAGAATTTGGGGTCGTTGAATCCCGTTTGAAAGGCTACTTCAGAGATGCTTAAAGCCGAATCGGCAAGCAGGATTTTCGCTTTTTGCAAACGAATGGCCCGCACATACAGTGTAAGCGAACGCCCCGTAAGCGCCGTGACCTTTCGGTGAACAACCGGATAACTCATACCAAGCATTTTGCTGATTTCTTCTACAGAAAGATCTGCTTCGGTGATGTGTTCCTCAATGATATTGCGCAGCTTTTGCAGGAAGGTGTCTTCCTGATCAGGTAAAAGCGGTTGAGATTTATTGGTTAATTCATTGCCGGAGAGATATCTGGCCTGGAGTTTTTGTCTGATTTCCAACAGATTAGCCAATAATGCCCGCAATTCATCCGGGTGAAATGGTTTGGCCAGGTAACCATCTGCGCCGCGGCGCAAGCCGGAAATCCGGTCTTCAACGCCCACTTTGGCCGTGAGTAATACGAGTGGAATATGACTGGTTCGTTCGTCGTTTTTCAAAGTTTCACACACCTCAAACCCATCTTTTTCCGGCATCATAACGTCCGAAATAATGAGGTCCGGTATGGTTTCAATGGCTCGTTCAATACCTGCGCGGCCGTTATAGGCAAAATCCAGGCGATAGTGATTTCCCAAACAAACATTCAGATATTCAATAACGTCCGGATTATCTTCAATGAGCAGTATTTGCAGAGGATGAGCAGAATTATGCTGTACTGTGGCTGGTTGCCGGTCTGGTATAGGGAACGGCAATGGTTTGTTTTCCAGTATTGCTTTTTGCCGTACGGGTAAATAAACCATGAACATGCTACCTTTTCCAGGCTCACTTTCTACTGTGATATGTCCTTCCATGGCCTTGATCAGTTCGTAGGTCAGGGAAAGCCCGATTCCGGATCCGCTGTTGCCAGACTCGCGTTGATTTTTTGCCTGAAAGAAACGATCGAATATACGTGGCAGGTCAGTGGGCGGAATGCCTACGCCGGTATCAGATACGCTTATGTGCAAATAATGGCCTGCGGGCAGGTCAGTGCTTGGTTGAAAGTCGTTTTCAAGACTGATTTGTAAGGTAATCCTGCCGCCGGAATCGGTAAATTTGATGGCATTTGACAACAAATTATGCAGAATATGCAGCAATCGTTCCGGATCGTAATCCATCAATATTTTCCCCCCGGGCACATGACTATCCACCCGAAGCAAAATGTTTTTCATACTGGCAAGGGAATGCATACTCTCGGCAGCATAGCGCACGAATGCCAGCACATCGCCCTGTATATAATTGATTTTTAGTGTATTGCTTTCCAGTTTAGCCAGATCCAGAATTTGATTGATAAGTCTCAACAGGTTTTCTCCGCTGCGTTGAATGAGGCTAACGGCCGATTGTTGTTCAGGTGCTGCAACCTGCGCATGTAGTTGTTCTGCCATTCCCAAGATCACCGTCAACGGCGTCCGGAATTCGTGCGAAACATTGGTGAAAACCTGCGATTTGAACTTGTCCAGATCTTTCAATCGCTCTGCATTCAAGTATTCCAGAGCTAATTGTTGTTGCAGCCTCATTTGAGAAAGCCTGAAGCGCAGGTACCCATAGATCAGTCCGCCAAACAAAGTGGCATATATCAGGTAGGCCCAAATGGTTCTATACCAGGGCGGCCTGATGATAATCTTCAAGGAAGTTGGATGGGGAGTCCAGAGTCCGTCGCCATTAGCTGCCATCACTTTAAAGGTGTAGGTTCCGGGCTGCAGGTTCAGGTAAGTGGCGCTTCGTTCTGTAGTTTCGGGGTGCCATTGGGTTTCGGCGCCTTCCAAAATCCAGCGAAAACGTTTTTTGACCGAGGTGGTAAACTCCAGTGCTGAAAACGAAAGCGTTATGTTCCGTTGTTCATAATTCAACCTGATTTCCTGTAAAAACTCAATGGACTTTGGTAAAATTCCAGTGGAATCGCCTACTCCAATAGATTTATTATTGACAAACAATTCTGTCACAAAAACCGTGGGCAAATGATTGTTGTCGCTAAAATGTTCCGGGGAAAAAACATTTAATCCGTTGATGCCGCCAAACATCAGAGTTCCGCCCGGACCGGGAGCATATGCCCAGGTATTGAATTCATTACTTTGCAAGCCATCCGCTTCGGTAAAATTGCGGATAGCGCCCGTGGTTGGCGTATACCGGATGATTCCCTTGTTGGAGCTCATCCAGAGGTTGCCAAGTGTATCCGGCAAGATTCCGTATATCACATCGTTGGGCAAACCATTTCTGCTGTAAATATGAGTAAATTGTTTGCTCTTTATGTCCAGCCGACTAAGCCCCCCCCTTTTGTACCTAACCACAATACCTGTGGATTCCTGATATCCGGTTGCAGCGATGAAACTGCATTGTGCCGCAGGGCGCCAGATTCCACGGTATATAATTGAAATGCCAACCCTTCGTGGTCTGTAGGTCTGGCTTCGAGGAGCCCTCTCAAG
This sequence comes from Chitinophagales bacterium, assembly GCA_017303475.1. Taxonomy (GTDB): domain Bacteria; phylum Bacteroidota; class Bacteroidia; order Chitinophagales; family Saprospiraceae; genus M3007. The sequence continues at coordinate 93,661 of JAFLBO010000009.1, forward strand.
GTTCCAAGCCAGAGTGTTCCATCGCTCGTTTTTTTCAGATCAAATATTTCCGGGACGATGGAAAAGATTGACTCCAGGGAATGGATTTTCCAGGTTTCCTTTTGGGAGTCAAACTGCCACAATTGTCTGCCGGAAGCCAACCAAACAAACCCGTCTGCATCAGCCATAAGGTTTCCGGGGAAGGATGGTGCCCCAGGTACAACATAAGCTGTTTGTTCTCCCTTGGGGTTGATTTTAAAAAGTCTGGAAACCGGATCAGCGCCAGCGTACAACCATTGATTCCCGTATGAATCTTTGGAATAACGCCAGTGCCCGATAATTGGATTGTTGGTTTTTTGGAGGATTTGAGCGGCATTACTTTTGGCCCCTTCCGGATACGATAGTAATTCACTTGGAATAGCCGCATGGATGACCCCATTTGGCTCAGAAAAGACTGCACCGTATACCGAATAGCCGGCAAACAGCTGCTGAAATTGGCGGATTCCAGGGTTGGCTTTCAGGATGCCTTTACCAGCTAGTCCAAACCACAAATTTCCGGAGGAATCTTCCCAAAAGCTGGATACAGGCTGACTATTGGGAATTTTCCAAACAGCCATATCCCTGCTGACTTTTCCAGTAGCTAAAATTTTTTCAGTTGGAATAGCCAACAACGCCTCTTTGTCGCTAATCAACGCAAGGTTTGATGCCGTTACACCCAGAAAATTGGTAATTATAACCTCCGATGTAATATCCAGATAAGCATTACCGTCGAAACAGGTTCCAAAACCTCTATGCATCATCCAAATCTTCCCATCGGCCGCCAGGTGCATGCTAATAGGTTTGGCCGCCGATGGCCAATCAACCGGCCTGATTTGAAGACTTCGGGTATCAATAGCAAAACAGGAAGATTCTGTATTAAAGATCAGTGAGTTGAGATCCCGACTCATTACGGCAGAAAAAACAGACTCCGTTTGGATGAACTGTGGCTTTAGGGCATTGATCAACTCGGGATTAGCTGCAACATTATCCCAAAAACCTTCAGGTACCGGAATGTAACATATTTGACGGCGTCCCCGAATTTCTCCCGAAACCAACCAGATATGTTCCCTTGCATCCAAAAAAATATGCTGAGTAAAGGGAGCTTTGGGAATGGCCCCGCCTTCAATCGGCAAATGATAAAAACGACGTGTTTGTTTGTGAAAAAAATCAATAACGCCAATGCTTGTTGCAACAAGCAGGAAATCGCCGCGCTCCCGGATTACCCATATCTGATCGTCTGCAATGGAGTGTGGCACTTCAGGGTCGTGGGTAAAACACAAAAAGGAGTGCCCATCATATCGATTCAACCCGTTTTTAGTGCCAGCCCAAATAAAACCCTCCTTATCCTGTAATAAATCAGGTACAAAACCTTGTGAAAGACCCTCTTTAATACCAATAGACTCAACACGCAGGGTTTGCGCGTTAAGCACAGGGATGAAACAGAGTAAGGCAAACAGGGTAATTATGCGGAGCATGTAGGTCTAATATGGATACAAAGGACGAAAAAAAAACATGTTAGTGTAATAAGAATGCAGCACGCCTGCTTGTCGGTGGCAAAAACCTCCAACACACACTACCTTTGCACCCCGAATCCATCTAACAGGATTCCATTCCCATGTCCGCAATCAAATATTCCAAAAAGGGATTCACCAACGAAACCCTGCTACATCTCTACGAACAGCTAGCCAAACCCCGTCTCATAGAAGAAAAAATGTTGAACCTGCTGCGCCAGGGCCGTATTTCCAAATGGTTTTCCGGCATTGGGCAGGAGGCTATTTCGGTTGGCGCTGCCTGTGCGCTGCTGCCCGATGAAGTGATTTTCACCATGCACCGCAACCTGGGCGTTTTTACCGCCCGTGAAATGCCGCTCGACCGGATGTTTTGCCAGTGGCAGGGCAAACGCCTGGGCTATACCAAAGCGCGCGACCGCTCCTTCCACTTCGGCGCCATGGAACACCATATCGTAGGCATGATCTCGCACCTGGGTCCGCAGTTATCGCTTGCGGCCGGGGTGGCTATGGCCCACAAACTGCGCCAGGAAGGCCGGGTATCTCTCGCCTTCACCGGCGAAGGCGCCACCAGTCAGGGCGAATTCCACGAGGCACTCAACGTTGCTTCTGTTTGGAAATTGCCGGTTATTTTCCTGATCGAAAACAACGGCTACGGGCTGAGTACCCGTCCCAACGAACAATACGCCTGCAAAGACCTGGTGGATCGTGCCCAGGGCTACGGCATGCGCTCTGCCAAAATAGATGGCAATAATATCCTGGAAGTGTACAGCACCATCCGGAAAATTGCCGAAGAAATGCGCAAAGACCCACAGCCCTTCCTGTTGGAATGTGTCACGTTCCGTATGCGCGGGCACGAGGAAGCCAGTGGTACCAAATACGTGCCTCAGGAACTGATGGACGAATGGGCAAAAAAAGACCCCATCGAGAATTATGAAAAATGGCTCTTGAAAGAAGGCATCCTCACCGAAGCCCACATCAAGGCCTTGAAAGACCGCTATAAAAAAGACGTGCAAAAGGCTGTGGATGTGATGTTCAACGAGCCGGAGCCTGTGGCTGATACCCAGGAAGAGCTGAATGATGTGTATGCAGAAGCGCCAAAGCCTGTTGCCCCCTCCATTGCCCCCCCCTTCAGGGGGGGGATAAGGTTTATTGATGCCATTTCTGATGGCTTGCGCGAAGCCATGAAACGCCATCCTGAACTGGTACTCATGGGGCAGGATATTGCCGATTACGGCGGAGTTTTTAAAATAACCAATGGTTTTGTGGAGGAATTTGGCAAAAACCGGGTGCGCAACACGCCGCTTTGCGAGTCGGCCATAGTAGGTATTGGGTTGGGTTTGAGCCTGAAAGGAATAAAAAGCATGGTGGAAATGCAGTTTGCGGATTTTGTGACCTGCGGGTTCAACCAGATTGTGAATAACCTGGCCAAACTGCACTGGCGCTGGGGACAAACAGCGGATATGGTGGTTCGGATGCCCACAGGTGGCGGCACCGGCGCTGGTCCGTTCCACTCCCAATCCAACGAAGCCTGGTTTACCCATGTACCAGGGTTGAAAATTGTTTATCCAAGTACGCCGGAAGATGCCAAGGGTTTGCTGCTGGCGGCATTTGAAGATCCCAATCCGGTCATGTTTTTCGAGCACAAAGCCCTGTACCGTTCTGAAAGCGGTATGGTTCCGGAGGGTTTTTACACCACCGAGATAGGTAAAGCCCGTCAGGTGCGCGAGGGGAAAGAAGTGAGCATACTTACCTACGGCCTGGGTGTACGTTGGGCGCAACAAACCGCCGATGCCATGGGCCTGGATGCGGATATTGTGGACCTGCGTTCATTGGTTCCGCTGGATTATGCTGCTATCACAGCCTCTGTAAAACGCACCAATCGTGTGTTGATCCTGCACGAAGACACCATGTTTGGCGGTATTGGCGGCGAAATTGCCGCCTGGATTTCCGAGTATCTGTTTGAACACCTGGATGCTCCGGTAATGCGTGCGGCCAGCCTGGATACGCCGGTTCCTTTTGCTATTCCGCTGGAACAAAATTTCTTCCCGATTGAACGCCTGAAAGATCAACTGGAAAGATTGATGAAATATTAAGTAACCCGTTTCCATCCACCCAAATCATGGTCAGACTTTCTTTTGTTGTTCTGTTGAACATCTTGCTAACGCCCCTTTTTGCCCAAAATTTTTCACCTAAAATAGCTCCGGAACTGCGCGCGGCTTTATCGCGCGGTGAATCGCCGGACGTACTGGTGATTTTCCGTGAACAAGCGGATTTGAGCAAAGCCAAACAGCTGAAATCCAAATCAGAAAAGGCTCATTTTGTTTTTCAGGCATTGCAACAAACAGCGGCCCGTACGCAAAAAAATGCCCAGGCGCTGGCAGAGCAACATCAGACCCCTGCCAACACCTTGTTTTTGGTAAATGCGCTTTCACTGAGCAAGGCGCCTGAAAATCTCTTGCGCCAATTGGCAGAACTCCCTGAAGTAGCCCAAATTTCTGCCGATCCCTGGGTGGAATTCGAAGGGCCTATTGCCCAGGGCAGCAGTGCTTCGCCCAGCCAGGAAAGGAATGGCGTGGAATGGGGTATTGCCAAAATTCAGGCGCCGGAAGTGTGGACACTTGGATACAATGGTCAAGGAATAACGGTTGGTGGCGCAGATACCGGTTACGATTGGAATCACCCGGCCATTCTCAAGAAATATCGCGGTTATAATGGCAGCCAGCACCAATATAACTGGCACGATGCCATTCATGAATTGAATCCGTTGAACAATGACACCTCGGGTAATCCGGGAACAAATCCTTGCGGACTGGATGTACAGGCTCCTTGCGACGACAACAGCCACGGCACGCACACCATGGGAACCATGACTGGCGATGATGAGGCAGGCAATATGATTGGTGTGGCTCCTGGCGCCCAATGGATTGGCTGCCGTAACATGGAACGCGGCTGGGGCAAGCCCTCCACTTACATTGAGTGTTTTCAATGGTTTTTAGCGCCTACCGACCTGGGCGGACAAAACCCTGATCCTGACAAAGCGCCTCATGTGATCAATAATTCCTGGTATTGCCCTGAGGCAGAAGGCTGTACGGATTTGAGCGTTAATGAATTGATTCACATAGCTGTTGTTAACTTAAAGGAATCCGGCGTAGTGGTTGTAGTGAGTAATGGCAATGCAGGACCGGGTTGCGCTTCTACTTTTGGTCCTCCGGCTTATTTTGAAGAAAGTTTTAGCATAGGTTCTACACGTTTTGATGATCTGGTTTCGCCATACAGCAATCGTGGTCCGGTGCAAATAGACGGAAGTAATCGGATTAAGCCCAATGTGAGTGCACCTGGTCAGGATGTGCGTTCCTGTGTTCCCGGAGGCAATTACGCCAATTTCAGTGGCACCAGTATGGCGGGTCCACACGTGGCTGGTCTGGTAGCACTCGTAATTTCTGCGCGGCCCGAGATTGCAGGTTTTGTGGATGATATTGAAGATATTGTGGAGCAAACCTCGGTTTTTCTTACCGATACCCTGGATTGTGGAAGTAGCATCGGTACAGCTCGTCCGAATCATGCATATGGCTGGGGCCGGGTAAATGCCCTGGCGGCGGTTCAGGCTGCGTTGGACTGGGAAGCCCCGGTAAACAGTACAGATGCTCCTCTGCAACCGATGGCCAGTGTAACTCCGAATCCTGCCACAGACGCAGTTTGGTTTCATCTGGATCATTTGACCGGCGAAACCGTTTTGGAAATTTTCAATCAGGAGGGCAAACAAATCCTGCGTCAGCAATGGCAGGCACAGGGCCGCGAAACCCGCCGGGTAGAACTGCAGACACAGCCGGCCGGCGTATATTTCTGGAAACTTCAGAGTGGAAACGGCGTGGCGAGTGGGAAGCTGGTGGTGCGGAGGTAAGCTGGGATATTGGTTTGTATGAATAAAAAAGAGGGTGCCTCAAAAGTCGCTGATTTATTTTTACCGCAGAGGCGCGGAGGCGCAGAGGAATTGAAAATCAATCATTTAAACCTCTGCGCCTCTGCGTCTCCGCGGTAAAAATTACTTTTGAGACACCCTCTTTTTCATCCATAACGGTCATCAACCGTAATCCTCAATACGATTTAGCAAACAACACCCGGCGTTTGCTAGGTTTACCTGTGCGCACACATTTGCCGTCTTCCTCCGGAGCGTCCACAGGAATACAACGAATGGTAGCTTTGGTTAAGGTTTTTACTTCTTCTTCTGTTTCGGTGGTACCGTCCCAGTGAGCGGAAATAAAGCCGCCTTTTTCTTCGAGTGTTTGCACAAATTCGTCCCAGGTATCTACGCGGGTGATGTGTTCATCGCGATAGGCTTTGGCGCGGTTGAAGAGGTTTTGCTGTATCTCTTCAAGCAGGTTTTCCACATAATCGGCGATGGTATCCAGGGCTGCGCTGTTTTTTTCCTTGGTATCGCGGCGTGCCACTTCGATTTGTCCCGCTGCGATATCGCGCTGACCCAGGCCCAGGCGCACCGGAATACCTATCATTTCGTATTCGGCGAATTTGAAGCCCGGACGGTTTTGGTCGTCGTTATCAATTTTTACCCGGATGCCTTTGGCTTTCAGGTCGGCCGCAATTTTGTTGGCCACCACAGTCAGTTCATCGGAGGGCTTGGGTATAGGCACTATAACCACCTGGATAGGCGCCAGGCGCGGAGGCAGTACCAGGCCGTCGTCGTCGGAGTGAGTCATGATCAAGCCGCCAATGAGTCGGGTAGAAACGCCCCATGAAGTGGCCCAAACGTATTCCTGTTGGTTTTCCTTGTTCAGGAATTGTACGTCGAAGGCTTTGGCAAAGTTTTGTCCGAGGAAGTGAGAGGTACCTGCCTGCAGCGCTTTACCGTCTTGCATCAACGCTTCGATGCAATAAGTTTCGTCGGCGCCGGCGAAGCGTTCGTTTGGCGTTTTAATGCCTTTAATGACCGGCATAGCCATCCATTCTTCTGCGAAGGTGGCATACACGTCCAGGATTTTCAGGGTTTCTTCCACGGCTTCTTCCGCGCTGGCGTGTGCGGTGTGGCCTTCCTGCCAGAGGAATTCGGCGGTGCGGAGGAAAGGGCGGGTACGCATTTCCCAGCGCACCACGTTTGCCCATTGGTTGATCAGCAGGGGCAAATCGCGGTAGCTTTGAATCCAGTTGCGGTAAGTATCCCAGATGATGGTTTCGGAGGTTGGCCGAACGATGAGTTCTTCTTCCAGTTTTGCTTCCGGATCTACCACCACGCCGCCGCCATTTGGGTCGTTTTTGAGTCGGTAGTGCGTCACCACGGCGCATTCCTTAGCGAAGCCTTCCACGTGAGCTGCTTCTTTGCTGAGGAAACTTTTAGGGATGAACAGAGGGAAATAAGCATTCACGTGGCCTGTTTCTTTGAACATGAAATCGAGCTGATCACGCATTTTTTCCCACAAGCCAAAGCCGTGCGGTTTGATCACCATACATCCGCGCACCGGCGAGTTATCTGCCAGGCGAGCTTTTTGAACAATATCCAGGTACCACTGCGAGTAGTCTTCCGAGCGAGGTGTTATTTCTTTTGCCATGTGTATTGAAAAATAAGATCCGGGGTTCTGTTTCGGGCCGCAAAGATGGGGGGAAAGACGCAAAGTTGATATATTAGTAGGGGACAAAGTTGGATTACCACGGAGGCACTAAGGGCACTAAGGTAATTTGTTCTTAGTGCCCTCCGTGCCTTAGTGGTGAAAACCCCCTTCGCGTTCTTTGCGCCCTTCGCGGTGAATCCCCCCCTATGTGCCCTCTACTCCCATTCAGGGATCAACCCACGTAATCCCATGTCTACTATTTTTTCCGGAGGCGTCACGCCGTCGGCATAGATATCCAGTTGTCCATTGCCGTTGCTGTCTACCCATTCAAAACTTTGATTGATAGAGAACGACAACGTTACGGTGATGTTTTCGGTTTCATTGCCGGTAACAACTAACGGCGTGGTGAATTTTCCGGTAACCACACAGGAGCCCGCGGGGATAGGACTGGTAGAGAAAAGCGGGTTTACCACGGTGGTTGCGCCGGCCGGTGCTTCGCCGGAACTGAGCTGGTTGTATACATCATAAGGCGCCGACAAATTGGTTTCAAAGGCCCAGAAGCCCTGTTTTTTATCATCGTTCACCGCCAGGGTTTTGCTTCTGGGGGTGATACTGCTAATATAGGTATTAAAACCCACAAATGAGGCCACGGTGCCTTTTTGCTGATTCAGATTTCCGATCACCGGGATGTTGTTGATGTTAAACCGAACATCGTAGTTTTGATAGGTAACGCTTGCGCGTACCCACTCGTAGGTGCCGGGTGGGATGTTTTTCAGACTAACGGTGGTAAAAATCTCCTGGTTCCCGCCTTTGGCAACTTTATCAAAATCTACGGCATTTTCACCACCTTTGGAGGTTTCTTCTCCTTTGTATACAATAGCTCCTTGTCCTAACAAGGTGAAGGCAGTGGGCGCCAGTTCGATGTAATGCACGCTCATTTCATGAAAATCCGGCGTTTGTGCGGCATTGCCGGCAGGTACAGTTGAAGGTTGGCCAATGTTGTTTAGTCTCACCTGATTTTGATCAAATTGGAAGCGAAACTGCATGTTGGCTTCGCTGTTGTTGGTTTCATCTTTTTTGCAACCGGCTATAGCGAGGAGCATTAACGCAAAAGCCATTGGGTAATGTTTCATGTGCAGTTATGGTTGGTGAAGGAACAAAAACGGATAAAAGAGATTTTTGGGTTGTTTGGGGAGGGGTTTAAGAGAGATTTAAGAGACATTGGGAGGTCATTTAGGGGTCATTTTAGAGACATTTAGGTGTCATTTGGGTGAAAGTTAGTTATACTTTTATATAACGAGGGTTGTCATCCCGAGAATCGGGACCTACACAAGCCAGATTGCGTGTTTATCCCTTGGCTAAGTGTAAGGAATGTAGCTGAGGAGCTGGTTTCGCACAGATTCCACACAGATTATTTGCACAGATTCCACACAGATTTTGATTTGGATATTGAAACATGGTTGGTAGCCAGGTCAGATCTTTCACTGTACTAAAGATGACAACTAATGACCCAAATGACCCAAATGACCATAAAATGTCTCTTAAATGACCCAAATGACTATAAAATGTCTCTTAAATGCCCCCTTACCTAAACCTTTCCCCTCGTTCCTTGTTTTCTTCAGTCATTATTCTATCAAAAGCGGACTGGCCAACATAAAAAACGGAAACGGAACCTGAAAAAGACCTAATTTTGTGCCGTTCCAAACAACAAACTTACTCGTTCCATGGATACGATCACTAAAAGCCCCGTTATGCTCTACACAGAGCAAACCCCCAACCCGGAGGCGCTGAAATATGTAACAAACCGCATGCTTTACCGCGGTATTGCCGATTTTAAAGACAAAGAACTGGCTGCCGAATGGAGCCCTATGGCCAACAGCCTGATGGAGCTTCCTTACGTGAAAAGTGTGTATTTCAACAACAACTACGTAACGATTACCAAGGAAATGAACTACGATTGGGCAGAAATCATGCTCAAACTCAAGGAGTTCATTAAAGATTATGTGGAGAAAGATGGCGCCATTGTACGCGACGGTTTTGGTGAGTACATGGATAATGTGCTGGCTGAACAAAATGCGGTTCAGTTCACTGGCGAAGGCGGCGAAATTGCCCGAAAAGTGAAGGAATTGATTGATACATATGTTAAACCGGCTGTGGAAATGGACGGTGGCAACATCGAATTCAAGGCATTTGAAGCCGGTAAAGTGTATGTTACCATGCAGGGCTCCTGCAGCGGTTGTCCGTCTTCCTCCGTAACCCTAAAAGCCGGCATTGAAGGCATGCTCAAACGCATGATCCCGGAAGTGCAGGAAGTGGTACAGGAAATGGAATAAGAGCATTCCGGAAATTAGTACGAATAATATAAATCCCCTGTGGTGCCAAAACCTCAGGGGATTTGTTTTTATCTTCAAACCCCTCAAACCCCTCAAACCCCTCAAACCCCTCAAACCCCTCAAACCCTTCAAACCCTTCAAACCCTTCAAACTTTTCAAACATCGGCGGCTAAACCCGCCGGTACATTAAACCCTCCCATCCCTTCCTTACCTTTGCCCGCATGTCGCTAATAAAAAAACTGGCGGGTGAAACCGCGCTGTATGGCTTAAGCAGCATCGTTGGCAGGTTGCTGAACATGGTTATCCTGGTGCCGTTGCACACCCGATTGCTGAAATCCACCAGCGATTACGGGGCGGTTACGGATCTGTACGCTACTTCTGCATTCCTGATGGTTATTCTGTCTTACCGGATGGAATCGGCGTTTTTCCGGTTCGGCACTCCGGCAGAGGATCGAAACAGGGCGTACTCCACCGGAATGTGGTCTGTTTTAAGCAGTACCACGGTTATTGCAGCTGTGCTGCTGGCCTTTGCCCAACCCGTTGCCGAGTTTCTGCAATACCCAAATCATCCGGAATATGTGCGGTACTTCGCGCTTATTCTGGCCTTTGATTGTCTGGCAGAATTGCCCTTCGCGCGCCTGCGACTCGAGCAGCGGCCGCGGCGATTTGTGGCCATACGGTTGAGTAATATTGTAATAAACCTGGGCATGAACCTGTTCTGGCTGGTGTATTGCCCCTGGGCCGCCGAGCACGGACAGCAATGGGTTTATTCGGTATGGCAACCGGGCCTGGGCGTGGCCTACATATTTCTGTCTAACCTGATGGCGAGTGCTTTCACCCTTTTGTTGCTTTTGCCGCAGTTTAAGGCCATTGATACTCGTTTTGATAAGGGTATGTGGCGACAGATGCTGGTGTATGCCGCTCCGCTGATCATTGTGAGTCTGGCCGGTATTGTAGACGAAATGTTCAGCAGATCCATGTTAAAATTCCTGCTACCGGGCACCCCGGAAGAAAACCTGGGTCAGGTGGGTATTTTTGGCGCCAACTACAAGCTGGCGGCCCTGATTACCCTGTTTACACAAGCTTACCGCTATGCAGCCGAGCCTTTTTTCTTCCGGCACGCACAAGACAAGGATGCTATGCGTACGCAGGCGGAGGTAACCAAGTGGTTCACCATAGCCGGGGCAGTGGGCATGTTGGGGATTTTGCTGTTCCTGGATTTGGTGAAACATTTCATTGGCAGCAAGTTTCACAGCGGCCTGCACGTAGTGCCTATTTTGCTGTGTGCCAACCTGTTATTGGGGGTTTATTATAACTTTTCTGTATGGTACCGACTCAAAGACCGAACTGGTTTGGGAGCCTGGATTTCCATTGCCGGGGCGGGCATTACTATTTTGCTCAACCTGATCATGATACCCGCCTGGGGTTATTACGGCGCGGCCTGGGTAACGCTTTGTTGTTATGCTTTCATGAGCTGGGCAACCTGGTTTACCGGCAAAAAACATTATCCGGTGCCCTATAAGCTAGGCCGGATGGCCCTTTACCCCGCAGTGGCGCTGCTGCTTTGGGGGCTAACCTCAGTACTCACGGAACTTTTACCAGTTCCGGCTGTTTGGGCACTCAGGGTTTTGTGCTTCGGCGGCTACCTGGGCATGATTTATTTGCTGGACGGTAGACGGCCTACGGTAGACGGCCTACGGTAGACGGTGGACGGCCTACGGTAGACGGTGGCGTTGCTCCTGGTATTTATTCTTTAGCTTATGGTTAAATAACAAATACCAGGAGCAACGCCACCGTCCACCGTAGGCCGTAGTTCGAAAAAACTGCTACATTCGCCCAAACAATTTAACCATTCCTGTCTATGCATACCATTCTCAACGCTTTACACTCTTATAACCGTTACCTCATTCTGGCTGCACTGGTGTATGTGCTTTTCCGCTCCTGGTCGGGCTGGATGGGTAAAAAACCGTTTGAAAAAGCCGACAACACAGCTTCCGTGGCTCTTTTGGGGCTGGCACACCTGCAATTGTTGCTGGGTTTGATTCAGTATTTCGTTACCAGCGCTTACACAACCGGCGATATGCCTGTTAGCGACCCCTGGGTGCGCTACTTCAAAATGGAACACATCAGCGGTATGATCCTGGCGGTGGTATTGATTCAATTGGGCCGCACTTTTTCCAAAAAAGCTCAGTCTGACGAGGAAAAACACAAAAAACTGGCCATTTACACCACTGTTGCCACACTGATCATTGTTGGTATGCTGGCCATGAAAGGATTACTTTTCGGTACGCTGGCCAGCGTTGCTGCTGCAGGACAGTAGTTTTTTCCGTAATTTTGCGCTGCCAATCTGATAAGGATCTGTTTCATTGCGCAGAGGCCCTGAGTATTATACTGACGGGGTGACTGCCAGTCACCCCGTCAGTACAATACTCAGGGCCTCTGTTCATTAGATTCCGTTTGTTTTTCTTCATTTAAGTATGTCTAAACCCTCCATTCCAGAAGGTACACGCGATTTTGGCCCGGAACAGGTGCGCAAACGCCAATATATTTTTGATACCCTGCGTTCGGTATTCGTCAAGTTTGGTTTTCAACCACTTGAAACCCCTGCCATGGAAAATCTGAGCACCCTCACCGGCAAATACGGTGAAGAGGGCGATAAATTGTTGTTCAAAATTCTGAACAACGGCGATTTCCTCTCGGGTGCCGATGCTGAGGCGCTGGCAGCCAAAAATTCCGCAAAACTAACCTCCAGCATTGCTAAAAGAGGGTTGCGTTATGACCTCACGGTTCCTTTTGCCCGTTATGTGGTCATGAACCGGGGCACGCTTTCTTTCCCATTCAAACGGTATCAGATTCAGCCTGTTTGGCGCGCCGACCGGCCCCAGCGCGGACGTTACCGGGAGTTTTTTCAGTGCGATGTGGACGTAATCGGATCGGAATCACTGTTGTATGAAGCCGAACTGGTGCAGATTTACGACGAAGCCTTTGCCAAACTAAACCTTCCTGTAGCCATCAAAATCAACAACCGAAAGGTATTGTTTGGCATTGCCGAAGCGGCCGGCATTCCGGATCGGTTCATGGACATGACCGTGGCCGTGGATAAGCTGGATAAAGTGGGTATTGACGGTGTGCGCAAGGAATTATCCGAACGCGGCATCCCGGATAGCGCCATTGCTACGATTGAAAAAATATTGCAAACGCCTGATATTCAAGCCTTAAAGCCCATTTTTGCCAACAGTGAAACGGGTTTGAAAGGGCTGGAAGAACTGGAGCGCGTGTTCCAGTTATTATCAGGTGTAACGCTGCAAAACGAGTTGCGTTTCGACATTACGCTTGCCCGCGGGTTGTCTTATTACACAGGTTGTATTTTTGAAGTGGCGGCTAAAGGATACCAGATGGGCAGTATTGGCGGTGGCGGACGCTACGCCGATCTTACCGGAGTGTTTGGTGTGCCGGGTTTATCGGGCGTTGGGGTTTCTTTTGGTGCCGACCGGGTGTACGATGTACTGGAAGGTTTGAACCTGTTTCCGGAGAATCTTTCTGAAAGCATCAAGATTCTGCTGGCTTCCTTTGATGAGCCCAGTTTTGAATATGCTTTTCAATGTGCCACGGCCCTGCGTCAGGCCGGCATTGCCACCGAAATTTATCCGGAGCCAGGCAAATTGAAAAAACAATTTGAGTACGCTGCCAAGCGCAATGTTCCCTTTGTGGCCATCCTCGGTGATGCTGAAATGAATAACCGGACATTGACCGTGAAAGATCAGAAAAGCGGGGAACAATGGACCCTTGGTGTGGAGGAGGCTATTGAGCGATTGAAGTAGTTTTTTTACCGCGGAGGCGCAGAGACGCTGAGAGAACATCCTCTGCGCCTCCGCGCCTCCGCAGTAAAAAAAAACCTCTGCGTCTCTGCGCCTCTGCGGTAAAAAAAAACTCTGCGTCTCTGCGCCTCCGCGGTAAAAAAACTAATAATCAAAAACCACCCAAACCGATTATGACACCGCCAAAATGGTTCAGTACTGTTATCTTCTTGTTGCTGGTTGCACAGGCCAACGCGCAACTGACCGATTACGATGCCATTATTCAGCCCGTTGATGCCAAGGCGCGCGATATTGCGGAATACATGGTACAACTGGCCTGGCTCAACAGCCCGGAGGGCCGCATTGCTGAGGCGGAGTTGCTTAATGCTAAAAGCGACAATAAAAACATCCGTAAAGAATGGATGCGCGATGTAAACGCCTCCTTCAACCTCAACGAAACCAACCTGCGCGGGGCCGATACCCTTGGCAATGTGTTTTTTCCGCGATACAATTTTGGCTTGACCCTGAATTTGTACAATATTCTCAGTCAGTCGGAAAAAAACAACATTGGAAAACGCAGAATGAGCATTGCAGAGGAACGCATCAGGCAGCGCAAGCGCGAAATCCGCGCCGATGCCCTCAGTGCCTGGGCTAATTTTAAACTGGCGAGGGAAATTTTTAAGGAACGTAGCACGGTAGAGCTGGATTTGAACAACAATTTTATCCTCATTCAGCAACTGTACAAAAGCGACGAAGCCACCCTGGAGCAATACACCACCACCTCAGCCGCATACTACCAGGCCCGTGAAGCCCGAATCCGTGCCCAAACAGAAATGGATATTGCCCGTTTCCGCCTGGAAGAGATCATTGGTATCCGTTGGGATCAGGTACAGCACCCGGATGTGGAGCGGTAGACGGCTTACGGTAGACGGCCTACGGTAGACGGTGGACGGCCTACGGTGGACGGACGGTTTTAGGGAAATATTCCGGAAATACGTTGGGCATAATTCTACCTTTGCCGGTGAAAAGGCACGCCCCCCCCTTCAGGGGCTGGGGGCCCGCACGCCAACTCAAACACTCGAACACTCAAGCACTCAAATACTCAGGCACTCGAATATGAAAAATCTGCCACTTATCCTCAATATCATTCTTTTTGCACTGGTTGGTCATTTGTACTACCTGAATTCGCAGAAATCAGGTGGGAGCGCTCCACAGGCCATTTTGCCACCAACTAGTCAGACTGGCGGTGCGCGTATTGCTTATGTGAATGCAGATACCCTCGATGCCAAGTATGAGTGGTTGAAAGAACAAAAAACGGCTATTGAACAACGTTTGGCCAATGCTGAAAAAAGTCTGGCCGGTAAAGAAGAGGCATTGATGAAAGATGCGGCAGCCCTGCAGCAAAAATTCCAGGAAGGCAATATGACCCAGGCTGAAGCCGAAAAACAGCAGGCAGTGCTCATGCAGCGTGGCCAAAAGCTGGAAGAAGAAAAGATGCGCCTCAGCAAATCCCTGAGCGAAGACCAGAAAAAAGCGTTTGACGACCTTTACGCCAACGTAGAAGCCAAGCTCAAAACCTTGTCGTCGCAGATCGGTTACGATTACATCCTGTCGTATTCCCGCGGCGGACAAATCCTGATGGCCAACGACAGCCTCGACATCACCAAACAGGTGCTGGAACTGCTCAACGCCAAGGATAAATAAGCATCCACATGGCGCTCATTTCCCTGCGCAAGGCCACTGAAGCCGATATTCCGCAAATCCGTAGTCTGGCAGAAAAAATCTGGTGGGAGCACTACCCGGAAATCATCAGCAATGACCAGATAGCCTACATGCTGGAGTTGATGTACTCCGATGCGGCCCTGCGCCGACAAATGAACGAAGAAGGTCAGGAGCTGTGGCTCCCGGAAGAAAACGGCCAGGCACTGGGTTTTTTGGCCATAACCCCAACCCCTTTAGGGGCAGGGGAAGGGGAATATTTCCTGAACAAATTTTACCTCGATTCTCGCGAACGCGGCCTGGGTACCATCGTTTTTGAGTTGATGCTGGCGCGATATCCGGATCTCAAAACGCTGCGTTTGCGAGTGAACCGGCGGAATTACAAAAGCGTCAATTTTTACTTCAAAGTGGGCTTCCGCATTGAATTTTGTATTGATACACCGTTTGGGGAGGGGTATGTAATGGATGATTTTCAAATGATTTACCGGGTATAATATGCTGTCTGTTCACTCCGACGATTATTTCATGAAACAAGCCCTTGCAGAGGCCCAAAAAGCCTTTGAGGACGGGGAGGTGCCGGTGGGTGCTGTGATTGTGTGCGAAGGCAGAATCATTGCCCGTGCCCACAACCAAACAGAAATGCTCACGGATGTGACAGCCCATGCCGAAATACTCGCCGTAACGGCTGCCAGTAGCTATCTGGGCAGCAAATATCTTCAGGATTGTACCCTGTATGTCACCCTCGAACCCTGCGTCATGTGTGCGGGCGCGCTAGCCTGGGCGCAACTTGGCCGGGTAGTGTACGCTGCCTCGGATGATAAGCGCGGGTTCATGCTTCACGGCGGCAAAGACCTCCTGCACCCCAAAACCAAACTGGAAATGGGCATCATGCAGGAAGAATGCGGGCAGCTGGTGAGTAGTTTTTTTAAGGGGAAACGATAGTAAGTTTTTACCGCAGAGGCGCTGAGTCGCAGAGGGGCGTTTATTTAATATTTTCAACTATCCCCTCTGCGCCTCCGCGCCTCCGCGGTAAAACTACTTTTGCTTAAACTGAGAGTCTCACTCCACAGTTAAGCATTCAGCACTTTTAACGGAAATTGCAAGCCAGGAAGACGGATTCAACGAAGTTTTGCGGATGATCTACTCATCTACAATTTTAACATCAAATGTCCCTTCATGAAAATAGAATTTGCTGGGGTACAGCTGATATTCAACCCAAGTAGTATCAATGACGAAGTGAATATTGAATCTGCCTCGGACCCGCTGATTGAGGTTATCTATCTCAAGGATTTCAAATTCATTGTCCGGATAGGCAGGATCAACATTCCAGCCTGAAAGGAAAACGTCATCGTCCATATAGACAAAACCACCTGTAACAGTATCGTTCTTGAACCCAGTCATATAGCTGACAGGATACTTGCCTACCTTATTGGGCACGACAAATATAATACCCTCTGCATTAAAAAATGCGGTATCGCCTGGAGCAAAAATATAGGGGTAACCCGTATGTCCGGAAATAATAAAGTGTTGGTCTGATGCAAACGCTATCTTAGCTTTTCCGGAAGCCTTCCATTCCCGACAGGTTTTAAAGGCTTTGATATAACCATTTTCCATCGTGCCGGGGTAAAAAATTTCGATAGTGTCTTCACAACTTAGCGTATCAACGGGCATCTCAATCGTATCCGTGGGTTCAGGGTCTGGCCGGGTAAATTCATCGTGTGTACAAGCAGGCATTAGCAAAACTAAGCCTGCTGTCAAAAGTGCAAAAATGAGGTCTTTCATGTTGTGTTTATTGGATAGTAGTTCGTAACGTCGCTATGCAAATCTACGAACTCATTTTTATCTCAAATGCTTTTCAGACATACTCTGGCACATACATTCCCTCCTTCTTGATGCCTTACACATTACCCCCTCCGCGCCTCCGCGCCTCCGCGCCTCCGCGGTAAATAAACCCTCCGCGCCTCCGCAGTAAAAAATCCCTACTTTTACCCCAAATTATACCCACTTACCGTGTCTGTCTTTTCACGTATTCCTGCGAAATATCACCTCTGGTTGGGCGCTCTGGCTACGGCACTGTTGCTGTTTTTCCTGGCTAAACCCATTTTCAAGGATTATTTTACCCAACCCAACAGCATGATGTACTCCTTTGGAGGAGATGCGCTGATGCTGTATTACAACCCGGCCTACCATACGCGGTACGACGATGGTTCTACCCTTCGTTCCATGGGGTATCCGGACGGGGAATACATCTACCTCACGGACGCACAGGGATCCCTTTCCAACGTCATGCAGTGGGTACACAGGCATGTTACGGATCTTTCCTACGATACGGTGGGTTGGGTGAATGGCTTCAACCTGTATTTGCTCTTTGCTGCAGTTATTTTCGTTTTTTTATTGCTGAGGGCGTTTAAAGTACACATGGCTACAGCCATCCTGCTGGCGCCCATGATCGTGCTGTTATCACCGCA
The DNA here is from genome assembly GCA_017303475.1 of Chitinophagales bacterium. Classification (GTDB taxonomy): domain Bacteria; phylum Bacteroidota; class Bacteroidia; order Chitinophagales; family Saprospiraceae; genus M3007. The sequence continues at coordinate 111,068 of JAFLBO010000009.1, forward strand.
GATTCGGCGCATGGGTGGACACTTCGGGCTGGCGTACCCCTTTTTGATTCCCCTGGCCATGCTTTGGTTTGTGCGCAAATACCGGGTAGGCGTTTTGGAAAAACGTGATGCACTGATGTTGCTGGTGTCTTTGTTTTTCACGTTCAACAATCCATATGTTGGGTTCAACATCAACTTTTTCCTCATACTGGCAGGCTTGGTCATGTTTGCGGCAGGAGGGTTCAAACGGAGCAACTGGAAAACGCCGGCCATCATTGCGGGCATGGGATTGCTCTCGCTGGGCATGGTGTTTCTGGATTTCAAGCTTTTTGACCCCGTTCACGACCGCCTGAACCCGCAGTGGGGCTTTTTCTTTTATCACGCCACTTTCGAGGGCTTGTTTCATCCGCCGGATTCCATTTTGTACCAATGGCTGGTGCGCAACAAAATCATGGTTTCGGAGGTGGAGTTTGAGGCCATGCTGAATGTGGGTATGGTGACAACCCTGTGTTTGGCAGTGATGCTGCTGCTCGCGTTGGCGGGTATTTTTCTCCGCAAAAACAAACCGGCATTGCAGAAGCTTTTGCCGGAAAACCGCATCCTCCTGGGCGCATCCCTGCTGTTGTTCCTGCTGGCTGCCAATACCAGCATCCTTCCCGTTTCGGAGCCCTGGCTGGAAAAAAATATGGGCTGGATGCTCATGTTCAAGGCTTCCGGCCGACTGGGCTGGACGGCCTATTTTGCCCTCACCATTACGGCTGCGGTGTTCATAGACCGACTTTTCCGGGTTACTTCGCCGAATTACATGGCCGCAGTATTCCTGATTTCGGTGGTTTCGCTGTGGAATGCAGAAATCAACCAGTACATCCGTCCCAAATTCAGTGAAGTATTCAATGAAAACTTCTTCGACCGGCAGCATGAGGAAGAAATCCTGAACATACTGAAGGAGAACAAGGTAAATCCGGCCGAGTATCAGGCCATGATGAGCGTGCCCAAGATGATCTCCTGGTCGGATAAGGTGTTGTCGCGGATCAATTACCGCACCCAGATGTCGAGTGTGCGTATTTCCTTGGCTACGGGTTTGCCGATGGTGAACAGCATGTTGTCGCGCATAGGCTTGAACCACAGTCTTGAGCGCGTGCAGATGTTGTCCAATCCGCTCATTGAACGCACATTGGTGTCCAGGTTCCCCAATCAGAAAGACATATTGCTGGTGGTGGGATCGGATGCCTTGCCGGAGTTGAAGGGCGGCGAAAAATACATGGTGGATATATCCGAAAAAGTGGCCACCAGCAAGGATTTCTCCCTGTTCCGGCTTAAAGTGGCTGATATCAACAACAACGCAGCGTTGCTGGCAGCCCGGGCAGCTTTCCAGAGCGGCAATCAGCCGTCGCCCACCTTCCATCTTGGCTTCGAGGATCAATCCGGCCAGCCGGCATTTTACGGAAAAGGTAGTCTGGAAGTACCCAAAGGAGAGGCTTCCGTAGCGGAATGGGTAAACAGTTTTCCCAGAGATACAGTAATGAACTTTTCGGCCTGGACCTACGTGGATGCGCGCCTGCGCGGCCCGGGGTTCTGGATGCTCAGCGTACGCGATGCTTCCGGTGGTGAGGTAGAGCCCATCAAGCTCGAAACCCGCCTGTCTAACGATGTACAAAACAGCTGGATGCGTTCAGAGGCCAAATTCTGGATTCCGCAGGGCGGAAAAGTAACCATCAAGACTTTTGGTTACAAACCCATGCTGGTAGATGAGGTCATGTTGTGGCCCAAGGGGATGTCGCCAGTGGTGTATGATGGTGGAGAGGAGTTTATGTTTGAGGGGGTAAGGGTGAGGAAGTAGGGGGGGACTTTCTTCAAATAACTTGATACTTTTGTGCCGTAGGTGCAAATTTGTAATAAAGAGGGTGCAGAGTTTGGTTACACCGTGTAATAGGTAAGATTTGGAACAAATCTTGCTTTTGTTTTTAAAATACCTTCTAATTTTTAATTCAATCACTAAATGGAAAAAGTCACAATTGAAGGATTTCATGGGACGGGTATTGAAAATATTAAATCAATTCTTGAAGAAAGATTCATTTATACACATCGTGAAGATCATTGGCTGGGGCAGGGTTTCTATTTTTACTCAGACATTAACTTGGCACTTTGGTGGATAAAGCGCAAAAAAGGAGTTGATGATGGCAGTGGTTGTGCTGTGATAAGGGCAGTTTTTGAATGTATGAAGGAACAATGGCTTGACCTTGATACTGTCCCTGGAATGGATTATTTTTTAAGTGAAGTCAGTTCCATACTGACTAATGAAAGTACTAATGTTAGCCTAAAATTTAGGGCTGGATCATTTTCTGATGAAATAAAGAATCTTTGCTTTGCCTTAGACCTACTGAAAAGAGTACGTGGTATAAAATTAATTGCTTTAACATTTAGGAAAGATAAACCTACTTACGCTAGTGAAAGTATAGCAACCTTTAAACGTAATTTTTTTCCTCTCCCCAAAGATGTTATTTACCAAGAAAGACAAATCTGTTGTAGTGCAAATGCTATAATCTCGTCAAAAACTGTAGTTTTTCCGAATTAAGAACTTATTGGCTTTGATTTTGTTATGATGTTTGTACCTTTGCGATTACTCAATCTGTACTAATCCCTTTTTTACTCAACCTCTTGATTCATGGAAAATACAGCAGATATTATTCGAGACCTTGCCAATTTGTATGGAATTGAGATACTTGACAATCCCACTGGTCATCTTTTGATAGACTCTAATGGTGTTGAGCGGCCATTCGTGCAAGGTGACATTATAAATCATTTTGGCCTGAATACTTCTGATGTCGAGGGAGCATCGACACTTGATTGTCGATTAGTAAACACTGATTTCAAGCTAAATAATCAGAGAAGTACGATTTTTCAAACTCAACACTCAGAAACTACTGAATTGATTGCAAACAATCAGTATGCCTTGGCGGCTTAAATAATGCAAACTTCCGAACAACCTAAAATTCGCTTTCTAGGCGTTTCTATTGTTAGCGTAGACTTGAAAGTGTTTCAGGAACATGTTGATAACCAACAAGTTGATCTCAACGTAGATGCTAAAGTCTTTCCAAGAGAAACAGACCAAAATGACTTCCGGATTTGGATGACGGTAGATGTCACCACGCAGGATTTTTGGAAAATCACAGTTTCTGGGTTTGGTGATTTTGAGTTTGGTCAAAACGTTTCAGAGTTAGATCAGAAAGCGCTTATCAATGTTAATGCGCCAGCGGTGATGTTCCCCTATTTTCGATCATTTATTTCTATGCTAACTGCAAATTGTGGAGGGACAATGCCAACTTTGACTATTCCGCCACAATTATTCCAAGGCATTTTAGAGGAGTTACCTCCATTAAATGAAAAGGTGTAGTGTTTGATTAGTTGGTACTAAAAAGAAGTGCCCTTTACATATCAGATGTGTAAAGGGCACTTCTTTTTAGTACCAACTAATCAAACACTACACCTTTTATTAAGCAAACATAAAAGCCAATAGCCTGATCACTAGGAAGTTAGCCTTTATGTTTTCGGACTGGACGGTACTCGAATTTGTAAAGGCCAAAAGGAGGGAGATTGTCTAGAATGGAAGGTTCAATACCTTTCCATTTCGGCTGCGCAGGGGCATGCATCTAGAAATGAAAAACGGAGGTTATCTCTAAGGATTTAGGTTATTTCGTCAGGTTTTTCGAAGCCGCTTCTTCCTTTCTGTTCTCAAGAGCATGTATAATATGCGCAAATGAAAGAGTAATTTCAGCATAACTAAACGATTTACTGTTGTACTCTTCTGCCTTATGGCGACCCGAATGCGTGATCAACTTGGGCTTCAACTTTGAGATACCTAACACCAGAACATACAGTTTTTCACATTGAAGGCTATCTCCAGAGTTAAGATGAGAGGTTTTTTTTATCCTCCATTTTTTAGGATCCACCTCTTTAATAATTTCCGCACTAGCATCTCTGGAACAACTGTACTTGAAATGACGTCCTAGAGCAGGTGTATTTTGCAATGTCGAAACAACAATTTTTTTCGCAATAAACAATGCGCCATCGCACTCAATTGACTGTGGAATATGATGATATACCAAAGTGGGGTAGTTTTATTGGTTCAACAATTTTTCAACGTTGTCAAAGGATACTGCAAATATTTCGGACACTTCGTCAATGGTAAAATCCTTTCCGAGTCGCTTTACTACATCCTTTAAAGCCAGCAACTCTTCTAAGCTACTTGTCTCACGAATGTTTATGATATATTCGTCAGGGTTCTCATCAATTTCACGCGCGAACTCATCCTGGTCAATCATTCCTTCTGCCAGTCTAAGATTGTGTTGTAGAAAGTTGGCTTTTATGATAAGATTGTGAATTCCAGCTACATAAAAACATTCTCTCAATTCATTGGCATCTTTAAATTTGGAAATAGCAGATGCCGCCTCTTCAACCGGCGTTCTAACAATTTCGCGTGAATGACCTTGGTTTTCGAGGCTTACTGTAAGCCATAATTCATCGTCTATTGGATTAATCCCGTTTTGTATGTCCCATTTAAAATCATTCGGCTCGTGCATACCCTGAACGGTTTCATAATCACTCCAATTCAATGATGCTGTTTGCCTCTTCCCAGTGTTTAATAAAGGTTTGATCGGAAAATTTGTAGTCGCGTTCATAGTGGAAATTAAAATTTAAGTTTAGTCCTTCAGGCATCCGCGTCGCAGAAATGGAAACGACATAGTCCGCTCTCTTTTCGGAAAAATCTACTTGCGATAGAGTATAGGGACTGCTATGCGAAAAAAGATTATTTACGTACTTACTCAGCTTGTCTTCTGAGTTGGAAACGTTTAGATTAATGTTGAATCCAACCGCAGCCAAAGGAGTATGCGGCAACGCAATTAGTATCCTCTCAAAGAATTCCATGGCAAGATTGATCGCTATTTCAGAAACTTGCTCTACCTTCAGCTCCAGGGTATTTTCATTGACAATTAGAAATACGCCTCTGTACGAATATCCGAAACCCATCTCCACAGTATTGATCCTTACTTGTATTTCTTCGCCACCCTCTTCAGGCATGAAGACATGCCTTCGCACCCACTGTGGAGAAAAAAGCCGGACGTTCCAATGCCCGATAGCAATAATATTCAGCAGTTTGGGCGTCACAACTCTAAGTGGCTTTTCTGGCACCAAGCCCGAGCCATCGAGCAAAGACTGTATTACCTGATTGTCATATCTGCCCATAAAATGGGATATGCCGCCTTGGGCATTCAGATGGATTGAGTCGATGGTGTAGAAGTATCCCTTCTGGCCCCGTACAGCATATCTTTTGCCAATCTCGAAGGGGTGGTATTTCTTTACATCTTCCATGGAGGGCTTTTTCCGCTGTTTAGGTTTTGGATTTTCGGGCCAAATATACATGAGCGCGGGGAAATTCCAAGTCTAACAACTATTTTTACATAAGGTTCTATGACAAGTTACGCTAAGCAAACACCGTGCCGCGAAGCGGGATAATGGCAGAAGATTAGAGCAAGAAGTGTATCTCTTTAGGTAAGAGGTCAATCGGTACCGTTGCCGTTTTTTCTCCGCACAATAAAATAAGCAGATGTTGATCCCATCCCAATCTAACGTCTTGCTCATCGTGTGTAGTAAAAACTATAGAAATAGCATTTTACATTGCAGCTACATTATCGAAATATTTTTTAATTTGCCAGTCGTACATTCTCAAGGAAAGACTAAGTAAAAATTCTACCAAAAACAAAAAAGGCTAACAACCTGATTCTCAGGATGTTAGCCTTTATGTTTGCGGACCGGACGGGACTCGAACCCGCGACCTCCGCCGTGACAGGGCGGCATTCTAACCGACTGAACTACCGATCCAATGCTTTTCTTCAAAAGCGGGGCAAAGATAGATGTATTGTTTTTGTTCAGACAAATTTTTTTGAAAAAATTTTCTTGATGAACCCAAAAAAATCCTGAACACAACATAACGGGTCCAAAACGTATCTTTGCCCGCCCTTTTAAAACCGCAAACGAACGCCATCGCTATGTCAATGACTTTCATGGATTTTGAAAAGCCGCTGGAGGCCCTCTACGAACAGCTCGAAAAGCTCAAGGAAGTAGGCGAAAAAGGCGAATTGGACGTGAGTCCGATGATCAATGAGCTTGAATCCAAAATCCAGCAAAAGCGCCAGGAAATATATGCCAACCTCACTGGCTGGCAAAAAGTGCAGCTGTCCCGCCATCCGGAACGCCCCTATACCCTGTACTATGTAACTACCATGTGCAATAAATTCATCGAGCTGCACGGCGACCGCTATGCAGGCGATGACCACGCTATTGTGGGCGGCCTGGCAGATATAGACGGCCAAACGGTGGTGGTGATTGGTCACCAAAAAGGGGTGAATACCAAAATGCGCCAATACCGCAACTTCGGTATGGCCAACCCGGAGGGCTATCGCAAGGCGCTGCGCCTCATGAAAATGGCCGAGCGCTTCGGTTTCCCGGTGGTGACACTGATTGATACCCCCGGCGCTTATCCCGGCCTGGAAGCCGAACAACGCGGCCAGGCGGAAGCCATTGCGCGCAACCTGTTTGAAATGGCACAACTAAAAGTGCCCATTCTCTGCTACATCATCGGTGAAGGCGCTTCCGGCGGCGCACTGGGCATCGGCCTGGGCGATAAAGTATTCATGCTGGAGTACACCTGGTACTCCGTTATTTCTCCGGAATCCTGCTCATCTATTCTCTGGCACTCCTGGGATTTCAAGGAGCAGGCAGCCGAAGCGCTGAAACTGGATGCTGATAACATGCTTTCTTTCGGACTGATTGACGGCATCGTAAAGGAACCCCTCGGAGGCGGCCATAATGCTCCTGAACAAATGGCCGAAAACCTTAAAGAGCACATCAAAGCCGAATTGGCCAAATTGATGCCTATGGATCCGGAAGAGCGTATTGTGGCCCGTATAGATAAGTACAGCAAAATGGGCCATTACCGCAGACTTACAGCGGCTGAGATGAAGGGGTAGGTTTTTTACCCTGAAGGAACCTGAAACTGAGAGTCTCACTTTAAGTGAGACTCTCAGTTTCAGGTTCCTTCAGGGTAAAAAAAGCCGAGACGGACTTTCCCGACTCGGCTCTGTACGAAATTACTAAACACGGATATCTTTACAGGCCTTTGATGATGTTCACAACGGCCTCTTCTGTCATAATTTGATTGTTCAACGGGAATACGGCATTGGTGCCTACTTCCGTTTGCGCTTTTCCCAGGTAAAAAGATTCGCCCAGTTTGCTGATGGATACCGGCTGAACCAGGTAGCCTACCGGCATTTTTGGGAAGCAAAACAGGTTTTTACCCAGATCGAACTCCAGCGGCACCACTATTTGCCGGTCTTTGAACACCACGTAGCTCAAGGTATTCTGCTCGCCGAATCCGGTGGGCAACTGAACGCAAAAACTGGAGCTGGGATCTTCTATGAACTTGCCGGCTGCCGACCAGCCCAATTGGGTAATCAGCAATTCGTAACCTTCCTGCATGGATCCGTTAGCAGCAGGCCATTCGGCTTCATAAACCGGGCGCGGCGTGATCAACCAGGGTTTTGAAAGCTCTGTATTCTGCTCAAACACCCAGAAATCTGCTGAGGTATTGGCGTTGGGGATGTGTACTTTAAGGTTGCGGTTAGACATCAGTTCCAGCGCCTGGCCGTTGCATGTGGCTTTGATTTGCACCATGCCAGCAGTTTCAAACACCTTGCTGCTATCGCCCACGGTATGCAGACCGCGTGCCACGATATCACTTTTATCGGTTACTTCCGTTACTTCAATTTTAAGATCCGGGCAGGTGCTGCAGGGCACCACGATATTGGTACCTTCTTTTTCAAAAAGTTGGTCAGTATCTACCAGAAACACTTGCACACCACTGGAGGTTTCCAGCACTTTATCGGTGGCCAGATTGCTCAAACTGAAAGTTGAAACAGCTGCAGTGGATGGCACTCTGGCAGACAGCAGCGACCCCAGCTCCGAAGCGGATGGCGCATAGGGTTGAAAGGTTTCAACATCCTTGCGGCAACCCAGGACAGCCAGCAGCAATAACCCGTATGACCAGCGTAAGCGAAACATATATTCTCGATCTATTGGCATTTTGTATTAGTAAGATGATGCAGTCCAGGAATTCGCTGCCTCAGTCTTTGTTAAAAAATCATGGTATAGCCCAAACGCAAGCCTAAAATGCTGTATCGCTGGTCTATAGAATGACTTTGAAGGGTTACCGGACGCAATACCTGCCGGAAAGAAGGCTCCACAAACAAGCGTGTGTGGGGCGTTACATGCCAGTACCATTGCACGGTGGCGCCGGCGCTCAGGCTCAAACGTGTGCGGAATACTTCTTCGGAAAGCGTTTCTTTTTTTCCTCCAAAACGGGCTGGTTCATGGGTTTGTGGATCAATAATGGCTCCGCGTTTCCAGAACAGTACATTGGCTGAAATGCCGGCGTTGATGTTGAAGCCACTGCGTCCACTGCGCATTTCTACGCCCACCATCAGCGGAATATCGAGTGTGCCGTAACGGTTGTAGGTTTTCAGGTAGTTTTCGCCGTATTGTACACCAATGGTATCCGGAATGGGATTGCCGGGCGTAAATTTCAGGGTGTAGGTAACAGAGGTTGGATCAATGTATTCAAACACCTCGGTGAACTGATCGTAGTGCAAACCGGTGCGCAACAGGAAATTGCGGTTGAACATCAGCGATGCCCTCAAACCGGCATTGAAAGCCAGGTCGCGACTCTCGGTAGCCAGACGTTGCTTGAGGTATGGTTCGTCGTCTTGCCGGCTGGTAAGTGAGCGCTGGGCAATGGATGGGCCTGCGTACACATCTATCAGCAATGCGCTTGGGTGACGGTTGAAATCGTAACAAACCCTGGGCTGCACTTTTTTACGCCGGGCGCCGGATTTGAACGGCTTCAGAGTAGGCATATCGGCTTCTTGTGCTGCCGAGATGCTGTTTTCCCCGGAAAGTAGGGGTAAATTGGCTATGTTGAGGGTTGCGGGAGTTGAAACGGGTGTTGCTTCAGCTACGGGCTCGGCGGAAGGGCTTGAAGGGTTTGAGTATGTAACCGGGCGTTCGCCGGCATTGAGGGGGTTATGTTGACGTGGTGTGGTTGGGCGGGTGGCGCCTTTTGTCTGGTATGACTCACTTTGGACATTGGCTGTTGTTGGCAGTTCAAGGGAAGCTGCCGGGTTGTCCAGGGTTTGTTCTGTAGTTGAGCTAATTGCAACTGGTGGGGTAAAGGCAGAGAGCTGGGCTGCTTCCTGCTGGTTGAGTGCCCAAAGTGCAACTGCGCCCAGCAGGACAGTACCGGCAGCGGTGAGCCACCAGAATGCTATGGGCCTTCTGCGGCGTTTGGGCTGCAGGGCCTGTTCAACCGCGGGCCACACAAACGGAGGCGGGGGGACCTCCGCATTGTGCAGCCGTTGATGGAATATTTCGTCCAGATGATGCTTTTGGTTCTCCATTCAAGTTGTTATTTTCTGTATCCTGCTTACCTCTTCTTCCAGATGCCGCCGGGCTTTGGTGAGCTGGGAACGGGAAGTACTTTCCTGTATACCCAGCATATCTGCTGCTTCGGCGTGTGAGTATCCTTCAATGGCAACCAGGTTAAATACGGCACGGTAACCATCCGGAAGTTTCCTGACCAGATTCATAAGCTCTGCTTCTGAAAGCATGGAAACGGCATCCGGATCTACCGGCATATCGGGCATGCGCTCGAAGCCGGTTTGTTCGTAGTCATAGCGTTGTTTTTGATAAGCTCTCAGGGCGGTATTGACCATAACCCTGCGTATCCACCCTTCAAATGACCCCTGAAACTGAAACTGATCCAGTTTGGTAAACACCTTCAGGAATCCTTCCTGCAGTATATCTGCAGCATCCTCACGCGTACGCGCATAGCGCAGGCAAACCGCGTACATCTTGCCCGCGAAACGCTCGTACAAATCGCGCTGGCATTGCGCAGATCCGCGCAAGCAACCCCGAATGAGTTCGTGTTCGTCCAAAGGATACGATAGTTGGGTGCACCTGAGGCGCGTAGCTTTCAAGGCTTTAGAGGTTCCCCGAAGGTACGCAAATTTCAAGATACAACAAGCCTGAAATTCGCTGCTTATGAGTGTGGGAGTGTTTGAGTGTTTGAGTTGGCGTTCGGCTGGATTTCACCACTAAGGCACTGAGGACACTAAGAAAGGTTCATCTTAGTGTCCTCAGTGCCTTAGTGGTGAAATCCAGCCGAACGCCAACTCAAACACTCAAACACTCAGGCACTCAAACACTCAAACACTCCTCGTACAGTAAAAAAAGCAGCCACCCCGAGTCATCAGGGCGGCTGCTTTTATTGCTGTATAAGGGGGGAAGGGTTACTTGTTTTTCCCTCCGCCGGATGCCGGTGCTGCTTCTTTGCCGAAAGCATCCCGCATTTCTTTGATTACCTGTTGCTGGGCTGCATCGGTTTCAAGCGCCTGCCACTGGTCCATTACCGGGGTGAACTTGGCGGCATCTACTTTCACGAAGTAGCAGTAAGCAATATACTGGTATGCCTTGAGCAGGTCTTTTTTGTTCTTCTCCTTGTCGGCGCCAGCAATTTCACTGTACTTTTCGTAGTAAGTCAAGGCTTTTCCATAGGAATTGGCCAGTTCCGGATGTACGGCAATAGAATCCGGCGATGGGTCCTGGAATGCAGCTGATTTAGCAGCCCAGAGCCAGCCAATGGCGGCAGCGGGGTTGATCTCAGTTACTTTTACGAAAGCTTTTTCTGCATTTTCGTAGCGCATTGGCTCGTCTTTGCAGAAGTAGTAACGCATACCCAGATTGTACCACTCGGTTGCTTTTGGTGTAGCTACAGAATCCAGGTACATTTTATACACCTTCAGGGCACCGCAGTAGTTTTTACGGCTCCATTCGATTTTGTCAATGTCTTCGTACAGTTTCCAGCGGCTGTTATCCATCTCAATTACTTTTTTGTAATCGTTGATAGCCATAGTGGTGTCGCCTTTGGTTTGCAGGAGCAATTTGGCGTGATACTCATAGTCGGATGGCAGGATTTTGTCCTGCGATACGATTTTGAAGTAATCGTTCAGGGTTTTCAAACCACGCTCGTACTGGGCATTTTCGAAATCGCAGTAGGCTTGCAGACGACGCAGATAGTTTTTGCTAGGATCCTTTTTCAGGATTTTTTCTACCAGATCACTGCAGTTTTTGCAGTCTTTGGTGAGGTAGTAGCAGTTAGCCAACTGCATTTCGTCTTCAATTTTCACTTCGGCGCCTTTTTCTACCAGCATTTTATAAGCGGCTTGCGCTTCGTCGTATTTACCCAACACAAAGAACAGGTATTCGGCTTTGCCGCGCAGGGCAGGGCTGTAGGTTGGCGCTGTTGCAATAGCTTTGTCGTAGTAAGTGAGCGGCTTTTCCGGCACTTTACCAATGCGGTAAACTTTGGCCAGCATCAGTTTTGGCAGCGGATTTTGCGGTTCGAGGGCCTCTGCATACTCATAGTGCTGGGCAGCAGGACCACCTTCCGACATCTCTTTAAAGCAGGTACCGAGGGTCATTTGCAGAGCAAAATCCTTGGTAGATACCTCGAGGGCTTCGGTCAGGTATTGCTTGGCTTTTTCCAGTTCAGGCTTTTTAGCGCCGGGCTGGATGTAGAAGAAGTAAGATTCGCCAATCTGACGCCAGGTGGTCATGTCTTTTTTGGCGTACTTTTTTGCCTTATTGAATTGCTTTTCAGCTTCTGCCAGGTTGTTGTCTTGCACCAGCAGGATACGACCGTTGGCAACAAAAGCCATTGGCGCGTCGGTTTTAGCGTCGAAGGCCTTTTTGAAATTGGCAATAGCGTTGGTTTTATCGCCTTTAGCCAGGTAAGCATTACCCAGGCTCAGGAAAGCGCTTTGGTCAGCGGGATTGGCCTGTGCGAGGCCGGAAAAAACACCGATGGCCTTGTCCCAGTCTTCCAGCAGCATCGCCTCCAAGCCCGCCGCATGGCTTTGGCCAAAAGCTGTTTTGGCAACCAACATTGCCATGAGAAAGAGGGCTTTTTTCAGAAGATTCGTCATTGTTCGGAAAAAGTTTTGTGTTTTTAAACAGATGGCTCAATGCGCTCGAAAGCGATGTTCCTGTATATGGGACGCACAACTATGGCAAAATGAACATCTGTTAAGTGACTTTTGACATTTATTTAATTATTCGCGACTGGTTTTAACTAAACGGGTGACTGCGTTGGCAGGCAAAAGGCCTTCCTTGAGCATAATCCGCTGTCCGTCCCGGGCCAGGTAGGATGCAAAACCCGCGCCCAGTCCGTTGCGGCGGCCCTGAGCGTTGATAATGTATATGGTTCGTTTAAACGGGTAATCGCCAGTGGCCAGGAAGGCCTGGTAAGGGCCATAGCCAACCTTGCCTGTTTCTTTGGCAACGTCTGCGATCCGTATTTCTTTCATGAATTTTTGCACGCCGGAGTCGTCGGTATCAGAAATCCAGTTGGCTGCAATGATACCGAGTGCGCTTTTGTTTTTGCCCACATAGCTAATTACCTGCTCGTTGACATCCAGCGCGGTAGCCTTTGGCGTCAACTCCTGGCCAGCAATCACAGAATCTTTTACGAAGCGTACGGTTCCGCTCTGTGGGTTGTCAAACACCACCAGAATTTTACCCAGTTTGGATTTGGGGTTGATTTCGCTCCAATCGGTGATTTTTCCGGTAAGAATGTCTTTTACCTGTTGTACAGTGAGTACAGAATCCAGGTTGGCCGGGTTGAGGATGATACCCAGGGCATCGAAAGCAATGGGTGTGGTGGGCGGATTGAATCCGCGTGATTGGAAATATTCCACCTCTTTACCTGCCAGCTGGCGACCCACCACTACCACCTGCACCGAATCTTCGATGAGGGCTTTGATGGCTTCTCCTTCGGAAACGTAGCGGGGATTGATTTTGGCAGTACGGTAAATGGAGTCGAAAACATCGATGCAGGAAGCAATTACTGGCTTGTACCCTTCTTCCACTGCGATGGAAATCTCGCCGGTGGTGATGGTGTCCAGTACTTTTCCTGTTTTATCGCGTTCTGCGCAGGACGCTACAAGCATAGCTGCGCTGATGAAAATCAAGCTTTTACGAAACATACCCTTGTGTTTTAAAAATAATCGGCATAAACCCGCCAGCCCCTGTAAGTGCCGTATACCAGCAACATGATGGCAAAAATGTTGCGAAACTCCACCTGCATGTCCGGAATAAAACTTTTATCCAGCAGCAGCCAGCCGCCCATGCCCAGGTAAAATACCGTCATACTGATTCCCAGAATCAACAATGGCATTCTGAAAGAGCGCCGATTTCGGATACGATCGTCTGTCGACATGACTAAAATGTTGTTATCAGAAACGTTGAACGGTTTTTATTCTGAAAGGTTTGTAGGGCCTGAACAGAAATTTCCTTTCCAGGAAAGATGCAAATCTCTGATAAATTGGTGGGAAGGTATGCTTCGTTTTGAAAAATTGACGAAAAGAAAATAGACGGTTGACGGTGGACGGCTTACGGTAGACGGCCTACGGTGGACGGTGGCGTTGCTCCTGGTATTTGTTATTAACCATAAGCTAAAGAATAAATACCAAGAGCAACGCCACCGTCCACCGTAAGCCGTCCACCGTCCACCGTCCACCGTAGGCCGTCCACCGTCCACCGTAGGCCGTCCACCGTCCACCGTAGGCCGTCCACCGTTGGCCGTTATTTCGACCAGGAAACGCCTTCTTTGCCGTCTTTAACCGTGATGCCTACTTCGGCGAGGGCATCGCGAATTTTATCGCTGGTGGAAAAATCTTTCTGGGCACGGGCTTGTCCGCGGATTTCCAGAATGAGGCTCATGAGGCCTTCAATGGTACTGCTGTCGGCGCCGGAGGTGGTTTCGTCCCGCAAACCGAAAATATCAAAAAGGAAGGTGCTGAACACCGTTTTGATGCGCTCAATGACCCATGGAGATACCTCTGAGGCATCCATTTGTTTGTTGGCCAGTTTGTGCACGTAACTGCCAATTTCATTTAACGCGGCAATAGCAATGGCGGTGTTGAAATCGTCGTTCATGCCATCATAGGCATCTTTTACCAAGCCGAGAATGGCGCGATCTGACTCGGTTTCTGAACCGTCGAAATCGCGGGCATTTACCTGCATAGACTGGAGCAGGCGGTTGGTTTCCATGATTTTTAGGAAACCTTTTTCTGCGGCCAGCAGGGCCTCATCGGTAATATCGAGCGTACTGCGGTAGTGCGCCATGAGCATGAAGAAGCGCACGGCCATGGGTGAGTAGGCTTTGGATGTATGTTCACTATCGCCGGTAAACAGTTCCGTTGGCGTGATGGTGTTGCCATCGCTTTTGCTCATTTTTTTGCCATTGAGCAGCAGCATATTGGTGTGCAGCCAATAATTAGCCGGGTGACAACCGCAGGCGCCGTGGTTTTGGGCTACTTCATTTTCGTGGTGCGGGAACTTAAGGTCGTTGCCGCCGCCGTGGATATCAAAGGTTTTGCCCAGGTATTTGGTGCTCATGGCAGAACATTCGAGGTGCCAGCCGGGAAAACCCACAGACCATGGACTGTTCCACACCATAATATCCTGCGGACGCGCCTTCATCCAGATGGCGAAGTCGGCAGGGTGATTTTTCTCTTCCTGACTTTTCAGTTCGCGGGTTTCGGCATAGAGGTCGTCCAGAATGCGGCCGCTAACCGAGCCGTATACGCCGGGTTGTTGGGTGGCAAATTTGGGTACATCGAAGTACACGGAGCCGTTGCGTTCGTAGGCCAGGCCGTTGTCCAGAATTTGCTGCACCATTTCAATTTGTTCCGGAATGTGTCCGGTTGCGCGGGGCTCTATGCTCGGTGGGAGCGTGTTGAAAATCCGCATCATATCGTGGAATCCTACGGTGTAGCGCTGCGCTACTTCCATGGGTTCCAACTGTTGCACTTTGGCGCCTTTGGCCATGCGGTCTTCACCATCGTCGGTGAGGTGACCCACATCGGTGATATTGCGTACGTATCGCACTTTATAACCAATGTGCAACAGGTAGCGGTATATCATATCGAAGCTGCAAAACGTGCGGCAGTTGCCAAGATGGACGTCACTGTAAACGGTTGGGCCGCACACATACATGCCCGCGTAGCCGGGCGTAATCGGCTTAAACTCCTCCTTTTTGCCGGAGAGCGTGTTGTAAATCTTGAGAGAATGCTGGTCTGTCATATCCCGCAAAGGTAAAGGAATTCATCATTCCTGAAATAGAAGACACAAAGCTGTGACAAAGGCGCGAAGGCGCGAGGGCGCGAAGGTGCAAAGACTTTTAGTGGCAAAATAAAACACCAAAACACCAAAATACTGAAACACCAAAACACCAACCCCAAAAGCAACGCCAACTCAAACACTCAAACACTCAGGCACTCAAACACTCAAACACGCTTTTTCACGTAAATCATGCCTGCAATGCTGATGAGGAAGAGACAAATGGAAATGATTTCTGCCTGGGTGAGCTGAAGCCCGAGTACATCGTGGACTACGTTGACGCGGATTTTTTCAATGATGAAGCGTTCGATGGCAATCAGGCCGAGGTAGATGAAGAACATCATGCCTACGGTTTTGATGCGGCTGCGCAACGACCAGAGGATGAGGAAAATAATGCTCATCATGATCACCTCGTAGAAAGGTGTGGGGAAAACGGGGTTGGCCAGTTCGCGACAGTAATCGAACTGACAACCTTCTATGGGAACGCCTTCTTTTAGTACGTTGTGCGGATAGCGGTAAGCCCACATCCAGTCGGGCAGGAACGACATCCAGTCGGGTTTCGGGGCAAGGTTGTCAATGCCCCAGTCGCCGTCGCCTGAAAGCTGGCAGCCGATGCGACCGAAGCCATAGCCGGCCGTGAGGGAAGGCGCCACGGCATCGGCAGTGGGCCAGAACGGGATATTATGGCGCCACATGTACCATACCACCATGACGAAGCCCATGACTAATCCGCCGAAAAATGCCAGTCCGCCACCGGAGGTCAGAGAACCGATAGGATCCTGTATAAACGCCTCCCAGTTGTCGAACAGGTCGAACAACTTGGCGCCGAGAATCCCGCCAATTGCTGCCATAACGGTCATTTCGCTCAGGCGGTCGTGCGGATACAGTTTGCGTTCGGTTACTTTGGGTTCTGGCAGTTTGCGGCGCTGGCCATCCCACCAGGTAAAGCCGGCGAGGGCTGCGGCGCCCAGGATTCCGCCCAGCCAATGCATTTTTGCAGAGAGAATTACGGAAGCCGGATCGTGCCGGAATTCGGCATAATGGAGATAAGCATACAGACCTTTTCCGAAAATAAGCAGACCGGCCACGGCATTCGACAGGATTTCGCCCATGGTAGCAGGCAAGCCTTCGGTGATTTTTACCACATCAGGCACGTAAAAACCCTCTTTGGCTTTGCGGCGCAACTCGATGTTGAACACCAGCGCACTCACCAAAAACGAAAGCGCCAGTACAAAACCGAAGGTTTTAAAAATAGACAACCAGTTGTCTGGCGAGGTGCCAAACAGGTCGTGGAAAAGATAGGAAAGGTCCGGGTACATATAGAGTGTTTGGGTGTATGAGTATCTGAGTGTTCGAGTTGGCGTTCGGCCGGGTTTTTCTGCGAAATTTTTGTCCTCAAATTAGCCGCGGCCATACTCAGCTGAACGCCAACTTGAACACTCAAACACTTAAACACTATTTTTTCTTGCCTTTGGCAGCCTTAGTCTCTGTTGGGATAGACGACATTTTTCCGGCAACGGAATCCTGTACGTATTGGCCCCAGGTGAGGTTGTTGCCGCCTTCTTTGTGGGCAAGCGCTTTTTCGATGGCCATATTGGCGGCGTTTTCCACCACCCATTCGAAGTTTTCTTCACCAACGGAATTCACATCGGCGTCTGGCGCAGGGTTGCAGAAGTCGATGGCGTAAGGAATACCGTCGCGGATGGCAAATTCCACGGTATTGAAATCGTAGCCGAGGTAATGGTTGATGCGCAGCACCAGATCGTGCATCTGTTGGCGCAGTTCCTTGCTCACTTTATGGTCGGCTACATAACGCAGGTGGTGTGGGTTGCGTGGTTCGTAATCCATGATGCGCACATATTTACCGCCCAGGCAGTAGCAACGGAAATAAGCATCGAAATCAATGGCTTCCTGGAGCAGCATGACCAGTGTATTGGTTTCGTTGTAATCGCGGAAGAATTCATCGAAGTTTTCCACTTTGTACACGTTTTTCCAACCGCCGCCGGCATGAGGTTTCATGAACAGCGGAAAACCACCCAGGTAGTCGATCATTTTTTCCCAATCCAGCGGATATTTCATGTTGCGGAAGCTCTGTGCAGAGGTATCCGGTGGCATCTCTTTGGAAGGAAGCAGAATGGTGCGCGGCACAGGCACACCGATTTTGGTACTCAGGCAGTTGTTGAAAAACTTCTCGTCGGCACTCCACCAGAAAGGGTTGTTAATCACGGCAGTTCCGTTCAGCGCAGCATTTTTCAAATAAGCGCGGTAAAACGGCACGTCCTGACTGATCCGGTCGATCATAACGGCATAAGGGGTAGGATTGCCCTGCATCAACTCATCCACATGGGTGGGTTCCGCCACCACGCCTTTCACGTTTTTGGCATTGACACGGGCCACAAAGGCCTCGGGAAAAGTGCTTTCTTTTCCGTGGAGAATTCCGATTTTTTTCATGAATGTTGTTCGTTGATTTTTGAAATGCTGACGATTGGGTATTGGCTTGCGGCCCCAAAAAGCGGCAATTTATGCCATTTTTTCAGGCCACAAAGCACAAGGCGTAAAACTAGTCAACTTTTTGGATATTGGACGGGTTACGGTGGACGGCCTACGGTAGACGGCTTCTGGTGGATGGCCTACGGTGGATGGCTTACGGTGGGTAGCTACATTGAGGTGGGTTGTCATCCCCGGCAGGGGACCTACACAAGCCTGGCTGCGGGCAATCTTTTTTGCCAGGGGATAATCACGAAATCTGGCTTGTGTAGGTGCTGAGTACTCGGCATGACAACCCACTTCAGCATAACTACCCACCGTCCACCGTAAGCCGTCTACCGTAGGCCGTCCACCGTCCACCGTCTACCGTCCACCGTCTACCCCAGCAACTGCTCCGTGTGGTTTTCCGTATCTACCTTGTCGATAATACGTTCAATTTTGCCCTCACCGTCGATGACGAAAGTGGTGCGGATGATACCCATGTAAGCACGGCCCATGAATTTCTTTTCACCCCACACGCCGTATGACTCTGCCACTTTGTGGTCTTCGTCGGCCAGGAGGTTGAAGGGGAGGTTGTATTTATCCTGAAATTTCACGTGTTTTTTCACAGAATCCGGGCTAACGCCCAGGATTTCGTAACCCTGTGATTGAAATCTTGGGTAGCCGTCGCGCAGGCTGCAGGCCTCTGCGGTACAGCCCGGAGTGTCGTCTTTTGGGTAAAAATAGAGTACCAGTTTTTTGCCCTGGTAATCAGCCAGGCTTACGGTTTGGCCCTTTTCATTCAGGGCTGAAAAAGCAGGGGCGAGATCGCCTTCTTTTAAGTGGGACATGGTTAATGTACAGGCGGGTTCAGCCGCCGCTGTTTGATGGGTTAGAGGGGTTAGAGGGGTTTGATGGGGTTTGATGGGGTTTGATGGGTTTGGGAAACTCTGGTTTTGGGTAATTGTTCAAAAAAGGGGACAATGTATTGTTGGATAATTGACTGGAGTCGTTTTTTACTGAGAGTCTCACTCAAAGTGAGACTCTCAGTAAAAAACGACTCCAGTCCATTGGCTAGTTACCGCACCTCCCAGGTTTTTCCACCCACCCCGGTAATCTTCAGTGATTTCCACTTTTTAGGCAATTTGGTTTTTAACTGAACAATGCCCTGCGGGGTAATGTCCAGTCCGCCAAAGCCCATGATGGTGGCCTGGAGGAATCCGCCGGCGCCGGTGGCAAAATAAGGGTTGGTGCCGCCTGCACATTCTGCCAGAACGCCGAAGGGCGGCACTTCGTTGGGTTTGTAACTCTTTATCCAAAGTCCGTAAGCTCGCTCGGCATCTCCTGCGCGCGCAGCCGAAACGGTGAGGATGGCGTTGCCCATAGCCGGACCCTCGGGCGACATCCGGGGTTCGTAGTAGTCCAGGTCTTTTTTGATCTGTGCCGGATCTGTAATCACTTTGAGCGGGTAGGCCAGGAGGTTTACATCGGCCTGTTTAATGATTTCACCATTGTAGGTGGCGTTTTCGCGGGTTACGCCGTCGGGGAATTTCAACAGGGGGATATTGGCGGCCACATGCGCCCAATCCGGATCGGCGGGCAGGCCCAGTTCGCGGGCGGCATCGGTGGCATAACCCAGTACGGTTTTGGCCATGCCGTTGGTGAAGGCATTGTTGTCGATGTTTTCCTGCCATTCATTGGCGCCAATCACGTTGTTGATGTTGTACTGCCCGGGACCGTCGCGTTCTACCCTGCTGGCCCAAAAATCGGCCACTTCTTTCAGGATGGGCCAGCCGCGGTCGCGCAGCCAGACTTTATCTTTCGTTACCAGATAATACTGCCAGGCTGCCCAGCCCACACATCCGGTAATGTGGTGCTGAAAGGGTCCGGTGAGCGCCCAAACCGGCGTTTCTTCCTGGCCGGTAGTGGTGCTTTCCCAGGGGTACATGGCGCCGCGGTAGCCGTGCGAAAAAGCGTTTTGTTTGGCTTCATCTAGCAATTGATACCGGAATTCCAGGAAAGAACGCGCTATTTCAGGATGCAGCAGCAGCATGGGCGGGTACATCCACAGTTCGGTATCCCAGAACACGTGCCCGTTGTACCCCAATCCACTCAGGCCCATGGGCGACAAGCTCAGGGCCGTGCCTTCCCGCCCGAAGGAATAGAGGTGGTACATAGCTGAATGTACATCGCGGGTGGCATCCACGTCGCCTTCAATGCTGATGTCGGAAGCCCAGAGTTTGTCCCACTCTGCGTTATGACGTTTGAGCAGTCGTTCGGTGCGTTCCAGCGCGGCAAAAATGGTTAGGCGTTCGGCTTCGTTGTGCGCATCCACGGTATGGGCTGAAGAAACCAGCGTGCCCACGATGGCAAATTTGTAGGTTTCGCCGGCTTTCAGTTTTTTATGGAATTTCAACAGGTGCATGTTGTAATCCCAGTCTTCGTGGATCAAATCCGGCTCGGAACCGTGTTTTTCTTCAAAAATAAAACTGCTTGAGGCCGCCACAGTGTATTTGCCTGAAGGACTTTTACCCACAGAAGTAAGCAGCGGGATCAGCACGTGCGGCCGGTCAATTTCTGCATACAGGTTGTGCACATCCTGGAGCATGTCAGGCGCTTCAATGACGGCCATGGGCGTGATCATCACGTCTTTTTTGGCGGTAATTTCCACGATGCTGAGCGCCGAATAGGGCAAATGCCGGAGTGCCATGAGCGTGTGGCGGACGGATAGTTTATCGCCTACATCGTAAGTGGTCTGCAACTGGGCATGGCGCATGTCCAGCACCTGTTTGTATCCTGAAATATCTGCCCGCCCAATCCGGCGCCCGTCTACATCCAGGTTCATGTTGATGAAATTAAAACCCTTGAGGATGTTGGATACGCGTCCGCGTCCGTAGTTGTCGTAAGCGCCGTTGAGCACCACGTCTTTCACCCGCATGGGTTCAGGCGAGGAAACCAGGCCAATCATGCCGTTGGCCACGGTAATGCCGTAGTAATTGGAGGGATTAATGTTGTCGGCCACAATATGCCAGGCATCGTTTTGTGACCGGGCAAATGAGGCAATAAAGAGAAAAGAGTAGCAAAGGAATTTTTTCATGGTTGAGAACGGTGCAGGTTGAGGTTCACCGCTAAGTACGCAAATTAAAGACTGAGGTAGAAAAGCAAGGCGTTTTTCTGGGTGGAATGAGAAAGATTTTTTTAATGATGGGGGTCAAGAGGGTATTAAGGGTGTTTTTACCACTAAGACACAGAGGGCACTAAGGGTGTTTTTACCACTAAGGCACTAAGGGCACTAAGAAAGTTTCCTTAGTGCCCTTAGTGCCTTAGTGGTAAAAACACCCTTAGTGCCCTCTGCACCTTAGTGGTGAAAAAACACCCCCTATCCCCCCATGCCTTTAATTCAACGATTACTCCTAACTTTGCCTGAATAATCGCATTAACCGATGGATTTTACTTACCTGCTGAACATCCTGCTGCGCCGAAAATGGCTGATTCTGGGGGCTATGGCTACTGCTGCTGTGGCTACTTTTTTCTTTATTGGCCAAAAACCGGCGCGCTATAAATCCAGCGTGGTGATGGCCACGGGAATTGTCAATTACAAAGGCATCAATTCAGATAATTCCGATGCTTTTGTGCAGCAATACCAGGTAGAAAACGCTTTTTCCAACCTGCTGGAATTTGCCCAGTCGCGCTCTGCCATTAAACTGGTTACCATTGAAATGCTGCAGCACGATTTGGGCGGGCAAACGGCTTTTCGCCAACCCAACCCGGCGCTGCCGTTTACGGAGCAGGAAAAACAAAGCCTCCTGCAACAACTGAAAGGAATTCAGCTCGATAGCCTGGAAGATCCCTCTTTTTCTCCTGATTTCGATTTTTTGCTGGATAAAGTGGCCCGTGCTTATGGGTACGACAACGACGCCATCCTGCGCAGTCTTTCCGTAAAAAGAAAGGGCCAGACGGATTATTTGGACATTGCCGTGACCACAGAAATTCCGGCTTTGTCGCAATACCTCGTGAATGCGTATGCGCAGCGCTTTCTCACCTATTATTACAACCTTTTGGTGCGCGAAAAGCGCAAAAACGTAGACTCCTACGCCAAATTAGCCACGGAAAAAAAGGCCGTGGTGGATTCCATCAGCGACCTGAAGTTTGAATACCTGAAACAAAAAGGGCTGCCGGTGCTGGGCAGGCAGAGCGAGGAACTGGTGGCGCAGATCACCAAACTGGAATTTGAACGCCAGCGCGCCGACGCCCGCAAACGTTCCGCCGCTGAATCGGTGAACCGCATTAAAAAATACGAGAGCGACCGCGAATCGCGCGATGCCCGGGAGGTACAAAGCCGGTTGCTGGATAAAAACAGCACGGCCGAGCAGATGGAGCGCGTGCGCGAACTCACCCGCAAAAGCGCCGAAGCGGGCGGCAAAAACGAAGACATAGAAACCGAGCTCGCCGATGCCAAAGCTGAACTGGAAGCCACCATGCGCGCTTCCGCCCGCGCACAAGGCAAACCGCGCAATGAAGAAGGCAAAAAAACGCGCGAAGAACTGTACAAAGATCGTGTAGGGGTGGATCTGGAACGTATTGAAGCCGAGGCCAGCTACAACCGCACCAACAACGAAATCTACGCCCTCAAAAACAAGCTGGGCAGCATGGTGGTGAGCGACGAGGTGTATTCCAAGCTGCAACAGGAGCAGGACAATGCGCAGCTGGAGTTTGATAAGGTGAACGATGAATTCATCAAAGCCAAGCTTACGCTGGAAAACGCCGAAAATCCGCTCACGGTGGTGCAAACCGGCCAGCTTCCGGAATGGCCCGAACCCGACCGTCGTACCCTGATCAGCATATTTGCCGCCATTGTGGTGGGCACGCTCACGGTGATCGCGTTGTTTGTGCTGGCCTACCTGGACGGCTCCATTCAGTCGCCCGATTTGTTCAAAAAGTACACCGGCGGGTTGCCATTGCTGGGCGTCATTCCGGCTATTTCGGTGAAGGGTTTTGATTTGGAGCGCATTTTTGCCGCCCGCAATCCGGATGCGGCAACCACGGCGTTTCGGGAGAGTTTGCGCAAGTTGCGCGGACAAATCATGGCCTCAGGCGGCAAAACCTGGCTGCTGATGAGCGTCAAAACCCAGGAGGGGAAAACTTTTACCATGCTCTCGCTGGCTCATTCGCTGGCCTTCAACCAAAAGCGGGTGCTGATGCTGGATACCAATTTTAAAGCCCCGCTGCCGGAGTCGTTTACAGATCAGCCCAGTGTGCACAAAGAGTTGCTGAATGGTTTGCTTAAAAAGCACGGGCTGGATGCGGTATTTCAGTTAAAAAACCAGAGCGCCGAGGAAGCCGAGGGACAGGGTGTGGAAGTGCTGGGCAATGTGGGGTTGCCCAAATCGCCGGCGGAATTGCTCGAAGAAACTGCTTTTCGGGCATTTTTGGCAGATTTAGGGGCGCATTTTGACTATATACTGCTGGAAGCAGCGGCCCTCAATGATTATTCCGATGCGCAGGAGTTGGCGCCTTATGCCGATCGTATTTTGGCGGTTTTCAATGCCCATTCCACTTTGAAGGCGGCAGATCAGACCTCGCTGGATTACCTGCGTTCGCTCGGGCCAAAGTTTGCCGGAGCGGTGCTGACGGAGGTGGATGGGAGGTATGTGTGAGGGGTAGGGCGGGTGTTAAAGTTGCCTAAATTAGTCAAACCCTCAGAATTAACAATTCACCATTGGCAGTCAATCATATCTTTATGACTTCTGTAAAAAAAATAGCGCATTTTTAACCAACCTATTATATTTTTATGATGATCTTACAAAGATTTTCACGCATCACGCATCACGCTTTCTGCTTTTTTAATCCTGCTCAGTATAGGTATAACAAAAGCGCAAAGTATTGAATGTGGAACGCCAGATATCCCCCTTGCCCAAATGGAGCAGATTCTGGCAAATCTCAATCCACAGGCAAGTGGCTCTGGCACTTCACCCATCCGAATTCCGGTGTACTATTTTTTGCTCAGAGGTACTAATGGTTCAACCATTCATGGTAATTTTGATATTGAGCAAAGCATCAATACCGTAAACAACCATTTTGATGGGCTTTTTGAATTTTATGTCTGTGGCCGTGAACAAATTGATATCGATCAATTTCAGGCAATGGATTTGAATGCATCCTCTTCAGATGTAGTCGATTTACATCAGATTGTAAACCTGAATTTTCCTGTTGCCCAGGAATGTGTCAAAGTGTTTTTTTGTGATGTAATTTTATGGGCGGGTACTACTCCTGGTGGTTATGCGCACGAAAGATTTAATTACGGTGTAAATGGCGCTGTATATTTATCGGATGAGCGGATAGCAAACTTATCCCACGAGCTTGGGCACTATTTTGGATTGCCGCATACCTTTCTGGATCCACCGACTCAATATGTACATGATTTTGCCCATCCTGTTTTTATCAATGGTGTAAAATACACCTGCAAACAAACCGGTGATGGATTTTGCGATACTCCGGCGGATTTAGAAACGCTGTGCTCTGCGAATGCAGACTGTATTGTAACTTGTACTGTGCCAGACCCTCTAGGGGTAGCATATTCTCCAGATGTAACCAACATTATGAGTTATTACACGGAATGTGCCAACAGGTTTTCCCTGGAACAGCAGGAACGAATGAGAACCATGTATAATTTACATCCCGATTATGAAGAATTAAGGATTATCAATCCGGCATGCGCGCTCAAAACTGGACATATTGAACAATCCTGTGTTAAACAAGGTGAGTCTTTTCCTGAGCCCTTTGAGGAGTTGGATGTGAAAATACGTCAACAACCTCTTCCCATTTGTAATTCCATAACCAACGGAGGAGGGCGCTATCAATTTAATCCTTGCAATTGGGCTGATGGGAAAAGAGATATCATGCCTGATTTGGACTTTAGTTTTCCACTCAATGGGGTAACTACCTATGATGTAGTAGTTATTCAAAAGCATATTCTAATTTTAGAGCCATTTACAAGTCCATTCCAGTATATTGCTGCTGATGCAAACAATACTGGAAGTGTTACCCCTCAAGACATTATTGAAATAAGGAGGCTAATTCTTGGCATTGTTCCGAATTTCCCACTGAATAGCAGCTGGAGATATATACCTAAACTTTACCTGGGAAACCCTGCGTTTTATAGTCAATTTGATGATGGGAACCCGTTTGATGCGCAAGCAATTGATCCATTCATTGGTACATTCAGATCTTATAATTGTCCGAACCCTCAGACCCCACTTCCAAACAATTGCACCTGGTTGGATCATGTTTCTGTTTCAACTAATCATCCCTTGGCGCAACTGGAAAATACCTGGTCCTTTGTTGGCGTAAAAGTAGGAGATGTGAATTGTAGTGCAGAAAGCGATGGAAACCTTGTAGAAGACGACCCAGATGAAACGTTTTTTTCTACCTTAACCGGGCTGCCTATTCCTATCAACACTGGCGAGTTCAAAAAGATACAGGTCATAGCAGAAAGCGAGCAGGAGGTAATTGCCTGGCAGATGGGCGCTTCATTTGCAGCTGACAGCCTTGAATTTCTCTCCTTTCTACCGGGGAATGTAGCCACTACTTTTGACCTCGACAACTTTCACCATGTAGATGGAAGTGGCTCGGAATCTGGCGTAAGTAAAATAAATGCACTTTGGTTTGCTACGGACGGCAATGAAAAGCAGATCAACAACAAAATACTGTTTGAATTTGTGGTGCAAGCCAATGCCCCCATTCCAGCGCTAGAATCTTTTTTAAACCTGAATGCAGCAGGTGTAACCCCTTTTAAGTTTTTCAACGAAGCAGGTGAAAATGTGCCAGTAACGCTTAAGCTGAATGCCCTGAACTTTGCAGGCGGAAGAGACGCCTTGAAAATGGAGGAAGTAAACCAGTTGTCAAAGGTTTCAGTGGCCCCGGTTCCGTTTGAGGATGCCTTTGCCATCAACTTTTCCTTAGCTAAGGATGCCAATGTCGGCTTGCAATTATATCATGCTGATGGTCGTTTGGTATCATCGGCCCACCATTGGTTTACCAAGGGGATGCAAGAGCTGGTGGTAGATGGATTGGCTAATGCCCCATCAGGCGTTTACTACTATTCCCTTACCTCTGAAGGGTTTATTCACCACGGGGTTATTTCCAAAAAATAACTACTAAATCTAACAACAGGTCCGTTTACTACTCTTCAAAAGCATAGTAAACGGACCCTTCAACGTTTCGAATCCATGCGCCACATTTTACTCTCCATAGCAGCCTGTATTTTTCCCCTTTCCAATTTCCTACACGCCCAAAATATCTGGCATGTCAATGCCTCCAGTCAGGCTACTCAGCCAAGCGGCATTTCCTGGCAAGAAGCGTTCCCCCGTTTGCAGGAGGCCTTGCAAGTGGCTCAATATGGAGATCAAATCTGGGTAGCCGCAGGGGTATACACACCTACCCAAACAGCACAGCGGGATATTTCCTTTGTGTTGAAAAACGGCGTTGCCTTGTTGGGCGGTTTTGCTGGCACAGAATCTGCCGCTGAACAGCGCAATCCAACCCTGAACCTCACCAGATTGAGTGGCAACATCGGCGATGCGGCCATTGATACCGACAATTCATTTCATGTACTCATGGGTACAGGATTGGATGAACAAACCGTATTAGACGGGTTTATCATTTCTGATGGAAACTCCTCCGGTTCCGTCAACACAGAATCTGATCAATATGGCGCAGGTTTGTTTTTACTGGGCTCTGAGGGGCTGCCAGATTCCCGACCATTGATTGCAAACTGCGTTTTTGAGCACAATGAGGCCGGGCAAGGCGGTGGCGGCCTTTTTGCCGGACACATTAATCCATCCGACCCGTTTGGCCCTCAGTATTTGGTTAATCCCCGACTGGTAAATTGTACTTTTTTTCAGAATCGGGGAAATATTTACGGGGGCGGATTGATGAAAACAGGTCCTACTTCGCCTAATGATACCTTTTTACTCGAAAATTGCCGGTTTGCTGATAATTATGCCTTCGCCTCCCATGGTGGGGGCGTGTATATTGAAAAAACAGGCAATTCTACCATCGCGTTTGAGGACTGTATTTTTGAATACAATGAAACGCAGGGTGGAGATGGCGGAGGGCTGAACGTGACGGCCAACTCGGAAGGGGCGTTTACGATTGACCTATCCTTAAACGGCTGTACTTTTTTAAAAAATAATGCGCCAGCCGGTGGTGGTTTTTATATTGATGGATTTTATGATGATCCTAAGGATTATTTAATTAAACTCAATATTAGAAATTGTACGTTAAGAGAAAATGATGCAAGAAATGATAACGGTGGAGCATTTATGGTTTATATTGGTGAAAATGGTTTTGTTGATGCAGAAATTTCGAATTCCAGTTTTCTTATCAATACAGGTAGTTCCTTTTTTGCAACTTCATTTATTTGTGATGAAGAAAGTGAAGCAAAAATATTAGTTGAAAAATGTGAATTTATTGGCAATGTGGATAGTGATAACCCCGTTAGCAATTTTTTTGCTTACAGCGCAGGAGGCAACAAGGTACACAGCCGCCTCCACAATTGTTTGTTTGCCAACAACCCTGGCGGGGCCATTTTCGCCGGAGGGCATGAAGAAACCAAGGTGCTGACCGAAGTAACCAATTGCACCTTTTACAACAACGGAGCAAATCCGTTTGGGAAACGATGGTATTCATCTTTTAATCAAACAGGCGCTCAGTTTTACAACAAAATGAACTTTTACAACTGCGCCATTTGGGAGCCGCAGTCCAATCACCGGCTGATTTACAACAACAATCAAAATATTCTCAACGGTTCCTGGTTCCTTTTTGAATATTGTAGTATTAGTCCGTTAGTACCTTCTCCTGCCGTAATTCCCAATTATATGGATGTTTTCGGGGATAGTGTTTACCACAATGTCTATCCAGGGTTCATTGACACACTGGGAGGTGATTTCAGACTCAATACATGTTCACCCGTCATCAACAGAGGAAGTAACGCGGCGGTTGACAGTGCTGGACTTACATCAGACTTTGACGGGCAGCCTCGTATCCGCTTTGGTCGGGTAGACTTAGGCGCTTATGAGCAGCAGGATTCCTGCTTAACCTCTTCCACAGAGGATCTGGAAACTGTTAGCTCCGGCAAACTTTGGCCCAATCCTGTATCACCAGGCGGCCAGGTGGAATGGGAGTTCCCGGATGGGGCCCCAAAAACAGGGTATTGGCAGGTATTGGATTCGTTTGGCCGGCTCTTGTTAGAGGGTTCGGATCTGAGTACCGGCATTACTGCCCCGGCAGCCCCGGGTATTTATTGGGTAATTCTGAATATCGAGCAACAAACGATTCAGCGTAAGTTTGTGGTGCAGCGGTGAGATAATGTCTGCTGCGTTTGGGGCTTCCAGAACACGCCTTATGCCGATCGTATTTTGGCGGTTTTCAATGCCCATTCCACTTTGAAGGCGGCAGATCAGACCTCGCTGGATTACCTGCGTTCGCTCGGGCCAAAATTTGCCGGAGCGGTGCTGACAGAGGTGGATGGGAGGTATGTGTGAGGGGTAGGGGGAGCTCTGCTTACTCTTTAATAACCTTCCCAGCCCCCAGACGCACCCCCGAGGCCGTAGTCACTTCCCAAAGGTATATTCCGCTGACCAGATCCTCTACCGACAAAGTATAGCTCTCGCTCTGGCCGGTTACATAGACTTGTTTCACGGTCTGCCCGTACATATTCCGCAACACGATGTGCTTTTGCCCCATGGTACCTTCCAACGCAACCGTGAGCTGCCCTCCTGCCGGGTTGGGATAAACCCGCACACCGAGATGTCGGTTACCCGGAGGGCTGCTGACCGCTACTGTGGCAGTACAGGGTAGCCCCGGATTATCAATAGGCCCTAACCGGTAGTTAGGAAAATACGGAATACTGGCCCCGCTGGGCGTGGGGAGAACTAGACCGCGCTGCTCGAAGTTGCAGGCTAAGCCAAGTTCGTCAGGATTGTGAATAATGTGATAGTAGCGGGTATCTCCACCGCCAATTACATAAATTTTACAGTCAGGGCCAAGTTGACAAATCCAGAAAGCAATAGCGATTGGGTCAACAAACCCGTCCCAGGTAGCAATGGTGGTTTGCGATGAACTAATATCCGATGCAAATAAGTCAAATTGGTAAACTTTTGTGACAGCAGTAATGTACAAATAACGCCCATTGGGTGAAACGGCACAGCCTCCATCAAATGAAATAAAGTTGCCGAAATCAATATGTATGGTATCAAAACCTGTAAATAAACCAGTTGAGCGATCAAATTGATAGAGCCCTATAGGTTCATGTGGGTAAAATCTAATCATTTGGGACCCATCAGGTGAAAACGTAGTTTGACCGTACCCTTCCTTATCAGTTGGAGGTATCGCCCCAATAGTCTGTGTGAGCGTATCAACTATTCCATCTTTGGTAAATAGGAACATATAGAATTGATTACTGTTCCTTCTGGAGCTGATTATCCACCAATCTTTTCCGTTTGCGTGTTTTACGGCGTTCATTTCTCCAGCGGATAGTGAATCTACCATAACAGGCATGTTCTTCTCCAAAACTATTTTTTTATTTCCATTTACTTTCACTATACTGTACAACAATCTGTCCACGTAAGCGTATTCATTAGGAGGAGGAATATATTTCACACTTTTGTGGAATATATAAAATATTGAATCTTTTTCTGGAACAGGTAATATCATAATACTTGGATAACCAGCCGTATAACCTCGGCCTATATCGTCGCATAAAATATCGTGGTAGGCACCTGGATTAATGTCGTTCCCATTTAACAAAATATCTCCATTTTGATTGGCAATATCACATCCATTCGAATAAAACAGAAGGTTTCCTGCCGAATCAGAGATACTAGAATTGCAGCCAAACATATTCATATTAATGTCCCCAACGCGGTATTCAATAGAGGGTGGAGTAGAATTGAAATTTATTTCTACTCGACCATGTAATGAATCCTGAATATTATAGTCATGACCAATAATCCATCTGTTGGTTTCCTTTTGGGCTATCAAATTTTGGCTCATCAATATTGCCAAAGCAATGAACGTCTTTTTCATATCAAGACAAAATAGTCCAGCCTGTCGGAGTATATGCTCCAACAGGCTGGGGTTGTAAAGAGGAATTTTGCCCCGCTCGGTCTTCCCCTTGCAATTGTAGCGCGGCGGAAGACTTTGTGAAACGAATATAGCAACAATTACCAATTCAAAACAAATGTTGGATGCGCTTTGATTTTACCGCGATGCGGCCGGGGATTTTGACGTGATTCTCTGGGCTACCGACGTTGTGGGGCTGACGCCCCAGGGGTGAGTGGGGGGCTTGGCTTTTCCGCTGCGCTCGGGTCTTTTCCGCCAATAGCACTCTGCCGTCGCACCTGGCAAGACCCGAGCGCCGCAGTAAGTTATTTTTGTACTATTAATTTACCAACAAACAACTGACCTTCTTTGGTATAAAGTTTAAAAACATATACTCCATTATCTAAATTTAAAACGTCCAGATGAAGTGTATTCCCATCCCATTGGCCAACTTTTATTTTGGCGCCCGAGATGTCGCTCAGTAACCAATGGCCCTGATTAGTGGTTGAATGAGAAATTACGATCTCATCAGATGCAGGGTTTGGAGCTATGAAAAGAACGGGCAGTGGAATTGCTTTTTCTATTGCTGATAAAGTTGAATCACAATTGATTAAAACTGGTAGATTGTTGT
Organism: Chitinophagales bacterium; assembly: GCA_017303475.1. Classification (GTDB taxonomy): domain Bacteria; phylum Bacteroidota; class Bacteroidia; order Chitinophagales; family Saprospiraceae; genus M3007. The sequence goes on from JAFLBO010000009.1 coordinate 141,537, forward strand.
AATGAGGCAAGTTGGGAATAGAGGCAAAATTATAATCTGGCAATTCAATGCCATGTTGTATTAGTTCACTGCTAACTCCTTGACAATCAGGCTTTTTTACTTCATGCAGGTTATAGGTGCTACTTGTGCTTGAAATATAGATTTTTCCATCAGGAGCTAAAGCCGCCAGATAAAAAATTGTTGGAAAAGGGTTCTGATGACCATCCCATACGCCTAACAATAACTTGCTAGCGCTTATATCTGTTGCCTGTAGGTCAAATTGATATATTTTTTTCCGGGCACAGACATAAAGAAAGCGTGAATTGGAAGAGACCGCTACTCCTGCAATATAATTAATAGTATCTCCTGAAAAATCGATATGAACAGGGTTATACAACTCTCCGGTAGCGTTGTCAAAATTATAAATATTGAGACCATTCCAAGCGTTAAATCGGATGTATTTTTCTCCATCGGGGGAGAAGGTTACTTGTGCTCCAGAGTCTTCATCTGTCCAGATTTTCCCAGAACATTTAAGTTGTGCTGGTTGGACTCCGTTGGCAGTTACAGGAATAAGGTAATAACAATTTGTATGAGATTTAGGGATAATAATCCACCAGTCTTGACCATTAAGATGTCTGCATGCTTGAATATTACCTCTGGAAAATGTATCTAATAACGCGATCTGGTTCTTTAATAAAACAGCGCCCAAGCCAGAATTTATTGACATGTCAATTTTTTGATAATACAACCTCATTGGAGCCAAGCTGTTAAAATTAGGATCCGATAAATAAGGCTGATCCAAATCTAGATTGAAAACATAATATATGCTGTCGAGGCCAGGAGCAGGTATTGCAATCACACCTTGTCTTAATGGACTTCCACTTGCAGAAGAACAATAAGAATTTTGGATAATTCCAGGATTAATGGTGTCACCATTATCCATGACTTCCCCAGTAAAATTAACTATTTTACAGCCATTTGAGTAAAAAAGCAAATTACCATTTTTATCAGAAATACTTGTATTTGAACCTTCCATTTTTATACCAGTTTGTTTGAGATAGATATCAACAGGAGATGAATTAAAGTCAAGGACGATGCCCTCACCTGTACCATTTCCGCCAATAATCCACTGATTACCTCTTTTATCCTGGCATTTAATTTCCAAAGAAAAGTGGGTAATTATGAAAGGAATAATTAAAATGGAGATCCTCATAAGAAAGTATAATAATTTGGCTGCTCCATATTAATGGAGCAGCCTTTATTTAGAGATTTTATTTTGAATTAAAGTTTAGCTTTGTGATAAAAGAAAAGCCTTCGTCTGTCACGACTCTAATAATATATATGCCTGGTAGAGTATCTGTCTCAAGTTGTGAGATTACCTCCTTTCCATCAAACTGTTTTTCAATCAAAATGTGACCATATAGGTCATATAAATACAAAACACAATTGCCTTCCCATTCACCACGAACAGTAAATACATTGTTGGTTGGATTAGGCATTACTTCTATGCTACTTTTATAAAAAGTATCAGTTTTAAGAGCCCGATCATCAGTTGGTAAGACTTTCTGCAAAGAATCTACGGTAGGATATAACTGCTCCTGAGGAATATCTGAAGTAATACAGTCAGGCAATAGCCCACTTGCATAATATACTGCGGTTCCACCATGTTTTTGGTCTTGACGAGCGATTGATTCAAGAGTTGCCATTTGATTAGGTGTAAACTTTCCATCTTGTTGCATCAAGGAGATTAACAGAATACTATTTACAACTTTTTCATTTATTTCATATTGGTCTATTGCAGGTAGAGACTCATTTAACAAAAATACAGGTTGTAATTTAATTATCATCTGGGATTTATACTCCATGTATTTACTAGTGTGAAGAGAATCCCAATAACTTAACTGATTGATTAGTTTTTGTTTAAGGTCCTGAAATGCTTGACTTTCACCTATATAGCCAGCAAATTGCTCCTCAATTTGGAATAATGAATCAGTCAACAGATTAATTTTTTCAATTGCAAGTGAGCTTTGGGCTTTAATGCTCAATTCAGGTTCTGAAGCTTGCTGGAAAAGTTTTTTTATACTATAAAGTTTTCCAATTGAAGTATTTTCTTTATTGGTCATAAAAGAACCAAGAGAAGGGATTTCATTTGTTAAAATTGGAGTTTCTTTTAGTTTTTCATAAAGATATCGTTCCAAGTTCCACTGCATTGATGGATAGTCTACTGAATTAAATGAATCTTGAGTTATTCTATAATCTAATTCATCAATGCCGAAAGAGTATTGAGAACATCCTTCACTTGGTGGTAAATTTACAATATCAAAAAGCCCATCAATAGGGTCATTGGGATTTATTTTTGTTGGATAGTATGGAGAAAAATAGCACCCTGGGTTAGTGTTAAAATTCATACAAGTACTTTGGGGTGTATGAACGGAAAATTTACTCAGACTTGGGTCACCAGTTTCACATTGTACATAAAATGGAGGATTAACCACAAGACCATTGGGTAGCTTAACATCAAACCATTTATTTCCGTGTGTAAAATCGGAGCTCACTTGAGCTCCGATAGATACATTTTGGCCAAATAAATTAAGCATGGATCCGCTTAGCGTGTTGGCAAGTAGTTTTGTGCCTGGGTTTGCCTTGTTGAATAGCATTTGACCACCATAATAGCGAGTTGTTAAGTTGTTGGAGCAAAAGATTGTGTTTTGAAACTCTTCAACCCAAGTATAAAAATTACAAGATTCTATATCATCATTGAACGCATTTGTACTAACTTCGTTATTGATTCCAGCAGATTTCCTTAAGCACAAGCCAGTACCGAAAGGTGTTGCAGTCATGCCTCCTGTAAATCTATTCCATTTAATTGATAAGTTGTTTTTATCGCCATCGGTTGCAATAAAACCAGAAGGTGTGAACCCGCTCACATTTGAAGTCACGGGAGAAACTCTAAAGTCATTTAACCATACTTCAGTATGACTTCCCAAAGGGAATATACCCTTCATTTTTACACCCTCAGATTGATTTGCTAAGACGGAGAATAAGTTATTCTTTATGTTGATTCTTGTGCCTGATCCCACATTGCCACCATTAAGTAATATGCCCGTTACTTTCTTTTCAGAAGAGTTCTGGCAATCTGCTTTAAAACTAATGTGATTGATGTTAATATTGGCATTTAGAGCAAAACTTTTTAAATAGATACCGAAAAAAATATGGTTAGAGTTGGGATTTGCCGGTAGTGCTGGTGTAATTAAAAAATCTGTGTAATTGACATTGAAAAATTTTGCAGTTTCTACATATATCGAATATGACCTGTTATCATAAAAATCACAATCAGTTAATATCAAATTGCCAATTTGCAAGAAAATTCCTATAGATTTTATTCTGTGCATATATAATTTTCTAGTTGCAATATTGCAAGAAGTGCCTTCTGCATATATTCCATTTTGTAGCTCGCGAAAAATATTAACGGTAGAGGGGAATGTAATAAGTGAAACATCTTTTAGATGTATTCCAGCTTGAGAGACACCATTTAAAGTGCCATTTAACGGGGCATTGCAAGTAAATGTGTTTCCAGAAAGGTTTAAAAATAGGGGCTTATTTAAATCGTTTGGGTTGTTTTCAAGCCATATTGCTTTATCATTTCTATCAAATATTGTATTTAAAATATCAAGTGTACAATTTTGAGTGTTATGAGCCTGAATGGCACCTTTAGCATCCTCAATTCGAGTCCCATTTGATGTTTTGATGGTGTTTCCCCTTAACATAAATATCCCATCCCAGAGCCCAGAGCATGAAAAAACATCACAATTGTCAAGTGTAAGGTTACCGATTCCATTTGTTGGTGTCGTCGTACCATCGCTAAGTAGTATATATGAGTCTGGTGCAACTTGGATAGTCGCCCCTTGTAGTTCAAGATCGGTATCAATAATAAATGAACCAACAATTCTTATTTTCGGATTTGCTGGAAGTGTGGGCAGAGATGAAGAATAAACATAAGGCGATCCAATTCCAATCGAAATGTCATAAACAATTCCTTCATTTTGACTACAAAGCGTTGTTCCTGGAGGAGAATCGAAAGTTAAATCTGCAGTATTGCATGGATCAAGAGGTGACTGAGAATTTACTTCTCCAGATACAAGAAAGAAAATTAGATAAATTGCACAATAAGTGTGTAATTTGATCTTCTTTAAAGAGTCATTTGAGAACAACGAAAGTGTTTGTTGGAAGGAAGGTAAAGTGTTGAAAATCATCTTTTTAAAGATTTTAAAATGAGTATTTAAATTTTACATTCGTTAATGTTTTCATCGGATTGCTCGTATACGACTGCAAATTTTACCTTGTTTAAGAGCATATTGGGGAATTTTATTTGCGTGAGTTCAGAATTTTGAAATAATCATTTTTCGCTCCGCTCGGTCTTCCCATCTCAATAGTATCTTGGCGCTCCGCCGCCGCGCCATAATTAATCACTCTCGAAGGGCTTACAGGGTCAAATGTAACCCATTCATCAGATTTTTCCCCATCTTTGTACTTCCAAATTCAGATTACCTACACCAACCCTCCTTTTTTTTCCATGAAGAAAATCCTTTCCCTCCTCACGCTACTGCTTTTGGCCGTAGCCACGCTTTCTGCACAACGCAGCAAACCCGTTCCTCCTAAAACCGACGAGCACCCTTTTACCCCGCAGATCAACTGGCCGGGCAAAGCGGTTCCGCCGGCAAACAACCCGTTTTATGTAACGGCTCCACACTTCAAACCTGCCGGACAACTCAACACCCTGCCCGGTGTTTCTGAAAGCAATATTGCCCTGAAACGCGCCGAAAATGGCCTTCCTATGTTCTTTGAAGGCAAAACGGCCGCTTCCGGCAGCAACGCCGAGAGCAAACCGCTGGACCAGCGCGCCCTGGAATACTGCGCCAGCCTGCAGCCACAAGGCATTGCCCAACCGGCGCAGGAGTTTACCGCCAAATCTGTTTCTACCGACGAGCAGGGCAACGCCCACGTGCGCCTGGAACAAACCTTCAACGGTCTGCCTGTTTGGGGCTCAGAGCTCATTTGCCATACCCAGGGCGGCGCTTTCATGCGTATGAACGGTCGCTATTTCCCTACGCCTGAACTGGCTACCGTAATGCCATCTATGGATGCTGAAGCCGCTATCTGGAAGGTAAAAACCGCTATCGGCCTGGAAAACCTCAAAACCGACTGGACCGAGCAAGACCTTCAACTGATTGACGGTCAGCCATTCAGCGCTACGCTGGTGGTTTTCCACGTGAACGAAAAACTCAATGGCGAACGCCTGGCCTGGCACGTAGCGGCCCGCCCCAATGTATTCAGCCGCTCCGAATGGTTCATCGACGCCGCTACCGGCGAGGTGTTGAACTCCTTCGAACATACCTGCAACCTGCTGGGCCATTACCACGCCAAAGGGCACAACACCGCTTCGGTGGCTGCCCATGCAGACCATGCGCCAAATGCGCCTGAAATGGTAGACGGTCCGGTGAACATCAGCGGTGTAGACCTGCTGGGCGTAACCCGCAACTTTACGCTGGGCGGTTGGCAGTTTGGCTCGCAGGTAGCCCTGGAAGATGCCAGCAAATCTATGTTCAACGCAGCAGCTTCTACCATGCCCGGCGATCCGGTGGGCGCTATCGTTACCCTGGATGCGTTCAATACCTCTCCGGAAAATCAGAATTTCAATGTAGATCTGATTGTTTCCAATACCACTACGTTTAGCAACAAACAAGCGGCCATTAGCGGTCATTACAATGCCATCAAGAGCTTTGATTACTACAAATCAAAGTTCAACCGCAACTCCATCGATGGTGTAGGCGGCAACGTGATCAGCATCATCAATGTAACGGAATCCGATGGCTCTTCCATGGAAAATGCTTTCTGGAACGGCCAGGCTATGTTCTATGGCAACGGCGGCTCTACCTTCAAACCACTGGCCCGCGGCCTGGATGTGGGCGGCCACGAAATGACGCACGGCGTGGTGGAAAAAACCGCCAACCTCATTTACCAAAACGAAAGCGGCGCCTTGAACGAGTCGTTTGCCGATATTTTCGGACAAATGATTGACGGCGATGTGAACGACTGGAAAATCGGGGAAGATGTGATGCAAAGCGGCGGCGGTTTGCCATCCGCGCTGCGCGATATGCAAAACCCTAATAATGGTCAGCCAGCCAACAGTTCTTTCTGGCAACCAGCCCACACCAACGAACAATTTACCGGCTCTGCCGATAATGGCGGCGTACACATCAACTCCGGTATCGTTAACCGCGCGTTTGTGCTCTTCGCTACCAACGCAGCAGTGGGTACGGCAAAAGCAGAGCAGGTGTACTACAAAGCCCTGCGCGATTACCTGGTGAAATCCAGCAAATTCGTGGATTGCCGTTTGGCCGTAATCCAGGCTTCCAACGACCTGTACGGCGCCTCCGTGGCCGATGCAGCAGCAAATGCTTTTGCCACTGTAGGTATTGGCGGCAGCGCCCCAAGCGGCAACTATCTGGGCCAACTCAGTCCTAATCCGGGCACCGATTACATCCTCTGCACCAGCAACGCCGGCAATCTGGAAATTGCCCTCGGAACCGGTCAGATTGTAACCTCCCTGTACACAGAAGGCATCATCAGTCGCCCAAGTATTACCGACAACGGTGTGAGCATGGTGTTTATCAATGAAGCCAAACAACTGATAGCTATCGAGTTCGACTGGCAGGCCAATCAGTACGTGGTGTCTACGGTAGACGATGGTCCGTGGCGCAATGCTGCTATTTCCAAAGACGGACGTTTCCTGGCTTTGATCAAGGATTTCCAGGAGCCACGCATTTACATTTTCGACCTGGCGGATCCGTTCGGCGCATTCGAAACGTTCTTCCTGTACAATCCGACTTATACGCAGGGCCAGATTACCGGCGATGTGGAGTATGCCGACGTGCTGGAGTTCGACTATTCCAATACGTATTTGATGTACGATTCCTACAATAGCCTCGACGATATAGGCTACTGGGATATTGGTTTTGTACAATTCTGGGAAAACGATCAGTTTGCCGACGGCGGTGACGCGTTCATTACCAAACTCTTTACCGGTTTGCCGGAAAAAGTGAGCATTGGCAACCCGACGCTCTCTAAAAATTCGCCTTATATCCTGGCTTTTGACCTGATTGACGAAACCAGCAACGTACGCTACGACATTTATGGCGCCAACTCTGAAACCGGCGATTACGATGTGATTGTGTCTAATAACGGCGATCTGGGCTGGCCAAACTACAACCGTTTGGATACCCGTCTGATTTTCGACAAGCCAACGGCGCAGGGTTATGATATCCGTTCACAGGGATTGAATGCCAATAAAATTCAACCACAGGGCGGCAATACTTCCCTCATTCCGGCGCACTACTGGGGTGTTTGGTTTGCCAATGGTAACCGTAGCCTGCAGGTTGGAACAGAAGATCTGCAAAGCCAGGGTTTTGCCCTCAGCATTGCTCCAAACCCAACCGCCGATGTGGCACAACTGCGCTTGAATGCACCAGTAGCCACAGGCGCAAGCATCAGTCTGCACAGCATTTTGGGTGAAACCCTGCTTACCCGCAACGTATCCTTCACGCAAGGCGAAAATGTACTGGATCTGGATCTGCAGTCCTATCCGGCTGGTCATTACATCGTGCGCATTTTGTCTGAAAATGGCGCAGGCGCAGCCTTGAAAGTGGTGAAACAGTAATGGACGGTGAACGATGGACGATGAACGATGGACGATGGACGATGGACGATGTTTTGCGCTCGGGTAATTGATCAATTCAACTTACCCGAGCGCAAAACATCGTCCATCGTCCATCGTTCACCGTCCATCGTCCATCGTCCACCGTCCATCGTCCATCGTCCACCGTCCACCGTCCACCGTCTACCGTTCCACCGCCGCCATAAAGGCGCCGGATTTGATTTTGGTTTCGCGGAGTTCGTTTTCCGGAACCGATTCGTAGAGCAGGGTGGCGCCGGCGGAGAAAGAGAGCAGACCGTCGCGGATGTGGGCGGTACGAATGGTGATGGCAGTATTCACATCGCCATTGAACAGCAGCCAGCCGATGCTTCCGCCGTAATATCCCCGGGTATGCTGTTCTATTTCTTCGATGTAGCGCATGGCGGCAATTTTGGGCGCGCCAGTAAGCGTGCCGGCATTCAGGCTGGCAATCAGGGCATCGAATCCGGAATATCTTTCCTGCAATGTGCCGCTGAGCTGAGCTACGGTATGCGTCACGTGCGAGTATTTTTCCACCACACGGTAATGTTCAATCTCGATTCCCGGCTGACAAATCCGGGCCAGATCGTTGCGTCCCAGATCGATGAGCATATCCAGTTCGGAGTTTTCTTTGGGGTCGTTCAGCAATTGCATCATCAGGCGGTGATCCTCTATGGGATCGGCAGAGCGACGAATGGAGCCTGAGATGGGGCGCAGTGTTGCTTTGCCGTTTTCGTACCGCAACATGAGTTCCGGACTTGCGCCGAGCAGTGTTTCGTTGCCAAAATCGAAGTAAAAGAGATAGGGTGAAGGATTGATGGCCTTGTAGCGTTCGTACAAGGGCAGCAAGTTGCCGCTTACGGGCGCCGTGAGTTTCCGGCTGAGTACAATTTCCAGCAGTTCTCCTTCGTGGCAAAGCTGAATGCCGCGTTGCACCTGGCGGCGGAAGGTTTCGTCGTCTGGTGTAGCCACAAATTTCCCGATATGCAGCTCCTCTTCAGCAGGGGAAGAGGACGCTGCATGACACGGGTCTGTGTTTGATTTGGATAAAAATGCTTTCAGGTCCTGATCAGCCGCATCGGTGTCAGGGCGGGTGATGTATACGGTCAGATCCTGTGTTAAATGGTTGAACAACAGGATATTATCAAATAAAAACAAATGAAAATCCGGCTCCGGGCAGGGTTTGGTGTAGGGCAAATCTTCGAACTGGTACACAAACTGGTAAGCCAAAGCGCCGTAAAGGCCCATGAAATTTTTATCGGAGGTATGGAAATGCGCCAGCAAGCGGCGCAGGGGTTGCACAATGTTTTGTCGCTCCAAACGATCCTCTTCTGCGCCATAAAAGGGCAGTTTTGGGATATGCAGCAATAGCCGGCCTTCGCGTGCGCTTTCTACGAAAGGGGCAAAGTTTTCCTGCAGGAAGCGGAAAAACACGTCACCCCGATCATTCAGCAAACGTACATCCAGGTAATCGTCTTTACCAATCAGCTCCAGGGGTGGTTCAAAACCGATGACCGACATACGGCTGGATTTATCCACGGTAGAGGCGGACTCGAACAGGCAGGTGGGGCCATTGCCTTTCAGCTGGCGGTACAACGAAAGGGCGTCGGCATATGGGAGTCGGGTGGTAGCGGTGTGCATGGTAATTTGTTGTACCGGCGGGTTTAGCCGCCGAGGTTTGAAGAGGTTGAGGGGTTTGAGGGGTTTGAGGGGTTTGAAGGGGTTTGAGGGGTTTGAGGGGTTTGAGGGGTTTGAAGGGTTTGAAGGGGGGGGAGGGGTTTGAAGGGGGGGGAGCCCCAAACTGTTGTTAACCAAGGATTGTTGCAATACTGTACTGTTACGATGATGCAAAGGTGCAATAAAAAAATCCGGACTTGCAAGTGGGCGGCCGGATTTTTTTCAGAGCATGTCGGTTTTATCATAAACATCCTGCATAGACAGCAGGCAACCGATGGATTTCAACTCAATAGGTTGATCCAAGCCCTGTACGGTATGCATTTGCCAGGTGTCGGAATCTACCCGCTGTGATTGTCGGGCGCAGGGTTGATCCTGGTCCAGCAGCAGGTATTCCTTAAACGAATGGATGGTGGCATAATCCAGAAATTTACCGCTTCGGTCAAAATCTTCCGTAGCCGGAGAGGCTACCTCCACGATGAGCAAAGGATTGACAATGACGTCTTTGCGGTTACCATAATATTCCGGAACCTCGCAGATAACCACGGCATCTGGGTAATAGAAGGATTTTATGGCGGGTATCCAGATTTTGGTGTCGCTGTTGCTGACCAAAAAACCTGATTTGATCCGACGCAAATGACTTTCCAGGGCATAGACAATATTGGTTGCTATGCGGTTGTGTTTCAAGGTTCCTCCGGGCATGTTTTCAAGTTGGCCTCTGTTGTAATGGTGTTTCACCCGGGAACGAGTTTCCATATCGAGGTATTCCTCAATGGACAGGGGTTGGGTATGCGCCAGGGTGGTCATGATGCTTTACTTTTTTGGTTTACAAAGTTAAACTTTTCTTCCGAATAACCAAACGATTTAACAACCAATGGCCCTGTTAGGCGGTAAAAAGGCGGTATTTTTGCCGCCAAATGGCATCTATGAAACGTATTTTCCAGGCTTTAGCCTTTGTTTTTCCTGTTATCCTGCACGCCCAAATCCCGGAAGTTACCTTGTCGAAAGGTATGCTGCTGGAACAATCCTGCACTATTCGCCCGGGCATTTACGAACTGGCGGTGGCTGATAAGGAGACTTGTATTACCATTTCAGGCAACAACCTGGTGGTAGATTTCAAGCAGGCCGAATTGCGCGGCGCGCCCATCAACGGATTGCCCAACCTGTTTACAGGCACCGCCATTGTGGTGAAAGGCAAAAACATTACCCTCAGAAACCTCAAAGCCCGGGGCTACAAGGTGGCTCTTTACGCTGAAGGGGTTGATAGTTTGCTGCTGGAAGACTGCGATTTTTCTTACAACTATCGTCCTCGCTTGCGCTCTATCCGGGAGCGGGAGGATTTTTCCGACTGGCTGAGTTACCACCACAATGAAAAAGACGAATGGCTGCGCTATGGCGCCGGTATTTACCTGAAAAACTGCCAGGTTCCTGTGGTGCGCGGTTGCCGGATTACCGGTTGCCAAAATGCCCTGCTCATGAGCGGATGCAACAAAGGAGTGGTGTACAACAACTTCTTTACTTTCAATTCCGGACTCGGTATTGGTCTGTACCGCAGCAGTGGCAATACCGTGAAGCACAACCGTCTCGACTGGAATGTGCGCGGGTATTCGCACGGTTTTTACCAGCGCGGTCAGGATTCGGCCGGTATCCTGCTGTACGAACAGAGCAGCAACAATACCATTGCCTACAATTCTGCCACGCACTGTGGCGACGGACTGTTTCTCTGGGCTGGTCAGTACACCATGGACACCGGCGAGGGCGGCTGCAACGACAACTGGATTTTTGGCAACGATTTCAGTTATGCCCCCACCAACGGCATTGAGGTTACGTTTTCGCGCAACCGCATTCAGGGCAATGTGCTGAAAGAATGTACTTACGGCATTTGGGGCGGTTACAGCTACGATAGCTATATCATGGGCAATTTTATTGCCGATTGTAAAACCGGTATCGCCATTGAACACGGCCAGAACGATACCCTTTTGCAAAACCTACTGCAAACCGACAGCACGGGCATTCACCTCTGGGGGCGGGAATCGCAGCCTGCTGATTGGGGTTATGCCAAAAAACGCGATACCCGCAGCCGGGATGCCGTTATTGACCGAAATGTGTTTTTATACACCCGCAAACCTTTGAAAATCAGTCGCTCCAAAAATGTTTCCATCAACGGGGTCAACCTGTTTACCGGCTTTGAAACCCTGCTGGAAACACCTCAGCCCAACGAAAACCTCAAGTTTCTGCGCAATGAAGTGTACGGCACTGAAAATCAGCTCAAAGCCCTCTGGGCTCAGCCGGAACTGAAAGGATCGGAGAATGTGAATTTTTCGCACCCGAACCAAAAACCGGAAAACCCCTATGCGCCGCTCGACATCACTTACGGCGAACTGCACGAGCCCGACAGCTTGCCCGACGGCATGGTGGCTGCTTTACCCCGCGGCTTCCCTAAAGGCAGGCGGTTTATCCTCATGGGCGAATGGGGTCCGGCAGATTTCCAACGCCCGGTAGCTACCCTCGACACCGTGGCCGGCAACATGTATTCCATCGTGATACTGGGCCCTTCGGGTTCCTGGAATATCACCAAAATGGAAGGGGTAAAAAACATCAGCGCCCGCAGAGGTACCACACCCAAAGCCATTACGGTAGAGCGCGATCCGGCTGCGGAATCTGTGTATCTGGAGTTTGAGTACAACGGTCAGCAGGGCATCAAAACCGTTTTTGGCGAACCAATTCCGCCAGGCTCCAAGTACGTTTTTTACTTTGATCGGTTTGAAAAACAGTTTGACTGGAAGCTGGAGTTTTTCCGGTACGACAGTTTGGCGCAGGATAAAACATTTGCCGGGGCGCCATTGCACACCCGGCAGCAAAAAGAACTTTACGGGGCCTGGTGGGGCAGTCCGGCGCCGGGTGTACCGGAAGATGGCTTTGCCACGCGCGCAACCACGGAGTTCGAAATTTCGCCCGGGGAGTACACCCTTGAATTGAGTTCAGACGACGGGGTGCGTATGTATCTGGATGATCAGCTGCTTATCAACAACTGGGATGTGCATGAACCGGAAACCGACGAGCTCAACATACGGCTGGGCGGCAAGCATAAGATCCGGGTGGAGCATTTTGATGCTGGCGGATTTGCTACGCTGGATTTTCGGGTAAGAAAAACGCGGAATAATAAATAACTATTCCAGGCGCATGGCAGTGGACTCGGCGTAGTAGATGAGGCGCCATTCGCCGTTTTCTTCTTTGTAAAACTGGCGTTCGTAGCCCATACCAACCATTGGATAGGCCATGCGTTCGATCACCATGACATCGCCTACGGTTTCAAAAGAACGTTTGAGCGTGCTCATGGTGGTATCCGGGAATATCATCATACGCCAGTTTTCGGGCGTCCATTCGGTGAGGCGCACTGTGTTGGAGGTATCCTTGTTAACGCCGGTTTCACCTTTTAGTGGCCATTCGATATGGGCCATTTGGTAGGCGCTGTCGGAATGAAATTGCTGGTAAAAGGCTTTAAAATCCTTGGGCAAATCGCTTTCCGCCTTGGCTTGTTGCAGTGGTTGTGGATTGTTTTTGCAGTTAAACAGGAAAAAAGAAAGCGTTAGAAACGAAAAGAATACGCGCATGTGAAGAATGAGATATGAGGGCCTGGAGTTGGTTTTGGGGGGCAAAAATAGGTTCGTGAGAGGAGACACTAACGCAATTTACCCGATTATATTTGCCGCTTGCGGTTTAATTACATTACATGAAAGCTCTTTACACCATTGTCCTGCTTGTTTTATCCAATGTGTTCATGACCATTGCATGGTATGGGCATTTGAAGTTTCAGCACCTTAAATTTTTTCAGAAGGCCGGGCTTGCCGGGTTGATTCTGGCCAGCTGGCTGATTGCGTTTTTTGAGTATTGCCTGATGGTGCCGGCGAATAAAATTGGGTATCAGGAAAACGGCGGACCATTTACCCTGTTGCAGCTGAAAGTGATTCAGGAAGTGATTACGCTGGTAGTTTTCACGGTGTTTACCCTTTTGCTGTTCAAAAACGAGCAGCTCAAATGGAATCATTTTGTGGGCTTTGGCTTTTTGGTGTTGGCGGTGTATTTTATTCGGAAGTAGATAAAAAAATCGCCGCGCCTGAATCATTCCTGATCCAGACACGGCGAAGATACATTCCAACTTAACACTCAGAGCATGTTGGGCACTAGTGGCTTACCACCAACTTGCCACTTCTGATCTTGCCATTGGTTTCCAGTCGGATCAGGTAAACACCGTTTGGAAGTGCAGTGGTGTTGATTTCCTGCAAACCAGCCTCATATTCAACGGAGATAACCAGTTTGCCTGCGGTGTCGTACACCTTCATTTCGGAGGCGCCATCGCAGTAAAAACCGGTGAAACCATCGGCAGGATTAGGGTACAGGTTCAGGTTTTTATCGTTGTTCAACTGAGCCACTTTGCTTGAATTAACCAGCTCCAACACGTTTTGGTTGGTGATAACCGGGCTGTTGAAATCGAAGAAAATGGCTACCTGCTTTTTCACTTCTGTGCCCAGGGCAAGACCTGGCTTCAGGTCTATCTGGTACTGAATAGAACCGATACTTCCGGCATAATCGCTGGTAGAATCCGGCAGCCCGATATTGTCAAATTTAAAAATAAGCTCCTTGTTGTTTTCGCTGGTCACAATCTTCATGTTGTGCGTGGCCGTAATATTGCGGATGCTCGCAAGGTCGAGGTTTGGATCAACCAAATCGCGAACCACCACCTGATCGGCTGGAGCCGTGCCGGTATTCTGGAAGAAAATCTGGTACACGATGGTATTATCCTGGTCACGAATGATCTGGCCGCCGTCTTTTGGGTTGCCATTGCGGGCCGGGTAGGCCAGTACACAGTTCGGGTCGAAGGAGCCTACTACGGTGTTGTACAGGGTTGAAATATTGTTGGCCGGGGTGGGGTCGCCAGCGCTTGGGTTCACGCGGGCGTCGGTGATAAATTCCGAGTTAACGGGTGTTCCAATGCCGGTGAGCAGATCCAGCTGCAGCAATTCGCAGGCGCCGGCAGCCAGGCTGGCAATGTTGAAGTCTGCGTTGTTGTTCGGACTGCCGGTTACTTCACTGTTGAGCACAATAGCGCCAGGGTGTTGGGCAAAATGGCTATTGCTGAGCGTACCCAGCAGGTTGCCGTATTCCAGATCGATGGTTCCGGGCACGGCTGTGCTGCCATCATTACACACTTCCACACGCATGGAATAGGGGTAACCTGGTTGTGCGGTTCTGAGTGGTTTTTGCTGAATGCGAAGGTCCAGGGAGTTGTTGTTCAAAAAGTGAAAATCCTGTCCGGAAATGGTTTGACCAATCACGGAATTCACGGTGTGAACGCCACCTGCCGGACAAGCGATATCCCCTGCGCTGTATTGCGGAGCATCGAGGTTAAAGGTTCCGTTGGGGAGTAAAATAGCGTAGTCTCCGTTCTGATCAGTGAAATTGATTGCGCCAGAAGGCATGGTGCGGATCACCTGGTAGGGAATACCACTGGCGCCATTGCAGCCGGCTACACCCAGATCGTTGATCAGTTTGCCGGTAACGTTAGCGGCACATTGGTTAAATTCAATGGAATCTTCTTTTGGGAAGCAGAACTCCAGGTATTCCACGCAGGAGCCGCCACCAGTTACAGAAACATTGTAGCAGCCTTGTGTGAGGTTGAACAAAGCCGGACCGGTATCGCCTGTACTCCACTCATATTGCACATTTGGCGCCGTAACATTGATAACGGCAGCATCGCCAAAGCCTGTGGTGCAATCCAGGTCTGAAGTAACCAACGCAGGTTCAAAGCCGCCAGCATCAGGCACGTGCAGGGAAATATTGGCGTAACACTGTTGGAAACCCTGTGCACTGATGTAAATGTAATAATCGCCAGCCTGCAGGTTTTGCAGCGCATTGGGATCGGTGGCCAAGAAGCCGTCCGGACCATAGGCGTAGAAGTTGTAGGCAGGGAAACCTCCGCTGATGTTCAGGTTCATTGCACCGCCCTGGTTGTTGGCACAATCGGCCGGAACGATGTTGTTTCCAATGATGTAAGGTGCTGCAACAGGTTGTGCTATATCCAAAGAACCCGTCAGGGTACATCCCAGGCTGGTGGTAACAGTGATGGTATGGGTGCCCGGACTAAGTGTGGTTGCCCAGGGATTGGTTTCACCATTGTCCCACAAATAAGCAGTAGCCTGGTCGTAGTTTACATAACAATAGCCTTGGCCATTATTCCCGGAATAACAATCCAAAGAGTAATCCTGTAAAAACAGGTTTGGCGCACTGATGCGAACGTCTGAGGAGGCATTACATCCTTGCGCATCTGTAGCTGTAACGGAATACAAACCATCGGTGAGTCCGCTCAGGTTTGAGCCGTTTTGGCCATTGCTCCAGGTGTAGGTAACCGGCCCGGTGGCGTTAACCAATTGGGCGCTTGCGGTTCCGGTGTTGTTGCCGGAGCAGATTACATTGCCCGTGGTAGTAAGTTTGTTGTCGAGGAAAAAACTGCTGCTGGAGCTGCATCCAAGGGCATCTGTGATGGTTACAGCATAGGAGCCTTTAGCCAGGTTGCTGATGGTTTGGTCAGTTTCACCATTGCTCCAGGCATAGCTGAAGGGCGGATATGGGCTGTAATTCATGAATGTGCTGATGGAGCCATTGTTCAGATTGCTACAATCAGGTTGATCGTTGGTGAAAAAGCTGACATAAGTGGAATATTGCCAGGGCAGAGGTATTACTTCATATTCGCCGTTGGCCGTGCAACCATTGGCATCCTGTACGGTAACGGAAAAAATACCGGCTGTGAGTCCCTGCAGGTTGGCATCAGTGCTGCCATTGCTCCAGGTGTAGGTGAAAGGCGCCTGTCCGCCCACCGGAGCAACGCTCAATGCGCCGGAATTGGGATTGCAACCACCGGCCGGGAGTGAGCTGGTGAGTCTTACATCGAGTTCTTCTGTATTCAGGATGGAAGTGTGCGAAACCGTGGCGCCGCTCGCATCGGTCAGGGTAGCGGAGTAGGTTCCTTTGGGGATGTTTCGCAGGCTGACTTCCGTGGAACCCGTGCTCCATAAATAGCTGAATGGCGGCACACCTCTGGTAGGCACCAGGGTGATGATGCCGTCGGAGGCGTTGCAGTTGGAGGGTTGTTCCTGTGAGAAGAAAAATTGTTGGGCTTGCAGCTGGCTAAGCCCCAGGCAGAGGAAGATTGTGGAGAGAAGTAGGTTGTTTAGCTTTTGCATGATTCGTTCATTTTCACCTATACACGCAAAAGCTCTGAAAGAGGTTGGGTGGGCAGTAAAAAAAATGTTATTGCCCACCCAAAATCACTTTGGTAGGCGGTCTAATGACGCACTACCAGCTTGCCGCTCTTTATTTTACCATTGGCATTCAGGCGCATCAGGTAAACGCCATTGGGAAGATTGGCGGTATCCAGTTGCTTCAAACCAGGCTCGTAAACATCCGAAAGAATCAGCCTGCCAGCGGTATCGTACAAATCCATCTGCGTAATGCCGTCGCAATAAAACCCGGTAAAATCGTCGGCAGGATTTGGAAACAGGTGGATTTCATTGTCTGAAAGCAGGGGTATTACTTTGTCTGACTTTACCAACAGCAGCACGTTTTCGTTGGTGATGACCGGACTGTTGAAATCAAAGAAAATAGCCGCCTGCTTTTTGATTTTTGTACCAAGCGGCAAACCTGGCTTCAGATCTATCTGGTATTGAATAGAACCAATACTACCGGCATAATCGCTGGTGGAATCTGGTAGTCCGATGTTGTCAAATTTGAAAATGAGTTCCTGGTTGTTTTCACTGGTCAAAATCTTCATATTGTGAGAGGCCGAGATGTTGCGGATGCTCGCAATATCGAGGTTGGGGTCAATATTTTCCCTTATCATCACCAGATCGGCTGGCGCGGTGCCGGTGTTTTGGAAGAAAATTTGATAGGTTATGGTTTTATCCTGATTGATAAAAATATCGCCACCATACTTTGGAGTGCCGTTGCGGGCCGGATATGCCAGCACGCAGTTTGGATCGAACGAACCCATTACCGTATTGTACAGGGTGGAAAGGTTGTTGGCCGGGGTTGGATCGCCTGCGCCCGGGCTTACCTGCGCCTCTGTAATAAATGCCGAATTGACGGCCGTTCCGGTACCGATGAGCAGATCCAGTTGCAGCAGTTCGCAGGCGCCGGGCGCCAGGTTGGCAAGGTTGAAATTTGCCGTGTTGTTCGGACTTCCGGTTACCTCGCTGTTCAGCACAATTGCGCCCGGGTGTTGGGCAAAATGACTGTTGCCGAGCGTGCCCAGCAGATTGCCGTATACCAGATCAATGGCGCCTGGAAGGGGCGTGTTGCCATCGTTACACACTTCCACACGCATGGAATACGGGTATCCGGGTTGGGCAGATCTAAGCGGTTTTTGCTGAATGCGCAAATCCTGGGCATTGGTATTCAAAAAGTGGAAATCCAGCCCGGAAATCACCTGACCCACTATGCCATTTACCGTGTGAACGCCGCCTGCCGGACAGGTAATATCGCCGGGGCCATATTGCGGAGCATCCAGGCTGTAGGTTCCGTTGGGTATGCCTAAGACATAATCTCCATTATGGTCGGTGAAATTAAGGGCGCCAGAGGGCATGGTTCGAATCAGCTGATAAGGAATACCGGTGGTACCCTGGCAATTGGCAAGTCCCTGATCATTGATCAGTTGACCGGTAACGGTAGCCAGGCATGCGCTGTAGTCAACCGTATCTGTATATGGAAAGCAGAAATCCAGGTATTTCACACAGGAGCCGCTGCCTGTAACGGATACGGTGTAACAGCCTGCGGTGAGGTTGAATACCGCCGGTCCGGTGCTTCCGGTACTCCATTCATACTGCACGTTGGGGTCAATTACATTGATAATGGCGGCATCTCCTATGCCCGTGCTGCAGTTCAACTCAGACACCACCAGACTTGGCTCAAAACCTCCGGCATCTGCTACGTGTACCTCCGCGCCTCCGTAACATTCGAACGAACCTGTGGCTCTTACCGATACATAATAATCTCCACTTTGCAGGTTATTCAGGCTGTTAATATCTGAAGTTAAAAAGCCCTCTGGCCCGTACACATACAGGTTGTAGGACAACATGCCTCCGCTGATGTTCAGATCTATGGAGCCTCCCAAATTTTGGGCACAATTGGCAGGGGTAGTGGTGCTGGTGATGCTGTAATCCGGGGCAGTTGGCGGGGATATTACCAAGGTTTCGGTGAGCGTACAGCCCAGACTGGTTGTAACCGTAATGGAATGTGTTCCCACGCTGAGTTGATGGGCTCGGGGAGTGGTTTCTCCGTTATCCCATAGATAGCTGATTGGCAGATCATTGACCACCTGACAGCTTCCCCTACCAGCGTTTCCGGAAAAGCAGTCTTTGGAAAAATCATACAAATACAGGAACGGCGCAGCAATCTCTATTTGCGTAACGGCCACGCAGCCCAGCGCATCGGTAGCCGTTACACTGTAAAAACCATCCGTCAACCCATTCAGGCTGGGACCATTCTGCCCATTACTCCAGGCATAATTAACCGGTCCGCTGGCATTGACCAATTGTGCACTTGCGGCTCCGGTGTCATCGCCGGAGCAAATCACATTGCTGGTGGTATTTACTTTGTTGTCGAGAAAGAAGCTGCTTGTTGCCGTGCAACCAATGGCGTCTGTGACGGTTACGGAGTAGGCGCCTTTAGCCAGGTTACTGATGGTTTGATCTGTTCCGCCATTGCTCCAGAGGTAGGTATAAGGCGGGTAAATATTGTTGTAATAAAACTGGACGCTAAGTGAGCCGTTGTTCAGGTTGACACAATCCGGCTGGTCAACAATGGCAATTCCGATGCCTATGTTATACAACCAGGACTGGTTTATTACCTGGTATTCTCCGTTGGCTGTGCAGCCGTTGGCATCCTGTACAGTAACCGAAAAAAGGCCGGATGTGAGCCCTTGCAGTTTGGCATCCGTGCCGCCTGTGCTCCAGGTGTAGGAGAAAGGCGCCTGGCCACCCACCGGCTTCACATTCAGCATGCCGGAATTGGGATTGCAACCACCGGCCGGTAGTGAACTGGTGAGTCTTACGTCGAGTTCTTCTGTATTCAGGATGGAGGTGTGCGAGATCGTGGCGCCGCTTGCATCGGTCATAGTGGCGGAATAGGCGCCTTTGGGAATGTTTCGCAGGCTGACTTCCGTAGAACCCGTGCTCCACAAATAGCTGAAGGGGGGCACCCCTCTGGTGGGCACCAGGGTGATGATCCCGTCTGAGGCGTTGCAGATGGAGGGTTGTTCCTGTGAGAAGAAAAATTGTTGGGCTTGCAGCTGGGTAAGCAGCAGGGTGAAAAAGGCGATGAGCGGGAGTGTTGTTGGTTTTTTCATGATTCATCTTATTTGACACTGTGACGCAAAAGAGATGAACCAGGTTGGGTTGGGTGTATTTTTTAATATAAATGCCCTGGTAAAATCCTGTTGTTTCCAAATTGATCGCCTTGGCATGGTAAGAAAATCCCCAACATGCTCTAATTCGGAAAGGCCCCGGCCGTACAGAAATTACATGCTAAATTGTCGGCAGGTGGCCTTTCCGCTTAAAAAATTTGGAACAACCCAACCTTTAGGAAATAATACTACATCTTTGAACTATTAAACACACTCTTAAACTACTTAACCTATGCGAACATTATTATCCTTTTTGCTTGCCTGTTTCCTGATCACCCTCCATGCACAGTCGCCACAATTTATTCATTACACGCCCGGACGCCAGATCAATGATATGGCTAAGGATGGGGAATTTTTATGGCTGGCCACCAATGGAGGTGTGGTACAAATTAATACACTTGACGGTGAGACGAACTTTTACAACAGAAGTAATTCCGGGCTTCCTATCAATGAAATTACTTCCATAGCGATTGCCCCTGATGGTACCCGCTGGCTGGGTACACGTATTGGGTTGGTGCGCTGGCAAGGGAATGATTTTACGGTGCTAAACCCAACTGGCTCCGGGGGGAATCCGGTGCAATTGTGGATTCTAAAAGTCAGAATAGACGGCGTCGGTCATGCCTGGGTGTCTTTTCCCGGGCATAACGCCAATATGGCGCGATTTGATGGCCAAAACTGGCTGGTGGTTGATGAAGAGTCACTATTTAATGGCTCCGCAGATTTTACAACCAATCCGCAGGCTTCAGGAATTTGTGTGTTTAATGATGATGAAAAAAAATTCTACCGGTACGATGGCTCCACACTCAGTACACACCCCCTTCCCGACGAAGTAGAAGGGAATTTTGTGAATGATTGGTTGCTGGATGAGCAGGGAGAAATCTGGGTTGTTTCTGGCAACCAGTTAGTGGTTTCTCAGGGAAGTAATTGGGCGGTAGAAGAGATTGATATCTGGCCTGATGCACTGGCTTTGGACGAGGTTGGTGCATTGTGGATTGCTTCTGATTTTGACGGAATTTATAAAAGACTACCCGATGGCTCCTGGCAGACCGGCTATGGTAATTACCTGCCGTTTGACACTTACGAAATGTACTTTGACGTAAGTCCTTCCGGCACAGCGTGGTTTGGCACAGAAGAAAAGGGGCTATATAGGTTAGCCAATGGCTCTTTGGAAAAAATGCCTTCTGCCGTGGCTGATATTCCGGAGGGTGGCGTAGTACAGTTGGAAGTAACCGGCACCCAAACGGTGTGGGCAATATTTGATGATCAGTATATTTTGGACTGGTTGAATGGTAAAGATCTTTCCCGATTCCAGGACCAACAATGGAAGGCCATTGATGAGGGAGTCCTCAATCAGCCGTTTTGGAAGTGTAAGAGTCTGGCTAAAGACGGATTAGACCGCTTGTGGGTGGCACATTTTGATCAGATCTACCGGTATAATGGAACCTGGGAGCAGATTTCCAAACCGGCTGAATTTAATTTCGGCCAGGTATATTCCGTGGCCGCAGAACCTAACACCAACCATGTTTGGATTGGAGGTTATGGCAAAATAGCACGCTACGATGGTGTGGGCTTTCAAGTATTTAATGCCCCTATCCCCACTTTTTCAGTTGAAGATCTTTGCATTGATCAACAAGGAAATGTATGGTTGCCAGGGGGAGTCACGAGTGGCCTTGCATATCGTTTCGACGGACAATCCTGGACCTCATATACTAACCAGGAAATGGGTTTGTCGGAATTTTCCTTTTTCGCCCGGGAGATAAAAGTTGCCCCCAATGGCGATGTTTGGGTATTGACGCCCTATGAACTTACCCGATACAATGGCTCAAACTGGGAAAAATTTCCACTGGAAGCCTATCAATATGGCGAATTCAGCACCATGGCTTTTGACGGCTCAGAAAAAATCTGGATAGGTACTTTTCACTTTCTGTGCTTTGGGGTGGATGCCAACCTGCAGTTGATCAAAATTGAAAATGAATCTGTTCACTTCTATCCCTATAAATCTACACCGCTACCTTATCCAAACATTACTGCACTGGCAGTAGATGCCCACCACAATGTCTGGATTGGATGCGAAAAGGGCGGTATAGCCGTATTTAATGAAAATGGCGTAACCCTAAACGTCGGTGAGGCCATTGATGACCAGACAAAACAACGGATGCCAGCCACCGTTTTTCCCAATCCGGCCGGCACACAAACTACGCTGGAGTATACACTTCCGTCAGCCTCAGAAGTGATGCTTGAAATTCGAGATGCTGCAGGCCGACTGCTGCTGCGCCAATCTGGAGGCATACAGCTGGCCGGTGTACAACGTTGGCGACTCTCTTTGCAACATTTGCCAACCGGAACGCTCCATTGGCGACTTGTAAGCGACGATGCGCTTGCTACGGGTTGGTTGTTGAAGCAGCGGTAATGGCAAATGTCTCCTTGACCGTTTGCTAAAAATGCAGGTCTTTTCCAACAGAAAGTTATTGCTGCAAGACGCTCACTCCCTCCAGATTCGCATCATTGTTTTTCAGGAATGCCAGGGTGATGCTGTCTACATGGCAATTGACGAATCGAACCTTTTTGAACCGATCGTTGTACTTGAAAAACGTATTCAGGATAGTGGCATTTTCAAAAGTCATGTTGTAAAACGAACAATGCTCAAAATGGCAGTCTTCGAAAGTTCCGGAGAAAACCATCTGGCTGAGGTTAGTTCTGGTAAACCTGGTAAATTTCCAGGTCACGTCGTTCAATATATTTCGTTCAAAATTGACTTCGTGAATCTCTGCTCCTGAAAAGTCGGCTGCAGAAAAATCGCACTTTTCAATGTTGCTTTTAGAAATCAAGGCATCAATAAAAGAGCATTGGTTGAATTGGTTTTGCAACAGGTTAGACGACTGTATTTTACTGTTTCTCAGATCAGAAGCTGTAAAATCGCAGCGTTCTATGTTGTTTTTTCCAAGGATCAATTCCGATAAATCCGAATTCCTGAATTGGCAGTTCTTCATGTTAGAAGAGCTGAATTTTTCTTTCAGATTCTTTAGTCCGGAAAAATCGGCATCGGCCCAATTGCCTTGCGACATATCCCAGTTCCAGTCAAACCGCTTTTTGGGACTGGCTTTTGGCGCCTCCGTGGCTGCTGCCGGAGCTGTTGTTTCGGAAGGGAAGCGGTCGGAGAAATAATTCAGGTCTACGCCGAGTATTTCAGCCAGATGGTTAAGGGTGGAAATATCAGGCATGGATTCGCCGCGTTCCCATTTGCCCACGGCTTGCGGACTGATGGAAACCTGTTTGGCGAGTTCGGCCTGTGAGAGTTGACATTTCTTTCTGGCGTCGGCAATTTTTTGGCCGATTGTTTTTGAATTAAGCATCGTGTATGTGGTATTTTTTGATGCCACAAAGGTATTGGGGGCTTCTGGCTGGCCGGTTTTTGAACAACGCTACCATTCGTTGTTTTTGCGCTACTTATGGTTGTATGGCAGCAACCATTGGAGGTAAAGACGCAAATCAACTTGGCAGCTAACCATTTTTCCAATACTTTCGTATCTCCAATCGAAGAAAATCAACCGGTAAATTCCGATGAAAAAACTACTTATCCAATTTTTCTGGTTTCTTCCCTCTCTGCTTTTGGCGCAGTTCAATACAACAGAAAAATGGATTTCCGAGTATCCTGATTATATAGGTCAGCTCACCAGCATTGATCTTAATGGCGACGGGCGTAAAGACCTGCTTGGCCATTCCGGCAAATATGTTTTTTGGGCAGAAAATGATCCCGCCGATCCGAGAGGCTATTTTCGGCATGACGCAATTGGTTCCGGAAATGGCCTGATTTACGCCGACCCCAACAACGGATTTGGGAGCCTTATTCAAATGGCAGCCTCCGATATGGATGGCGACGGCGATGCGGACGTCATTTGTGGCTCAGAGCGACTGGAATGGTATGAAAATGATGGCGCCGGGAACTTCACGCAAACACATCAGATTTCGAACAAGATAGCAGACGGAGGTCTGGCCGTAGCTGATTTGGATAGTGATGGCGACACAGATATTGCGCTGATCTCTAACTGGGAGCTGGTTTGGTATAAAAATCAAAACGGCGCCGGTACAACTTTTTCGGATTCCATTCTGGTGCAAAATGTTGGACCATTCTATAACTATTTAACCATTTTGGATCTGGACACAGATGGCGATAAGGACCTGGTTTTCAATCATTATGGCAGTGGTATCATTAAACTGAGCTGGTGTGAAAACACAACAGGTGTGGGAGATTTTGGGGCACGAAAAGTGATTATGAGCGGAGTGCGGGATTGTAAAATGGCTGATCTTGATGGGGATGGATTGAAGGACTTGGTGGTAGTTAGCCGGCCGCAGGGTTTTGGCTGGCTGCAGAACAACGGAATGAACGGGTTTAATCCGCCGGCCTATTTTGGCGCTTCCAACCAAAATATTTACAATCTGGATGTGGCAGATATAGATGGGGATGGGGCGCCGGAATTTGTAGCATTTGGCCAGGAATCAACCTGGCTGTTTTTGAATTTTGGTGGCGGACTAATCATTGGTGAAAAGATAGAAACAAATTATGCCATACAATCAGGGGCATTTACAGACCAGAACTCCGATGGCCTGGCCGATATTATTGCCACTACTGCGAAAGGAGGGCAAATGATTTGGCTGAAAAACTCCGCCGGAACAGGGCTTTTCGATGCTCCGGTTGAAGCTAATGTGTGGGCTCCGGGTATTTCCAAAATGGCTACAGGCGATCTGGATGGCGACGGAGATGATGATTTGGTAGTTGCATGCTCCGGATTCGATGAGCCGCAGGGGAAACTATCCTGGCACCAAAATGAAGCAGGAAAATTCCGGCGTGAGAAGGCTATTGTTCAAGGGGGCTTTTTTGTGTTTTACGATTTGGAAACAGTAGATTTTGATCAGGATGGCGACCTGGATTTGTTTTCAGTAGCGGCAGGCTGGGGCGGCGCTGCGTGGTATGAAAATCTGGACGGGAAAGGCACTTTTGGCGATCTTCAGGCAATAAGTACCCAGGCAGATGTGTCTGGAGGATCGGTTGCTGATATGGATAAAGACGGATTTCCGGATGTGGTGGTTTCTTCCACCGGCGATAATCGGGTTAGCTGGTACAAAAATTTGCACGGGCAAGGTGGCAGCTTTGGTCCGCAACAGATCATTATCTCTCCCTTTGCCGACATTCTGAATGCTGAACCCATTGATATGAATGGTGACCAGATATTGGATGTGGCCGTTACGGCTCTTGCTGTTTCCAACTATCAGTTAATTGTATATTATGCTACGGCGCCTGGCGTTTTCGGTTCAAGTTTCCAGGTATTTGGCTGTCCTCATGCACCCGGAGAGATGAAAACAGGCGATCTGGATGGCGATGGAATACCCGAGTTGGCCTTATTGGGCATTAATGGATTATCGGTTTATTGGAGTAAAAATGCGTTTGCCCGCACCAGTATTGGTCAGTTCAATTATACAAATCAGTTTCTATTGGAAGATACAGACAACGATGGCGACCGGGATATTTTGATTTGTCATTGGTTGGATACTATCGGTGTTTCTTTGTTCAAAAACCTGGACGGGCTTGGTCAGTTTGATGCAGGTTTTTCGGTAGTGCATACCCCGGCTATTGTTATTTCAGGTTCTGATTTGGACAAGGATGGGGATTTTGATTTGGTGGGAGGTGTGAATGGCGGTTCTATTTATTGGTTTGCCAATCAATCGTTTTCTGAAGTTGATCAACCTGTGGGCATTGCAGATATGCCGGGTGTTTATCCCAACCCGTTTTCAAACAAGCTGACCATCCGTCAACCTTTTGAGGATGCAACGTTTATGGTGTTTGATCTGTCGGGGCGGCTGATGTTTTCGCAAAATCTTAATACTTCTGCTGAAACAGAACTTGCCCCCGGGATTGCCTCTGATGGCTTGTACCTGTATAAGATCATTGCTACCCATTCCGGAAAGAGTCTGGCCTCCGGCAAGTTGATTCGGGTAAGGGATTGAAGCAACACTTTATATGACAGGTTTTGGGTGTAGAGCATGTTGGGGATTTTCTTGCCGGGCCAAAAACTGTCCTTTTTCCGCCATTTTTACCTTTTTTCAGTCATGTCCCGAGTACTCGGGATGCTTCTTCAAAAACGCAAAAACTGACGAAAAAAGCTCAAATTTTTGACTCCGTCAGAAAATCCCCAACATGCTCTTAGAGAAATGAAGCATTCTCCCCATTGAGCAGAAGGTAAAAAATGGTTCTGGGGTGTATACCTAAAATACAACCCCAGAACGTCGCTCTTATATTGTTGTTGTTGACTATAAAACATCCTTATAGTCATTTTTCCTACCGCATCAACGTCACATCCCCCTTATACACCACCTCCTGGCCGTTCACCAACTCCACCAGGGCATAATACACAAAAACACCAGGGTTCATTTCTACGCCTTTGAAGCGCCCGTCCCAACCGAGTGCGGGGTCATTGGGCGGGAAATTTTCACGCACGAAGATCTGTTCCCCCCATCTGGAAAAAATCTGGAGCGTTTTGACGCTGCGCACACCACTCCATTCAGCAAATACGGTAAACCCTTCATTCTCTCCGTCGCCGTTAGGCGAGAAGATATTCGGGATGTATACATTGACCTGTGTTTATCCACCTTCAGGATGAGTGAGGCATCGTCCCGGCATCCGGCTTTGGTCATTACCTCCAGTCGGTATTGCTGCGTAGTCATGGGCATTTCCACCATAGTACTCAGGCAGGTGCTGCAGCTCAGCCCGGCAGCTGGGGTCCAGATAACTTGTTCAATCTCACTCGGGTCAATATTGACAGATGGATGTAGCAAATAGGATTCTCCCAAAGAAATGGTGACCAGCGGTTCAATGCTGATTTCAAAGGATGGAGCCGGATCAATGGTGGCACTTACACTGGTGGTACACCCGTCTGCATCTTCTATTTCAATGGTATAATCGCCGGGCGTCAGGTTGCTGAACAGATTGCCGGAAGCTTGTTGTGAGCCACCCTGAAGCGTGTATTGAATGGGTAGTGTGGCATCCAGAACGTTTTGGATGAGGATAGAACCTGTATTCCGGGCGCAGTCAGGTTGCTCCAAAGCAAAGGATGCCACGAGTTCCTTTTGGGTGATAAGCACAGCGTCGGAGGCGGAACAACCATTTGCGCTTGAGGTAACCAGCAGGGTATAGGTTCCGGAAGGCAGATTGCCGAGGTCTTCGGTGGTTTCACCGTTCGACCACAGGAAGGTGTACGCACCGGCGGGGGAAACAGTGAGGTTGACGGATCCGTTTTCCACTGCGCAGTTGTTGTTGGGTAACGCAGCACCGGCAAGGCTGAAGGAGGAACTGTTATTGGCAACGTTTAGGGTGGTTACGGCGCTGCAGCCGTTGGCGTCTGTTACGGTTACGGTATAATTACCCGGAAGTGCGTTGGTCAGATCTTCGGTGGTTTCCCCTGTAGACCACTCAAAGAGATAAGGCTCCAGCTCTCCATGTACGTTAATGTCGATACTGCCATCGGACAAACCGCAAATGGAGTTTTCTGTTGTTGATGTTACACTTGGAAGGTTCAGAAATTGTAATACTTGAACCTTTTTGCTGTGTGAGCAGGAACCTATGGATACTGTAACACTATAGTGTCCTCCAGGAATATTATGAATAGATTGTGTTGTTTCACCAGTATTCCAAAGAAAAGTTGCGCCTGGAATAGGTGGAGTCATTATCACGGAGGCTGATCCATTTACATGGTCGTCGCATCCATCGTTTATGTTAAATTGCGTATTGAATTGCGGTTTTCGCATAATATTCGCAACCGTCACGAAATGGGCCGTACTTTCTCCATTAGCATTGGTTACGATCACATTATAGTCTCCATCAGTTATATCCACGAGGTCTTCGGTTGTTGCTCCGTTGGACCATTGAAACGTGAAGGGTGGGAAATCGCCGGATACGGTCAGATCAATGGCCCCAACCCCTAGTGAGCAAGTGTCCGGGATAGTTTTACTGGTTACGGTTGGAGGGCTTAGCGTTTCTGCAAAAAGTTGTGAAATTGGAATATACGACAAAACAAATAACAGGTAGAGTGTTCGCATGGGAATGAGAGATGTTGAAAATTAAAAAAGGGAGATAACAAAAGTCTGTGTGGAGAACCGCAAAAAAAAGTACGATTTGGGGTAGGGTATTCCGGGGCTCCGCAACTGGTGCGAAGCCTGACGCCTGTTTAGAAAGCAGGGATGGCGTAAATGATTGTTTAGTAAATGCCAGGCGGGACATCCCAGCAATCAGAGCGGCAATTTGCTTTTGCTATTTTTTGCTCAACTTATACCTTAAATGGGTGGTCAAATCTGAATGAATAACCTCAGCTATTTGTATGTTGTATTTGTCTTTGACCATACCATCAAACAGACGAATACCAGTACCCAAAAAAACTGGTGAAATGTGAATAAAAAATTCATCTATTAATCCTGCATTCAGAAATTGCTGAATCGTATTGGCGCCACCTTGTATCCTGATATCCTTGCCTTTTGCTGATTGTCTGGCTTTTTCCAGCGCACTTTCTATTCCATCCTGGATAAAATAAAAAGTAGTTGTGCCTTCCTGAACCCAGGGCTCCCGTTTTTCGTGTGTCAGTACAAAAACGTCTGCTTTGTATAAATCATTCGGCCAAACGGCTTCACCTTCTTCAAACATACGTTTTCCCATAATATAGGCGCCGGTTCGTTCAATGGTATCTCTGATAAATTTCCCGTCGGGACCATCTTCCTTGCCTCCTTCAAGCCCCAGGTATTCCCAGAACGCTTTTTGCTGAAACATCCATGAATGAATTTGTCCGGAAACACCGCCCATAGGGTTTTTAGGGCCCCTGTTGACTCCAGCGAAAAAGCCATCAAGGGATATTCCACTGTCAAAAATTATTTTACTCATGATTTTGTGTTTTATAATGCTGTTTGGATTGTTATAAAACTACAATGTTTTACAGACACATCCTAAAATTACCTTTTCGTTTCAAAGGTTATGCATGAAAGCCGTCTTTAAAACCTCCCAGTTTCTACCCAGCCAGCTTTTTTTCGCAAATATCCCTATATTGCATAAAAATTACACCTCCCGCCATGTCCAAAAATATCGTAATCTGCTGTGATGGAACCGATAACATGCTTACCGTAGGTAAAAATACCAACGTTATTCACCTGTACAGCTGCCTGGTGCAGGACCAAAATCAGGTGGCCTACTACAACCCGGGAGTAGGTACCATTGCTCCAGACAATTATAGAAATAAAATCAACAGAGCCTGGTATAAAGTCAAAGACCTCGCAACGGCTACCAGCCTGGAGGAAAATGTGCTCGATGCCTATCGTTTTCTCATGAACGAATACGAGGAAGAGGCCAATGTTTACCTGTTCGGATTCAGCCGGGGCGCTTATACCATCAGGATGTTGAGCGGATTGATTGAGATGTTTGGTTTGTTACAAAAAGGGAACGACCGCCACCTCAGGCACGTTATGAAGGCCTATAGCCAGAGCAGCGAGAAATTTGAAACCGCAAACAAATTTAAAAAACGCTTTTCCAGAGCTGTCAATATCCGTTTCATGGGTATCTGGGATACTGTTATTTCCGTTGGCGGCCCAATAAAATACTACCTGCCGTTTCCGTTCTCCGACAAGCTTTCTATCGTCAAAACCCTGCGCCATGCCGTAGGTATTGATGAGCGACGAAAACATTACCGCTTTGCGCCCATCAAGGATATTGCCGGCGATAGAAAGGAGGTCTTTTTTGCAGGAGTACACTCCGATATTGGGGGTTCGTATCCGGAGGAAGAAAGCGGTTTGTCAAAAATTGCTCTTGAATGGATGCTGGGCGAGGCATCGCAAGCTGGTTTAAGGCTAAACCGGGCCAGGGTTGACAGGTATTTGTATGGCAAGGATCGCGATGATTATACCGCGCCCAATCATCAACAAGCCATCCACAATTCACTCAGCCTATTATTTATCATTTCTGATTTTATACCCAGACTGAGGTTTAAAGAAAATAGCTGGCCTTTTGATTTAAAAATAGATTTTGCTTTATGGCCAAAGCGTAAAATAAGTCCTAATGCCCTGGTGCACAGCAGTGTATTTGATAAAATAAAAGATACGAGCACAAAGCCTTTGTATAAACCCGCCAATATGGATTTGAATGCCGGGTATGTCATGGTAAAGAACCAGGATATTGTGTATTGGCCCTGAGGAGCTCCATCGTGTGTGTGCATCTGTACAACTGGATATTTTGGTTTCAGACCTATAAGGTTTACGAAAACCTACGGTATGTACACAAGTTAAATGGAGAATCAATTTCTGAGGTTAGTCCCCACTTATCTCATCTAACATCTTGTAACCCGCTGTTTTAACGGCGGGCAAAAGCCGACCCACCCATCACATCTAGCATCTTTACAAAACATCACATCTTCAAGAGGTTATGGATGCTGATGCTCTGCAAAGATGCTAGATGTGAATAGTGGGGTATCCATGGCCACTCGTTGAAATGAGTGGTTACAAGATGTTAGATGTATTACCAACATGCTCTTATGTTACCTAAACAATAGACTTCCTATATTTATACGCCAACAAGTATAGTACTGCTATAGATTTTTGATGGCCCCACTTTTCAGCCACCTCAAGCATTTGAGCTTTTAGTTTTACCTTAGGATCAAGATCATACAGAGAAACCATGATTTGTTTCAGGTGAAAATCGTCGGCGGGAAAAACATTATCGCGCTTTAAGGTATACATCAAGATCATATCTATAGTCCATTTGCCTATACCTTTTATCGAAGCCAGTTCACTGGCCACTTCTTCATCTGTTAACTGATTGAAATCCAGGGTATTGTGCTGCCAGTACGTTATAAATTGTAACATGGTTTCATACTTGCCTGTGGCTAATTTAATTTGAGATAAAGCATGCTTTTCAAGCAGATGAAAGTTTTCAGGGGTAAGGTGTGTTATCCCGGCTCTTTCCAATGCCTTTGCAAAGATCTTTTTAGTGCTTCGGTAATGAATTTGTTGCTCTATAATGCAACTCATCAGATCGTGAAATACATCTCCCGTTGAGTCAACTACAGGTTTAGGCACTTGAAGCATGACCTTTTCGAGAATGGGGTCTACTGTATCAGGCTTGTTCTCGTTTACTGTTGTCATTTATCACGCGGTAATTACCCGGCAAAAGTATAGGAAAACCCACTGATCAGAAATAGCCCATCCAGCTTCCTGACTTGCGCTTTTGAAGCCTTGCACATACCTTTGTTGGGCAGGTACTCAAATACCCGTTTTATGAAACACACTAACTACTGCACGCTGCTGCTATTGCTTTGCAGCTTATCCAACCTTCATGCGCAATGGCTGGCATCGCCGGCGCCTGCCGCGAATAAAGAACTGTTCAAGGCCTCTTTCGTGAATGCCCAGGTGGGCTATACCATGAGCAGCGATCATATTTACAAAACCACCAACGGCGGCCAAACCTGGACGGAAAAGTACTATCCCGGCCAAATCTCAGGCTCTGAAGTATACTTCTTCAATGAAATTCATTTCGTTACAGAACAGATCGGCTTTGTGGTAGGATGGGATTTTTTAAACGCCGATTACCTGATTCTGCGCACCGATAACGGCGGCAATGGCTGGACGCCCTACACCTACGAACAAGGATTTAGCATCGGCGAATGCAACGACCTGGATTTCCCCAACCCACTTACAGGTTATGTGGCCGGCGATCAGGGCCTGATTTTCAAAACCACCAACGGCGGCTCAAGCTGGCAGGTAAGTTCTACCCCCGGCGGTTCTGATAACGAACTGGTTGCCATCGATTTTGTAAACGATCAAACCGGTTTTGTCCTCTCTTTGTCAAACCAAAAATTGTTCAAAACCACCAATGGCGCGGCTTCCTGGACCAGCATTTCCCTGCCCACAGCCTTCCGAAACCTGCAATTTTTTACCACTCAAACCGGCATAGCCGAGGCCCCCGACGGACTGTTTAAAACCACCGATGGCGGCCAAAACTGGGTGCGCGTGGGCGAGGTGTTTACCAGTGGCTTAAACTTCGTTCAGTTCACAGACCCAAACACGGGCTTTGCCTGGATTTCCAATGGCCCCGTTAAAACCGTAGACGGCGGACTCACCTGGTATCGACAGGCGTTCGACTTTGGCTTACCTCCCGGCGCAAATGCCGGGGTTTCCGACATAGCCGCCGTAGACGACCAAAATGCCTTTGCCTGCGGATATAAAAACGTCAATGGCAACCTGTCTGGCTTCATGGCCAAAACCGGCAATGGCGGCGGACTGGGCGTTTATTTTTCCCTATCCTCAGCACAACTCGCCTGTCCGGGCGACAGCGTAACGGCTACACCGGTTTTTCTGGGCAATCCGGGCGCTATAGACTGGTATCTAGATGACACCCTGAAATTCAGCGGCGCCGGGAACCCTACCTTCAGTAATCTCGCCGCCGGCCCCCACACCATCCGGGTGGAAGCTTCCGTTTCGGGCAATGCGGTTTCCATGACACGCAACATGTCGGTCAATGCCGGTCCTGTTTATCCGGGCGTAACCTTTACGCTGGATGCTCAACCCTGCCTGGGTACACAGGCCAAAATCAACACCAACTGGAATACTGCCAACGGCAAAATTGTTATTTACAACGGCAATTCGTTTATAGACACGGCTATCATCCTCTCCGGCCAGCCCAAATATTTTTTACTTCCGGAGGTAACGGCGCCTACCGTATTCACCATCAAATCGGTGTACACGGCTTGCGGCCTGGATATTGTGCAAGCCAGCGTGGAAGTAATCCCCAAGGCCCTGCCCAACACTGATCTGGCCATTGTACCGCCTCAACCAGTATATTGCGAACCGCAAAATGGCGTGACGATCATTACCCTGCCCATTACGGAACAGCAGGTGAGTTACAGACTGTTTCACGACGGCCTGGAAGTGGGCGTAAAGCAGGGCACCGGAGGCCCCGTCACATTTAATTCCAGTAAAGCTTTTGCCCAGACCACCTATTTTTGGGTAAGAGCCGCCAGTTTAAGCACCGGATGCGTGGCATATTTGAATGATACCCTCGTTGTTCCGGTAGACATCACCGATGCGCGTTTCGCCACCACCGGGCTAAATCTTCCCCTGGGTACGCCGGTGCAAATTTCCTTTGAAGGAACACCTGCGGCGAGTTATGCGTGGGATTTCGGGCAAAATGCCAATCCCGCAACCAGCACAGCTGAACAACCTGGAACCATCGTGTACAATGGGGCGGTGAATACGGTAATTAAACTGGTCACTACCGGCCCCTGGGGCTGCCAGGATTCTTTTACCCGCAACATAGCCTTGTTAGACATGCCCGTTTTGAGCAAATACTGGGCTATGGAAATGAATGCCAGTGCCCAGAGCTACGGTGCAGGAAACTCCCTTTCTGTAGATGCTGCAGGCAATGTGATTGTGAACGGCTATCTGAACGCCAACTTTAATACAGCCACCATTCCCTCCAGGGCAGGCGCCGGCTCGGTGGTAGACAACTGGTGTTCCCTGCTTAAGTACAACCAATTTGGGGTTTTGCAGTGGCATGTACAGCAAGACGGAGAGTACATCAAGCTAAACAACCTCCAGTTTGATCCGCTTGGCAATGCGGTAGGGCTCTACGACCTGGATGTTTTTGGCTTTGATACTTACTATTATTTTGGTTCTACAGACGAGCGCCGCCATCGGGTTAAAAAGCTGGAAAAAATGGTAATTGCCAAGTGGGACCCTGCGGGGAAACTTATGTGGTTGTCGGAGGTGTTCAATTGCGAGATAAGTCAGTCAGCCCCCATTGATATGACTATAGATGAGTTGGGCAATATTCATATTCTTGGCAAGTTGAGCAACTCCAGCAGTTGCGGCATCAACACCACCACTACTTTTTTGAATCCGGACAGTACCAAGATCAACCTGCCAATTACCAATGCGGGATATTATCTGGCCAGGTTGTCGCCCGAAGGCTTTTTCCAGAGCATAAAGCCGCTGGTAGATGCAGCTGGCGTTCCTACGGTATATCCACTTGCCATAGGCATTGATGCGGAGCATAATATTTACATAGGAGGTTCCAAACCAACCCTGCTGGCTAAGTACAGTCCTGCCGGAAACCTGCTTTGGAAAATAGTGCCGGAAACGATCAATACCACCGACACCTATTCTGCCGAGCAAATAGCCACGGATGCATTGGGTAACACCTACATCAGCGGAAAATTCAATAAAAACCTCAAAATTGGGGCGTTTCAAATCTTCAACACCTCCAGCGGCACAGGCGGGAGTCTGTTTGTGGCAAAAATTGATGCAAGCGGGCAGGCTTTATGGTTGAAGGCATCCACCGGAACCGGAACTTGTTTTCCCACCAGCATTGCGCTCCATGACAACAATCTGTATGTGGGTTCCACTTTTACCAGGCAGTTGTCGTACGGCAGTGTAACGCTGCAGATGTCGAACGATTTGGTTGGCAACAACGGAGCGGTTTGGTTTAACCTGGCCCCCCAGAGTGGAGATCCCAAAAGCTATCTGGCGTTAACAGAACAATATCCTTCGTTCAACACCCCCACGATATACCGGAATTACGGACATACGCTGGAAACGGATTCGGAGGGAAACCTTCACTTGACGGGCTCCAACGGCTACCGTGTCAATCTGGCCGATACCCTGCTGGAAGGCCGCACCTATATGTTTTTGGCCAAAATAGACGGTTTTTCGAGCCTGGTTGGCACTACCGAGATTTTGCCCGGACAAAACTTCCAGGCGGCTGTATGGCCCAATCCAAGTGCCGGCTCAGCTTTGCTGATTATCCGGGCGGGCGAAGGCCGGCGTTTGTTGTGCCAGCTGACCGACGCGCAGGGGCGCAGCTCAACGATATTTAACGAATACGTGCCGGAGGGTCAAACGGAAGTGTTTCTGGCTCCACCACCGCCCGGTGTTTATTTCCTGAACATCCGGGATGAGCATGGGCAGGGCCAAACGCTGAAGTGGGTGGTGGAGTAGGGGCGGAAAACCTCAGCCTTCTCCATTGCGCCACTCCATCGGAGTCATGCCCATTTCCTGCTTGAAAACTTTGCCAAAATAACTCGAATCGCTAAAGCCACAGCTCGCTGCAATATGCGCTATCGGCTGATCTGTGTTTTTTAATAATTCGCAGGCTTTTTGGGTGCGAATCAGGCGAATGAAATGATTGGGGGAATGGCCGGTAACCGCCGTTAGTTTGCGGTGTAGCTGCGACTGACTTAACAAGATTTTTTTGGACAGTTCCTCCACCCCAAAGTATTCGTCGCTTAGGTTGTTTTCTATCTCCTGCCGCACTTTTTTGACAAATTCATTTTCTTTTACCGGAACCTCAACTGGCGGCGCGGCTATCTGTCCGTCTATTGTCTCAGACGATGACGGATAGTTAAAGCCGGCCATTTTAATATACGCTTTTTGCAATAATTTGCGCTGTTCCAATAGTTTTTTGATTCGCAGCAGCAATTCCTCCCGGTAAAAAGGTTTTTCCAGATAAGCATCAACGCCATGTTCAATTCCTTCTAGTTTACTCTCAATATCGGCTTTGGCTGTGAGCATGATGATGGGTATATGACTGGTGCGTTCGTCTGCCCGCAAGAGGCGTGTCAAGGCATAGCCATCAACATAGGGCATCATCACGTCGGTGATGATCAGATCTGGCACCAGCTCGCAGGCAATATCATATCCTTCACGTCCGTCTTTGGCTACCGCCAGCCGATAGTCCGGAAGACAACCGGCAGTATAGGCCACTACATCGCTGTTGTCTTCAACGAGCAGGATAAGTTCGGATGTTGAAGAAGCAGTTCGCTGAATGACAGCATTCGGCGCAGCAGGGGAATGTTTAGGCAGGGAAGAATGTTCATCCTCATAGATGACCTGTTTTGCGATGTTTTCAAGTGAACCAGCATTTTGCTGCATGGGCAGGGTGACCGTAAATTCTGTCCCTACTTTAGCGCCAACGGGAGGACTTTTGACCTCTATGCTGCCGTTCATCAGTAAAATGAGTTCTTTGGTCAGCGCCAGTCCGATACCGGTGCCTTCAGCATGGCGGGAATGACTGTTGTCTGCCTGATAAAAACGGTCGAAAATATGGATTATATCGCTTTCCGGAATGCCTATGCCCGTATCCTTAACCTTTATAATCAACTGTTGCACAGCCGGATCGTTGGGGAGTGGCTGCGAAGAAATGCTGATATAAACATTGCCTTTCTCCAGACTGAATTTTAGCGCATTGGAAATGAGGTTGGAGATAATCTGGCGCAATTTTTCTGCATCATAAACGGTGTAAAACGTATCCAGTGATGACAGATAATGCAATTGCTTGCCCTGGCTTTCGGCCATCGAATTAAAGGACTCTACGATGTAGCGTACAAAGAGTATAACGTCGCCCTGTATGAGGTTTAATTCCATTTTTCCGGCTTCAACCTTTGAAAGATCAAGCAATTCATTGACGAGATTCAGCAGGTTTTTGCCATTGCGAATAATCATATCCAGCGCGCTCTCATAGTATGTCTGCGGTGCGTTTTTGGCCTGCTGTGCCATACCCAGGATGATGGTGAGTGGCGTACGAAATTCATGCGTAATGTTGGTATAAAGGCGTGTTCTGGCAGTGTCCAGTTCTTTGATACGTTTGGCTTCGTTCTGTTCAAAAAGCAGCTGTGTTTCTATCTTGTTTTGTTTTAATCTATACATAAAAACCGCACGGATTACGCCTGCCGCAACCAATACATACACCATAAGGGCCCACCAGCTTCGCCACCATGGCGGCATGATGGTAATACGCAGGGTAGCTGTTTTATCGCTCCAAATACCCAGACTATTGCTGCCCTGTACCTTAAAAGTATACGTGCCGGAGGGCAAATGGGAGTAGCTCACGCTGCGCCTGTGTCCACTCTCCACCCAGTCTTTGTCGATGCCGACCATTTGATACCGGTATTTATTCTGGTCAGATGCCCTGAAGTCTAAGGAAGAAAATTCAAGGGTAAATATATTCTGCGTGTGATCGAGGGATATAGACTGCGTATATGGAATAGACTGATTGAGGATGCCAAAAGCGTCGTTTGGGGCAACTTCCTTGTTTCCCACCAATAGTTTTGTGATAAAGATATTCGGACTGAAGGTGTCTACCAGGATTTCTTTCGGATCAAATATATTCAATCCGTTGATGCCTCCAAAAGCCAGTCGGCCATCGGCCAGTTTGGTGTAGGCGCCTGTGTTGAACTCACTGGATTGTAAGCCGGAAGCTTCTGTAAAATGCCTGAATTCCCACACATTTTTTTCCCTGTTTTTATCCGCTAGCAAACAGAAAATACCATTATTGGTGCTGCCCCAGATATGGTTGTTTTCATCATTCAGGATGCCATATACTACGTTGTTGCACAAGCCCTCTTTTGTTGTAATGTGTGTAAATTGGGAGGTCGTTTTATTAAATTGGTTAAGCCCTCCCCCTTTTGTGGCTATCCACAATATATTCTTGTCGAGCGGATCATCCAAAAAGCAGGATACGTGGTCAAAACTCAAAGAGTTTTTATCCTTTGGATTGCTTCTGTACCAGGTTATATG
The DNA here is from genome assembly GCA_017303475.1 of Chitinophagales bacterium. Taxonomy (GTDB): domain Bacteria; phylum Bacteroidota; class Bacteroidia; order Chitinophagales; family Saprospiraceae; genus M3007. The sequence continues at coordinate 178,973 of JAFLBO010000009.1, forward strand.
GGGTTGTGCATCACGACTTGCGTCATAAATAACTTTTACAAAACCTTCTGCTGTTCCTATCCAGATCACGCCCTTTTCATCTTCGTAAAAGGCCGTCATTCCGGCATTTTGCAACATCGGGTTTGAGGTATCGGTGTTGATCGTAAAACTTTTCGATGTTCCCGATGCCGGATCCAAAACCATAAAATCTCCATTTATGCCACATACCCAAATATGTCCCTGCCGGTCTTCTACAATGGGTTCCAATTGTTCATATTGGATATTTAAATTAGCGGCATATTGTTTACTTGTTTTGGTTATTGGGTTGTAGTTTTCAATAAGGTCTAAATTATGTACAAAAGGTCTTAATTCTTTTCTATGCAATATCCAGATTGTTTGATCCCGGGCTACCATGAAATCCTGCTTTTTGAACAGACTGCGATCAAAATCCGTCGTGATTTCCTCTCCTTTTTTATTCATTTTTTTAACCTCACCCCAACTTCTTATGTACATGTCCCCATTTTGAAAAGGTATGATTTTTCGAATACTCAATCCATTTGCATAATGATTAAATTTTTCTGATTCAAAGGTATACTTACGAAGTCCATAGCCATTGGTGCCAAGCCATAGCAGCCCGGAGCGGTCTTTCCGCATCTTGACCGGCGTGACTCCTTTTTCTTCAAAAATCCTGCTTTTTACAGGGTCAAGCGGATTGTTTTTACTCCACTCAGCAATATTGTACACCTGCAACAATTCCAGATTGCGTACTCCCACCCACAATTTTCCATTGTCTTCCTTGAGAAAAGCAGTGCCATGCTCCTCATGAATAGGGCTTGTAAAAATCGGGAAATTGTCAGTGCCTTCCCACAGGCTAAAGGGTTGACCATTGGATAGCAGGCTGCCATCTTCGTATAAAAGCACCTGACTAAAATCTGCTTGCGCTCTTTTGTACTCAAGGGTCATATTATCTGGCGAAAACGCATACAAATTTGAACCATGAATCACCCAGGTACGGCCTTTTTTGTCTACATACATCAACTTCACCTCCTCCGGCCCGGGCAGGTTTACTTTTTGGACAAGCACAGGTTCGTCTGTTTCAAAAAAGTTGTCCGGAAGCGTAATGACATTGATTTTTCTTTCCTGGGCATACACCAAAAACCGGCCATCCGGCAGTTCTACAACAGGACTTGCGATTTTATTCCCGGATAGGCTGTTGGCATCTTTAGTGTCGTGGGTAATGTGCTTGAAAGCATCTTTTGCCTTGTTATAAATGCTGATACCATTATTGTCGGTGGAGATCCAAAGTCTGCCTTTACTGTCTTCAAAGATGTGGTTTATGGCATTGCTGCCGATGGAGCTGGGGTCGTAACTATCATGGGTGTAGACCTTAAACTGGTACCCATCGTAACGGTTGAGACCGTCTTTGGTAGCAAACCACATAAACCCGTCCCTGTCCTGCAATATGTCGTTGACAAAACCTTGCGACAGCCCCTCAGTGGCGGTTAGTCGCTGGTAAACATACTGTCCATACATCTGCCCAAAGGATGCCAGGCTTACCACACAAACAGTAAGCGCCTGGCGCCATGATTTCCGTTGGAAAATATTCATTTAGTAAATGTATGGCCAGATCAATTGAGGCCAAACTCAATGGGCCATTTTTTTCCTGACAAGGGTCAAAATGCGGGATTTTTACTACTGATGACGGTTTTTTACTACTCAAATTCTGAAAAATCATAAAACTGGATGGATTTCTACTGCACTCGCGGAACCCCGGGCCCAGAACTTTGTGGTGTCAAATGGATGGAAAAATTCCTGTCAACAACACATCCGAAAACTTAAATTAAACATCATGAGAAAACTATCCTTTTTCCTGCTCCTTCCCATGTTTGCTATGGCTGTTTTTGCCTGCAAAAATGAAGACGACTCCTGCGAAGCAACGTATTCCAATGAGGTCAAAGCCATCCTTGATAATAGCTGCGCATACAGTGGCTGCCATAGCGGAAGTTCGGCATCGGCCTTTGTTCCGCAAAGTTCCAAGGACTATACCGCCTATGAAGGCTTGCTCGAAAACCTGAACAGCGGCAAGTTTACCGAGCGGGTGCTCGAGTTGAAGAATATGCCGCCTGCAGCCAATTTCATACCTGAGGGCAGGCCAACCGAACTCACTGCAGCCGAACTCGAAATCATCAATTGCTGGGTAAAACGCAAGTACCCGAAAGACTAGCGCTAAGGGCTTCAAACAACCAAACGGGAAAGCCGAAAACCGAACAGAGTAGGCATCATGTTTCAATTTTTTCGAAATGAAAACAATCAAAAATTTCATGTTATTGGCAACAATAGTGATTGCTACTTTCATAACTGTGGCTTCGCACGCTCAAACCTCCAGTTCTAATTTTCTGGAAGCTACCTATATTAAGGTTACGCCCGGCATGAACGAGAATTACCTGAATGCCAACAAGATATTCAAGATGCTGAACGATGGTCGCAAAGCGTCAAAAGCGCTTAGTTTTTGGGGATTATACAGAAGGGTGTACCCCATCAAGGGCAATTTGGATTTTGATTATGCCATTCTCGAATTGTTCCCGAGTGGCAAGGAAATGCAGGCCCGGAAAGATTTGTCGGCTTGGGACGAACCGGTACATGGATTGACGGCAAAAGAAATCTCCACGTCTATCGGGGCCTTGAATACCATAAGAACCATCGTTGCCAGGGATATTTTCGACCCAAGGTTCGGGGTGGGTGATGCCACCGTTTCGGCGGCTGTAGGCGACTATGTTCTGAGGTCCAAAATCAAGGTGTCTGATGCCAACATGGAGGCCTATGAGAAAATCCTGGAATCACTGAAGCCGGTGATGGAAGAAGCCGTAAAAGCAGGCAAATTCAAAAGCTGGAACGTGCTGAAACGCGCCATTGCTACCAATGTTGACGGCGATTACGATTTTTTGGTAACCTTCTATTTCAAAAATCTGGACGAGGCATTGGCCTTTTCCAGCGGGTTAACGGATGTTTCCGCCGAGTTTAAAAAAGTATTCCCGAAGGAAGATTATGCAGCGTTTCGCAGCAAGCAAATTGCACTCCGCGAAATCATTGGTCAGGAACTGTGGGAACTGGTGGAGAAGACAGATTAAAGCTTGTAAACAAGTGTATTACCAATGGCTGTATGGACAGCCCCGGGTTGCCAAAAACGGTAAAGAGTAGGCAATAACCGTTAATTGACTTTCTCCGAAAGTCTAATTTATCAACATGAAAAAGAGCAAAATTTTCCTGTTAATTACAGGTATGATAGCCATATTTTCAGCCAATGTTTCAGTTCATGCCCAGGGTGCAGGCGAAATCATTCTTTATGCAGATGCCAATTATGGCGGTCAATCCGTTACGGTTACCGTGGGTACTTATCCCGATATTTCAGCGCTGGGCTTCCCGAATAATACGGCCTCCAGCATCAAGGTTGGGTCGGGTGTTGTAGCGATTTTACACAGTTGCGTGGACTTTGGTGGATCGTTCTCCAATGGTTTTCGGGCCTATGAGGCGAACGATGCCGATTTTTCCAATGACGGCTGGCCTCAGGGCCAATTTTGCGGTGGAACTACTGTAAACAACAACGTTGACGCACTTTGGGTGATGAACAAAAACTGCGTACCGGGTCCGGACGAAGTGTCTTTTTACGATCATCCAAATTATCAGGGCGGTTGCGTTACAGTGCCTGCGGGTTCATACGAATCCCCTACACTCGCAGGAATGCCCAATGACTGGGCTGGTTCCCTTAAAGCAGGCAGCAATGTTTCCGTGAAGATTTGGGTAAACTCTTTTCAGGGAAGTAATTTCAGTTATGGCCCGGGTTCTTCCATTTCAAATTTGGGTTTTGGCAATAATAACCTCAGTTCCCTCCTGGTGGATGGATGCCCCAACGACCCAAACAAAATTGAACCGGGAGCATGCGGCTGCGGAGCACCTGAAACAGATACAGATGGCGATAATATGCCCGACTGCGTTGACCCAGATGACGACAATGATGGCATCACTGACCTGGATGAAACAGACTGCGGCTCCAATCCGCTGAATGCCGCTTCTACCTGTGAAATCTGTGATGGCCTTGACAATGACCTCGATGAAACCGTGGATGAGGGCTTTGTGAACACAGACGGCGACGAAATGGCAGACTGTATTGACCCGGATGATGACAACGATGGATGTCTGGATGAAAACGACAGCAATCCATTGGTGGCTAGTGGCGACAGCGATTGCGATGGGGTTGCTGACGATTGTGACCACTGCCCTGGTGGTGACGACAGTGGTCCTTGTGATGCCAATGCGTTCCCGGGTTTCAATGCCATTCCGGAGAGCTGGGTTTGCGGCAATAATGGCAACAAAGTTTTGCTTTGCCATAATGGCAATACCATCTGCATCAGTCCTAATGCCGTGCAGGGACACCTGAACAATCATGAAGATGATTTCCTTGGGCCATGTGCCTCCTGCGCAGGAGAGCGGGACGCTAAACCATCTGTTGCGCAACAACTAAGTGTGGAGGTATTCCCCAATCCAGCGATTCAGGAAGCCTATATTCAATTGAAAGGTCTGGACAATTCCGAAGCTACCCTGACCATTTCCGACAAACTTGGACGCCTGGTAGTAACCAGACAACTGGACGCGCAAACCCAGGATTTGATCACCGTTCGACTGAATGATTTCGCCACCGGCGAATATTTTGTACGAGTAACTACCGACAAGGAAGCGGTCACTAAGATTTTGACCGTAATGAAGTAAAAAAACCGATTAACTTGCCAAAAGGTTGTGCCTGGTAGTTGTAATATCAACTGTCAGGCACTTTTTTATGGTGAGGTACTGTTGAGTGGAAAGATTGAGTGGGGTGGAAAAAAACCTATTTTATAAGTTTTTGCGTGATTGATTTTTTGCCTGAAACATGGACATTCAACAGGTAAATCCCTTTCGGCAAGGTCTCGGTACGCAACACCGTTCGTCCGGAAAAGGAACGCCGCAAAATAGCCTGACCGGTAATATCGGTCAGCACCATTTCTCCCGCCAAGCTTGCGTCTGCGGGGTCAATGACTAATTCGTCACTGAATTGGGTGGGGTAGATATTCAGTTTAGGCGCCTCCTGCTCGTTTGTGGCTGAAGCGCCCACGGTCAGGTAGGTGGTATCAGCGCAACACCAGTTCGTACCAATCAAGCGCACCGTGTAAGACTGGTTGAGGTTGGTATAAGTATGTGTGGGATAACGTTCTGTAGAGGTATTGCCATCGCCGAAGTCCCAGTTCCAGGCCGTGGCGTATTTGGTGGTGTTGTCAAAGCCAACGGTTGTTCCGTCTACATTGGTATTGAATCCGGCTACCGGACTGAGCAGACTGTCGCCGCAAAGGCTTTCCACGCTTAAGAAAATACCGGAATCCCATACCCCATCACCCACATCAGCGATACCGATCCACACCTCGTAGGTTTCTTCAGGTACAACCACGGCGTTCGCGGTAAGTACCGACAGGAAGCCATCATATTGCACGGCGTCCATGGCTTGTGTTGGCGGAGTTGGGAATTGCCCGCAGAGGTTTCCCGTGGCAGGCGTGTTGTTCACATAATAAGCAGCATTGCTCAGGTAATTCACATTGTTAATGGTGACGGGAATATTGGTCCCTGGCACCAAAGCGATGTTGCGCGGCGAGCCGTCGGGGTTGGAAGCCCCAGGGCCTTTAATCCAAAACCCAAAAGCATCGTTGAATTGGGTATTGACATATTCACAATACTCCTCCGACGCAAAAATATACTTAAAACCAATGGAGTCGGTGTGTGGTACGATGCTCAGGTGGAGCATAGACCGATCAAACAGTGCACCGAAGGTGATGGATTCCAGCAAGGAGTCGGGCGTGCTGATACCAAAGCCAGCCGTAGCGCCATCATTGTTGTTGGGGCCTACCGCAACCTTTGCTTCACCGGTGGCAAACAGGATTCCGGCATTTAGCCCCAATCCGCTCTGAGAACCTTCAAAAAAGGCCAGCTGTTTGGGTTGACCTGAGAACTGAACCGAAGTAACATCCACACAAGTGCCGTTGAAAAAATCCATCACAATATCAGCGGGGGCATATTGTACGGTGTCTACAAACAGCGATTGTGCCGAAGCAAGATGTGCCAGGAAAAGAAAGTGAAGTCCAATTTTGCGCCCCGTTTTCACACCGGAATGGAAGCGGGAAGCGGCGTAGGTCATAAAGAAGGCGAGTTTGTGCATCTTTTGTAAGTAGTTAATGGTGAATATTTTATGGTTTACAAAGGTATTGGAAGTATGCTCAAAAGTAAAAAATATCTAATATTCAATGAGGGAAAAACGGTAGTAAATCCTTTTATGGATTTGCCACGCTTGGGCCTTCCCGAGCAAGGCGGCGCTATTGAGATGGGAAGACCATGTAGGGCATAAGGTTTCTGTAAGCCCAGGGAATTTCTTCCCAACTGGCGCCATGATCTTTAGAGTAATAGATTTTTGCGGCATATTCATTCAGCTGAACCACTTCTTCGTGCAATGCTTCCACGAACACCGTTTTACCCGGGTTGCCCGTCAATGGTGGAAGATTATTCAAGGGTAGATTCAATTCCCAATGATACCCGGCATCAGAAGAATGATAGAGGCCTTTACCCGCCAGCACCCACAAATGCTCGCCTTCAGCGGCATAGGTGCGCACTATTCCTGCCGTATCGTGCGGAAATGAAGATATAAGTTCCCATCCTCCAGCGTTCAACTTTTTACTCAACAACCAGTTCGGTGTTTGGTGATGCCAAACGGAGTAAATGGTATCACCAATAAAGGCCAGCTTTCCAAGAGAACTGCTGCCAATGTAGGACCAGGTGTTACCTAAATTGCTGCTGGTATACAGTCCAAAATATCCGGATGTATCCGTAGTTCGGGCAAAATATACCCGGCTTTTATCCTGATTTACTTCCAGCAAAACAGGATCCTGGATGTCCACCGGGATGTTATTAAATGATTTTTCCCAGTGACTCCCCCCGTCTAAACTCCGGTAAACACCATCTTGATACGAAACAAACAGATTTTGCTGAATATTTCGCAGCTTTTGCTGAAAAAATGGTTCAGTGGGAGAACTAAATGGTTCCCATTGCTGGGCGTGGGAAGGGAACGCCAGAAGGGAAAGAAAAAAGAGAGTGATGAATTGTTGCATTGTAAGTTGTTAAAAAGGATATTATGTTAAAAATTTAACAGATCATCAATGTTAATTTTTCATTGGTACATAGATCAACTTATTAAAATTATTACCTAAATACTCATGTAATAGAAAAAAAACACTTAAATAATCTCAACGATTTTTATACTCTAACGGCACTCTTTCAATAACTAAAGTACAATTTCCTACAACGTATATAACTATCTCAAAAAGAGTAAAGCAGTTAGATTCTTCAATCGACATTTTATTAATAATTTTATTGATTTTTTTTAAATTTTTTTATATTATTGATTTGGTAATCACTGCTTATTATTCTAATTTCATCATATAGTACATTAGAAAAGACAAAACCTATCTTTATTTTTCTTATGCCGCATTTTATTTTAGGAATTTGTGTGTTTAGTAAGCTAGATAGCTCGAATTCTATCTTTTTATAATTAGCAATATCACCACTACCCTTTATTTTACATACATGAACCACCTCATTTTTATCTCTTGAATAATATCGAATTCCCCAAATTGAGTCATTAATAGATTGATAAGAAAGATACTGGAATCCGTCAATATCCGTAACTTCAATAGTTTGAGGAGACTGAGAAAATAAAAAGAAAGAAAACAAGGTAAATATGCCCAGAAAAACAACCTTTTTCATTGAATTTAGATTTTATGATGAAGGCAAGTCAATACAACGCTGAGGGTATAAAAACATCAAGTCAAATTTTTATGCGGTTGCCCTGTCCTCACCTGATTTAAAATTTTAAAGGAAGGAACATTTTTACAGGTACTTTTTCTCCGTTGCAACTTCCAGCATTCCATTTAGGTGTTTTTTCTAACACCTTCAAAATTTTTTTTTCTGCTTCGGACAACATGGACATATCTTTGCCTTTTATTCGAGGAGCTGTTACCTTTCCTTTTTTATCAACAATAAATTCTATTAAAAAAGTTGCTTGAAATTGTTCTTGTTTCGGGTATTCAAAGTTTTCTATAAAAAACTGCAATAATGCCATACCTCCCCCTTCATATTCAGGCATTTTATCGACGTAAACGTAAACGCTTTGATTGCTCAAAGAGTCATATTCCAAAAAGCAATCTACATGTGTAGATTTGGATTTACTTCCTGATGCACAGGCATGTATGAGACTTAACAATGAAATAGCTAATATTTGTTTCATGTTTTTATTTCTTTTGAACAACCTGACCAGGAGTATCAAACCAATAATCCTGATAAAATTTGTTATATAGGTTACGTCTTTCTTCAGAGCTTGCATCTGGATCAAATTTTGGGCTAACTCCATAACCGTGCTTCTGCATATTTATTTCATTTTGCATCATTTTTAACTGGTCCTTTGTCATTAGATTTAATGGGGCATTGCCAGCATTTTTCCCATCTATATAAATCATGGAATAATTCATTATATTGAATAAAATATTTGGATCTGTTAATGGAGTACTTTGGTAGTTCTTGTCAGCAACATGGATTAATTCCGTATCAGCTCCTTGTGTCTTATCAAATGGGTGTTCAAAACGAAGCGTATGTAGCAATTCGTGAACTACAACTAATGCCGCTTCTGTTGGAGTTTTTAAAGAGCCATCCTTATTATACAAATTAACTCCTGCTTGGCCAAATCCATTTAACCCAGAAACCATTAGGTCATCAGGCCCTCCTGTATATTTTTTTCCATATATATATACTTCCGGAACTAATCGACCATTCCCATCACCAGCATTGAATGAAACAGAGCCTGAAAACATTCCCCCCGAAGAAATTTGTAAAGTATTATTAAGTTGCTCATTAATAGATGTTTGAAACTCTAAAATTTGTTCTTTTGTTAGCCCTAATTCTTTATCAATACTAATACTTGTATTCACGCTTACATGAGTATTCCCTTGGTCATCGGTTGCTTGATCCCACTCTCTGCCTTCAAGATCTCGACCATCAATAGGTCTGTTCTCTGCATAGGCATAGGAGCTATTCCATGGGAAGGATTTGACCATTGGGTCAACACTTAAAAACCTACCTATCCGTGGATCGTGCATTCTATACATAAAATTCACGTTATTATCTTGTCCTTTAATTTCATTATCTTTCTCTTGTCCATTAAACCCAAAACGATGATCATACCCTCCTACCCGGTATTGTCTGCGCAAGGTAACGTTGCTGGTATCAGGCATCAGCATCCCAAAGGGATAATATTGCTGAGAAGCCAATACATCTGCATCAAACCACTGAATATCCGAGCCGCTTGCTGCTTTACCATGCTTGCGATCGCTCAACACCACCAGCACATTACCCAGATGGTTAGTCAGTTCGTAGCGCTTGGCTCCTGCAAATATAGGGATAATATTGGTATCCTGCAAGAGCGGATATAGCTGTACATTGGGCAGTGTCATCCCTACCCGTGTAGAGCCGTAGATATGTTGTTCGCCCAGGCGCACGGAATCCCAGGTAATGACTCCGTCATCATTGGTTACGTATGCCTGGTAGGTCGCCATGATGTTACCCTGAGCATCGCGGATGTAATAGGTTCGTTTTTCCTGATCACTGCTATTGGCTTTGCTGTGCTTCACAACACGATTTTGCATAGCATCATAGCCAAACCAGATACTTCGGTCTGTTTTAGCAATGGAATCTATCTTTTGCGCATTAGTCCAGGTGATACTGGTAATGCTATCGCGGGTGTCCTGTATCAGATTTCCAATGGCATCGTATGCATAGTTATTGGGCGCCTGGTCTTTCAGGTCTCCTTTGTATACACTCAATGCGCCAGTTTGCTTGTCGTCTATGTAGTTAAGTTTATTGGTATTTGCCTGGTAATGATACGTCAAGCTATCCATCAGATACTGGGATGACCTGTGGCCATTGCGCAAATATTTGAGGATGTTTCCATTGGGATCATAGGCCACATCTTCTCTGAATCGTTCCAGCTCAGCGGCAGTTGTACTCCATGCGTAACCACTTAAATCGTAGTTGATTCTGGTGCGCTGACCAATTAAACGATTCAACTGATCATACTTGTAGGTATACCCTTCCGGTCGGGCATAGGATATGACATTCAGCTGGGCGATAGTGTATACCGCATGACGTATGTTGCCATTATATAAACTGGAGGATGCGAGATGAAAATCCGCATTATTGGCATATTTCATCTCAAACGCATCACCTGAAGTGGTGCTCACCATACGATAATCGCCATAATAGTAACCAAGGGTAAAGGCCATGGCATCTCTACCCACCATTTTATTCCGGGCAAAATCTCCAGTGTTGCCGCTTTTGCCATCTCTTCCCATATCACGAGTGGTAAAATCGGCAGTTCCGGGTGAGGACAAACTGAGGGCTGAGGCATTGACCCCTTTCAGCCACCCCTGTAATGTATAGGCATAATCAAGCCCCTGAACCCTTCGTTCACCGATTTCCGTACGCCCCATAGGTCCATGCAAATAGTATTCATAGTTGGCATCGCGTTCCCAGAACAAACTATCACGGCTGGTTTCTACAAACTGAATGCGGTTGTCTGCATCATAAACATAATGGTGGATAAATTGATCCACAGAGTCTTTTTGGTAAAAAACATAATTAACCTTTCCGCTAATTAGGTCATAATCATAGGTGATCCTCTTTTGTCGAGCGCAGCAAGGCGGCGCTATTGAGATGGGAAGACCGTCTTGGGCCCAAGCCTGCCTACCCACCACATCTATCATCTTTACAAAACATCAGCATCTGCCATCGTTCATAAATGCTGATGCGCTGCAAAGATGATAGATGTGATGGGTGGGGTATTCCCGACCACTCGTTGAAACGAGCAGGTTACAAGATGCTGGATGTGATGGGTGTTTTGCTTGGGCATTGTACGGGATGTCCATGCAGAAGCGAAAAGACCTCGTAGAGGTCCAACCTTTGTAGCACAGTGATCAATAGGCAAGTTCTTGCGACCTCGTAGAGGTCGAACATTCAAAAGAGAGATATTTGCTGCCAGGATGCCAGAGGACTATTGGGGAAAGACCCGTGCGAGGCAGAATTTCAAAAAACTAAAACCATTCCCCACTATACTTGGTTTCTATCTCCTAAAACGCCCGTTTATGGATTCATCACAAACATTTTCGCCTGGTGTATTGAGCCTTCTACCTCTGTTTTATGTGGGTTGGAGCGATAGTGTCCTCAGTCCCACCGAGATGGAAGCCATACACGGGCGACTCGAAACGATGGATTTCCTGACGGAATCCGATAAAGCCTACCTGATCCGGCATACGGATCCCCGCAATCCGCCCTCGGAGGCCGTTTTTAAAGAATGGCTTCAGGTGTTACGCGCGGAGGCCCACAAACTCCCTGCTGATCGAAAGCAAACGATCGCACAGTTGGGGCTTGACATCGCAAAGGCGGGTGGCCATATCGGCGACAATGATGCGGCCGTACTCAAAGCATTGACAGCCATTGAACAGGAATTGGGCATTTATACCCAGGAAAACCTGGATATGATTCTGCATCAGCTGGATGCAGGGCACATTCAATCAGCACCCAAATCTGCCACTTTTGATCCCGCCCGTTTGCAGGCCATCCTGGATGGCAAACGCGCTGCCATGCTCAACAAGACACGGTCGCTGCTTAAAGATCCGTTTTTTTGGACAGGCACTATCCGCGATAAGGAGGAGCACCGCAGCCGCATCTTAACCATGACCCGCGCCCTGGCGCAACAGGGACTTGGCGCATTGGCCTACCCAAAAGCCTATGGCGGCCAAAATGATATGGGCGAATACGCCGCCGTGTTTTCGGTATTGGCGAGCCACGATCTGAGCCTTACGGTTAAGTTTGGCGTACAGTTTGGACTTTTTGGCGGGGCTATTGCCCGACTCGGCACCGATGAGCACCACCGCCTGTATCTACCCCGGATAGGCGCCACAGAGCTGCTGGGTTGTTTTGCCATGACTGAAACGGGACATGGTTCCAATGTAAAAGACCTCGAAACAACGGCTACCTACAACCCCGACACCCGTACGTTCACCATCCATACCCCGCATGAAGGCGCCGGCAAAGAATACATCGGAAATGCCTTGCACGGGTCCATGGCCGTTGTATTTGCCCAACTGGTGGTCAATGGCGAGCAACACGGCATCCATGCCCTTTTGGTGCCCTACCGCGATGCCTCCGGACAAGTGCTACCCGGCATCAGGGTGGCCGATTGTGGCTATAAAATGGGCCTCAATGGCGTGGATAATGGGCGTATTTGGTTTGACCATGTGGTGGTTCCGCGAGAAAACCTGCTGAATCGTTATGGGGATGTAGACGACGCCGGGCAGTACTCCAGCCCTATCAAAAACCCCAATAAGCGCTTCTTCACCATGTTGGGCGCCCTGGTGGGTGGACGTTTATGTGTAGGGCTCGGTGCGGTGAGTGCCGCCAAAACGGCCCTCCATATAGCCATCCAGTATGGGCTTAAACGTCGCCAGTTCTCACCCCGCGACGGCGAGCCGGAGACTATCCTGATGGATTATCCAACGCACCAGCACCGCTTGATCCCTTTGTTGGTCAAGTCGTATGCCTACCAGATGGCGCTCACCAACCTGGGGGAACAGTATGCGGTAGCCACCGAGGACGACATGCGCAAGATAGAAACCAAAGCAGCCGGCCTGAAAGCCATGGCTACCTGGCATGCCACGCATAGCATACAGACCTGTCGGGAAGCCTGCGGGGGAAAGGGGTATTTGACAGAAAATCGAATTGGCGATTTGAAAGCGGATTCGGATATATTTACCACGTTTGAGGGCGACAATACGGTACTGCTGCAGTTGGTGGCCAAGGGATTGTTGACAGAATTCAGGCAGTCCTTCCACGACGATGGATTTGGAGCCGTGATGCGGTATTTAGGCAGTAAAATCAGCAATACCTGGGCTGAAATGTCGCCCTTTGCTTCCAATACTTCGCTCGAACAGCTGCTGAGCGATGATTTCCACGGGGAAGCACTGCGCTACCGGGAAAAGAAAATGCTCATCAGCATATCAGATCGCATGCGCGATTATCTCAAAAAGCGGCTCAGCGCCTACGATGCCTTTTTGCAATGCCAGATGCACATGATAGCCTTGGCAGAAGCCTACACCGAGCGATTGGTTTGGCGTGAAATGGGCAAGACCATCCAGCAACTACCCGAGAGTCCGGAGCGCATCATGCTCGAAAAAATCAGGCGTTACTATGCGCTCCACACCATCGATCAGGCCAAAGGCTGGTACCTGGAAACAGGCTATTTAGAAGGCTCGGTAACCAAAACCATCCGGCGTATCCTGCACAAGCTAACGCAGGAGCTGCGCCCTGAAGTAGCCGCTTTGGTGACAGCCTGGGGCATACCGGAATCGTCTGTTAGGGCGGAGATTGTGTGGGGGAATGTGCATTAATCTATGTGAGTACTCAGCGATAATCCGTAACTTTGTCCACTATGACGCTCCAACTCCGACCCGCACTCTTTTGGGATACAGACATAAAAACCATAGATTTACAAAAGCACAAAGCGGCTGTTATTGAACGCATTGTGACCCGTGGGCACTTGGATGAATTTAGAGCTTTACTGCATTTTTATGGCAAAGAAGTGGTAAAAGAAACCATGCTTAACGCCCGATGGCTGGACAAAGCTACCCTTGCTTTTTGCAGCACCATTTTTGACACCCCGGAATCAGCATTCAGATGTTACAAACTCGCACAGTCGAACCCGGAACATTGGGACTATTGAAAGACCTCATGTCCATGCCGGAATTAGAGCATTTTTATTTAGTGGGTGGTACTGCTCTGGCATTGCAGTTAGGGCATCGCATTTCTGTTGATCTTGACCTTTTCACGCAACACCCCATTGACAAAATCGGATTATTAGATAAGCTTGAAACCTCTTTTGAGGTGTTGATTGAAACTGAAGGTGCTAATATGCTCATTACCAATATCAATACTATTAAGGTAGATTTTGTTAAAATGAGTTATCCTATACTGTTTCCTCCCATTATCGACGAAGGGGTGCGCATGTTGGAAATCCGGGATATTGCGCCAATGAAACTGAAAGCCGTAACACAACGAGGTAGTAAAAAGGATTTTTATGATATATACTATTTATTGGAAACCCTTTCTTTAGCGGAAATGCTGGACCTGTTTTCACAAAAATTCAAGCAGTACGAAGTCTTTCATGTACTCAAAAGCCTCAACTATTTTGAGGATGCAGAAAATTACCCGGACCCGATTGTTTTTGATAAAACAGTATCCTGGAATAACGTGAAAACGGCTATTCGAACAGCAGTAAAATCACTTACGCTCCTTGGTTAAGATTTGCTGTCTTTTCCGCCGCGCTTGGGTCTTCCCGAAGAAGTCGGGAAGACCCAAGCGCGGCGGGGGGATGCCGGGATGTTATTGAAGAAGGAAGACAGTGCGGGGCGGAATTGCAAAATGTGCATTCGGCGGAAATGAGTGGTTAGTTCTGGTGGGTATTTTTGTCATTATCATGTTAAAATTTTATGTAAATTTGCAATTGAAAATCAAAATTGCATAAAATGATCCCCCGGGCTCTTTCTACTCAGATCACCGAATTACATCGGTATTACCCCATCGTTTCTTTATCAGGGCCCAGGCAATCTGGTAAAACTACCCTGCTTCGGCATCAGTTTCCGGACTTGCCCTACAGCTCAATGGAAGACCCTGACCAGCGACGTTTTGCGCTGACCGACCCAAGAGGTTTCCTGGATCAGTATCCGGATGGATGCATCATTGACGAGGCGCAATTGACTCCTGAATTATTCTCCTATCTGCAAACCAGGGTGGATACAAATCCCGGGTTAAAATACCTGATCTCCGGCTCACAAAACTTTCTGTTGATGGAGAAAGTCACGCAATCGCTGGCAGGGCGCGTTGGGCTCCTGACTTTGCTGCCTTTCAGTCAGCATGAAATACCTCATGCGGTGCTGGATGAATGGATGTGGAAAGGCGGATATCCCGCTTTATATGACAAAAAGACCCCTCCCGGGATTTTTTTCCCAAACTACCTGCGCACCTACCTGGAAAGGGATGTGCGTAGTTTGTTGAACGTTGGAAGTCTGCTCGATTTTGAGCGCTTTATACGGCTTTGCGCCGGTCGTACAGGACAGACCCTCAACCTGTCCAATCTCGCGTCGGATTCGGGCATTAGCGTCAACACGGCCAAGGCATGGTTATCTGTTTTGGAGGCATCCTTTGTCGTTTTCCTTTTGCCTCCCTATCACAACAACTTCAACAAGCGCATCATCAAAATGCCCAAACTCTACTTCTGGGATACGGGCCTGGTATCCTGGTTGCTGGGCATCTCCGAGCCGAAGCAGTTGAGTACACATTTTGCGGTAGGCAGTATTTTCGAAAACGCCGTGATCGCAGAATTGGCCAAACGGCTATACCATCGTGGTGAAATACCCAGAATGTATTTTTTCCGCGACAGCAACGGCAACGAAGTGGATCTGCTGCTTGAGCAAGGGCTTGATATTTTCGCCTTTGAAATGAAGTATGGCAAAACGGTCAATGACGACTATTTTAAAGGCCTGAATTATTGGTCGCGCCTCACCGGAAATCCAATCGAGCGGGGCCGGGTCATTTATGGCGGCCATACGGCTTCAAACAGGCAGTATGGCCAGGTTGTACCCTGGGATAAGTTGGATAAGGTGTAGTAGGGGTAATTCCTTTGCGCGTCGGCGGGGGGATTCCGGGGGGCTATGGGGCAGGAAGACTGTGTGTGGCGGATAAACGATGGCAAATACTGATGTTTAGCAAGGCGGATTAGTGGATATTTCTTTCTAATTGGATGTAATTGGATAAAAAAATGGATGTATTTAAAACCCAAACACTAAAAATAACCCATGACTTCCTCCGTCTGATCGGAGAGATTGACGAGTTTAAAGGAGCATGGCGAGCGTTCGGCACCTTAGCACCGGAGCGCCTTTCTGCCTTGCGGCATGTGGCGACCATCGAAAGCATAGGGTCACGTCAGAGCCAAGTACTAACCTCAGGGCAATTCGCTCCATACCGGCATCTCTTTCCATCCGGCCACCACAGCATGCGTACGCTTTTGGAAAGCATCGCCGCCATAAATAACATGGCCTAAAGCCGTCGGATTGCCGGAAATACCGTTAAAAAAATCGAGATTTTTGAAAAAATCAGGCTGGATGGTTCGCCCGGATTTAATCTCCACCGGAATGATTTTGCCGCCATCCTCGAGCAGAAGGTCAATTTCATGGCCGGTATTATCACGCCAGTAATAGCATTGTGGGCGGATGCCTCGATGGAAATGCTGCTTGAGGGTCTCCACAATAATGAAATTTTCAAACAAAGGACCCTTTAGAAAATGCCCCTCCAGTTGCTCCCGGGTTCGGATGCCGAGCAAAGCGCAAACCAGGCCCGTATCGTAAAAATAGATCTTTGGCGTTTTGGTTAGCCGTTTGTTATAGTTTTTGAAATAGGACTGAAGTTTGAAGGTGATAAAACTGCTTTCCAAAATAGAAAACCAGCGCTTAATGGTATTGGCATCTACTCCAGCTTCAACGGATATGGCACTTTGATTGAACATCTGACCAATCCGGGATGCACACAAACGGATAAACAACTGGAATTTACCCAAATCAGCCACATTCAGCAATTGCCTGACATCGCGCTCTACGTAGTTTTCAATGTAAGAAGGATAAAAATCGCCTGGAGAAACCTGTTGATCGTAAATCCTCGGATAAGCGCCATTGAACAACAGCGTTTCGTAATCCTGTGGCGACAGTCCTGCGGCGCCAAGTTCTTCTGTGGAAAAAGGTAGCAGGTACAGGTTGGCCGCTCTTCCTGCCAGACTTTGGCTGATGCCGGCCAAAAGTTGAAAATTTTGCGATCCTGTCAGGATAAATTCACCGTTCCGCCTCGTTTCATCTACCACCACCTGAATATAGGAAAAAATATCCGGGGCATATTGGGCCTCATCTATGACCACCCCCGGAGGCAGGGAACGAATAAACCCCAGGGGATCTTGTTGGGCAAACTGGCGTATTTCCAAATGTTCCAGATTGACATATCGATAATCCGGAAATACACTTCGTGTCAGCACTGTTTTGCCTGACTGCCTGGGACCCGTTAGGCTGATTACCGGCATTTTCTGAGCCAGACTGCGCATTTTTTCGGAGAGCAAACGAGGAATCATGGTACAAATGTAAGCAACAATTTTTACAAATTCGGAATAATATGTCGGATTTGTAAGAATTGGTGATTCTTCAAGCGTTGATGTGGTAAGAGGATTGAGGGTATTGTGAGGAAGAACCGAGCGCGGCGGCGGGATGCCGGGATGCTATGGGGATGGGAAGACCGGGCGGGGCCGAACATCTATCATCTTGTAACCCGCTGTTTCAACAGCGGGCAAAAGCCGACCCACAAATCACACCTATCCTCTTTACAAAACATCAGCATCTGCTATCGTTTATAGATGCTGATGCGCTGCAAAGATGATAGATGGTTCTTGCGACCTCGGAGAGGTCGAACATATCTGCCGCGTTTTCCGCCGCGCTTGGGTCTTGACCCAGCGCACCCACGTGAGCTGCCAGGCATTGATGATGGGCTCCTGGGCCAGATTGATGCATACATTAGTTTTGCCACTCACGGATGTTGCTCTGGGGAGAGACCTGAGCGCGATGGTGGGATGCCAGGATGCTATTGAAGTGGGAAGACCGTGCATGGCGGAAAAAGGTATTGCTATACTACCAATATACCCTTACTCCAAACCTATCCAATCAATCAACAATTTGAAATCTTCTTCTTGCTTGTTGGCAATCAAAAAACTCAATTGTTCAATGCTATTAAAGTTGAAATTCGGGCTATTCAATTTTCGCCCTCGAAACTGAGGGTAGAATTCACTTATAGGTAACTTGATGTTTTCCCATTCTCCGGAAGTAGTAAACGGGTGCACGTAAGACTCAGGCTGCGAGATTTCACCTTTCAACCGAAATTCATACGCCTTGCCATCTCCCTTTACCCGCAAAACGATACATGTTTTTTGTTCCGATAGTTTTATCGTTTTGTTCAGCTGCACCGAGGCAAATCCTCCGTAATTCGCCAATGAAACGTGACCCGAAAATTGTCCATGTCCAGCATCCGTAAGTGCCAAAGAACTCGTGGATACCCCCCCCATCACACCATCGTTGACAATACGCCATTCATTGATTTTTGTTTGAGTGGTAAAGGTGTAAACCTCTTTCATATTTGTTTCAGTGGATAAAGCAAGCGTTAGTAAAATCAGAAGGTATTTCATCCGTATTGTTTTTTACAGCCAACCTGTTGTGGTTTTGAGCGAGGTTGGTTTTCAATCCTTATTGATCATTCAAATCATCAAAACCAGTATAATCCCAGCATAACAGGCGCTAAGTCGTTTTGTTCCGCCGGGTGCAATGGATATTGGTAAGAGCGGGCGAGGGGGAAGACCCGAGCGCGGCGGGAGGATGCCGGGATGCTATGGGGATGGGAATACTGGGCGGGGTGGAAATCGTCCATCAGGGCGACTCTTTCTGCCGCGCTTGGGTCTTCCCGACTTCTTCGGGACAGGTCTTGACCCAGCGCACCCACGTGAGCTGCCAGGCATTGGTGAATGACTCCTGGGCCAGACTGATGCGTACATTAGCTTAGCCACTCACGGACAATCAATCTTTGCCATCATTCAATGCTTTTTTCATGACTTTCTGAATCCATACCGGCGCCAGCGCAATGTCATGGCGCAGATCTTTTTCAGCCTCTCGACGCAGCAAGTCAACAATCCTCTTTTCTTCCACATCGGTTACCTTGCCGTTGCCGATTTCTTTCAATGCCTGTATGACCAAGCGACTTATTTTTCCCTTGGCCAGCAGGTTCTTTGGCGTGGTTTTCTTGAACTTGATCTTTCGTTTGCCTACCCTTATTTCCCGGGGCGAACCATCGGTAAGCAACACAATATTCATGGGTACCTGTGTACTCAGCCCAAGGGCGTTTAATGCATAGCTGCCAGTGGGTACGGTGCGTATCCGGTCACGCTTGGCAATGGCTTCTGCCACTTCCTCAGCGGTGGGTAGCAGTTTACCTATTAAACTGCTCTCCTTGGGGCGAACATATATGCCTTGGGCCACCCGCTTGATCACACCTTCTTTTGCTAACCTAAAAAGAGAAAGCCTTACCGCTTCTGATGACCCCAGGTCACTGAAATCGGCAGGCAGTAGCAACCCTCCTAGAGGAAGGACTTCTATACGCTTCAATATTCTTTCTTCTATACTCATTGACTTTTATTTTGTAACAAATTTAGTAAATATTTGTTACAATCAAATTCATTTTGTAACAAAAAAAGAAAACATTTGTTACAAATACCCGCCACAAAAGACCCGAGCGCGGCGTGGGGATGCCGGGATTTTATGTGGATGGGAAGACCGGCAGGGCGGCGTAAGCACTCACCCCTTAAAACACCCATACCCGTCTTCATCAACCTCCTTCAGCAGGAGGTCCAAATCCGGCGACTCAGGGTAGGGGCTATAGCTTACCCATTTACCGTTTGCCCTATGCCAGTATAATTTCCATACATTTTGAGTGCCCAAATAGCGAATCCGGGCAAACGGAAGATGCTGAATAATCGTTTTATCTCTCCAGTTGGGCCGGATTTCAAACAGCTCAATGCACTGTTTTTCATACGAAAAGCCGATATCCAGTTGGGGTCGGATATGTTCAGGAGGCCGCATAGCCTCTATGAACGCCTGTAAAATGGTTGATTCTTTTTCTGTCATGGTTACTGTTTGGGCCACCCCACCGGCCCTGCGGAGGGTTCAAAGTTCGGAAAAAAAGAACGGATCCCATCTGTCATCTTGTAACCCGCTGTTTCAACGGCGGGCAAAAAGTCGGTCTACCCATCACACCTAGCTTCTTTACAAAAGATCAGCATCTGGCAGGGTAATTCCCGTGCGCGGCGGGAGGATGCCTGGATGCTATGGGGATGGGAAGACCGGGCGGGACGGGGGTTGATTATTTAAAAATTTGACGTATATTTGGTTCTTCCAATTCTGCTAAACCAAATCTTTTCCTCGTGCAACAACGCATTACAATCTTGGTACTATTTAGCCTTTTGGCTATCTCCACGGCCATTGGCCAAAATGGATCGGTTAAATTAATAACATCATATGCCTATAGCTATTTTGAGCCTGAAACAGGAGAAGCTGTAAATAATGATTCAATCTGGTATGTTTACAACAATGACCAACAAGTCATTGAAGAAATTGAGTGGCGGATTCTTCCGTCAGAGCTGGATTGGAAACTTTTCGATCGAAGACATGCTATTTCTTATGATGCTGCCGGCCACCGCCTTACTCTTGAGCGCCAAGTTTGGACAGGTACTACCTGGTTGAATTATGCACGATATACTTATAGCTATGATGCCGAAGGTCGAAGAGTTAAAGAGACAAGAGAGGCTTGGAGCGGCGGCAATTGGGTGCCTGATGATGTCACGACATGGGAATACGATGCCCAGGGTCATTTACTTTCTGAAAAAAGCCTTAAAAACGAAATATTATATACCTACAACACAGACGGCTATACCTCAACTGTAACCATTAGCCAAGAACTTAACGCTGGAGTGATAAATAAATACCGCGCTTTCTATGATTATTTGCCACTAAGTGGTGGTTTGCCTGTCTCGATACTCTGGCAACAGTGGAATATAAATGCTTGGGAAAACACCTATAAATACAATTACGAATATAATACCGCCGGGAATACTTTGAATATTATAAACGAAACATGGAATGGGGCAACCTGGTATATCTCAGGAAAAACATCAAATACATACAATGGAAATGAAAAAATAACCTGTAGTATAAAGACGAATTTAATAAACGGAATTTGGGTGAACGATTACCAGGACATCCTGCAATATGACGTTGATGGCGATTTGATATTTTTCAATACTGATAAATGGCACAATGGAGGCTGGTCTAAATTTCTACGTGTCAGGTATCATTACAAACCAATTGCGACCCAGGATACGCCCACAGATGCCGGATTTAGTTTTTTCCCAAACCCGGCATCTACCTTTATTAGCTTAAAAAGTGATGGCGGTACGCACGCCAATATTTATGATCAGCAGGGTCGTCTTGTGCGCTCACAAAGCCTGAATTGCCAGACCCAAGAAACCTTCCAATTGGGGATTTTACCAGCAGGGAACTATCTGCTCCAAGTCTTAAAAAACGATGGTAAGTTGGGGGTAAAACCTTTGCAAATCAGGCATTGAGCTTAAGAGCATGCTGGGGGTAATATTGAGATGGGAAGACCAGGAAACCTTCCACCTTCGCCTAACCACACACCGTTATAATATTAATGAAACTACAACAATATGAAAATCGCTTTTACCTCATGTTTCAGATATGAAGCCTTCCCTGAACAAAAAGAGTGGGATTACATCTTGGCACAAAACCCAGATTACCTTTTTCTTTTGGGCGACTCCATTTATATGGACTTCGGTTATTTCCCCTTCAGTAAAGAACCTGTTGGGAAGCCCAAACATTATTCTACAGAAAAATTTAGGGCTATAATGAATACTAAATATAGGAATCAATTCGAAAAGGTTAATTCTTTTAAAACACTGGTAGATACCATGAGAGAAAAAAATGGGTTTTATGCAATATGGGACGATCATGATTTTGCTTGGGACAATTCTAAAGGAGCCTTGATTTGCAATGAAAAAAAGAACATTTCAAGAGAATTGTTTCATTATTACACAAAATGCACTACCAATATGCCTCATGTATTTTATCATGTCGACACACCGCTTGCCCGTGTTATTTTCTTAGACAACCGTACTGATGCAGAAGACTCAGGAGCCAATAGTATCTTACTGAGTGAAGAGCAATTTTTGTTCATAGAGGATAAAATAGAACATTCATTACCATATACATTAATTTGTGGAGGATTGACATTGACTGAAGGAAACGAAAACTGGACAAAATATCCTGCACAGTTAACAAGGTTATGTAATTTACTGGAAGGCCGAAAGAAAGTTTTCTTTTTATCTGGAGATATTCACTATAATGATTTTAAAAAACCTATTTTCTTAAAGAAATTAGGTTGCACAACTCCTCCACAGTTAATATCATCAGGAATGCAGATAAATTATTTAGGGCTAGGTCTTGGATTTGACAACAAACATAATTGGGCAATGCTTAGTTTAGAGGAAGATACTGCTGCAGTGACTTTTTATAAAGGCTCCAAACCTCAAAAAAAATTGACAGAAGAAGCTAACAAATGGATACAGCAAAATTATTGATGCCGGGGTAATATTGAGATGGGAAGAAAGGGTGGGGCGGAAAGACCGAGTGCGGCGAAAAAAAAGCCGACAGTTTTCCTCTACCTTCTCAATAGGTAAAGCAGCGCATCATTGATAAACAAGGTATCCTTCCATACTTGTTTCGTGCTTAGAAGACCCATTGCTGATAACTCATGCAGGTACCTTGAGGCCGTTGGACGAGAGATGCCTAAGGACTCCATAAGTAATTCTATGCGGCAATAAGGTTGTACAAAGAGCAATTCCAGCAAATCCTTGCTGTATATTTTGGGCTTTTCTAGCCTCACAGCCTCTGCCGTTTGGTCAAAGAGGGCGTTGATTTTACGGATTTTCCCTATTGTCTCCAGCGCCGTAACTTCCACCGTTCTGGACATATACAGTATCCACTCTTCCCAACGATCATGAGTTCGAACTTCTTGTAATAACCTGTAATAGTCGGCTTTGTGATCAATGATGTATTGGCTGAGATAAAGCACCGGTTTATCAAGCAAGCCGTTACTGATCAAAAAAAGTACGTTCAGGATACGGCCCGTCCGACCATTTCCGTCGTAAAATGGGTGAATACTTTCAAATTGATAATGTTGTACGGCCAGGCGGATGAACGGGGAAAGGTTGTCGTCTTCGTGCCAATACTTTTCCAGATTATTCATCAGTTGCAAGATCGTATCATAGTCGTCAGGAGGCGTGTATATGACCGCTCCGGTGGCAGCATTTCTGAGTGCTGTTCCCGGCAACCGACGCAAGCCGGCGCTATTTTCTTCCAGCACCTGCTGTATTTTCAAAATGGCATTTGTGCTCAAAAAGCCCCTTTCCTGCAAAAAGCGATAGCCGGTAAGCAGTGCTTCTCTATACCGAAGAACCTCTTTGGTAGCAGGATCAGCCTCCACGTTTTTGAGCGAGAGCGCCTGATAAAGCCGGTCCTGTGTGGTGATGATGTTTTCAATTTCCGAACTGGCGGTAGCCTCTCGCAGAATGACAGCATTGAGCAAAATATCCGGATTGGGTAAAGTATTGCTCAGTCCTTTCAGCTCGCCAAGAGCAGCCGCCGTTTTATGTGCTTGCCGAAGTACCGGAATCGTCTCCAACTTTTCCCGGGGAGGAGGCAGTAAGGGCAGATGATTGTATGGCTGGTCCGGACTTATCATTTGACAAAGATAGTTCGCTGGCGGTTATCATGAAAAAAAAGTCGACATTTTTTTTCATGATAAACCTGTTATGTAAAGAAAGTTTACATGATTTGGCGTGGTGTACAGGATTGGGGTCTACCCGACTTTAAGGAGAAGACCCAAGCGCGGCGGGGGGATGCCAGGATGCTATGGAATGGGAAGGCTGGGCGGGGCGGAAAAGGCTGGTGTTTTACCGCCTTTTACATGTTCCAGGCCACGCATTCTGTCTTACCTGCTAGCGGAGGGACGCCATAGATGATAGTAAAAAAAATTCAAAAGTTAAACAGCTTAACACTCTGTTGATTACATTTGCCAGCGGCTACATCAAAAATTTGTCTACTATTAATGTTTAAACAACCTTTATACCCATGTTCAAACTCGCTAAAATCGGGCAGGCTGCTTTTAAAATAGCCATTATTGTATTCCTGCCATTTTTTTATCTTTTCCTGTTCAGGCTATTCGGTACGTTTCTTTCCATTGTTGTGCTTCTATGGATATTGGGAAGTATTGGATTCACGATTTATGCCTTTGTTTCGGAGAAAAAGCGATTATTTTTAAGAAATGAATTTTTCAAAAATGACAACCTGTTTTTTAGATATGGAGAGGAGGTGTTTTATAGAGCTATACCTATTCCTGTAAAAGATGATTGGAGTGCAGAAGAGAGCGGAAAGTTTGGATATAAAATCATAGATCGAATTCAGGATAGCTTTATTAATTCATATGGTAGCAATCCCTTGAATGGCAGTCAGGTAGTCACTATAATTGGTGCAACTGACAGAGAACGCCCTAGTGATTCCAGAGGCTTTCTTAAGATTTCGTTTGCTGGAACAAGAGGTGCTATTTTTAGTCGGTTTATAACATTCCAGGTACTTGGTAAAAATGTAGTAATTCACATGCTTGCATACCTCCTCGGTATGCCAAAACTTTTGGATATTATATATTTCGTCATCACAAGTCCATTTTATATTTTAACCTGGTTTTTCCGTTGGCTGCGTGACGAGTATAGTATCTATGCCGCCCTTGCAAAAGAAATTGATAATTCTTTTGAAATCATAGATATGGAGGCTTATTTCGTATCAACAAAAAAAAATATTGCGGACTGTATTAATGAAGAGCTAAAAGTACAGGGGCTTTATACCGAAAAACTTGCTCAGATAGTAAATAATACGTTTAATAATGCCAATATTAATTTTGGAAATCAATCTTTCGGCCAAAGCGTTAATAACTATGGTGCTAATTATGGCAACATGGCAACGGAGATAAAATAACATAAAGAATTATGGAAAACAAGGATCAGAATCAAACCAATATTAACAATAGCGTCAACAACTACGGAATTAATCATGGCAACATGGGGCATTCCATAACTACCAGTGATGCTGCATCGAAGGCAGGGGATTTGCATCCTCCAAGCGTTGAAAAGGCTGTTTGGAAGGGCACCGTAATTAAATTAGTTGGTGAGGGTCGGGCGGAAGAAGCACTTGCCGAAATACTGAAAACCAGCCCTCCTGAGGATATTCGAAACCAGGTAGTTTTGCTTGGCGGTCGGCTTAGTCAGTTAAAATTAGAAAGGATCGCAGGAATATTGGACAAGGGAATAGAGTTAAAGGAACTCAGTAGCATACGTGAAGGTATATTGCTGCTTATTTCCAGATGTTGATGGTTAATGCATACTGTTAAAGCGTACATAAGCACTATTTATACACATGAAAGCGCCTGATCAAAATCATTCTTCAGCAACACTTCAGGAATTGAGTAGTAACTATTCCATGCTTCCGCCTGAAAAATTGCCCAAGTGGCTGGTGGAAAAAAATGCGCCTCCAAAGATTCTCAATTTTTCCATGAGACCACCAGAGGCAGTAACGCCTATGGTGCAACGGTCTTCTCCAGTTCAGGAGACTTGGACTCCCTCCCCTCTGTCTTTTGAGCCGGCAATAATTGAATCGGATCCAATGGTTGAGCCGGATAAAATTCCTGAGGCTACAGCTATCGTAGTCGAATCAGAAATGGCCCAGGAAATACTCCCTGAGCCCGTGGTTGAGAAGGATGACTCAAAAGACCTCAACCCACCTGAACACTCTGAGGTCATGGCAGTTTTGAATGCCCCTCCTTTGGTTGAAGAAACCACCCCTGCAATGCCAGACAGGCCAACGCTCCAACCAGCATTAGAGGAATCCCCTCCTCCACTGATGGATTCACATAACCCAGTACTCAAGCATGTTCCACCACCAGTCTCCAATTCTTTTGGCGACTGGGTCATGAATAATAGCAACACGTCAATTATTATCGTGGCCGGAATTATCATATTCGCTATTGTACTTATTATATTGTTGAGTATAGGGATAATTTAAGGGGCGTAAGGTTCTGAAAACAGGCAGGTTTTGACCCAGCGCACCCGCCTAGGCAGCCGGGCATTGGCGATGGACTCCTGGGCCAGACTGATGAGTTCATTAGCTTAGCCACTCACGGACAAAAGACTGCTCGGCGGCGGGATGCCGGGATGCTATTTGGGGAAGACCGTGCGAGGCAGAAGGAGGGAAAAGATGGTTGTGGCGGGGGTGGGGTAAGGGTTTCTGGCCTGCAGAGGGGATGGGAAGACCGGGCGGGTAATGTCTCAAAAAGTGTGTCTGGCTAAGGTCTTCACTGAGTGGTCAAAGAACGATTCAGATCAATTTCATTGGCTGTTTTGGGGCTCTGCGTTTTCCACATTTCAACACCCGCCTCACAAAAAT